>CAVVEI010000014.1:0-245115 GCA_963747275.1 uncultured Actinomycetes bacterium
CGGCCACGAACACGGCCGTGCCCTCACCCACTCCCGACGGCAGCGACTGCACGCTCAACCCGAACAACGTCCTGGCCAACCCCGGCTTTGAGGACGGCCTCAATCCCTGGACTTTCTACACCAACGGCCGTGGCGATGTCTCCCTCGCCGGACCTGCCTTTCAGTGTGCCAATGCCGCGCGCCTCTACTTTGAAAGGACCGGCAGCAACATGCAGCTCTACCAGACGGGCTTCCTGCTGAAGGCAAACACGCAGTATCGCCTTTCCTTCGCCGCCTACTCCAACACCGGCAACGACCTGCGCCTTTACTTGCAGCGCCACAGCAGCCCTTACACCAGCTACGGCATCAGCGGCGAAACCTTCAACCTCTCCGCTTCCTGGCAGCAGTTCAGCACCGAATTCACCACCAGCGGCTTCTCCGGCACCACCACCGACTCGCGCCTGCGCTTCTGGTTCGTCGGCAAGGCGGCCAACGGCGACGTCTACTGGATCGACAACGTGCAGCTGGAGGAGGTGAACGGCGCCGCGCCGACGACCACCAGCACACCGGCTTCTACGTCAACCAACACGCCGGTCCCGCCCACGGCTACCGGCACGTCTGTCTCAACAGCGACCAACACGCCTGTATCCACGGCCACGAACACGGCCGTGCCCACCGCTACAAATACGCCGCCGCCCGGCGCAACCAACACCCCTGTGCCGCCAACAGCCACCCAGACGGCCACATTGACGGCTACCAACACGGCCGTGCCGCCGACAGTTACCAGCACGGCCGTGCCCTCGCCCACGCCCGGCAGCGGCCGCGTCACCACCGGACTGGTGGCTCTCTACACCTTCGAACAAGGCGCGGGCAGCAGCACGGTCTATGACGTTTCCGGCAGCGGCGCGCCGCTCAACCTGACCATCGCCTCCGGCAGCAGCACCGCCTGGCTCTCCGGCGGCGGCCTGGCCGTCAACGCGCCCAGCCGCATCACTTCCGGCAGCCCTGCATCCAAGATCTTCAACGCCGTCAACAGCAGCGGCGCGGTGACGGTCGAAGCCTGGATCGTGCCGCGTAATATCACCCAGGACGGCCCCGCGCGCATCGTCAGCCTCTCCGACACGCCCACCAACCGCAACTTCACCCTCGGCCAGGGGCGTTGGGGCACCCAGCCTTCCTCCGTCTATGACTTCCGCCTGCGCACCACGGCCACCGATGACAACGGCCAGCCCTCCGTCGCCACCGCCACCGGCACGGCGCAGGTCCGCCTGCAGCATATCGCGGTCACCTTCGGCAGCAGCGGCCAGCGCCGCCTCTTTGTCGACGGCGTCGAGATGGCTTCCGACACCCCCGGCGCATCCCTGAGCAACTGGGACAGCTCCCTGCCTCTGCTGCTGGCCAACGAGGCTGACGACAGCCGCCCCTGGCTCGGCGACCTCCATCTGGTGGCTTTCTACGGCCGTGCGCTCTCCCCCGCTGAGATCGCCCAGAACTTCGCCGGCGGCATCCACGGCATGACCCCCGTCTCACCCACGGCCACCCCGCCGCCGTCAGCGACACCCGTCCCCACGGCCACCCCTAATGGCCCCGCGCCGACGGCCACCAACACGCCGGTTCCCGGCGGCGGCGGCAACAAGGAGCTGCTGGTCTTCGACTGGAACCAGCCCGTGACTGAGGCCAACCGCGGCTTCCCCCACGACACGCCGCCCATCGCGAATGGCAACTGGATCTCGCCGGTCAACTACGCTGAAGGCACGCTCTACTTCCGTGTCCAGATTCGCAGCCAGCCCGTAGCCCAGAACATGAAGATCCAGCTCTGCTTCTGGCAGGAGAAGAACGGCAACAACTTCGCCCTGGAAACCTGCGGCCCGCAGCAGAGCGTGCGCGGCACGTCCGGCACGGTCGAAACCTGGTCGGTGAACGTGCAGGACATGTGGAAGCTGAACAACAAACCGCTGGAATGGGACCGTCCGCGCTATCGCAACGGCGCGGCGATTAAGAATAACGCCGGTCTTCCGGTGAGCAACTTCAACGGCTGGAACTGGAATGGCGAGGACCCCAAGAAGTGGTATCCGCTGGACATGCGCTTCACCGTTGTCGTGGTGGCCAAGGGCGGAACGTTCTCCGGTTGGGACAATTATCTGAATGCGGTGGATAATTGAGCCGTTCTGTAGCTGAAAACGAAGGCAATGAGGTAGCTTGAACCAATGATAGAACCCGTTATTCTTGTTCATGGCGGTGCCGGGGCCTGGCAGTCTGCATCTGATCGACTGGCGGAAGGCGAGGCCGCCTGCCTGGCCGCCGCCGCTGCCGGCCAGGCGGTATTGCTGGCCGGAGGCAGCGCCCTGGACGCCGTGGAAACGGCCGTGCGTCTGCTCGAAGACTGTCCTGTTCTCGATGCCGGCCGTGGCAGTTATCCGAACAGCGCCGGTCAGGTCGAGATGGACGCCTTGATCATGGACGGCTCCGATCTTGCCATTGGCGCCGTTGCGGCCGTGCAGCTGCTGCCCCACCCCATCAGCCTGGCCCGGCTCAATTTGCAAGAGGAGCTGTTCAACTTTCTTGCCGGAGAGGGCGCAGAGCAATATGCAGACGCCGCGGGTCTCCCGCGCTGTGCCGTCGAAGACCTTCTGCCAGCGCAGGAACTGAATGCGCTAAATGCCTCCGGCATCACCAGTGATACGGTGGGCGCAGTGGCACTGGACCAGTCTGGCAACCTCGCCTCCGCAACTTCCACTGGCGGCACGAAAGATAAGCATCCCGGTCGCATCGGTGACAGCCCGCTTGTCGGGTCAGGGGGATATGCTGACAATCGCTCCGCGGCCGTCAGCGCGACAGGGCGCGGCGAACAGTTGATGAAATTGGTCGTCAGCAAACAGGTCTGCGATTTCGTCTCCGCAGGCCTTCCGGCCCAGGATGCGTGCCAGGCCACGATCGCCTTGCTGGCCCAGCGCACCGGCGGGACCGGCGGCCTCATCGCCATAGACAATCACGGCCGTGTCGGCATCGCCTACAATACAGCGGCCATGCCCTTTGGCTATGCGGTGGGTCAGCACGAAGTCATCAGCGGCCATTAGAACTCTTCGCTGGTTTCGGATAACACAACAGGAGCCATCCCGCTGGTTGGGATGGCTCCTGTTGATCCGTCCTGGAATCACGAAGACGAAGTTATGCCTCCTCAGCTGCTCCTAAACGGCCGTATGCCTCCAGGAACTGGATGCTGGTCAAAATACCATTAAAGTAATTTTGGACGTAGAAGCGCTCGTTCGGCGAATGAATATGATCGCCCGGCAAGCCAAAGCCCAGAAGAATCGTCTCCAGGCCCAGGAAGTGCTGGAACTGGCCCACGACGGGTATAGAACCACCGGAACGCTTAAAGATTGGTTCGTTACCAAATACCTCCATGCAAGCGACCCTGGCTGCTTCCATTGCCGGATGATTCAGGTCGCTGATGCTGGCCGGCGCGCCGCCGCGGATGGAGATCTCCGCGTTAACCGTTGGCGGCAGCAGGTCCTGCACATACGCCCGGTACAGTTCGGCGATTTTCTCGGGTCCTGATCCGGAACCAGGCGCATGGATATCTTGGCATGCACATGGGTCGGCAGCACAGTCTTCGCTCCGGGCCCCGTGTAGCCGCCAATGATGCCATGCACATCCAGCGTCGGGCGGGCGCCCAGACGTTCGGTAATTGTGAAGTCAGCCTCGCCCCAGCTTTGTGGCGCGCCGGTCTCGGCAAGCAGCTGCTCTTCGGTCATCGGATTGCGGGCCAGAATCTCGCGTTCTTCAGCGTCCAGTGAACGTACATCATCATAGAAACCGGGGATCAAAATACGGCCGTCCTGATCCTTCAAGTTGGCAATCACATGCCCCAGCACGTTCAGCGGGTTATCAATCGCCCCACCGAACTCGCCGGAATGCAAATCAAGTGCGGGACCACTGATATCCAGCATCGTATACACCATGCCGCGCAAGCCGTAAACAATCGCCGGCTGATCAGGCGCAAGCATTGCCGTGTCAGAGACCAGCGCCACATCCGCCGCAAGCATCTCCTTGTTCTCCGGGATGAACGCAGTCAGGCTCGCCCCACCGCTCTCTTCTTCCCCTTCCACCAGGAATTTCACATTGACCGGCAGCTTCCCTTCTGTCTTCAGCAGGGCCTCAACCGCCTTCACATGGATTAGCGCCTGACCTTTGTCATCTGAACCGCCGCGGGCATAGATGAAGCCATCGCGAATCTCCGGCGCAAACGGCGGTGATTCCCAAAGCTCCAGCGGCTCAACCGGCTGCACATCATAGTGGCCATAAATCAACACCGTTGGCGCTGATTCCCCCGCGTGCAGCCAATCAGCGTACACTAGCGGGTGTCCACTCGTTTCAATGGCCTGCGCATTCTCTAGTCCGGCATCCTGCATTTGGGCCACTAACCAGGCGGCGGCATCCGCCACATCCTGCCGGTGTTCCGGCTGGGTGCTCACACTCGGGAAGCGCAGGAAGTCAAACAGGTCAGCCAGGTTCTTCTCCTGGTTTTCGTCAGCAAAATGAGTTGGGTTGGTCATCTCTTCGTCTCCGTGGTTGGCTTGGTCTATAATCATTCAGCGGTGTCATTCATCTAATGGCACTTGATTATAATCAATCCGCGCCAAGATCTGAAATGTTATCAAGGCCAATGGGCGGGGCATTTCCGGCGCAGCAGCATTTGTCCAGATTCACCTATGTCTTCCACGAACGAATTAAGCCATACTGCTCTGCTGGAAAGCATCTTGTTTGTCGCCAGTGGCCCGGTGTCCACGGCGCGGCTGGGCACAGTCCTTGATATTTCGCCAGACAGTGTACGCTCTCTGCTGCTTGATCTTGAAGAAGCGTATGCAACACGCGGGCTGCGCCTGCAGTGGATCGGCCAGAATGTCCAGCTCACCTCGGCGCCGGAAGCCGGCGAAGTCATTGAGCATTTTCTGGGCCTGGAAGTGACATCGCGCTTAAGCCAGGCCGCGCTCGAAGTGCTGGCTATCGTCGCCTATTTGCAGCCGATCACACGGCCGAGTATCGATCAAGTGCGCGGCGTCAACTCCGATGGCGCTCTGCGAACGCTGTTGAGCAAGGGCTTGATCGAAGAACAAGGCCGCATGGACACGCCCGGACGGCCGATTCTGTACGGCACCACCCCCGAATTTCTGGGCCATTTCGGCCTTGTTTCCATTGATCATTTGCCCGCGCTGGCCGAAGAAGAAGAGTAGCTGCAAGCATGGAAGAAAGACTACAGAAACTCATGGCCCAGGCCGGCCTTGGCTCCCGCCGCACCAATGAGGCGATCATTGCCGCCGGACGTGTGCGCCTCAACGGCCGTGTAGCCCGTCTCGGTGACAAAGCTGACCCGCAACGCGATGTCGTCGAAGTAGATGGCAAACCCCTGCACCTCAAGACCAATGAGCTGACCTACGTCATCCTCAACAAACCGCGCGGCATCATTTCCTCGCTTGAAGATGAACTGGGGCAAGATCGCCAAACCGTGCGCGATCTGGTCCCACTGCCGGGGCACCTCTATCCCGTCGGCCGTCTGGATAAACCCAGCGAGGGCCTGATGCTCATGACCAACGACGGCCACCTTGCCCACCGCCTGTCCCACCCGCGCTACGAACATGAAAAAATCTATGAAGTAGAACTGGAAGGCCGGATTTCAAACCGCGATCTCGAACAATGGCGGCGCGGCGTCATGCTTGATGATCGCATTACTGCGCCTGCACCAATTGAAGTCCTCTCTCGTGATCAAGGATCGCACGCGATTGCGCATCATCTTGCGCGAGGGCCGCAAACGGCAAATCCGGCGCATCGCTGCGGACTTCGGCCATCCGGTACGGCGCTTGATCCGACTCAACATTGGTCCACTTGAATTGGGGTCGCTGCAACCCGGCGAATGGCGGCATCTCACGGGCGCCGGCCTATGGATAGGCCACCTTTCCACGTCCTTGGACAGCGGCTGGCCCTCGTCGATGGGTTCACCAAGAAGGTTGAAGAGCCGGCCCAGCGTCTCCTGGCCGACGGGAACCGTGATCGCCACACCGGTATCGACAACCTCCATGCCCCGAGCCAGTCCGTCGGTGGAGTCCATAGCTACCGCGCGCACCTTGTTGTCGCCCAAGTGCTGTTGGACCTCGGCCACCAGATGGATCTTGCCCGAGCCCGTATCTGCGTCGATCTCGAGAGCGTTATATATGGCCGGCAGTGAATCGGTGAACTCCACATCGAGCACCGGACCGATGATCTCTACGATCTTGCCTTTGTTCATCGCCTCTACTCTCGTCCTTTCTTTCGGCCCGTGAGCCCTCTAGCCAGACAGCGCGTCAGCGCCCGCCACCACTTCCAGGATCTCCTGGGTGATAGTGGACTGCCGCACCCGGTTCATTGCCAGGGTCAGATCGTCGATCATCTCGTCCGCGGCCTCCGAAGCCGCGCGCATGGCCGTCATGCGGGCGCCGTGCTCGCTGGCCATGCCTTCGAGTATCGCCCGGTAGATGGTTATCTCGACGTACGAAGGAAGTAGGTCGGCCAGTATCTCCTCAGCGGCCGGTTCGAAGATGAAGTCCAGGCTGTGGGTCTCGTCCTCGAGAGCGTACTGCGCCATGATCTCCTCTTGTATGGGCAGGATGACCTGATCGGTGACGAACTGCTCCATCGGGCTCTTGAAACGGTTGAAGACCAAGTGCACCCGGTCGATGACGTCGTTCTCATACCGCCTTCTGACGCCGTTGGTGAGCGCTTGGGACTCCAGGAACGCAGTGCGCTCAGTAACGTCCAGATACGCCTTGTCAATGCGGTACTTCTGAAAACGTACGGTGCTGGCACCCTTGCGGCCCATGACCACCAGGTCGCTGTCGACGCCCTGAGATGTATAGGTGTCCACCAGCTCAAGCGCCCGCCGGACGATGTTCGAGTTGAACGCCCCACACAGGCCGCGATCGGCTGTAAGGGCGATGATGGCCACCTTCTTGATCTCAGGGTGCGGCCTGAGCAGTGGACTCGCGGTCAGGTCGACCTGCAGGTAGCGAGCCAACTGCCCGATGAATTCCAGCATATTCAGGGCATAGGGACGCAGGGATTCTATGCGCAACTGGGCGCGCCGGAGGCGCGCCGCGGCGACCATCTCCATGGCCTTGGTGATCTTCCTCGTGTTCTGGACCGAGGCGATGCGACGGCGTATGTCTCGCTGCGAAGCCATGAGAGGCTAGACGAGTCCCTTGTCGGCGGCCCACATCTCTTTGAAGGCCTGTATGGCGCTACGGAGCTTGGCTTCGTTCTCGGCCGAGAGGTCCTTGGTCTTGGCTATCTCGGCCCCGATCTCTGGAGACTGCTGGCCCAGGTAGTCACGCAGTTCGCCGTTGAAGCCGGAGATCTGCGTCACCGGCACATCGTCCGCATAGCCCTTGGTGGCCGCGAAGATGATCATCACCTGCTCCTGCACCGACCAGGGCACATATTGAGGCTGGTTGAGCGTGGCCACCAGCCGCTCGCCACGGGCGATAGCCTTCTGGGTCTCTTGGTCGAGCTCCGAACCGAACTTGGCAAAGGCTTCGAGTTCGCGAAACTGCGAGAGGTCAAGTCGCAGAGAGCCCGCGACCTTCTTCATAGCCTTGATCTGGGCGTTGCCGCCCACGCGCGAGACCGAGATGCCCACGTTGATGGCCGGCCTGATGCCCGAGTAGAACAGGTCGTTCTCCAAGAAGATCTGGCCGTCGGTGATAGAGATCACGTTGGTGGGTATGTAGGCCGAGACGTCGCCGGCCTGGGTCTCGATGATAGGCAGGGCTGTGAGCGAACCGCCGCCCCGCTTGTCGCTCAGTTTGCAGGCCCTCTCCAGCAAACGGCTGTGAAGATAGAAGATGTCGCCCGGGAAGGCCTCGCGGCCCGGCGGGCGCCTGAGCAGCAGCGACATCTGCCGATAAGCGTCGGCGTGCTTGCTAAGGTCGTCATAGACGCAGAGAGCGTGACGCCCCGAGTAGGTGAAGAACTCGCCCATGGCCGCGCCGGCGTAGGGCGCGATGTAGCGCATAGGCGCCGACGTGGAGGCTGGGGCCATGACCACGATGGTGTAGTCCATCGCGCCATGCTCCTCGAGTTTGGCCACCAGACCTGCCACCGTGGAGGCCTTCTGGCCTATGGCCACGTAGATGCAGATGACGTCCTGGCCCTTCTGGTTGATGATGGCGTCCACCGCGATGGCGGTCTTGCCCGTGCCGCGGTCGCCGATGATGAGCTCACGCTGGCCACGCCCGATGGGGATCATGGAGTCGATGGCCTTTATACCGGTCTGCAGAGGCTCCTTGACCGGCTGCCGCTCGATGACACCAGGAGCTTTGAACTCCACCGGCCGACGCTCGGTGGTCTCGATGGGGCCCTTACCGTCTAGGGGAGCGCCCAAGGGCGTCACCACCCTGCCCACCAAAGCCTCGCCAACGGGCACATCGATGACCCTGCCCGTGCGCGTTACCTGGTCGCCCTCTTTGATGAGCGTGTCTTCGCCCATCAGCACGACGCCCACGCTGTCTTCTTCTAGGTTGAGCACCAGACCTTTGACACCGTGAGGCAGCTCCACCATCTCTGAGGCCACGGCGTTCTCCAACCCCTGGATGCGGGCCACGCCGTCGCCCACCTGCACGACCGTGCCCACCTCCTGGATGTCGACGCCAGCCTCATAGCGCTGGATGCGCGACTTAAGAACGCTGGTTATCTCCTCAGGACGCAGTTTCAACTGAACCCTCCAAGCTAGCCATAGGGGTGATCAACATCGCACGTAGTTGCTCCAGCCGGTGGCGCACGCTGGCATCGGCGACCCGGTCGCCGATGCGCAACCTCAGGCCGCCCAGGATCTCTTTGTCGACGGTCAGCGTCAGCTCGACCGTCTTACTGAGCGACGACTCGATCTTGGTCCTCAGCACCTTCTGCAGGTCGGCGGGTATCGGCACCGCCGACACCACTTCTACGTGCACCAGACCCGCCGCCTGCTCGACCAAGGCGACGAACGCCCGGTTGACAGAGGCTGTCTCGGCCTCCCGGTTCTTGTCGACCATGAGCCGCAGCAGGTTGCGGACCAACTCATCGCCGCCCTCGGTGAGCTCCATGAGGACCTCTATCTTCTTGAAGTCGGTGATCTCCTCGGCGGCCAGCAGGCCCCTGAGCTCAGCCGAAGACTCCACGGCTTGGACGAACTCGCCCAGGTCACGGCGCACCTGCTCCACCCTGCCCTCTTCCTGGGCGGCCTGGTACAGCGCCGTTGCGTAGACTCTTGCGATCTTGCTTTCGCTCACAGGCTTCTCTCTTGACCCCTCAGTGGTCCCTCTAGTTCTCGCTGACCTTGCTCAGGTCTATCTCGTTGATGGCCTCTTGAATGAGCCGCAACTGGTCTTCGCCCGACAGACTGGTGCGGGCCACCTTGGCCGTCGCTGCCACCGTAAGGTCGGCGACCTCTTCGCGGATCTTCTGCAAGGCCTGATTGGTGTCGCGCTCGATCTGGGCGCGGGCTTTGACCAGGGTGGCCTCAGCCTCAGCGCGAGCCTGCTCCAGAGCCTCCGCCTTGGTGTTGTCGCCGGCCTTGCGTGCCCGCTCCAGGATGGCCGCGGCCTCCTCGCGCGCCTCGGCCAACTGCTGCTTGTAGTCGGCCAGCAGGTCCTCGGCGTCGGTGCGCAACTTCTCGGCGTCGCCGATGGCCTGGCTTATGGAGTCCTGCCGCGCCTTGGCCATGTTTATAAGCGGCGTGTATGCGAACTTCCAGAGTGCGCCCATCAGCGCGAGGAAGGTGAACCCGGACCAGATGAGGAGCCCCCAATCGAGTCCGAAAATATCTATCCCGCCTCCCGCAGCTGCTTCGGCCAGGGTCGTGGTCGTTTGTGCTAGTGCTTGTTCAAGCATCCCAGTTCTCTAATCCGGTGGATGGTCAGCATCCCGTTACCCCCGCGTCACTAGGCGACAAACAGGATGATGATGGAGATGACGAACGCGTACAGGGAGAGGGCCTCGGTCATGCCGGCGCCGATAAGCATGGCGGTCTGGATCTTACCGGCCGCCTCGGGTTGCCGGGCGATAGCTTCGGTAGCCCGCCCCGTGAGCAAACCGATACCGATACCGGGGCCTATGGTAGAAAGGCCGATGCCCAGTCCGGCAGCCAGTGTCTTTAGAGTCTCTGCGTCCAATGTGACCTCCTTAACTTGTGGTCAGGCCAGTAGCGGCCTAGTGCCCTGCGTATATTGCGCCCTCGATGTACAGCACCGAGAGCAGAGAGAAGATGTAAGCCTGCAGCAACGCCACGAATATCTCGAAGCCCGTCATGATTATGATGAACAAGAATGCCGGGATGATCACGATGGCCTTGGCGAACTCCAAGATGAGCCCGAGCATCACCAAGATCACCAGGTGTCCGGCGATGGTGTTGCCAAAAAGTCGCACAGAGAGCGACACCGGCCTGAACAGCTCGCCCACGATGTGAACGACGAAGAAGATGCCGTTCAGGGGGATGGCCAACGCTTTGGGTACCCCGGGCGGGAGCAGCCACGACTTCACATAGCCACCTGGCCCGTGATTCTTGACCCCCAAGTAGTGAGTCATGAAGAAGACCACGAGGGCCATGGCAAGAGTGACGTTGATGTTGGACGTGGGGGTGTACGGCTTTATCTGGATGGGCTTGGGTATGAGCCCTATCAGGTTGGTGGTGAGGATGAAGACGAAGATGGTGAGAACTATGTAGTAATACTTCTTGCCCTTCTCGCCTATCTGGCCTGAGAGGTGCCCCCTGCCGAAACCCACCAAAGACTCGGCGATGCTCTGCAGCAGGCCGGGGTTGTTGCGCATGCGCAGCCGCCGGCTGACCAGGAAGAAGAACAGAAAGACGATTATCGCCGAGACCCACACGTAGATCACCGCGTTGGTGATGGAGAAGTCGAACGGCCCCAGCTTGGGGATAGACACCACAGTCTGGACGTTCAGCTCTTCGAGAGCGCGGATGACGTCGCTGGTTGTCTCTTCAGCCGCCACCTAGGCCTCCTTGGAACCCTGGTCCGCGGCGTTGCTCTTCTTCACCTGGATAGAGATGATCCAAGCCTGCAGCGCTGTGAACACTACCGCGAACGCAACCAAGAGAGCGATCAGATTGAGAGTGGTGTACATGGCCAGGGGGATGACCACTGCCGCCAAGACCATGAGACGCACCAGCAGGCTGGCGACCATTAGGGCTGGGGCCAAGGCGGAAGAACCCTTGCTGATGAGCACCTGAAGCGCGAAGCCGCCGGCCACAAAGGCAACAGCAAGACCAATCCCGACCGCCACAGATATCAGCGCTGTTGTCAGAACGTCCTCCCGTTCAACCGCCTTGTCCGCTACGACGAACCCTCATCCGACCCATCGTCCTGCTGTCGGCCCTTCTTGCCGGGGCGGCGAACCGGTGAATCAGCCTTGAGGATCAACACCATGTAGGTGAAACCCAGACCGAACCCCACGAACACTCCGGCCACCATGAGCCAGGGCTTGGTACTCAGCCACCGATCGAGCCCATAGCCCGCGGCCGCGAAAAGCACCACCAGTATGACCAGCATGAAGCCCATGCCGCTCGACGCATGGGGCCCCTCGGAGTCTCTGCTCATACTAGAACCTGGAGCATTATAGAACGCACACTCCTGTGCTTCAAGGAAAAATGGTATGCACTATTCGTCTGGTGTTCAGCTCAATTACTGTTTTGATCCATCCGCACCAGTAGCGTGCCCGCCTCTGCGAAGAGCTCCATGGATAGCTCGTCAGGGTAGATGCCGCAGAAATGCACCGAGACTATGCCCGCGTTTATGAGGGTCTTGGCGCAGGTCACGCAAGGCTGAAGAGTGACGAACATCTCCGCCCCGTTCACAGCTACCCCGTGATAGGCGGCCTGGATGATGGCGTTCTGCTCGGCGTGAAGTCCCCGGCAGAGTTCCTGCCGCTCGCCGGAGGGGATGCCCAGCCTGTCGCGCAGGCAGCCCCTGGTCTCGCAGTGCTCTATGCCCCGCGGCACGCCGTTGTAGCCGGTGGCGAGTATCTGCTTGTTCTTCACGAGTACGGCACCGACGTGCCTTCGCAGACAGGTGGAGCGGGTGGCTACCACCTCGGCGATCTGCATGAAGTACTCTGCCCAACTGGGTCGAGCAGGCCAGGCAAGCCGAGCCGCGGAGTCTTCTGGAGCGGCCATCAGTCGCCCAGCGAAGGATATAGGGGAAAGGAATCGGTGAGAGCCCGGCTGCGCGCGGCCAGATGGTCGAGCCCAGCCTCGGTGGTGCCTTCCGCGAGGGCCTGGAGAATGATCCGCCCGACTTCTCGCATCTCATCCTCGCCGAAGCCGCGGGTGGTCATGGCGGCGGAGCCGAGGCGCAGACCCGACGTGATGGTGGGTTTGCGTTCGTCGTAGGGCACCACGTTCTTGTTGGCGGTTATGCCGACCCGCTTCAGCAACTCCTGGGCGTGCGCCCCGGTCATCTCGGTGCCGGTGAAGTCGACCAGCAGCAGGTGATTGTCGGTGCCGCCAGAGACCAGCTTCAGCCCACCCTCGACTAGGGTCTCCGCCAGCACATGGGCATTCTCAACTGTAGACCTCTGCTTGAGCTTGAACTCTTCGGTAGACGCCAGCAAGAAGCACACGGCCTTGCCGGCGATCACGTGCTCGAGCGGTCCACCCTGCAGCCCGGGGAACACGGCCTTGTCCAGACGCTTGGCATCATGCGCCGCACAGAAGCAGGCGCCACCCCTCGGGCCGCCCAGAGTCTTATGGGTGGTAGTGGTCACCCAGTGGCTGTGCGGGAAGGGCGAAGGATGCACGCCGCCTGCCACCAGCCCGGCGATGTGGGCCATGTCGACCATGAGCTCCGCCCCGACTTCGTCGGCGATGGCCCTGAACCCTGCGAAGTCGATCACGCGCGGATACGAGCTCGCTCCCGCGACTATGAGCTTGGGCTTGTGCTTGTGCGCCTTGGCTCTTACGTCTTGCATGTCTATGCGGCCGGTCTCCCGACTCACGCCGTAGTGGTGAAAGGTGTAGCTGCGCCCTGAGAAGTTCACCGAGAGCCCGTGGGTGAGATGACCACCGTGCGCCAGATTCATGGCGAGGACGCTGTCACCGTGTTCCAGGGCGGTGAAGTAGACAGCCTGGTTGGCCGTGGAGCCTGAATGAGGCTGCACGTTAGCGTGCTCGGCCCCGTACAGAGACTTGGCCCGCTCGATGGCCAGGCTCTCCACTTGGTCGACGATCTCGCACCCGCCGTAGTAGCGAGCCCCAGGATAGCCTTCGGCATACTTGTTGGTGAGCACGCTGCCCACCGCCTGCAGAACCGCAGCGGCAGTGAGGTTCTCGGAGGCTATGAGCTCTATGTTCCGCCGCTGGCGACCCAATTCTTGCCTGATCAGACCCGCTACTTCAGGATCGACTTGATCAAGGGGCAGATCGGCATAGCTCGTCTTACGGGACACTGTGCTCAATTTCGGTGGCCTCCTACCTGAATGCTCGCGGGTCGCCCAGCGGCCCGGTCTTTACTTGGCTGTACCCTTGTAGCCGCCCCGCATCATCTGCAGGCGCTCGGCGTACTTGCCCCCGTCGAAGTCTGAAGCCAACCAGGCCCTAAGCAGCTCGACCGCCAGTCCAGGACCGACGACCCTGCCCCCCATGCACAGGATGTTCGCGTCGTTGTGACGACGGGCCATCCGGGCCGAGTAGCAGTCGCTCAGAGAGACCGCCCGCACCTCCGGGAACTTGTTGGCCGCCAGCTCCATGCCCAGCCCAGTGCCGCACACCAGGACTCCGGCATCAAGGCTCCCTTCACTGACACCTTGAGCCACCTTGTTGGCGTAGATGGCGAAATCGGTGCGCTCTGGGCTGTCTGTGCCCATGTCGACCACCTCGTGACCGGCCGCCACGAGCTCCTTGATCAAGACTTCTTTGAGAACAAAACCGCCATGATCGCAACCGAAACCGTAGCGCATGATGCACCTCCTCCAGAACCTGATGCAAGGATATCAGATGAGGTCGAGCGCCCCGGGCGCGGCTCCTACAGCCCCAGATCCCGGATACGCTCCAGAGCCTTTGCCGCGGACACAGCGCCTTCCCTCAGCACCAGAGGCAGCACGCCTTCGGAGAGCGGCCGCAGGTCGACCACGGTGGAGGCGACACCGCTCACCGCGTCGCGACCCACTGACTGCCCCCCCGGAGGCGCGAAGACCGCAGAACAGTGAGCGAGCAGAACGGGGTCCACATCATCGACCGTGGCGGCGTCCTCCTTGCCGCTCAGGTTCGCACTGGTCACAGCCAGGGGGGCGCCAAGCCCTGCGACCAGATTCAACAGCGCCGGATGGTCGGGCACCCGTACCCCCAACGAGTCGCCTGTGCCTACAAGAGGAGCACGAGGCACTTCTGTCTTCACTACGAAGGTGTACGGACCGGGGAGAAGAGCCCGCATCACCCTGGCCGCCGAGGAGTCCAAGTCAGGCAGAGCCTGCTCGGCTTCGTCCACAGAGGAGAAGACAGCGGCCACTATCTGTTCCTCCGCCCGGCCCTTGGCAGCGAAGAGCGACCGCACCCCCGCGGCCGAGTCCCAGCGCGCGGCCAACCCGTACACGGTATCGGTGGGCACCCCGATTATCGCGCCCTCCTGCAGCGCCTTGCCCAGAGCCGCCAACTGCGCCTCATCAACATCTCCCGTCGACAAGCCGGACCGCTCCAGGCAGAGTGGCCTCGACGATCCTTTCTTTGCCCGAGAGGTCCCGGTACACGCTGACCACCTCAAAGCCCGCGTCGCGCGCCAGGCCTTCCACGGCGGGCGCCTGACCGTCGCCTACCTCCAGCAGCACCGAGCCGCCCGGGCGGAGCGCCCGGGCCGCCTCAGGCAGCAGTCGTCGGATCACGTCGAGCCCGTCGGCGCCCGCTTCAAGGGCCGCGACCGGCTCGAAGTCGCGCACGTCCGGCGCAAGAGTCGCCAGATCGCCTGAGGTCACGTAGGGAGGGTTGCTCACCACCAGGTGCAGGCTGTCGGTCCGGCACTCCCGACAGCAGATCGGCCTGCGCGAAGGTCACCGACTCCTCAAGCCCCAGCGCCGCGGCGTTGCGCCCGGCCACGGCCAAGGCTGCCGCGCTGGAGTCAGTGGCCAGCACCCTCACGCCGCCTTCCTGGGCCAGACTGAGCGCGATGGCCCCACTGCCTGTGCCCACGTCGGCCACGAGCGGAGTCCACGCGCCCACGCGTCGACCACGAGGGGGGGCCGCCTGCGCAGAAGGCGCAGCGCGGCCTCGACCAGTTCCTCGGTCTCGGGCCGCGGTATCAGCACCGCGGGACTGACCTCCAGGGTCAGGTGGCGGAAAGTGGGCGCGGCCGAGAATGTAGGCCACCGGCTCGTGCGCCGCCCGCCTGGCCATCAGAGCCCGGTAGGCGTCGACCTCGGCGACCGAGAGCGGCCTGTCGTACTCCGTGTAGAGTCGGATGCGCTCCAGCCCCAGAGTCTCGGCCAGCAGTAACTCGGCGTCGAGCCTGGGGGAGCTCGACCCCTTCTCGCGCAGATATCCGCCGGCGGTCTCCAGCAGCCTACCTATGGTCCACTGTTCCGCCGGAGCTGCCATGGACGAGAGTCCCCCTAGGGCCGGTGGTCAGATGGTCGCCGCGGCCAGTTGCTCCGCCCGGTCTTGCGCCTGCAGAGCCTCGGCGAACTCGTCCAACTCGCCCTGCAGGATGGCCTCCATGCGGTGAGAGGTCAGGCCCACCCGGTGATCGGTCACCCGGCCTTGCGGGAAGTTGTAGGTGCGGACCTTCTGCGCGCGGTCGCCGGTGCCCACTTGGCTGCGGCGCTCAGCCGCCAGCTTGGCGTTCTGCTCGGCCTGCATGATGTCGTACAGCCTCGCCCGCAGGATGCGAAAGGCCCGCTCCTTGTTCTGCAACTGAGACTTCTCGTCCTGGCACGACACCACCAGGCCCGATGGGATGTGGGTGAGCCGCACCGCCGAATCGGTGGTGTTGACCGACTGTCCCCCGGGTCCCGTGGAGCGATACACGTCGACGCGCACCTCGTTGGGGTCTATGTGTACCTCCACCTCCTCGACCTCGGGCAGCACGGCCACCGTCACCGTGGAGGTGTGTATGCGCCCGGTCGACTCGGTCACAGGCACCCGCTGCACGCGATGCACCCCTGACTCGTACTTGAGGGCTCCGAACGCGCCCTTGCCCTTGACCTCGAAGATCACTTCTTTGATGCCACCCAGCGTCGCTTCGGTGGTGGAGAGGATGTCGGTCTTGAAGCGCAGCCGCTCGGCGTAGCGCATGATCATCCGCTGGACCTCAGCACCAAAGAGGGCGGCCTCGTCGCCACCCGCGCCTGCGCGCACCTCGACGATGGCGTTCTTGTCGTCGCGAGGGTCCTTCTCCAGCACCGTGATGCGGAGCTCTTGCTCCAACTCCTCGAGCCTCTTGCGGGCGGTGTCCCTCTCCTCTACCAGGAACTCCTTCATCTCTGGTTCGAGCCCGCCCTCGCTCAGCATGGCCTCGGCCTCGGCGATGGACTCGCGCGCCTGCCGGTAGGCGATGGCCAACTGGTAGGCCTCCTGCAGATCGGAGTGAGCCTTCGATAGCTCCGCGTATCTACTCTGATTGCCGAGTACATCCGGGTCGGACAGATCATCGGTGAGCGACTGGTACTTCTCCTCTATCTCCGCCGCCAAACGCTCGATCATGCCTGCGCCGCCGCCTCCTTCGAGCTCCAGCCGCCTGGCCTCGTCCTTCTTGATCACCTCGTCCAGAGCCGCCGCCGCCACCTCGAGCTGATCCGCGAGACGGTTCCCGCGTGGTCAGCCGCTGCAGCTGCAGCCCCGGCCAGAGGAGGACGCGGGCGAGCACTCCGTTGGGATGCCTGCCCAGCCACTTGATGGCGACTTCGTAGGAGATGCCGATGATGATCGGTATGCCCACTATGCGCGACAAGACCAGCCACTGCAGGTCGGGCTTGCCCACTACGGCGAAGACGAAGATGGCGACCACCATGACCACCAGCAGGAAGCCGGTGCCGCAGCGCGGATGCATCGGGCGGATAGTCCACTGCACGCTCCGCGTCGGGGCGGCCGTAGGCCTCGTACGCATGGATGACCTTGTGCTCGGCCCCGTGGTACTGGAAGACCCTGCGCAGGTCGGGTATGAGCGAGATGCCCAGGATGTAGACGAGAAACACGACTATGCGGATGACGCCCTCCACCAGGTTGAACACGAAGGGGTTGTGAAAGGTCTCCTCGAAGGCTTGACCACCACCAAGGGGATGACGATGAACAGACCCACAGCCGAGCGCGATGGCTATCACCAGAGTGACCGCCAGCTCCTTCCATCCGAACGAGGGCGCCTTCGTGTCCGTCCGTCGCGGCTTCTTGCGCCTGCCGGGCGGGCTCCCGGCGCCACGGCCCGCGTCCGAGTCCCGGTCTCTCCGTCTGACTCGACGGCTTCCAGCGCGACGTTCGCCGATATGCCCAGGGCCCTGACTCCCAGGCTCAGCGATTCGAACAAGGCCACTACGCCCCTGATGACCGGGATCTTGAGCCACCGGTGGCGGTCGCCGGCAGAAGTGAGCGGGTACGAGAAGCGGGCTATGCCACCGGAGGGCCTGCGCACTGCCACTCCCCACGAGTAGCGTCCGCGCATCATCACACCTTCCATGACCGCCTGACCCGCCGAAGACATGCTCCCACTGGCGCGGGGTGTCGTCTTGCGGATCCGTCATCGTGGGTTCCGCTCTGCTGCGTCTGAATTCACCATGAGCTACTCCTGCGCCGCCGACGGACCCGATCAGGTCCATCGCCAGCACTTCTTCTTCGGTGAACGGCTGGCCGCAGGTCATCTTGCCCTCCGGGCAACCGCCTGTCATGCAACCCGGGCCCGTACCCTCGAAGAGCAGGGGCGCTACCCCCAGCACCGTCTGGCGCATGGTCCAGGCCAGACGGTTGATCTCCCACTGGGCCCGGCGGCAGCACCTAAGCGAGAAGAAATGACGCAGCTCGCGGGCGTTCATGGTCACCACGATCTTGGTCTCGGCAGCGTTGGGCAGCACGAAGCGGGCGTCCTCGCACACCGATTCGTTGGTGCGACCCTCGGCCAGACCCAGCTCCACAAGCTTGTCGTATGAGCGGCGCGCGTTCTCCATGGCTTCCAGGAAGACCTCTCGTGCCTCGGCATGAGCCGCTATCTTGGGCGGCATGATGAAGCCCTCGCCGGCGGTGAAGCGCACGTAGCGCTGCGACTGCTGACTGTACGAGGCGACCCTGTGCCGCACCAGTTGGTGCGAGCAGGCCCGTGAGATGCCATCGACGGCGAAGGTGAAGCTGGCGTGCTCCAACGCGCTGTGATGGCCAGAACGCACCAGTCCACGCACCAGACGGGACACGTCCTCGGCGGACATGGCGTCCTTGAGTTCGGCCGCGCCCACGGGCGCGTAGCAGAGCCGCCCAGCCGAGGCTACCGCCCGCTCCGGCAGGGGAGTGAACTGAAGAAGGGTTACCTGCAGAGCGGCGGGCACGGCTCTAGCGCCTCGCGACCCGACTACTTGGTGGTCTCGGGGCGGCGATACTTCTTGTTGAACCTCTCCACCCGGCCGGCCGTGTCGACCAGCTTCTGCTTACCCGTGTAGAACGGATGGCAGGCGGAGCAGACTTCTACTTTGATCTCGGCTAGGGTCGAGCGCGTGGTGAACGCCTCGCCGCACGAGCAGGTGACTTTGCAGTCCTGATAGTTGGGGTGTATCTCGTCCTTCAAGGTGCCTCCAATGACACGTCCAGCGGAATATCAGCGTAAAGGGCAGGTTATGATACCACGGCCCGCGCAACCTCCAGCAACTCGCCCGCGCTGGTAGCCTCACCGGCCTCCCAGGCCAGTCGAGCCTCGCGCAGAGCTCTGCCCAGCGCGGGACCGCCCTGCAGACCGAGCTCCCGCATCAGCATCTCCCCGTCCACCGGGCACGGCACCAGCTCACCGCGGGCACGCCGGGCAGCCAGCGCCATAAGACGCTGAGCGGCCCCAGCGGAGCCTCACCCCCGCGCTGCACCCACCGGCCCCTCGGCCTGATCGCCGCGCGAAGGTCAGCAGGACGACCTCGGGTTCCCAGGGGGCGGCGTTCCACAGAAAGAGCACCGTTTCCCTGTTCGGCGCGGCCACGTCCGGCCGCTGGCCCACCGAGCGAGCGACCGCGGTCAATAGCGAGATGAGAGCCCCAGACAGTCTCAGCCGCCGCCCAGTCGCACGCACCGCTTCTGCACCTACCGCCTGCAGCATCCCAGCCAAGCGAAGAGCCACCTGCCTGTCGACCGCCCCATCGACAGGGGTCTCCGACCGCTCCCTCCAGAAGGCCGCTTGGGCCGGGAAGTAGTCCTCAGGCCGCCCAGGATCTCGTCCAGATGCTCGAGCGTCGAGAGCACGCGTGCTAGCCCTGTGATGGACGCCCCACCGGCGACTCGCACCTCCGGGAGCACCGCGTCCAACAGACCGAGGCCTTCCCACAGACGCACGGCGTCAGCCGAACGACCGCCCCCAAGAGTCAGGCACATCTCGCTCACCACGCGCTCAACGGCCGCTGTGCTCAGCTCCTGCGCCCGCGCCCTGATCTCGTTGGTCAGATCCTCTCCCATCGTCAGCCCGAGGACGTGAGCGAACCGAGGAGCGCGCATGAGGCGCAAAGGGTCGTCGGTGAACACTCGCTCAGAGACGGCCACCAAGCGTCTTTGGCTCGAGGTGCTTCGCGCCATCGAAAGGATCGAGCAGGGCTTCATCTGGAAGTCCCGACGGGAGCATCACTCTCCGTCCCCGCAGGGACCATGCTCGTCAGAGGGACGGCCATGGCATTGACGGTGAAATCCCGCTGGGCCAGATCGGCCAGGATGCCACCTCCGCGAACGGCAGCCACGTCGACGTGACCGTCACCGCCCAACACCCTGTAGGTGGGATAGCGCTCGGATAGTGCGAACCACGGAGAACGCAACGTGCCGGCCACCTGCTTGGCAACAGCCGCCGCGTCGTCTGCCACCACCACGTCTAGGTCGGGGGAGAAGCGGCCGAGCATACGGTCCCGCACACTGCCGCCCACCAGCCAGCCCTCGGTACCGCGGAGTCTCAGGATGTCGGCTACCGCCCCCAGCATGGTCCTCTGCCTCCAGTAGCCGGTTCGAAGGAGACGTTACTTGGAGGAGCCGCCATGCTTGCTCATGTACCGCCGGTACCTGATGCGCTCAGACAGGTAGTTGACGCCGGCGAAGAGGAACAAGCCAAGGACGGCGACCAGTATGTTGCTGTAGATGCTGGTGTCGGCGAAGCGGAACACCCATTGGATGATCACGAAGTAGAAGACGGCCGCGAACAGTCCCATTATCAGCGACCGCCTGATGCTGGGCGCCTTGGGCGCATTGCTGCCGCCGACGGATCGTGGGGCCACGGTGCGAGTGCGCTTGCTGTAGGCCCCGCCGGTGCCGCGTCTGGCCGCCGGAGTCTTGGCCTTGGGAAAGGCGTCGCGCGCCGCCCTGCGAATCTCCTTCTTAGACACCGCTCACTTCCTCCACGAAGGGCCTCTCTCATATACGCGCTCTGCCACCACCGCGGGTAGCAGATCTAACAGGTCGCCCGCTAGGATACCCTGTGGAGCGACTCGCGCGCGCAACCTACCGGCTTCGGCGTGTATCCAGGCCCCAGCATAGGCAGCCTCGAAGGGTGCCAGGCCTTTGGCCAGCAGTGCACCTATGACCCCGGAGAGCACGTCACCAGTGCCCGCGGAAGCCAGTTGCGGCGGCCCTTGCACCACCACGCGCGTGTCACCCGAGGGCGCTACGACTATGGTGGACGAGCCCTTGAGCAGGACCACCTGCTGCGTAGCCGCGGCCGCCCGGCGCGCCGCGGCCAGGTGCGAGGTGCCCAGTTCCGCCACCGGCGCCCCCAACAGTGCCGCCAACTCTCCCAGATGCGGAGTGAGTACCAGACCCGGGCGGTCCCGTAGCGACTCAGCGTGGCCGGCGAATGCATAGAGGCCGTCCGCGTCAAGCACCGCCGGCGTCCTGCTCTCAAGAACCACCCGCCGCACAGCCTCGAGTCGTAGCCACGCTCGCGACCGAGACCGGGTCCTACGGTCAAGGCACCCAACCGCTCGTCGGCTAGGGCCTCCAGCACCGGTCCGGCGTCACAGAGCCAGTCACCGGGGCCCACCTCCTGCAGCACACCCTCCACCAGGCGGTCGCGCACGCTGCCCGCCGCGCCTGCCGGCATCAGCAGTCGTACGTACCCGGCGCCCACCATATAGGCCGCCTGGGTGGCCAGCCAAGCCGCCCCCGGATAGGCGGTCGACCCGGCCAGCACCGCCACGTACCCAGCGCGATACTTGTGGTCGTCCACTCTGCGCCCCGGCACATTGACCTCGTCGTCGGTCACCACCCACAGGTCGGGCTCGGGCTCCAGCGACTCCGGTATGCCGATATCCCAGACCAGCACCTCACCGGCGGCCTCCGACCCCGGAGGGCAGACCAGACCGCTCTTGGCTGCGTGAAAGGTCACTGTGACGTCGGCCGCCACGGCTCCATCCGCCAAACTGCCGGTGGCCGCGTCGACTCCCGAAGGGACGTCGACCGCCAGTACCGGTACGCCGCGGGCGCCGGCGGAGTTCACCATGCGAGCCGCTTCGATCGTACGGCCCCTCAGTCCACCCGCGGAGCCCGTGCCGAGCAGGCAGTCCACCACCAGTTCGGTCTCATCCCAGAGGTACCCGGGCACCTCACCCAGATGCGCAGGTTGACCCCGGCCTTCTCGGCGATGCGGTAGTTGAGAGCAGCGTCCGGCGTAAGGTCGGCCACAGAGCCCGCATAGACCACGCAGGCCACCGGATGCCCCGCGACGTGCAACTGCCTGGCGATGGCCAGGCCATCCCCACCATTGTTGCCGGTGCCACAGACGACCAGCGTATGCCGTCCCGGATACCTCGACCCGGATCAGGCTGGTGACCCCCAACGCGGCCCGCTCCATGAGCACGGGCCCGGGCACGCCCAGTTCTTCGATGGTCGTGCGGTCGAGTTCGCGCACCTGAGCGGGCGTGAACACCGCCGCTCTCTTGAAGAGCGTGCGCATGCTGCCGTTCACCCCATCGCCCTGGTTCATGTCTTCAGGAGGGCAGGCGCCGGCCACGGCACAGGCCCCGGCTAGCGACTCCACATGCGAAAGCGAGATGGCGATCTCATCTATGCCGAGCCGCGCGGCGATTCGGGCCGCACCCCCGTGCAACATCACCATCGGCGCCCTCTCCTCTGGCACCCGCTCCTTCACCGGCTTGTCCTCCGGTGCCACGCTGACGATCTCGATGTCCCGCCACGCGCTGACGCCCACGCCCAAGAGTTTCCCAACAGCTTCCTTGCCGGCGAACCGCGCGGCCAGACTGAGAGTGGGGTCCTTCTGCTGATCGCAGTAAGCCAGCTCTGCCGAGGTGAACAGACGGACTCTTAGCCCCGGATGCCTATCGAGCGCCCTGCGGAACCGTCCGACTTCCACCAGGTCCAGACCGATCCTCGCACCCCCGGGCGCGCCCATGCCTACTCCACCGTGACGGTCTTGGCCAGGTTGCGCGGTTGGTCCACTTTCTCTCCCCGCTCCTTGGCGACGTAGTATGCGAAGAGCTGGAGTGGCACCACCGCAAAGAGCGGCGAAAGCATCTCGTCGGTGCGAGGCACGTAGAGGATCTCGTCGGTCATCTCAGCCAAGGTGTCGTCGCCCTCTGAGGCGACCGCTATGACACTCGCTCCCCGGGCGGACACTTCCTGGATGTTTGAGATGAGTTTGTCGTATACGGGGCTGTCGGTTGCCACCACGATGACCGGCGTACCGTCGGACAACAAAGCGATGGGGCCATGCTTCATCTCACCGGCCGCATAGGCCTCTGTGGGCACATACGAGATCTCCTTGAGCTTCAGGGCGCCCTCCATGGCCACCGGCAGGCCCATCTTCCTGCCTAAGCACATGAAGTAACTGCTGGCGGCGTAGCGCCCGGCGACCACTTGTACCCTGGCGGCCGCGTCGCTCTGCAGGTAGTCCTCCAGCAGGCCGGGGGCTCGACGGAGCTGCTCTGTGTAGGCACGCACCTCTTCCGCCCCCAAGAGGCCTCGTTCCTGCGCCAAGTAGAGGGCCAGCAGGATCATGGCCAACACCTGCGCCAAGAAGGTCTTTGTCGCAGCGACACCGATCTCTAGGCCGGCCCTGGTGAAGAGTACGCCATCGGCCTCCCTGGTCGCCTGCGAGCCCACGATGTTCGTCACAGCCAGGACGTGCGCACCTGCTTTGCGCGCCAGGCGCATCGCCGCCAGTGTATCGGCGGTCTCACCGGATTGGCTGATGGCGATGCAGAGGCAATCAGAGTCCAGGACGGGGTCCCTGTAGCGGAACTCAGAGGCCACCTCTACCTCGACAGGCAGCCGCGCCCAACGCTCGAGTGCGTACTTGCCCACCAATCCTGCGTACGAAGAGGTGCCGCAGGCCACGATCACCACGCGTCGGAGTGCGCGCATCTTTTCTGGACTCAGGCCCAGGTCTTCCAAGACCACCCGTCCATCTGAGCCGACTCGCTCGGCCAGGGTGTCGGCCAGGGCAGCGGGCTGCTCGTATATCTCTTTGAGCATGAAGGTCTCGTAGCCCGCCTTCTCGGCAGCCTCCTCGTCCCAGTCGACTTCCTGGATCAGGCGCTCCACCGGGCCGCCGTCCAGATCGAACACGTGCACCCCTTGGCGAGTGACCACCACCACATCCCCGTCCTCTGGGAAGATGACCGCGCGCGTGTCGGCGAGAAACGCCGGCACTGCCGAAGCCAAGAAGTACTCACCGTCGCCCACGCCCACCACAAGCGGGGTCTCTTTGCGTATGCCAACTATCACGTCTGGCTCGTCCGCAGCCACTGCACATACGGTGAAGTGACCCTCCATCTGCCTGTAGGCCTCAACCAGCGCTTCCTGCAGTGAGCCCTTGTAGGCCCGCTCGATGAGATGAGCCACGACTTCGGCGTCGGTCTCTGAGGTGAACGTGTGCCCCTCGGCCTTGAGTTCCGTCCTCAGGCCAAGGTAGTTCTCGACTATGCCGTTGAGAACGATGGCAAAGCGCTCCGTGCAATCGGTGTGCGGATGGGCGTTTTCGGTGGAGGGTCGACCGTGAGTAGCCCAGCGCGTGTGGGCTATGCCCACACAACCACCGCCGTCAAGTTGGTCGAGAAGCTCTTCGAGGCTGTCCAGGTTGCCCACCGAATGCAGCAGTTCAAAGCCGGCATCGGTGATTATCGAGATGCCGGCGGAGTCATAGCCCCTGTACTCCAGTTTGCGGAGCCCTCTGAAGAGGATGTCCCGGCAGGGCCGGTCGCCCACGTATCCGACTATCCCGCACATCAGCTATGACCCTCCCTGCGTCCACCCTCCCGAAGAGGGCTAAGTATACTCCTCGACCACCTCGGCTCAGCCCGGCCAAGAACAGCGGGCCTGCCAGAAACGAACGAGGCGAGGGAGTCGCCTCCCCCGCCTCGTGATCACTCCTAGGTGCGCTCGACTAGCGCTTAGAGAACTGTGGCCGCTTGCGGGCTTTCCGCAGACCGGCCTTCTTGCGCTCTACCATACGGGCGTCGCGAGACAGGTGGCCGGCTCGCTTGACGTCGGTGCGCAACGACGGATCAGCCTCCACCAGAGCACGAGCCACACCGTGCTTGACCGCGCCGGCCTGGCCGGACTTGCCGCCGCCGCGGGTGTCGGCGATAACGTCATAACGCGTATCGGTGCCGGTCTCGACCAACGGCGACTTGACGGCCAGAACCAGAGTCTGGCGGTTGAAGTAATCCTTGACGTCCTTGCCGTTGACCGTGATGTTGCCGGTGCCGGGCATCAGGCGGACGCGCGCGACCGAGGTCTTGCGCTTGCCTGTCGCCGAGTAGACTACTGCTGCCATGGCAATTCCTCCGGCTTCTGGGCCGCATGCGGATGCTTGGGCCCTGCGTATATCTTGAGTTTGCCCAATTGCTGGGCGGCCAGACGATTCTTGGGCAGCATTCCCTTGACCGCCTTGCGGATCACTTCGGTCGGGCGCTGCTGTAGCATCTGACCGAGCGTACGTGTGCGTAGGCCCCCGGGGTATCCGGAGTGCCGGTGGTATAGCTTGCCGGTGAGCTTGTTGCCGGTCACGGCGATCTTCTCAGCGTTTACCACCACTACAAAATCGCCGGTGTCCACGTGCGGCGTATACTGCGGCTTGTTCTTGCCACGCAGCACGTCCGCGATCTCGGTGGCCAGCCTGCCCAGGTTCTTGCCCTCGGCGTCGACCACCCACCAGTTTCGCTGTACTTCCCCAGGTTTTGCCGAATAGGTCCTCACACTGCCTCCATTACAGCCCGGTGCAGAGTCGAACTCCGGGCCTCCAAACGCGACCGCAGATAATAGTAGAGGTGACAGATGGTGTCAAGCCGAACGGGGCTCTTTACCGCCCGGCCTGACGGGACTAGACTCTATGCAACAGCCGTCGATGTTAACGAAGGGGGATGTCATGATAGGTAAGGTCAGCCGCCGCACCGCCACCGTGCTGCTCTGCCTGCTGCTCTCACTTTGCGTGGCTATGGGCACGGGCGCGCCCGCCAACGCCTGGGAACCGGCCATACCATACGAGCTGGGGCCGGTCAATCCTGAGATACCTCAGAGAGCTGCAGGGCCTGGGCTTGAACCTCGACCTGCTGGTCGATGACCCCATAGTCGAGGATGTCAACCCCAACGGAGGCCTGGCCAGCGGCGGTACCCCTGTAGTGATCACGGGTGTGAAGTTCGCAGGAGCGACGGCCGTCATGTTCGGTAGCACGCCGGCCTCTGCTTTCAATGGTAGATTCAGATACGCGAATCACGGCCACCGCACCAGCGCACGCAGCTGGGAGCGTGCAGGTCAAGGTGACCACCCTGAATGGATCAAGCCCCGACACGAGCGCTGACGACTTCACGTACGTCGCTGCTCCTCCGACCTCCGCGGCCCCCGCGGCCCCCGCCACGGCTCCTCCGACCTCGGTCGCGCCCACTACCACGGCCCAGACTGACACAGCCGGCATAACAAGTACGACGCTCGCGGCTGAGACAGACGGCGGCGGACTCTCGAGTGGCTGGGTCGCCTTCATCGCTGTCGTCGCAGCCGTCGTGCTGGCCGGTGTCGGTACGATGGTCTACAGGTTGGGCAAGAAGAGCAGCAAGAGCTGAACGGCCGGCTGCGTTACGCAGAGCGCTCATCCTGTCTACAGCCCTCGCAGATCCTCCGGCTGCAGTGGAGGCAGGTTTCCTCGCGCCAGCAGGTCATTGATGGACGTCAGAATGCGCGCCTTGTCCTCGGGCAGGTTACCGCTGGCATCCAGATAGGTCGGCGCGTGATTGGTGCGAAAGGCGGTGTTAGTGACGTGCGCCTCGCCGACCATCACGCGCAGTTCCTGTAGCAGACCGGCGGCATCGGGAAGTCTGAACTGACCGCCTCTCACTGCCTCGGCCAACCGCGTGCCGGGCTCGGGCATGAGTGAGATCACCTCGATTTGCTGCGGGTCGACCGCCGTGAGGGCAAGGCCCGTGGAGCGGGCATGCTCTGCCGACCGTTCGAGACCGCCCAGCCCCAACATGCAGGTCACGGCAATCGCGATACCGGCTTGTTTGACCTTCAGAGAGGCACGCACCTGTTGCGCCGCTGAGAGGCCGCGGCCGCTCAGCGCCAAGGTGACGTCATCGCCGGACTCCAGTCCCACGTAGAGCAACTCCAGCCCGTGCTCGCGCATCTCGCGCAGTTCGTCCATGCCAAGCGGAAGCAGAGAATGCGGCGTGGCGTACGCGCTCACCCGTTGCAGACTCGGAAGTTGAGCCTTGAGCGTGTCTAGGATGTCCACCATCCTTGATAGCGGCAGGGTCAGCACATCGCCGTCGGACAGAAATACACGTGTGACGTTCTGTTTGATGCCTTCATCGATGCCGTTTATGTCCTCGCGGATGTACTCAAGAGGTCTCAGTCTGAACGACTTGCCCATGTACGATCCACAGAAGGTACACTTGCCGTGCGCGCAGGCGTACATCACCTGTATCACAAGGCTTTCGGGCTCGCTGTACGGCCTGATCACGTGGCCGTGATATCGCGGATATGTTCGTTCGAACGTGATCATTCTTTCGCCGCCCGGTGCTTGACGTCCCACAAGAATAGTCCTTGAGCGGGGGCGGTGAGCCCCGCCATCGAGCGCTCTGAGCCACGCAACAGACGATGGTACTCCGCCAAATCCCTCTTCCCCTCGGCCATCTCGACCATGGTACCCACCATGGTCCTCACCATATGCCGTAGGAACGCGTCGGCCTCTGCCTCCAGGCACAACATGCCAGGCTCGCCGGCCACCCGCCTCCAAACACAACGCCTGACAGTGCGGTGAAAGTACACATGCTCAGTCACGGCAGGGGTGAAGGCCGTGAAGTCATGCTGTCCAAGGGTGGCTTCCGCTGCGGCGTCCAAGGCGGAACGCTCCAGTCTATGCCCCACATGCCAACAGTAGCGGTTCCAGAACGGCGACAAGACCCCGGCGGTCGAGACGAAGTACCGGTACGAGCGATAGGTCACGTCTGCTCGTGCGTCGAACCCCTCGGGCGCCCGAGAGAGACGGGTGACAGCTATACCGGCAGGGGTTAGAGCGTTCAGAGAGGCGGCCAGCTTAGGCAGGTCGGTGCCCATCGGCAGACGAAGGCTGACCACTTGACGCCGCGCGTGAACTCCCGCATCGGTGCGTCCTGCGACACGTAGCGCCGGCACTGAGCCGAGCACTGCCCCAAGGGCGGTCTCCAGGCAACCCTCGACAGTGACGAGTCTCCCCTGCTTGGCCCACCCATGCAGCCCGGTACCGTCGTACTGCAGTTCCATGCGAACGCAACCGTCCAGATGGCCCTCCCGCTTCGCGCGTCCAGCGGTCTCCCCAAGATAAGCAAATGCCGGAACCCCTTGGGTCCGGCACCAGCTTAGATCTTCTGCAATCGCCTCTAGTGGCGCGCTTCTGTATGCGGCCACGCTCTTATCGAACGCCTAGACTAGCTCTAGATAGACCATCTCCGCCGCGTCGCCCTGGCGAGGGCCCAGATGGATGATGCGGGTGTAGCCGCCCGGCCGATCGGCGTACTTGGGAGCGATCTCGTTGAACAGCTTGTATGAGATCTGCTTGTTCCGCAGCTGGCTGATCGCCACACGCCGAGAATTCAGGTCTCCGGCCTTGCCCATGGTGATCATCTTCTCCACCAGCGGCTTCACCTCTTTGGCCCGGGCCTCGGTCGTCTGGATGCGTCCATGCTCAAGCACAGAGCAGGCCAGGTTCGCCAGCATCTGCCGGCGATGGTCCGGCTGCATACCGAACCGCCGTCCTTTTCTCTGGTGCCTCACGCTACTCTCCTCTTAGCTTCAGTTTGTTCTCTTCAAGGCGCTCGCGAACCTCGTCCAGGCTCTTTCGCCCGAAGTTTGGCAAGCACATGAGCTCCTGCTCCGACCTAGCCATGAGGTCGCCGACTGTCTCTATGCCCTCGCGCTTGAGGCAATTGAGAGAGCGGACCCCCAGATCCAGGTCGTCTATTAGCATGTCATCTTCGGGCTTCGACCCCTGGGCCGCGACGACCACGGGGCTCTCGGGCCGAAGATCTTCAGACTCACCAAGAAAAATGGTCACCAGATCATCCCGAAGGACCGCGGCGGCCGCGGTCACGGCGGCCTGCGGATCCAAAGCGCCGTTGGTCTCCACTTCCATGGTCAGCTTGTCGAAGTCTGTGCGCTGGCCCACACGAGCAGGCTCGACGCTGTATGCGACCCTGGTGACAGGCGAGAAGATGGAGTCTATGGGTATGACCCCCAACGCCATGCCAGGACGCTTGTTCTCGTCGGCGGCAACGTATCCCCGACCGCGACGGATAGTCAACCGCATCTCCAAGCGCCCGCCCTCCTCAAGGGTGGCGATGTAAGCGTCGGGGTTCATCACCTCGATGCTCGCGGGGAGTTCGATGGCAGCGGCCGTGACTTTGCCCGGTCCGTCCTTGACCAGCATGACATCGTGCTCCTCGGCTTCGCCGTGAAGCACGAAGACGATCCTCTTGAGGTTGAGGATGATGTCGGTGACGTCCTCTTTGACGTGGGCGACCGTCGAGAACTCGTGCTCGACACCGGTGAGCTTGACCGCGGAGACAGCTGCGCCTTCGAGTGAGGACAGCAGCACTCGGCGGAGAGAGTTGCCAAAGGTGTAGCCGAAACCACGCGCCAACGGCTCTACCACGAAGCGGCCGCGGTTCTCACCGGTCGGCTCGTAAACACTATGCGGGGCGGCGAAGTCTAGCAATCGGGCCTCCTAATCGACTACTTGGAGTACAACTCGACGATGAGCGACTCTTGGATGGGGAAGTCGATGTCGGCCCGCTCAGGCCGGCGAAGGACCTTACCCACCAAGTTGTCATGGTCGGCCTGCAGCCAAGCAGGCACAGAGGCCGTAAGATCCGTGGCATCAGCCACGACGGCCTTCAGGCCCTCGCTCTTGAGGACGGCGATTATCATGTCGTCGGGCTTGACCCGATACGACGGGATGTTCACCCGACGACCGTTGACGTTGAAGTGTCCGTGGCGGACCAACTGACGGGCCTGTCGACGCGAGGCGCCGAAGCCCAGGCGGTATACCACGTTGTCTAGGCGCAGCTCAAGCAGCCGCAGCAGGTTCTCGCCGGTGATGCCCGGCTGCCGCGCGGCCGCCTCGTAATAGTTGCGGAACTGCTTCTCAAGCACTCCGTAGTAGCGGCGTGCCTTCTGCTTCTCGCGCAACTGGTTCAGGTATTCAGACTGCTTGCGGCGACGACCACGCCCATGGTCTCCAGGGGGGTAGGCCCTGCGGTCGACGGCGCACTTGTCGGTAAGGCAACGCTCGCCCTTGAGGAGGAGCTTTTCGCCTTCGCGACGGCACTGCTTGCACTGAGGAGAAGTGTCTTTAGCCATAGTGTCAGCCCGCCTCAGACCCTACGCCGCTTTTTGGGGCGGCAACCGTTGTGGGGGATAGGGGTGACATCCTTGACACTGGTCACGTCTATGCCGGTAGCCTGCAAGGAGCGGATGGCAGTCTCGCGGCCGCTACCCGGTCCTTTCACGAAGCAGTCCACCTTCTGCAGCCCATGTTCCATGGCAGCACGTGCCGCTTTCTCAGCCGTTACCTGAGCGGCGAACGGAGTTGATTTGCGCGAGCCCTTGAAGCCGGCAGAACCGGCGCTCGCCCAAGCGATCACGTTGCCCTCTTTGTCGGTGAGTGTCACAAGGGTGTTGTTGAACGACGTCTTTATGTAGGCGTTACCTACCGCGATGCTCTTCCGAACCTTGCGGCGCCGTCCACGCGTACCGGCGGTAGTGCGTTTGGGTGCTGGCATATCTCCTTGTCCTTCGTCCCTAGGTGTATCTGCGGGCTGGCCCTAGCGGCTAGACCCGCACCTTCTTCTTGACGCCCACGGTCGGCTTATGGCCCTTGCGCACCCGGGCGTTGGTCTTGGTGCGCTGACCCCGCACAGGCATGCCACGACGGTGGCGGATGCCCCGGTAGCAGCCGATCTCCATGAGGCGCTTGATGTTCTGACCGCGATCACGTCGCAGATCACCCTCGACCATGAGGTTGTCTTCGATGTACCCGCGCAGGCGGATCTCTTCGTCCTCGGTCAGGTCCTTCACGTGAGTGTTCGGATCTATCCGCACAGCGGAAAGAATCTTGTTAGATGTCGACCGGCCGATCCCATATACATAGGTCAGTCCGATCTCGACCCGCTTCTCCCTGGGGAGGGTGACACCAGCGATACGTGCCATACGCTTCTCTTGCCTCCTACCTTAGCCCTGGCGCTGCTTGTGACGAGGGTTCTGGCAGATCACCAGCACAACACCCCTACGCCGCACAATCATGCACTTTTCGCACATCGGCTTTACCGACGCTCTGACTTTCATCTAACGCCCTCTCTCTACTTGAAGCGGTATGTGATACGACCCCGAGTAAGGTCATAGGGCGATAGTTCGACCTTGACCCTGTCCCCTGGCAGAATACGGATGTAGTTCATACGCATCTTGCCGGAGATGTGTGCCAGTATCTCCAGTTCGTTGTCCAGCTTCACCCTGAACATGGTGTTGGGCAAGGCTTCGACCACCTCACCCTCGAGCTCTATGGCATCTTCCTTAGGACACACAGCTAACCCCGCCTGAATACCGGCCGCCTATGTTACCACACGCCACTTTCGCGGCGGTAAGAGGTCGAGGACCTTCTTTGGTGATGGCGACAGTGTGCTCGAAGTGAGCCGAGAGACTTCCGTCCTTCGTGTAGATAGCCCACGTATCGGAACCCACTTCCACTTGATAGCCACCCATGTTTACCATCGGCTCGATGGCGATCACCATGCCTTCCCGAAGCTCCGGTCCCTGATGCGGGGGGCCGAAATTGGGTACCTGGGGGTCCTCGTGCATCTCGCGCCCCACTCCGTGCCCGACCATGCTCTCCACCACCGAGTAGCCATGCGCCTCGGCGTGCGTCTGCACAGCATGGGAGATGTCACCCACACGGTTGCCCACCTTGCACTGGGCGATGCCCTTCCAGAGCGACTCTTCGGTGACCCGAAGCAGCTCCTCCGCCTCTGTGGAGATCTCACCGACCGCGAAGGTGGCGGCGGCATCGGCTATGTAGCCCTCCATGGTGACCCCTACATCCACTCCCACGATGTCGCCCTGGTTCAGACGCACCTTGCCGGGGATACCGTGTACCACCATGTCGTTGGGAGACGCACAGATAGACCCCGGAAAGCCCCGGTAGCCCTTGAAAGTGGGCACGCCGCCCCTAGCTCTGATGAACTCCTCTGCCAACCTGTCCAACTCTCCTGTCGTGACGCCGGGCTTCACTTCGCGGCTCATGAGGTCCAAACACTCCCGTACCACCGCGCCCGCCCGGGCCATCTTCTCGATCTCTGCCGCCGACTTCCTAATAATCACTACGCTTCACTGCTTCGTCCTGGTCCTCACGCGAGAACCTAGGCGTCTGCGGGCCCCAAGGCCGCCGCGATGTCTGTGTAAGTCACATCGGCTTCCTGATTGCCGTCGACGCGTACCACCACTCCGGCCCTGTCGTAGTAGTCGATCAAGGGCTCGGTCTGCTTACGGTAGATGTCCAGCCGGTTGCGGACCGTGGCCTCGGTGTCGTCGTCGCGCTGGTACAGCTCGCCACCGCACTTGTCGCAGACGCCCTCCACCTTCGACTTGTTGAAGTAGACGTTGTAGGGTACCTGGCACTTGCGGCACACCCGGCGCCCCGCCAACCGCTTGAGGATGAGCTCCTCGTCCACTAGCAGCACGATAACCTTGCTGATAGCCCGCTCCAGTCCCACCAGCGCCTTGTCCAGCGCTTCGGCCTGAGGGATGGTGCGCGGGAACCCGTCCATCAAGAAGCCCTTGGCCGTGTCCGGCTCTTGCAGGCGGTCCTTGACGATGCCGATGACCACGCTATCCGGCACCAGCTCGCCTGCATCCATGAACTTCTTGGCTTCCAGACCCATCTGAGTGCCATGGGCGACGGCTCCGCGGAGAATGTCGCCGGTGGAGATGTGGGGGATCCCATAGTCGTCGACTACTCGGGTGGCCTGCGTACCTTTGCCGGCACCCGGGGCCCCCAACAGGATGAGATTGAACTGGCTCACTTCGTCTTGATCCTTTCTCGTCGCCTAGCCGCAGGGCTACTTGAGGAAGCCCTCGTAGTGCCGCATGAGAAGTTGAGATTCCATCTGCTGCATCGTGTCGAGCGCCACACCGATGACGATCAGTATCGACGTGCCGCCGAAGTAGAAGTCGATGCCCATGTACTTGATGAGTACGGTCGGCAGCAGGACTATGAACGCCAGGAACAGACCGCCCGGCAGAGTTATGCGAGTGAGCACCCTGTCGAGATAGGCCGCCGTAGGACGTCCAGGTCTGATACCGGGTACGAAGCCGCCGTACTTCTTCAGATTGTCTGCTTGATCGATGGGGTTGAACTGCACCGCGGTATAGAAATAGGTGAAGAGCACGATCAGGATCACCTCGGCCGCGATGTACCACCAGGAGCTGGGACTGAATATCTCGGCCAACTTCTCAGTCCAGCCCCAAGGCACCATACTGGCCAGAGTGATGGGCAGCATGAGCACCGAGGAAGCGAAGATGACGGGAATGACGCCTGCCATGTTGACGCGGAGCGGCAGATAGGTGCTCTGTCCTCCGTAGACCTTGCGACCCACGACCCGCTTGGCATATTGCACCGGGATGCGTCGCTGGCCTTGGGTGACGAAGATCACAAACACCACCACCGCCAGAGCGATGATCGCCATGGCTATCCAGGTCCACACGGGCTCCTCGTTGAAGAGCTTCCACAAACCCACGGGCAGGCGAGACACGATGGAGGCGAAGATCATAAGCGAGATGCCGTTGCCTATGCCCCGTTGCGTTATGAGTTCGCCCAGCCACATGACCATGACAGCGCCGACCGTCAGAGTGAGCACGACCAAGAAGCCACTCAAGAAGTCAACGCCGTCGGCACCAAACGCGCCTTGCTTGTCGAACAGGAACACGAACCCGATGCCCTCGATAAGAGCGAGCGCCCCGGTGAAGTACCGGGTGTACTGGTTCATCTTCTTCTGACCTGCCGGCCCTTCCTTCATCATGGCTTCTAAGCGCTTGCTCACCATAGTCATGAGCTGCATGATGATGGACGCCGTGATGTAGGGCATGATGCCCAAAGCGAAGATGGCCAGGTTCTTCAGGCCACCGCCGGCGAACAGGTTGATGAAGTCCAGCACCCCGCCGGTGGTCTCGGTGCCCTTGTACACGCTCGGGTCTACTCCCGGCGAGGGTATGTAGCAGCCAAGCCGATAGAGAGCGATGATGAACGCCGTGAACAGGAGCTTCTTGCGAAGCTCCGGCAACTTCACCGCATTAACGAGCGATTGCCACATCGGTCACTCTCCCTATGGTCTGCAAATCGTATGCCACCGTCTTAAGCGATGACTTCCGCTGTGCCACCCGCGGCCTGGATCTTGGTCAGAGCCGAGGCGCTGAAGCCGTGGGCCTTGATGGTCAAGGCCTGAGTCAACTCGCCGTTGCCCAGGATCTTGACGCGTTCGCCGGCCTTCTTGATGATGCCCTTGGCGCGCAACGTTTCCGGGGATACCTCTTCGCCCTTGGCGAAATCGGCCAGACGAGAGAGGTTGACCGGAGTCATGTGCGTCCGGAACGGACCGATCGGCATGGCCGTCTTGGCCAGAGGACCACGCAGCTTGGGCAACCTCATGTGCAGAGGCATCTGGCCACCCTCATAGCGCGGCGAGATCTGCCCGCCAGAGCGCTGCTTAGAGCCCTTGTGGCCCCGGCCAGACGTCTTGCCTATGCCTGAACCCTCGCCACGGCCGACACGTTTCTTACTGTGACGCGACCCCGGATTGGGCTCTAGGTTGTGAAGGAAGATCTCTCCCATCTCTATTCCTTATCCTTGCTTTCGGCCTTTGGTTTGGCCGCAGTCTTTGGCTTGGCAGCGGTCGCCGCCTTGGGCGCAGCCGCGGGCTTGGCAGCGGACTTCGTGGTAGCCGCCTTGGGCTTGGCAGCGGTCGCCGCCTTGGGCGCAGCCGCCGTCTTCGCAGCAGCCTTTGCGACTGCCGGAGCCTTCGCGACTGCCGGAGCCTTCGCGACTGCCGGAGCCTTCGCGACTGCCGGCTTCGCGGCCGCAGGCGGGTTCGTCTCAACCTTGGGCTCAGTCTCCACCTTGGCCTCAGCAGCCACCGGGGCAGTCTCCGACTTCTTCTTCGGCTCGCCCTGATCCACGATCACCAGCTTGGGCTTCGCAGCGGCCTTCTGTACCACGTCCACTTCTTCTACCTGGACCATGTAGCGCACCTTGCGCACCATGCCCCGCATACATGGCGTGTCCTCGTGATAGACCGTCTGATTCATGCGCGTGATGCCCAGCGCGTCCAGAGTGGCCTTGTGATCCTTCTTGCGGTTGATACGGCTCTTGACCTGAGTGATCTTAAGCATCTCTTACACTCACTCTCCAGCCTCGGCCTCAGGAACGGGAGCCTCGGCCACAGGCGCTTCGACGGCCGTGGCCTCGGTCACGATCTCCTCTACTGCGTCGGCTGCCTTGGCATCGGCAGCGGCGACCTTCTCGGCCGGCGCGGGAGCTTTGGCCGCGGGCTTGCGAGCAGGAGCCTTGGAGGCGCCGCCCCTACCGGCCGGACCCGCGGACTTGCCGACAGGCGCCGCGGGCTTGACCGCCCGACTAGGCGCAGCAGCCGCTGCCGGGGCCACAGGCGCCACAGGCGCCACGGCGGGCGCCTTGGCCGCCCGCTCGCCCAATACCTCAACGAGGGTCTTGCCACGCTGCATCGCGATGTCTTCGGGTCTGCGAAGGGAGCGGAGTCCCTTTTCGGCAGCCTTGACCATGTTGATGGGATTAGTGGTGCCCAGGCACTTGGTGAGAACGTCATGGACGCCGCCAAGCTCCAATAGAGCACGCACACCGCCACCGGCGATGACGCCGGTACCAGCGGAAGCCGGGCGCAGCAGCACGCGTCCCGCGCCATGATGGCCCAGCACCTGATGCGTTATCGTCGTCCCGTGTTTGGGTATCACGAACAGGTTCTTGCGGGCGTCGTCGATTGCCTTCTGGATGGCCAAAGGTACTTCCTTGGCCTTGCCATAGCCGATGCCCACCGTGCTCTCACCATCACCCACCGCTACGAGCGCCGTGAACGAGAAGCGCCGGCCGCCCTTGACGACCTTCGCCACCCGGTTGATGTGAATGACGCTCTCCTGCAGGTTGAGCGTGTCTGCCTTGATTTGTGCCAAAGTGCTACCCCTCTCCCTCAGAAGTCCAGGCCGCCCTCGCGGGCGCCGTCTGCCAGAGCCTTTACCCGACCGTGAAAGAGATACGGACCTCTGTCGAAGACCACCTTGCCCACGCCGGCAGCCTTGGCTTTCTCAGCCAATAGCTGGCCGACCTTAGTGGCTTGGTCGTGCTTCGACAGACCCTTCTCGCTCACGTTGACGCTGGCAGCGCTGGCCAGAGTATGGCCCTTGCTGTCATCTATGATCTGCGCCCAGATCGCCCGGTTAGACCGGAATACCGAAAGACGGGGGCGTTCGGCAGTGCCGCGCACCTTACAGCGGACCCTAAGGGCCCGCTGTGCCCGCGTCGCTTGATTCTTGCTAATTGCGCTCATTACAGCCCTCACTAAGCCCGCTTGCCGACTTTGCGCCGCACGACTTCGCCCTCATAGCGGATGCCCTTACCCTTGTAGGGCTCTGGCTTCCGTATGGCGCGGATCTCGGCCGCCACTTGGCCGACTCGCTGCTTGTCTATGCCCTTGACCACGATCTGCGTGGGCGCCGGGACTTCAAACTCTATGTTCTCCAAGGGCGTGACCACGACCGGATGCGAATAGCCCACCAGTATCTCCAGGTCGGTGCCCTTCATCGAGGCCCTGTAGCCCACACCCTGTATCTCCAGCTTCTTCTCGAAACCCGTGGTCACCCCAGTGACCATGTTGGAGAGCAGAGTGCGGGTGAGCCCGTGCAGCGACCTGCTGGAACCGGTGTCGTCCGGCCGGGTGACGGTCATCACACCGGCCTCGAGCGCAACCTGCATCTTGGGATGGACGTCCATGCACAACTGGCCCTTGGGACCTTTGACAGCCACGCTGTTACCGTCGATCGTCACGTCGACGCCGCCCGGTATGGTTATGGGTGCTCTTCCTATACGTGACATGGCATTACCACACGAAACATATGACTTCGCCGCCCACGCCCAGCTTCTGAGCCTCCCGAGCCGTCATCAGACCACTCGAAGTGGAGATGACGGCCGTGCCCAGGCCCCCAAGGACCTTGGGGAGGTTGTCCTTCTTAGCGTAGATGCGACGACCCGGTTTGCTGACTCTCTTGACCTGCGATATGACCCGGCGGCGACCGTCGGTGTACTTGAGCTCGACCACCAACTTGTCGAAGCTGCCGTCTCTGACCACCGAGTAGCCGACGATATAGCCCTCGTCTTTGAGGACGCGGGCCAACTCCACCTTCTGGGTGGACGACGGCATCTCGACCAGAGCATGGAGCGCCTTATTGGCGTTCCGTACCCGGGTGAGCATGTCGGCGATGGGATCTGTGGTTGCCATGACCCCTCCTACCAGCTCGACTTGGTGACCCCAGGGATGAATCCCTGATGGGCTAGCTCTCTAAGACAAATGCGGCACACGCCGAAGCGACGCACATATCCGCGCGGCCGGCCACACCGAAAGCAGCGGTTGTGAGTCCGGACGGCGAATTTCTGCGGACGCCGTGCCTTAGCGATCATCGATTTCTTTGCCATGCGCTGGTGCTCCTATCCTTCAGCTCTCGCGGAAAGGCATGCCCATCAACTTGAGCAATGCCCGCCCTTCGTCGTCCGTCTTCGCCGTGGTGGTGATAGCGATATCTAGTCCCCGCACCTTGTCGATCTTGTCGTACTCGATCTCGGGGAAGATGATCTGCTCCTTTACGCCCAGGTTAAAGTTGCCCCGCCCGTCGAATCCCCCTGGAGCCACTCCCCGGAAGTCCCGGATGCGCGGCAGGGCGATGCTCACCAGACGGTCCAACAGCTCATACATACGGTCGCCCCTGAGGGTCACACGCAACCCCACCGGCATACCCTCGCGCAACTTGAAGTTGGCCACCGACTTGCGCGCTCTGCGCAACTCCGCCTTCTGACCCGTGATGAGGCCTAGCTGCAGCGCCGCTTCTTCCAGAGCCTTGGCGTCATGAGTGCCTTCGCCGATGCCCATGTTCATGGTCACTTTGGTGACCTTGGGCACCTCCATGACGTTCTTGTAGCCGAACTGCTCGCGCAGAGCCGCCACGATCTCACCCTGATACTTGTCTTTTAGTCTGGGAACTGCCATCACTAGCCCTTATCCACCTGGACGTTGCACTTCTTGCAGTAGCGGACCTTGCTGTCGCCGTCCTTGCGGACGCCCACACGAGCAGGCTTGCCGCAACTGGGACAAACCAGTTGTACGTTGCTGATATGCATGCTGGCCTCACGCTCGATCACTCCACCCTGAGGCAGCTTCTTGGAGGGGCGCACATGCCGCTTGATGAAGTTGACCCGCTCAACGATCACACGCTCGTCGCTCTCAAGGACGTGCAGGACCTTGCCCTTCTTGCCGGCCTCTTTGCCCTGGATGACCTGCACCGTATCGCCCCGCTTCACGCGGAACTTCTTAAAATGCTTCGCTTGGTCCGCCATCAAAGCACCTCCGGAGCGAGCGAGACGATCTTCGCAAAGTTCTTCTCGCGCAGTTCGCGTCCGACAGGGCCGAAGATGCGCGTACCCCTCGGGTTCAGCTGCTTGTCGATAAGCACAGCCGCGTTCTCGTCAAAACCGATGTACGTGCCGTCCTTGCGTCCGTAGGACTTCTTCACCCGCACGACCACAGCCCTCACGACCTCGCCCTTCTTAACCGCGCCACCGGGGGTAGCTTCTTTGACAGCCCCCACGATGATGTCACCTACACCCGCATAGCGCCGCTGCGAGCCGCCCATGATGCGGATGCACAGTAACTCCCGCGCGCCGGTGTTGTCTGCCACTTTGAGTCTTGTCTCCACCTGTATCATCGTGCTTCACCCATCTCCCGCCGGCCGCTATTCGGCGCGCTCGAGCACCTTGATAAGGCGCCACGTCTTGTCTTTGGAAAGCGGTCGGCATTCGCGCACGAGAACAGTGTCTCCGACCTTGGCCTGATTCTCTTCGTCATGGGCCTTCAGCCGAGACGTCGTGCGGATGACCTTAGAATACTTGGCGTGCGGCTTCACGGCCTTCACTTGGACCACAATGGTCTTCTCCATGCGGTCCGAGACCACCACGCCCTGGCGTTCTCTTTGTCCTATGGTCTTCTCGGCTGCCATCAAAGCTCCCTCGCCCGTTCTCTCACCGACTGCACCGTCATGATCTTGGCAATTTCCTGGCGCACCTGGCGAAGACGGCTGGTGTTCTCCAGCTGACCGGCAGCGTGCTGAAAGCGCAGGTTAAAGAGCTCCTCGCGCGACTGCTTGAGGCGCAGCGTAAGTTCTTCGTCAGCTAGCTCCACTAGTTCCTTACCCTTCAAAGCCCCCGTCCTCCCTGGTCGCGAATCTGCACTTGACAGGAAGTTTGTGCGCCGCGACGCGGATGGCGTCTTTGGCCAAAGCCTCATCTACCCCGGCCACCTCGAACATCACACGCCCGGGCTTGATAACGGCTACCCACTGATCGGGGGAGCCCTTGCCCGAACCCATGCGGGTCTCGGCCGGCTTCTTGGTGATGGGCTTGTCAGGGAAGATGTTGATCCACACCTTCCCACCGCGCTTCATCTTGCGAGTCATGGCGACACGCGCAGCCTCGATCTGCCGGCTGGTGACCCAGCCCGGCTCGAGCGCCTGCAGGCCGTATTCACCGAAATGGACGGTGGTCTGGCCTTTGGCCCCGCCGGTCATTCGACCCCTGTGCTGCTTGCGGTGTTTGACCCTCTTTGGTAGTAGCATCTTCTTGTCCTAATCCTATGCGTCGGCGGTCAGCCTACGCGGGCCTCGGTCGCCTGAGCATTTGCGCCCTGGTTGAACCCTGCGGGCATGACCTCACCCTTGTTTATCCACACCTTCACGCCGATCTTGCCGAACGTCGTATCAGCTTCGGCGAAGCCGTAGTCGATATCGGCCCGAAGGGTGTGCAACGGCACCCGGCCCTCGCTGTAGCCCTCGACGCGCGCCATCTCCGCACCACCCAGGCGACCGCCCGAGCGGACCTTGATACCTTGGGCGCCCGAACGCATCGCCGAAGTTATGGCTCTCTTCATGGCCCGACGGAAGCTCACACGATTCGCGAGTTGCTCCGCGATCGACTGAGCGACCAGATTCGCGTCCAGCTCGGGCCTCTTGATCTCGATGATGTTCACGTGCACCGCCTTGCCGGTCATGTCGAAGAGCTCGCGCCGCAGCGCGTCGACCTCAGAACCCGACTTGCCTATCACTATGCCCGGGCGAGCCGTGTTGATGTCGATGACCAGCTTGTTGGTGTCTTTGCGGATTATGATGTCAGACAGGCCCGCGTGCCCCATCTTCTGCTTGATGAAGGCGCGGATGGCCATATCCTCTTTCAGGAAGCTGGCGAACTGCCTCTCCGTGTACCAGTGGGCCTTCCAGTCGTGGATTATGCCTAGCCGCATGCCTCCTGGATGAACTTTCTGACCCACCTGCTACGACTCCTTTTTCTTGTCGACGCACACGGTGATATGGCTCGTCCTCTTGAGTATCTGCGAAGCCCGTCCCCTGGCGCGCGGCCTGAACCGCTTCAGCGTAGGGCCGCCATCCGCGAACGCCTGGACCACATACAGGTCCTCGGCGGTGAGCTCGTGGTTGTTCTCGGCGTTGGCTATGGCCGAATCAAGGACCTTGCCCACCAGCTTCGCCGCAGCCCTAGGACTGAGGGCGAGAATGGCCTTCGCTTCTGATACCTTCTTCCCGCGGATGAGCCGGGTAATGTCGCCGGCTTTGCGCGGGGAGACGCGGACGTATTTTGCTGTCGCATTGACCATCTCTCGTCACTTCCTCTTCATGCGGCGCTCTTTGTTGCCGCCGTGGCCGCGGAAGGTGCGGGTCAATGCGAACTCGCCCAGCCGGTGACCCACCATGCTCTCACTGACGTAGATGGGTACGTGCTTGCGACCGTCATGAACGGCGATGGTGTGACCCACCATCTCCGGATAGATGGTCGAAGCCCGCGACCAGGTCTTCAGCATGCGCTTCTCTCCGGCCTGGTTCATCGCCTCGACTCTTTTCATCAGTCGAGCTTCGACGAAGGGAGCCTTTTTGCTTGAACGTGACACGATGCTCTACTACCTCCCCTGCCCGCGGCGCCTGATGATGTACTTGCTGGAGTCCTTCTTGGCCTTGCGGGTTTTGTGGCCCAAGGTAGGCACACCCCAAGGGGTTACCGGATTGCGGCCCGGAGGCGTAGAGCCCTCACCACCACCGTGCGGGTGGTCGACTGGGTTCATGGTGGTACCACGGACGCCCGGCCGGACCCCCATCCAGCGCTTGCGGCCGGCCTTGCCGGTCACGAGGTTCTCGTGCTCAGCGTTGCCGATCTCGCCAACGGTGGCCCTGCACTCCAGATGGATCATGCGCATCTCACCTGAAGGCAGGCGCAGGATGGCGTAGTCGCCGTCCTTGGCCATGACCTGGGCAGATGTACCGGCTGAGCGGGCTATCTGCCCACCGCAGCCTTTGCGCATCTCGATATTGTGAACCACGGTGCCGAGCGGGATGTTGCGCAGCGGAAGCGCGCAACCTATGCGGATGTCGGCGTTGGGACCCGCCTCGACCTGCGCACCCACCCCCATCTTGTTAGGTGCCAAGATGTATCGCTTTTCGCCGTCGGCGTATACCACCAGCGCGATCCGGCAGTTGCGATTGGGATCGTACTCGATAGAGGCCACGCGTCCGGGGACACCGTCCTTGTCACGCTTGAAGTCGATGACGCGGTACAGGCGCTTGTGCCCTCCGCCCTGATGCCGAGTGGTGATGCGACCGTAGTTGTTACGGCCACCGTTGCGCTTCACCGGACGGGTGAGCGACTTCTCGGGCTCGCTCTTGGTGATCTCTTCGAAGGCAGGGGTGGTCGAGAACCTGCGTCCGGGAGAGGTAGGCTTGTAGCTCTTTATGGCCATGACTGTCTCACTCTCTCCCTTACGCCGCGCCGAAGAACTCTATCCGGTTGCCCGGAGCAAGTTCTACCACGGCCTTCTTCCACCGCTTGGTCATGCCCTTGTGGGCACCCCTGCGCTTGGGCTTCGGCTTCACGTTCATGGTCTGCACGCCGATGACCTTGACTTTGAAGATCTCTTCGACCGCAGCCTGGATATGGGGCTTGGTAGCCCGATAGTTGACCTCGAAAGAATACCTGTTGCTATCGACGGCCCGATAGCTCTTCTCCGAGACGATGGGGCGGATTATCACTTCGCGTGCGTCCACTAGGACTCACCGCCTTCCTTTAGACCGCTCTCCAAGAAAGAGACAGCCGCCTCGGTGAGTAGAAGACCTCGAGCCCAAACGTAGTCCTGAACCTCTGCGTCGCCGACCGAGAGCGCTCTGATGCCCTCGATATTGCGAAAGCTCTTGAGAGCAATAAGCTCTTCCGGACCCACGAGCACCAACAAAGGCTTGTCGATACCAGCCTTGTCGATTGCCCCGGCCGCCCGCTTGGTAGAAGGTTCAGAAAACTCGATGCCGGCCAGTACCCGTACTGTGCCGCCGGACACCAGGTCGCCTAGAGCCATGCGATAGGCCTGCGCCCTGACCTTCTTATTCACTTTCATCTTGTAGCTGCGGGGGATGGGCGGAAAGGCAACGCCTCCGCCGGTAAAATGAGACACCTTGCCCGAACCCACGCGAGCTCGACCGGTGCCCTTCTGGCGCCACTGCTTTGCCGTAGTGCCGGCTACCTCGCTGCGGGTCTTGGCAGCTGCCGTGCCCTGACGATGTCCGGCCAGCTCCGCCGTGACCACGAAGTGCAGGAGGCCGGTGTTTACCTGGTCCTGCAACAACCTGGCGGCCAGCTCATGCTTGCCCACCACGGCGCCCTTCTCATCGATCTTGTCTATAGTCGCCATTCGCTTACCCTTTGATCACGACCAGAGAGCCAGTGCTCCCCGGGATCGCGCCTTTGACCAACACCAAGTTCTTGTCCGGGTCGGTCGCCACAACGGTGAGACCTGTCTGCGTGACACGGACGTTGCCCATCTGCCCCGGCAACTTCGTGCCCGGATACACCCTGGAAGGATCGGCGGAAGAGCCGACTGAGCCGGGTGCACGATGGAAGTGAGAGCCGTGGTATCCGGGACCGCCCGCAAAACCATGGCGCTTGATGACTCCCTGGAAGCCCTTGCCTTTGGACACACCGGTGACCTTCACGCGGTCGCCCGCGGCGAAGACGTCGACGGTGACCGAATCGCCCACGGTCAGTCCGTCCTCACCCCGCACTTCTACCAGGTGGCGTTTGGGGCCCACGCCCGCCTTCTTGAGATGTCCAAGCAAGGGCTTATTGAGCCGCTTGGCCTTGGCATCGCCAAAGGCGATCTGCGTGGCCGCGTAGCCATCGGTGTCTACCGTCTTCTTTTGAGTGACCACGCAGGGTCCGGCCTCGATGACGGTGCAGCGGACGACCGATCCATCGTCTTTGAAGAACTGGGTCATGCCCAGCTTTTTGCCTAGAAGCGTCTTCATCACAGCTTGATTTCTATGTCCACGCCCGCGGGCAGATCCATGCGCATCAGCGAGTCCACCGTCTTGGGGGTGGGCTGATGGATGTCGATCAGACGCTTGTGCGTCCTGATCTCGAAGTGCTCACGCGAGTCTTTGTCCTTGAAGGGGCTACGGATCACGCAGTACACGTTCTTCTCCGTGGGGAGAGGAACAGGGCCCGAAATGGTGGCGCCCGTGCGCTCAGCCGTTTCGACTATGGCCCGCGCGCTCATGTCCACGAGCTCGTGGTCGTATGCCTTCAACCTTATGCGTATCTTCTGTTGCGCCACCAGGTGACTCCTACTTGAAGATCTTTGAAACGGTGCCGGCGCCGACCGTACGGCCACCTTCACGGATAGCGAAGCGAAGGCCTTCGTCCATGGCGATGGGAGTGATCAGCTTGGCCTTGACAGTGGTGTGGTCGCCAGGCATGACCATCTCGACACCCTCTTGCAGGGTGACGTCGCCGGTCACGTCGGTGGTGCGGAAGTAGAACTGCGGGCGGTAGCCCTGGAAGAACGGGGTGTGCCGTCCACCTTCCTCACGCGATAGGACGTAGATCTGAGCCTCGAACTCGGTGTGGGGGGTGATGCTACCGGGGGCAGCTAGAACCATGCCACGCTCGACCTCTTCGCGCTTGGTGCCGCGGAGAAGAACGCCCACGTTGTCGCCTGCGCGACCTTCATCTAGCAGCTTGCGGAACATCTCTACGCCGGTGGCTACCGTCTTCATGGGTTCGGGCTTCAGACCGACCATCTCGACGTTGTCGCCGACCTTGACGATACCGCGCTCCACGCGACCGGTGACCACTGTGCCGCGACCCTGGATGCTGAACACATCCTCGATCGGCATGAGGAACGGCTTGTCGATGGCACGCTCAGGCTCGGGAATGTAGCTGTCCAGAGCGTCGGCCAACTCATAGATGGCCTTGCAGTCTTCGCAGTCACGAGAACCACAGCCGTGCTCAAGGGCCTTGAGGGCCGAGCCGGTGATGATGGGGATCTCGTCGCCGGGGAACTCGTACTCGGAGAGCAGCTCGCGGACTTCCATCTCCACAAGCTCTAGAAGCTCGGGGTCATCGACCATGTCGGCCTTGTTAAGGAACACGACGATGTAGGGCACGCCCACCTGACGGGCGAGCAGGATGTGCTCACGAGTCTGCGGCATGGGGCCGTCGGCGGCCGACACGACCAGGACAGCGCCGTCCATCTGAGCGGCACCGGTGATCATGTTCTTTATGTAGTCGGCGTGGCCCGGGCAGTCGACGTGTGCGTAGTGCCGCTTCTCGGTCTCGTACTCCACGTGGGCGGTCGCGATGGTGATACCGCGCTCGCGCTCCTCGGGAGCATTGTCGATGGAGTCGAAGCTACGGAACTCGATGTTCGGGTTACCGACAGCCAGACACTTAGTGATAGCTGCGGTCAGAGTTGTCTTGCCATGGTCGACATGACCGATGGTGCCGACGTTGACGTGAGGCTTGGTCCTCATGAACTTCTGCTTCGCCATCTTGATCCTTCCTTTCTACCCGGATCGTCCGGGCGGCCGCCACGCCTGGAGCAGCCGTGTTTCCCTGTTTACTAGTTTGCTACCTTGCCGCCCTGCTGGGCGATGATCTCTTGCGCGAGATGAGCAGGCACCTCGGCGTAGTGACTGAACTGCATGGTGTACACCGCACGCCCCTGAGTCGTGGAGCGAAGGTCGGTGGCATACCCGAACATCTGAGCCAGCGGCACGATGGCGCGGATAACTTGGGCACCGGCCCTCAGTTCCATGCCCTGGATGTGACCGCGGCGAGAATTGAGGTCGCCCATGACGTCGCCCATATACTCCTCGGGCACCACCACTTCGACGTCTTCGATGGGTTCGAGCAGCACAGGGTGCGCCTTCTTGGCCGCCTCCTTGAATGCCATAGAACCAGCGATCTTGAAGGCCATCTCCGACGAGTCCACTTCGTGGAACGACCCGTCGATGAGCTCCACCTTGACGTCTTCCATCGGGAAGCCCGCCAGTACGCCGGTCCCCATAGCCTCGACCAGGCCGGCTTCGATCGCGGGGATATATTCCTTGGGGACCGCGCCGCCCACGATCTTGTTGACGAAGGTAAAGCCGGCGCCGTATTCGTTGGGCTCCATCTTGATGACCGCATGCCCATACTGGCCGCGCCCACCGGTCTGCCGCACGAAGCGGGCCTCGGCCTTCGGAACGACCTTGGTGATGCCCTCGCGGTAGGCCACCTGCGGCCGACCCACGTTGGCGTCCACCTTGAACTCGCGCAGCAACCGATCGACGATGATCTCCAGGTGCAACTCACCCATGCCGGCGATGATGGTCTGTCCCGTGTCCTCGTCGGAACGCACGCGGAACGTCGGGTCTTCTTCAGCCAGCTTCATGAGACTCTCGGAGAGCTTGTCCTGGTCGGCCTTAGTCTTGGGCTCGATGGCAACGAATATCACCGGGTCGGGGAACTCCATGACCTCCAGGATCACGGGGCTGTCCGTGTCACACAAGGTGTCGCCGGTCGTGGTGCCCTTGAGCCCCACAGCCGCGGCTATGTCGCCCGCGCATACCTCGGTGATGTCGTCCCGATGGTTGGCATGCATCTGCAGGATGCGGCCGACCCGCTCCTTCTTGTCCTTGTTGGCGTTGTAGACATAGGAGCCCGCCTTGAGCTTGCCCGAGTAGACCCTGAAGTACGTCAGCTTGCCCACGAACGGGTCGGACATGATCTTGAAGGCGATCGCCGAGAAGGGCTCGTCGTCGCTGGCCGCCCGGGTGACTGTCTCGCCGGTGCGCGGCTTGACTCCCTCCACCGCGGGGATGTCCAGCGGAGAGGGCAAGTAGTCGGCCACGGCGTCCAGTAGCATCTGCACGCCCTTGTTCTTGAAGGACGACCCGCAGAGCACCGGGGTCAACTCGATATCGAGAGTCGCTTGCCGGATACCGGCATTGATGCGCTCCTGCGAGATCGGATTGCCCTCGAGATAGTCGACCATCAACTCGTCGTCACGCTCGGCCAGAGCCTCGATCATGCAAGTGCGCTGAGCCTGAGCCTCCTCCAGCATATCCGCCGGTATGGGGGACTCTTCCCACTCGACGCCCATGTCGTCAGCGTACACATACGCAACCATGCGAACCAGATCGACGATGCCCTGGAATTTATCCTCGCGGCCAATAGGCAGCTGCAATATGAGCGGCCGAGCATGAAGTCTGTCGATCATGGTCTGAACGCCGCGCATGAAGTCCGCGCCGATACGGTCCATCTTGTTGATGAAGGCGATGCGGGGGACTTGGTATTTGTCCGCCTGCCGCCAGACCGTCTCGGACTGTGGCTCGACACCCGCTACAGAGCAGAAAAGCGCTATGGCTCCGTCGAGCACCCGCAGCGAACGTTCGACCTCCATAGTGAAGTCCACGTGCCCGGGTGTGTCTATGATGTTGATTCGATGGTCGCGCCATTCACATGTCGTAGCAGCCGAGGTGATGGTGATACCCCGCTCCTGCTCCTGAGCCATCCAGTCCATGACGGCAGCGCCATCGTGGACCTCACCTATCTTGTAGGTGCGGCCCGTGTAGTAGAGGATGCGCTCGGTGGTCGTGGTCTTGCCGGCATCGATGTGAGCCATGATGCCGATGTTGCGGACCTTGGCCAGCGGATAACGCTGCCCCGTCTTGGTATCAGATTTGTTCGCTGTCGCCTGTGCCACTTGTGACTTTCTGGTTCCCGAGATGACTGACTTGGACTACTACCAGCGGTAGTGCGCGAAAGCCCTGTTGGCTTCGGCCATACGCAGGAGGTCTTCTTTCTTCTTCATGGTGACGCCGGTGCGATTGAAGCCGTCCAACAACTCGCCGGCCAAGCGTTCGGCCATGCTGTGCTCGCGCCGTGCCCGGCTGTGCGTGACGATCCAGCGAATCGCCAGCGTGTACGAACGACGCGTAGGCACTTCGACCGGCACCTGGTAGTTGGCGCCGCCGACCCGCCGAGACCGCACTTCAAGCGCGGGCCGCACGTTCTCCACGGCCTCTTTGAGCACGCCGGCCGGATCGTTACCGGTACGTTCGCGCAGAAGGGTCATGGCGTCGTACATGATCTTCTCGGCCGTGGACTTCTTGCCGTCGAGCATCAGACGGTTGACCATCTGCGTGACCAAGCGGCTACGGTAGATGGGGTCGGGTTGAATGTCCCGCTTGGCTGCTTTATTTCTTCTTGCCATCGCTGCGCTTGCCTTCCTATACCTAGGCCATCTTGGCGCCGTATTTGGAGCGACCACGCTTGCGGTTGGCCACACCAGCCGAGTCCAAAGCGGCGCGGATTATCTTGTACCGCACACCCGGGAGGTCCCTCACGCGGCCACCCCTGATCAGCACGACGGAGTGCTCCTGCAGGTTGTGACCGATACCGGGGATGTAAGCCGTTACCTCCATGCCGTTGACCAGTCGCACACGAGCGACCTTTCTCAGGGCCGAGTTAGGCTTCTTGGGCGTAGTAGTGTACACGCGCGTGCAAACGCCACGCTTCTGGGGGGCGCCTTTGAGAGCAGGCGTCTTGGTCCTCTTGGACTGCTCCTGGCGACCCTTCCGGATCAACTGATTGATCGTTGGCACACGTACTCCCGGTCTCTAGTTCAACTTACTACGACTCGACTACCGCTGATCGCCGCAGGAACAGCCCGCCACAACACGCTGGGCCGCGCGGCGACCGCGAAGTATAGCAAAGCCCCTGGGGGCCTGCAAGAAACTCTTTCACTGCTTCCACTAGATCGCCGGAGAGGAGTCGCTATCGGACTGGTCGCCACCCAAGAGAGCCACTTCGGCCTCGTCATAGGTCGCGCCACCAGCGCCCAGCAGCACCTCGCCGTCTTCTCCCACGAACTCTTCGCCGGTCTCTCCCGCCAAGACCCAACCCTTTTCGGCCAGTCTGGCTCGGATCTCCTCGAGGCTCTTCTGCCCAAGACCCGGCACTCCCATAAGTTGCTTGTTGGTGTGCGCCAACAGATCGCTCACCCGCTCGATGCCGGCTCTGCTGAGGACCGAGTGCACGTACGTGGGCAGATCCAGATCGTCCACCAACATGTTGTAGGCCTCGGCGTTCTGAGATGTCCCGGTCAACTGGGCCCACTCCTGCATAGGTGAGAGACCCAGACCACCGTCCATGCGGCCGACCATCATGTCACCGAACACGTCCATCTCGGCTGGGATGCCCGACGTCGCGAGCTCGATGTTGCGATACGCCCTCAGACCGGTGGCAGCCGGGATCAGCTTGCCGATGATCACGTTCTCTTTGAGACCACGCAACTCGTCTACCTTGCCCTCGAGAGCAGCGTCGGTAAGCACCTTTGTGGTCTCTTGGAAGGAAGCCGCGGAGAGGAAGCTCTCTGTGGCCAACGAGGCTTTGGTGATGCCCAGGATGATGTCTTCACAGGTCGCAGCCTCGCCGCCATCGGCCACCACGCGCTCGTTCTCCTGGTCGAACAACAGCCGGTCGACCATGCGCCCCGGCAGGAAGCTGGTGTCGCCAGGGGACTCGACGAGAACCTTCTTTGTCATCTGCCTGACGATGAGCTCCACGTGCTTGTCATCTATCTGCACGCCCTGCTTGTGATACACCTCCTGCACTTCGCCGACGATGTATCGCGCTGTCTCCAAGGCACCTCGGTATTTGAGCAGCTCGTGCGGGTTGAGAGAACCATCGTAAAGCTGGTCCCCCGCCTCGACGTGTTGGCCGTCCTCGACCATGAGGTCCACCCGGCGGCCTATGGCGTAGCTGTGAACCTCCTCGCCTGTTTCCTCCTCGAGGATGAGCACCTTCCTGGCCTTGTCGGATTCCTCTATCTTCACCGTGCCGGCGAACTGAGTGATCTTGGCCTGTCCCTTTGGCTTACGCGCCTCGAAGAGCTCGACTACCCGCGGCAGACCGTGTGTGATGTCGGCGCCGGCCACACCACCGGTGTGGAAGGTACGCATGGTGAGCTGGGTACCCGGCTCACCGATAGACTGAGCCGCTATGTGCCCCACTGCTTCGCCTATGGCCACCAGGTCATTCGCGGCGAGCGAGCGCCCGTAGCAGAGTTGGCAGACGCCGATCTCGCTCTGGCACCCCAGCACCGATCGCACCTTGAACTTGAGGCCGGCATGGTCCTTGGCGGGGTAGACGCTCAACAGCTTCTCGAGACTGCGCTTGTTGAGCATCTCGTTGCGCTGGTAGACGACCTCGCCCGTGGACGGGTCGGCCAAGTCGACAGCCAACACTCGGCCCAGCAGAAGCTCGTTCAGACGTTCACCCTTGCGCAGAAGCATCTCGATGAACTTCTCAGTACCGCAGTCATACTCGCGTATGACCACTTCTTGCGCCACGTCCACCAGACGCCTGGTCAGATAGCCCGAGTCGGCAGTACGCAGAGCGGTGTCGGCCAGACCCTTGCGAGCACCGTGCGTGGAGATGAAGTACTCGAGCACGCTCAAGCCTTCCATGAAGTTGGCCTTGATAGGGCGCTCGATGATCTCGCCCTTTGGTGAAGCCATGAGACCGCGCATACCCGCCAGCTGCCGGATCTGCTTGAACGAGCCTCGGGCACCGGAGTTGGCCATCATGTAGACCGGGTTGAGACGCCTGAAGTTCTTCTCCATGGCGTCCGCGACCCGCTCCGTAGCCTCTGTCCAGAGGTCGGTGACCTTCTCACGGCGCTCGGAGTCTGTCATCTGGCCGACGTTGTATGCCTGCTGGATATCGCGGACCTTGGCCTCGTAGCCCTGAAGGATCTCCTCCTTGTCAGGCGGAACCACGATGTCGTTCTTGGAGATGGTCACCCCCGCCACGCTCGCGTACTTGAAGCCCATGTCTTTGAGCACATCCAGAATGTGGGCCACCGCGATGGCTCCGTAGTACTCCACCAGGTCGCTCACGAACGAGGACATCTCGTTCTTGGTGAACACCTTGTTCTGGAACATGTAGTCGTGCCGGCGGATGGTCCCCTCTGCGCCGGGCTGATCCCACTCGTCACCGAAGTACTCGGCGAGTGCGGCGAACACGGCGGAGTTGAAGAGGGCTCGTCCTACCGTGGTGACCAAACGGCCGCTTTCCCAGCGAAAGAGGACGGGATCCTGAATACCTATTAGGTTCTGGGCGTACGCGTGCTCCAGCTCAGCCACGTTGCCGAACGGCCGCGGCCGAGGCTCGAGCTGCTCGATAGCCTTGTAGTCCTTGGAATCGACGGTGGACAAGTCCGGACCATCGAAGTAGGTCATGTAGTAGCAGCCCAGGATCATGTCCTGTGTAGGCACGGCGATAGGACGGCCATGAGCCGGGGACAGGATGTTGTTGGACGAAAGCATGAGTATGCGGGCCTCAGCCTGAGCCTCGACCGAGAGCGGCAGATGGACGGCCATCTGGTCGCCGTCGAAGTCGGCATTGAAGGCGGTGCAGACCAGCGGGTGAAGCTGGATGGCCTTGCCCTCTATGAGCACCGGCTCGAAGGCCTGTATGCCCAGGCGATGAAGAGTCGGCGCCCGGTTCAGCAGCACCGGATGTTGGGTGATGACCTCGTCGAGGATGTCCCACACCTCGGGAAACTCGCTCTCGACCAGCTTCTTGGCGGCCTTGATGTTCTGCACCTGCTTGCGCTCCACCAGCCGGCTCATGACAAAAGGCTTGAACAGCTCGAGAGCCATGGTCTTGGGGATACCGCACTGATGCAGCTTGAGCTCCGGGCCGGCCACGATGACCGAGCGGCCGGAGTAGTCCACGCGCTTGCCCAGAAGGTTCTGGCGGAAGCGGCCCTGCTTACCCTTGAGCATGTCGCTGAGCGACTTGAGCGGACGGTTGCCCGGACCGGTGACGGCCCGGCCGCGACGGCCGTTGTCGAACAATGCGTCCACGGCCTCCTGCAACATGCGCTTCTCGTTGTTGACGATGATCTCGGGCGCACCGAGGTCGAGCAACCTCTTGAGCCTGTTGTTGCGGTTGATGACCCGGCGATAGAGGTCGTTGAGGTCTGAGGTGGCAAAACGGCCACCATCAAGCTGTACCATGGGACGCAGTTCCGGCGGTATGACCGGTATGGACTGCAGGATCATCCACTCAGGCCGGTTGTCGGAGCGCAGAAAGCCCTCCACTACCTTGAGACGCTTGACGGCACGCGCCAGCTTCTGCCCCTTGCCTGTCTTGATGATCTCCCGCAACGAAAGCGCCTCGTTCTCCAGGTCCACCGCCGCTAAGAGTTCTCTGATGGCCTCGGCCCCCATGCCACCACGGAAGTAGACGCCGTAACCGAAGGGCGAGCCGAACTTCTCTTTCATCTCGCGGAAGAGAGTCTCGTCGGTGATTATGTCGCCCTTCTTGATCGCCTTGAACGCCGTCCAGATCTCGCGCAGACGCGCAGCCTGGACTTCTGCGTAGCGCTCGAGGTCGCGCAGACGGGTGTCGGCCTCGACGCGGAGGTCACTGGCCCGCTTCTCGCGCTCCTCGGCAGTCCACTCGGTGAGCGGCGTCTCGTCGAAGCCAAGAGCCAACTCATCGTCTTCATCTGGAGTGGAGTTGCCCAACAGCACAGCCACGCGCTTGTCGCGCTCGGCCATGATCTTGACCTTCTGCTCGTCGCGCGAGGCAAAGGTGTTCTCGATGTCGGCCTGCAGCAGGTCTTCGAGCTTGCCCATGTCGCGCTGCCGCTTCTCGTCGTCCACGAAGGTCACGATAGAGGCGGAGAAGTAGAGGACTCGCTCCAACTGCTTGGGAGAGATGTCCAGCAAGTAGCCCATACGGCTGGGCACGCCCTTGAAATACCAGATGTGGCTTACAGGAGCGGCCAGATCGATATGCCCCATGCGCTCGCGGCGCACCTTGGCCCGTGTGACCTCCACTCCGCAGCGCTCGCAGATGATGCCTTTGTAGCGGACTCTCTTGTACTTGCCGCAGTAGCACTCCCAGTCCTTGGTGGGACCGAAGATGCGCTCGCAGAAGAGACCATCCTTCTCGGGCTTCAGCGTACGATAGTTGATGGTCTCGGGCTTGGTGACCTCACCCGAAGACCAAGCCCTGATCTGCTCCGGCGAGGCCAGTCCGATCCTGATGGCGTCGAATTCATTGATATCTATCACCGGAGGCTCCTATTCCGCTTCTTCGGCGAGGTTGGACAACTCGACCCCGTCCACGTCCCCGTCAATTTCGATCTCGAACGTCCCCAGTTCGGGCGCTCCTTCGAACTCGTCGGACTCGTCGTCCTCCGCGTCGAGTTCAGCGTCCAACTCGGAGCCCGTGTGCGTGGGCACCTGAGCAGCCTGCGCCTCCGCGGCCCTTTCTTCGGCCCGATAGCGAGCAGTAAGGTCGATACCCAACTCCTCAGCGGCCCGCAGCAGGTCGTCCTCCTCTTCGGCCACCTCGAGCGGTCCGCCCTCTTCGCTCATGACCTGGATGTCCAGGGCAAGGGACTGCATCTCTTTCAAGAGCACCTTGAACGACTCAGGGACGCCAGGCCGAGCGATGTTCTCACCCTTGACGATGGCCTCGTAGGCCTTGACCCGGCCTTGCGTATCGTCGGACTTGATGGTGAGCATCTCCTGCAGCGTATAGGCGGCGCCGTAAGCTTCGAGCGCCCACACCTCCATCTCACCGAAGCGCTGGCCGCCGAACTGAGCCTTGCCACCCAGCGGTTGCTGCGTGACCAAGGAGTACGGGCCCGTCGAGCGAGCGTGGATCTTGTCATCCACCAAATGGTGAAGCTTGAGCATGTACATATAGCCGACTGTGATGCTCTGATCGTAGGGCAGGCCTGTGCGACCGTTATAGAGCACGACCTTGCCGGCCACGTGTGTGCCGGGGTTGTTGCCCAGGCTCACCGGCATCTTGACTCTGAGTGGATCGGTGGCGTTCTCGGGATGCGCCGCCACCCAACCCATCAGCGCCTCGTCGACATCCACTTGGGTGGCTCCGTCGAACACCGGGGTGGCGATGGGCACCGGTCCCTTGCTGGTTGAGTCGTCAACCACGTCATAGTACTTGCCCACCAGCTTGACCTGCTGCTCGGGCGTCAGGTCACCGGCCGACAGCGCAGCCTCGCCTTCCATGGTCTTCTTGTTGCGCTTGAGCTGGAAGAAGCCGTGATGCGCCGCCCAGCCCAGGTGCGTCTCCATCACCTGGCCGATGTTCATGCGCGAAGGCACGCCCAGCGGGTTGAGGATGATGTCCACCGGAGTGCCGTCCTCAAGGAACGGCATGTCTTCCTCGGGCACGATCTTAGAGATGACGCCCTTGTTGCCGTGGCGGCCGGCCAGCTTGTCGCCCTCGGCGATCTTGCGCTTCTTGGCCACATACACCCGCACCAGCCGGTTGACGCCCGGGGAAAGGTCGTCGTTGTTCTCACGCGAGAACTCCTTGACATCAATGACCACGCCCTTCTCGCCGTGAGGCACTTTGAGCGAGGTGTCGCGCACCTCGCGGGCCTTCTCTTTGAAGATGGCGCGTATGAGCTTCTCCTCGGCCGTGAGCTCGGTCTCCCCCTTGGGGGTGATCTTGCCCACCAGCAGGTCGCCCGATGACACCTCGGCGCCTATGCGCACGACGCCGTCTTCATTGAGGTCGGCCAGCGACTCCTCCGAGCGGTTGGGGATATCGCGAGTTATCTCTTCGTCACCCAGCTTGGTCGAACGAGCCTCGACTTCGTACTCCTCGATATGGACCGAGGTGAGAACGTCGTCCTTGGCCAGCCGCTCGCTGATGACTATGGAGTCCTCGAAGTTGTAGCCCTCCCAGCTCATGAAGGCCACCAGCAGGTTGCGACCCAGGGCCAGCTCACCGTTACGGGTCGAAGCCCCATCGGCCAACACCGCCCCCTTGGTGACCGTGTCACCCACGTTCACCACAGGCTTCTGGTGGATGAAAGTACCCTGGTTGGAGCGTTCGAACTTGAGCAGGTCGTATGACTGCAACTCGCCGCCCTTTGATTCCACCAGGATACGGTTGGCAGAGACACCTCTGACCTTGCCTCCGTTGGCGGCCAACATCACGTCACCGGTGTCGACAGCCGCGCGAAACTCCATGCCGGTGCCCACCAATGGCTCCTCGGCCGACAGGAGCGGGACCGCCTGACGCTGCATGTTCGAACCCATGAGGGCCCGGTTGGCGTCGTTGTGCTCCAAGAAGGGAACCAGCGCAGTGGCTACCGACACGATCTGCTGCGGCGAGCAGTCCATGTAGTCGACGTCTTCGCGCCGTGCGCTCACATACTCGCCGCCCGGGGCCCGCGCGAGCACCGTCTCCTCGGCGAAGCCGCCGGTCTTGGCATCGAGCGGGGCGCTGGCCTGAGCGATGGTGTACTTCTCTTCTTCATAGGCGGTAAGCCATGCGATCTCATCTGTGACCTTGCCCTTGCCCTTGACCACCTTGCGGTACGGCGTCTGGATGAAGCCGAACTCGTTGACGGTGGCATAGCTGGAGAGCGAACCGATAAGGCCGATGTTCGGACCTTCAGGCGTCTCGATGGGGCACATGCGCCCGTAGTGAGTGGGGTGCACGTCACGCACTTCGATGGGAGCACGCTCGCGGGTCAGACCGCCGGCACCCAGAGCTGAAAGCCGGCGGCGATGGGTCAGACCAGCCAAAGAGTTGGTCTGGTCCATGAACTGCGAAAGCTGCGAGCTGCCGTAGAACTCCTTGAGCGCGGCAACAACAGGCCGGATGTTGATGATGGACTGAGGCGTGATGGTGTTCACATCTTCGGTGGTCATGCGCTCGCGCACCACCCGCTCCATGCGGTAGAGGCCGACACGGAAGGCTTCTTGCACCAACTCGCCCACCATGCGCAGGCGGCGGTTGCCGAAGTGCTCGTACTCATCCAAGCGGTTGGCCACCTCATCCCAGGGCAGGCTGGGTGCCACCTCGGCCAGATCGCGCGCCTCCTCCAGGAGGTGCTCGTGATCTATGGCCAGCGGTACCGCGACCAGTTCCTTGACCAGGGCGATGATGTCGGCCTTGGTGACGGTCCGCACGTCGAGGTCGGTGTTGAGGCCGAGACGAGCGTTCAGCTTGTGACGGCCCACCCGAGTAAGGTCATAGCGTTTGGGATCGAAGCAGATGTTCCAGAGCAGGTTACGGCTGGCCTCGAGCGTCGGAGGCTCACCAGGGCGCTGCTTCTTGAACAGTTCGACCAGGGCCTCTTCGACCGACCGCACGGAGTCTTTCTCGAGTGTGGCCTTGATGAAGGGGTTGTTGTCGAAGAGAGCCAGGATCTCTTCGTCGGAGCCCACGGAGAGCAGACCAGGCTCGTCTTTGGTGGCCACGGAGTCTATGCCCGCCAAGGCGCGCAGCAGGACGGTGACAGGCAGCTTGCGCTTACGGTCGATGCGCACCGATACAGCGGCGCGCTTGTCGATCTCGAACTCCAGCCAAGACCCGCGGGCGGGCATGAGGTTTGCGACCAGCACCTGCTTGGTGGGATCCTTGGCGGCCATGACATAGGCGCCAGGAGAACGCACCAACTGCGTGACTATCACTCGCTCGGTGCCGTTGATGATGAAGGTGCCCTGCTCGGTCATCATGGGGAACTCACCCATGAATACATCGTTCTCGATTATGACGCCCGTCTCGCGATTGACGAAACTGACTTTGACGAAGAGGGGTGCCGCGTAAGTCTGGTCCTTGTCCCGACACTCCCTAAGCGAGAGCGAAGGTGTTCTGAACTCATACGCGCCGAACAGGACCTCGAAGTTGCCGGTGTAATCCTGTATCGGGTTGATGTCATCGATTGTCTCTCGAAGCCCGTCCTTCTTGAACCAATCGAACGATTGGGTCTGGATCGCTATAAGGTCGGGTACGTCAAGAATGTAGGGTAGTTTGGAAAAAGATTTCCGCGGTACTGGAGTCTTCCTTTCGCCCAAAGAGAATCACTCCTCGCATTCCAGGGGTTTTGCACAAGGGCCAACGCGCGACCTTGCAGTTTAGCATGGGTCTAAATGTGCGGCAAGCCCGGACCTGGTCTCAGATCACTCCGACACCAGGTCCGGGCTGCGCATCGCCGGGGACGCCGGTCTGGCACCCCGACGCTTGAGAGACTACTTGACCTCGACAGCCGCGCCGGCCTCTTCGAGCTGCTTCTTGATGTCATCGGCCTCAGCCTGGTTCACAGCCTGCTTGACCGGGTTGGGAGCACCGTCCACCAGGTCCTTGGCTTCCTTCAGACCCAGGCCGGTGATGGCACGCACCACCTTGATGACGTTTATCTTCTGCGCACCGGCTTCTTTGAGGATGACGTCGAACTCGGTCTTCTCCTCCTCCTCGGCGGCAGCCGCTGCAGCGGGAGCGGCGGCAGCGGCGGCCATCGGCACCGCGGCGCTCACGCCGAACTCCTCTTCAAGGGCCTTCACCAAAGCGGCAAGGTCCATGACCGACATCTGCTTGATCTCTTCGATGATCTTGTCAGCGCTCACTTCTCGACTCCTTCTAGTGCTTCCTATCTACATGCTGCTACGGGCGCCGCCTCTTAGGCAGCGCTCACTTTGCTCTCTACCTGGCCCATCACGATGACCAACTGGCGGATCGGACCATTCAGCACGGTGACCAATCCCCTGAGCGGCGCGGCGATGGTACCCACCAACTGGGCGATGAGCTGCTCGCGCCCAGGTAGGGTGGCAAGCTTCTCGATGTCGCCGGCGCCCAGCATGGTGCGCTCCAGCTTGCCACCGCGGACAGCGGCCTTCTTCTTCTCACGGATGAAGTCCTGGACCACCTTGGCCGTCTTCACCGGATCGCCCTTGGCGTAGACAATGGCGGTGGGACCTTGTGAGTAGTTCTTCCAGGCCCTCCACGCCCGCTTCTCTTGCGGCTATCTTGGCCAGGGTGTTCTTGACCACTTTGAGACTGGCATCCACCTTGCCCAAGCGCTCCCGCAACTGAGCAGACTCTGCGTAGGTGAGCCCGCGATAGTCCACGAAGTAGTAGACGTCGCACGACTTCAGATCACTCGCGATCTCTTTGACCGCTTCGACTTTGTCAGGTCTTGGCATTCTTCGAATCACCTCCTTGAAACAAAACGTCCACCCCCAAAGCAGAGGCGGACGATGACTGACTCAAGGCTTCAGAGGGCTTGCGCCTCATGAGGCCGCCATATCGTTCCACTCTACCTGGGCTGGCGGGTCGGTATTACCGCTCCGCTTATGCCGCCGAGGCGGCACCAGCTGTCTTTGGCGGATAGCGGCGGCGATTATAGCACGACCGCCTCGATGCGACGGGCCTGGCGACCTTTCGGTCGACAGGCCCGCGACTGACCCTACAGAGGCTTCGTGGTCGGAATCATGAGATCAGGCCTTCTCCTCAACGGCAGTGCCGGTCTTGGAGGTGTCCATGGGGATGCCTGGACCCATTGTGCTGCTCAAGCTGATGCTACGTAGGTACTTGCCCTTGGACGACGATGGCTTGGCCCGCACCAGTTCGCCCAGCAGCTCCGCGTAGTTGGCAGCCAGTTGCTCGGCGGTGAACGACTTCTTGCCGATGATGGAGTGGACCACCCCGAACTTGTCGGTGCGGTACTCCACCTTACCGGCCTTCATGTCGGCGACGGCCTTGCCGACCTCAAAGGTCACGGTGCCGGCCTTGGGGTTGGGCATGAGACCGCGGGGGCCAAGAACCCGGCCCAGCTTGCCTACAACGCCCATCATGTCGGGGGTGGCGATGGTCGCGTCGAAGTCCAGCATGCCGCCCTCGATCTTAGCCGCCAGGTCATCGCCACCAACCAGGTCGGCGCCAGCGGCCTCTGCCTCAGTGGCCTTCTCGCCTTTCGCGAACACGGCCACCCTAAGAGTCTTGCCTGTGCCGTGCGGCAGCATGATGGTGCCGCGCACCTGCTGGTCGGCATGACGGGGGTTGACGCCGAGCTTGATATGGACCTCGACCGTCTCGTCGAAGTTGGCCGTGGTCATGCTCTTGAGTAGCCCGGTGGCTTCGAGCGGCGTATAGGCATGCCCGGCCTCGATGGCCTTCTTGGCCTCTTGAAAGCGCTTGGAGTCCTTGCTCATCTGCTGTACCTCCTGGTGGTCAAGCGGGCCCCATGGCCCTCCCACCGTCTGGCCCGTTGTCACGGCCCTCATGACCGCCCACACGGGCTGCTGTTATAACCACGCGACCCGGCGTGCCGGGTGAATCGCGCAGACCTATTCCTCTACCGTGACCCCCATGCTGCGGGCAGTGCCCGCGATGATCTTCATGGCGGCCTCGATGTCGTTGGCGTTCAGGTCAGGCATCTTGGTCTCGGCCACCTTGCGCAACTGGTCTTGGTTGATCTTGCCGACCTTCTGCTTGCGTGGGTTGCCGCTACCCTTGTCGATGCCTGCGGCCTGCCGGATGAGGACCGCGGCCGGAGCCGTCTTGAGCACGAACGAGAACGAGCGGTCTTCGTAGACCGTCAACTCGACCGGGACCACCTGGTCTATGCGATCCTGCGTGGCCGCGTTGTATGCCTTGCAGAACTCCATGATGTTGACGCCATGCTGACCCAGAGCAGGACCGACTGGAGGGGCAGGCGTCGCCTTGCCCCCGACGATCTGCAGCTTGACTATAGCCCGTACCTTCTTAGCCACCTTGTATCTCCGTCCTTAGATCTTCTTGACCTGCTCGAAGCCCAGCTCGGTGGGCGTGTCTCTGCCGAAGATAGAGACCATCACCTTGAGCTTGCTCTGCTCGATATTGACCTCCGACACCTCACCGGTGAAATCGCTGAGGGGTCCGTTGACTACCTTGACCTGATCGCCGATGACGAACTCCGCCTTGGCCTTGGGCTTCTCGACCGTGGTGGTATGCAGGATCCGGTCGACCTCGGCAGGCATCAGCGGCGTCGGCTTGTTTTCGGAGCCCACAAAACCGGTGACTCCCGGGGTGTTCTTGACCAGCGACCAAGAGTCGTCGGTGAGTATCATCTTGACCAGCAGATAGCCCGGGAAGATGCGCTTCTCGAGCTGTATCTTCTCGCCGCCCTTGGTCTCCACAACGTGCTCGGTGGGCACCACGATGCTATCGAAGTACTGGGCTTGGTTCATCGACTGGATGCGGTGTTCCAGGTTGGTGCGCGCCTTGTTCTCATGACCGGAGTACGTGTTTATCACGTACCACTTCGCGTCCATGGACACCGCGGCCCCCGCGGTTGTGCTCTCTGCAGCCACGGGTCAGCCACCCAGCCCTGTGATGTCGACAAGGAAGGTCCACAGATAGTCAAACACACCGATGAACGCGGCAGCCACAACGACCGCGACGATCACCACGCCGGTGGACTTGACCAACTCCTTGCGCGGAGGCCAAGTGACCTTCTTCAGTTCCACGCGCACTTCGCGGAAGAAGGTGCGCAGGCGCCCTACCGGCTTGCTGCTGACCGTACCTCGCGGCGTAGCGGAGTGCTTGTCTTCTGTGCGCAGCGACTGACGTGCCAGCGCGCTGGCCAGCTTCCCGGTCTGCTTCGCCGGGGCCTTGCTCGAGGAGCCCTTTGACTTGTCTATCTTGGCCATCGCCTACCGTCTTTGACGTACAGTCCCTATTTCAACACCGAGAGAAGTAGCAGGGCAGGAGGGGTTCGAACCCCCGGCAACCGGTTTTGGAGACCGGTGCTCTACCAGCTGAGCTACTGCCCTTCGCCATGAATTCCGCTGCCGGACTACTTGGTCTCTTTGTGGACCGTGACCGTGTCGCACCACTTGCAGTACTTGCGCAGCTCTATCCGATCAGGATCGTTGCGCTTGTTCTTCATGGTGGTGTAATTACGCCGCTTGCAGTCTTGGCAAGCCATCGTCACCCGTACCCGCATTACTTCAGAGCTCCCTGGTCATTTATAGCCCGTGCATGCTACCACAAACGGAGGTAGCGGGAAGTGCGCAGTATAGCGGGAAAAGCCGCAGGCGTCATCGCCTCAGCCGCCGCTTCTTGAGACGCCCTCCGCGCCAGAACGCTACGGCTACTCCCATGTGATCACGCGACTGCGCAGATCGGCAGGCAGCAGCTCGCGCACCTGGTCCACGACCAGAGGAGCCACTATCACGCTCAGATCAGCGTCTCCTTCCAGCAGCTTGCGCGCCGCCTGCGCAGCGCCGGCCACGTTCAGTCCGTCGTACATGTCGCCGTCAGACGCATCGGCGGCGTTCAAGATATCGGTCAGCTCCTCGGTCTTCGTCGGTCCACATCAGGGCCAAGGAGAGCTGATAGTAGTAGTTGAGACCCGCGCGCATATCGTCAGGCACCGCAGCCAGGTACACGGTGGTGCCGAACGGTCTTGACGCGGAGACCTCCCCGGCCCTAAGCATCCGCTCGCCCACGGGGGCCGGAGAACTGAAGACTTGGTCTGCCCTGTCGCGGTAGTCCAAACCCGACAATCCGAACAGGAGCAGTGCCGCCAGAGTAGCCAACGCCGAAGCCGTAGCGCCGCGCACCTGCGGAGTCTACCGTGGCTCGGCGACGGCTGGCCCAAGGTTGATGTCTACAGCGGCGGCAAGCACGGGCACACAGATGAGACTCGCCCCCAATGACCAGCTTGTCAAAGTAGTAGGCCACTTGCCGCAGGACCACAGCTGGATACGCGCCCAGGACCGCCAGAGTAGGAAGGCCACGGCAGGAACGGCGGCAAGGCCCGCTCCTTTCACAGCCGACTCGCGGGATCGGTTGCGCACGAAGGCTGCCAGGGCGACCGCAAGCGCCATGCCGCCCGGTCAGAAGGATGGGAGCCAGTCTCGTGAACCTGCCGGAGAGAGATCCATCGATCGCCGTACGTAAGTGAGACCCAGCTTAGCCGCCGCCTACCGCACGTCCGACCATGGGCAACCGCGGGCACGACAGCCAGCACTGCCGCGAGCGTCAGGCCAGCAGCACGCTACCAGCCTCGCCCTTCCGCCGCGGGTGTGCGGCCACCGATCGCGCCCCAACGGCAAGAAGGCCACGGCCGCCGCCACTACCGCGAGAGGAGCCACAAGAAGCCACCCATGCACGGTGGCCACGACCAGACCCCCCAAGGCAAAGACCTTGAGCGGCTTCCACTCGTCCGACATCGACGCGGCCAGCAGAACTGCCAGGCCGACGCCCGCGCAGGTCACCGACCAGTTCCACCACGACCTGGTCAGCGACAGTGAGCCCACGCCGAAGAGAAACGCCGCCACGATCATCGCCCCTACCGGCCAGGCGATCAGTCGGTGACGCCTCAGGGCAGGCAACTGCGCCACACCCGCCGCCAATACCACGACCACGAGCACCACCATCAACGCGATGCCGTGCCCATACCTGATGATCTCGGTGCGAGTGTCGCCCACGGACGTTCCACGTGGAGCTCGATGAGTGAAGTCACCGCCGCGTGGGGGTGCTGCGAATACCACGCTCCACATTCCAGGCAGACCCGTCGGGAGACGCGCCCATCATCGGCTGCCACGACACCCTTCGCCCTGGTCATGAGCACCATGGCGGAATGCGCGCAGTGGTCCCAGCCTGCCCCGTCGGTGAGCAATCGCAGCAGACGATCGGCCCCCGGGATGTTGAAGAGCGGCCACATCGTCCAAGTGGCTATGCCCGCCGGCGACCACTGGCATAGCATCGACCACCGCCACCTGAGGGACAAGACGTCGAGCCCGTTCGCGCAGTCCCGGCGCCCAGAGCAACCAGAGCGCTAGGCCTCCGGCGATGAGAGCAAGCACTATGCCGGTGCGGTCCACCTCGGGCACGGGGAGTCGCACCCACCAGAGAAGCGGCATCCAGCCGAGGAAGATGGCACCGGCAAGCAGGATGCGCCGCGAGAGGACGGTGGACAAGGGCAGAGCCAGCACCAGGACGACCGTGAACACCAGGGCAGGTATGCCCTCCAGCAGACCGGTCCGCCGCAAGAAGAAGACCGCCGCTGCGACTACTGACGGCGACCACGATAGCCAGGATACGGCGCGAGCACTCTCCTCTGATGAACCCAGCCACCCCACAGCCCCTTTCAGACGAGATACCCGGCAGTTATAGCGGCGAGAGGACTCGAACCTCTGACACGCGGATTATGATTCCGCTGCTCTGACCGACTGAGCTACGCCGCCCTGTCTGCGCCCGTTTCGGCAACCGGTCCGATACGGGTCGAATGGAGCCCCCATTCGGATTTGAACCGAAGACCCCTTCCTTACCATGGAAGTGCTCTGCCAACTGAGCTATGGAGGCCCGTCAGATCAGCCATCCGCTGACCATCTCCCACCCACCTGCGTTGCGAAGGTGGCGGGGCGAGGATTTGAACCTCGGTAGGCATCGCCGACAGATTTACAGTCTGCTCCCTTTGGCCACTCGGGCACCCCGCCACACGCGAAACCCCGCGTGGAGGCGAAGTGGCATGATACTGAAAGGCCAAGGCCTTTTCAAGAAAGCTGAGGGGGCCTCCGAGAGGCTCCGAAGACCGCGTGCCGGCTCGACCCCGTGCCTGCCCTAGTCCCCACCCCGTACCCTGGGCACGGTGATGCTCGCCTCCGTCAGAAAGAGCACCTGCGCGGCGTCACCCTGCCGGGCGACGGCGGCGTCCACCGCCGCCTGCACAGTCGGCGAAAGGGGTCATGAACATGGCCCGTACATCGTCGTCCTTGAGCGAACTCACCACCCAGATCTCGGCCTTCTCGAGGATGGAGGCTATGCGGGTCGCCTGTTGCACGCCCAGCTTGTACTCGTCCCTGCCGGCGCGCGCCAGCGCGTCCGCAGGTGAGTCGGAGGTGGACAACATGTCGTAGAGCGCCTGGTTCTCTCCCAACCCGTAGGTGCACTCCGACACCACTATGAGCACGCCCCCGTCCTTGACCGCCAGGGCGCCGCTCTGGACGGCCTTGTTGGTCTGGTAGAAGTTGCAGTCCATGGGGTGAGGAGCCACGGCTACGACCACTTCACAGCGCCGCTCGAGGTCGAGCACGAACTGCTTGTCGGCGACGGTCAGAGCCTCGGCGAACGACTTCTCCAGCGAGCCGGCGGAGGCAAAGCCGACGCGATGGTCTTTGTCCAAGACCAGCTGGACGGAATAGACCCGCTTGCCGGCGATGCCCAGAGCGAGCGACTCCTCCAGGTCCTCGTGCACCGGGTTGCCTCGCAGCACGAGATGCTGGGAGCCCGGCTCCATCGAGTGGCTGTGGTTGGCCCAGACGGTCTCGTAGCCGGCCAAGCCAGGAAACAGCGACTTGCGCCCGCCCGTGTAGCCGGCGAAGTAGTGCGGCTCGACCGAGTTGATGAGCACCACGCTGCGAGCCTCGTCCAGCAGCCGGTTGACCCAGACCTCTGTGCCCCGCGTCGTCCGGCCCAAGATGCACCAGACCGTCGCGGTCCTTGGCGTCGTGGGAGAAGATGACGTTCGGCGTGGGCCTTGGCCAGGTCGGGGCCGAAGATGTGATCGAGCTCCTGCGCCGAGGCGGCCCTGTGAGTACCCGTGGCCACAACGAAGGACAGCTCGGTGACCCGGCACCGCCAGCCACTCCTCCAGCGCCGGCCGCAACTCGGCCAGCACCGCTGCCGAAGGCGTCGGCCGCGTGCCGTCGTTGACCACCACCAACAGAGGTGAGGACGCGCCGGCCAAGAAGGCCGCGAACTCCGATCGCCGGGCGCAGTCACCGCCGCGCGCAGCAGGGCCAGCGGGGTCGGCCGCCCGCTCTACGTTCGCGCCGAGCACGCCCGCGACGCGACGCGTCATCAATGTCTACCGGCGTGGTGCCGGTGCCCCAAGGCACGTCTATGCGCAAGTGCTCTCCCTGCTCAGAGACCCAGGAAGTCGCGGAAGTACTTGATGGTGTACTCCAAGCCCTGCTCGAGTCCGACAGTCGGCCCCCATTGCAGGCGCTCCTTAGCCAGGGTCAGATCGGGTCTGCGCTGCACGGGGTCGTCCTGCGGCAGGGGGCGGTACACGATCTTGGACCGGCTGCCCGTCTGCGCAATGACCTTCTCGGCCAGCTCCAACATCGAGAACTCGAAGGTGGAGCCCATGTTGACCGGACCGACGAAGTCGTCCGGGGAGGCCATCATGCGGACGAGCCCGTCGATAAGGTCGCTGACGTAGCAGAAAGACCGGGTCTGCAGAGCCGTCGCCGAAGACGGTGATGTCGTGTCCCCGCAGGGCCTGCACTATGAAGGTGCTCACCACGCGACCGTCGTTGACGTGCATGCCCGGTCCGTAGGTGTTGAATATGCGGACCACCTTGATGCGCAGGCCGTGCTGGCGGTAGTAGTCGAAGAACAGGGTCTCCGCGCAGCGCTTGCCCTCGTCGTAGCAGCTGCGCAGCCCTATGGGGTTGACGTTACCCCAGTAGTCCTCGGTCTGAGGGTTGACGGTCGGATCACCGTAGACCTCGCTGGTGGACGACTGAAGGATCTTGGCCCTGACGCGCTTGGCAAGCCCCAGCATGTTGATGGCCCCGTGGACGCTGGTCTTGGTGGTCTGCACCGGATCGAACTGGTAGTGAACGGGAGAGGCCGGACAGGCCAGGTTGTAGATCTCGTCAGTCTCCATATAGAGGGGAAAGGTGACGTCGTGGCGCATGACCTCGAACATCGGGTTGCCCAGCAGATGCTGGATGTTGCCCCGGGTCCCGGTGTAGAAGTTGTCGACGCACACGACCTCACAACCGTCGGCGAGCAAGCCGCTGGCAGAGGTGAGAGCCGAGGAACCCGGCGCCGCCGGTGACCAGCACTCTCTTGTTGCCGTATTCGCGCACGTGTCCTCCTGGAGTACAGCTGACCCTTCGGCGCCTCAGCATAGCGCACGCGGTGCACGCGACGCCACGGCGACCCGCCCTGATCGCACCAGACAGAGCTTCGCTATAATCGCGGCACATCCACCACGGACTTAAGGGGCACCCATGGCCCACTACCACTACAGCATCGCTCCTCTGATATTCGCCCGCTTCCCCGGATACGTCCGCGGAGTGGTCGTCGCTCATGGGGTCAAGAACGGGCCCTCCTCGCCAGAGCTGGTGCAGATGATGCGCGAGGCCGAGGCTTCAGTGCGCGACCGCGTGAACGCTGAGCAGGTGGCCGAAGAACCACGCATCAAGGCGTGGCGAGAGGCCTACCGCGCGTTCGGCGCCAAGCCGGCCGAGTTCCGCTCGTCGGTGGAAGCCATGGCCCGCCGCGCCCTGAGGGGCGATGAGCTTGCCCAGCATAAGCGCCCTGGTCGACCTGGGCAACGTCATGTCGCTGCGCCACCTGCTGCCGGCGGGCGCCCACGCCATCGACCTTCTGAATGGCGACATCGAGCTCCGCTTCGCCACCGGCGACGAGGACTTCGTGGCCTTCGGCTCTGAGGAGCTGGAGCACCCCCTGCCGGGCGAGGTCATCTTCGCCGAGGGCAAGACCGTGCTCACCCGCCGCTGGACTTGGCGGCAGGGCAACCACACCCTCACGCTGCCCGAGACCACCGCGATCGAGTTCAACGTCGACGGACTACCGCCGGTGACCCGCGCCGAGGTCGAGGTCGCGTGCGCCGAGGTGGCCGAGCTCATTCAGCGCTTCTGCGGAGGCTCCACGCGCATCGACTACCTGACGCGCCGAGACACCCCGCATCTCTCTGGCCTAGGACCTCGAGAGATCGCAGGCTGGACGAGCCTGTCGACGCAGGCGCGAGCCTTGCGCGTGCCTCGTGGAACGCGCGCATGGCGTACGCAGGATTGTACACGACGTACAGAAGCATGCGAGGTCCTACAGACGCATTCGGGACGACCATACAAGAAGACCGGGGGCCTCGCGGCCCCCGGTCGGGCGTCAAGCCTATGTGCCGCGCACGCGTGCCGGCGCGCTGTCTAGCAGGCCTCGACCACTGTCGCGATACCCTGGCCGCCGGCGATGCACAGCGTGGCCAGGCCGTACTTGGTGCCACGCTTCTGCATCTCGAAGAGCAGGGTGGTGAAGATGCGAGCGCCCGAGCAGCCCAGCGGATGGCCCAGAGCAATGGCGCCACCATTGGGGTTGATGATGTCCATGCGGTCGCTCGATATCGAGGTCCTTGATGCAGGCCAGCGCCTGAGCGGCGAAGGCCTCGTTGAGCTCGATTAGACCCATGTCGTCCAGCGTGAGACCGGCCTTCGCCAGCGCCTTGCGGCTGGACGGCGCCGGGCCCAGACCCATGATCTCCGGCGAGCACGCCGGCCACACCCATGCCCCTGATGGTGACCATGGGCTTGAGGCCGCGCTTGCTGGCCTCCTTGGCCGACATGACCACGGTGCACGCGGCGCCGTCGTTGCGGCCGGAAGCGTTGCCGGCGGTCACCGTGCCGCCCTGCTTGCACCGGGGGCAGCCCGGCCATCGCCTCCAGCGTGCTCTTGCGCGGATGCTCGTCGGTGTCGAAGGGCACTATCTCCTTCTTCACCTTGACCGGCACCGGGATGATCTCGTCCTTGAAACGGCCCGACTCGATAGCGGCGAAGGCCCGGTTCTGGCTCTGAAGGCCAAAGACGTCCTGCTCTTCGCGGCTGATGTTGTACTTCTCGGCCAGGTTCTCGGCGGTGCGGATCATGTCCAAGTCGGCGCCGTAGATCTCGTACGGGTTGCGAACGCGGCTGGCTCTCGGTGTTGGAGTCGACCAGCACGGCGTTGCCGGCGCCGTATCCGTAGCGGGCGCCCCTCAAGTAGTAGGGGGCCTTGCTCATGTTCTCCACGCCACCCGGCCACGACGATGTCGGCTTCGCCGGCACATGATCTGGCAGGCGGCATTGTGGATGGCCTGCAGGCCCGAGCCACACTGGCGCATGATGGTGTAGGCCGGCACCTCTACGGGCACACCGGCGCGCAGCGCGGCTACGCGGGCCAGGTTGGCCGCGTCGGCGCTCTGCTTGGTCTGGCCCAGGATGACCTCGTCGACCTCACCGGGCTCGATGCCCGCACGCCTGATGGCCTCTTCGATGACTATCTTGCCAAGGATGTCGGGCTCGACGTCCTTGAGTCCTCCGCCCAACCTACCTACCGCCGTTCTCACGGCACTGACGATGACGATCTCTTCCATGTGTCCTTTTTCCTGATCGTTTACTCTGCTGCTGCGAAGCCGCGGCCAGGTGACATAGTCTACCGGTCTTCTACTTCTTCAGTGGCTCCAACACGATCTCGCCCAGATCGACGTCTTTCTGCGTGCTGACGTCGATGATCATGGACGCGTAGCCCTTGAGGTCGACACGGAGCTTGAGCTGCTTGTTCTTGTCCAGGCCCTCGAACTCGAAGTCCCCGTAGCTGTCGGTCTGCGTGGCGAGCTTGACCCCCTCGCCCTCCAGGGTGACCGCCACCCCCTGGGCGCATTCGCCGGGCATGTCTCTGCGGACCACCTCACCCACCACGAACTTCTTGGGTATGCCCACGTACTTGACCAAGGGATCGGTCTTGTACTCGGGGTGATAGGTCTCGGTCTTGACGGAGGCGGCCGCTTGGGCGATCTCGCTCTTGGGATCGTCCAGGTCACCGAAGATCAGTGCGCCGGTCGGACAGGCCTCGACGCAGCGCGGCATGGGCTCGCCCGCGTCCAACATGTGCGCGCACATGGTGCACTTCTGCGGTAGCTGCAGGGCGGAGTTCCACCAGATGACTCGGTACGGGCAGGAGTTGACTATGTCCTTCTGTCCCTTGGCCTTGACCGGGTCGATGATGACCACACCGTCCTTGCGCCGGTAGACGGCGTTGTCGGCCGCGGCATCGATGCAGGGCGCCGTCTCGCAGTGCTGACAGGGCGTAGGTATGTAGTCGAGCTTGGGCTTGGGCCACGTGCCCCGCTCTACTTCTTTCACCTGCATCCAGTACTGGCCCTCGAGCGGCTGAGGGGCCGAGTAACCCGGGTAGTCGTTGCCGAAGTACTCGTCGCGGCAGGCCAAGAAGCAGTTGTGGCAGCCGCTGCACTTGGTGACATCTATAAGCAGTCCTAGGCGTGCCATGCCACTAGCCCTCCCACTTCTGGATCTCGATCAGACAGGAGTTGGGCGTCATGCCCGGTACGTTCTTGGACATCATGCGCGAGGTGGTGAGTATAGCCACGCACCCACCGCGGTCCATGGAGTCGGCGTTGCCCGGCTGCAGCGGATCGTAGAGCGCCGACGACGCGTACGAGTGTATGGTGCCCGGCCGGATGCGCCCTGTGACCACCGCCATGCAGAGCACCGAGCCCCGGTCGTTGTACAGGCGCACGTAGTCGCCGCTGTTGATGCCACGGGCAGCGGCGTCCTCGGGGTTGATGCGCGCCGGCCACCACGGATGCCCATCCTTCTTGATGCGGTGGGTGGGGATGTCGTTGAGCCAGTCGGTGTGCTTGTCGTAGTGGCAATGGAACGAGAACCGCGGATGCGGTGAGATGAGCTGCAACGGGTACTTGTCGTAGAGGTCGGGGGTCTTGTAGCCCTCGAAGCTCTGGATGTACCGCGGCGCCACCGGACGCTCGTCATCGTCGGGGAAGTACTGCTTGAGGCTCTCCGACACGAACTCGATCTTGCCGCTGAAGGTGCCCACCTCTTTGCCCTTCTCGGTGAGGCGCTTGTTGTTGCCAGGGTCGGGGGTGTCGCACTCCCGGCCTTCGTAGAACCAGCGCAGGCCAACGGTGGGCTTGTAGTCGGGCCTGATGTTGATGATGTGGTAGCCCTTCTCGTTGAACTCCTCCCAGCTGACCTCTTTGGGCATGTCGGAGATCTCGAAGAACTTCTTGACCCAGTCGGCCTCGGTCTTGCCACCGTCGGTGTACTTGTCGCGCAGGCCAAGCTTGTCGAAGATGGTCGCGAAGATCTCGTAGTCGCTCTTGCTCTCGCCCAGAGGCTCGATGCACTTCTGCTCGCGCACCACCACCCGGTAGTTGCAGCCACTGCTGGCGTGCCAGGTGTAGCCGTTCACGGCTGCCCACTCGCCTATGTCGTCGCGCTCGAAGTTGGTGCAGGCGGGCAGGATGATGTCGGCCATGCGGGTCTCGCTGTTGTACCAGACATCCTGGTTGACCACGAACTCCAGCTTGGGCGACTGATACATGCGCACCCACTTGCTGGTGTCGGCCATGGTGCCCATGAACGAGCCGCCGTACCGGTACCACAGCTTGATCTCGGAGCAGCCCGGGGCCGGGTACTCGAAGTGGGTGAACTGCTGCTCGAGCGACTTGCCGCAGAAGCCCTCGCCATACCAGTCGGCGTGACCGTCGAGGATGGCGTCGGGCACCGTGAGCCTCCACAAGCGCTGCTCGGTGGGGTTCTCGGGGATGTAGTCGCAGGCCTTGGGAGACATCGACACGCGTCCGTCAGGCTCGCCGTAGGCGGGGAACCACACGGTGGTGTCGTTGGGCGCGCCCATGGTGGTGCCCCAGATGCTGCGCCCCGGAGCGCCGAGCCCCTGCATGGCCTGCAGTAGCACCATCATGCGGGCCCACTCGGTGGCGAATGCCTGCCGGCAGGCGCCACCCTCGCCGCCGCGGGAGCCGCCGGAGAGCACGGTGCGCTTCTCTGCCCACTCGCGCGCCAGCGTGCGGATGACCCGGGCCTCGACGCCGCACTCGGCGGCCGCCCATTCGGGAGTCTTGGGCACGCCGTCGGTCTCGCCCAGCACGTACGGCTTGAACTGCTCGAAGCCGATGGTGCGGTTCTTCACGTAGTCCTTGTTATATGTGTCTTCGGTTATCCACACGTAGGCGATGGCCATGGCCATAGCGGTGTCGGTGCCGGGCCGCGGGGCTATCCACTTGCCGCCCATGACGGCGTTGGTGTAGTTGTGGAAGGGGTCGATGAAGACCATCTTGACGCCCTTCTCCTTGAGCCACTGACGCCAGAGCGCAGAGTCCTGGCCGGAGTAGGTGCCGCGGGTGGTGTCGGGGTCGTTGGACCAGTAGACGATCATCTCGGCGTTCTGCAGGGTGTCGCCCAACATGTCGTAGGGCTCGGGCATGCCCAGACGCCACTGGAAGCCGTAGGTGTGGGTCGCGCCCCAGTGCCACCCCTCCCAGCTGTCGGGGTTGTCCAAGCACCGGCGTGCCCTCGACCATGTTGAGGAAGCGGGCGAAGGGGCCCATCTTGTAGCCCACGATGCCCCAGTTGTGGTGCGAGGAGGTGATGCCGCTGATGGCCGAGCCGCCGTAGGTGTCGCGCACCCGCTTGATCTCGCCCGCCACTATGGTGGCGGCCTCGTCCCAAGAGATGCGCTCGTAGCGCGACTTGCCCCGGTTCTGCGGGTTGCGCTCGCCGTTGGGGTCGAAGTCCACGCGCTTCATGGGATAGAGGATGCGCTCCTCGGAGTAGATGCGACGGCGCTCGGCGTGCACGCACGGCGCCAGCGTGACCTTCTTGGGCGGGGAATACTTCTTGCCACCGGCCTCTATGGTCCAAGGCTCATAGTCCTTGGGGTCGGCGACCAGAGGCCGTATGCGCGTGATCTTGCCATCCTTCACGTACACGGACACCGGCCCGCTATTGGTGCAGTTCGTGTAGACCTTTTCGGCCATCAGGCATCAACTCCCACTAGGTACAGGTGACAGTGAATCCGAGAGGGGCTAGCTACGTGTGGTTTGATAGTGTGAAGCTCCATATTGCCAGGTAATATTGCTAATATCGTAGAGTAGGCGTAGCCTATTTGCAAGGCACGGTCTCCCTGCGGAGACCGCCACCAGAGCTGCAGGAGGGGCATGCCCGAGACAATTGTATCGCCATACGTCGATCCCCTGTCGGTCAGAGCTCTGATCAGGGGTCTATCGATACTTGGCCTGTTCGACGTGGACCACCGGGAGTGGACCATCGACGAGATGGCCGAGCAAACGGGCTTGGTGCGCATGACCGTCTATCGCATGGCCCGCACGCTCGAGTCAGTGGCCTTCCTGGTGCGAGACCCCTCCACCAATCGCTACCGCTTGGGCCCAGCCGCGCTCGCCATGTGCTACGTGTCCGACGACCACTCGAACTTCGTGCGAGCGGCGCGGCCGTTCCTTGAGGCCCTTGTCAAAGAGACCGGCGAGTCGGTGACTCTGGCGGTCGAAGTCGACGGCTTTCCTGTCTGCGTGGACATGATCAACACCACCCGCCCCTTCAAGCGCAAGACAGCGCCCGGGCGGATCTTGGGTGACATCGCGACCGTCCACGGCAAGATCTTCGCCGCGTTCAAACCGCCCGCGGAAAGAGAAGCCGTACTCGCCAAACCTCGCACTCACACGACTCCTCACACGGTCACCGATAGGGAGGCCATCGTGGCCGAGCTCGATCAGATACTCGTCGACGACGTGGCGTGCGACATGGAGGGCTCCTATTCCGGCCTCTGCTCGGTAGGTGCTCCCGTGCGCGATCAGTCCGGCGTGATAGCAGCGACGATCTCTGTGGTGGTACCTGCCGGACGTTTCGGCTCAGCCGAGCGGACGCTCTGTACAGATGCAGTCAAGGCGGCCGCCGCCTCATTCTCGGCCTATCTGGGTTGGACAACAAGAAACACGTCAATGGTATAGGTCGTAGTCCGTTTGGGTATACACTTGGGATACTAGCGCGCGAGCCCTCCGGCCTGGACGGGTCAGGCTTGTCTCTAGGGCGCTGTTACCGGCTGACCTTTCGCGAAAGGAGAAGGAGAGCGATGGCGGACGAAAGAGGCAAGAAGGTTGATGTAAGTGTGGACAAGGTAACGATCAAGAACCTGGCCATGGGAGGGCTGCTGGGCGGCGGCGGCGAGTGTTTTGTAGATGTCAAGGATGGCAAGGCCATCCGCATCAGGCCCTACAAGTACGACTGGAAGACCGACTTCGATAAACTCAACCCCTGGACCATGGAGCGCAACGGTGAGACGCTCAGCCCGTTGCCCAAGGCCCTGCCCGCTCCTTTCTCCTTGGCCTACAAGAAGAGGACCTTCTCACCAAATCGCGTGAAGTTCCCCATGGTGCGGGTCGACTGGGATCCAAAGGGCGAGCGCAACCCCCAGAACCGCGGCAAGAGCAAGTACCGCCGGATCACCTGGGACGAGGCGACCGATATCATCGCCGCCGAGATCAGGCGCATCCACAAGGAGTACGGCCCGCTGGCCATCCTGGCCCAAGGTGATGGCCACGGCGAGAACAAGACCATCCACACCCCCCACGGCCACCAAGCCCGGCTGCTGGACATGATGGGCGGTTTCACCCAGCAGGTCCGCAACCCAGATAGTTGGGAGGGCTGGTACTGGGGAGCCAAGCACGTGTGGGGCCAGGGCTTCCAAGGCATGATGTCGCCGGCGGCCAATCTGATCAAGGACATCTCCGAGCACGCGGACATGGTGCTCAAGTGGGGCTGCGACGAAGAGACCACCCCTTGGGGCTTCACCGGCCAGTACGCCAGCCGCATCTCGCAGTTCTGGACCCGGGCCGGCATCAAGCAGGTCTACATCTGTCCGGACCTCAACTACGCCGCGGCGGTCCACGCCGACAAGTGGATCCCCGTGCTCCCCAACACCGACGCTGCCCTGCAGTTGGCCATCATCTATGTGTGGCTGAAGGAAGGCACCTGGAACAAGGAGTACGTCGAGACCCACTCGGTGGGCATGGACAAGGTCGCCGCCTACGTCCTGGGAGAGGACGAAGAGGGTATCGCCAAGACCCCTGAGTGGGCCTCCAAGATCTGTGGCGTGCCGGAGTGGACCATCAAGGCCCTGGCTCGGGAGTTCGCCAGCAAGACGACCTCTATCGTCCACTACTTCGGCGGGTCGGCGTTCCGCGGACCGTACTCGCACGAGCCAGGCCGCCTGGAATGCGTGCTCTTGGGCATGCAGGGGCTCGGCGGTCCCGGAGTGCACCAGTGCCAGATGACCTACTTCGGCATGCCTCGCGCCGAAGGCCTGGGAAGCGTGCGCTTCTTCAATCCCGAACTGCCCGAGCGTCTGACCAAGCCTTGCTGGACGACCGTGCACGCTTGGGGGCCGCAGCTCATACCCAAGACCCTGATCCAGGACGCCATCCTGAAGGCGCCGCTGGTCTTTCACGGTAGCGGCGGCCAGGAGTGCCAGACCGACGAACAGTTCACCAGGTACACCTACCCCATCGCGAAGGAAAAGGGCGGCGTACCCATCCACATGATGTGGACCGACACTCCGTGCCGCATCACCTGCTGGAACCACGGCAACTGGACCATAGAGGCCATGAAGGACTCGAGCATCGAGTTCGTGCTCGCCCAGCACCCCTGGCTTGAGAACGACTGCCTCTACGCCGACATGATCCTGCCGGCCAACACCACTCTCGAGGTGGAGGACATCGTCACCACGGTCCGCCAGGGCCCGCACTTCGCCAGCGTCTCCATCCAGGAGCAGTCGATACTGCCGGTGGGCGAGTCGAAGAGCGACTACGAGATCGTGCTCGCGATCGCCCAGAAGCTCGACATGGGCGAAGCCTTCAGCGGTGGCCTCACCACCAAGGACCTGCAGAAGCTCGTGTTCGATGCCATGAAGATGGACAAGCTCACCACGTGGGAAGACTTCTACGAGAAGAAGACCTACGTCTACTCGACCGCCAAGGACTGGGAGCAAGACCCGCCTGGATTCCGCAAGTTCTACGAGGACCCGAAGGCCAGCCCGCTCCCGACCCCCACCGGTCTCCTGGAGTTCTACTCCGAGGCTCTGGCTACGCACTTCCCTGACGACAAAGAGCGTCCGCCGTTCCCCAAGTGGGTCCCCAAGGGCATCACTCACGACGAGGACCTCTCCAGCGAGCGCTCCGACATGTTCCCGCTGCTGCTCATGTCCAACCACCCCCGGTGGCGCACTCACGCCCAGGGCGACGACATCAGCTGGGCTCGCGAGACACCGACCGGCAAGGTGCTGGGCTTCGACGGTTACCGCTACGAGCCCGTCTGGATCAACCCGGCCGACGCTGAAGCTCGAGGCATCAAAGACGGCGACGTGGTCAAGATCTTCAACGAGCGCGGCATCGTGCTGGTGGGCGCGCGTGTGTGGGAGCGCATCATGCAGGGTGTGGTCTACGTGGACCACGGCGCTCGCCACGACCCGCTGGTACCAGGCAAGGTAGACCGCGGCGGTGCCATCAATACGATCGCTCCCAACGGTCTCACCTCCAAGAACTGCTGCGGCCAGGCCACCAGCGGCTATCTGACCGATGTGCAGAAGGTCAAGAACGAAGAATGGGAAGCCTGGCGCAGGGACTATCCCGAGGCCTTTGCCAGAAAGTATGACCAGGGTGCCGGATTACGCTTCGACGCTTGGATAGAGGGAGGCGACAAATGAAGGCGTTCGTCATCGACGTCGAACTGTGCGTAGGCTGCTACGCGTGCCAGTTCGTCTGCAAAGATGAGCACGTCGGCAACGACTGGTCACCCATAGCCAAGCCCCAGCCCGACACCGGCCAGTTCTGGATGCGGCTTGACGAGCACATCCGCGGTACAGTGCCCAAGGTGGAGATGCACTACGTCCCGAACCCGTGCATGCACTGCGACGAGCCCCCGTGCGTCCCGCCTTGCCCCATCGAGGGCGCTATCTACAAGCGCGAAGACGGACTGGTGATAATCGATTCGGACAAGTGCACCGGGTGCCGGCTCTGCGTGGATGCCTGCCCCTACGCGGCCATCTACTTCAATGACGACCTCAACTTGGCACAGAAGTGCACCGGGTGCGCGCACCTGCTGGACGGGGGCGAGTGGAAGATCCCCCGCTGCGCCGACGCCTGCCCCACCGAAGCCATAAAGTTCGGGGAGGAGAGCGAGTTCAGCGGCCGAGATCGCCAAGGCCGAGGTGCTCAAGCCCGAGCTCGGCGCCAAGCCACGCGTCTACTACCTGAACATCCCCAAGAAGTTCATCGGCGGCTTGGTCTACGACCCGGTGGCCAAAGAAGTGGTCATCGGCGCCACGTGCACGCTCACCGGCAAGGACGGCAAGAAGTTCACAGCGACCACCGACAGCTTCGGCGACTTCTGGTTCCGCGGCTTGGCCGACGACGCCACCTACGATCTGACCATCGCGGCCAAGGGCTTCAAGGACAAGACCTTGGCCGGCATCAGCACTGCGAAGGACGTCAACCTGGGCGAGATAGCGCTGACCAAGTAGTCAGACCGCCCAAGCGAGAGGCGCGTCCGCGCTGACCACGGTGACGCTCGGGAGACAGCACGGGGCCTCGTTGCCTAAGCAACGAGGCCCCGTTTCTTGTCGGGTCGCGTTTTGAAGAAGGTCAGTAGCTGATCAGGCTGGGCAGCCACGTGGCCAGGATCGGGAAGATCATCAGCAGCGCGGCCATGATGACCATGCCGACCAAGAACATCGCGGCCCCTTTGAATATCTGCCCCATGGGTACGTCGGGCGCCACTCCCTTGATTATGTAGACGTTGATGCCCACGGGCGGCGTGATCACCCCCATCTCCACCACCAACACTATGATCACTCCGAACCAGATAGGATCGAAACCCAGCGCCATGACCGTCGGATAGAGAATGGGCACGGTCAGCGTGACCATGGCCAGAGAATCCATGAAGCATCCGGCGACCAGATACATGATGAGGATCAGGATCATGACCGCCCATGAGGGCATGGGCAGACCGGCAAAGAAGTCGGCCGCCGCGCTCGGTATGCGGCTGACGGCCATGAAGTGACCGAACACCGTCGCACCGGCCACGATGGTCATGATCATGGCCGTGATCAGCAGCGTGTCCTTGATCGCGAGCCAGAACTTCTTGAGATTCAGTTGTCTCCTGACCACCCCGATCAGGATCGCGGCAGCCGTCCCCACACCCGCGGCCTGCGTCGGGCTGAACAGCCCCGCGAACAGTCCGCCGAGGACCAGTGCGAAGAGAAACAGCATCTCGAGGAGGCCGGTCAGGCCCAGGAGCTTGGCCTTCAGGGTGGTCTTGCCCCCCGCCGGGGCCGAGGTCGGCTTGAAGAAGGTCCAGATCCAAACCGCGATGACGAACAACGTGGCCATGATAAGACCCGGAACCACCCCGGCGACAAAGAGCTTGCCGATGGACTGCTCGGCCAAGAGCCCGTAGATTATGAAGATGGTGCTGGGCGGGATCATGATGCCCAGGCTCCCGGCCGCGGCCATGCAGCCGCAGGCCAGACCGGGGTCGTACCCGTGGCGCCGCATCTCCGGTATGGCCACCTTGCCCATGGCCGCGGCGGTGGCGCTGGTGGAGCCGCAGATGGCCGAGAACCCGGCAGTCGCGACCACCGTGGCCATGGCCAGTCCTCCGCGCATCTTGCCGAATATGGTGTAGGCGCCGTCGTACAACCGGCCGCTCATGCCTGCGTAGAAAGCCACAGAGCCCATGAACACGAACATGGGTATCACCGTGAGGCTGTAACCCGACCAGATGGTCCAGAAGTCACGCGCCAGGACGCTCAGCCCGGCATTGGGACCCTTGATGACGCAGAAGCCGATCACTCCCACAAAGGCCATGCTGAAAGCCACAGGCATGCCCAGCAGGAAGATGACTATGAGCACGGCGATGCCGATGAGCCCGACTGTCACGGGGTCCATGTCTTGACTGCCTTTGTGATCGACTTGACCAGATCTCCGACCAGGACCACGAACATCACCACGAAGCAGGCTGCCATCCCGTAGACGAAGGGATAGTAGGGGATCTTCTGGGTCATGGAGACTTCGCCCGTGTCCCTCAGCTTCGCGGCGTACTTGAAGCTGTACCAGGCCATGGCCGCAAAGAGGCATACCCCGAACAAGCGTCATGAGCGCGTCGATGATCAACTTCGCTCTGCGGGGGAACTTCTCCACTATGAAGTCGACTGCCACGTGCCCGTGCACGACCTGGGTGTAGGGCACCGCGAAAGCTATCGCGACCACCGCCATGAAGGTCACTATCTCGGTGCCCCCCGGTACGGGATGCGAGAATATCTTGATCCCGATGACGTCTGCCACGATTATCAGCAGCATGCCGACAAGACCGACGCCGGCTATCCATGACAGGATTCTGGTCGACAGGGCGACGTACCTGTCCAGCCTGCCTAGGATGCCGCCAGCCGATCCGCTCTCGCGGATCGGTAGAGGCTCCTGGTCGGGAGGCAGCATCTCCATAGGACCTCCTTGCCCAACACCCGCCGTTTAGGCATAGAGGCGGGGCGCACGCCCCGCCTCTATGCCGGTTCTAGCCACTACTTACAAGCGACCGTCTGCCGTCGATAGACCTCTACGGTGCCGTTGTCGTCGCCGGCGCCGGCGCCGCTGTCGTTGCGGGTTTCGGCACCGTTGTCACTGTCGTTGCCACCAAGTTGGCCTTCACCCACGTGGAGCATTCCTCCTCAGACGGCGCCTGGCCCTGCCAGTAGGCGATGCGCTCAAGCAGGTAGGCTTCGTAGTCATCGGTGAAGCCCGCGGCTGTGAGAGCGGCCAGCTTCTCGTCGATTATCGGCCTTACCGCTGCCTTCCAGGCAGCCGCCTCCGTCTCGTCCAGGTCGATGACCTCGCGGCCCGGCTGCGCTTTTAGGGCCACGATGGCATCGAAGTCATAGCCCGAAGAGACCTTGGCCCAGTACTCCAGGTACTTCTCGCTGGTCTCGGTGAAGATCGTCTGGATATCCGCGGGCAGCTCGTCCCACTTGTCCTTGTTCATGACCAGGTACATCGTGGTGATGGAGCCGATCGAGAAGCACTGGGTCACGTACTTGACGACTTCCGCCTGCTTCCAGCCCTTCAGGACCTCGCGAGGAGCGATGGTCCCGTCGATGGTGCCTTTGGACATAAGCTCATAGGCTTCGTTCTGAGCCGCGGCATAGCCCTCGGCCCCCAGGCGTCCGGCGATGGTGGCGCCCACGCCGGTGGACCTGAGCACCAGGCCATTCGCGTCGGCAAGTTTCCTCACGGGCTTGTCGGTGGTCATGACCACCTGCGGTCCGGTCCCGTAGAAGGCAAGAACATGCACGTCGTCGAACTCAGCCGGCTGGAACTCCTTGTAGAAGTCGTTCACCACCATCGTGGCCACGTACCCCGTGGGATATCCGATGGGCATGTCCAGAAGCTCGGTGATGGGGAATACCCCAGGTGTATAGGCCAGCGACAGAGAACCCGAGATCAGAGATGCCGGTGACCACGCCATCGTAGACATCCTTCGCGGCGGTGAGAGAAGCTCCCGGCAGGTAGTCGAATTCCACGGCGCCGTTGGTGCGCTCCGTGATCTCCTTCTGCCACATCTCACCCACTATGGCGATGTTGTTTGTCGCTGGAAAGAAGGTGTTAAAGGTGAATGTCCAGGTTCCCGGTTCATAGGCAGTGTGCCTTCGCGTGGTCGCGGTTTCATCCCCGTCACCGCATGCGACCAATCCCATCCCTAGAGCGAACACAAGTACGAAGCCGATAATCAGCGTCTTCTTCATCGCTCGCCAACCTTTCTCTCTCCCGGTGAGAACCCAATATGCCTGCCCAGTTGCCCGCAGAGCCTCACTCCCTCCCTTCTCCGCCACCAACGAGAAGCAGCGGCGTCAACTTCACCATGTGAATGACGCTCTCGGTGACACTGCCGAAGACCATCCGGCTGAAGCCGCTCTTGCCACGAGTAGCCATAACGAGCAGCTGGATCGGGTGGCCCTTCAGGTAGTCGATGATCGTCTCAGCCGGGTCACCCGACAGCACCTCAGTCCGCACCGCGACACCACTGTCTCTGAGCGGCTGAGCGATATCCTCCAGGTACTTCTTCATATGCGCACGCTGATCGTCGAGACCGTCCAGCGCCGCACGGGTCAGGGTGATGGAGGACATGACGGAAGAGGGATCCACCACATGAAGCAACACCAGCTCGGCGTCGGCACCTCTGCGCGTCATGATCTCCGTGGCGTGAGGGATAGCCGCGGCCGACTGCTCGGAACCGCTCAGGGGTACGACCAGGATGCGCTTGGGCATCGCGTCCGCGATTATCTCTTCGCGCAGTTCTGTCGGTACCAGCCACACGGGGACTCTTCGAGGCGTGAACGACCTTGTTGGCCACATCGCCCAGGTCCCAGGCCTTCACCCCCGAACTCCCATGCGTAGACATCATGACCAGGTCGATGTCGTTCTCGTCGATGTACTTGAGGATCTCTTCGGCGGGATACCCGACTACGACGTGGCCCCGCGCTTGGATGCACTGCGCCGTCCCCTCCTTGCTGTACTTGGCGCTGACCTCCTCGGCTCCGGCGCACAACTGCTCGGCCATCTGGTCCATGTACGCACGGCGCATGGGCAGCTGCGAGATTTCTTGGGGGCCGCACACGTGCAGCAACTCTACGTCGACGTGCACCCTGCCGGAGAGTTCTCGAGCGTAGTCGAAAACCACCTCCGCCAATTCCGAGCCGTCCAGCAAGACAACCATCTTCTGGTACACGCCCACTTCTCCTTAGCTTGGAGATCTGCGCGCGACGACTCCTACCCGATTCTGCACGGTAGAACTCCTTCTACTATACAGAGCAAAGAGGTCCGCGCAAGAGGGCGCGAAGAATAGATTATGGCCTTTCACCGTTCAGCACTTCTCCGTTTGTCCTGATAGCATGATCACTACGAACAGCTAGTGTTCGCAGTTCGTTGGGCCTTCTTTGGGCCTGGATTCATCGCATTCATACATACGTATCTAGCGAAGGGCGTCGACATGAAGATCGCGATAGTGGTCGACACCTTCAACCGCGCCAATGGCGGCTGCATAGCCACCATGCGCCTGGTTGAAGGTCTGAAGAAGCGCGGGCATGAGTTCACCATCGTAGCCACCAAGTCTTTGGAGCAGGAGCGGTTCTATCAGGTCAAGGGGTTCTTCTTGCCGGGCACCAAAGAGGCACAGGACAAGATGGACTTCATGTTCGGTGTTCCGGAGAAGAATGTGCTGCGCAAGGCCTTCGCCGACGTAGACCTGGTGCAGATACAGTTCCCGTTCTACCTGGGATACGGCGCGGCCAAGATGGCCAAGAAGATGAACAAGAAGGTCATGGGCGCGTTCCACGTACAGCCGCAGAACATCATCTCGGCTATGGGCAAAGAGAGCAGAGTTCTCGAGTGGATCGATGCACAAGCTCTTCAACTTTCTCTTGTTCAACCGGGTGCCGCTCATACAGTGCCCCTCGCAGTTCGCCGCCGACATGCTCTGGAAGCACGGTTGTGACAGCGCCCTGCGGGTGGTCTCCAACGGGATACCCCAGGAGTACGTCGCAGGTAGTCACGAGCGCCCGGACTTCTATGGCGACAACCTGGTGCTGATGAACGTCGGCCGCCACGCTCTCGAGAAGCGGCAGTCGCTGCTGATCGACGGAGTCAAGCGCTCCAAGTACGCGGACAAGATCACCCTAATGCTCTGTGGCACGGGCGAGATGACCGACGAACTTGTCCGCCTGGGCGATGAGCTGCCCAACAAGCCGCTGATCCGCTATGTCAGCAACGAGGAGAAGCTGCAGTACCTCAACACCGCCGACATGTACGTGCACGGCTCTATCGTGGAGCTGGAGAGTCTGTCCTGCCTGGAGGCCATCGGCTGCGGTCTGCCCTGCCTCATCGGCGACTCCAGCTACAGCGCCGCGCCCCAGTTCGCGCTCGACGACCGCTTCATGTTCCGCAAGGACGATGCGGGCGACTTGGCCGGCAAGATCGACTACTGGTATGAGCACAGGGACGAACTCCGGGCCTCCCGCGCCAAAGTCCTGGAGATGGCCGAGAAGTACCGCTTCGAGAGGTGCCTTGACCTCATGGAAGCCGTCTATGCCGAGTTCGAGCGCGAAGAGACCGACTTCGAGCCGGTGCTCGAGCCTGAGATGGCATGAGGGAGCGAAACGAGATCCCACCGGAGAAGTTGTTCGCTGTGACCAACGACACCAAGAAGATCGACTTCAGCAGACCGTACAAGTACATCTACTTCGACTGGTGGTTCAACCTACTCACGCTGCCTGTCATCCTGCTTCTCTACCCAGTGGCCGCGCTGGCCGGCGTCTACTTCGGGTTACGGGTGAGCGGGCGCGAGAACAAGCGCATCCTAGGTAAGCGAGGCTGCATAGTCATCTCGAACCACTGTCACTACTTCGACACGGTGTTCGCCAGCAAGGCGGTGTTCCCCCGGCGCCTCTACATCTCGGTCGCGCAGCGCAACTTCGAGGTGCCGGTGGTCCGACGCATCCTGCGCACGGTGCGGGCTTTCCCCATCCCGGCGAGAGCCATGGGGTTCAGGACGGTCGCAGCTCCGGTGGGCGAGGCGCTGCGCCGCGGACACCACGTGCTGGTGCTGCCCGAGGGCGATCTCGTCTACCTGAGCCAAGAGATCTATCGCTTCAAGCCCGGCGCCTTCTACATGTCCTGCCTTCACCAGGCGCCCATCCTGCCGATGGTCTATGTGTTCACCAAGCGGTCTCCGCAGGGACGGCTCCGAGCACACGCACCGTCCGCGCATGCGGCAGGTGTTTGGCGCGCCCCTGTATCCGCCGCCCATGTGCGCCGACGGCTCCTATCCCAAGGAGAAGCTGAGGGAGATGATGGAGCGAGCCGCCTGCTGGATGGAGGACACCATAGCTCGAGGACGCTAGTCGGCCGGTCTGAAGCTGGCGAGGATATCTTCGAAGACTGCTTCGTTCTGCCCCCAGGTATCGATGGACGACTGGAACGCCACAATGTATAGCCGGTCACCTTCGTACAGCCAATACAGAGTGGTCTTGAGCGGTGTGCCGTCCAAGACCTCGGTCGTCGTCACCCGGAAGCCCTCCGCCCCCGCCACCACCACCTCTGAGAACGGCGCGACCACCGTCGCGGTCCGTGACAACTCATCATCGACGTATGACTGCAGGTTCTGGCCAATCTCCTCCAGCCAGGCTGAGTCAACCTGCTCTCCGAGCTCGAACACCATGATGTCGAACCAATCGTAGTAGGTAAGCCCCGACCGTGCGCCTTCGAGATCGAAGGCCATGACCTCGCTGGCCGGGCTGTCCTCGCTGGCGGGGTCGACCGATTCGTCCTCCTGGAGGTGCCAGTCCGCCGGATAGGTAAGGGAGTAACCGTAGTCCGGATCTGTGTAAGTCTTCGTCTTGCCGCCCTCGGACGCACCACTATCGACGGACCCTGAGGCTGCCCCGACCCCCCCTGAGGGTGCCGCACACTGCCACACCAATAGGGCCAGCACGACCAAGGCGGCAGCCAGTGAGACTCCTATCACCCATTTCGTCCGGGTGCGTGGCTTGTCACCCTTGGTACCCAGCACGGCGCCGGGAGTGACGGTGCCTACCACGACAGGCAATCCCGCCGGCTGAACAGGCGAGGTGCCCTCGGCAGTCTGCGAGAGGTTCGGGGCGGCGAACGTGTTCTTCACCCGGGCGGACATAAGAAAGTAGGGTATCCAGATAGCGCTCGACAACAGCGTCCTCAGCATCCCCTGTGTCACCTCAGCAACCGACCACCCCGCTTCTTCTCGCACCATGGGGTCGGGTATCAGGTCAGGCCCGATAAGGAGTATGCCCACCGAGTCTGCAACGACCACAAGAAGCACAAAGGCGAGAAACCCGACCATCAGCTTGGGCAGTATGCGCCTCTTCTTGAAGATCAAGGTGAGCAGCACTATCGGCATCACGATTAGCACCAGGTTGGAGAAGACCTCAAAGGTGATCAGCGCCCGGCCTGAGACCGGCACCGCAGGCCACGTGCCGTCGCTCATGAGCGGAAGGTAGTCGGTGAACATCCACACAGCTGCGAAGACACAGGTGAGCACCAGACCGATGATCGGAAGCGTCAGCCAGCCGCTTATCCCATTGACTCCGGAAGCTTCTTGGCCCCCGCTCGTACCCATCAGCGCGCCTTCTTGGAGGTGGCCTGCACCAGGCGCTCCATTCCTAGGGCAAGCTGCCGCAACTGCTCAGCCTCCTTCTCGACCTGCCGGATGCCGGCCACCGTCCTAGAGCCTGCCTGACTGATGCTCATCACCGCCTGACCTATCTGCTCTGTCCCCGAGAGTTGCTGGCGGCTGGTCGCGGCGATCTGCTCTGTCGCCTCAGCGGTCCTCTCGCCCACAGCGACCCTGCCGATGTTGTTCTTGACCGCGCGGCCCACTTCTTCCTTACCCTGGTCCACGGCTTCCCGCGCTTGGTCGGCCGCGTGCACTACCACCACGCTCGCCTTCTGGATCTCGCTAAGCACGGCCCTCACCTGGGCGACCGCCTGCTTGGACTGCCGCGCAAGGCTCTTGACCTCTTGGGCCACCACGTTGAAGCCTTTGCCTGCGTCGCCCGACTTGACTGCTTCGATGGAAGCGTTCACCGCCAGCAGGTTGGACTGCTCGGCTAGGTCATTGACCGTCACCATCACGTCGCCCACCGATTGGACTTGCTCGTTGAGGCTCACAATCGCCTCAGCCACTTCGTCCATGTCCGCAAGTATCTGCTCAAAATGCGCTCGGTTGCTTCTGGCCGACATCTCCCCCGCCTTGGAGGTCTCCACCACTTGTCGAGCCAGTTCTGAAGCTTCAGATGCCCTCTCCTGAGCAAGCAGGGCCGTCTGTCTTACTTGCTCTACGGTGGCCGTGGTCTCGTTGGTGGCGGCCGCTGTCTGCGACGCCGCCGCAGCCACCTCCGAAGCCACGGCAGCCAACTCAGCGGCAGAAGTGCTGAGGCCGCTCACCGCAGCCCGAAGCTGCCGGTCGACGGTCGGGCCCAAGCGGATCAAGGCGGCCAGACCCAGCCCTGCGCAAAGAAAGGCTATGACCCCCATCAGGATCAAGACCACCGTAGCTCTACCGTTCAGGGAGCCCAGCATGTCTTGAAGTCCCGGATCAGCAAGGGCCCCAGCCTGCTGTGCGGCCTCCACATAGCGGTCATGCCATGACCGAAGCCAAGCCATCGTGCCCACTCCCATGCCCGCCAGCACCAGAAGCATGAAGAGCATGCCGCTGATGGAGCCTATGATCCGCCGGCCGATGGTCATTAGAGGGTCCCCTCTTCGTCGACAGCAAGTACGCGCAATAGTACGCTCAACAGCTTATCGGCGATGTGTGGGGTAAGGTTTATACGCCCGCGGACTAGACGCGCTTGGAGTAGCCCAAGAACGCCGAGAGAGCAGCGGCAGCGACTTTGACCGCCTCGGCGATGCTCTTCTTCTCAGCCGGACCGAAACGGCCGGTTGGAGCCACCACGGAGATGGCGGCTATCACCTTGCCCAGTTGGTCGTACACCGGAGCGGCCACCGCGCAGGTACCCAGGTTGCGCTCCTCCAAGTCGAAGGCCACGCCCTCCTTGGCCACTCTGTCCAGTTCGAGTGCAAGGGCGCCCGGGTCGGTGATGGTGTGAGGTGTCTCCTGCGGTCGCGGTCGGGCAAGGATGGCCTCCCGCTCCTCGGGTGACTTGAAGGCGGCAAAGATCTTGCCGTTGGCGTTGGCGGTGTCGCCTATGATGCGGCCCACGGCTACCTCGCGCCGGAACGGGCGAGGGGTGTCGACCATTTCGACGCTTACCGCTACTCCATCGACCTCTATGGCCAGGGTGGCCGCTTCGCCGGTCCTATCAGCCAATTCGACCAGATACGGCCGCACGATGGTGGCCAGTTCAGCATATCCCTCTGACAAATAGGTGGACGCCAGCAACGCAGGGCCCAGATGGTAGCGGTTGGTCACCGGGTCGCGCACCAAGAACCACTCGGACTCCATGGTGCGGATCATCCGATATGCGGTCATCCTGGGCAGACCGGCCTTCTCGGCTATCTCATCCAGAGCCCACTCGCGGTTCTCGGCGTCAAACAATGCCAGGATCGAGAGGCCCTTGGCCAGGGCACGTACCACGAACGCGCTATCGCCGTTGGTGGACTTCGCGCCCTGGCCTCGCCTGGAGGCCGGCCCCGCGGTGCCGGCGTTCACTTCTTGAGTGGATGCCACTTGCGCCTTTAGGCGAACGCCATCGTCCCGCCGTCGGGATACAGGATGGTCCCGGTGACGAAATCTGACGCGGCTGAGGCTAGGAATACGGCCGGACCGATGAGGTCTTCGGGCTCGCCGAAACGTCCCATGGGTATGTTGTTAAGCGTCTTCGCGTAGCGCTCGGGATTGTTCTTGATGGTCTCTTTGGTCATTGCCGTGGCGGTGATGATGGGGCCAAGCGCGTTGACCAACACGTTCTTGGGAGCCAACTCTACAGCCAGGGTGCGGGTGATCATATCCACGGCGCCCTTGGTGGCACAGTAGCCCAGATTGCCACCGGCGGCCGCACGCAGCCCGCGGATACTCGACAGGTTGATTATCTTGCCCCCGCCCTGCTCGACCATGTGAGCCGCGAAGTTCTTGCAGCACAGCATGACGCCGCGCACGTTCACCGAGAAGAGCTTGTCCCAAGACTCCGCCGGGTACTCGGTGGCGGGAGCCTTGACGTTGAAGCCCTGAGCGTTCACCAGCACGTGCACGCGGCCCATGTCGGCCACGGCGTTCTTCACCAGCGCCTGGATGCTCTCCTCCATATCAGTGTCGAGCGTGTAGGTCTTGACCAGCTGCCCGGTCTTGCTCTTGATCTCCTCGGCCGCGCTGCCCAGCCCGTCCTCGTTGATGTCGGCTATAGCGACCTGCGCCCCGTACTCGGCGAGCCCTGCAGCGATCACCCGGCCGAGGCCGCCGGCGCCGCCGACGACCACCGCGTTCTTACCCTTGAGTGAAAAGAGATTCTCTGCCATGGTGTCTCCTCTCAGACCTTCTTGGTGAGGCCCAAGATCTCGCGCGTCTCTGCGGCGTCGGCGATCTCGCGACCTGCAACCTTGCCCAGTTCGACCGCACGGGCCACAAGCTGTGGGTTGGTCGCCAGCACGCCCTTCTCGAAGAAGATGTTGTCTTCAAGACCCACCCTGAGGCCGTTGCAGCCCTCGGCGAGGCCCATGAGCATACAGGGCATGTGGTCCTTGCCGATGCCCGAGATCGACCACGTTGAACCGGCCGGGATCTTGGGGAGCAGGTAGGCAAGGGACTCGACGGTGCCGGGCATGCCGCCGGGAACGCCAAGGACGAACTGGCAATGGAGCGGTGCCTTGAGGAACCCCTTCTTAAGATAGTGATTCGTGTTGCCGATCATGCCGGCGTCGAAGATCTCGATCTCGGGCTTGACGCCCAACTCCTGCGTGAGCGTGCCCAACTCTTCCAGAAACTTGGGTTCATTGAGAAACACATAGCTGTTCGCCCAGTTCATCGTGCCGGGGTCATACGAGCACATCTCGGGCTTGACCAGCGCCAGGTGGCTCATGCGCTGCTCGTAGGTGAACTTGGAGCCGGAGGTGGTGACGTTGATCACCACGTCAAGCCCAGCGGCGGCCACTTTCTCACGTATCTTGCCCACGACCTCAACGAAGATGTCTTTGTCCATTGCGTTGACGCCGTTCGCGTCGCGCACATGGATGTGGAGTATGGAGGCACCGGCCTTCACGCACTCCAGGCCGTCGGCCGCTATCTCGTCGGGCGTGATGGGCACGTTGGGATTCTGCTCTTTGGTAGTACCCACTCCGCACAGGGCGCAGGTGATGATCAGCTTGCTCATATCAGATCACTCTCCTTGTCAAGGGTCGGCATCGATCTCGGGGATCAGATGCGCTTGTAGATGAGGTCCTTGACCTCTTCGAAGACTTTGATCATGGCCGCGTCCCTCTCGCGGAGCACCTGCTCCAGCGGACGGTCGCTATAGTCGAAGAAGCCCTTGCCGGTCTTGACACCCATGTCGCCCTTGTCCATGAGCTCCTTGAGACTCTTGGGCTGGTTGTCGATGGGGGCCTCTTCGAAGTCCGGGTTCTGCAGGTTGCCGTAGCTGAGGTCTATGCCGGTGAAGTCATAGCGCTGCACGAAACCGAGCACCATGGCGCGCGGGATTATGCTGGCCTTGACGGCCAGGTCGAGCTGCTCGGCGGTGATGTAGCCGTTGTCGAGCAAGAAGAAGCATTCCCGGCCGATGATGCGCAAGAAGCGGTTGACGCAGAAGCCCGACACGAACTTCTCCATGACGCACGGCACGCGGTCGACCTTCTTGAGCAGTTCCACTATGAAGTCCGTGGTCTCCTGGCTGGTCTTGGGGCCCTTGACGACCTCGACCAAGGGGATGATGTGAGGCGGCGCGAACCAGTGAGCTATGACCGTCTGCGGAAGACGCTTCTCGGGCATGAGGTCATAGATGTTCAGGTACGAGGTGTTGCTGGTGAAGATGGTGCGCTCGGGGCAGATCTTGTCCAGCTGCTTCGTAGAGTTCCTTCTTGGCGTCGGTCTTCTCGGCGATGGTCTCGATGACCAGGTCGGCGTCCTTGCCGCACTCCTCGACCGACAGCGTCCAGCTGATGCGGTCGAAGATACCCTGCACGTCGGCTTCTTTGAGCAGACCGTTCTCGACGAAGGTCGTCAGGTTCTGCTTGGTCACACTCTGGGCCTTGTCGAGCGTCTCCTGCTTGCGGGTGTACATACTCACCTGGTAACCCGCGGTGGCGAACACCTGAGCCAGACCCGGGCCCATGGTACCGGCCCCAAAAACAGCTACCTTCTTGACATCTGCCACTTTCACGCGAATGCTCCCACTGCTTGGCTTTGCGGTAACGACTTGGTGAACAACTGCGTCGTATTGGTATCAGTATACCGCTTTGTAAACAGTTGATATCGCGCGCTATTGGCCCAATCGCACCTGGGGATAGGTGTAGATGGGCATCCAGGCGATCCTCCCGCCGCCCACGTCTCTGGAGCGGAGTATGTAGAAGTCACGAGTGGCGACGTAGGTCCTGCCATACTTGGACATGGTGATAGAACCGGCCGGAGTATCGATGGTCAGCTTCGCCATGGTCCCGATGACATGCGCGGGGTTGCGCGGATCTACCAAGTCTTCCAGGCTGTTGCCCAGCAGCGCCCCCTTCTCTGTCACTCCCGCCTGGCGCTGCCCCGCCAGGGTCTTGACGGCCTCGGCGTAGAGCATTATCGCCTGCCACCCGCCGAACGCCTCGGGGGTCGGCTGCTCGCCTGGGTACAAGCTCTGGAACGTCGAGATGAAGGCCTTGTTCATAGCGTTGTCCAGTGTAGGCGTGTAGATATCGCAGCCGACCAAGTCCAACCTCGAACCCAGGGCAGCCAGGTACTCAAGCTGCGACTCGCTGTAGTTGCTCGACTGGGCTACCAGAAGCGCTCCGCCCAGGCCCAAGGAGGCGTGCTGCCGCACGAAGGGTATGGCTCCGCTTCCCCGCACCCAGAAGAACGTGCAATCCGCCGGCTGCAGCGCCGAGAGATAGCTGGTGAAGTCCACCGTGTCCGGCGGAACGTACGTGACGGACGAGACGGTCCCGCCCCCCGCGATGAAGCCTCGCTCGAAGCCGGATTGGATCTCTTCGGCTATGCGGTCCGCGTAGTGTATGCAGTTGGCCGTCTCATAGTGCAGGGTCTCCGCGGCAAACGTTCCCAGGTAATAACCGTATGCCCGGTAGAGACCGTTGGGAATGAACCCTATGCCGCCCGAGGTGGTTATGTTCTCACTGGGCTGCCCGGTGACGGAGCACTGGGGGATCCGCTCGATCTCGGCCAGCCTCTGAGAGATGAAGTAGGTCACGGCGGCGGCGTCCGACGAGGAAAGCGGACCGCAGATGAAGTCCACCGGATCGCGGTCCTTCTTCCTGTCACCATCGGTGTCGGTCAGCACCAGCTGCCTTGTCTGCTCCACTGCCAAGAGAGCATCCGACTTGTTGTCCAACTCTGTGTACTCGATCGACCATTCGGCCACTCTGTTACCCAACATCTGCAGAGCCGTGCGAATGCCCTTTCTTACCAGCGCGGTGTCATAGACCAGGGGACCGGCTGATCTCACCGTTGAAGACGATCTCTATGGGGTTCGCGGAGGGCGGGATGGTGGTCGACGTGGGCCCGGCCTCTTCGCCTTGGGCCGTTGTGAGTCCGGTCTGCCCGCTGCCCGCTGAGCCACCGCAAGCGGCCATTGAGAGCGTTAGGGCAGCCATTAGCAGACCAAGTGAGATGATGAGGTATGCTCTACGCATTCGCTAAGCTTACAGCTTGGCAGGCCTCGCCACCGATTTGATGGTCTCGAAGGAATCGAATGATCAAGTCTTGCGAACCTCTAGTCTTCACTCTACAATATTGTCTATTACACTGAGCAATATCTACATTTCGTGACTTCCGACGCTCACACTGACTAGACGTGACGAAGGGAGGGTCGTGACATGAGATGGGGGATGGTGATCAATCTCGCCAAGTGCACCCGCTGTCACGCGTGCGTAGCCGCCTGTCGTATCGAACACTTTCTCCCTCTGCGGGTGACCTGGCCCCGGCTGATCGCGCTCGAGGTAGACGACGGCGTCAACGTGGACGTTTCAACCTACCCGGTCCGCTGCAACCAGTGCAAAGAGGCCCCCTGCGTCGACGTCTGCCCCACCGAGGCCTCTCACAAGCGCGAAGACGGCATCGTGGCCGTCGACCCCAAGAAGTGCTTCGGCTGCCGGTACTGCGTCATCGCCTGCCCCTACCAGAACCGCACCTACCTCTCCCGCAAGCGCAACCCCGGCTACTTTCCCGGCCACGAGCTGACCCGCTTCGAGAAGAAGGGCAAGGAGCTCTACCCACACACGGTGGGCACCACCATGAAGTGCAACTTCTGCCTGGAGCGCATCGACGCCGGGCTGGAGAAGGACCTCAAGCCAGGTATAGACCGCGAGGCCACGCCGGCCTGCGTCAACATCTGCCAGGCCAGGGCTCTCACCTTCGGCGACTTGGACGACCCCGAGAGCGAGGTCTCCAAGCTGATCAAAGACAAGACCGGCTTCGTACTCCATCCCGAGTACGGCACCGAACCTTCCGTCTACTACATCGACTACAAGCTGGGCGGGGCTCCCTCCAACAAGGCTCCCATCGAGATGCAGACCGGCAGCCACATGCAGCACCTGAGCACGGTGTATGCGCCGTCCAAGCCCAAACTCGCCAAGAAGCACGACAGGTAGGGGAGTGGCCGAATGAACGCTAAGACAGCACGTCAATGGATGGTCACCCACGAGTGGATGGTCAAGCCCATGGCCCAGGCCGAATGGATAGAGGGCAAGGGCCTGCTGGTCTGGCTGGCCGAGGTCTTCTCGGCCTTGGGCACAGGCCTCTACCTCGTGGCTCTCTTCTTCAGCCAGTCGCACCCCAAGGCCGCTTTCTGGGGCGGAGTGCTCGGCTGGGTGGGCATCGCCGTCTTCAAGCTGCCCCTGCACTTTCTCTACCTGGGCAAACCCTGGCGCTTCTGGAGGGCCTTCCCGCCCGTCAGCAATGCCTGGAAGACCTCGTGGTTCGCCCGCGGCATCGTGTTCACCATGATCTTCCTGGGGTTCGGCGCCGTGCAGTTGCTGCTGCAGGGCCTCATCGCCTATGGAGTGGAGACCGGCTCGGCCATCGACGCCGCCAACTGGGTGCTCATGGTCCTGGCCGGCGTCACCTGCGTGGTGACCGCCGTCTACTGCGGATTTGCCATGAGTTACTGCAAGAGCGTGCCCTTCTGGAACACCGGCCTGCTGCCGTTCGTGTTCCTGATCATGGGCATCGCGGACGGTCTGGCCCTGATGATGGCGGTGGCCCTGGTCACCGGCGAGGAGCTCATCGGCACCGCCGAGTCGATCACGCGCATCCTGCTCATGGTCAACGCCCTGCTCATCATCGTCTATCTGGTCAACGCCAACTATCAGTCGACCACCGCTGGGCTATCGGTGAGAGAGCTGGTGAGGGGCCACGTGGCCTGGGTGTTCTGGCTGGGCATCGTGAGTCTTGGGCATCGCCGTGCCGCTGGTCATCTCGGTGGTGAGCTACTTCACCGGGCAGGAGGCCTCCACCGGCCTCTTGGTCTTCGCCATCTGCTGCCACACCATCGGGGCCTTCTCACTCAAGTACGGGGTGCTCAAGGTGGGCATCTACAGACCCCTGCTCCCCAAAGCCCACGCCTACTAGAGCGCAGCTCTCTCAGAGTCTTAGGAGACACTCATGGCCAACAGAGAGATAGTCTATTCGACCTGTAAGAGCTGCCACGGTGGCTGCGGCGTCAAGGTGACCAAAGAAGACGGGGTGGTCATCCACATAGAGGGCAACCCCGACTCGCTCACCGGCGGCACGATGTGCTCCAAGGGCCTCTCGAGCATCCAGCACATCGATAACCCCTACCGCATGAAGTACCCCATGAAGCAGGTGGGCAAGAAGGGCACGCGGCAAATGGAAGCGGATCTCGTGGGACGAGGCCCTGGACACCATCGCCGACAAGATGAAGGCGGCCATCGCCGACCCGGGGCCGCAGAGCATCGCCATCTCGCAGGGCACCGGGCGCGGCTACAACCGCTACACCATGCGGCTGGCCCGGTCGCTCGGCACCGGCAACGCCATCACCCCTGGCTACGTCTGCCACAGCCCGCGCCTGGGCCTCTACGCCCTGGTGACCGGCTACGGACGCCTGTACTGCGACTACCACGGCTGGGGCGGCGAGTTCCCCAAGACCCAGATCATGTGGGCCAAGCAGCTGGAGATCAGTCCAGCGCCGACACCGAGATGTGCTACTGGTACATGCGGTCGCTGGACTACTGCAAGAACCTCATCATCATCGACCCGCGCGCCAGCGCCTACGCCACGCGCGCCAACCTCTGGATCCAGCCCCGCCCCGGCACGGACTGCGCCCTGGCCCTGGGCATGATGAACGTCATCATCGAAGAGGAGCTGTGGGACAAGGAGTTCGTCGACAAGTGGACCTACGGCTTCGACGAACTGCGCGAGCGCGTCAAGGAGTGGACGCCCGCAGAAGGTCGTCCGACATCTGCTGGATACCCAAGGAGCACGTCACCGAGGCCGCCCGCATGTGGGCCGTCGACACGCCGGGCTGCATCCAGGTGGGTAGCTCGCTGGAGCGGCAGGCCAACTGCGGCCACACCCTGCGGGCCATCACCTGCCTCATGGGCCTGGCCGGCAACATCGAGGCGCCGGGCAGCATGATCAGCTGGGTGCTGCCGGACACGGGGCTCATCGAGGACTTCAACCTGGAGCTCCCCATCACCGACGAGATGAAGAGCAAGATCATCGGCGGCGACAGGTTCAAGATGGGCGCCACCCGCACCTGCAACCCCGACACCATGGTCAAGAAGCTCCTGGCCGGTGAGAACCCCATCAAGGTGTGGTTCAGCGTGGGCGGCCAGCAGATAGTGCACATGGCCAACACCAAAGAGGTGGTCGAAGGCCATCGAGAAGCGTCGAGTTCATGTCGCACACCGACCTCTTCATGGGGCCCATGGCCGAAGCGGCCGACATCGTGCTGCCGGCCGCCCACTGGCTGGAGCTGGACGACGTCTACGACATGCACCCGCGCTTCATGATCGAGGCCCACAACAAGGTGATCGACCCGCCGGGCGAGGCCAAGTCCGACGCCTGGATCTTCAACGAGATCGGCCGGCGGGTGGTGCCCGACAAGTGGTGGCCCACCGTGGAAGACATGCTCGACTACGAGGTCAGGCGAGGCGAGGGCAAGGACGGCGGCCCGCTGACCTTCAAGGAGTTCGGCGAGAAGCTGGTGAGCGGCTGCTGGGGCCCCGACCAGGTGTACTACAAGTACAAGACCGACTACTGGAAAGAGGGCGGGGGCTTCCCCACTCCCTCGGGCAAGTTCGAGTTCAAGTCGCAGCACCTGGAGTCACTGGGCTACGACGGCCTGCCGGTGTTCAGCGAGCCCGGCGAGAGCCCCGTCTCGACCCCCGAGCTGTTCAAGGAATACCCGCTGGTCATGAGCAGCGGCTACCGCCAGCCCTTCTACTTCTTGGGGCAGTACCGCAACATCCCCTGGCTGCGGAGCTTCATGGAGTTCCCCACCTGCCAGCTGCATCCCGAGACGGCGAAGCTGTACGGCGTCGAGGACGGCGACATCGTCTGGATCGAGTCGCCGCGGGGCCGCATCCGCCAGAAGCTGCGCTGCTTCCCGGGCATCAAGAAGGGCGTGCTCATGGCCACGGCCAACTGCTTCTATCCGGAGGAGCCGGCCGAGGGCTACCACGGGGTGTTCATAAGCAACCCCAACGTGCTCACCAGCAACGACCATCTGGACCCCATGTACGGGTCGCCGGACCTGACCTGCCTCATCTGCAAGGTCTACAAGGCCAAGGACGAGGAGCTCAAAGAGGAGGTGTTCCGCAGCGAGGAGTACGGCTTCGTGCCTCACGCGCAGGAGGACGTCTGAGCTACAGGCTAAGACATGGCACGGCGCGGTGAACGCAATGGCCCCTCTGAACTGGTCGATGACCTATCCAGGCAGATCATCGACCAGTTGCAGAAGAACGGCCGCCGGTCCTATGCGGCCATAGCGCAGGACACCGGCCTGTCGGAGGCGGCCGTGCGGCAACGAGTGCGGAGAATGGTGGACGCGCACGTCATGCAGATCGTGGCTATAGTCAACCCTCTCGCCCTTGGCCTCGCGCGCATGGCGCTGATAGGTATCAAAGCCGAGGGCGATCTCCGGGAGATCGCCGCGAGGCTTGCCTTGATCGACCAGGTGGACTATGTGGTTCTGTGTGCGGGATCTTTTGACATCTTGGTGGAACTACTATGTGAGAGCGACGAGCATCTGCTCTCGCTTGTGAACGACTCCATCCGGGTTGTCCCCGGTGTACGCTCCGCTGAGATGTTCCCCTACCTTCGCATCGTCAAGGAGAGCTACGGCACGGGCATGCGCTAGGCGCACCCGGGTATGCTTGCACTGCGGCGCCCGCAGATGACCTGCAATGATGGAGGCGACACATGGTCCGTTCGTCAGCGGAGATCGTACAAGAGAACCGAGACTACACCCTCTTCCCCTGGTCAGTCCAAAGCACCGCGGACCCCATCCACATGGTGAAGTCACAGGGTGTTTGGTTCTGGGACGGCCAAGGCAACAAATGGCTCGATCTCTGTTCGCAGCTCATGAATCTCAACATAGGGCATCAGCACCCCAAGGTCGTCGCAGCCATCAAGCAACAAGCAGAGGAGCTGTGCTACGCCGGCCCCGGTTTTGCCACCGAGCCCCGAGGCGCCCTGGGCAAGAGACTGGCCGAGGTCACCGGGCTGGCGAAGGCGTTCTACTGCAACGGAGGCACCGAAGCCAACGAGAGCGCGCTCAAGATCGCGCGCATCCACACCGGCCGGCAGAAGATCATCTCGCGCTATCGCTCGTACCACGGCGACACGATGGGGTCTATGAGCGTAGGCGGAGACTTTCGCCGCTGGCCGGCAGAGCCGGGTGTCCCTGGCACTGTCCGAGTGTTCGATCCTTACTGCTATCGCTGCCCTTTTGGTGCTGAAGTCGCATCGTGCAGCCGGCAGTGCGTGACCCACATCGAGGAAGTCATCCAGATGGAGGGTCCGAAGAACATCGCGGCCATGATCGTCGAAGGTATCACCGGCTCGAATGGAGTACTGGTCCCGCCAGATGACTACTTCCCCAAGCTGCGGGCACTCCTAGACAAGTACGACATACTCATGATCGACGATGAGGTGATGGCCGGCTTCGGCCGCACGGGCAAGTGGCTTGCCACCCAGCACTACGGGGTCACGCCCGATATCGTCACCTGTGCCAAGGGCCTGACCAGCGGGTATCAACCTCTCGGTGCAGTGCTCGTCTCCAAGGAGATCGCGCAGCGTCTCGATGCGAATATGCTCTGGACAGGAATGACCTACTCCGGCCATCCGGTAGCTTGTGCAGCGGGTATCGCCACGCTGGCGGCGTATGAGGACGAGCAGATCTTTGCGAACGTCGAACGGCAAGGCGCTCACCTGAGCACGCGCTTGGAAGCGATGCGCGAAAAATACGCTTGCGTGGGAGACGTTAGGTACAAAGGCCTGTTCAGCGTCTTGGAGCTCGTGCGCGACAAGAGGACGAAAGAGCCTCTGGCTCCGTACGCCGGCACCTCGCCGGAGATGTCGATCCTCACGAAGCATCTTCGGAGCAGATGTGTTCACGCCTTCGCACGCTTCAACATATGCCTTGTCGCTCCGCCACTGATTGTCAGCCAGGAAGAGCTCGACTATGGCCTCGACATCGTAGAAGAGGGGCTTGCGCTGGTGGACCAAGCGCTTACGGGCAAAGCGGCGCCGTGAGCCATAAGACCAAGCTGTACATCGACGGCAAGTGGGTGGACCCGGCCGTGCCGGACCGCTGGATCAAGGTAATCGACCCTGCCACCGAACAAGAGGTGGCGCAGGTAGCCGCCGGCTCCGAAGCCGACATCGACGCGGCCGTGAAGGCCGCGCATAGGGCTTTTCCCGCCTACAGCCAGACCACCCGGGAAGAGCGCCTGGCGCTGCTCGAAGGCCTCTTGGCGGCCTACAAGCGCCTGCTGCCCGAGATCTCCGCGGCCATGACCACGGAGGTGGGCATCCCCAAGAGCTTCTGCGAGCAGGTGCAGGCTCATATCGGCCAGCGCCACTTGGAGACGGCCATCGAGGTGCTCAAGGAATATCCCTTCGAGCTGGAGTGGGGCCACCAGGGGACTACCCGGATCGTGCGCGAGCCGGTGGGGGTCTGCGGGCTCATCTCGCCCTGGAACTGGCCCATGAACCAGGTGCTGGTCAAGGTGGCGCCTGCTCTGGCGGCCGGATGCACCATGGCGCTCAAGCCCAGCCAGTACTGCCCCCTCTCCTCCCTCCTGATAGCCGAAGCCGCCGAGGAGGCAGGGGTGCCCGCGGGTGTGTTCAACCTCGTGAACGGCCCCGGCTCCACCCTTGGTGCGGCCTTGGCGGGCCATCCCCTGGTAGACATGGTCTCCGTGACTGGCTCCACCGAGGTGGGTGCCTCCGTAGCCAAGGCGGCAGCCGGTACCGTCAAGCGCGTGTCGCAGGAATTGGGGGGCAAGTCGGCCTACATCGTTTTTGAGGACGTCGACCTGGAGAAAGTGATCGGCGGCGGGGTCAAGGGCTGCATGCGCAACTCCGGTCAGAGCTGCAACGCGCCCACGCGCATGCTGGTGGAGCGCTCGGTCTACGAACAAGCGGTGGAGATCGCGGCTCGGTGTGGCCGGCGAGCTCAAGGTGGGCGACCCCAACGACAGCGAGACTTTTCTTGGCCCTGTGGCCGGGAAGAAGCAGTACGAGACCGTGCTGGGCTACATAGAGTCGGGCCTGAAGGAGGGCGCGCGCCTGGTGGCAGGGGGACCGGAGCGGCCCTCGGGGCTGGACCGCGGCTACTACATCAAGCCTACCGTCTTCGCGGACGTCAATAACAGCATGCGCATCGCCCGCGAGGAGATCTTCGGACCGGTGCTGGTGATGCTCCCCTTCGCCGACGAGGCTGAGGCGGTGACTCTAGCCAACGACAGCGACTTCGGCCTCTCCGGCTACGTGAGTTCAGGCGACCCGGAGAGGGCGCGCCGCGTAGCGCGCGCCATGCGCACGGGCATGGTGCACCTGAACGGAGCCACCACCGATCTCACCGCCCCCTTCGGCGGCTACAAGCAGTCGGGCAACGGAAGGGAGTGGGGGCGCTTCGGACTCGAGGACTTCCTAGAGGTCAAGGCCATCATGGGCTATCGGCGCCCCGAGAGGTAAGAGTGCCGCTGCGGGAGCCGCGATAGAGTCGATGAGCGTGTTCAGGATCTTGTCCGCCGTCCCGCTGGTGATGAACTGACCCAGACCTTCCAGCAGTGCGAAATCCTTCGTCCGGCGCAAACCCATGAGACTCCAGCCGATGGCCTCAGCGTCCGCGTCCTGCCGGATGGTGCCCTGGCGCTTGCCTTCCTCGACGATGTCCACGAACCGCTGCAGCACCGTGAGCTGATTGCTGCTCATGCGCTCGGTGAGTCCTTCGGCTCGCGCTGCGGCGGACAGTTCGAACAACGGCACGATCAACCAGCCTTCGTCGCCCATGATGTTCTTGTTATGTAGTTCGCCTGCAATTTCGCGCAGGCGCTCGAGCATGTTGGGATTCGAAGATGAATCCACCCAGGCGAGCAAGCGGTCGAGCAGGATGTCGCAGGCGGCTTCGAGCAGCTCCGTGCGACCTGTGAAGTGGTTATAGAGGGCTGGACTGGAGACCCCCGCCGCCTCGGCGATGCGCCGAAGCGTCGCCCCTCGCACTCCGTGCTGAGCTATCACGTGCAGTGTGACCGTCGCCAGTTGGTGACGTCTCTCCGTGCCCGTCCAGCGGCCCGGCCTAGCCTCGCTTGTCTCTTTGCTCATCGTCTGCCTCAATGCTCGCTCTGCTCTTGACATGATAGCAGCCGGTTGCTATTAATGAGCGCTAATCAACCAAGGGGGTTCGAGACGTGGATGCGATGAAACAGTCGCTTAGCGGCCTACTGGGGGATGCAAACGTCTCTGACGATCCCGGACTCCTGCAGTCGTATGCCGTCGACGAGAGTTTCGTGCTCTCCATCAAGCCCAAGGCGGTCGTGCGGCCGGGCAACGAGGACGAGGTCCAAGCCCTAGTGGCGTGGGCCAATCAGACAGGCACGCCGCTGGTGCCTGTGAGCTCCGATGCGCCCCACTTCTACGGCGACACCGTGCCCAGTGTTCCCGGCGCGATGATGGTGGATCTCTCCCGCATGGACAAGATCATCAAGATCGACAGCCGGAACCGCATCGCTGTAATCGAGCCCGGGGTCACATATGGGAAGCTCCAGCCGGAGTTGGCCAAAGAGGGCCTGACTATCGTCCGCCGCTCTACCCTCGGGCCAACAAGTCGGTGATCGCCAGCCTCCTGGAGCGGCAGCCGACCCTGATCCCCCGGTACAACTACACTCTGCCGGAGCCTCTTCGCAACTGCGGGGTGGTGTGGGGAGATGGCCAGAGATTCTCCACGGGAGAGTCGGCAACTCCGTGCTCGACATCGAGGCCCAATGGGATGCCGGGCGGCGACTGTTCGACCCCAAGGGCCCGGCTCAGACCGACTTCTTCCGGCTGCTCACGGGAGCCCAAGGAACGCTGGGCATCGTCACCTGGGCGTCGGTGCGTCTGCAGCTCATCCCTGCTGCCAAGAAGACCCTCTTTGTGAGCGCTCCGAAGCTTGACGACCTCGTCGACCTGTCCTACCGGCTAACCCGGCTGCGTGTGGGTGACGAGCTGCTGATAGTCAACGCTGCCTATCTGGCAACGCTGGGCGCCACCACCCCGGCTGAGGTCGCGGCTCTGCGCGAGACTCTGCCTGCCTGGGTCATGATAGTCGGAGTCGGGGGCCGGGGACTCAGATCTGCGGAGCGTGTGGCGGTATCCGAACAAGACATAGCAGCAGAGGTCGCCATCCGGGGTCTGCGCCTGCAGACGGCTATCCCCGGTGTGGCGACGAGTCTTATCGAGGGGGTGCTGGGCGGTGTTGCCTCCGGCCCGCATTGGAAGCTGCGCGCCAAGGGCGGCGCAGCCGACATCTTCTTTCACACCACCCTGGAGAACGCGCCGGGCTACCTGGCCACCATGCTGCGCGCTGCCGCCGCCCACGACTACCCCGTGGCCGACGTCGGCGTCTACCTGCAGCCCCAACACCAGGGTGTGTCGTATCACTGCGAGTTCAGCCTGCCGTATGCGCCCGAGGACAACGCCGAGGCGGCGAAGGTCCGCGCGCTCTACAGCGACGCCTCCACGCGACTGATAGCCGAGGGCGCCTACTTCTCGCGCCCCTATGGCGAGTGGGCCGGTCCGGTGTACAACCGTGACGCCGCCACCCGGGACACGCTCCGGGTGGTCAAGAAGATCCTCGACCCCAATAACATCCTCAATCCCAGCAAGCTCTGTTTCTAGACAGGAAGGAGGGAGACGACCATCATGGCACTTGAAGACTTCAAAGCGGACGCGCTGCGGTGCACCCGCTGCTCTTACTGTAAGTGGATCCCCTTCGACCTGGTCAAGAGCCACCAGTACGCCAAGGGCTGCCCCAGCGTCGACTACAACCATTTTCACGCCTATTCAGCGGGCGGAAGGCTGGTGACCATGCTCTCGCTCATGCAGGGGCGGAGCGAGGTGGATGACGACGTCGTCGACATCGCCTTCAAATGCCAGCTCTGCGGCAACTGCGACGTGGCCTGCAAGGTCTGCCGTTACGACATGGAGCCGCTGGCGGCGATAAGGGAGTTGCGGCGCACGCTGAACGAGCAGGGCCAGGTGCCGGCGGCGTACCCCAAGCTCATAAGTAAGCTGCGGGTAGCCGGCAACTTCGCCGGACTGCCGCAGGCCGACAGGGCCGCATGGTCCGACGGACTGGGACTAAGCACCCTCGGAGGCGACGCCAAAGCCTCGGTGCTGTTCCATGCCGGCTGCCGGTACTCGTTCGACCCCACCCTCCGCTCCGCGGTACGGGCGGCCGCGAGCGTGTTCACCAAGGCCGGTGTCGACTTCGCTATCGATGCGAACGAAGGCTGCTGCACGGGCAAGGCCTACGACATGGGCTACCGCGACGACTTCACGAAGGCGGTCGAAGCCAACCTCGAGAAATGGGTGACCACCGGCATCAAGACCATCGTCACGCCTTGTGCCACCTGCTACCACACCTTCAAGCGGCTCTATCCCGACGCCGCGGGGCCCGGCGCCGACACGCCCGTCCCCGAGATACTGCACACCACCCAACTCGCGGACCGGCTGCTCAAAGACGGCAGCCTCAAGCCCAAGAAGAAGGTGCCGCTGAGCGTCACCTACCACGACCCGTGTCACCTGGGCCGACAAGGCGAGGACTACGAGCCCTGGAACGGCAAGGAGGTCAAGATCTACGGCCAAGCCGTGGTCTACGACCCGCCCCGCCCCCGCTACAACGGAGCCTACGGGGTCTACGACGCCCCGCGGGACGTCCTTAGGGCCATCCCCGGAGTGGAGCTTATCGAGATGGAGCGCAACCGCGAAGCGGCCTGGTGCTGCGGCGCGGGCGGCAACGTGCGAGAGGCCTATCCCGAGTTCAGCGCTTGGACCGCGGGCAAACGCGTAGAAGAAGCCAAGAGCACCGGCGCCGAGGCCCTGGTCACCGCCTGCTCGGGCTGCGAGAAGAACTTCGCCGAAGCGGTGGCCACAGGCGATATCGACCTGCAAATCCTCGACGTGCTCGAGCTGCTCGAGCGCTCTCTGTAGAGAGGAGAGGATCATGCCTATCTCTGATGAAGCATATGCCGGGCTCGAGGACATCGTGGGCAAGGAGAACGTCAGCCGGAACCCGGCGGTCATGGACTCGTATGCCTTCCAGTGGCTGGCCGAGCTCGTCCGGCCCGAGCTGAGCCACTACATGCCTCGCCCGGTCGCGGTGGTCATGCCGGCCTCCACCGAAGAAGTGCAGGCCGTCGTCCGGCTCGCCAACAAATACAGGATCAAGGTCAAGCCCCACAGCACCGGCTGGTATCACTGGGCTGCGCCCATCTACGACGACAAAGACACGATGCAGCTCGACATGCGGCGCATGAACGCGATCGAGATCGATGAGAAGAACGGCATCGCCATCGTGGAGCCGTACGTTATCCACGCGCAACTCCACGCCGAGGCCATCAAGCGCGGCTGGACCTGCAACATCATCGGCGCCGGCTGCTCCTGCTCGGTGGTAGCCGCCGCCTGCGCCTACATGGGCATGGGACCGGGTGCCTACTACATGGGCGGACACTCTGAGAACGTGCTCGGCATGGAGTGGGTGGCGCCGAACGGCGAGATTATCCGCAGTGGATCGTTGGGCTCCGGAGACGGGTGGTTCGACGGCGAAGGTCCCGGTCCGAGTGTCCGCGGCGTCATGCGCGGCCTTCTCGGCCAGCGCGGGGGACTGGGTGTGTTCACCAGGTGCGCCGTAAAGCTGGTGCACTGGTCCGGCCGCACCGACTGGCCGGTGACCGGCACCGTGCCGGCGTATCGACTGCCGCTGGACGAGACCATGCGGGCCTATACTCTCGCCGCTCCAAGCTGGGACGCCTGGGCCGATCTCTACTACAAGATCTACGACAACGAGCTCGGTTTCATCTTTCATCGGCAGTTCAACCTAGCCGGCGCCGACCTCGCTCCCGCGTTCTGGCTGATGTACAACGACCCGACGAAAAGGCTCAGCGACCTACCTCAGATGCTCGAGCAGCCGGGCATGGCCGAGCTGATCGAGCAGATGCGCATCTCCTTCCAGCTTGTGCTCGCCGGCCGCTCCAAGGCCGACATCGAGCTGCAGGAAAAGATCCTGGACGACATCCTTGCCGAGGTGGGCTGCTGGAAGGTGGAGCGCTACTGCGAGAAAGACATGGCGGAGTTCACCAACCTCTATCTCAACCGCCTTGGTCACAAGCACATCAACTTCGTCTGGGTCGGCGGATACATCGGAAGTTGGATGCAGCTCGGCACCCCCGACTGGGTGAAGGGCTACATCCCCACCGCCATCGCAGGCCTGGAGCGCGACGCCAAGGACGGGCTGCTGGTGCAGTGCGGTGGGGACGCCATGATGGGTCCCGGCAGCGCTTATCCCGGTGGCGGGGCCGTGGGCCTTGAGCAGTTCGTCTCCTACGACCCGGCCGACGAGGCCTCCACCCGGGCCGGCATCAAGCACATGGAGGACGCCATCACCGACGCGGGCGCGATAGGCTATCCTCCCGGCAAGGAAGCGATCTACCTGGAGATGGGCCACAGTGACGATCGCACCTTCAAGAAGTGGGCGGCCTCCAAGCAGCCGTTCCCCTTCATCTTCCAGCGGAAGATCAAGGAGCACTTCGACCCCAACGACATAGGCGATCGGATGTACAACTACATCCCAGAGGAGTACGAACCTTCGGCAGCTAGTACAGAAAAGGCAGTGTGAAGACGTGGCAGATGTGAGAACACTCAACTATTGCGTCGACAACCAGTGGTGCGAGTCGACCACCGACAAATATATGGACGTGACCGACTCCAGCACCGGAGAAGTCTTCGCTCAGGCGCCGTGTTGCACGGCCGCTGAGGTGGAGGCCGCCATCCTATCGGCTCACAAGGCCTACGAGAGTTGGTCTCTTCTGCCCATCCAGAAGCGCACCCAGGTGCTCTTTCGGTGGAAGCAGTTGATCGAGGACAACACCGAGGAGCTCGCCTACATCTGTTCTCGCGAGGTGGGCAAGAACCTCGACGAGGCCCGCGGCGAGATAGTCAAGATCATCGAAGGCTGCGAAGTCGGTGTGGCGGCGCCCATGCTCATCAAGGGCGAATCGCTTATGAACGTGTCCGCCGGACATGACACGGTGAGCTACCGCGAGCCCTTGGGCGTGTTCGCCGGTATAGCCCCCTTCAACTTCCCGGCCATGATCCCCTGGGGCTGGATGATCCCCTTGTGCATCGTCACGGGTAACACCTTCGTGCTCAAGGCCGCCAGCCTGGTGCCGACCTCCTCGATGCGCCTGCTCGAGCTGCTGCTCGAAGCCGGTTTGCCCAAGGGCGTCGTCAACGTGGTCACCTGCAGCCGCAAAGAGGCCGAACTGCTGCTCACCCACCCGCTCGTGCGGGGCGTCACCTTCGTCGGGTCTACCGACGTCGGCCTGCACGTCTACTCGGTGGCCGCCGCCCATGGCAAGCGCGTCCAGGCTCAGACCGAAGCCAAGAACCACGGCCTGGTGCTGGCCGATGCCTCCCTGGAGCGCGCCGCGGCCGGCATCATCAACTCCACCTTCGGCTGCGCAGGCATGCGCTGCATGGCCCTGCCGGTGTGCGTGGTGGAGAACACCGTGGCAGATGAGTTCATCGGCTACATGACGAAGTTCGCCCAGCAGCGCGTGGTCGGCTGCTCGTATGATCCCAAGACCGAGCTCGGCCCCGTCGTCTCGGCCGAGCATCAGGCCTTCGTCAAGGGCTGGATCGACAAGGGCGTCACGGAGGGTGCGGACCTCGTCCTGGATGGCCGTAACCTGGTGGTGCCCGGATATGAGAAGGGCTTCTTCGTGGGCCCGACGATCTTCGACAACGTGAGCGAGAAGATGGCCATCGGCCGCGACGAGGTCTTCGGCCCGGTGCTGGCCATCAAACGGGTAGAGGACTTCGAAGAGGGCATGACCATCATGAACAACAGCCGCTTCGCCAACGGCTCCTGCATCTTCACCGAGAGCGGCTACTGGGCCCGCGAGTTCGCGCGCCGCACCCATGCCGGCATGGTGGGCATCAACGTGGGCATCCCGGTGCCGGTGAGCTTCTTCCCCTTCGCGGGGCACAAAGACTCGTTCTTTGGCGAGAGTCACGTGTTCGGCCTGGACGGCATCCGCTTCTTCACCGAGACCAAGGTGGTCACGTCGCGCTGGTTCACCGAAGCCGACAAGAAGCAGAAGAGGGTCGATACCTGGGAGGGCACCGTCAACCGGTAAGGGGGCGCTTGCGCACCCCATACGGCCTAGAACAGTCACAGATGGGCGCTTCGACCGATTCAGTCTGTCACGCGTCCAAAGGTTGCACAAAGCGTTGTTGCGTTGCCCCCCTATGCGTGAGATTGTGTGATTAGCACGTTCGCCGCGCGGATTCCGTGTTGGGCAGCATAGCCGCCGGCCGTCCTGCCAAGACTGACCGCGAAGGAGGGCACCACGTGGAAAAGGTCGGTAGAAGTACGGTGAAAGTCGATGTAGGCGAGCACGGGCTCAAGCAGCACGACCTGCGGGTCTGGACCGTCATGTTCATGGTCTTCTCACTCGTGGCCGCGGGGGCCTATGGCATCGAGGAGATGATTCCCGCCTCGGGTGCGGGCCTGACGCTGATCATGCTCATGGTGCTCCCTTTCTTGTGGGGCTTGCCGTTCGGTCTGGTGGCCTCAGAGCTTGGCTCCGTCAGGCCACAAGAAGGCGGCTATTACAAGTGGGTGCAGGAAGCTCTGGGCGAGTTCTGGGGTTTCATGGCCGGCTGGTGGCGGACCATCTCTGTCTATATAGATAACACCCTGTACGTGATACTCGCAGGCGGCTACTTAGCCTCTCAGTGGGACCTGAACGGCTACGAGCAGTTCGCGATCAAAGCCGCCATGATCATCATCTTCACCTACATCAACATCCGCGGCGTCAAGGACGTTGGCTTCATCACAACGATCCTGTCCATCCTGGTCATCGCCGCGTTCGCTATTGTCGCGATCGCGGGCTTCATGAACTGGAGTTTGAACCCGTTCGAGCCTTTCACGTCGCACGGTGAGATCCTTGGCGTGACGGGTATCTCCTTCTCCGAGTGGATAATGTTCATCGGTGCGGGCTTAGCCATAGGCATGTGGATGTACTCCGGCTATGAGTCCATGTCTACCATCGCCGGAGAGCTCAAGAACCCGCAGGTCATCCCGAAGGCCACCCTCCTTACCGTTCCCCTGATCATGGCCGTCTACATAGTGCCGACCATCGCGGGCCTCGGCTCCATAGGACAGTGGGATAGTTGGGGTACGACTGCAGACAGCGTCGGGTATGCGGATGTTGTCACTACCTTCTGGGGGGCCGGGTTCGGCATCTTCTTCATCATCGTCGCCGTCCTGGCACAGTGTTCGATCTACAACACGTACATCGCCTCGGGCTCAAGAGGATTCTTCGCCCTGGCCGATGACCATCTGGCGCCGAAAGCACTGGTCAAGGTGGACAAGAAGCACGGCGTGCCGTACGTCGCCGTCTTGTCTGTGGGCATCGTCAACCTGATACTGTGCAACTTCGCTTTCAGTACGGTCGTCATCGTGGACGTGTTCCTGCTGATCTCGTCGTACATCCTGGTCTACATCTCGGCGATGATCCTCAGAAAGAGGATCCCCAAAGAGGAGTACAAGTTCAGGATCCCGGGCGGATATCCGTTTCTGGTGCTGCTCTGTGTCGTACCCATCATCATCGGAGTGGTGTCGTTCTTCATCAACGGCACCGACTTCTTCATAGGCGGTCTGATAGGCATTGCCACCGGACCCGTCATGTACGTCATCTGGAAGCTGATGTACGGCGGTCTTGCCAAGAAGGACCCGGTGAACTATCCACTCAATCCGAGGACGCGTCTGGGGATGGGCGACCTGAAGCGGATGGCGGGGGTCTTCTTCGGCTTCGCGGTCGTGGGCTTCGCGGCTGTCCCGTGGTTGAGATGGTTCGAGGGTGATTGGGCGGCGGACTACTACGGCGAGACCTACTCTGCGTGGTACTACGGCTTCTTGGACAACTTCGACAGCATGTTGACCGCCATCCTCGTCATCGCGGGAATCTTCTTGGCGATAGCCATCGGGCTCGCCATAGCCGCCTTCAAACTCGAGCCGAGAAAGGGAGCGGTGTCCAAATGAAGGTCCTATTGGTAGGTGTGGGCGGCGTCGGCGAGGCCATCGCCGTCCTCACCAAAGACAAACCGTGGGTGGAGAAGCTGGTGCTGGCCGACTACAACGTCGACCGGGCCAAAGAGGTCTTCGCCAAGGTCGGCTCTCCCAAGAAGATGCTGGTGGAGTTCATCGACGCCGGCGACCAGAAGCAGGTGGAGGCGCTGGCCCGCAAGCACGAGGTCGACCTGATACACAACGCCGTCGACCCGGTCTTCAACGAGGCCATCTTCGACGCTGCCTACGAAGCAGGCTGCAACTACATGGACATGGCCATGACCCTGTCCACCCCCCACCGCAAGGACCCCTACAACGTCTGCGGCGTCAAGCTGGGCGACTACCAGTTCGAGCGCGCCGATAAGTGGGAGAAGAAGGGGCTGCTCGCCTTCGTGGGCATGGGCGTGGAACCAGGCATGGCCGACGTGTTCGCCAAGTACGCCGAGAAGAACCTCTTCGATGAGATCGACGAGATCGGCGTGCGCGACGGCGCCAACCTGGAGGTCCGGGGGTACGAGTTCGCCCCCAACTTCTCCATCTGGACCACCATCGAGGAGTGCCTCAACGCTCCGGTGGTTTGGGAGAAGGACAAGGGCTGGTTCACCACCCAGCCGTTCTCGGAGCCCGAGATCTTTGAGTTCCCTGAGGGCATCGGCCCGGTGGAGTGTGTGAACGTCGAACACGAAGAGGTGCTGCTGGCGCCGCGCTGGGTCAAGTGCAAGCGGGTGACCTTCAAGTACGGCCTGGGCGACGAGTTCATAGGCGTGCTCAAGACCATCAAGATGCTGGGCCTCGACAACCGCTTCCCCATTGACGTCAAGGGCGTCAAAGTGGCCCCACGCGACGTGGTGGCAGCCTGTCTGCCCGACCCAGCGCACCTGGGCGACCAGATGTTCGGCAAGACCTGCGCCGGCACCTGGGTCAAGGGCACGAAGGACGGCAAGCCCCGCCAAGTCTACCTGTACCAGGTGGCCGACAACGAGACCTGCATGAAGAAGTACGGCGTGCAGGCGGTGGTCTGGCAGACGGCCGTCAACCCCGTCATCGCCTGGGAGTTGCTGGAGACCGGAGTCTGGAAGGGCAAGGGCGTGCTTGGCCCCGAGGCCTTCGACCCCGACCCGTTCATGGAACTCATGCCCAAGTACGACTTCCCCTATGGCCTCAAGGAGATGAAGGCCTGAGATGTACCGGTCGGTTACGCGGGAACAAGCGCCCCTCCCCACCCCCTCTTGCTGGGGGCGGGGAGCGTGGCGCGTCAAGGGCGGTGATAGCTCCCTGGTGACCTGGCCGCATCCTGTCGCAACAAAGGAGCTGTGAGGCAATGACCGCATCACCTGCCAAGATCGACCGTAAGCTAGTCGCCGAACTCATGGCGCGCGAGGAGAAGCGCCTAGAGGACGAGACCCCCAAGTCGTACGAGATGTTCAAGCGGGCGTCCAAGTCGCTCGTCAACGGAGTCTCGTCCACCTACCAGGCGCGCGATCCCTATCCCCTCTACTTCACCCACGGCAAGGGCAGCAAGATCTATTCGGTCGACGGTCGCGAGATCAGCGACTTTCACAACGGTTTCGGCTGCATGGTCCAGGGACACGCGCATCCGGCCATAGTCGAGACCATCAAGAAGCGCTGTGAGCTCGGCACCCAGTTCGCCCTGCCCACCGAGGACTCCATCATCGTGGCCGAGCATCTGGCCAAGAACTTCCGCCTGCCCAAGTGGCGCTTTGTGAACTCCGGCTCCGAGGCCACCATGGACGCCATCCGCATCGCCCGCGCCTACACGGGCCGCGACCAGGTGCTCAAGATCTTCGGCTCGTACCACGGCCACCACGACTACGTCATGGTCAGCCTGGGTGTGGCCGACTTCGGCGACATCGGCCCCCGAGACAACTACAAGTCCATCTCGTACGGCGCCGGTATCCCCCAGTCGTCCATAGATATGACCTCCGCGGTGCCTTTCAACGACCCAGAGGCCATGGAAGCCCGCATCGACAGGTTGATCAAAGAAGGGCGCAAGCCGGCCTGCCTGATCATGGAAGCCGCCATGATGAACCTGGGCGTGGTGCTGCCCGAGCCGGGCTACCTGCAGGCGGTGCGTGACATCACCAAGAAGCACGGCATCGTGCTCATCTTCGACGAGGTCAAGACCGGCATCTGCACGGCTCCCGGTGGCGCGGTGGAGCGCTTCGGCGTGGTGCCCGACATGGTCACCTTGGCCAAGGCCCTCGCCGGCGGTCTGCCCTCCGGCGCCATCGGCGCCACCGAGGAGGTCATGTCGGTGGTGGCGAGCGGCAAGGTCTACCAGGTGGGCACCTACAGCGGCAACCCGCTGGCCATGGCGGCCGCCCGCACCAGCCTGGAGCAGGTCATGACCCCCGATGCCTACAAGCACCTGAACTACCTGAACGACCGCCTGATCACAGAGCTGGACGCCATCGGAGCCAAGTACGACTTCCCCGGCTACACGGTGGGCATCTCGTCCAAGGGCTGCTTCAACTTCTCCTCGGGCAAGATCACCGACTACGAGTCGTTCATCAAGTATCCAGGACGTCGAACTCTGCAACCTGGCCTGGCTGTACAACATGAACCGCGGCGTGATCATCGCCCCGGGGCGCGAAGAAGAGTGGACCCTGTCGGTGCAGCACACCGACGAGGACATCGACCGCTTCGTGAACGCCTTTGAAGAGCTGGTCAAGGAAGTGACCACGCTAGCCATGGACAACAAGGAGCTCATCGGGCTGCGGGAGGAGAACGTCCCCCGCGGCGTCTACAACTACTTCCCCGCCTTTGCCGACCACGCAAAGAACGCGGTGATCACCGATGTCGAAGGCCGGGAGTTCATAGACTTGGCCGGCGGCATAGGCGTTATGAACGTCGGCCACTGCCACCCCAAAGTGGTCGAAGCTGTTCAGCGCCAGGCGGAGAGGTTCTCGCACACCTCGTTCAACGTGATGATGTACGAGCCGTACGTCCGTCTGGCGGAGAAGCTCAACCAGGCCGCTCCGGGCAAGAATCCCGAAGAAGACCATGTTCGTCAACTCGGGCGCCGAGGCCGTGGAGAACGGCATCAAGATCGCCCGCTACTACACCGGGCGAGACGCGGTCATCGCCTTCGAGGGCGCTTTCCACGGGCGCACCATGCTGGGCTGACCCTCACCTCCAAGGTGCTGCCCTACAAGACCGGCTTCGGTCCCTTCGCCCCGAGGTCTACCGCATCCCCTACGCCTACTGTTATCGCTGCCCGGTGAGCGACACCTATCCCGGACTGCGGGGGGCGCTGCGCCGAGCTTCTGACCGACGCCTTCGAGCAGTATGTGGAGGCCTCTACGGTGGCGGCCGTGATCATCGAGCCGGTGCTGGGTGAGGGCGGTTTCGTCGCCGCGCCGCCCGAGTACCTGCGGCGCATCAAGCAGATCTGCGAGGACCACGGCATCGTCTTCATCGCCGACGAGATCCAGACCGGCATGGGCCGCACCGGCAAGTACTTCGCCATCGAGCACGCGGATATAGAGCCCGACCTCTTGCTCTCGGCCAAGTCGCTGGGCTCGGGCTACCCCATCGCCGCGGTCACCGGACTGGCGGAGATCATGGACTCGCCGCCGCCGGGCTCCATAGGCGGCACGTACGGAGGCAACCCGGTCGCCTGTGCCGCGGCGCTGGCGGTGTTCGACATAATCGAGTCGGAGAACCTGCTGACGCGGGCCGAGGCCATCGGCAAGCGCATACGCGCAAGCATGCAGGATCTGCAGGCCAAGTATCCCGTCGTGGGCGACGTCCGCGGCTTGGGCGCCATGATGGCCATGGAGCTGGTCGTAGACCGCGACACCAAGCAGCCGGCCGCCGCGCTGGCCAAGGAAGTGCGAAACGGTGCGTTCGAGCGCGGGGTCCTCTCCCTGCTCGCCGGCGCCGGCGACAACGTGGTCAGGGTGTCTGGTGCCGCTCACCATCGAAGACGAGGTGCTGGAGCGCGGTCTAGCCGCGAGTCGAGGCCGCGCTGGAGGCAGCGGTCGCCAAGCACGATAGGGACCACCCGTGAACAAGGTGACGCTGACCGTCAATGGCATCAGCCACGAGGTCAGCGCCGACGCCGACCTGTGCCTGCTGGACTACTTGCGTGACGGGCTGCACCTCACCGGAGCCAAGCAGTCCTGTGACAAGAAGGGCCAATGCGGTGCCTGCACCGTGATCGTGGACGGCAAGGCCGTACGGTCGTGCCTGAGCAAGGTGGCCAAGCTGGACGGGGCGGACGTAATCACGGTCGAAGGACTGGGCACACCCGCCAACCCGCACCTCATTCAAGAGGCCTTCGTGTTGTCCGGGCGCGATCCAGTGCGGCTTCTGCACTCCGGGCATGATCATGGCTGCCAAGGTGCTGCTGGACCAGACCTTGGACCCCACCGACGAGCAGATCAAGAAGGCGTTGGTGCACAACCTCTGCCGCTGCACCGGCTATGTGAAGATCATCGAAGCGGTCCGGTTGGCCGGGCAGTTCCTCCGCGGTGAGACGACTCCCGCGCAGGTGCGGCCGGACCCGGACGGGCCCAAGGTGGGAGTCTCGCACCCCCGGCCTTCGTCGCTGGTCAAGGCCTGCGGGGTGGCTCAGTTCACCGCTGACATAGTGGTGCCGGGAGCGCTGGAGTTGGTGGGAGTCAGGAGCCCCCATCCAGCACGCTCTCATCAAGGGCATAGACACCACGGCCGCCGAGAATGATGCCGGGCGTGGTGGGCGTGCTCACGGCCAAGGACGTCAAGGGCACCAACCGGCTCAAGTACGTCTCTCGACGACCGCCCGATACTGTGCGAGGACAAGGTGCGCTACATCGGCGACCCGGTGGCCGCCGTCGCCGCCCTCACCCGGAACCAGGCAGTGGCGGCCGCCGCGGCCGTGAAGGTGAGTACGAACTCCTGCCGGTCATCGACACCTTCGAGAAGGCGCTGGCCGCGGACGCCGTGCAGGTGCACGCCGACCGACCCAACGTGAGCTTCAGGCAACCCGTTCTCAAGGGCGACGCCGAGAAGGCCTTTGCGGACTCGGCCGTGGTGGTCGAGGCCCGGTTTCGTCACGCAGACCAACCACCAGGCTCCTTTGGAGCCGGAACCGGCCGTCGCGTACCTCGAAGGCGAGGGCGAGGACGCTCAGCTGGTCGTGATCGGACGCAGCATCAACATCCACAAGCACTTGCAGATGCTGCAAGAAGGTACCGGCTGGGAGAACATGCGCTACGAGGAGGCCTTCTCCGGGGGCCAGTTCGGCATCAAGCTGGACATCACCTCCGAGGGCATAGCGGCCGTGGCTGCATTGCACTTCCGACGCCCAGTGCGCTACATACCCAGTCTGATAGAGGCCATGCAGATGACCTCCAAGCGGCACGCCTTCGACATGCAGGTCAAGCTGGGCGCCGACGCTCAGGGCCACCTCACTGCCTACAAGAACCACTTCGTGGCCGACAGCGGCGCATATTGGTCCAACAGTGACGTGGTGATACTGCGGGCCCTGCACATGCTGTCGGGGTCGTACCACATCCCCAATCTCGATATCTCCGCCACGGTGGTCTACACCAACAACCCGTGGACCTCGGCCGCCCGCGGGGCGGGGCCGCCTCAGACCAACTTCGCGCTCGAGAGCGCCATGGACATGCTGGCCCAGAAGCTGGGCATGGACCCCCTGGAGTTCAGGGTGCTCAACCTGCTCGCTCCCGGGCAGAGCAAAGCGACCGGGCACGTGGTCGAAGAGTGGCCGGTGCTGGGTCTGTGCGAAGCCATCAAGCCGCACTACGAGCGGGCCAAGCGTGACGCCCAAGCGGGCAGCACCGACCTGGTCAAGCGAGGCGTGGGAATGGGCACCGGTTCGTTCGGCATCGGGGCCGCCGGCGACACGGCCACCGTGTCCGTGGAGCTGGACCCGGACGGCGGACTCACCGTCTACGGCGCCGTGGCCGATCCGGGCGAGGGCAACGACTCTATGCTCACCCAGACCGCCGCGGACATGCTGGACCTGCCGCTGGACAAGGTGCAGGCTGGTCACGCGCGACACCGATCACACCGCGGCCAGCGGCCCGGCGGCCGCCAGCAGGCTCACCTACATGGCCGGTGGAGCCATGGTGAATGCCATCGAGCAGTTGCAGGCGGCCATGGCCCAGGCAGGTGCGACCAAGGCAGATGCGACTACCTGCGACCGGCTGAAGCAGGCTGGGCTGAAGACCCGCTACCTGGGCACCAAGAAGACCGGCTACTCCGGTCCGCTCGATCCGCAGACGGGCCAAGGTCCGTCGTTCGAGTCGCAGGTGCATGCGGTGCAGTTGGTGGAAGTCGAAGTGAACACGCAGACCGGCGCGGTGACCATAGTCAAGATGACTACGGCGGTCGACGCGGGCACGATCATCAACCCCCTGAACGTCATCGGGCAGCTCGAAGGTGGCATGGACATGGGCGCCGGCTACGCACTGCGCGAGCAGTACGTCGCAGGCCAGACCAAGGACTGGAACACCTTCAAGTTCCCCAGCATCCGCACGGCCTTTGATATGGAAGTGATCATCAGAGAGACGCCGCGCAAGTACGGCACCCGGGGCTCGGTGGGAGTCGGCGAGATGACCATGGTGCCTACCGCCCCCGCGGTGGTGAACGCCATCGAGGATGCCGTGGGCATCCGCGTGACCGAGCTACCGGCGACACCGGACAGGATCACGGCCGCTCTCGCGGCCAAAGGGTAGGAGGCCGCCATGCCGCACTCCTGTCGACGGGAACCATAGCCCAGCGGATGCCATGGAACCGACGACCGTTCTGGGCGAGCATTTTCGAGTCGTGGCCGGCAGGAGCCTCCTCTTTGACGAGGAGGGCTTTCTGTGCCACGTGGACGACTGGACCGAGGACGTCGCCGGAGGGTTGGCGGCGGAGTCGGGCCTGGTGGGGCTGGACGACGCGCAATGGCGGGTGCTCCTATTCTTGCGCGAGTTCTACTATGAGAACGGCCGGTCTCCGCTCAACCGTAAGATCGTCGAGGGTGTGGGCATGAGTCTGCTGGAGCTGGAGCGCATGTTTCCCGGAGGCATCCGCTCCGGGGCCAAGCGCCTAGCCGGTCTGCCGAACCCTAGGCGGTGCGCATGACCGCCGGCGCACTCAGCCGTGACCTGATCTATCTGGACAACGCGGCCACCTCGTTCCCCAAGCCCAGCCAGGTCTTGGAGCAGATGGTCGAGACCTACGCCCGCCTGGGGGTGTCCCCCGGCCGCGGGACGTATGACCTGGCCATGGAGGCCGCGGAGTTCGTGACCCACGCCCGCGAGCAGGTGACGGCGTTCTTCGGCTCGAGCGACCCGGACAGGGCAGTCTTCGCGGCGAGCGCCACCGACGCGCTCAACTTGGCCATCCAAGGGCTGGTGAGCGAGGGCGACCACGTGGTCTCCACCCGGCTGGAGCACAACTCGGTCTTGCGGCCCCTGTTTCACCTGAAAGAGCGGGGCAGCATAGACTACGACTTGGCGCCCTTCGACGGCGCCGGGCTGGTGGACCCCAGCGACATAGACAGGGCTATCCGGCCGAACACCAGATTGGTGGTGTTGTGCCACGGCTCCCAGGTGCTGGGCACCGTGCAGCCGGTGGGAGAGATCGCGGCCGTCTGCGCCGCGCACGGCGTCCCGCTGCTGCTGGACGCCGCTCAGACCGCGGGCCAGGTGCCCGTCGATATGCAGGCGTGGGGCGTGAGCGCCGTGGCCTTCTCGGGGCACAAGGCGCTGCTGGGGCCTTCGGGCATAGGGGGCTTGGTGGTGACTCCGGACCTGGAGGTGCGGTCCACTCGCTTCGGGGGCACCGGCTTGGAGTCGCACAGTCTGCGCCACACCCAGTCGTACCCGCAGCGGCTGGAGGCGGGGACGGCCAACCTGTTGGGCATCATCGGCCTCTCCCTCGGTCTGGACTATCTGCAGCGGCTCGGACTCAACGAGTCGCGCGGGCGCGAAATGGCCCTCATACGCCGCCTGCGCGAGGGGCTTGTCTCCACCCCCGGCGTGAGCGTGCTCAGTCCGGCACCGCGTGATGGCGACCTGCCCTTGCTCACCTGCACCGTGGACGGCATGGACCCCGAAGACGTAGGCGCTATCCTAGATGCCGACTACGGCATAGCCGCACGGACGGGGCTGCACTGTGCGCCCTTCGTGCATGCCGACCTGGGAGTGGACCCCGTGGGCTCGGTCCGCTTCAGTCTGGGGCACGGGAACAGGGACGAAGATATCGATAGGGCTGTCGAGGCCATGGCACAGATAGCCGGAAGGAAGTGATAGCTCACACATAGTCAGTTTGCAGTCAGTTTGCAGTCAGCTTGCAGTCAGCTTGTGGGCGCCATAGAAAACCAGCGAACGCGTGAAGGGACCGGGGAAGATGGCACAGCTATTCTGGCTCGATATCAATGGGATCCCGCGGACCGTGTTGGCCAACCCAGACGATAGTCTGGCCAAGGTTCTTCGGGAGCAACTGGGGCTGACCGGCACCAAGGTCGGCTGCGGTGGGGGACAGTGCGGCGCCTGCTCGGTGATACTTGACGGCAAGGTGGTGCGCTCGTGCATCACCAAGATGGCCAAGGTGCCCGAAAACGCCCGAGTGGTGACCATCGAGGGCATCGGGACTCCCGAGAAGCTCCATCCGCTGCAGGTGGCGTGGATGAACTACGGGGGCGTGCAGTGCGGCTTCTGTTCGCCGGGCTTCATAGTCTCGGCCAAGGGCCTCTTGGACGAAAACCCCAAGCCCACCCGCGAAGACGTGCGTGACTGGTTCCAGAAGCACCACAACCTCTGCCGTTGCACCGGCTACAAGCCCCTGGTAGACGCGGTCATGCAGGCCGCCAAGGTCCTGCGGGGCGAAGCCACGCTGGAGCAACTGAGCGCCAACTCCAAGCCCGACAAAGACGGCCGCATCTGGAACACCTACTATCCGCGCCCGTCGGCACTGTCCAAGGTGACAGGCACCTGCGACTACGGGGCCGACCTCGGCATCAAGCTGCCCAAGGACGCTCTTCACATCGCTTTGGTCCAGCCCAAGGTCTCGCACGCCAACATCCTCTCTATTGATACCAGCGAGGCTGAGAAGATGCCCGGCGTCCAGAAGGTGGTCACTCACAAGGACGTCACCGGCACCAACCGCATCTCGGGCCTGCTCACCTATCCCTGGAGCAAGTGCGACGGCTTCGAGCGGCCCATCCTGAGCGACACCAAGATCTTTCAGTACGGTGACGTGGTGGCCATGGTGCTGGCCGACACCAAGCAGCAGGCGGAGGCTGCGGCCGCCAAGGTCAAGGTCGGGCTGGAGAAGCTCCCCGCCTACATGAACTGCCTTGATGCTGCCGCTGACGACGCCATAGAGATCCACCCCGGCACGCCCAACGTGTTCTTTGAAGTCGACCTCAAGAAGGGCGACCACGAGAAGGTGGACGAGCTGATCAAGAGCGCGCCGTACGTGGTGGAGAACGACTACTACACCCAGCGGCAGCCGCACATGACCATAGAGCCCGACGTGGGCTTTGCCTACGTCGACACAGACGGCGTGGTCACGGTGCACTCCAAAAGCATCGCCCTCTACATGGCTCACCTGCAGATCTGCGAAGGCCTGGGCCTGGCCGAGGACAAACTGCGGCTGATACAGAACCCGCAGGGCGGCAACTTTGGCTACAAGATCGGGCCGACGCTGGAGGCGCTCTGCGCCGTGGCCACCATGGCCAGCGGCCACCCCTGCTACCTGGAATACAGCTACCACCAGCACATGGTGTACACGGGCAAGCGCGCCCCGTGCTTCTCGCACATGAAGGTCGCCGCCGACAAGCACGGCAAGCTCATGGCCATGGACTTCGACCTGATCATGGACCACGGCGCCTACTCCGAGTTCGCGGACGAGCTGCTTACCAAGGCCTGCCGCTACAGCGGCGGCGGCTACTTCGTACCCGCCCTGCGCGGCCACGGGCGTACCGCCTTCACCAACCACACCTGGGTCTCGGCCTTCCGGGCCTACGGCGGACCGCAGGGAGCCTTCTCCACCAACCTCATCATGGACGAGTTGGCGGAGAAGATGGGGCTGGACACCTGGGAGCTCATGAACCTCAACGTGCTCCGCGACGGCGACACTCTGGGCACCGGCGAGGTACAGGACGTGTATCCGCTGCCCAAGCTGCTGCAGATGATCAAGCCCGGCTACGACGAGGCGGTGGCCCGCCGCAAGAAGGAGAGTACGCCCGAGAAGAAGCGGGGCGTGGGTCTGGCAGTGGGCATCTACAACGTGGGCAACGACGCCGCCGACCTGGCCGACTCGGACATAGAGCTCAACCCCGACGGTTCGGTGACCATCTACAACACCTGGGAGGACCCGGGCCAGGGCGCCGACATAGGCACTCTCACCACGGCCCACGAGGCGCTGCGCCCGTTGGGGCTGGCGCCCGACCAGATACACCTGTACATGAACGACACCGCGCGCTGCCCCGACAGCGGGGCCGCCGCGGGCAGCCGCTCCCAGTACATGGTGGGCAACGCAATAGTCGACTCGTGCAATCAACTGATCAAGGCCATGACCAAGGCCGACGGAACCTACCGCACCCATGCCGAGATGGTCAGAGAGGGCCTGGAGACCAAGTACCACGGCCACTTCTCCGCCGCCCCCCTGTGCGGCACCCCGGACGAGAAGACCTTCCAGTTCAGCCCCCACGGCCCGGTGCCCACCATGCAGTACGGCATCTTCATGGCCGAGGTAGAAGTGGATGTCGCTACCGGCAAGACTCAGGTGCTCAAGATGAGGCTTGACTCCGACATAGGCGTCATCGCCAACCGGCAGGCAGTCGAAGGCCAGATGTACGGCGGGCTGGTGCAGGGCATAGGTCTGGCACTGTCCGAAGACTTCGACGACATCGCCAAGCACACCAACCTCATAGCGGGCGGCATCCCCTACATCAAGGATGCTCCGGATGCTCTGGAGCTCAACTTCCTGGAGACGCCCCGGCCGACGGGCCCCTTCGGAGCCGGTGGTTGCGGCGAGCTACCCCTGTATGCACCGCACGCCGCCATCATCAACGCCATCTACCACGCCTGCGGAGTGCGTATGACCAACCTGCCCGCTCGTCCCGAAAAGGTGCTCGCGGCTCTCAAGTCCAAGGAGCTACTTGGTAGACCCTAGAGAGATCCAGCGGCTTGAAGACCTCTGCATCCAGGACCATGCGCCCTGGTGCGAAGCGGTCTGCCCTCTTCATGTCGACGCCAGGGGCATGCTGGAAGCGCTCGCCCGCGGTGACTTTCGGGCCGCCGCGGGCATCTACAGCAAGAAGGCGCCGTTCCCGGGCATACTCAGCCGAATCTGCGATCAACCTTGCCGCGCCGCCTGCAAACGAGGGGAGGTGGGCGAGCCCATCAGCATCGGGCTGCTCGAGAGAAGCTGTGCCGACTACGCCGGTTTTGCCCCACAAGCGGTGGGCAACGGCTCGCCTAGATCACGCCGCGTCGCAGTTGTCGGTGGCGGTGCCAGCGGCTTGACGGCCGCGCTGGAGTTGGACAAGAGACACCACGAAGTGAGCTTGTTCGAGGCATCCGACCGTCTGGGAGGGAGTCTGCGGCTCTTCCCACCCGATGTGCTCCCGCCCGACATCCTCGATGATGAGATCGGCCGCCTGACTAAGGGCAGCGTGAACACGTGCACGGGCACGCACGTAGGGCGAGATACCACGATCGCCGAATTGCTGGAGCAGTTCGACGCGGTCTACCTGGGCGTCGGCCGCGCGTCAACGGTCGCTGACGTTGGGGGGCTGGACCCTGTCGTATCTCGAGTGATCGGCGGCGCAATCGACCCACTGACCTTCGCTACTTGCGAGCCGGGGGTCTTCGCCGGCGGCAGTCTGCGCTGTGGTGAGGCGAAGCGTGAGGCAGCGGTAGCCCACTCGCCCGTGTTGTCGATGGCTGACGGCCGCCGGGCGGCCATATCCATAGATCGCTTCTTGAAGGGAGAGTCCCTTGGCTCGCAGCGGGAGAACGAAGGGCCCTACACCACCTGTTTGTACACCAGTCTAGAAGGGATCGAGCCCAGCAAGGCGGTCCGCCCCGCGGGACCCGGCCTGGCTTACGGCAAAGACGAGGCGATCGCAGAAGCGCAGCGCTGTTTGCAGTGCGAATGCTTGGAGTGCGTGAAGGCCTGTACCTACCTGGACCACTTCAATGAATACCCTGGTAAGTGCATCCGCAAAGTGGTCAAGAACATCACCAGCCTGCCGGGCAAGAGCTATCGTACGCACACCAAGTTCATCAACGCGTGCAGCCTGTGCGGACTCTGCGGCGTCGTCTGCCCCACCGATCTCAATATGGCGGTCGTGAACCGCGGTGCAAGGCACATCATGTGGGACAAGGGCTTCATGCCGCCGGCAGTACACGATTTCGCGCTTCGCGACATGGAGTCCAGCAATGCCGAGACGAATGCCATAGCGCGCAACCAGCCGGGACATGCGTCAAGCTCCTACCTCTTCTTCCCTGGCTGCCAGCTGACCGCTTCTGCCCCGGACCACGTGGAGCGGACCTACGCGTACCTCACCCACACGTTGGGCGGAGGGGTGGGGCTCATGCTGGGTTGCTGCGGCGCCCCCGCCGCCTGGGCGGGAAGGCGGGAGCTTTTTCAAGACGTGCTCGACGCTTTCGAGCGGAGATGGCAGCAGATGGGACGACCGCGGGTGATACTAGCCTGCCCGACCTGCTCCCTTATGTTCAAACAGGGCCTTTCTGATATCCCTGCCGTCTCGCTATGGGAGGTGCTGGACGCTGAGGGTATACCCGCCGACTCTCCGCGGGGTCGTGGGGAAACGCTTGCGCTTCACGACTCGTGCACCGCCAGATCGGCGCCGGAAATGCAGGACAGCGTGCGACGCATCGTGCAGAAGCTCGGCTATCAGATCGAAGAACTCCCCTATAACCGTGACAGGACCAAGTGCTGCGGATACGGTGGCCTCGTCTATCAGGTCAACCAGGAGTTGACCGAGAAGATCATCACGTCCCGCATCGGAGAGAGCCCGACGGACTATCTGACCTATTGCACGAATTGTCGGGATTTCTTTGCAGGGAAGGGCAAATCCTCATACCATGTGCTTGACCTCGTCTTCGATGGTCGCAAGGAGGGGACTCCGGCCAGAACCGGCCCGACTTTCTCCGAACGCAGAAAGAACCGGCGCGAACTGGCCGGCAAGATGCTCACCGAGTTGTGGGGAGAGCCGATGTCTGAACCTGAGGGACACACGCTACTCAAGGTGCGGGTGGCGCCAGACGTGGCTGCCAAGATGGAGAAGGACTTCATCCTCCTTGACGACGTCAAGGCAGTCATCCACCAGGCGGAAAAGACGGGCAAGAAGCTTGCGGTCGGTTCGACAGGGCGGCTCGTAGCTCACCTTCGCCCGTATATCGTCACCTACTGGGTCGAATACGCAAGAGACGGAGATGAGTACGAGGTCTTCAACGCCTATTCCCATCGCATGCAGATCGTCAAGGACGCGGAGCAATGAGTCCCGAGGGATCCGCACCGCCCGGAGCACGCGAAGAACCGGCCACCGTCACGTGCGCCACCCACGGCGTCCCACTGGAGCTAGCGAAGATCGACGTGACATATCAGGGGCATACCTTCCCGATCGACGTGCTCTGCTGTCCCGTTTGCGGATTGGCTTTGATTCCCGAAGAGCTTGTCAAGGGCAGGATGTTCGAGGTCGAGCAGACCCTCGAGGAGAAGTGAGCTAGCAAGGGGGCATCGAGATGCAGCTGGAAGGCAAAGTCGCGCTGGTGACCGGCGGCGGCACAGGCATCGGCGCGGGGGTGGTCCACCGCTTCGTGGCCGAGGGAGCGAAGGTGCTCATCACCGGGCGTCGCAAAGAGATGCTGGACCAGGTGGCGGCCTCGTTGCCCGCCGGGAGCGTCACCACATTCGTAGGCGACGTCTGCCAGGACGGGAACGCGGAGCGCATGGTCGAAGCGGCCGTGGGCATAGGTGGCAAGTTGGACATCCTGGTCAACAACGCGGCGATCGAGGCGAACGCCCCCGTCGTAGACATGGACCCGGCAGTCTGGCGGCAGACGGTGGAGGTCAATCTCACCGGCCCGTTTCTCATGATGAAGGCGGCAATCCCCAAGATGATCGAGGGGGGCGGAGGCTCCATCATCAATGTGGCGTCTCTGGCCGGGGTCGTGGCCGTGCCCGGCGGACCGGCTTACTGCGCCACCAAAGCGGGAGTGATACACCTGACCAAGCAGGTAGCGTTCGACTACGGCAAAGACAACATACGCTGCAACGTGATTTGCCCAGGTCCGGTGCGCACTACTATGCTCGAGGGGAACTTCGTACCCTTGGCGAAGCATCTCCAGACCGACATGGACGGGGTTTTCGCCAGGGTGGCCGAGAACGTGCCTCTGCGCCGCATCGCCGACCCGGCAGACATCGCGGGCGTGTTCGTCTTCCTGGCGGGCGATGACTCGAACTTCATGACCGGCTCTACCATACTGGTCGATGGGGGAGTGCATTTCGTCGATTCCTTCGCCGCGGGGGTGGGCCACTACGGGGCGGCATGGGGTTAACCGAGCCACAAGCGGTCTTTCAGACCGCTTAGCGAGGCGTTCGAGGTCCTGCCCCTGTCTCTCCGCAAGAAGGGGCCCCATGTGCAGCGGGGCCCCTCTTTGTCGATCAGGCGCGGGGCAGAGCCCCTGCCGCCTTCAGTTCCTACGTCCGGCGGGCTACTTGGCCTTGAGGGCCGCGAGCACCTTCTCGGGCCGCGCCGGCAGGTGGGTGATCCTAGCCCCGCAGGCGTGGTAGATGGCGTTGATGATGGCCGCGTGCGGCGACGTCAGTGGGATCTCGCCGCAGCCGCCCGCGCCAAACGGCCCCGCCGCACGCGGGGTCTCGGTGAACGTGACCTCGAAGGCGTCGGGGATGTCCTTGATGTACGGCATGCCGCAGGCGATCATGTTGGTGTGCTTCTCTAGGTCTTCGAAGTCCTCCGACAGCGCCAGTCCGACTCCCTGCGACATCCCTCCGTACATCTGGCCCTCCACCGCCTGTCTGCTGGCGATGACACCCACGTCGGCGTTCATAACCAGTTTGACGACGGTCGTCTTGCCGGTCTTGGTATCGACTTCCACCTCAGCCATGAACACCCCGTACTGATAGGTGGGCACCGGGCGCAAGGCAAACTGGAACGTCTCCTGGTCGGGCGGGCTGCACAGATGAGCTGCGCTGTAATGTCCTTTGTACTTGGTGGGGATGCCCTCCTTGACCATCTCCTCATAGGTGCGGTACTTGCCGCCGCCCTTGTCCATCGCCTTCAGGAGTTGCTCACAGGCGTTGATTATGGAGTTGCCGACCATGAACTGAGAGCGGCTGGCGCCGGCCGGACCGCTGTTGGGACACAGGGCAGTGTCGTTCTGGACAAGACGTATCTGCTCGGGGACCAGCTTCAGCGGCCTCAGGGCTTCGTGGGCCGTGACCAGAGTACCGAGGTCGCCGCCCTGCCCAGGGTCCTCCCAGGTGTTGAAGACCGTGACCGAGCCATCCGCGTTCAGCTCGATGTCCGTGCCGGCCTCGTCGGCGGTATCGACGCCCGCGTTGTAGATGCCTACCGCCAGACCGACGCCCGCGCTTCTTGTCAGGGGTGGACTCCTTCTTGCAGCGCTCCACTGCCTCGTCGTATTTGGGCTTCATTATCTCGAGCAGCTTCGGCAGCGGGAACACGTCGGGCACTTCGCCGGTGCTCACGGTGTCGCCTGGATGCAGCACGTTCCGGTTCATGAACTCCCAGGTGTCCAGTCCGCACTTCTCCGCCAGCTCGTCCATGAGCACGTTGGTGGCGAACTCCGACTGAGGAGCTCCGAAGGCGCGGAAGGCGGAGCCGAACGCGTGGTTGGTAAAGGTGACGCGCCCTCTCCCCCTGATAGCCGGTAGGTGGTAACCGCCGCCCGCGTAGCGGGTCATCTTGGTCGCAAGGTCGTCACCGAATTCCGAGTACGGGCCATGGTCCAAGAGCCCGTCGAAATCGAGGGCCACCAACTTGCCGTCGTTGTCGGCGGCGGCTCTAAGTCTCATGGTCGCCGGTGAACGCTTGCCGGTGTAGGTGATGTGCTGATAGTAGCTGTACTGCATGTGGCAGGGCCTGCCTGTGGCCATAGTCGCGATGGCGCAATAGGCCTCCAGCGTCGGGCTCAGCTTGTAGCCGAAGTTGCCGCCTTGCGGGTTCATGATGAGCCGCAGTTTCTCGGGCTTGAGCCCGAGGCCCTCGCAGAGCATGAAGTGGTGGATGTACAAGGCGATGCTCTTGGAGTGAATAGTGACCACTCCGTCTTGGTCGATGTAGGCGAAGCCCACATCCGGCTCGATGCTCAGGTGCGGCTGCCGCTGCACATAGAACGAGTCCTCTACGGCATAGGGAGCGCTCTTGATCAGTTCGTCCACCTTCTCGTGTGCGCCCTTCTTGAGGTTGCACTCAAAGAACACGTTGGGAGTCCCGGGATGGATCTCGATGGCATCATCTTTGGCGGCGGCCGGGCCGTCCATGTAGGTGGGCAGTGACTCCAACTCCACCTCCACTCTCGCCGCCGCTGCTTCCGCCTGCGCCTTGGTTTCGGCCGCTACGACGGCGAAGACATCACCGAACTGAAAGACCTTCTTGTCGCAGAGGAGGGGCCGGTCGTAGCCGTCACCTTTGTTCCACGGGAAGATGACCAAGCCGAAGCTCCTGTTGGTGCCCACGACGTCCTTGTGGGTCATGACCTTGACGACACCGGGCATCTTCTCGGCTTCACTCGTGTCTATGGAGACGATGTTCGCGTGGGACAGCTTCGACTGAGCCAAGGCAAGGTGCAAGGTATCCTTCGGCATCTTGATGCCCAGGTCGGCGCCGTAGTCGACCGTGCCGGTAGCTCTGGCGACGCCCGAAGGGCGAGGATAGTACGTGTTCCAGATCCTGCCGTCCTTATCCGGCTTGGAATTGACGCTGAGGTCTTCGATGGTGGCTTCGCCGCGCATGACCTTGGCTGCCTCCATCACCGAATCGACCAGGGGCTTGTACCCGGTGCAGCGGCAGACGTTGCGGTGCTTCTGGAACCAGTCGCGCACCTCCGCGCGAGTCGGCTTCGGGTTTTCATCTAGCAGGCCTTTGGCGGAGACGATGAACCCCGGAGAACAGAAGCCGCACTGTACCCCGCCGTAATTGATCCACGCCACCTGAAGGGGGTGGAGCTTGTCCGGGGCGCCTATCCCTTCGATGGTGACGATCTCGGCATTCTCCGGCACGCGCTCCATCTTGGTGATGCAGGAGCGAACGACCTTGCCGTCCAGCAACACCGAGCACGCGCCACACTGCCCCGCGTCACAGCCGACCTTGGTACCGGTCAGCCCCAACTGCTCCCGAAGCACCTTGGCGAGACTGTCCTCAGGATCGGCGTACACGGGTCTTGATACTCCGTTGATGTTCAGGATCACGCGCTTCGTCATGTGTGCCAACCCCTTCTGAATCGCACCTGTGTACTCCGCCAGTGCTACTTGAGGACGTCGATCATGATCTCGGTGGCCTTCATAGCATAGTCCTTGGGAATGGTCAGCGGCGGCATGAAACGGAACACGTTGCCGTAGCGGCCGCAGGGAGTCACGATGATGCCTCGGTTCAGGAGTTTCATGGCTATCTCGCCCACTCGCTCCGGCGCAAGCGGAACTTTGGTCTTCTGATCCTCTACCAACTCGACCCCGATCATAAGGCCTCGGCCCCGGACATCGCCGATGGTCTTCACCGTCTTCATGGCCTCGGTGAGGGTGCCCCTGATCTCTTCACCGAGCTTGGTGGCGCGGCCCATGAGGTCAGCCTCGGGGTCGGTGATGAGGTCGATGTTGGTCATGCAGACCTCGCATCCCAGAGCGTTGCCGGCGAAGGTCGACGGTTGCGATCCTTCGGAGAGGCTCTTTTCGAAGTCGGCTCGGTAGGTGAGTCCGGCCATGGGCAGATCGCCACCCATACCCTTGCCCCAAGTGAGCATGTCCGGCTTCACGCCCACGTGCTCGATACACCACATCTTGCCGGTGCGGCCTGCACCTGACTGCACTTCGTCGGCCACGTACAGGCACCCGTATTTCTCGCAGGCCTGTTTGATGATCTGAAAGAACTCGGGCGGGGGAGCGACGTAGCCGCCTTCGCCCTGTTGGGACTCGATGATGACCGCGGCCACGTCGTCGGACGCCGTGTAGGGGGTGTTGAGCACGTAGTCTACGTACTTGCCGCACTGCACGTCGCAGGCAGGATAGGTCATGTTGAAGGGGCAGCGGTAGCAGTAGGCATAGGGCAGATGCTGAACCCCGGCTATGAGAGGACCCCAGCCGTGCCGGTAGTTATATCCGGTAGTCAGGGCCGAGGTACCGCACCACACGCCATGGTAGGCGCCGTGGAAGGCCAAGATCTGGGTGCGGCCCGTGTGGCGCCGCGCAGAACTTGATGGCCGTCTCCACGGCGTCGGAGCCGGCCTGGAAGAACGAGGTGTGACAGTTCCCCCGCAGGCCTTCGGGCATTACTTCCGACACCTTCTTGGCCAACTCGATGCGCTTAGGGTTGGTGCTGTCGGTGGTGTGCATGATCACGCCGCTTTGGCGCTGGATGGCTTCCAAGATCTTGGGATGGCCCCGCCCCACGGCGTTCACCGCCACTCCCGCGGCCATGTCTATGTAAAGGTTGCCGTCGGCGTCCTTGACGGTGGCACCCTTGCCATGCTCCAGGATGACCGGGGACCCACCGCCCCCGCGGGTGAAGGCTTCGTACTTGCGGGATTCTTCAAGGAGGGCGGCGACCTTCGGCCCCGGCACTTGGCAGACCATCTGGGGAGCACCGGCGAACGACAGCTGCATCAGTTCAGCTTCAGAGATCATGGCGTTCTATCCTTTCCGCCACTCGTGGTGGCCGCTATGACTAGAGGCACTATCAGTCCTTCAAGTCCGCGATGTGGCACTCGACGTACTCCATGCCTACCCCTTCAGCCACCGCCCGGCATACCAACTCGCCTCTCAGGACGTTGAGGCCTTTGAAGAGAGCGGGGTCGGCCGCCATGGCCTTCTTGAAGCCCAGATTGGCCAGTTTGGACACGTAGGGGAAGGTCGCGTTGGTGAGCGCAAAGGTCGAGGTCCGCGCGACGCTGCCGGGCAGATTGGCCACGCAGGCCAGAGTGACTCCGTCCATATCGATGACCGGGTCCTCGTGCGTCGTGGGAACGGCGCCCTCCACGCACCCCCCTTGATCGATGGCCACGTCTACGATCACCGAGCCCTTTCGCATCCGCGCAATCATGGACTTGGTGACTACCTTGGGGGCCCGCGCGCCCGGGACGAGCAGCCCGCCTATGACCAGGTCCGCTTCCGCGACCGCTCTCTCTACGTTGGGCTCGTTCGAGGCGAGCACCGTAAGCCGCCCCCCGAGCACGTCTGCCAGATACCGGAGCCGATCCAGGTTGATGTCTAGGATGGTGACGTTGGCACCCATGCCCAGGGCGATCTTGGCAGCGTTTATGCCCACCACCCCGCCGCCGATGATGGCCACCTCAGCCGGGGGAGTACCTGGCACCCCACCCAGGAGGACGCCACTGCCGCCGTTCTCTTTCTGCAACCAGTGGGCCCCTATCTGCACGGAGAGCTTACCGGCGACTTCACTCATGGGGGTCAAGAGAGGCAGCGAACCGTTGTCCAACTGAACGGTCTCGTAGGCGATACCGATGACCTTGCGCTCAAGGAGCGCCTTTGTGAGATCGGGGGCCGGCGCTAGGTGCAGATATGTGAACAAGATCTGGCCCTCGCGCAAGAGCGGGTACTCCTGTGGTAACGGCTCCTTGACCTTGACTATCATCTGCGCTTCGGCGAAGACCTCTTGGGCCGTGGGGCGGATAGCGGCCCCTGCTGCTAGGTACTCTTGGTCGGAGAAACCTGAACCTTCTCCGGCCGATTTCTGAACAACGATGGTATGGCCGTCCCGGGCAAGGCTTCTTACACCCGCGGGCACCACCGCTACGCGATACTCATGGTTCTTTACCTCTTTGGGCACGCCGATGATCATCCTCTTGCCCTCCGATCGACTCGTGCGTGAAGTCACGGTAGCTACCCTTTTGTACGGTTGGCTAACACACATATACTACCGCGCCTCTACGTCGTCAAGCAATCCGCTAAGGCCGTCGGCGCTGCCGCCCCTTCGAAGCTCGGTCAGAGACGCGGGGCTCTTCCGTCGGTGTTTAGCCGTTCGAGTAACTCCGGCGGCGCATGTGCTAGTATTCCAAGAGAAGGACCGCTATCAGGGTCAAGCCTGGGAACGTGAGGGGGACTGACGGTGGACCAGCCCGAATCAGAAGCCAGGACCAGCCGGAAACCCAGGGGGTCGCGAACTCGTACCCCCGGTCTTCCCGGTGCCGGGCCCGGTCTCCCTCCCACCGCTCAGCGTTTGCTTGAGGCCGCGCGGCGCCTGCTGGCGCGTTCGGGCTACTACTCGCTCACCGTCGAGGCCATAGGTCTTGAGGCAGGGGAGAACAAGGCCCTCGTTCGTTACTACTTCGGGTCCAAGAATGGTCTGCTCCTTGCTGTGGTCGACGGGCTCGTTTCTGACACCATCTACCAGGCGCGGCAACGGCTGTCGGCGCTGTCTACCCGAGAGGATCGGGCTCGCGTCGTCGTCGAGATCCTTCGAGTGATCTTGGATGATGCGCAGTCGTACCGACTCCTCTACGACCTTCTTCCGCGGCTTCTCGAGAACCCGGCCATGGCGCGCCAACTGGCGGAGCTATACCGTACCTACCGTGACTTGAACACCCAGGCTCTCTGGGGTGACCGCGCCGAAGACGCACCGGTGATCTTGCGTGACGTTGCGGCAATGACGGTGGCGCTCACCGACGGCCTTGCCCTGCAACTCCTAGCCGAGCCAGGGTGCGTGGACATCCCGAGCACCCTTGCACTATGGCGCTCATTTGTCGAGAACGTGCTGGCTTCTGCTTCCGTGCTCCTCCCGGATGCTGGCCCCGGGGACGATCGGGGCGGTGCTGAACCTCAGTCGGCGGGGACTATCCGGCAGAGATAGCCGCGCAGCGTCGTCGAACCCATCTCGCGGCCGTAGGGCGGCTCGCTTGAGGCGAGAATGTTCATGTTGGAGTCGGCCCATCCGTGCAGTTCGTCCTCGCGCTCCGGATACCACCAACTCGGCTCGGCGACCACCACGCGAGCGTCTATGGTGTCGGTGAGGGTGGCCCGCTGCCGGATGCGGCCGCGCCCATTCTCGATGAAGACCCAGTCGCCTTCGATGACACTCAGGCCGACGGCGGTATCGGGGTGCAGCCGCACTAGCGGGTCCGGGTGGGCCTCACGCAAGGACGGGATCTGCCGGCCGGCGGTATGTGTGAACTCCGCGGGCTTCTGGCTTGTGAGGATCAGCGGGTATCTCTCGACAAGTTCAGGTGCGCTGAACGGCGTCTCCGGGGGTTCGCGAAAAACCGGGACCGGATCATATCCACAGTCCGCCAGCTGCTGGGAGTAGAGCTCCGCTTTGCTTGACGGTGTCTGGAAGCCATCGCGTTCATGAGAACGATAGACTTTCTGGGCCGTCAGTTGGCCGACCTTGCGCAATTCATCGAACGTCAGGCCCGTCGGACCCAGCAAGTAGTCGGCGGCAGCGATATCGTCGGACCAGAAGGCCTCGCCGAAGCCGAGGCGTTGGGACAATTCGCGGTAGATGCGCAGGTCCGACCAGGCCTCCCCTACCTGCGCGACCTTCTGTACTATGCTCACCGTCGGTACGACCTCGCAGATGTGGATCGTATCCAGCTCCAGGTAGGTCGATACCGGCAGGACAATGTCGGCCATCTCGGCTGTCGGTGTCATGAACCAATCGGTCACTACGCTGAAGCCGACCTTGCCGAGGGCGCGACGGACCTCTTCTGAGTCGTTGTAGGAATGCAGCATTGCGCAGCCGGGCACGAACAGCGCCTCGACGTGGTAGGGATCGTCCTCGAGGATGGCTTTGATGGTCTTCTGCGGCAGGCCGGAGTGGTAGATCGGCAGAACCTTCTCCTCGGCGCCGATGCGACGCGCGCGCGACTCCGGCGCGATGGCGTCCTGAGCATTGAGCTCGCGTGACCCGGGCGAGACCACCGCCGCCGACGCCCAGTCGATCTCACCGCCAGGCACCCCCAGATTGCCGCAGAGGGCACGCAGGATGGACAGAGCCCGCCCAAACTGGAAGCTGTTTATGGTGCCATCCAGAGCGTTGCCCCAGTCCAGCACCGCCGGGCGGGCGCCGGCGTAGGCATGAGCCAGATGCCGTACCATCTCGGCCGGCACCCAGGTGATGCGCTCGGTCTCTTCCGGCGTACAGCCGCTCACGGCCCCGCGCAGTTGGTCGAACCCGACCGTCCAGCGATCGACGAAATCAGCGTCAAAGAGCCCCTCCTCGATCACCACGCGGATCACCCCGAGCGCCAGGGCGAGGTCGGAGGCGGGTCGCGGCCGGACCCACAGATCGGCCCGTCGTGTGTACCAGGTTTCGGCGACATCGATCACGACGAGCTTCGAACCACCCTCCACGGCTTTCTCGATGCGCTCATGTTGGGGCAGGTTGGTTGCCCTCGGGTTGACCCCCCACAGAACTATCGCCGACGGTGCATTCTCGTAGTCAGGCATCGGGAAGTAGCCGTGCGTCAGGCGCGCGGCGTTGAGCCGCGGCACGTGGCAGATGTTCGAGGTGGCGGTGACGTTGGGTGAGCCGAAGTGGTTCGCGAAGCGCGCCAGGTAGCGGTCCTGGTAGCCTTTGGCTCCACCGCGCGCGAACACGACCGATTCCGGTCCGTGCTCCGCCGCGGCCTTCGCCAGACCGGAGGCCACGACGTCGAGAGCTTCATCCCACGAGATCTGCTTTCCACTTGCCCTCGCCGCGCGCACCGGCCCGTGTCAGTGGATGCGTGAGCCGCTCGGGGCTCGTGAGGTACTCGAGCGAAGCGGCCCCCCGCACACACAGTGCGCCGCGACTGGCCTGATGTTCGGGGTCGCCCTCGACCTTGACCGGGCGCCCGTCCTCGATGTGGATGAGCACTCCGCAGCCGCTGCTGCAAAGTGTGCAGGTGCTCCTGACGATACAGGCCTGGCGCATGTGGACCCCGCCCCTTAGCTTACTGAGAGACTGGTGTGTCTTCTGCGAGGTGGCCGTTGACAGGCCGTCTCAAGGGGGGAGCTTCACGCTCTGCGTGAAGCCCCCCTCGCAGAGTCCCCCCTCAGTCCTATCTGAGTCAGGACTGGGAGAAGTACATCTACTTCTTCTCGTCCAAGAGCACTTGAGCGATGGTCTCGACAGGCACCCACTGGACGACCCCATCGACCTTCTGGGTCTCCAGGATGAAGAAGTCCCGCGTCCCGATGAAGGCGTCCTTGTACGCGGACATGGTGATCTTGCCGGCTGCGGTGTCCAGGCTCATGGTAGACATGGCCTCGATCAACGCGGCAGGAGTCGTGTCCCCGTCGGTGGTCTCGACCGCCTTGGCCATCATGAAGATCGCCAGCGCGGCGCCAAAACCCTGAGGCATGGGGTACTCACCGGGATAGAGCTCCTGATACTTGGCGACAAACGCGTCATTCTCAGGGTTGTCGAGCGAATCGACATAGATGTCGCAGGCGACCATGCCCACTCCCAGGTCACCCAACTCCGCCAACTGCTCGCGGCTGAAGTTGTTGGCCATGGGAACCACCAGAGGGGCGGCGAGGTTGTAGCTCTTGTACTGCTGGACGAACGGCACAGCGCCCGCGCCGAATATCCAGTTGAGCGTGCAGTCCGCAGGCTTCATGGTAGTGAGGTAGGCGCTGAAGTCCACCGTGTCCATGGGGACGTACACCGGAGTAGTGACCGTGCCTCCGCCTTCCGCGAATCCCTTCTCAAAGCCGGCCTGCAGCTGATAGGCAGCCGTGTCTTCGTAGTGGATGCAGTTGGCCGTCTTGTAGCCGAGCACCTCCGCGCAGTACTTGCCGAAGTAGTAGCCATGCGAGCCGTAGAGGCCGCAGGGGATGAAGGCCAGTCCGTTGGCTGTGTCCAAGTTCTCGCTCGGTTGACCCATTACGGAGATGTTGGGCACCCCCGTGGCGCCGGCCAGGTAGTCGGTCACGGCCGCGGTCGCGGGCGAGAATATGGGACCGATGATGACATCGGCGCCGTCACTCTCCACCAACTGCCGGGCCTTGTCGACCGCGATACTCACGTCAGAAGCGTTGTCGGCCTTGACGTACTCGAGCGGCCGGCCGGCAGCCTGGTTGTCGAGCATCGCCAGAGCGGTGTAGATGCCTTTCTCGGCCAGAGAAACATCGTAGGCCATGAAGCTGGTGAACCCATCATCGTAGCCGAGTATGATGGGCTCGCCTTCGGCCTGAGCGGCGGTAGTATCGCTGGCCTCTTCGCCGCCACAGGCGACAGCAAACGCGCAGATGCCAAGCATCAGCACCAGCAACACCACCAGCAATCGTTTATGCATCACATTCCTCCTTTGTTCGGCCCCTTGTCACTCGCGCTCTTCTTGCCCCTCGTCCCTCAGCTCTCGGCCCTCCTACTCACCGACTCCCAGATAGGTGCTCTTGATGCTCTCGTTGTCCATCAACTTGGCCGGTGCGGACTCATAGACGATGGTGCCCTTGCTCATGATGTAGGCGTAGTCGGCGACGCTCATGGCCATGCCGAAGTCCTGCTCCACCAGAAGGATGGATTGGCCGGCGGCTTTCAGCTCCCCGATCACCCTGAACACCTCGTCCACGATCACCGGGGCCAAACCCTCGGAGGGTTCGTCAAAGAGCAAGAGGTCTGGATTGGTCATGAGCGCCCGAGCTATGGTGAGCATCTGTTGCTCGCCGCCCGACAGGAGATTGCCCTTGTTCTTTCGCCTCTCAGCCAGCTTCGGGAACACGTGGAACACGCCATCCAGCGTCCAGGGATCGCTTCTTACCCCGGGAGCGGGCCGCCATGGTCAGGTTCTCCGTCACCGAGAGCGACGAGAAGATCATTCTGCCCTGCGGGATGAGACCGATGCCCAGGCGGGCGATCTTGTAGGCCGGTAGGCCGACCGTCTCTCGGCCGTTGTAGAGGATGCTGCCCTTGCGCGGGGTCGTGAAACCCATGATGGAGCGGATAGTCGTGGTCTTGCCCATACCGTTGCGGCCGAGAAGAGCCACGCATGAAGCCGTCCTTCACCTCCAACGATACCCCTTGGAGGACGTAGGCGTCCCCGTACCAGGTGTGGATGTCCTTCACCTCGATCATGGTCTATCGGCCGTCCGTCCCAAACCGCTTTGCGAGAGCCCATGTAGATATCCCGCACCATCTGGTTGGTGCGGATATCCTCACAGGTGCCCTCGCAGACGATCTCGCCGTAGTGAAGCAGCAGTACACGCTCGGCCACCCCGAACACCAGGTCCATGTCGTGAGCGATCATTAGTACGGTGGTCTTGGATCCCAGCGCTTTGATGCGGGAGGTGATGTCCGCGCTCTCCACCGTGGTCAGGCCACAGCTGGGCTCGTCCAGAAGCAGCAACTCCGCGTCGCCGGCCAGGCTCAGCGCGATCTCCAGCTTGCGCTGTTGGCCATAGGCCAGGGAGCCCACTATCTCGTCCCTAAGTTCCCAGAGGCCGGCCTGTTCCAGCAGCGCGTGGGCTGCGGCCAGCATCTCCTTGTCAGAAAGCAGCCGCCGGAACAGATCATAGCGGCCCTTTCGAGTGCCCTGCACGGCTATCAGAGCGTTCACAAGAACGCTCTGATATGTGAAGAGACTCGTGATCTGGAAGGACCGTCCGATGCCCAGGTGCGCCCGTCCGTACACCGAATGGTGTGTGATGTCATGCCCCTTGTAGTAGACTTTGCCGGTGGAGGGCTTCAACTGCCCGGTGAGTACGTTGAACAGAGTGGTCTTGCCCGCCCCGTTGGGGCCGATGAGAGCCAACCGTTCTCCCGGGGCGATGGCGAAACTGACGTTCTTGACGGCGGCGAGGCCCCCGTAGTTGACGCCTATGCCTTGCACCTCAAGCAGCGGCGCCACGGATGATCCTCCTCCATGCCTTGAGGATGAACACGCCTAGCCCTTGGGGAATGACCATGACAGTAACAACGAAGAGGGCTCCGAAGATCAGCGGCCAGCGTTCCGGCAGATACTGGCTGGCCAGGTGCTCGACTCCCACGTATACGACGCTGGCCACCAGGGGGCCGAAGAACGTGGTGGTGCTACCCATGATCACAAGGAGAAAGGCGATGTCGCTGGTGATCATGGCCAAGTTCTGAGGAACCATGGTCCCGTTGAAGTACGCGAACATCAGCCCGGCTAGGCCGCCGAAAACGGCCGCTATGATCCACGCGGTGTACTTGTACAGCCACGTGTTGTAGCCCAGAGCCTGCATGCGCCTCTCGTTGTCGTGGATACCTCGAAGGGCGTAGCCGTAATGAGAGTTGACTATCCGGTAGATGGCAAATATGGAGACGACGGTGAGTACGAAGACCAAGTAGTAGAACCGCCCCGAGGTCACCGTGACTCCGAATCCTAGTTGTGGGTCAGGGATGCCTTTCAGACCCGTGGATCCGCCCGTGTAAGTGCGCGCCGCGATTGCCACTCGGGCCAAGATCTCGCCGAATGCGATGGTGGCCAGCAGGAAGTAGATAGGGTTGGCGGCACCCGCCCCCACACCGAACACTCTGAAGGCCGGAAAACCCAGAATGGCGGCCAGCGCTGCCGTCAAGAGCAAGACCAGCAGCAGATTCAGCCAGAAGTTCCCGATGCCGGCCTTGAGGGCTAGAAGGCCGCAGGCGTAGCCACCTGCGCCGAAGAAGGCCGCGTGGCCGAAACTGGGGATGCCGGCATAGCCCCAGATGATGTTCAGACTCATGCCGAACAGGCCGTAAATCATCATCTTGGTGACCAGGCTCGCTATGTAGGAGGGAACGAAACTGGGGATCGCGAGCAACAAGGCGCTGAACACCACCACCGGGATGCCGATCTCGATCAGCGAGCGCGGCACCTTGCCTCGTGGAGCCATCAGAAGATCCTTCTGCCTACCAGCCCGCTCGGTCGCACGAGCAGGATGATGACGAAAACGATATAGGCAAAGAACAGCGCGGCTTTAGGCACATAGGCCTTGCCGAACGTGTCAAGCAGTCCGATGACGAGCGCGCCCAGCATGGTGCCTTGGATGTAGCCGGTGCCGCCGACCACCACCACGATCAAGGTCAGCAGCAGCAGATTGTCCCCCTGGGTGGGGAACACGCCCAGCATGGGCGCTCCCAGCATCCCTCCCACGCCGGCCAGCGCCACCCCCAATAGGAACACCACGGTGCTGACGAACCCGTAGTTGATGCCCAGACCGACTGTCATCTCCTTGTTGTCCATGCCCGCACGGATGATTGCTCCCCAGCGCGTTCTGTCCTGCGTCCACCAGAGGATGGCGAGGATGACCACTCCGACAACGCATATGAAGATGCGGTACACGGGGAAGCTAAGCTCTCCCACTTTGATTGCGCCGGCAAGAAACCCGGGAGGTTGCGCGATCTTGCTCATGGGACCCCATATCCACAGTATGAGGTTGGTGACCATGTAGCCCAGGCCGATGGTCAGCACAGCCTGTTCGGGAACCTTGTTGTACAGATGCTTCAGGAACAAGAAATAGAGGAGGAACCCGAAGACCGCCATGGCAAAGCCCGCGCAGATGATGGCCAACCAGAAGGGACCCACCGAATCGATCACCTGGAGGCCGATGTAGGCTCCAAAAACGAAGAGGGCGCCGTGGGTAAGATTGAGGACCCCCATGACGCCGAAGGTGAGGGAGAAGCCAGCGGCCAGCAAGAAGAGGATGAACGAGTACGATAGCCCATTAAGCCCCGTGACCAAAGCCTGGCTCATGTGCCCCTCAATCCCTTGAGTGGTACGCCGCAAGCGCCAGATACCCATACTGGACGCTCTGCTAACCCCGTTACAATAACACGGCTACAACGGTCCATGTCAACTTCTTTGTACGCGCGGATAACATGGAATACAATGTGCATATGGCAAGAAGCAGATGCGAGGACTACGTCATCAGTCGGCCGAGAGCTCCCAGAGGAACTGATCGCGTCACTACTTCACCGACATCTCGGGATTCACCGTTCTCTGACAAAGTTTACCTAGACGGGGAATTGGGATGCTGGCTGGGTGAAGACGACAGGCTCGCAGCCCATCATCGTTCGCAGCCTGTGAAAGAAGGATGGAACATGAGCACCAAGTACTACCCCCAGCGCATACACATCACGCCCGCGGACTACATCGCCAAATATGAAGAATACGATGAGGCAAGCCCGAGCTATGTCGCCTACTACACCGAACCTGTTGGCGAGTTTGAGAGCAACGAGATCAGCGACACCGTGTATCACGCTAATGACGAAGTCCCCTATCACGAGCACGAGCGCGGCATAGAGCTCTTCCTGGTCGACGCCGGCAGGGTCGAGGTCTGGATCCGGGGCAAGCGGGCGGTTGCGGTCAAAGGCGATATGGTGTTTGTGCCTCCCTACGTAGCGCATGGCTTCCGCTATCTTGATGACGGCACCGTCTGGCGCGAGCTCTTTCAGGAGATCCAGATGAACCCGGGGCTGTTGCAGCATCACCGCCTGCGGTACTACCATCCGGAGACGTTTAACGATCCCGAGTTCATGGCTGGGGTCTACAAACGCGATGCGACAGTGTGGTTCGACTACAAACCGATGCTGAGAGATGTAGATAAGAGCGCGGTGGGCTACATCCGCGACTACGACTTTGCCCTTGCGCGCTTCGACTTCGAGGGCATATCTCTATTGCAGAAGGTGGCGCGCTACGAGACCAACGGCCACAAGGAGATCTGGCAGGCTCGCATGAGGCCGGGCTTCAACCTCTCCTGGGGCCATCAGAATCCACACACTAATCTGTTCGTCATCTATTCGGGCTCAGTCGACGTGAGCCTCGAGGGCATGGACCCTTTCGTGGCTAACGAACGCGACATCCTGCACGTGCCGACCTACCTGGCGGGCGAGATCACCGCGCGCGAAGATACCGTCCTTCTCGACTACAACTGCCGCGGCCACCTATTCCGCGCTCTTGACGAGATCACGTCGCTTGCCTCAACAGACCCCAAGGCGTACAAAGATCCGAAGGTGATCGACGCGATACTCGCGAAGTGCGACTACTTCATCCGAGGGAGACAGCAGTAGAGGGTCGCGCGCGCCGGAGCAGTAGACACGGAGGCGATTCATGGACAGGCTGAAGGGTAAGACGGCCATCGTCACCGGGGCCGGTTCCGGGATAGGCCGGGCAGTCGCGATCGAGTTCGCCAAAGAGGGCGCCAGGGTAGTGGTGAACGACTGCCGGGCGGATGGGGCCGGAGAGGCGACCGTCGGCATGATCCGAGCGGCAGGTGGCGAGGCCGTGTACGTGGACGCCGACGTGGCCGTGGAGCGCGACGTGGAGAGACTCATCGGCGCCGCTGTCGACACGTACGGCCGACTGGACATCCTGGTGAACAACGCGGGCGTGGACCGCTACAAGCCCGTCCAGGAACTGACCGAGGATGACTTCGACTTTCAGGTCGGCGTCAATCAGAAGGGCCCCTTCTTTGGCATCAAGCACGCCGTTGCCGCGATGATCGCCGCAGGCGGCGGGTCGATCATCAACACAGCGTCTATCGCTGCCGACGATGGCCAGCGCGGTTCGCTGATCTACGGCGGAACGAAGGGGGCCGTCATCTCGATGACTCGGATCGCTGCCGCGGAGCTGGCGCAGTTCAACATCCGGGTGAACGCCGTGCAGCCGGGCGTGATCATGACCGGCATGACCGAAGGCGATGCAGAACTGATAGAGCGCTCCGCTCGCGAGACCCCCCTGGGCGGCCGAATGGGCACCCCGGATGATTGCGCCCCTCTGTACGTATTTCTGGCTTCCGACGAATCGCGCTTCATCACCGGCCAGAAGATAGCGGTGGATGGCGGCATCATGGTCAAGAGCCACATCATCTGACGAGCGGCTCCAGTATGGTCCTGAGGCCTAGACAGGGGAGCATCGTGCAAGACGAGCCGCTCGAGCTGCGAAGGTTCGATGAGAGCGATTTCGCTCAGTTGAGCGCCGCGATCACCGACCCTCGCCTTCATCTCCAGTGGGCCGGACCGGAGTACACGTATCCCCTCGACGCGCGCGAGGTGAAGGAGACCCTCGCCAAGACGATGCGGCGAGACGCCATCGTTCAGGGTCTACAAGGCTGTTCTTCCCAGCACAGGGGAGACGGTGGGTCACGTCCAGTTGATGGACATCGACTACGCCAGATCGACCTGCGTACTCGGCAAGGTGCTCATCTTCCCGGCCTATCGAGGCATAGGGCTGGGCAGAGCGCTGGTCAGATCGGCTGTCGACGAGGCGCTTGCCGGCTTGGGTCTGCGCGAAGTGACTCTCTTGGTCTTCGACTGCAACGACGCAGCCATCGCGACTTACAGAAGTCTGGGCTTCGCCCCGTCTCCACCTGACCCGGGAGCGCTCACGTTTGAAGACGAGAGCTGGCAGGCTAGGGCAATGGCGGTGACCAGGGAGCGGTGGTCGGAGCACGGCCGACTCTAAGCGCGCGCCGGTCGACGCTCAGTGTGGGTTGACTCTTATCCCCGCGGAGTTCGGCCCCAGGGGCGTAAGTGTGTACCTCTAGCGCTGACGAGCGAGAGAGTAGTACTCCGCCAGCGCCGCAACAAAGGAGTTGCCAGCAGACCGCCCAAGGTCCCAATACTGCCAAGCATCTCCGGAGTTGCCGGAGTTGCGGGTTATCTGCACCGCTTGGTTGGTTACATCTGCTCTGTAGATCATGTTGACGGTGGCGTCATCAAGCTTCAGATAGGCCGGCAGGTAGTCGCCTGGGATGCTCATGGCCTCAAACTGGTCACGGTAGTCGTCCAGGGTATCCTGCATCGTCATCAGTTCATCGGACACCCAGGAGGGTACGTAGGGAAGGTTGGCGTTGATCACCTTGACGATTTCAGCGAACCGGTTGCTGTATGACTCCAGTTGCTGTACCAACTCACTCTCGAGCTCCGAGTAGACGGCCAAGTCCCATACTGTGGTCACCGTTGCCGCACTCGACCCGCCCCCGCCCCCGGCCGAGACCAGCAGGGCGATCATGACGATGAGCCCGATGCCCACCACGGCTGCGTAGGGGACCCAGCTCTTCGTCCAAGTGGCCTCCTGGGGCTTGCCCGGTCCTCGGGAGATCATGGTGGCCGATTTGACCCGTGATAGACGAGCCATCATGGTGCCCATCCCCTGGGCCGCGCCCGACGGCTGTCCCCAGGCCGGGCACCGGCAGAGCGCCCTGCCCACCTAAGGGCGGCAAGGAAGCTCGCGGCATCGGGGAAGCGGTCGGCCGGGTCTCTTGGCCAGGGCGGCCCCCAGCACCGCGCGCAGGTTGGCGGGTAGACCGGCCAGGGCCTCGGCGGGTAGTTCCGGGGGAGCCTGGTGCACGATGCGATACATGACCGTGGTCGTAGGTAGACCCTCGGTGGCCCCGAAGGGGTTCTTGACCGGTGAGCATCTCGTAGGCCAGGACCCCGCTGGCGAAGAGATCGGCCCGGGCGTCCACCGGGGTCTCCGGTGATCTGCTCGGGAGCCATGTAGCCCGGGGTGCCCATGATGGTGCCGGCCTGGGTGAGGGTGGAGTCGCTCGCCAGGCTCGCGATGCCGAAGTCGGCCAGCTTCACCCGGCCATCGGGGGTGACGAAGATGTTGTCGGGCTTGATGTCGCGGTGCACGATGCCGCGCTCGTGGGCGTAGCCCACGGCGGAGAGCAGTTGCTCGAGCACGCGGAGGGCGAGTGCTTGGTCCAGCGGCCCGCGCTCCAGCATCTGGCCCAGGGTCTGGCCTTCGACCAGCTCCATGACGATGGCCGGGTGACCGTCGTAGATGTCGGCGGCGTGGATGGTGACGATGTTGGGGTGGTTGAGCCGGGCGGCCGCCTTGGCCTCGCGCACGAAGCGGGCGCCGAACTCAGCGGGCCAGCGCGTCTAACCCTTGGGCAGCAGAGGCTCCTTGATGGCCACGTCGCGCTCGAGCACGGAGTCATGCGCTCGCCAGACCACGGCCATGGCGCCACGGCCGAGCTCGGAGTGGATCTCGTAGGGGCCTAGGGTACGGGACACGGTCTACCTCCGAGGTGGTAAGGGTCTATGCGTTTGTATGACAGCGGGTGCGGACCTCCAGTGATCTGCCATTGTCACGGACCGACCGACGTCGTAGTCGGGCTGGACGCTCCCGGCTCGAAGCTCGCGACTATCGCCTCAAGTGCGGGCAACTTCATCTCCCAGTCGCCGGTGGCCGCCTGCAGGGTCAACTGATACTCAAGGTCACCCGAGAACAAGAAGTACATCAGCGTGGTCACGGGTACCCCCTCGACAGTGAATGAGAGGGTCACCTTGAAGCCCGGCATGCCCGCCGCCGTGGTCTCGGCCAAGGCCTCGACCACCTTAGAGTCGCTGCTCTGCGACTGAAGATCGGCCAGCACGGCCTCCACTTCAGGGCGCACCTCGGCAAGCTTCGATGCGTCCACTACCGCGGTGAGACCATAGACCGATACGTGCATCAGGTCTACATGATCAGCACCGGCAACGCTGCCTGCGGCGTCGACCACCGAAACACTGCCGGCCGAGACGGCCCCGGCCTTCCCCTGGCCACTTACCCCCTGCAACACCTGCCACTCCAAGGGATATGTGAAGGAGTAACCGAACGTGGAGTCTGTGTAGTTGCCGTAGCCTTGAACTGCAGCCGCACCCGCGGATGCCAGAGTGGTCGACGCGCCTACCCCTGCGGAGCCAGCGGCCGCGGGACCCGCACCGCCCGAACCACCACTACGCCCGCCAAGGAGGAGGACCAACATGAGTATGATGCCCACGGCGACGAGCCCGGCCGTGATGTACATGCCGCTGTGCTGCCTCCAGGAGTCAGACCCGCTGGCTTCGCTCTCCGGCTTGCCACCTTCATCCGCCCAGCGCTCATCACACATCGGACAGCGGTCAAGCTTGTCCTCGGGCCCAGGCGTGTAGCCGCAGTGCTTGCAGACCATGAATCCCCCTCCTCGAGCAGCAATCCTTCTAAGACTGCAGAAAAGGTTACAGCATCCCGGGGGGGCGCGATAGTCCGATACGTGGCGGCATTTGACATGACCCCTCCCCTCACTCGACAATAGCTGTAACTTGGGCATCTGGAGGGCAGTGATTGAGGGGGCACTATGAGGCTGCATCTTCCGCATCGAGGTGACGGCGGCGGCGAGAGTGGCGTCAGAGGCAACAGACTCTTCGGGTTGTGGCAGAAGATGCTCCGCAACTCTTCAGGGGCTGGGCTGATGATGATGGCATTGATGGTAGCTGCCCCGCTCAACGTAGGGGGCCAGGCGGACATCAGAGTCTCGCAGCAACAGGTCGCCCTGGCCGTCCAGTCAGCGCCCGCAGCCATGTCACAGGTCGCGGTCGCCAATACCACTTTTGCGTTCAAGAACCAGGAATTGGTGGATCAGGCTCTCAGTTACCCTGATGGCATCTTCTCAGCGGAGCCGAGTCTTCAATGCCGTCCTTTCGTGGTCAATAAGGTGCTTGATGTGGTTCGGGCCAGACACAATCTGAAACCTCTAAAGGGTTACGGTGACCCAGACGGTTGCTACTACGGCGACTATCTTCATCACGGTGGTGTCCTTGTGGACATCAACAGCGCGGCTCCGGGGGACATCATCCAGATGATCCCGAAGGGTCACAAAACGGAGAACAGCACAATGCCCACCGCTGGGCTACACACCGTAATCGTCATCAGCGTGACTTCTCCGGGCCACTACCGTGTTCGCGAGTGTATCTACGGTAAGGTCGGTAACAGCGATTGGAGCCAAGCGGACTGGTCGGCAAGCGACATCTACATATGGCGCTTCGGAGACCCCAGCAACAGTCCCCCCACCATCCCCGCTGTGCCGACCAACCTCCGGGTCAACAGGACTGCGAATTCGGCTGTGCTTTCGTGGACGGACGCCTCCGACAACGAGGCCGGCTTCCATGTCAGATACAAGGTGGGGCAGACCTCCAACTGGGTCACAGCCAGCACCACCATAGCGGCCGGCATTCTCACCTACACCGTGGGTGATCTCGATGCCAAGACTCACTATGTCTTCCAGGTAAGGGCGCACAACGCGGCGGGCAACAGTGACTGGTCTGAATACGGATACGGACCCGCCCCGACGACCACCACGACCCAGGCCGCGACCAAGCCCACCATCCCCGCTGTGCCGACCAACCTCCGGGTCAACAGGACTGCGAATTCGGCTGTGCTTTCGTGGACGGACGCCTCCGACAACGAGGCCGGCTTCCATGTCAGATACAAGGTGGGGCAGACCTCCAACTGGGTCACAGCCAGCACCACCATAGCGGCCGGCATTCTCACCTACACCGTGGGTGATCTCGATGCCAAGACTCACTATGTCTTCCAGGTAAGGGCGCACAACGCGGCGGGCAACAGTGACTGGTCTGAATACGGATACGGACCCGCCCCGACGACCACCACGACCCAGGCCGCCCCTACCACACCCACGCCGACTCTCACGCCGAATCCCAGCGGCGTGGGCAGAATCCTGCGCAACGTGGATGACGATGCCTGCTATCTGATCACGGTAGATGGCAAGCGTGCCTGGATACCCACTGGGGGTGACTATCAAGCCATTGTCAATAACGGCATCAAGAGCATCAACACCTACTGGTCGAACATCAGCGTCTATCCCGACGCCGGGTACCATGCGATCGTCAGGCGTCAAGACGATCCGGCCATCGGCGGAGACCCCAAGTGGATCGTCCACCACTCGGGCGACGGCCACGGAAACGACAATGACTACGACGCCACCAAATCCGCGTTCGGGAGATCCTACTATGTCAACTGGGCCGTGTGGACTCTTGCAAACGGTCGCGGTAAGGTGAAATTGAACGCCTACATCCCGTCGATGTCGGACATCTGGGCGGGCGTCGTCTATGAGATCTGGGACGGCGGGACACGCCTGGCGTCCGTACCGGTGAACCAGTTCAACTACAAGGGGTGGATGAATCTGGGAACATGGACCTTCACATCCGGCACGATCGTCGTGAAGTGCTTCGACAACCAGGGAACGGGGCCATATGACGTCTACATGGGTTGGGACTGCATCGAGGCGGTTCCGATCGGATAGCGCAGAACCCCGGCACTGAAAGCGTTAGGCTTTCCCGCGCCTAGCCTATGTATATGAACGTGGTCGCGCCGAACGTCAGGCGGTCTCCGGCTCGGAGTTCTCGCTCGCCTTGCATGGCCTCTCCGTTAACCAGTGTGCCGGTTACACCGCCCAGATCGCGCACGACCGTTCGAGTGCCCTCCAGCAAGATGACGGCATGGAACCTTGAGGCCTGCGCATCGTCGACCTGGATATTGTTCTCTGAGGATCTACCTACTGAGTTCGAGCCTTGGCGAACAATGTGACGGCGGTCACCAGGGCCGATCAGTGCTGGCCCTGCCTCGCGATTTGCCGCACCCTCGCTCAGCTCCGGGGGGTTCCCTGCAGAAGTGCTCGCCTGCGCAGCCATCACGACCTCAGGGCGCGCGCGCCTGCTACTCCATACCACGCTGCCTATTACAGCCACCGCAGCGGCGGCGATCAGCCATAGCCAAGCGCTGGAGTTGCCGGCACCACCGCCGACACGCCAGACAGGCCCTGTGCCGACTGTCGGCCCCTGGCTGGACACCAAGGCGTAGTACGGCTCTTGGGGTTCGCTAACGTCGGCTCCATACACTCCGAGCTGCCACTGGCCGGTCATCGGGTCTTGAACGATCGCCTGCGCCGGACGCCCAGCATAGAGCGTGTAGCCCGGGTAGCCATCGGCGACTGAGATGCCGGCCGGGTCGGTCAACTGCAGATCCAACTGGCTACCCGGCCAATTCAAGACCACCTGCAGCGTCTTGTCTGATTGCTGGATGTTGAAGCCGCCGGCATCAGCCAACTGTCCCTGCGCTACGGTGCCCTCGAACTCCGCAAGGACGTTCTGGGTCGAGGCGACCTGCGAATGGATGAAGAGCACAGACAACTCCTTGCTGACATCCGAAGCGTCCGCGCGTGCGTAGACCCCACCGGTCTCAGTCGAGATGCGGTCTAGAAGAGACTCATCCAGACCCGTGTCATCGGCAGTAGTGCTCGGGTCACCAAAACCGACGCAATAGATCTTGATACCTGCGGCCTTGGCTTGCCTCACTGGGCCGGCCAGTATCTCATCCCCTGAGAGCCCCTCGTTGGCCATGCCGTCGGACAGTAGGACTATGGTCTTGGTCGAGCCCCCGGGGGCCGCACGCAACTGCTCGAGCGCAACCTCCAGACCAGCACCCATGTTGGTGGAGTCCTGCGGCTCCAAGGATTGGATCGCGCCTCTTGCTTCGGCATAGTCGGTGGTCAGGTCCTGTGTAGCGCTGGCAGTCGAACTGAACGCCACCACTGAGACCTGAGCGGTCGTGCCACTGGAAGCTGCAAGGTTGGCGACGCTGCCGATGACAGTCGAGCCCGCCGATCTGGCTTCTTCGATCTTGGTGCCGCTCGTAGACCACTCCGACATCGACCCGGAGCAGTCGAGGACGAATGCGGTTGCGGGGCCCGAACCGGCCCCTGGCGCCAGGACAGCGTAGGTGCCGCGATTCGCATTGAAGGGTATGAAACCACCCGGGACCGAGCTCGGTCATCGCCCTTGTCTGTCAGACCCCTCCACCGTTGCGGAGTTGCGGGGGCACCACCAGGTCGAATGCCGAAGTGAAGATGTGACGGATCGGCGCTGACGCTGCTGACCCAGGCCACAAGTCCTGGCTCCGTGTTCCACCAGCGACAGCGCCGACAGCGGGATCTCCGGTCGACCAGATACCCATTGTCCCGAGCCCAGACGCCCCCGAAGGGCATCTCCAATCGCTCGAGGCATTTCGAAACCGTTCCGCGGAGTGAAGTCGTCACGCAACAAGGACGTACACGGGCGGTCTGTGTCAGCCTCCATGTCCGTGCCAGCGTGCACTGAGCGACTTGTCTCTTGTCGTCTCACGCCGTACCCATGCCAAGGGGAGAATCCCCCGTTGCCAGCCGTCGATGACCACCGGCCAGTACCAGTCGTTCGTGCCGACAATGGGTTCCGGCTGGCCGCAGAAACGGCGTCCGGTGCGAAGGTCGTTGCCAGACACTACGGCGGTGATGCCCAGAAGAAAGCTATCGCGCGGAACGGCCCGCTCACGCAGTGACCTCCACGATGGTGTCACCGAATCGGATCTTGTCGCCGGCGGAGGCCTTACGCGGTTCGGCCCCAAGGCGCTCCTCGTTGATCCGGGTACCGTTGGAGCTGCCAAGGTCGGTCACATAGAGGCCATCGGCCTTGTGGATCAAGGCCGCGTGCTTGCGTGAGCACTTGCCGTCATTCAGCGAGATGAAGCACGATTCATCGCGGCCCACGTGGACTTCTCGACCCCTCGGCAACGTCCAGCTGTCACCCCCTTTGCCCGCTCCACCCAGCATGACCAGGCGCAAGGGCGCCACACCGTCGAAGCCGGCAGGAGGCCCTGGGGCCTCGGCTGCTGCAGGCTTGGCGGCAGAGCCGACCGGCGGCGTGTCTTCTGCCTCCCCGCTGCGCACGAACGCGGCTGCTATACGATCGGGCACGAAGGCAGAACCGCCGGTTACTGCCGCGGACGCGCCCAGACCCACCGTCGTCTCCGGCGACTTGGGTGCACCGGCAGGTCCCGAGCCCAGACCGGGGGTGGTCATGGGGGCGGGAGGTTTGGGTGATGTCGCCGCAGCGGACCCACTCCACCCGGGCAGGCCGGCGCCTGGCACGACTGGCCGGTGCTGCGGTTGTGGTTGTGGTTGCGGTTGCGACCAGGGCTGAGGCTTCTGCTGAGCCGGTGCCCATTGGCTGGGCCCCTGAGGGCTCGTGGTCTGGCTGAGAGCGGGCTGTGACTGTGCAAGCTGGGTCTTGAGGTCCGCTATCTTGACCCAGTAGATGATCCAGCACACCATCCCGGGTATGCCCGCAAACAGCATAAGGATGGCATAGGCGATGCCGACCCCGAAGCCGAAGTCACCCGCGGGCGCCAAGCCGCGGGACCGGAACTCGGCGCTCACCGAATCCCTGACCCTGACGATGGTCACGAACATCCAAATGGTGCCAAACAGCGGAATCAGATTGAGCCACACACTGTTCGGAGTCATCACCTGATTCTGTGGACTCACTTGGCGCAATAGATTGCGGAGGGTGAGCAGAAAGAAGATCATCGGTAGCAGCGCTACAGCTAGGATGACCAGGAAGAGTACATAGATCACGCCTACAGCCACCCTGTCTACCCCCTATGCGCTAACGGTACATTGGTCGGCGATTGCCGTGTCCACTGCGAGCCAGTATCCAGCGGGAATGCATGGGCACGCGCAACTGGTTGCCGGCACTTGCCGACAGGGTCATTCGCCGTCGACTCCCGACACCGGAGCCGCGTACCCCCACGGATGGATCTCGGACACGCTGATATCGTCCCAGCCTTGGCCCTCCCAATCCGGTTGATATGGGTAGACAGCGAGAACCACGATCCGCACATAAGTCGTCTCGGTCGGCGGTAAGTCAACATCCTGATAACCACGCTCGTCAAGGACTTGCTTGGTCACTTCCGTTCCGTCGGAGAACTGTACGGTGAATGCCCTTAACCTATCGTTTCTCGACCAGCTGTCACCACCACTCCCCGACTTCTGATATCCGGCAATGATGCGCAATCGACTGACCGTGACCGCAGTAGAGAAGTCGAACTGCACCCACACGCCAGAACCTTCCCAGTCAGCCCCCCAACACGTTGCGGGGTTATCATCAACGAGGTTCGCTGGATAGTATGTCGAGGTCGCGCTCGGAGACAGGAAGCTTGAGGCGCTCACAGCGGCTTCTAGCGACAAGTCCACAGACTGAGTCGAAGCCGTCACCGCTCCCCCGCCCCCACCCCCGGCCGACGCCAGCAGGGCGATCATGATGATGAGACCGATGCCCACCACGGCTGCGTAGGGGAGCCAGCTCTTGGTCCAACTAGCCTCTTGGGGCTTGCCCGGTCCTCGGGAGATCATGGTGGCCGATTTGACCCGTGATAGACGAGCCATCATGGTGCCCATCCCCTGGGCCGCACCCACGGCTGTCCCCAGGCCGGGCACCGGCAGAGAACCCTGCCCACCAAGGGCGGCAAGGAAGCTCGCGGCATCGGAGAAGCGGTCGGCCGGGTCTTTGGCCAGGGCGGCCCCCAGCACCGAACTCAGGTTGGCGGGGAGTTCGGCCAGGGCCTCGGCGGGTAGTTCCGGAGGAGCCTGGTGGACGATGCGATACATCACCGTGGTCGTAGGTAGACCCTCGGTGGCCCCGAAGGGGTTCTGACCGGTCAGCATCTCGTAGGCCAGGACCCCGCAGGAGAAGAGATCGGCCCGGCCGTCCACCGGGGCTCCGGTGATCTGCTCGGGAGCCATGTAGCCGGGGGTGCCCATGATGGTACCGGCCTGGGTGAGGGTGGAGTCGCTCGCGAGACTCGCGATACCGAAATCGGCCAGCTTCACCCGGCCATCGGGGGTGACGAAGATGTTGTCTGGTTTGATGTCGCGGTGCACGATGCCGCGCTCGTGGGCATAGCCGACGGCGGAGAGCAACTGCTCGAGCACGTGGATGGCGAGTGCTTTGTCCAGCGGTCCGCGCTCCAGCATCTGCCCCAGGGTCTGGCCTTCGATGAGCTCCATGACGATGGCCGGGTGACCATCGTAGATATCAGCCGCGTGGATGGTGACGATGTTGGGGTGGTTGAGCCGGGCGGCCGCCTTGGCCTCGCGCACGAAGCGCGCGCCGAACTCAGTCTGGGCCAGCGCATCTAACCCTTGAGGCAGCAGAGGTTCTTTGATGGCCACGTCGCGCTCGAGCACGGAGTCGTGCGCTCGCCAGACCACAGCCATGGCGCCACGGCCGAGCTCCGAGTGGATCTTGTACGGGCCTAGGGTACGGGCCACTATTTACCTCCTCGGTCTGCAGCGCGCACTACGGACCGTCCAGGGTGCTCAGAAGTGCTTCCCGTATGTTGTCAGACAGCTCAGCGGACAAGAGTTCGAACGTGATGACAGGAATCTGGTAGCGCTCCGGTAGAAACACACCCATTGAACCAGTGATGTACGACTGGTAGGAGAGTCCCTCGACTGGGAAACCGCTGAGGGCCGACATGCGCTGGGCGATAGCCTCGCCTCCCTCACCGTCGAGGTCCACGATGCCCCCCGAAGAATGGAGAGAGATCACAATGTCCCATCCATCGTCGAGCACGGACAGCATCGCCTTGGTCTCGGGCTCTGAGCCTGGGCTGATCCCTCCCGTGAGACCTTTGGACGGCGCAGCGCCAGGGTCAAGGTCGCTGCTCCAGTTCTGGCTCGGGAAGTTGCGGTTGATGTCCACCCCCCGTGCGTTGCTGCGCGTACCCGCAACCTCCCCGTCCGGGTTGGCGCTGGGGATTATCTGCAAGAAGACCCCTCCCGGCACGTCCTCTGGGTGCTGCTCCAGATACTTGACCAACTCTCGGGCCACTGGACCGCCGTGTTCGTTGCCGTGCACGCCTCCGATAATGAGTACGCGCCACGACCCACTGCCGAACGCGTACACCTCTATGGTTCTGCCGTTAACAGACATGCCCACTGTCTGTATGTGAGGCACCGCGGTTGTCGACGTGACGGCCTGAGCGTCTGGACCCGCCTCGATTTTGATCTCCGAACCGACGCAGGCGTGAAGCGTCATCGCGGCGAGCGCGAGCGCCACAGCCACCGCGCCGGCCCAAATGGCCGCACGGCGGCGATATCCAGTCCTGTCGCCGCTAATGCTCACGCAAGCCGCCTTCTTGCCCATACCCACCTCAATTTGGCTGCAGGGCGGCCAGCAGGGCCTGCAAGACGGGCCCGGTGAGTCGGCTGTCGTCTGCAAGGGTGATGCTTATGACCGGCTTCCCGTACCTCTCGGGTACGTAGGTCCCCAGAGATCCCGTTATGTAGGGCTGGCTCTTGACGCTGTCCAGCCGCATGCCGCTGGCCTGAGACATCCTCAGAGCTATCGAATAGCCACTCGCACTACCGTCGTAGTCAATGTAGCCGCCTGGCGAGTAGAAGGCTATAACGACGTCGAAGCCGTCCTCCAGACAGGAGAGTATCGCCTGCGTCTCGGGCTCTGAGCCCGGAGATGAACCTCCGTTGCATGTCCTTGACGCAGCGTCCTTAGAATTGAGTCGGCCCTGCCAGTTCTGCGTCGGGAAGTTGCGATTGAGGTCGACCCCATACGCATTGCCCCTGGTCCAAGCCTTTCGGCCATCTGGGTTGACGTTGGTTATCACCCGCAGTTGCGTGCCAGCAGGAACCACATCCGGATTGTCCTCAACATAGCTCGCAAACGCCCTGCCCACCGGGGCCCCTTGTTCGTTACCGTGTATGCCGCCGATCACCAGCACACGCCACGCACCAGAACCCGCGCTCAGCATCTCAATGGCGTTACCCTGCCGTGAGGTGCCTACTGTCGACCACGTCCCTCCACTTGTCTCAGTCGAAGTCGTGTCGCTAGTCGACGCGCTTAGTCCCCCTCCCCCTCGAGCCGAGACCAACAGGGCGATCATGATGATCAGGCCTATGCCCACCACGGCTGCGTAGGGCACCCAGCTTCGCAACCAAGTGGGCTCTTGGGGCTTGCCCGGACCCCGAGAGATCATGGTGGCGGACTTCATGCGCCGCAGCATGGTGCCCATACCCTGGGCCGCGCCCGCGGTGGTCCCCAGGCCGGGCACCGGCAGAGAACCCTGCCCGCCAAGAGCAGCGAGAAAGCTAGCGGCATCGGGGAAGCGGTCGGCGGGGGCTTTGGCCAGGGCGGCACCGAGCACCGCGCTCAAGTGTGCGGGTAGGCCAGCCAAGGCCTCCGCTGGTAGCTCCGGAGGAGCTTGGTGCACGATGCGGTACATGACCGTGGTCGCGGGCGTCCCATCGGTTGCGCCGAAGGGGTTCTGGCCGGTGAGCATCTCATAGGCAAGGACCCCGCAGGCGAAGATGTCGGCGCGGGCGTCCACAGGATCGCCGGTGATCTGCTCGGGGGCCATATAGCCGGGGGTGCCCATGATGGCGCCGGCCTGGGTGAGGGTGGAGTCGCTCGCCAGACTCGCGATACCGAAATCGGCCAGCTTCACCCGCCCATCGGGGGTGACGAACACGTTGTCAGGTTTGATATCGCGATGCACGATGCCCCGCTCGTGGGCGTAGCCGACGCCGGAGAGCAGTTGCTCGAGAACGTGTATGGCCAGTTGCTTGTCCAACGGTCCGCGCTCCAGCAGCTGACCCAGGGTCTGGCCTTCGATGAGTTCCATGACGATGGCCGGATGTCCATCGTAGATGTCGGCGGCATATATGGTGACGATGTTGGGGTGGTTCAGCCGGGCCGCTGCTTTGGCCTCGCGCACGAAGCGGGCGCCGAACTCAGCGGAAGCCAGCGCATCTAACCCTTGCGGCAGCAGAGGTTCTTTGATGGCCACGTCCCGCTCGAGCACGGAGTCGTGCGCTCGCCAGACCACAGCCATGGCGCCACGGCCGAGCTCGGAATGTACCTGATAGGGGCCTAGGGTACGAGACACGATCTACCTCCGAGGTGACGGGAGTCGGTTTCTACTATCCAGGCCGGCGACGATCATCATGTGGCGGCCTTGCCAGATCGCACTGATATTTGTCGGATCTCGATTGTCGTACTACCCACTCTGAGTGAAGTGCCCGCCAGCACCCGGCTGGGCTCGGTGACCCGCTGTCCATCCATCAGCAGACCGTTGCGGCTGCCCAGGTCGCGGACCAAGACTTCGTCACCATGCCTCTCAAGGACTGCGTGTTCCCGGCTGGCCAACTCATCGGCAATAGAGACCTGGACCTCAGCTCCACGGCCGATGACACACGGAAGAAGCGCCCACTCGACCCGCTCGTCATTCGGCCCGGATACGGCCACCTCCACTGCGTCGCCGCCGGCTCCGCCCATCAGGTCGATTCCCCCGAATCCGTAGGCGGCATGCGGGTGCTCCGGTTCGTGGCTGATGCCGAACATGTCCATCAACCGTGAACGCGTGGCTTTGTCAGAGGCGATCCACGTCGCCGCTCCGACTAGCCCGGCGAGTACCGCTAACACAGCGACGGCCGCGCCGCCGCCCGCAAGTGCCGCCACCAGGGCAAGCGCCACGGCGAGCACGCCGCCTCCCGCGCCGAACACCCAGGACCTTCGAACCATGTCTACCACGATCGAGTCTCTTCGCGTCCATGGTCGTGTCCGAAACCGAGACATCCGGAGCCACGGCACCCATGTCCCCCACCAACTCAGCCACCGCTCCGCTGCTTCCGGTCGCGGCCCCGGTCGTCATGCTGAGAGCCTGGCGCATTTCCGCCGCGGACGCAAACCTTTGTTCTGCGGTCTGGCGCCAAGGCTCTTAGAACTACCGCCCGGATCTCATGGGGAACCGGTGACCTGGCGGGAAAGTCTGCAACTGCACCGTTGGTGGTGTTGGCCATGATGGACATCTTGTCCAGACCGTCGGTCGCGCCGAAGGGGTTGTGCAGCGTAAGCATCTCGTAGGCGACCGCCCCCAGCGAGAAGATGTCGGCGCGAGGATCGACCGGCTCCGCCCTTATCTGCTCGGGCGACATGTAGCCCGGTGTGCCTACGATTACCTTGTCTCCGTATACGTCCAACTGGCTGAGATGAGCGACACCGAAGTCGGCCAGCTTCACGCGCCCGTCGTCGGATACGACGACGTTGTCCGGCTTGACGTCCCTGTGGATGACACCCATCGCGTGTGCGTACCCCAAGGCGTCCAGTAGTTGGTCGAGGATGGAGAGCACAGCGGGAAGCGGGATGCCACCCTTGTCGATCAGCGTCGACAGAGTATGCCCCCGCAGCATCTCCATGACGATGGCGGGCCTGCCATCAAAAGCGTCGGCCGCGAAGACGGTGACAATGCCGGGGTGGTTGAGTCTGGCCGCGACCCTGCCCTCGTATACGAAGCGCTCGGCAAGCTCCCGAGCGGCGGACTCGGAGAGGTCTGGGTTGCGCACGGGCTCCTTGATGGCCACCTCGCGCTCCAGCATGGGGTCCCAGCCGCGCCAGACGACGGCCATGGCCCCCGAACCGAGACGCCCACGCAGCTCGTATGGCCCGATGGTGTTGGTCACAGACTGCTCCTACTCACCGGTCATAGGCTCGAGCACCGCACCGTTGATGAACACGAACGAGTCTCCACTCTGCCTCAGCTCTGTGGAATGACTCCTCGTCTTTGAAGTACTCCAGCTGGAGAGAATCGACAGATACTCTGTACCACTGCACGACTGCCGCCAACAGGCCAGGGCTCTACCTGGATCACCGTGCCCCCCTTGAGCGTCCCCAATTCGGTTTCCGCGTTGAGAACGGTATCCGACCTAATCCGACCGCCGCCGCCTTCTACTCTCATGTTGAGAGGCCCAAGAGACTGGGTCGTGGAGTTCAAGGTCGCGGTGGCCACCGTCGCGGGACTCCCACCGCCTGCGGCACCATCTCGGGTGGCCGCGAACACGAGAGCGAGAGTCACTATCAGCCCCGCAGCCAGGACAGCCCCGGAGATGTACCAAGCTCTTCGGTTCTGTCTCGCGGTACTCGGACGCTCCGGCGTAGAGACCAACGCCTCCAGGGTGGGCTGGGGGGCAAGGGACGGCGGAAGCAACTCCAGGGCGCCCGCGCCGTGGGCAGCGCGAAACGCGGCCCAATCCCCTGCCCATATGATCACTGTGGCGTTGTCGTCGGTGCCTGCCTTGATCCGCGGCCTCCGTCAGTCGCGCGGCCGCTTCGATCACTGTCTCCCCGGAGGCGGCCGCGGCCAAGATCTGGTCGGGCTCAAGGGCGGTGAACAGTCCATCGCTGGCCAGCATCAGGGCGTCGGCGGGCTCAAGCCACACCTTGCCGAAGTCGGGCAATGCTCCCTCGAAGCCGAGGGCCCGCTCGACCACATTGCGCTGCGGATGTGCGAGGGCCTCGCTCTCGGTGATGACACCCTGGGCGACCAGTCTGCCCACCATCGAGTGATCGGTCGTCACGCGCTTCGTCTCGTTCGGACGCAGGTGATACGCGCGACTATCGCCGACGTGTGCCACCCAGGCGCGGTCCTGCCCGACTAGGGCCGCCACGATCGTGGAGCCCATCCCACCCGCGGGCTGCTCGTGGGACGCCTTGATGACCGCCGCGTTCGCGGCCCCGATCATGTCCCAGAGCAGATGATGCGGGTCCAACTCCGAGCTGATTGCCCGACAGCGCCCGCGCGACCATGCCCTCGATGTATTGCTGTGAAGCCTCGACTGCGCAGCGACTGGCCAACTCACCGTTGGCATGTCCACCCATGCCGTCGGCCACCACCAACAGCGCCCGAAGACCTCCGAGTCTATCCGCGTGCGCTGCCAGATCGATAGTCAGAAACCCGTCCTCGTTCTGAGGGCGAGGACCTGCTATCGATGAAGCGCCTATGTCGGTCATTCACCGGCCCCGTCCGCTGGGGGTCTGTCCGATCTGCCTCGGTGCTCACGCAATGTGAGGAACACGGCAAGAAGGACTATAGCCACGGCGACAACGCCAACGACTATCAGCCAAAGCAGAGCGCCGCTGCCAGGATCGACTGCTACTCCCTGGTCTGGCAGTACATCCTGCTGAACAACGGCGAACACGTGGGCGCGGCCGCCACCCCCGCCAGGAGTCTTCTGCAGCTCAAGCACGTACGCACCTGCGACGGGATTCTCCAGAGTGACTGCAAGGGCCTCACCGGCCCCCACATCCACGGTCACTGCATCTTCGGGTACCGGCTGACCATCGCGGAGCAGCTTCCACTCGATCTGGCCGTCGGGCACGAGGCCGATCTCCATGAGCGGACTGCCTTTCGCAACCTGCGCGACCTCTACGGTCACCGGCGTACCCTCGGGCAGTGCGACCTCCGAGTCGCTGGCCAGGGTCCCGAGACTCTCGTAGCGCGTCCTCAAGAAAGTCACGACTGAGTTCGAATCCGTCGAGCGCTTCGCTGAACGAGCCACCGGTGGCCGCGGCCACTTGTTCCAGGAACGCTCTGTCATCAGCGCCCAATCTGCCCAGGCCCAAGGTGTCGATCCTGATGCCCTGAGCGGCCGCAGACGCCACGGGGCCGGAAAGGACGGCCTGATCGTTCAGACCCGTGGTGGCCTCGCCATCGGATAGGAGTACCACGACCTTCTGCGCCGCTCCAGGCGTGGCGGCAAACGAGCTCACCGCCACTTCGAGAGCACGCCCGATGTTAGTGTTGCCGTTGGCGCTCAAAGAGCCGAGCACGGCCTGAATCGCTTTGGAATCGCCCGACGGTCCGGCGAGCACACGGGCGTTCGTGTTGAAAGTGATGATCGCCAGGTCCTCGGGGACCGCCTGAGCAAGTCCTACCCTGGACGCCATCGCGCCGACAAACGTGGAGCACGCCTGACGGGCGGAGTCGATCTTCTTAACCCGATTCAGCGATTCAGCCATGCTACCGGAGACATCCACCACGAGCCGGCTGCTGATATGAGTGATCGGGACCGCACTCGAGAACCAGGTCGTGTAGAAGGTCTTGACGGCCTCCTGTACCTCCGGCATGGTCACGTAGCTCCTCACGAGCTCCAGTTTGTCCACTTCGGAGGCATCGACCGGGGCGATCAGCTCACCCCCCAGCTTGGTCTTAGGAAACCAACTGTCCTTGAGCGACCAAGCGTCGCTCGCCCGGGCCTGAACGTCCAATTGCGCCTCGGGAGCCCCAACGACGACTCCGGAGGGCAATGCTTGCTCAGCCAGAGTAGCCACTCCGTCGTTGTCGCGGCCGTACAACGAAGCACAGACTCCCCTGACAACCATGGTCTTGACCACCACCGGAAGAGTCTTGCCGTTCAGCGCAGTCAGGTATTGCGAGCCCACAGCTAGGTCGGCACTCGTCAAGCCGCCGCCGGCAGCGTACGCATCCCACATATCAAGTCCCGGGCTGTCAGCGATAAGCGACAGGCCGCCGTGCGGGGTACCCAAAGTCACAAGTCCCACGATATCGGCGCGCTGTGACTGTCTCGGCTCGCCGAGGTCCTCAAGATACGCACGGGCCAACAACCCCGAGGCACCCTGGCAGACCAGGACTGCCTTGCCCACGGGGTGGCGCTCAGCGAGCCGGTCGAGGGCCCAGGCCAGATCCTCCATCTTGAGGCCACCAGTCGCAGAACCACCCGTGGCCTCATCCACCGTGAGCACATACGCATCAGGCCCATCGCCGGTCCACCAACGAGCAGTCGCGCTTGTGACCAGAACCAGGGAGCCTTGCCTCGCTACCTCTTGTGCCTGGTCACCCAGCCAGTGGGTCACGAACAGCCTGGAGTCTCCCAGACCGCCGCCCAGCATCAGGACTGGTGGCTTGTCCGGTGCCACTGGTGGGCCGGCCGGTGCCAGCGAATCGGCACTCGCGACGCCTCCGCCGACAAGCAGCAAGACCAGCACCGCTGCAAGCCCGCATAGGGCCACTCGCGTCGAACGCCGTAGCTTCATCTCGGCGGCCCGGGTCACTTGACCACACCCGGGGGCGCGCATGTCAGCTCCCTACAGAAAAGGCGAAGACGGTGTCACCCACGCGGATCTGGTCTCCGCTATTGAGCGGCGTCTGCCCCGAGACCCTTTGGTCGTTGAGGTAAGTCCCGTTGGAGCTGCCAAGATCGACCAGCGAGTAGATGCCGTCTGCATACCTGATCTTCGCGTGCTCGCGCGACGACTTGCCGTCGTCTATCGAGATGAGGTTCTTGTCGTCGCGACCGATGCTGGACTCAGACTGTGGCAATTGCCACGAACGCCCGGAGGCGTTGCCGCTGACCGCGCGAAGCGTGGCCGCACCCGGACGTTCGATGATCGTAGCCGCTGAGGCCGCACCCGCTCGGTCGATGATGGTCGCCGCCGACCTGTTTGGCGCCGCAGAAGAAGTGGCGGCGCTCGAACTGACCGCGTTGGGGCTTATGGTCGGAGCACTGGTCGACGCACCTGGGCGGCTCTTGACCGACTGAATATCTTGACGGAGCTGTCCGAATTGGTTGTTGAGCGCGCCGATGAACTCGGTAGACGGACGCGAGCGGCTAGACGTGGACATATAGATGATCACAGCAAGAGTGGCGATGATCATTCCTACCATCGCAAGTACGGCCATAGTCGTGCCGTAGCCCCCCACGAGCCACTTGACGTTCCAGGGTGATGGGCTGCGGGTAGTACGGTTGACCAGGCTCAGCGAGCAGCTTGACCTTCAACGACACGGCATCCGCATTGCCCGTGTAGCGGAAGATGAAGGCGGGCATGACGAAGAAGAAGCCTACGATCGAGGCAATACGCGGCAAGAGCGCTTTCTTGGCCTTACGCTTCTGCGTCGAGTCGATGAATACCCAGGCGACCTCGGCGATGACCAAGAACAAGAATAGGAACATACCCCATTCGAATATCCAGGCGAAGCTCTGGACACCGGCGATAAGACTCTGCATCCTCGCCTGGTCGATTGCGAACTCTATGTACTGCATGCGCCCCCTCCTGTCGACTACAGATATGCAGAAATCGCGTACTGCCGCTATGCAGCATAGACGCTAGACCGCTCTCACCGCAAGAGACCAATACAGACTATCTCTCGAGACTGGCGCGATTCATCCGCCGCCCGTGGTCGGCTAGGGCGTGGGCGGTTCCTCCGGTGGCGTTGGAGGTTCCTCCGGTGGCGTTGGAGGTTCCTCGGGCGGTGTTGGAGGTTCCTCCGGCGGTGTTGGAGGCTCCTCGGGCGCCAGAGTCGTGGTCACCGCGCCTCCGGGTATCGTCTGCTCCAGCACCGACGTCGTCGTGGTCGCGTTCGTCCCGGCCGTACCACCCGCCGGGGAACCATCGGGCCAAGTCTCAACGGTGACGCCGTCCACGGTGAGCGCATCGCCGGCGACGGCCGGCAGCACAAGCTTCCAGACCCCGACCGCCACAGCCGCGGCGACCAGGACTGCCGCCACAGCGGCCAACACGGCGCGACGGCGGTACCAGGGAAGGCCGCCGGCGGCGGGGATCGCGCCCGAGCGAATTACTGCCGGGACACCCGCGCAGAAAGCGTTCCAGTCTTCGCTCCAGACCACTGCCGTCACGTTGTCGTCACTGTCGGCCTTCAGGGCTGCTCCGCACACCGAGCGGGAAGCCTCAGACGCATTCTTGGCCCTCGACGTTACGGCCAACAGCGACCTCAGAACCCAGGACCGAATAGACCCCGTCGGTGCAGAGCAGCACCGCATCGCCCCGCACAAGGGGCTCATCGAAAACCTCTATCTGCGTGCCTTCAAAGCCGAGAGCGTTGTCTATCATGTGACGATCCGGGTGCTTCTGGCCCTCGGCCTCGGTGATCACCCCTTCGGCCATCAACCTGCCCACCCGCGAGTGGTCGGTCGTGATCCTGCGCGCGGTGCTGCCATTCATGACATAGGCCCGGCTGTCTCCGACATGACCCACCCAGATGCGGTCATGCGCGACAAAGGCCGCGGTCATCGTCGCGCCCATGCTACCGTCTATGGCTGAGGCAGCTGCGACGACAGCCTCGTTCGCCTCGGTGAGGATCTCTGACAGGGCGACCCTCGGGCTTATCCTGAGGGCAGAGCCCTGGGCCATACCCAGCAGATCATCGATGTAGGCTTGAGCTGTCTTCACCGCGGTCCTACTGGCCACATCTCCATGGGCATGCCCGCCCATCCCGTCACTTACCGCAAGAAAGCCACGAAGTCCACCGAGCGCCTCCGAGTGATCGCTCAAGTCGACAATCATATAGGAGTCCTCGTTTGCCGACCGTCTACCGGCGCTCGACCATCCCCCAAGCTCCAAATCAACCTCCATCCAGCGCGATGAGCAGCTCCTCAGGTCCCCGAACTGTGAGCCATACTACAGGCAAGGCCACCCCAAAGTCACTAGTCACGCGGCCTGTGGTCGCGCAACAGAGGAGACAAGACGACACCCAGCGTGTACACGCCTGCTGCGAGCAGGTACGAGTACTTCAGGGTGCCGAACACATCGGCCATATATCCGGCGATGTAGGGGCCGACCATCTGTCCCACGCCCAAGAAGATGGTCACGAAGCCCAGCGATGTGGAGGCCAGGTGGGAGCCGAACCTGTCCCCGCACCCGGCACCGACGATACCGGGGATGGCGATGGCGGTAAGACCGCAGATCAGCGCCGAGATGACCACACCGGGAGTGCTCGGCCACCAGGCGAACAGTGCGGCCGCTATCGCCTGTAACAGGGCGTTGATCGCCAGAGTCCGGCCTCGGCCGATGCGGTCGGAGACACCACCCCACAAAAATCCGCTGACCAGGCTGGCTACCCCCACCATCAAGAAGAGCTTGCCCGCCGTGGCGCTGCTCAACCCCAGATCGGCGGTCAGACGCTTCTGAAAGAACGTCATGTAGATCATGTAGGCGAATCCGAAGGTCATGTAGACCAGACCCAAGTGCCACGCATACCGCGAGCGCAGAACGAGTCTGAGATCTGTCAGCGCCTGCCGGCCCGACGCGTAGAAGGCAAGATCCGCGGCTCCCTCTACGGCAACCGATGGTGATCCTTCTTGAGGCCTATCGCGCTGTACCACCAGCGTGAGCACTGCCACCACGAAGGTAAGCGCCGCGAACAGGTGCCAGGCAAGTCTCCATCCGTCGGTCCCACCGGCCGCTATGACCGCGGGCACCACCGGCCCCGCTATGACCATCGCCAGTGCCGGCCCCGAGGCGGCCGTAGCCGAAGCCATGCCCCGCTGACGGGTATCGAACCAGGAGGACATGAGCGCCACCGAAGGCACGAACACCGCGCCGCTGCCGATGCCCGTGAGCAGGCGGGCCGCCGAGGCCGACGCGACCCCTCCCGCGATACCGGTAAGGAACATCCCCAGCGCCGCCACCAACGAACCGACACCCACCACCAGGCGAGGTCCGAACCGATGGGCCAACACCCCGCCGATGGCCGCCATAGACAGGTATCCGCCTAGGTTCCACGAAGCCAAGGCTCCGGCGGCGGCACTGCTAATGTGCAGACCTTCCTGCATGGACGGGAGGATGGCGCTGTAGCCAAAGCGGCCAAGACCTACCCCTCCGAAGACACCCAAGAAGCCCATGCCCAAGACGACCCACCGATACGAGGGTCTTTGGGTCACGGCGTGTATGACCTCAGCTCACTCTCCATCATGCCGTCCCCCTCTTCTTGCCGAGCAAGGCCGAAAGCGCTGCCCCGACGAAGAATACACCGGCGGCAAGCAGGTACGAATACTTGAGCGTGCCGAACGAATCCGCCATCTGCCCGGCCACATAAGGCCCCAACACCTGCCCTATCCCCAGAAAGACCGTCACGAAGCCCAGCGACGTGGACGCAAGCCTGGGGCCGAAATGGTCACCGCAGCCGGCCCCCACTATGCCGGGCACGGCAACCGCCGTCAGCCCGAACAGTAGCGCCGACAGCAGGATGCCCGCAGTGGAGGGCCACCACGCGAACATGACGGCAGCTGCGGCCTGTACCAAGCAACTGATGGCTATCGACCTCCCGCGTCCCACTCGGTCGGAGATAGTGCCCCAGATGAACCCGCAGGCGATACTGGCCAAACCCAGCGCCAAGAAGTAGTTGCCCGCCGTGGCGCTGCTCCAGCCGATATCGGTGGTGAGCCTCTTCTGGAAGAACGTGAAGTAGATCATGTACGAGAAGCCAAAGGCCATGTAGACCAGACCCAGGTGCCAAGCGTATCGCGAACGGATCACGCTGAGAACGTTCAGGGGCACGCGGGCCTTCCCTGTCTTCCTGGGGGACCAGGCCGACAACGCTGCCTCCACTGCCGCGTCACCGGGCGTCTTGGCTGCCACCTTGAGTGGTTCTGCATGCCATATGGAGCCCTGGGTGGCAAGCAGGTGCGGCGTCTTCAGAGGTCGGTCGCGTTGGGCCACGAAAGTCAGCACTCCCACCAGACCGGTGAGGGCCGCGAAGAAATACCAGGCGATCCTCCAACCCTGGACTCCTCCGGCTGCGATTATTGCCGGGACGACCGGCCCAGCGATCACCAGAGCCAGAGAACTGCCAGAGCTGACGATCGCGGAGGCCATACCCCTTTGCCGCGCGTCGAACCAAGAGGACATCAGGGCTACCGAAGGGACGAGCACAGCGCCGCCGCCCAGGCCCGTGAGCAGGCGCGCGCCCGCGGCAGTGACGACTCCATCCGCGAGTCCGGTCAGCACCATGCCGGCGGCGGCCACCAGAGAGCCGATACCCACCACCAGGCGAGGACCGAACCTAGACGCAAGTAGCCCTCCTATGGCCGCCATGACCATGTAGCCCGCCAGATTCCAGGAGGCGAGCGACCCGGCGACGGCATTGCTCATACCCAGGTCTTTCTGCATGGCGGGCAGGATGGCGCTGTAGCCGAACCTGCCGAACCCCAAGGACCCGAACACCGCCAAGAAGCCCATTCCCAGGACTATCCACCGATATGAGGGCCGCCGGCTAAGAGGAGTCCTTGGAGCTCGCGGACCACCCAGTAGCGAAGAAACGGAGCGGAGGTCGTCCCGCATCGGGACGACCTCCGCCTGATCCTGACGGATGCGTATCACCCGCTAGCGAGTCTTACAGTCGCCGGCCGGCGTAGATGCACTCTCGGCACCAAGGCGGAAGGCCTGCAGGTTCACGTCCACCGTCTTCGGGGGGACGGCCTTGCGAATGACCGCTTCCCAGTTCTCAGGCGCAAACGGCAGGGTGGGCGAGATGGCGCCCAGCATGGCCACGTTCGCCGCCTTGACGGTACCCGCCTTCGCGGCCAGTTCGTTGGCACTCACACACTTGGTGTTAGACCAGGCTGCCCTGATAAGGGAGTCGACGTCCTCGGGATAGCTGGCCAGACCAGCCGACACGGGGCTCGGGTTGATGCGTAGCGCATTGTAGACGAGAACGCCTCCGGGCCTTAGCCAACTCACATACCGTAGACCCTCCAGCGCCTCAAAGGCCATCAGTAGGTCGGCTGCTCCTTCAGGCACCAGCGGCGACCATACTTTGTCACCGAAGCGGAAGTGGCTGGTGACGCTGCCTCCCCGCTGAGCCATGCCGTGGACCTCGCTCTGCTTGACGTCATAACCCTCAGCCATGGCCACTTGAGCCAGCACGGTGCTGGCCAAGACCACGCCTTGGCCCCCCACGCCGGTGAGAAGCACGTTGATAGTCGGGCGGGCGGCCATCAGGATCCACTCCCTTCGTCAGACGCGGGTCGGTTGATCGCGTCGAACTTGCACATCTGAGCACACACGCCGCAGCCGGCGCAATCGACGGGGCTGATCTCTACCTTCCGGTCACCGTTCGCGTCGACTAACAGATTGAGGGCTCCACAACCCGCCTTCAGGCAGTGCTTGCATCCGGTGCAGAGCTCGGGGTCGACCTCGTAGATGGGCTTCTTGACCTTGAACTGCAGCACGCAGGGAGCTTTTGCGATAACGACTGAAGGCTCCTCGGCCTCCAGTTCTTCGCGCAGCACCCGCTCGATATCCTTGAGGTCATAGGGGTCCATGTGCGCTATGCGCTTGATACCGAGAGCCCTGCACAACGCCGGGATGTCGACCACCGCCGAGGGGTCACCCAAGAGCGTCTTGCCTGTGCCCGGATTCTCCTGGCCACCGGTCATTGCCGTGGTGCTGTTGTCCAGGATCAGCGAGACCGTGCTCCCGTGGTTGTAGGCCACGTCCATAAGTGACGTCACCCCAGAGTGGAAGAAGGTGCTGTCGCCGATCACCGCCACGACCTTGTTGCGCAGGTCGGTCTTGGCGCCTTCGGCCGGAGGATCAAGCGTCTTCGACAGGCCGTGGGCCATGCTGATGCTGGCGCCCATGCAGGTCTGGCAGTGCTGAGCACTGTAGGGGGGCAGCGCTCCCATCGTGTAGCAGCCGATATCGCCGGCCACGAACACCTTCAGCTTGGCCAGCACCATGAAGACGCCGCGATGTGAGCAACCGGGGCAGAAAGTGGGCGGCCTGTCGGGCAACTCGAGAGCCTCGGGTTGCAGCTCACGCAGAAGTTCTTCGCTCACGCCAGGCACACCGGCCTTCGCGAGCGACTGGGCGACGAGGCGGGCGTTCAGCTCACCTTGAAGCGAGTTCAACTCCTTGCCACCGTCGATCTTGATGCCCATCAACCGGATAGCGTCTTCCATGAACGGGTCAGACTCTTCGACGACGTAGAGCTTGTCCACCTTGGAGCGGAACTCGGCGATGAGCTTCTTGGGCAGGGGGTAGACCATGCCGATCTTGAGAAAGCTCGCCCCCGGCAGCGCCTCGCGCGCATAACCGTAGATCGCCCCGCTGGTGATGATGCCTATCTTGGGGTCACCCATCTCCACTCGGTTGAACGGGCAATCCTCGGCGTATTCGATCAGGTCGAGGACCCGCTGCTCCACCACGCGGTGCCGCACCCGTGCGTTCTTGGGCATCATTATGTACTTGGTCCACTCCCGCCGGTACTCGGTGGCCGGTTTGGGAGGGGTACGCTCGCCCACCTTGACCAGACTCTTGGAGTGAGAGGTCCTGGTGGTCATGCGCAGGAGGGCAGGAGTGTCAAACCGCTCCGACAGCTCGAACGCAGCCATGGTGAACTGTCTGGCCTCTTCGCTATCAGAGGGCTCCAGCATGGGCACTCGCGCGAACTTGGCGTAGTTGCGGTTGTCCTGCTCGTCCTGGGAGCTGTGCATACCCGGGTCATCGGCAGTGACCACCACCAGGCCGGCCTCGACCCCGATATATGATGAAGAGAAGAACGGATCAGCGGCCACGTTCAGGCCTACGTGCTTCATGCACACCATGGCCCTACCGCCCGCCAGGCCTGCCCCGACCCCCACTTCCATGGCCACCTTCTCGTTGGGCGACCATTCGCAATACACGTCATCGTATTCGGCCAGAGTCTCGAGTATCTCAGTGCTGGGGGTGCCGGGGTAAGCAGCCGCCAGCTTGAGTCCCGCCTCCCAGGCTCCGCGAGCGATCGCCTCGTTTCCGGAGAGGATCTCCGTCGCTACAGTTGTCGTTGTCTTGTCTGCCATTTTTCCTCCGCCCAGACTCAGTATCAGTGGTCCCGTCTGTGTGCCGCATACCATTCCATCCGATCGAGAGCTTGCGCCGCGGCCCTATACGACGAAAGAACGATCGACCGATATCTCTTGCCATAGTCGAACACCGAACCCCGGATAGCCGTATCGGGTACGTGGATGATGGGTTTGCCCGTGGATTCCATGAGTTCGGCCCCAAGTGAAAGCACGGAGTCCTCCCAATCGGTGAGGCCGGCGAACTCGCCATCGGCTGTGAGCTTGTGCGTCCCCGCGGTCATGGCAGGCACGCCCAGCAGCGAGAGGGCCATCACGGCATCGACCTCATCACACTCGGTGACCTTCCTCAACACCTGCAAAGCCACGTCCCCGCCGCCAGAAGCCACCAGGTCGAGGGGGTTCCGCTTGCTCCAGAACGGAGGCAAGAGCGGGTCCAGGGCCGCGTAGAGCTCGGGCGGGAGTTGGGCCAGCGTCAGCCCCTGCCGCGCCACCTCGTCGGCGGCGATGACCCCTGCCCCGCCGCCTTGGGTGACGATAGCTATCCGTCGCCCCCTGGGGAGAGGTAGGTAGGCCAGGCAGGTGCCGAGGTCGACCACCTCGTCCTGGCTGGTGCAGGTGACCACGCCCGCCTGCCTGGCGGCCGCCTCCCACACCGCCGCCGAACCGGCCAGCGCGCCCGTGTGAGACGCCGCTGCCTTGCTGCCGTACTCCGTGATCCCGGCGCGCAGCACCACGACGGGCTTGACCGCGGTCGTGCGCGTGGCCACATCCAAGAAACGCCGGCCGTCGTCGAGGCCTTCTATGTACATCATCACGCAGCTGGTGTGGGGGTCGTCTCTGAGATAGTCGAGTATTTCCACAGCGCCTATCTGGGCCTCGTTACCCACGCTGGCGAACTTGTCTATACCGATGCCTCGCCTCTGGCATATGGCCGTGGTGGCGACCCCCATGTTGCCCGATTGTGATACGAAACTCAGCGTGCCCTTGGACGGATGCAGTTTGACGAAGCCGACCGCGTGAAGACTGACCTCGTTGGAGATCATGCCCATGCAGTTGGGCCCCATGAGAGTCACCGCTCCCTCCCTGGCTATCCGCGCTATCTCGCGCTCAGCTTCGGCCCCTGCTTCTCCGGTCTCGCTGAACCCAGCCGCAATGGCTATCGCGGCGGCTATGCGCTTGCGCACGCATTCATGCAGCATGGGCGCCACCTGCTGACCCCCCACGGCCAGCAGAGCCATGTCCGGAGTCTCAGGCAGCACGTCTATGCTCGTGTGCGACTGCACTCCGAAGAACACGCCCCCTTTGGGGTTCACCGGGTAGATGGTGCCCTTGTAGCCGCCCTCGATGATGTTCTGAAGCACCGAGCCACCCCACTTGGTCACATCGCCCGATGCCCCGACGACGGCTATGGAGCGAGGCGCGAGCAAGGCTTTGAGGTCGGGCTTGAAGGCCCTTCTATCCTGCTTCTTCTCTTCTGGCGCAGGCGCCAGGATAATGAGAGCGTCCGCGGCGATCGGTTTGTCTGCCTGCACCAAGACCGGGTTGACGTCGATCTCGACTATCTCGGGATTATCTATCGCCATCCGGCCGACTGCCTGCACGATGCCGGCCAATGCCGCTTGGTCCACCGGTGGATAGCCGCGGAATGCACCGAGCAGCTGCTTGGCCCTTATCAGACCCAGTAGCTCGACCGCTTCCGCGTCGTCGACCGGCGCCAGAGCCAGGGCCACGTCGCCCAGGGCCTCGGTCAGCACTCCACCCAGGCCGAAGGCGACCACCGGGCCGAACACGGCGTCCCGCTTCATTCCCACCATGAATTCGCGATCGCCGGCGATCATCTGCTCCACCAGCACCGCTTCGAGCCTGCCTTGGGCTCGCTGCTCCAAGAGACTGTACGCCTCACCGGCAGCCTCGGCCCCCTCGATGCCCAGCAGCACCAGGCCGGCTTCGGTCTTGTGGTGGATGCCGGTCGCGACGCCCTTCATGACCACCTTGCCGCCCAAACGCTCGGCCGCGCCCATGGCTTCAGCCCGTGTCTGGACCGACTCTCCATCGGCCACCGGGATCCCGTACGCCCGGAACAGCGCTTTGGACTGCGACTCGTCTAGCGCCGCCGCGCCCGACGACAGAGCGGTCGCGATCGTCTCTGCCGCGACCCGCCGCGCATCAGCGCTTGACTCTGTTCTCATCGTGTACCCCTTGTCTTGCTACACGGTGCAGCGCAGCACGTAAAGCCCCGCATGCTGCGTGTCGACGAAGATGTTGCCTCGCCTGTCGACGAGAACGTCCTCGGTGGTCCCCATCAGGGGTCCGGGGAAGGCATCGCCGGTGGCGTTGTTGAAGGCCCACTTCTCTGGGTCGGGCGGTATGAAGTAGGCTACCTCTTTCGGCACGAAGGCGTCGCTGATGTCGTATACGCGAAGGCCCGCGTGGAAGTACGCGCAGTAGACCCGGTCGTTGCGATCTTCGAGCACGGGGGCGTCGTGCGGCTCGTGGATGTTGTGCGGGCCGAACGGCCCGGCGCCCCACCCGGGGACCTCGTTGAAGTTCTTGTACGGATACCCCTCGGGCACCTCGGGATACGGGAAGATGGAGACAAGCGTGGGGTCGGTGGGGTCGGAGATATCCACCATGCCCAAGAAGTTGACCGGCTGCGCGCCCTTGCCGACCTGCTCCTTGCTCCAAACGTGAAAGCGCTCACCCTCGCTGGTCATCACCGCGTAGTCACGCTTGGACAGAGGCAGCACGGTGTGGCACCGCGCGCCGCTCAGCTTGCCCGCGAAGGGCGGATGGTGGCGTAGTTGGCCCACAAGCTGCGGCGTAGAGATATCCGACATGTCCAGGATCACCATGCCGGCGCCGCCGTAGCTGACGTAGCAGTACTTGCCCTTGGGATAAGCGGGGCCGTGCATCATGGCGCTATCCAGCAAGGCCAACTGCTCGTCGTCGCTGGCCACCGCTGCCTTGGGAGCCATGGTGCCCGCGATGAACTGGTCGGGCATCCACCAGCGCCCAGCCTCCACCGGCTTCTTGGGGTCGCCGACGTCTAGGATCACATAGATGTAGCCTCTGAAACCTTTGCAGGTGGCACTAAGATGCGCGTAGCGCCCGCCGTTGTAGAAGAAGCGGTGCACCCCGCCCCCACCTGTGGTGAGCCACTTAGAAAGCAGCTTGGGGTCGGCGGGGTCTTTGACGTCGTAGATGCAGAGACCTTCCTCATAGGGGTCGCCCCACTCGTTGGCGTGAAGCATGGGCAGGGTCCCACCGAGCGCGGTAAGCATGAGGCCGTCGGCCACTTGTATCTTGGGTGTCCCCTGTCCGGCGAGATCTGGCCCGGGCACGAACTTGAGGTATTCTGGCCTGGTGGGGTCGGTGACATCTAGGACAGCCCAGCCCGAGTGCTTGAAATGGGCTCCGTAGAGATAGAACCGCCCATCGACCTCTTGCATGGCCATCTGGAACCAGGGTCTGCCTTCGAGATCGTGGTACGCAAGGACGTCGATGTTCTTCGCGAACGCCTCTTTGCCGGCCATCTTTGGTCTGCCTCTCGTGGTGACCTGGGTGCAAATATCCTTGCACTCGGTACTATGGATGTTTGGTATAGTAATTATGCCACAGGAAAAGCCGGGGGGACAGTTATGTCCGTTGACATCGCACAAGGACCGCTGGTTCAGGAGGTCTCGCTGCTGCCCGAGACGGCGAGTGACAGCGCCGTCCGTTTCCTGAGAGCCATGATCTTCTCCGGGGAGCTGAGACCCGGCGACCGCCTCCCGCCAGAGCGCGATCTGGGAGCCAGACTGGGCATCTCCCGAGTGACCCTTAGGCTGGCCCTCAAAGCCCTTGAGAGCACGGGCTATATCGTCACCACCAGAGGGTCGCACGGAGGCTCACGCGTTTGTGACGTCGAGTCCCTCTTTCGTTGCTGGAAGCAGTGGATGCGACAGCACTCCGACGAACTGGACGACATCTTCGAGCTACGTATCACCGTGGAGGCACGACTGGCTTCGCTCGCGGCCCAGCGGCGCACAGAAGAAGACCTGAAGTCGATGAGGGCGGCGATCGCCGGCGAGCAACCCACTAAGGACTGGTCGTCACTCTTCCGCGCAGACATGGACCTGCACCGGGCCGTCGCCCGAGCAGCCCGCAGTAGCCGTCTGGAGGCCGCTATGATGAGTGCCCGCGGGGAACTGTTCGTCCCTGTGGACATCATGCACTTGGATGCCAAGCACCCTCGCATCCACGCCACGCATGAGACGATAATCGATGCTATCCAAGCCGCCGACCCGATCAGGGCCGAGTCAGAGATGCGGCGCCACATACTCATCGTGCAGGACCTCACCCGCAAGGCCTTGGAGGCCTCCGGGATCCTCGCCTAGAGTCCGCGGGAGCTCTCAGTAAGCCGGCGTGGGGAATCGAACCCCAGACCTGCTCATTACGAGTGAGCCGCTCTGCCATCTGAGCTACGCCGGCCTGAGAAGAGGAGCGCGCGGTGCAGCCGCACCGTGCTCCGAGAGCGCTTTAGTTTAGAAGGTACCGCCGAGGCTGACAAGACTCGCAGCGCGCAAGTGTCGGGCTGCGCCGGCGCGATGCTCGCCCCGTGTACGGTGACGCTGGACTAGACCCCGCCCGCTCCGCCGCCCGCTGGACCGCCGTTGCCGCCCGCTCCGCCGCCCGCTCCGCCGCCTGGGCGCCGCGGCCTGCGCCGGCGCCGGCGGGCTCCGCCGCCGCCCTCACGGGTGCCGTTGCCCTCGCCGGTAGCTCCGCCACTGCGCTGCTCGCCGCCGGCCGGACGGCCCGCGGCAGGTTGCCCGGCTTGACCGGTCGCGGCCCCCTCGCCGGTGGGTTGTGCCTGCCCCTGTCCACGACCACGGCCTCTGCGTCTGCCGCGCGAGCTGCGCGAACGCGAGGGTCGCGGCTCACCGGCCGCGCCTTCTCTGGGCTCGGCGTCTTGGCCGAGTGGGCCTCGCCCCTCGGACGCCGCTGGCGACTCCTCGCCATCATCTGAAGCCGAAGAACGCCGCAAGCTGATCGGCGCCATCCAAGGTAACTGCGGTTGTGGCTTCTCCTCGGGAGTGAACAGCAGCGAGCCGTCCTTCTGGCATTCGCAGCAGCACAGACGCGCCTCGGCGTGAGAACCGTCCTCCATGCGGACCGCCAGAGCATCCTTGGTGACCAGATAGCCGGTGACCACGCCTTCGCCGTCGGGGGCGACCACCCGGGTACCCTTGGCCGGCGCCTCCTTGCGGAAGCTCACGTACTGTTCCTGCTCGTACTTCAGACAGCACATCAGACGACCGCAGAGGCCGGAGATCTTGGTGGGGTTGAGCGGCAGGTTCTGCTCCTTGGCCATGCGGATAGACACTGGGTCGTCATCACCCGGGAACATGGCGCAGCACAGGCCGCGGCCGCACGGCCCCAGACCGCCCACCATGCGCGCCTCTTCGCGGGCGCCCACCTGGCGCAGCTCGATGCGCATCTTCAGCACCTTGGAGAGATCGGCCACCAGGCTGCGAAAGTCCACCCGCTCCTCGGAGGTGAAGGTGAAGGTGATCTTCTCGCCGCCGAACCCCATCTCGGCGCCGACCAGCTTCATGTCCAGGCCGTGGCTGCGGATGAGCTCGCGACAGGTGGCCATGGCCTCCCGGCGCAGACCGTCGGTGGCCGCCTGGGCCTCGAGGTCTTTGTCGGTGGCGACGCGCTGCACCTTCTTGAGCGCAGCCTGCACCTCAGAATCATCGATATGTGGGGCGGCTCTACTACTTCGCCCTATCTCAGGACCGCTGGAGGTCTGCACCACCACGCGCTCCCCCTGGGAAAGCTCGAGACCGGCAGGATCGAAGTGATAGACCTTGACCCCGCCAGGAAAGACGACCCCTACGACTTCGGCCACTAGGTCAGGGCCTCCTTGATATTGCGAAACATGTCCCCGATGGCACATCGGGCATCGACATTATAGCGGAGCCGCCCCGCAGCCTGACCTGCCGCCTCCACCGCTCTGGTGTAGGCAAGGGTCCGGCCCGGCAGGACGACCGCTCGCAGATCGTCCAGACGGTCCTGGTTGAGCACGGCCTCCTCCGCTCCTGCCGACATCAGGGCCAGGTCTCGGTACCAGGCCGCCATCGTCCGCGTGGTCAGCTGCAGCCCGCTTGTCACCAGCCGGCGCTGCTGGCGCTTGACCCTCTCTTCGTGGCTGCTTCTTGAGCCAAGCCTTGGTGCGGGCGTCTCCCGCCCACTCCAGAGCTCTTGGTGAGTTCGCCCTCCAGTTCGACCACGCGCTCCGCCGCCCTGGCGTCCACGGTAGCCATCAGTTCGTCCACAGCGAGCTCGATGCCCAACGGCCGCATGCCCGGCAGGTCGCGCGCCAGGTCCAGCAGATCGGCCCGCTGTCTGCGCGCGCTCTCCGAGGTGGCCAGCTCTCGCGCGAGAGAGAGGTCGCCGCCCGAGACACGGGCCAGCAGAGCGGCTTCGCGCCTCCGACAGCCCGTAACGAGCCACCAGGTCGGCGGTCAGCAGCGGGATGGGCACCGGCGAGAACGCCACCGGCTGGCAGCGAGAGACTATGGTGGGCTTGAGTCTCTCCGGCCGGTCGGTCACCAGCAGGAAGTGAACGTGAGCGGGGGGCTCCTCCAGAGTCTTCAGAAAGGCGTTGGCCGCCGGTTCGTTGAAGCTCTCGGCCTCCAGGAAGATGTAGACCTTGGCGCGGGCCTCATACGGCCTGTAGACCGCGTGCAGGTTGATCTCGGTGATGTCCTCTTTGCGGATGAAGTTGCCCTCGGGAGCCACTATCTCGACGTCGGGATGTACCCCCTCCAGGACCCGCCGGCAAGTGCTGCACTCGCCGCAGCCGTTGTCGGCGCAGGCCAATCCGGCGGCGAAGGCCACCGCGGCCTCGCTCTTGCCCGCCCCGGGCGGGCCGGAGAAGAGATAGGCGTGCGAGGCGCCCTGCTCAAGGGCTCGCTTGAGCATGGACACAGCCATGTGCTGGCCTACGATATCGGCGAACAGATCCGCCACTGTGCCTCCCTGGCCCCGTGAGGGCCGAACCTCTAGTGGCTGAACAGCCCCAGTTCTTCTTCGACCACCGTCTGCACCCTGGCCTGCACCTCCGCCTCGGTGCCCGCGGCATCGACCCTGCGTATGCGGTGCGGGTGCAGCTCCAGCAGCTCCCTGAAGCCCTCGCCCACCCGCTGGTGAAAGGCCTCATCCTCAGCCTCCAGGCGATCGGGCACCGGCCGCCAGGCGCGTGCCACGCACGGCGTCGTCCAAGTCCAGGAAGATGGTGAGGTCGGGGAACAGGCACTCCGTCGCCCAGACGTTCAGGGTGATTATGTCGTCGGTGACCCAGGCCCCGTCCGTAGCCCTGGTAGGCGAGCGAAGAATCCAGGTAGCGGTCACACAGCACCACCTGTCCATCCGCCAGGGCAGGCCTTATCACCTGCTCCACCAGATGCGCGCGAGCGGCCGCGTACAGCAGGGCCTCCGAACGCGCGGACATACCGTGATATCTGGGGTCCAGCAGCACACCGCGTACAGCCTCGCCCATCGCGGTGCCGCCCGGCTCGCGAGTCACCAGCACCACGTAGCCCCGCTCCCGAAGTGCCGCGGCCAGCAGCTCCATCTGAGTCGACTTGCCACACCCGTCGAGGCCCTCGAAGGTTATGAACACGCCTTCGAGTCCGCTACCCATGCCGGCCAAGGCCGACTCGTCCAGAGTCGCGTCTTCGGGCGGGTCGCCGTACACCCGACACCCTGCGTGGCCGGGCTCGCCGCCCGGCTCGCCGGTCGCGGACCCGCTGCCACCGGCTTCTTCAAGCAGGTGCCTCCTCAGCGGTGGCGCTGGAGGTAACGGGCGCCTCGGTCGCGGTCGCGGCAGCCTTCGTGGTCCGCGCGGCGCGAGGCTTGGCCGCGGCGGTCTTGGCGCGAGTGGCCGTCTTCGCGGCTGTGGTGGTCTTCTTGGCGGGGGCCTTCTTGGCCGCGGCGTGGTCTTTTTCGCGGGGGCCTTCTTCGCAGGTGTCTTGGCCGCGGCGGTGGCCTTCGCCCCCTTGCCCTTGGGGCCCGGTGGTCTTGCCCGCCGCCAGCCGAGCCGCCTGCTTCTCTCTGTACTCGGCCTTGGTGGGGCAGTAGGGGTCGAGACAGAGTATCCAGGGGCGACGCCCGCCCAATACCTTGATCTTGGGGGTGCCACACTGCGGGCAGATGTCGTCGGTGCCTATGATGTCGCCGCGCTGCGGCAGCGGATAGGTCTGGTCGCAATCCGGGTAGCCCTCGCAGCCCACGAAGCGCTTCTTGGTGGCCTTCGATCGTATGATCCTTATCTTGTGCGTGCCGCACTTGGGACAGTCACCCAGGATGCGGTCGTCGGTGATGCCCTCGTAGATCTTGGCCGCCACCGCTTCTTTGTTGGTCTCCAGCGACCCATAGGCCTGGCGCAACAGATCGCGCGAGATGGTCACCACCTCTTCTTTGGTGAGGTCGCGCATGGAGATGAGGTCCATGTCCTTCTCCAGCTCGGCGGTCATCTCGGGTGAAGCGATGCGGGGAGCGAACTCCTGCAGGGCCTCGGCCATCTTCATGCCCATGGAGGTTGGCTCCACAGGGTTGCCGTGCACGTAGCCCCGGTCGTACAGGTTCTGGATGATGGCGTGCCGCGTGGCCTTGGTGCCCAGGTTGTGCTTCTCCATGAGCTCTATCAGCGGGCCCTGGCCGTAGCGAGCGGGGGGCTGGGTCTCCTTGGCCTCGAACTGCTTGTCGACCAGCTCCACCTGATCGCCTTCGTGCAGCAGGGGCAGCTCCTGAGTCCTTCTGGCGACCGTAGGAGTAGTAGTCCAGCCATCCTGGCGATGACCACCCGGCTGCCGCGCGCGAAGAAGGGCTCGCCGCTGACTGTGAGGTCGATGCGGTTGGACTCCATCACGGCCTCGTCGGCCAAGGTGGCCAGGAAGCGCCGGGCCATCAGCTCGTAGATACGCCACTCCCTGTCGCCCAACTCGCCCCGCTTCGGACCCCCGGTGGGGTAGATGGGCGGATGGTCGGTGGTGCGCTTGTCGCCCCGGCTGGGACGAAGCTCAGAGCGACCGAGCAGCTCGCCCGCCTCGCGCCCGAACTCGCCTTGGGCCAGGATGTCCAGGGTCTCGCGCAGGTCGAGAGACGACGGGTAGACGGTGTTGTCGGTGCGCGGATAGCTGATGTGCCCGGCCATGTAGAGGTCTTCGGCGATGCGCATGACCGCACAGGCGCTGTAGCCCAGTGACGTGGCTGCGCTGGTGAAGCTGGTGGTGTTGAACGGCGCAGGCCGAGGGACCTTGCGCGAGGTCTGCTTGACCGCGGTGACCTGGCCGGGCGTGGCCAGCTTCTCGAACACGGCGGAGGCCTTGGCTTGGTCGCTGAACCGCTCTTCTTTGTGGACGGCCCCGAACCGCTGCCCGTCGGCCTGCACCTCGATCTTGACCACCCAGAACGGCTCCGAGACGAAGGCCTTGCGCTCCCTCTCCCGTTCGGCCACCAGCACCAGGGTGGGAGACTGCACCCGCCCCACGCTGAGGAACGAGCTGCCCAGACGCGAGGTGGCCAGCGACACGAAGCGCGTAAGCGTCGCTCCCCAGATGAGGTCTATGTCTTGCCGGGCCTCGCCCGCCCGCGCCAGAGGCTCGGACAACTGGTCCAGATGCGTCGAAGGCCTTGTTTATCTCCCCTGGCGTGAGAGCCGAGAACCTCGCCCGCTTGACCCCGCGAACCAGCTTGGGATTCTCCTCCACGGCAAGATTGAGAGCCTCCAGACCGATCAGCTCGCCCTCGCGGTCGTAGTCGGTCGCGATTATGAGCGAGTCGGCCTGCGCTGCCAGCTTCTTGACCGCGCGCACCACCGACTTCGCCGTCTCGGTCTTGACCAGCGGAGCGTCGATGAGCGTGCGTGGCTCTACCTTGCGCCACTCCGAGTACTCGGGGGGAAAGTCCACCTGCACCACATGCCCCTTGAGACCGACCACCGAGGTCTCCTGGCCCTCTGCGTCACTGAAGGTGTAGAAGTCGACCTTCAGATACGAATCGTGCTTGACTCCGCCCCCGGCGAGGATGCCCGCGATCTTCTTCGCGGCGTCGTTCTTCTCAGTGATGATGAGTTGCAAACGGGATCTCCTAGCGCACCAGAGTGAGCAGCTTCGCGGGGAACAATAGCACGCCTATGACCTGCCCGAGCCCGACAACCGGACTCAGCTGGCCGAGAGAGCATCCTCCAGTTGCGGGTGGATGGAGAACACCCCGTCAAAGCCGGTGATGCGAAAGATCTTGAGCAAGAACGGATCGTTGACCACGAGTCTGAAGTCACCACCGTTTGCCTGAGAGAGCTGCAGAGCGCCGACCAAGACTCCCAGCGCCGTGGAATCGATGAACTGTACACCCGAGAGGTCCAGGGCCACCCGGGCACCGCCGGCCATCGCCTGCTCCAGGGTCTCCTTGAGACGAGGAGCTGTGTACACGTCAAGATCTCCGCCGACCTTGACTACGGTGGCCTCGCCCTTCGTTTCGCTGGTGATGGACAGACTCAAGCGCTCCCTTTCGTCTCGGCCGCCATCTCAGTATATACGCGTGGGCCGGATTTTTTCCTCCGCACGGTTCACTTGGTGGTGGTCGTCGCAGAAGAGGTACTGGTGGTGCCACTCACAGTCGTGGTGGTAGGCGCCGCCGTCGTGGTCGTGCTCGGGGCCATCATCTTGTCGAGTTCAGTCCTGACGGTGGAGGCAAGCTTGCCGTCGGGGGCCAACTCCAGGTACTTCTGCCAGGCCAGTATGGCTTCACCCGTCCTGCCGGCCGCCCTCTGGGCGCGACCCAGATAGAAGTACACGTCGGGATTGTCCGGGTCTACGGAGGTGGCCTCGTTGAGTATCTGGGCCGCTTCGGAGTATGAGCCCATGTCGATGTACAACTTACCCAGGTCGAGATAGACATCCTTGAGGCTGGGGTCGGTCTCCAGCGCCTGCTTCATGTAGGTCGCAGAGCTGTCGGCGTTCTCGGTGCTGGTGCCCTGGCTGGCGTTGAAAAGACTCTTGTAGTAGTCGGCGATCTCGAGCATGAGGTCGGTGTTGGAGGGATCGGCGGCTAAGGAGTCGAGCAACGTCTGCAGCTTGTCCGGCGTGGTCGCGGTCTCATCGACGCTGCTCTCTGTGCAGCCCCCTTCGAAGATCTCAGAGAGGTTGAATCCCGCCCCTCCGTAGCCGATGCCCAAGAACAAGAAGCTAAGGGCAAAGACGATGGCCAGCCCCAGGGCGATCCATTTGGCCCATTTGCGGATCCTCTTTCGGTCGAGCAGCAACGCGGTCTCCTCACTTAGTGCACTAGAGCACGACTCTTACAGATTATGCCGCACACATGACCGTGCCGCCACTAGTCGCGACGGCGCCTTAAGACTGTCTCACGCCCACGACTCTAGTAGTAGGTCAAGAAACAGAGGATGGAACGGGCAAGCCCCGCCACCAGCTTGTCCTGGTAGGCATCGGTGGCCAGCAAGGCGTCCTCGGCGGGATTCGTCATCAGGCCTATTTCGGGGAGAATCACCGGCACGTCCGACCAGTTGAAACCGGACAGGTCACTGCGTGCGCTCAGGCCCCGACTCTTGGCCCCAGTGTCTTTGAGCATCTCCTGCAGGGCTATGGTGGCTGCGCGCAGCGACTCCGCGGCTATGTCGTCTGTCCAGCCGCTTATGGTGGCCGGATAGAGCATCAAGATGCCGTTGACCGCGGGGTCGGTGGCCCCGTCGGCGTGTATGCGCACGAAAAGATCGGCCTCGGACTCGTTGGCAAGCTGAGCCCGCTCGGCGTTTGAGATGTTCACATCTTGCGTCTCACGGGTCATGACCACCTCGATACCGCGGCTCTTCAGCACGTCGCGCAACTTCAAAGCGATCTCGAGCACCAGGGCACTCTCGGGAGAGCCCGTGTTGACGCTGGTGGTACCTGCGCTGACCTTGGCTTTCATAGTGGTAGAGCCGGGCCCGACAGGCTCGAGCGAGTTGTTGGCCTGCAACTGATGACCGGGGTCGATCACCACCACCTTCGACGCCGACTTGAGCACCGCGGCCGTCGCCGGAGTCAGAGTGCCCTCTATCTCCACGGCGTCCATGCACAGGTTGGTGTCGGTGGCATATCTGTTCCTGCCCCAGCTCCACTGTATGGTGAGAGTATGTGGACCGCCCGGTAGGATACCGCTGTTCCAGACCCGCTGTTGAAAGACCTCGGTGCCGTTGTAGAGGTCGACCGTGACCGGTGCTGCTCCGTCCAAGGAGACCATGGCCTTGCCGTACACGGTGCTCTTCTTGGTGATCCAGGCTATGTAGGTGCCGTCGAAGCTCACGGTGACCGAGGAGCCTGGAGTGTTTGTGTAGACCGAGCGGCCGCCGGAGGAGAAGAGACCGCCCCATGAGTTCTGCTGCCAGGTGCCCGCGTACGCTATCCCGCTTGCGTTCTCCTCGTACCTGTTGAGGCTGGGCGCCTGGATCAACTCGCCGGCGATATCGAAAGCGTCGACCCCGATATTGTAGTCGGTGGCAGCCGAGTTCTTCGTCCCGGTCCACTCGATGATGAGGGTGTGATCGCCTGCAGCCAACACGCCCGTCTCGTAGACGGTCTGCTGGAACAGTTGGGTCGTACTGTGTAGGTCCACCAGCACCGGGGCCTTGTCGTCCAGGGTGACCTTGGCTATGCCGTAGACACTGGACTTCTTCGCCACCCAGTTCAAGGACGTCCCGTTGAAGCCCACCACAAGCTTGGCGGCCGAGTTGGCGTAGGTGGCGTCGCCTGCGGAGTTGGCCGGGTCGGTAGTAGAGCCCCAGATCGCCCACGTAGCCCAGTCTGGAGTCGGTCTGCTCGTAGCGATTTGTCGTCGCCGGGGGAATATCCACTACATTGACGAGTTGACCGAGAACGTCGAAGGCGTCGACGGAGATCGCCGTACCGCTGGCGGAGGCGCTCTTCGTGCCCCTCCACTCAACAGTCATGGTGTGGATGCCCTTGGGCAAGAGCCCCGTGCTATACACTCCCCGCTTGTAGACAGTGGTCGCGCTGTAGAGGTCCACAATCACCGGCGTGCCGCCATCGAGGGTCACCCTGGCCCTGCCGTACTGCGGGGCCTTCTTGGCGATCCAAGCCAGGTACGTCCCGTCGAAGCTCACCGCGACCTTGGACGCAGAATCCGAGTAGACGTAGTTGCCAAGAGAGGACAGCCACGTGTACACCCTGCGCCAAGCGCCCGTGTAGGCCAAGTGTGGGTCAGTCTGCTGATAGCGCACGGGCCCGGGAGACTGCACCAGCGAACCGACGAGATCGAAGGCGTCGACCGTGATATTGGACCCAGTGGCAGAAGCGTTCTTGGTGCCGGTCCATTCTATTGTCACCGTATGTTCGGCCGGGCTCAGCAGCCCGGTGTTCCAGATGTCCTGTTGTGACTTGGCGACCGAGCTGTAAAGGTCGGCCGTGACCGGCGTTCCATCATCCACGGTGATCTTCGCGATGCCATAGTGCGGAGCCTTATCACCGATCCACGCCAGATAACTACCGTTGAACTTGACGGTCATCAGACTCGGGGAGTTCGACCAGCGGTGGCTGCCGCCGGATTCGCTACTCGCGCTCGCATAGCTCCAAGAGCCCGCCGTACCGAGCATTGCGTTGTTGTCTTGATAGCGAGTGTACGGTGAGACGATGCGTCTTGCACTCACGAAGCTCGACCTGAAGACGTTCTCGATAGTGACCAGGTCACCGCTGCGCGGAGCGTTTATCATGAGCCCGCCACCGACGTAGATGCCCACGTGGCTGATGGGAGTGGAGAAGAACACCAGGTCTCCGGGCAGCAGTTTGTCCTTGCTCACCGCGGTGCCGTATCCGGCCTGAGCGCGTGAGTAGTGAGGCAAGGTGACACCCAGCTTCTTGTAGACGTACATCGTGAGCCCCGAGCAGTCGAACCCACCGCTGGGGGTGGAGCCCGCCCAGACGTAGGGCACTCCCAGGTACTTGAGCGCTTCGGTGACCACTTTGTCTCCGGGCAGAGCCAGACCGCCATCCACGAATCTGAACACGTCCTTGACCGTGGCCGGGCTGCGGTTCCAGTAGTTGTGGACTATGACCTCGGCCGGCCCGGTCCCAGCGGCCTGGGGGGTCGCGAGGATGGTGAGCTGCGTCGCGCGAGTCGGCCTTCCAGTCTGCGGCAGGTACAGTCGTCTTGCCCAGGATCACGGAGCTCGCCGTGTCCAGCCCGGTGCCGGTCACCGTCACTCTGGTCCCCCCGGTCACAGGCCCGCTGCTGGGGGTCACCGCGGTGATCTTCGGACTGTTGACGCTCTTGATCTGCCGCACGATCGCCCAAGAGAGACCGACGACGTCGACCTCGGAGATGTCTCTGCCATGGTTCTTCATGAAGGTCGTCGTGCCACTGGGCATGCCATTGTAGGGGGAGAGGACCAGCACCCCATCGTCGGCGGCGACGTAGGCAGCCACGACCTGCCCGGTGGTGCGGTCATAGGCCTCGGTGACACCCACCCGACTGAAGCTCGAGTAGCCCTGAGATACCGCGTACTCCGCAGTCCTCGCGCAGAGGCTGAAGCGACCGTCAGGGTCGGAGCTCGAGACAGTGCCGGTCAGGGTCTTCTCAACAGCAAAGCCGCTGATGCCCGGATCGAGCGTGGTGCCCACGCATATGCCCGTGGTGGCACCCAGTTCTGAGATGGCATCGGCCGACGCCTGCGGGAACGGACCGGCGGTGGGCGTGAGGAGGATGGGCCAGCCATTGGCGGCCGCCATGGCGGCCCCGGCCAGCAGGCCGCCGGAGTAGTCGGTAGGAACTATCACCACCCGAGCGACCGAGCCAAGCTTCACCTTCACCTGGCGGGCCACCAGGACTGCCGTCTCCACAGCGGTGGCTCCGTCCAGGGTCACCACCTGCGGTCGCGGAGAGAGCCCGGCCAGCGCAGCGTCCAGTTGCGCCGCCACAGTGGCCGGTATCCCCACGACGTACACCGTCGAGGGCTTGAGGCGCTTGATCTCGGCGACAACACTGGTGGAAATACTGGACGCACCTGACAGAAGCAGGGGCCCGCCGTACGCTTGGGCCAGCACGCCGGCCCCGGACATCTTGGCCCAATCGTCGGCGTTGGCTACCACCGCCGCAGGCGCGCCGCTCGGATAGGCCTTGCCCGAGAGCGTTATGGCATTGCCGACAGCAGTGCCGACCGAGGTCGAGGTGTTGGTCGAATAGAAAGTGGTCGCGAAGACCGGCCCTGAGACCAGAGCATAGGCCGCGAGGAACGATGAGCACGCCAAGCAGCGCGCATAGAGTTCTCTTGGTCAGGCGCATCGTCATCCCTCCACCGATGACCCGGCCGCAAAGACGCGAAGAGCCAGATGCATGTGGCTCTTCGCCGAGCCCGAGCCTAGTGTTCATATCAGTCTTCGCCGCTGGGTAGAGAAAACCTCGCCTACCTGCCCGGTCGCACTGTACTCGCTGTCGTATCTATCGGCAGAAATGCCCGGGTAGGATACCCCGGCATCGCGATATGGCCAACCCGAGGCGTCGACGCCGGTCTCTCAAGCCCAGTTTGGCGCGCACGGCGGCCACGCCTGCCGTGACCTCCTCCGGGATGCCGCGGCCGTCATACACGACCTCCCCGTCCACCATCGTCAGCCTGACTGCCCCGTCCATGACCGCCTCGGCCAGCGTGTCCGTTGAGATGGGTCCCGACACCTCCGACGCCAGACCGACCACCGCCAAGTCCGCGCGCTTGCCTGGCTTCGAGACTGCCCACCAGGTCCTCCCATCCCAAAGCCCGGGCGCCATCCAGGGTGGCCATCTGCAGGACGGCGCCGGGCGTTAGCGGAGCAGCCCGCAGGTCCGGCGGAGCGGCCGCGGCGACTGCGCCCGCCGGGGCATCCGCCCCCGACTCACTTCGAGCGCGGCCCGCATCTCGGCCAGCATGTCCAGGCTGTCGTTGGAGGCGAGGCTGTCGGTGCCCAGGCCGACCGTGATGCCAGCCGCTCTCATCTCGGCCACCGGCGCCGCGCCGCAGCCCAGCCGCAGGTTCGATCGCGGACAGTGCGCCACCGGCGTCGCGCTCTCGGCCAGGGTATCCAGATCGTCGCCCGTCCAGTTGCACCGCGTGCACGACCAGCACGTCGGGGCCCAGCGCGCCGGCGCCGGCCACATACTGCAGGGGGCGCATGCCGGAGGAGCTTCCACCTGCGCCCCGCGAGCAGGCCCATCGACCCTGTAGGCCAAGCCACGGGCCCGTGACCCTCCGGCCATCAGCCGCACCTCGCTCTTAGACTCCGCCACGTGCGTGGCCATGCGGAGGCCTGCGCGGCGCGCATAGCTCGCCACCGCCCGATATAGCTCCTGAGACACCGTGTAGGTCGCATGCGGCGAGACACCCCATTCGACCTCCGGCGCCGGCGCCGCCCCCAGGCCGGCGCTCGCGAGGTCCGAGGCGGCTTCGCTTCGGCCCCGCGCAAGGCCCGCCTCAAGCCTCTCCATGGTCGCCTCGAGGCGCTCGTCGTCCAGCCCGAAGACCTCCAGGTACACGCGGGCCCGCAGCCCCACCGCTTGGGCGGCGCGCGCCACGGTGCCGCCCCCGTAAGAGGTGTCGGCGATGCTGGTCACTCCGTGACGCAGGCACTCGTGGGCTCCCCACAGGGCCGAGGCCGCCAGGTCGTCGGCGTCCAGCTTGTGTATGGCCCTGGTGAGCCGGATTATCCAGCGCATGAAGCCCCGCGAAGGCTCAAACCCATAGAAAGCTGAGTAGTCCAGGTGGGTGTGAGCGTTGACGAAGCCCGGCAACAGAGCGCACCCCGGATTCGCGCGGACCTCCTCGTCCGGATACCGCGCCCGCAGCTGCGCGGCGGGCCCCACCTCGACGATCGCCCCGTCCCTGACCAGCACCCCGCCCTCCGCGAGCGGCGGGCTGCTGACGGGGACCACCCAGTCGGCGGTCAGCAGCATGGGCTCAGGGCTGAATGGCGTCGAACGCGGCCACCGCCGCGTCCCACAGCCACGAGGGCACCAGGCCGATGACCAGGGTGGCCAAGGCGCTCAGCGAGAGAGCCGCCGCCATGCCGCCCGACATGGGCGCCATGCCCGCGGCGGCCTCTTCGGGCTCCTTGAAGAACATGTGCACTATCACGCGCAGGTAGTAGTAGGCGGAGACGGCGCTCATGAGCACGCCCACCAGGGCCAGCCACCACATGCCCGGCCCAGACCACGCCGCCGAACACGTAGAACTTGCCGATGAACCCCGCGGTGCCCGGTATGCCGGTGAGCGACAGCAAGAACAGCGAAAGCAGCGCCGCCATCCAGGGAGACCGCCTCCCCAGCCCGGCCAGCTGCTTGAGCGAGTAGTCGAACTTGTCGGAAGCCCCGGTCTTGAGGTGGGCGAGCACGCCGAAGGCCCCCAGGTTCATGGCGGTGTAGGCCACCAGATAGATGAGCACCCCGTAGCCCGCGCGGGGCTCGCCCGTCCAGCCCAGGGCGCCCAGGCCTGTGAGCAGGTAGCCGGCATGCGCGATAGACGAGTAGGCCAGCATCCGCTTCACGTTGGTCTGCACCAGGGCGTAGAGGTTGCCCACCAGCATGGTGACTATGGCGAGCACGATGAACAGCAGGCCCCACTCGCCACTGACCTCGGCGAACGCCGTGACGAAGACGCACCATGAGCACCGAGAAGCCGGCCACCTTCGGCCCCACGGAGAAGAAGGCGGCTATCGGAGTGGGCGCCCCCTGGTAGACGTCGGGCGTCCACATGTGGAAGGGAGCCGCCGAGACCTTGAAGGCCAGGCCGACCGCTATCAAGAAGGCGGCGAAGATCAGGCCCGAGGTGCTCACCGTGCTCCCGGTCGCCCCCGCGGCCACGAAGACCTGCTCATAGCCGGTGCTCCCCACCAGCCCGTAGACCAGCGAGATGCCGTACAGGGTGACGGCCGAGGCGAACGAGCCGGTGACGAAGTACTTGAGCGACGACTCGTTGGACCGCACGCGGTATCTGAAGAAGGCCGCCAGCAGGTAGCTGCAGATGGCCATCAGCTCCAGGGCCACGTAGAACACCACGAGGTCGCGGGCGGCAGCCATCAGATCCATGCCGACGACCGCGAACAGCACCAGCGCGTAGTACTCGCCCAGGTGGCGGCCGTGCGCCTGCAGGTAGGCGGGCGACATCAGCACGGCTACGGCGGCGCCCGCCGCGAAGAGCACGTTGAAGAAGACGGCCCAGGTGTCAGACACCAGGGTGCCCCCGAAGCCCGACTCGCTGCCGTCCAGCATCCAGATCGACACCGCCGCCGAGGCCACCAGGCCCACCAGCGCGATCACCAGGCCGGCCGACCAGAGCCCCCGCCCCTCCTTCTCCTCTTTCGCGGCACCTTGCGGCCGGGCGAAGGCCTCGACCAGCAGGATGACGCAGGCCGCGAGCAGCAGCACGAGTTCGGGAGCGACTGTGATCAGATCGACCGCCTTCATCTGAAGCTCCCCACCTGCGAGAGCAATCTCATTCACCGGGGCGTGCAGCAGGTTCAAGAAGGTGTCGGGATAGAGCCCTATCCAGAACGCCAAAGCCACCAGCGGCACCAGGGTGACTATCTCGCGCACGCTCAGGTCTTTGAGCGAGGCCCACTTCTCGTTGGGCCCCTGGAACATGGTGCGCTGGTACATCCACAACAGATAGGCGGCGCTCAGCACCACTCCCACCGAGAGCAGCACGGCGAAGACCTTCGCGTACTGGAACACGCCCACCAGCACCAGGAACTCGCTCACGAAGCCCGCCAGGCCCGGCAGGCCCAGGCTGCCGAGCACGAACAGGCTGAAGAAGGCCGCCGCCATCGGCATGGGCTTGGCCAGGCCCCCGTAGTCGGCTATCAGGCGAGTGTGGGTGCGGTCGTAGAAGAAGCCCACCATCATGAAGAGGGCGCCCGTGAGTATGCCGTGGCTGACCATCTGCAGGATGGAGCCCTCGACCGCCTGCTGGTTGAAGGCGAAGAGTCCCGCGGTGACGAACCCCATGTGGCTGACCGACGAGTAGGCCACCAGCCGCTTCATGTCGGGCTGCACCAGCGACATGGCCGCGCCGTAGATGACCGCTATGGCCGACAGGATGAGCACCGGCACCATGGCCTTGACCGCCACCTCGGGAAAGAACCCGATGCAGAAGCGGATCATGCCGTAGACGCCCATCTTGAGTAGCACGCCGGCCAGGATCACCGAGCCCGCGGTGGGCGCCTCGGTGTGGGCGTCGGGCAACCAGGTGTGCACCGGGAACATGGGCACCTTGATGGCGAAGGCCACGAAGAAGGCGATGAACGCCCAGATGGCCAGCGAGCCCGCTGAAGCCCGCCTGCTGCAGCGTGAGGATGTCGAAGGTGGCGGACATACCGGGCCGCGTGGCGTAGGTCCACACCACCGCCAAGATGGCCACCAGCATCAGCACCGAGCCCACGAAGGTGAACAAGAAGAACTTGATCGCCGCGTAGACGCGGCGTGCGCCTCCCCAGATGCCGATGATGAAGTACATGGGGATGAGCTGGACCTCCCAGAACACGTAGAACAGGAAGAGGTCCATGGATACGAAGACCCCCAGCATGCCCGTCTCCAGCACCAGGAGGCTGGCGAAGAAGGCCAGGCCCCGGTCCTTGATCGAGTTCCACGAGCCCAGGATGGCCACCACCGAGAGCAGGGCGGTGAGCAGCACCAGGAGCAGCGAGATGCCGTCCACGCCCAGGTGGTAGCGGATGCCCAGGCTGCTTATCCAGCTGTAGTCTTCTTGGAACTGGTAGGCCGCGGTGCCGCTGTCGAACATCGCGAAGAGGTAGATGGCCATGCCCAGGGTGAGCAGGCTGGTGACCAGAGCGGTCGATCTTGTAGGCCCGCGGCCGTCCGCGCATGAAGAGCAGCATGACCAGCGGCGCCGAGCAGCGGCAGGAAGGTGAGGATGGTGAGTCTCACAGGAACACCACCACCGTCACTATGACGAAGAGCCCGATGAACATGCCCAGCAGGTAGTTCTGCACCCGCCCGGTCTGCAGCGGCCGCACGGTCCGGCCGGCCCACTGCCACAGCGCGGCCGTGCCGTTGACGGCGCCGTCGATGACCTTCTCGTCGAACTGGCGCCACACCCAACGCGAGCCGTCCACGGCCGCGCGCACGACGGTGGCGCCGTAGAACTCGTCCACGTAGAACTTGTTGTAGACCACCTTGTAGAGCGGCCGCACCTTGGCCGCCACCGCGGCGGGCAGGTCGGTGCGCCACACGTACATCACCCAGGCCAGGGCGATGCCGGCCATGGCCACCAGCAGCGACACCGCCATGAGCACGTAGTCCACCGCACCCACGTGGTGCTCGTGCAGCCCCAAGCACCTGGTTCGCGGGCTCGAACACCGGCTCCAGAAAGGTCTGGATGACCCCCAGCCTGCCCGGCAGGCCCAAGAAGCCCGCCAAGAGAGCGCCCAGCGCCAGCACGAACAGCGGCACGATCATCGTCCAGGGGCTCTCGTGCACGTGCTCTCCGGTCTTGGCGTCCACGCGGCACTTACCGAAGAAGGTCAAGAAGATCAGGCGGAAGGTGTAGAAGGCCGTGATGAAGGCCGCGATCAGGCCGACCACCCAGAACACGTACTTGCCGTCCCGCCAGACCGAGCCCAGGATCTCGTCCTTCGACCAGAACCCGGCGAAGGGGACGATGCCCGAGAGCGCCAAGGCGCCGGCCATGAGAGTCAGGTAGGTGGCGGGGATGCGGTGCCAGAGGCCGCCCATCTTGTCCATGTCCTGCTCCCCGCCCAGCGAGTGGATCACCGAACCGGCCCCCAGGAACAAGAGGGCCTTGAAGAAGGCGTGCGTGACCAGATGGAAGATGGCGACCGCCCACGCCCCCACCCCCAGGGCCATGAACATGTAGCCCAGCTGGGAGACGGTGGAGTAGGCCAGCACCTTCTTGATGTCCTTCTGACAGATGCCGATGACGGCCGCGAAGATGGCGGTGAAGGTGCCGATGGCTCCCACCACCAAGAGCGCGGTGGTCGACTGCGCGAAGATCACGGCGCTGCGCGCCACCAGGTAGACACCGGCGGTGACCATGGTGGCGGCGTGGATGAGGGCCGACACCGGGGTGGGGCCCTCCATGGCGTCGGGCAGCCACACGTGCAGCGGGAACTGGGCCGACTTGCCCATGGCGCCCATGAACAGCAGCAGTGCGATGGCCATCAGCGTGCCCCCTCCGGTCCCCGCCGCACCGGCCGTGCCCACCTGCTCGAACACGCCGACGTAGTCCAGGGTGCCGAAGGTGACGAAGATGAGCATCACGCCCAGGCCGAAGCCGAAGTCGCCCACCCGGTTGACTATGAAGGCCTTCTTGCCCGCGGCCGCCGCTTCGGGCTTGTGATAGAAGAAGCCGATGAGGTAGTAGGAGCAGAGACCCACGGCCTCCCAGCCGAAGTAGAGCAGCAGGTAGTTGCCGGCCAGCACCAGGGTGAGCATGCTGAAGGCGAACAGGCTCATGTAGGCGAAGAAGCGGTAGTAGCCGCCGTCGCCGCGCATGTAGCCCGCCGAGTAGATGAAGATCAGCAGGCCGATGCCGGTGACCACCAGCAGCATGACCGCCGAGAGCTGGTCGAGCTGCAGCGAGATGGGCACCTCGAAGCTCCCCACCGAGAACCAGCGCCACAGCTCTACCACCACCGGCTCTTCCATGCCCCGCGTCTCGAGGAACGCCACGACGGAGAGCCCGAACGAGCCGGCCATGGCCAAGATGGGCAGCCAGTGCGAGGCCCCCTTGATCCACCACTTGCCCAAGAGCAGCGTGACCACGAAGGCCACCAGCGGCAGCAGCGGTATGAGCCAGATGTAGTCGGTCACGCTCACCTCGGTTCCGAACACCTAGCCTTTCATCCTGTCGAAGAGGTCGACCATGAGCGTCCGCCGGTTGCGCAGGAGCGCGGTGGCGATGGCCAGGCCGACCGCGGCCTCGGCGGCAGCGATGGCCATGACGAAGAGCACGAAGTGCTGCCCCGCCAGGTCCTCGTGAAAGCGGGCGAAGCCCACCAGGTTGATGTTGACCGCGTTCAGCATCAGCTCCAGCGAGAACAGCATGATGAAGAGGTTGCGCCTGATGAGCATGCCGGCCGCACCCACCATGAAGAGGGCGGCCGACAGATACAGATACCAGTCGACGGGTATGGCCATGTCGGCAGGGGTAGCGCCCATCGCGGTCACACCTCCTCTTCTATCGCGTCGGCCGACGGCTCCTCGCCGGGACCCCAGGTGCGGGTAGAACCGCCGTGCGCGCTCTCGCGCCGCACCAGGATGATGGCTCCCACCATGGCCACCAGCAGCACCACCGAGGCGATCTCGAAAGGCAGCAGCATCTGGTCGAAGAGCGCCTCGCCGAAGGCCTTGGTGCCGCTGCCACCGGCCGCGGCGATGGCCTCGGCTGCGCCCCCGCGCGCCGAGGTGAAGGTGATGCCGGCCAGCACCACGACGAACTCCGCCAGCACCAGCACCGACAGCCCCAGAGCCACCCAGCGCTGCTTGCGATGGGTCTGCTCCTCCTGCTCGAAGGTGCGCAGGTTGAGCAGCATGATCACGAACAGGAACAGCACCATGATGGCGCCGGCGTAGACGAGTATCTGCACCACCGCCAGAAAGTAGGCCTGGCTGAGGAAGAAGATGGCGGCCACGTTGAGGAACGTGAACACCAAGAAGAGCAGGGCATGCACCACGTTCTTGCGGGTGATGGTGGCTATGCCGCCCGGCACCGACGAGCACTGCGAACACCAAGAAGAGCACCTTCTCGGTCATCGGCGCGGCCTCCGCTTCGCGGGCCGGCAGCGCGCCGGCGGCCTCGAGCGGCCCGGGCCGACGGCCTCGGCGGGCGCGGCGGCAGTCGGCCTCCGCGTACGCCTCCTTGCGCACGTACACCTGGTTGGCCACCAACTTCTCCTTGGTGAGGGCGAAGTCGGTCTTGTCGTAGGTGGCCAGCTCGTAGTGCCTGGTCATGACGATGGCAGCCTCAGGGCAGACCTCCTCGCAGAGTCCGCAGAAGAGGCAGCGCGACAGGTCGAGGTCGAAGGTGGCCGGGCGGCTGCGCCCCTGGGGGGTCTGCTCGCCCACGATGCTGATGCACTGCGACGGGCAGATGGTGGCGCACAGCATGCAGGCCACGCACTTGACCTCGCCGGTCTCCGGGTCGGTGAGCAGCGCCTGCACCCCGCGAAAGCGCGGGTAGGTGCGCAGCTTCTCCTTGGGATACTCCACCGTCACCTTGTCGACCACGAAGTAGGTGCCGGTGACCGACATGCCCTCGCAGGATGTCGACGAAGGCGCCCTTCTTGATGATGTCCAGCATGCTCATGTCATCCCACCAGGCTCACGACTATGGCTGTGACCACCAGGTTGGCCAGCGACAGCGGCAGGAGCACCTTCCAGCCTATGGACATCAGCTGGTTGTAGCGATAGCGGAAGATGGTCCACCGGATCCACATATAGATGAACATCAAGAAGATGATCTTGAGAAAGAGCCAGACGGGGCCCGGGGATGAAGTCGAGCACCGTGAGCGGCGCCCGCCAGCCCCCCAGGTACAGGGTGGCCACGATGCCCGAGACCACGATCATGTTGACGTACTCGGCCAGGTAGAACATGCCCCAGCGCATGCCCGAGTACTCGGTCAGATAGCCGGCCACCAACTCCTGCTCGGCCTCGGGCAGGTCGAAGGGCGTGCGGTTGAGCTCGGCCAGGGTGGCGATGAAGAAGATGACGCCCCCCACTATCTGCGGGATGAAGTACCAGTGCCAGAAGTCGCCCGCCTGCGCATCGACGATGTCCACCAGGCTGAGCGACCCGGCCATGAGCATGACGCCCACCACCGCGAAGCCCATGGCCAACTCGTACGAGATCATCTGGGCGCCGGCCCGCAGGCCGCCCAGCAGCGAGTAGTTGCTGTTGGACGCCCATCCGGCCAGCACGACCCCGTAGAAGGCCAGGGCGCCCATGGCCAAGAACAGCACCAGGCCGGAGTCGAAGCTCGGCGGGCTATGACAAAGTCGAAGCGGTGACCGAAGAATTCGGGAGCCTGCCCCGGCCCCACCGGTCCGAACGGCAGCACCGCCATCACCAAGAACGCCGGTATGAAGACCAGGTAGGGCGCCAGCTTGAACACCGGCTTGTCGGCCTTGGCCGGGTATGAGGTCCTCTTTGCTGATCAGCTTGAGCACGTCGCCGAACGACTGCAGCGAGCCCCACGGCCCCAGATAGGTGGGCCCGACCCGGCCTTGGAAGAAGCCGGCGAACTTGCGCTCGAAGTAGATGGCGAAGGCCACGATCAGGATCACCACGCAGCGGCAGCGCGACCGCCTTGATGAGCAGGAATATGAACTGGACGAGTTCGTCGCTCATCGGTCACAGTCTCCCAGCACGACGTCGACGCTGGCGAAGATGGCCACCATGTCGGAGATCGTCTCGCCCTCCACCAGGGCCGGCACCGCCTGGCGTGGTAGAAGCTGGGGTTGCTGAAACGCACGCGGGCGGGCTTCGCGCCGCCCTCCGACCTTATGTACACGCCCATCTCGCCCTTGGGCACCTCGATGGCGCGGTACACCTCGCCCTTGGGCGCCGAGGGACCGTGGAACACGTGGTAGAAGTCGCGGATCATGGCCGCCGGGTCGCGCAGCACGTTCGGCCTTCGCCGGCAGCGTGTGGGCCACGTCGTTGGCCACGAACGGCCCGTCGGGCAGCTCGTCCAGGCACTGGCGGATGATCTTGCACGACTCGCGGATCTCTTTCATGCGCACCAGGAAGCGGTCGTACACGTCGGCGTTGTACTCCACCGCCACCTCGAAGTCGACCTCGTCGTAGGCCGCATAGGGCTCGTCCTTGCGCAGGTCGCGCGCCACGCCGGCCGCGCGCAGCGGCGGGCCGGTGACCCGCCAGGCGTGGCAGTCCTCGGAGGTGAAGATGCCCACGCCCTTGGCGCGCTTGTGGTAGATGCGGTTGTTCTTGACTATCCGCTCGTACTCGGCCACCCGCTTGGGCAGGAAGTCTATGACCTTGCGGCAGCGGTTGTCGAAGCCGTCGGGCAGGTCTTTGGCCACCCCGCCTATGCGGGCGAACGAGTGGGTCAGCCGGGCACCGGTGAGCATCTCCAAGAGGTCGAGCACGTATTCGCGGTCGCGGAAGCAGATGCAGAAGAAGGTCTGCGTGCCCAGGTCCATGATGTGCACGCCCAACCACAGGATGTGGTTGGCCAGCCGGCAGAGCTCGTGGGTGATGGTGCGCAGGTAGCGCGCGCGGGCCGGCACCTCGACGCCCATGAGCTTCTCCGCCGCTTCGCAGAAGGCGTGGTTCATGGCGAAGCCGGCGATGTAGTCCAGGCGGTCGGTCAGCGGGATCATCTGGTGATAGGTGAGCTGTCTCGCAGAGCTTCTCCACACCGCGGTGCAGGTTGCCTATCTCGGGCCGCACGGCCACGATCACCTCGCCGTCCAGATCGAGCTCGGCCCTGAACACCCCGTGGGTGGAGGGATGCTGCGGGCCCATGCTTATGGTCAGCAGGTCGCCGCGGCGGCGCAGCCGCTGGCGGCTGGCGGCCTTGCGCTCTTTGAGCTCCTTGAGGGTGGGGGGCAGCGGCGCGGCGGCGGCGCGCCGCGCGCCGGCCTTCGTGCTCGGTGCGGCGCTCATATCTTGCCTCGCAGGCTCGGTGCGTACCCGACCGCCCACAGTGCCCTGCACGGGGAAGTCCTTGCGCAGCGGAAAGCCCTCGAAGTCATCGGTGGTAAGCAGGCGGCGCAGGTACGGATGCCCCTCGAACTCTATGCCGAACATCTCCCAGGTCTCGCGCTCGTCGAAGCCGGCCGACGACCAGAGCGCGGTCACCGTGCCCAGCTTCTCTCCTTCGGCGAGAGCGGTGCGCACCCGCAGGCGATGGCCGTGAGTCACAGAGACCAGGTGCGCGACCACTTGCAGGGGCGCCGCCGTCCGCTCCGGCAGGTGGTCGCCCAGGAGCGAGTCCAGTCGGTCGCAGGCCAACTCGGGCATCTGCCTGCAGGCGCCCAGCACCTCGGTCCAATCGCCAGGGGCCACCACGTAGGTGAGTTCGCCGCGCCACTCGATGCGCTCCAGCAGCCGCTTGCCAAAGCGCTTCTCAAGCGCCTTGGCACCCGCGGCCAAGCTGGCGGGTAGCGCGGCGTCGGCGCGGGCCGTGGTGGGCGCGTCGCTCATATCCAGGTCTCAGCAGCAGACGCGGCGTCGGAGTCGGCGGCCACAGCCTCGGTCGCGTCTGCGGGGGCGGCCACAGCGGCTTCTTCGGCCGCCAACAGGTCGCGCGCGGGGATGCGGCGCAACCCGTCGTAGGCGTGCTTGCTCTGCTTCACCCGGTCGCGGATCATCTCCAGACCCTGCCAAAGCGCCTCGGGCCGGGGCGGACAACCGGGCACGTACACGTCCACCGGTATGAGGGTGTCTATGCCCTGCACTACGTTATAGGTGTTCCAGACGTTGCCCGAGATGGCGCAGGAGCCCATGGCCACCACCCACTTGGGGTCGGGTATCTGCTCATACAGCCTGACCACCCGCGGAGCCATCTTCGCGGTGCACCAACCAGCCACTATCATGCCGTCGGCCTGCCGCGGCGAAGCCCGCATAGCCTCCATGCCGAAGCGCGCCAGGTCGAAGCGCGAGCCCCCCAGTGCCATCATCTCTATGGCGCAACAGGCCAAGCCGAACAGCAGGGGCCAGAACGAGAAGCTGCGGCCGAAGCCGAGCACTCGCTCGATCTGCACAGGCAGAGCGAAGCCGCCGGGCAGCCTCACCGGGCCGCCCATGGTCTCTTCGGGGGCCTCTTCCTCAGACGCCGGGCGCGCGAACGAGCCGGGCAGCAGGAGTGAGGGGCGTTCGATCATTCCCACTCGAACACGCCCTTCTTCCAGGCGTAGATATAGCCGACCAGGAGTATCACCATGAAGAAGAACATCTCGGCCAGAGCGATGGTGCCCAAGGAGCGCAGAGCCACCGCCCACGGATATATGAAGACGGCCTCAAGATCGAACAGCACAAACAGTACGGCCACCAGATAGTAGTGCACGTTGAACGGCGCCCGGGCGTCGCCTTGGGCAGCACTCCGCACTCGTAGGGCAGGCCCTTGTTGGGGTTGGTGCTCTTGGGCGAGAGCAGATGCGAGATGGCTATGAACGCTATCGCCATCGCGGACCCCGATGGCGAGCATTATCCCGAATTGGATAAACAGATCGACGGTTGGGTGAAGCAAACGAACACCTCGCAGCGAAAAGCGCTGGATTACCGCAAGGTCGCCGGCTGACCCGTCTGCGGTAAGGTTGACGATAACAAATACCGACCCGCGCGCGCAACGCGCCCGATTGACCCGTGCGGCTGGTATATACTCGGTTTCGAGCCGGCCGGAGCCGGCCCTAGAGACGCGCGCACCTCCCGAAGGACGGGGACGCTACTGGTGGCCAAGGACACTTCTAAGACCATGCCGCTGGCCGGACACTTGGGCGAACTGCGGCGTCGCATAATCTACAGCTCCATCGTGCTGGTGGCGTTCGTGATCGCCGCCTTCGTGCTCAAGGACTACGTGTTCGCCGCGCTGCTGCGCCCCCTCCAGAACACCGAGATAGACAAGCTCACCACTCTGGGCGTCACCGAGGCCTTTATGCAGGTGTTGAAAGTCTCCTTGTACGCCGGACTGTTTGCTGCCTCCCCGTTCATCCTCTATCAGTTCTGGGCCTTCATCATGCCGGCCCTGCACTCGCACGAGCGGCGTCATGTGTTCTTGTACACGGTCTTCACCACGGTGCTCTTCATGGGCGGCGCCGTGTTTGCCTACTTCGTGGTGCTGCCGGTGGGGCTCAAGTTCCTGATAGGTTACGGGGGCGAGGCGTTCGACCAGATGCTGCAGGCCGAGCGCTATCTGTCGTTCGTATCCACGTTTCTACTGGTCTTCGGCTCTGTCTTCGAGCTGCCCCTCGTCATGCTGCTCTTAGCCTGGGCACGCATAGCAGACCACAACAAGATGAGACGGGTGCGCAAGTACGCCGTGGTGGTGGAGGCGATCGTCGCTGCGGTGTTCACCCCCAGTCAGGACCCGCTGAGCATGATGCTGATGCTCCTGCCGCTCATGTTCCTCTACGAAGTGGGCATCTGGCTGGCTCGGCTCGCGTCCAAGAGACGCTCGCGAGGGAAGAAGTTGCCCAACCCTGCTTGATGGTGTTACCATCTTACCTATGGACGACGAAGACAAGCGCTCCGGTCGCGAAGAGCCCATCGTGCGGCCTGAAAGCAGGCTGCGGCCGATAACTCCCTCGACCGTCTCCGACCAGGTGGCGGAGCAGCTGCGCAACCTAGTCAATACCGGCGAGTACAAGCCCGGTGACCGCATCCCCTCCGAGCGCGAGTTGGCCCTCCGGCTGGGCGTGGGACGCCCGGCAGTCCGCGAAGCCCTGCGCGAACTCAAGGCGCAGGGGCTCTTGGTGTCAGGCCGCGGCGCCCAAGGCACCACTGTGGCCAGCATGCCCTCTCCCAACTTCGCCGAGCCTATGGCCGGCCTGCTGGGCCAAGGGGCCGAGCGCATCATCGAGCTGATGGAGGTCCGCAGCGCCGTGGAGATCGAGGCGGCCGGCCTTGCCGCCCGCCGCGCGACGCTCGAAGACCTGCACCGCCTCTCGGTGCTGGTGGCCACTGCCGGCGAGGTGCTGACCCCCGACGAGGACGTGGCCTTTCACGCAGCCATCGCCGACGCCACCCACAACCCGCTCTTCGAACGGGTGATCCAGGAGCCGGTCGGCCTGCTGCACGACCACATGGCCGCCATCCTGGACGCCTACTACAGTGAGCCCGGCGGCGCCGTAGCCCTGCAGCAGCAGCACGAGGCCATCCGGCAAGCCATCAGGTCGGGCGACGAAGCCAAGGCCCGGCACGCCATGCGCCGCCACCTGGACCACGTGGCGCGGGGGCTGGCCCAGATCGTAGGCGCCGGCCGCGTGATACGGCTGGTGTTCATAGACCTCGACGGCACCCTGCTCTCTGGTCCGCGCCTGATCTCCGACCGAGCCCGGCGCACCATCAGCAGCGTCCGCGAGGGCGGGGTAGAGGTGGTGCTGGTATCGTCACGGCCCCCGCGCGACATCCGCCCCTTTCATCAGCAACTGCAACTCCACACTCCGCTCATCTCCTGCGGCGGCGCACTGCTCTGGAACGAGCAGGCCCGCGGCGGTCTCTCCCACACCCCGGTGGACCCCAACCTCGCCACCGAGGTAGTCGCGCTGGGCCGCCAACTGGGCGCCGTAGCCAACCTGGAGAGCGACGACGAGTGGTTCACCGACCGCCTCAGCAATCTGGAGCGCGACGGCTTGGTCGATTACGAGATCTCCGACCCCCATGGCATCGGGACCGTGGACGAGGTGATACGTTCTGGCGAGCCTATCGACAAGATCTTTCTTGATCTTCGCGAACTCGAAGACGACAAGGCCGGTTTTGCCGTGGCCTCGGTCAAACGCTCCTTCGGGCGGCAGGCCAACATCTACGAGAACGTCCCTGGAGTACTCGACATCTTCTCTCCCGATGCCTCCAAGGTCGCCATGGCGCAGCAGCTGGCCCGGCGCATGCAGGTGCCCGCCGAGCAGACCATGGCCATAGGCGATCACGACAGCGACGCCACCCTGCTGCAGTGGGCCGGCATCGGAGTGGCCATGGGCAACGCCACCCCGGCCGCCAAAGCGGCGGCCGACGTGGTCACCTCGTCGAACCAGAGGGACGGCGTCGCCGAGGCCCTGGAGCAGTACCTGCTAGGACGCGGCACCCCTGGCGCCCGGGCGAACGTGCCCAGGCCCAGTCTGATAGCCGACTGACGGCGCGGCGCGGACGCGGAGCGGGCGGCCCCGACGCGCGAGACCTACGCGCGCAGCCCCAGGTAGGCACTCAGGGCCAGCATGGCCAACACCAGCGCGCTCATGGCACAGAAACCCCAGGCCTTGCGCCGCGCGAATCCGACCGCGAGGGCTATCACCCGGGCCACAGGCGTGGCGAGCAGCACCACCAGACCGAGATCCAAGAAGCCACCCGGTTCGAGCGCCGCGATAGCCCTGGGTATGTCGGCCACGCTTGTCGAGCCGGCGGGGGACGGCCCCCGGCCGGCCACCACCATCACCACCCCGGTGAGCAGCAAGACCACGGACAACGCCAAGCCCCCCAGCAGCACCCGCGAGATGATGAGGTTGAGCGACTTCTTCATCGCACGCTTATCCCGGCAGCGGCGAGTATCATCTGGACGGCCAAGGCAAAGAGCACCACGGCCAGTATCACCGTGAGCACCGAACTCTTGACCCGCTGGGCGAACCTCGAGCCCAGATAAGCCCCCACTATCACGCCCAGCACCACCGGGACCGTGACCACCGGGTCGACGAAGCCACGGGCCATGTAGACCAGGGCGCTGGTACACGCCGTCACCCCGATCATGAAGCTGCTGGTCGAGACCGCCGCCCGCACCGGCACCCGCATCGCCAGCACCATCACGGGCACCTTCATGAAGCCGCCTCCCACCCCCAGCAGACCGGAGACTACGCCCGCCACCAACGAGGCCCCCATGCCCACCGGCAGCCGCCGTACCCTGTAGGTGACGGTCTCGTCCAGACACCGGTCGTGGTAGCTGGCACCGAGTACCCCCGGGTCGTCGACCGCCTCCGCGGCGCCCTGGCCCGTGCGCGACCGCACAAGCAGGTAGACCGACACCCCCACCATAACCGCCCCGAACACCGCCGAGAGCACCTCCCGGCTCAGGATCGCGCCCACCAGTCCACCCGCCAGAGCACCGGCCACCGTCATCGTCTCGAGGGTTATGCCCAGCCGCACGTTGGTGAGGTCGTCGCGCAGATAGGCCACCGCGGCTGTGGTCGAGGTTGCCACTACGGCCAGGAGGCTGGCGGCGATGGCTTGATGGATGGGCACGCCCAAGAACAGCGCCATGGCCGGGATGATGAACACCCCTCCGCCGAGCCCGACCATGGAGCCGAAGGCTCCCCCGACGAATCCGACGACTACGAGCAGGATGACTTGGGTCATGGGCGTGAGGCTACCACAGGGGGAATCAACCTGACCGTCGGCCGCCTACCCCCAGCCGCATCTCTCGAGAATGGCGCCCGCCACGGAAGGGTCGGGCGACGAAGGTCGCGGGGGAGGGGCGGGGCCTTGCGACAGAGCCCTTGACTTCGAGCGACCGCTCGAGACTTGCCTGGAGGAGCCACACTTATCTTGAAGGGAAAGTGTCCAAAGAACTTGACGCGGGACACCTCAACTGGCAGCTTCACCTGTGCACCGCTGACGTCGATGATTCCTTTGGCCCACGCTACCAGAGGGGGGGTCAAGCTGCCTTCTCCCTCAGCCGGGTTTCCGCCTAGCGCAGTATCATATGCCCTGTACGTTGGCGCTTCGAAGACGGGGGTGCGAGTCATGAGATGCAGCAACTGTGGAGCCCCGATAGCGGACAACGTCCGCTTCTGTCCCTCGTGCGGCGTACAGGTGGGTGAACCCACTCAGATCACTCAGGTGCGCCCACAGCCTACCACCCCGCTCACCCCGCCCCCGTCAGGGCCACACGTGCAGTACATCCCGCCCAGTGAGACCGGGGCTCAGCCGCCGGTCGGACCCAATCGCACTCTGATGTGGGTAGGCGTCGCCGCGGGCGTCGTGCTGCTTATCGCCCTTGCCGTGCTCATACCTCTCCTGCTGCGCGGGGGAGGCGGCGGCGGACTCACCACCACCACCGAGGGGACCACGTCGACACTGGCGCCCACCACCACAGTTACGGTGGCCCCGACCACCACCGTGCCGGTCGCCGGGCCGGTGGGCGACTCGGTGGGGTCTTGGGTGGAGATATCTGTGCCCGGCGGACCGTGGGCGGCCCAAGAGGTGGCGGTCTCTGACGAGGCCCTGTTGATCGTCACCCCCTCGGCCGCGGGCTACAAACTCTCGGCCGTCATGCTGGAAACGAGCGACGTGGTGACCATCAGCCAGTCTGAGGCGCTGTTCGGGGTAGACCTCGACGGCCTGCTGGCGGTCTGGTGGGAGGCCTCTGGTTGGAACGCCGGTACCGAGAAGTACACCAACCAGTACATCAAGTCTTGTCTTCTCCCGGGCACGGCGAAGAACACCATAGCTACCGGCGGATCGGACCGCATAGGCATGCCGCAGGTAGCTTCGGGCGTGGTCACCTGGGTTGTGTCCGCTCCCTGGGTCACCAACCCCGAGGAGTACTGGGCCGAGCGCATCATGGCCGCCAAGATCAATGGCAGCGGCGCGGCCACTGGGGCGGCGACCACGCTTGTGCCGGCTGCGTTAGCCTTCGCGCTGGGTGACTCCAGTTGGCAGTACAGCCTGTCGGGCTCTCGGGTGACCTGGGAGCACAGCACCACGGCCGAGGGATACGACATCGGCACGCACGTGATGCGCACCGACAAGACCGGCCACCGGTGGATGGGCGAAGACGCCTGGCGGCCGTCATTGTGGGGCGACATGCTGGTCTACCAAGACGGCAGCCTGCAGGTCGACAATCTGGCCACCGAAAGTACGCGGCTGTTGGACCCCTCCGGCGACTTCGCCGCCGCGGGCCCCACCTTCGCGGCTTACTACAAGCCCAGCAGCTCGGGGTCGTTCTTAGTGGCCCGCGGCTACACCGGAGCTCACGAGCAGACCCTGGACGAGATCGGCCAACCGCCCTATTTCGCGCCCATCATCTCGGTGTCGCCCAAATACATCGCCTACGCGCACGAAGAGCAGCTTCACCTCTTTGAGTGGCAGACGCAGTAGCGCCGCACGGCGACCGGCGCAGCAGCAGGCCGCGCGCGCCAACGCGCCCGCGGCTAGTCGCTGTATGACCCCCAGGTCCAGTCTCTGACCAGGGGCATGTCTTCGCCGTGCTCGTGTATGTACTCGGCGTGGTCGGCATGGAGCCGCTGCACCAGCTTGCGTACGCCCACAGTCCGCTCGCGTAGCCCGGGCACCCGGTCTATCACGTCGCGCACCAGGCTGAAGCGGTCCAAGTCGTTGCGTACCACCATGTCGAATGGCGTCGTGGTGGTGCCCTCTTCTTTGTAGCCGCGCACGTGCAGGTTCTCGTGGTCGGTGTGACGGTAGGTCAGGCGGTGGATAAGCCAAGGATATCCGTGGTAGGCGAAGATGATCTGCTTGTCGGTGGTGAAGAGCTTGTCAAACTGGTCGCGGGTGAGGCCGTTGGGATGCTCCTCCCGCGGCTGCAGGGTCATCAGATCGACCACGTTCACCACCCTCACCTTGAGGTCGGGTATGTGTTTGCGCATGAAGTCGACGGCGGCCAAGGTCTCCATGGTGGGCACGTCGCCGGCACAGGCCATCACCACGTCGGGTTCGGCAGAGCCGCAGTTGCTCGCCCACGTCCATTCCCCTATGCCCGCCTTGCAGTGACGCACGGCCGCCTCCATAGACAGCCACTGCGGTGCCGGCTGCTTGCCCGCGACTATGACGTTCACCAGGTTGCGGCTACGCAGGCACTTGTCGGTGATGTAGAGCAGAGAGTTGGCGTCTGGCGGCAGGTAGACCCGCGTGACCGAGCCCTTCTTGGTGAGCACGTGGTCGATGAACCCGGGGTCTTGGTGTGAGAAGCCGTTGTGGTCCTGGCGCCACACGTGCGAGGTGAGCAGGTAGTTGAGCGAGGGTATGGGCTTGCGCCAATTGATCTCTTCGCACACGTCCAGCCACTTGGCGTACTGGTTGAACATGGACGAGATGATGTGGATAAAGGCCTCGTAGCACGAGAACACCGCGTGCCGGCCGGTGAGCAGATAGCCCTCCACCCAGCCTTGGATGGTGTGCTCGCTAAGGATCTCCATCACCCGCCCGGTGGGCGAGAGCTTGTCGTCGCCGGGCAGTAGCTCCGCGTTCCAGGTGCGCGGGGTCACCTCCAGGATGGCCCCCAGGCGGTTGGACGTAGTCTCGTCGGGGCCGAACACCCGGAAGTTGCCGCTTGCCATATTGCGGCGCATGACCTCGGCCAAGAAGGCACCCATGACTTTGGTGGCCTCGCCTTCGGTGGCACCCGGCGCGGGCACGCTTACCGCGAAATCTTTGTACCCGGGCAGCTCCAGGTCGCGCATCAATAGTCCGCCGTTGGCATAGGGGTTCGCCCCCATGCGCTTGGCGCCCCTGGGCGCGAGGTCGGCCAATACCGGTATGCAGAGACCCCCTCGCATCGAACAGCTCCTCGGGCTTGTAGCTGCGCATCCATTCCTCGAGAAGCCTTATGTGCTCTTCGGTCATATCAGCGAACGGCACCTGGTGCGAGCGGAAGGTGCCTTCGGTCTGCTGCCCGTCCACCACCTTGGGTCCGGTCCAGCCCTTGGGCGTCACCAACACTATCGCCGGCCAGGCTGGGCGCTCGCCGATTCCGCCTTCGCGGGCGCGCTTCTGGAAGCGCTTGATCTCGTCCACCGCGTGATCCATGGTGGCAGCCATCAGCTGGTGCACCCTGGCCGGGTCGTCGCCCTCCACGAAGTAGGGCGTGTAACCGCAGCCGCGCAAGAAGTCGGAGAGCTCCTCCCTGCTCACGCGTGCGAGAACGGTGGGGTTGGCTATCTTGTAGCCGTTCAGATGGAGGATGGGCAACACGGCCCCGTCGACGGCCGGGTTGAGAAACTTGTTGGAGTGCCAGGCCGCCGCCAAGGCTCCCGTCTCGGCCTCGCCGTCACCTATGACGCAGGCCACCAGCAGGTCAGGGTTGTCGAATGCGGCTCCGAAGGCATGCGAGAGCGCATAGCCCAGCTCTCCACCCTCGTGGATAGAACCCGGCGTCTCAGCGGCCACATGGCTGGGGATACCTCCGGGGAACGAGAACTGCTTGAACAAACGCTGCATGCCGCTTTCGTCGCGCGTGATGGCCGGATAGAACTCGGTGTAGGTGCCCTCCAGGTAGACGTTGGCCACCATGGCCGGGCCGCCATGACCGGGACCGCATATGTAGACCACGTCCAGACCACGGTCTTTGATGAGGCGGTTGAGGTGCACATACACCAGGTTGAGGCCGGGGCAGGTGCCCCAGTGCCCGAGCAGCCTCGGCTTGACGTCTTCGCGGACCAGCGGGCGGCGCAGCAGGGGGTTCTCTTTGAGATAGATCTGCCCGACCGATAGATAGTTGGTCGCCCGCCAGTAGGCGTTCATGCGCGCAAGCATGACGTTGTCGAGCGGCTCCCGACGGTCCGGCGGCAACTCGAGCGCGGGGGTAGCGCTACGCGGTGAGACCTGAGTCATGACAGCTCTCCTTCGTCAACAGCGACCGGCAGTCCGCCAAAGACAAGTCTGTAGGTGTGCCGGGCGATGACCAGATCCTCGTTGGTGGGCACCACGAGCACCCGGCAGCGGCTCTGCTCGGTGCTGATGGCCCAAGCGTTCTGCTTGTTCTGACCCAGGTCGAGCTCGATGCCCAGGTGCTCCAACCCCCGGCAGATGAGCGCCCTTATCAGAGGCGCGTTCTCGCCGATGCCGGCTGTGAACACCAGCGTGTCCAGACCACCCAGAGCCGCGGCCAGCGAGCCGATCGTCTTGCGCGCCTGATAACAGAACATCTCCACCGCCATGGCCGCGGCGGCGTTGCCCGAGGCCCTCAGCTCCAAGAGCTTCTCCATATCCGAAGTCTGGCCCGAGACGCCCTTGAGCCCGCTCTCTTTGTCCAGTAGACGTTCGAGCATGGTCTCGTCGTAGCCCCACTCCCTCACCAGATAGATCAGCACTCCAGGGTCCAAGTCGCCACTGCGGGTGCCCATCATGAACCCGCCCAACGGGGTCATGCCCATGGTGGTATCCACCGGCTTGCCGTCCAGGCAGGCGGTCATGCTACAACCGTTGCCCAAGTGAGCCATCACCAAACGTCCGGCCGCTTCGCCGCCCAGTGCGCCCAACACGTACTCATAAGAGAGACCGTGAAAGCCATACTTGCAGATGCCCTGATCGTAGAACTTGGCCGGTACCGGCAGGCGGCGGGCAACTTCGGGCAGGTGCGCGTGGAAGCCGGTGTCGAAACAGGCCACCTGCGGCAGTCCGGGCCGCTGGGTGTCGAGTGCGTCTATGACCCGCAGGGTGATCGGCATGTGCAGGGGCGCCCAGGATTCGTGCTCGCGCAGGTCGTTCATGACGTCGGGGGTGATCAGCCGGGGGCCTTGCTGCTCCGGACCACCGTGCACCACCCGGTGACCGATGGCCTCCACCGACGGCAGGCTGTTGTCAGAGAGCACCACCAGTGCCTCTTCTACGGCACTCTCGTACTCGACGTCGTCCATGAGGCGGTCTACCAGCGACTTGCCTTGGCCATCGACGAACCAGATGCGGCCCTTGGTCTGGCCGATGCCCTCGACGGCCCCACGCGCGAGCAACTGCTCAGCCTGGCCGTTGCCGGCGGGGCCCATCTCGTAGAGGTGGAACTTAAGCGACGAAGAGCCGCCGTTGATGCACATTATGGTCTGCGTCTCAGCCACTTAAGAACCCGCCTCCGTAGTCCGGCTACCCCTGCGCCCCACGCTCAGCGACCGCCCAACGCGGTCCAACGAAAACATTCGACGGTGTGGTCGTTTACCATGCCTGTCGCCTGCATATGAGCATAGATTATCGTCGGGCCCACGAAGCGAAAGCCGCGGCGCTTGAGGTCGGCGCTCAACTGCTCGGCCTCAGCCGTCTTAACCGGGATCTCGCCGATAGTCTGCCATCTGTTCTGTATGGTCTCGCTTTGCACGAATCGCCAAACGTAGTCGTCAAAGCTGCCGAACTCGTGCTGCACCTCGAGAAACGCCCGCGCGTTGCTGACCGCGGACTCCACCTTGAGCCGGTTGCGCACTATGCTGGTGTCAGCGAGCAGCCGGTCGATGTCGAGCGGCCCGAAACGCGCCACCCGTTCAGCATCGAAGTCCGCGAAGGCCTTTCGGTAGCCCTCACGCTTGCGGAGTATGGTAAGCCAGCTCAGCCCCGCCTGCGCCCCCTCCAGAACCAGGAACTCAAAGAGCAGCCGGTCGTCGTGGACGGGTACGCCCCACTCGCGGTCGTGGTAGTCGATGTAGAGCGGGTCGGAGCCGACCCAAGCGCAGCGCTGCACTCTATACGAACCCCAGGCCGGCGGCGTTGCCGTGGTATAGCTGCACCTTCTCCTCTTCCGACAGGCCCAAGCCTTCGAGGAACTCAAGACACTGGCCCATCTCCTCGTACGGATAGTCGGTGCCCAGAAGTATCTTGTCCATGCCCAGAGCTTCGCGGGTGCACTTGAAGGCCGCCGCAAGGTAGTTGCCGCTGGTGGTCACATACATATTGTCGAGAAGGTACTCGCTGGGAATCCGACGAAGACGCGGCGCCGAGTCGGCGTCGGCCTTCATGTGCGGGCGCACGAAAGCAAAGTCGATGCGCTGCATCAGAAACGGCAGACCCTCGCCGTAGTGGCCCAGTATTACCTTCAGTCCCGGGAAAGCATCGAAGGCGCCGCTCAATATGAGTCGCACCATGGCGGTAGCGGTCTCGACCCCGAACCCGAAGCCGGCACCAGCTAGAGCCAGTCCATAGGTGCGCAGTTCACCCATCATGGGAGCCGCTGGGTGCAGGTAGATGGGCACGTCAAGCTCAGCGGCCTTCGCCAGTATCGGCCAGTACCGCTTGTCGTCCAGGTACGAGTCGCCGTAGTTGGAGTGAGTCTTCCACCCGTTTAGGCCGAGATCCTTGACCGCCCTCTCCAACTCCTTCGCCGCCGCCTCCGGGTCCTTGGGAGCCAGCGCCGCAAATCCCGCCAGGCGATCGGGGTACTTGTCTATGGCCGTGGCCAGGGCATCGTTTGCCAGCTTCGCCAAGCGCGTGCCGACCGCGGGCGCGAAGTGTTCCGCTCCCGGCGAGGTGAGTGAGACCACGGCCAGATCGACACCGCCGGCGTCCATCTCACGGATACGAGCCTCCCCCAAGTCGAGGAGACGGTCTAGGAGGCGGTCGCCGTAAGGCTCGAAGGTATCGGGCCAGTACCACAGGCGGCGCTCACCTTTCGCCGAGTCGTCTGAGAAGCGCGGATAGCCAGTGTTGGCGTACATAGCTTCGACCCACTCCGGGGTGGCGAAATGGGTCTCGAGGTCGATGGTCCTGGTCACAGTGCCTCCCTCTGTTCCGAAGGTGTACTACCCCGGTCGACGAGGCACCCATAACCCGTCATCCGGCGCTCCACCGGACCGGCGGGCATTCCTCGCATTCGCTAATTCTACTTCAAGTGGCGGTCCAAGAACTCGAAGACCCTCGCCATGTTCTCCCTGGTCCAGAACTCCGGACCAGCGTGTCGGGCACCTTCGAGCAACTGCAGTTCGAAGCGGCCGCTACCTGCGCACTCTTCGATCACCTTGGCGAACTCGAGGGACTGCTGCACCGGGACGTCGGCGTCGGCAGTGCCATGCTGGATCAGAACGGGTGGAATGTCCTTGTGCACGTAGGTCATGGGGTCGGCCTGTCGCACTCTGTCCGGCAACTCGGTGATGCACCCCCCCACGTACCTGGACTCGGGCGACTTCTCCTCGCTGTGGTTGGCAGGTCCAAGACCGCTGGCGGTCAGTTGCTCGTCCATCTTGAGGAAATCGGTGGGGCCGAACTGGTCGACCACAGCCTGCACATCGCTGGACTTATCGGCATTGCCCAGCGCCGGATCGTCGAACAGACTTAGCCCGTTGGTCATGCCCACCACCGCGGATAGATTCGCGCCCGCCGATTGGCCGCCTGCCACTATGCGGTCGACGTCCAACTCGTAGTCCTTGCCGTGAGCCCGCAGCCACCGGATGGCGGCCTTGACGTCTTCAACGGCGGCCGGAAAGATGGCCTCTCCGCTCAGGCGGTAGTTCATGGCCACCACCGCGTACCCGTAGTCCAGGCCCATGAAAGTACGGGCCGGTCTGGTCGTGGGCCTTGTCGCCGATGGCGAAGGCGCCCCCGTGCACGTAGACGAAGACCGGAAACGGGCCCTCCCCGGTGTTGGGCAGGTAGATGTCGAGCCGCTGCGCCGGAGAGACCTCAGCGTAGGCAAGGTCGAGCCACTTGCGCCGGATATGCGAGTTGTCCACATCCGGAGGGCACGAAGCTCTCTGTATCGAAGGGCAGCAGTCCACCGCCCGGGCCCCCCGGGGAAATGGAGCATACCGGGCCGCCAGTGCGTGTCCGGCATGCCGACAGGCTTTCCCGTCTTGTCCAAGGCAGATCTCCTTCATGCAATAGTTACTACTGGGGCAAGAGACGCGCTGCTTCAACCGCGCTTGACCTTCATCTTCAGGTTCTTCTGGTACTCGTCGAAGAACACGGCGGCCAGCAGGATGACGCCCGTGGCGATGTACTGAGCGTTGATATCCCAGCCGGCGAGCTGCATGCCGTTCTGCAGGACCCCCAGCACAAACACGCCTGCCACCAAAGCCGGTATGTTGCCCTCGCCTCCAAGAAAGCTGACTCCGCCGACGATGGCAGCCGTCAAGGCTGTGAACTCAGTGCCTGGTCCGAGTGATGACACCATCGAGTTCTGTCTGGCGACCATGACCATAGTGGCGATAGCCGTGAAGAAGCCGCACACGGTGTAGACGATGGCCTTCAGGCGCCGCGTGTTCACGCCCGCCAACCTCAGCGCCTCCTCGTTGCCGCCCAGCGCCACCACCCTGATGCCCCAGGTGGTCTTGTAGAAGATGAACGCCGCCAGGATGACTATGAAGAACGCCAGATACACGTCGAACGTTATGCCCAGCCAGCGACCTCTGGTTATGAACTGGAACGAGGCCGGGTAGTCACGAAAGGTCCTGGCCCCGGAGACGATGTACGAGATCCCCTTGAAGATCACCGACGTAGCGAGGGTGACAATGAGCGGAAAGGTCCGTATCCGAGTGACTATCAAGCCGTTGACCATGCCCAGCAGGGTGCCAAGGATCACGCCGAGGATGATGGCAGCCCACACCGGGAAGCCCCACAGGACCATCATCATCGCCGTGAGTATGCCGACCAAGCGACATCTGAAACCCGACCGAGAGGTCTATCCCACCGGAGATGAGCACAAACGACATGCCGACGGCGACGATGACAAAGTAAGTGTTTTGACTGACGATGTTGCTCAAGTTTCGGACTGTGAAGAAACGGTCGTTCAGGAGCGCGAAGAGCACGATGAGGCCCAGTAGCACAAGCACGACCGCATACTTTCTCAGAAAGCCCAGGTCGAGCCGGCCCATCTTGGTCCTCAAGACACTCAAGTTGTGTTTGATCATTGCGGCTCCTACCCGAACGACTTGTACTGGACATCTGATGGCGCTTCTGCGGAGGCGTCCCTGCCCCGGACGATAAGCGTCACCACGTCATCTAGACATATCTTGCCGACATCCAGCACTCCCTGCCGAACGCCTCCCTTGAGCACGAAGACCCGGTCGGCTATGGCGAGGATGTCGGGAATGCGCTGCGTGATGAGTAGGATGGAGATACCCTTCTCCGCGAGGTTCCTGACGAGCCCGAGCAGCTTGTTCGCCTCTGTCACTCCCAAGGCAGCCGTAGGCTCATCCATGATGAGCACCTTCGACTGGAAGGCGATGGCCCTTGCGCAGGCGACCATCTGCCGCTGACCCCCCGACATGGTCGCCACGTTCTGCTTAGGCGACTTGATGTCCACCTTGAGTTCTCGAATGAGCTCCTCCGCCTTCTTGTACATCTTCTTCTTGTCCAAGATCAGCCGGAAGGGTCCGACGGTCAGTTCCCTACCGATGAAGATGTTCTTCGCGACATCGAAGTTGTTGAACAGCGCCAGATCCTGATAGATCATGGCGATGCCAAGATTCGTGGAGTCCTCAGGGTTGTGGATGTGGGCCTTCTGCCCGTTCACCCAGATCTCACCCTCGTCCGCGATGTACGCCCCCGAGAGGATCTTCATCAACGTCGACTTGCCGGCGCCGTTGTCGCCAACGATGCCCATGATCTCGCCGCGCCTCAGCTCAAGGTCCACTTCCTTGAGAGCATGCACCCCGCCGAAACGCTTGCTGATGCCCTTCAGTTGTACGACGTTCTCTGTGTTCTCTGTGTGCATAATCACGATCCATTGACGCGCTTATCCGCCCACAACAGACCGGGGGCTAGGGGAAGACGCCCGCAGCTCCATCTCCCCCTGCCCCCGGTCTTACACTCGAAAGCCTAGTCGCCTAGTTACCTCTTGACCACAGGTCGCTGTTTGCCGCCGCCGCTTACGGGGTGGCGGGGGTAACGCTGAGCGTACCCGAAGCCTGCATGGGGGTCATGACCAGTTCGCCATCGACCCCGACTGCCAGAGCCAGTTCGTCCCAGATGACGCCATCTTCGCCGACGGCCTCGCCCTTGAGTATCTTGGCTACGATACCAGCGGTCTTGCCGACTAGATCTGGGCCGCCGAAGGCGATGACACCTCTCAAGGCACCTTCGCCCCTGGACGCGGCTTTGACCAAGTCGCCTTCGGGCCCGAACATGCCCACGCCGAACACAGCTACCTTGCTGAGGTCGGCTATGACGCTGCCGGAGCCCTTGGCTATCTCATCCATGATGGCCTGCGAGGCACCAGCGCCACCGTCGGACGCGTAGGCCAACACCAGCTTCACATCGGGATTGGTGGTCAGGATGTTCTCCATCGCAGCCTGACCGGCCTGGGACATCTGTGCGGTGGGAGTCTGCACGATCTTCACGGCCGCACAGTACACCGGGTTCGGCGCGCGGTCGGCTTCTGTCTTGCCGTCCAGATACTTGCCGTCCTTGTCAGAGATGGCATTGCCTTCAGCGTCGAGGTAGGCTCCCTCCCAATCCTTCAGGAAAGGCTCGCTGATCATAAGAAGTCCGTTGCTCCGCTGTACTGCTTCGGTGTTGGTGCTGTCAACCAGCACCGCCGGTCTCGATAGAAGCTTCGGCAGCGCCCGGATAGGTCGCTTCCACCCAGTTCTTGGCCATGAGCGCGCAGTATGCGCCGGACAGGAACTGGTCCATCTTCATGATGACGTCGCGGCCGGCTTCCCCGGGCTCGGCACCCACCGTCATCACGAAAACACCCGCCTCGCGAGCTGCTTCCAGCTTGGGCAGCAGGCTCGTGGGCTCCACTGCCATCACGAATATGAACTTCGCGCCCGCGGCAGTGTAGTTCTCTACCTGCGAGGCTTGATTGCTCGGGTTGCCGTCGGCGCTGGACACCTGGACATCGTAGGTCGCGCCGAATTCGTTCACGAACATGTCCTTCAGTGCCAGCATCAAGGGATTGTCCAGAGCGGGCAGGCATACCCCGATGGTCGCGCCCTCTGGTATCGGCCCCAGCGTCGTGCGTGGGACCTTCGGAAACTCGTCGTCGTTTCTTCTTCCGTCCCTCCGCAGGCTGCCAGCAGCAGCGATTGCGGCGACGGCAAGAACCAGCACTACCATCCACAACTTCTTCACTTACGTCCTCCTTGGCTTTTGGTCCCCTAACAGAACCCTTTGCACCCCTGTCGCGGTCTCGGACGTCCTTTGCCTGGGTAGGCGGTTATCAGAATAACGATTCTGATATGCAAATGCAAGCATATTAGAGGACGCATTCTGTTATTGAGAGGGCGAGGGTCTATAATCGGCCCATGGAAGCTGAATCAACCACACAGAGCACATTCCATCCGCCCCGCCGCAGGCCGGGGCACCGCTCGTTGGAGAAGATGCTTGCGGCGGCGGAAGAACAGCTCCGCGAAGAGGAGTTGGACCTGTTCACCATCGAGCGCGTGTTGGACCGCGCCGGCCTCTCGGTCGGATCGTTCTACACGCGCTTTCCCACCAAGACCGCCCTGTTGCACACGGTCCAGGATTGCCTGCATGCCCGGATGCAGCCGGCCATAATGGCTGCCCTCGAGGCTCAGGAACTAGTGGACGAGCCTCTGGAGAAAGCCGTCGACCACGCCTTCGGCATCCTAGTTGAACACAACCTCAACGAACGCGAGCTTTGCCGGGCCTTCATGATGCTCTCTGCCTTCGATCCGGTGATGAGAGAGAAGGGCGAGCGGATGAATCGGGAGCGTCACACCGCGCTGGCGAGGGTGCTGGCGGCTCACCGCACGGAGATCGGGCATAGTGACCCGGACGCTGCCATCGCAAAGGCCTATGCCATGTATATGTCCGTGATGCACGGGAGGCTGGTGTTCTTCAGCCCGGACAGCGTACTGCGCTTCGGCGTGTCCGACGATGAGGTATTCACCGAGCTCAAGCGGTCTCTGGCCCGGTTCCTGCAAGGTTCGACGCCGGATGCAGTCGAAACACCTAGCCTGTCGGCGGAACAGCGGTAAGTTCACCCCGCTGACCGCAGGCATACGTTGGTCGTCTATCGCCGAAAGAGTGGGAAGGCCTTGCCGTGCAAAGCCCTCCCACATCCAGTCGGCGCGATTCGTGCTACAGCTTGATGAATCCCAGGTTCAGAGACTCGTCCTTGATGGTCACGGCGGCGGAGTGCTTCTTGCCGGCCGCGTCCACCTCGAGCAAGTACTCCCCGTTCGCCAATCCGTCGAATTTAAAATCTCCGAAGCAGTTCGTCAGTCGCCGTCGCCAGAACAGAGGTGTCCTGGCAGTTGGCGACACCGGCGCCGGAAAGGGTGCAGGCGATCCCCCCCTCTTTTGAGTGAAGAGTGGCAGTCGCGTTCTCAAAGCAGTCGCCATCGACCAATACGCCCCCAGCGATGAAGTTCTTGGTGTATCTGTGCAGGTTCTTGTACAGCGTGGTCGGTTTGGCTCCGAGTTCCGGCCGGTACGCTTCCAGTCCATCGTCGGCGATCATCTTCTCCATCTCGGCCGGCTCGACAAAGTAGGTCTTCATCGCGTCGGTAGGGCAGATGTGTGCGCAGCGAGTGGTGTGCGGCTTCCAGGTGGGGTCGTCGAGCAGGTGCGCACAGAAGATGCACTTCTGTGCGATGTTCGCATCCGCGTTCCACCACATGGCGCCATACGGGCAGGAATCGACAAGCTCCTTCATGCCCTTGGCCTTCTCCATGTCGATCATGACGATGCCGTCCTCGCGCCGGGTGATGGCGCCGTTGCTGGCGGCCACGCAGGGCGCGTTCTCGCAGTGCTGGCATGGCACCGGCAGATAGGCTACGTCGTTTCTGGCGTACTGCCCGCGCTCGCGGCGAAGGATGTCAACCCACCTATGCCCGTGACGGGGCTGGGCAGCCGTATAGCCGGGCCAATCGTTGCCGACGAACTCGTCCTTGTCGGCCATGAAGCAGTTGTTGCAGTCGTGACACAGGGCCACGTCGATAACCTTGTACCATTGCTTCATCTTGCAGGCTCCTTATCAGTCAAATGGGATGAATCGAATCCTCTAGGGTCACTTGACCTCGTAGGTCCCACCGTCCCACTTCTCGACTTCTATCTGGGCGGAGTTGGGAGCCATGCCGCTAGCGTACTTAGACATGTAACGGTCGGGCGAAAGGATGTTCATGCACCCGCCGCGGTCGGCAGACCGTCCCGGCTTGCCAAGCGGATTGTACTCAGCGCAAGATTCATAGGTGTGCACGGTGCCGGGCTGCGTACGCTCGCCGACCTGGGCGCAGACGATGACTGAGCCGCGGTCGTTGTAGGCGCGCACCAAGTCGCCGCTCTTGATGCCGCGGGCGGCAGCGTCCACCGTGTTGATGCGCAAGATCCAGTAGTAGTGGCCGTCCACCAGGACACGGTGGTCCTTGATGTCGTTCATGAAGCTGTCCTTGCCGTCACCCATGGTGTGAAACGAGAACCGGGGGTGCGGGGACAGCATCCCGAGGGGATACTTCTTGGCAAGCTCGCAGCGCGGGCCTTCCCATGCGGGAACATAGGTGTGCATGGCCGGTCGGTGCTCGTCCACGAAGCCTTGCTCCTCGAAGTTCTTGAGGCTGGTGGAGATGAACTCGACCTTGCCGGTGCTGGTCTGCAGGCCCTTGCGGCCCACCTGGTTGTTGAGACGCGGGCCCCAGTCGGGCGTGTCTTTCTCGCGGTTCTCGGCGAACCAACGAAGAGCCGGCGTCTTCTTGCGCTTCGGGTTGTCGGGCACGATGAAGTAGCCCTTCTCCTTGAACTGCGCGAAGGTCATGTGCTTGGGCATGTCGGTGGCGTTGTAGTACTGCTCCACCCACTCCAGATCGGTCTTGCCCTCGGAGAACATGGGACCGATGCCCAGTTTGTCCGCGATCATGCAGTAGATGTCGTAGTCGGACTTAGAATCGCCCACCGGCTCGATACATTTGGCCTGCAGCGAGATCACTCGATGGTTGCACTGCCCGTAGGTGTCGGGGATGTACCCGGAGCAATTGGCGAACTCCGAGATATCCCAGCGCTCGAAGTTGGTGCAGGCCGGCAGGACGAGGTCGGCGAACTGCACCTCTCCCTCGTTCCAGATGGACTGACTGACGACGAACTCCAGGCTCGGGTGCGTGTACATCTGAGCGTAGCGGTTGGTGGCCGTCATGGTGCCTATCCAAGGTCCGCCGTACTTCCACAGCATCTTGATCTTGGGATACCCGGGAGCCGGGTATTGGTACTGGTGCATCTGGTGCTGGATGTCCCCGCCGCAGAAGCCCTTGCCCGACCACTGGAACTCGCCGTCCATGATGCACTCGGGCACCTTGAGGCGCGGGATATGCTGGCCAGCGCTGGTGTTGATGTTGGAGGGTGAGGGGAAGGTGGTCTTGCCGTCGAACATGCGCCAGGCGAACTTGAAGCCCGCGGCTGAGTTCTCGCAGTCGCCCGAGATGCCGCCTTCGGCGTAGCCCGGGAAGTAGAAATCGTAGTCGACGGGCGTACCCTGGGTGGTCGAGTATATGTTGGAGCCCGGCTTGCCCATGCCCTGCATGGTGGCTAGGGCGATCATGCCGCGGGCCCATTCGATGCCGTGAGATGCCCTGCAGGCGCCGCCCCATCCGCCAAGGCCGCCGGCGGCCAGCATGGTCTTCTTCTTGGCCCACTGGCGGGCCAGCGCCCTGATCTCACAGGCCGGCACGCCGGATTCGGCTTCTGCCCATTCGCAGGTCTTGGGAACGCCGTCGGTCTTGCCGAGCACGTAGTCGGCCCATTCTTCGAAGCCGTGGGCGTGAGTCGCCACGTACTCCTTGTCGTAGGTCCCTTCTGTCAGCCACGTGTAGGCTATGCCGAAGGAGAGCGCATGATCGGTGCCAATTTTGGGCGAAAGCCACTTGTCGCCGATGAGACCGGCAGTGTGGTTGTAGAACGGGTCGATGAAGACCATCTGGATACCCAGGTCTTTCATCCAGAAGCGGCGTGGCGTGGACTCATGAGCGGAGTAGATGCCGGTGTTCACTTCGGGGTCCGAAGACCAGAACACGATCATCTCGGTATTCTGCAGAGTGTCTTCAAGCAGATCGTACTGCTCGGGGTTGCCGAGGCGCCAGCTGAAGCCCCACATATGCATCCCGCCCCAGTGCCAACCTTCCCAACTGTCGGGATTGTGGTCGGCATAGGTGAAGCCCATCATGTTCATGAAGCGGAAGTAGGTGCTGTGCCGATAGCCCACGTTGCCCCACATATGGTGCGAGCTCGGGCTGGAAAGGATAGCGGCCGGACCGGCTTCGCGCTTCACACGATTGATCTCGCTGACCAGGAGGTCCGTGGCCTCATCCCAAGAGATCCGCTCATACCCTGATATGCCCCGGTTCTGGATGTTGCGCTCGCCGTTGGGGTCGAAGTCCACGCGCTTCATCGGGTAGGGCACGCGTCTGTCCGAGTAGATCATGGACTTGAAGCCAGCGGTGTACACCGAGACCGACGTCTTACGGGGAGGCGAGAAAGTCTGCCCTCTCGCTTCGATCTTCCATGACGCCGCGTCGGTCTCTTCCAGATCCATCGGGGTCATTCTGACGATCTTACCGTCCTCGACGTACACGAATACCGGACCGCCGGTTGACGAGTTCGTCATGCGAACCACTTTGCTCATTCTGCCTCCTCCTTCTTATGCGCAGGCACTCGGCCTGCTGTCTACCCCGGCTAGGCGAAATACTTGTCCAGGTCTACGTCTACGAACTGGGACCGCTCGAACAGGTCCTTCATGTGCATGGGCACCGTGCAATCGAAGATGGTCTTGCAGCCGATACCGCTGTCTCGCAACATCGGGTTGAACTCGCGCGTAGACGAGACATCCAGTGAGTGGCCCCGCACTCCCGGTATGAAGATGGTACTCACATCGCCCTGGTAGCGCGTTGTCATGGCCCACATGACATCGCCCAGGTCGAAGGGGTCGACGTCGTCATCCACGACGATCACGTGCTTGAGTTCATAGAAAGCCGCGAGTGCGGTCAGCGCGGCCTGACGCGGGCGTCCCTCGTCGCTCGAGATCCGCTTGTTGACCTGCATGACTGCCAAGTACTTGCCCCCGCCCGGTGAAGCGAGGTAGACGTTCTTCAGGAAGCCGGGCATGGCGTCTTCGACCAAGCGGAAGATGCTGGCCTCTGTTGGAAGACCCGCGAGTGTCACATGCTCCTCTCCTGGGCCAACCAAGATCTGGAAGATCGGCTTCACGCGGTGGGTGATGCCCGTGACTCGCAAGAGAGGCTGGCGCGACTGAGCAGTGCCCACGTAGCCAGGAAACTCAGGCATCGCCCAACCGCCGCCACTGAGCGCATCCTCGTCCACATACTCCCCGGGCCTGAACTCGCCCTCGAGGACTATCTCCGCACGGGCGATGGCCTTGGCACGCTGTGTGACGCACTCCACCAACTCTACCGGCCGATTGCGCAGCCCTCCGGCGACGGTCAGTTCATCAAAGCCCAGAGGAGTGGTAGGGGCTTCGAAAGAGGTGGCGACATATATGGCGGGATCGAGGCCTATGCTGACCGAGACGGGCAGGCTCCTGCCCAGCCTCTCCGCTTTCTGGTGGAATACGCCGATGTGTCGCCCGGCAGAAATGCTTACGCTCAGAGTGTCCGGCCCGTGGATGCACATACGGTGGATGGTGACGTCGGAGGCGCCGGTCTCGGGGTCCTCCGCCCGGAGCAGGGCCATGGTCAAGAATGCCCCCGCGTCCTTCTTGGAGGACACGATGGGCGGGATAACCTCGCGGATGTCAAGTGGTGCCTTGATGACCACTTCTTGGCAGGGAGCTGCTGTGGCGGGCACGACGACCGGAGCTACCGGTCGCTCCAACGCGGCGACTAGGTCGAACATCAGTCGCTCCTTGGTGCTATTGAGCAGGAGCGCGGCTCGAGTCCGGCTCGCCAGCACGCCCGCGACTACGGACGTAGAGCTGCCCTTGACGTTCTCAAACACCATGGCCGGCCCTATCTGGGTAGGCGGCGCGGTCGGCGTGCCGGACCCGACCCTGCGATAGACTCCCGCGAGCTCAAGGTAGGGATCTACCTCCACCTTCGTAGAGACCAGTTGCCCGGGAATCTCGGCAAGAAAGTCTAGCGCAGTGCGCAGGTCGCTGATCTCGTCAACCCTCATGAATCAAACTCCTGGTCGTGAACGAACCCTAGTTCAGGTCTTTGGCGCTTTGGTCGCGTCTTCGTATCACGCGCGCAACATACTGCTTTGCGCGCTCCCAGATCTCCATCAACCCACCTGGAAGAAGAAGCACGACAATGACGAACAAGACGCCAAAGATGATCTGATGCACGTCGGGTAGGGTGGTAGCCAGCCGTTCACGCACCAAAACGAAGAAGATGGCCCCGATCAACGGACCGGACACGGTGCCCAAGCCTCCGATGTAGGCGATCATCAGAGCCTCGAACGTGAAGGTGGGGGAGAAGGGAGCCTCTGGGTAGTAGCTGATTCCCTGGAAGGCGAACAGGGCTCCGGCAAAGCCCATGAACAGGGCGCTAACACCAAGAGCGAGCAGTTTGTGCCGGAGAACGTGCACCCCTGTGGCCTGGGCCGCCTCTTCGTCCTCGCGGACACCCAGGATGCCTAGACTCCAGCGCGAGCGCAGGAGCAGGTAGGCCGCCATGCAGGTGGCTATCGCGAGGGCCAAGCGTCACCCAGTAGCGCAGCGGAAGGTTGTACGAAGCGATCATCTTGCCCGACATGGTGGATATATAGGGTTGGTTCTGACTGATGGTGATCCGCAGCACCTCCGCCACCGCCAAGGTACCGATGGCAAAGTAGGCGCCGCGCAGGCGGAAGGTCGGGGCACCGATGATCATGGCGAAGGTGACCGCCGCCATGCCCGCCACGAGGAACGCCAGCACGAAGGGCACCCCCTGGAACCATAGTACGCGGGCGATGAGCGCACCTATACCGAAGAACGCTGCGTGACCCAGGCTGGTCTGTCCAGCGAAACCGCCGAGAATGTTCCAGCTCTGCCCCATCGCGACGCCGAGAGCCATCAGGAAGAACAGGTTCCATGTGTTGTCTTTGCCCATCAGTGGGGGAACAAGACGGCGACAAAGGCAGGGCTACGACTCGCCCCAGGAGTGAGCCAGCGCCGGGAGGGCTTCAAGAGAGAGGTCTTCCCAGGAGTCGACGTCTTCATCATTTCCTCACAAACAGTCCCTGCGGACGCAGGATCAAGCACAAGCAAGAACAAGACCAAGCCGATGACTTCCTTGTAGGTCTGGGCGAGATACGTCCCCGCCAGAGCTTCGACGACCCCCAAGAGGATGCCAGCGGGTAACGCTCCCAGGATGCTGCCTGTACCGGCAAGGACTATGACTATCATCGCCTTGAGGGTCCAGAGCATGCCGATGCTGGGCATCAGAGAGTAGGTGAAGGTCACAAACTGTCCCGCGACGGCCGCGAGGGCAGCACTCAGGGCGAAGGTGAGCATGTAGACACGGTTGATGTTGATGCCCGCCAGTTCCGCGGACTCATAGTCTTCGGCGGTCGCGAGGATAGCCTTGCCCGGATAGGTCTTACGCAGGAAGAGGTGTAGAGCCACGGTTATGACCAGCACGATTCCCAGCGTGATCAGCCGCGTCCAGGGCAGAACCACCCCGTAGATGTTGAGGCCTTCGCCGGCGTAGGAGACCTGCACCGACCGCTCGTCGCCCGTGAAGACCGCCTGAGCCAGGTTCTGAAGGACTAGACCAAGGCCAAAGCTCACCAGGAGGGAGTTCTTGATCTTCTCCTCGCCCAACTGCCGAACGATGTGCCGGTAGACGATGCGGTCGAGGATAAGACCGACGATGAATATCGCCGGGATGACGATGATGAGAGAAAGGAAGGGATCCCATCCAAGCGCCGTGAAAGCCCAGAAACCCGCATACCCACCAAGCATGACCAATTCGCCGTGAGCGATGTTGAGTATCTTCAGCACCCCGAAGACCAAGGCCAAGCCCATGGCTGCTATGCCGTAGATCGCCCCGGCGAAGATACCGAAGACCAGGGTCTGCATAAAACCGCTCATTGTCTCCCTCGAGCACGGGCGCCGGACAGATGCCCAAGTAGGCCTGCTGGACCCGGTCGTCGTGCAGGAGCTCCTGCCCACCACCCGTGCCGGCGATCCGGCCCTGCTCCAGGATGTAGGCACGGTTAGCCAATTCGAGGGCCTGCAGAGCGTTCTGCTCCACCAGGAAGATGGTCACTCCCTGCGCGTTCATGTGCTTTGATGGTCTCGAAGATGCTCTCCACCACCAGAGGCCCCAGCCCAGCGACGGTTCGTCGAGCATGAGGAGCTTCGGCACTCCCATGATGGCCCGGCCGATGGCGAGCATCTGCTGCTGGCCGCCGCTCATGGTGTTCGCACGCTGACTCTTGCGGTCGGCCAGCAGAGGGAAGAGCTCGTAGACAAGCTTCAGGGTTTCCGCGCGCACCGCTCGTGGCCCGTTTCGAATAGGCGCCCAACTCCAGGTTGTCGAGCACAGTCAGACCACCGAAAAGCCGCCGTCCCTCGGGCACCAGGATGACCCCTTCGTCGACGATGTGGTAGGCCGGCATGGTGTGCAGAGCCTTGTCGCGCCAAGTGTGACGGTGCCCGACTTGAGAGGCAGTTGAGACCGGCGATTGCGCGCATCAGGGTGGTCTTACCCGCTCCGTTCGGCCCGATCAGGGCGACGATCTCGCCTTCTTCCACGTCCAGCGATACATCCCACAGCGCTTGGATGTCTCCGTAGGCGACGCTGACGTCTCGTATCTGCAGAAAACTCAGACATGGAGTGACTTCCCAAGATAGGCGTCGATGACATTCTGGTTGCACGAGATCTCGGGCCGCGTGCCTTGGGCGATCAGACTCGCCCGCGCTCAGCACCACGATGCGGTCGGCCATGCCGAACACCGCCTTGACCAGGTGCTCCACCATGATGATGGTGATGCCCATGTCGCGGATGCTCCGGATGAGATCCATGGAGGTCAGGACTTCGGAGGGATTGAGCCCGGCAAGTAGCTCGTCCAAGCAGCAGCAGCTTCGGCTTGGCCGCCAATGCCCGGGCCAGCTCGAGACGCTTGCGGTCGACCAGACGTCAGACTCTTGGCCTTTTCGATGCGCGCGCGAGGCCAAGTCCCACTATCTCGAGACTTTCGATCGACGCCTTCTCGGCCTTGGACCGGCTGCTTGATGGGGTCGCGTCCGTACACCCTTCCCATAGCCGCGTTGTCGAGCACCGTCAGCTCTGGGAAAGGTCGTACCAGTTGGAACGTGCGCGAGATGCCCATCCGGCATCGGGCGTGAGGGGCGACCTTGGTGATGTCTTCGCCTTCGAAGACGATCTTGCCCTCGGTCGGGAGGATAGACACCGGTGATGAGGTTGAACAGGGTGGTCTTGCCGGCACCGTTGGGGCCGATCAGACCCATGATGTGGCCCTCCGTCACCTCCGTCGTGACCTGATGGACAGCCATCAGCCCCTTGAAGGCTTTGGAAACGTTTTCCAGATTCAGCAGCAAGCTAGTACCCCTGTGTGAATACTTGTTCGTGACGCCGTCGTGCTGCGGTTCCGCTGGTTATGAAGGCCTGGGGGCCACGCCGGTGGCGTGGCCCCCAGGATCATGTCTGACTGCTACTAGTTACCGACCTGCCCAGGGAGCCGACGGATAGATAGGAGCACCCTTGGCGATATCGGCCGGGAAGACAAGCACCTGCTTGCCACCCTGCCACATGACGACGGGATCGAGAACACTAGAGGTCCCGTCTTCCTTGAACTGCACGTTGCCTACCATGGTATCCAGATTGGTCGCGGCCATCGCGTCGCGGATGGCGGTGCGATCGACGCTGCCGGCGCGGCTGATGGCGTCGGCCGCGATCTGAACGCAGGAGTAAGCAGGACCGACCAGCGCAGCGGCGGGCTTGTCGTATGCCGCCTTGTAGCGCTCGGACATTTCGGCGATGCCCGCGTACGGCAGCTGGTTGTTCCAGCCGGGCAGCAGGTAGACACCGTCGCTGTCGGCACCCAGGTTCTCACCGAAGGTCGGCGGGTCTGGGGCGCGGACCAGGAAGTAGACCTAGGCGTTCCAACCCAACTCCTTGATCTGCTTCATCAGAGCCAGACCATCAGGGCCGGTCGGGTAGGCCAACAGGACTTCAGCCCCAGCGGCTCTTGGCGGGCATGATCATGGACGGAGAAGTCGGTCGTACCAGGAGCGTACTCGACGGTGCTGATCTCATAGCCGCCGCGGTAGTGGCTTCGTCGGTCCAGTACTGCGCCAGCTCCTTGCCGCCGTCGGTGGTCTCCTGGAAGATGATCACCTTGGTGGGCTTGGGAGAGAAGGAATCCAACAGATCGAAGGTGGCCTTCGCGTGGTCCACCGATTTCGGGAAGGGCGAGAAGAGGTACTTGAAGCCCTGCTGGTGAACCGACATCAGGGAGAAGGCGATGCCCAGATAGGCGATCTTGTTCTTCTCGGCGATGCCGGCCGCAGCCGCGTGCAGGTCACTGCCCGCGCCGCCCAGATAGGCCACAACTCCGTTGGAGTTCTGAGTCTCGAGCTGCTGAACGGTCTTGGTCGGGTCGGACTCATCGTCGAGGACGACCAGTTCGAGCGGGACCTTGGTGCCGGCTATGTCAACACCACCGGCGGCGTTGATGTCGGCGACCGCAAGTTCGTACCCGTTCTTGACCTGTTCGCCCAGACCGGAGTACTTGCCGGTGAGCGGGATGACCGCGCCGAGCTTGATCGTGTCAGGGAGTACCACCGTCGTAGTGGTCTGCGTCTTCTCCACCGCACCCAGCGAGGAGGGCACCTGCGAACACCAACAAACCTACGGCAACGAGTAGAAGTAGAGCCCGCTTCACAGCAACAGTCGCTTTACGCGATTCTCTTTCCACAGCAACCCCCACAATTCAGAAACTTTACCGAGGCATGGCCCGTTGGTATCTTCCTATCGCATACTCCTTTCCTTCACATCACCTTCAGTGGCAGGGAATCTGCGCCACAGCGTGAGGTGATATACAACTGACGGCAGAAACAAGGACTTCTTTATCCCCGGTCTGACTGGCGGCAAAACACCCGCGCCGATGACTCGCATTGGCCCCGGCTTGTCCGCCATCAGAAGAATATAGACTATGCCATGCTATTGCAATACTACGAGAACACAAATTCTTACAACTGTTTAGATTAGTCTATAGTCTATATAGTGGCATCAGCCTAGTGGCATCAGCCTATGTCATGGAATCAGTCTATATAATGGCTTCATGAGACCAGCAGTGAGTGCATACCATCCTCCCCTCCGCAAGCCCGCCCGCGAGACGCTGGAGAAGATCCTAGCGGGTGCGGAAGACCAGCTTCGCGAGCAGGAGCTCGACGCGTTCACGATCCAGAGTGTGCTTCAACGAACCGGATTGTCGGTGGGTGCCTTCTACTCGCGCTTCCCCGACAAGACGGCTTTGCTGCACGAACTGCAGGAGCGTGTGCACGGCCGCGTCGACCTTCAGATCTTGGCTGATCTGGACGCCCTCACGGGAAAGACCGGCTCTTTGGAGGAGGCGGTGGACAAGGGTTTTGAGACACTCGTCCGCCACGTGTTGAGCGAGCGCGGGTTGTTCCGGGCCTTCATGATGACGTCTGTGTTCGACCCCTTGATGCGGCAGAGAGGTGAGCAGTTCAACTTGGAGCGCAGGCGTGCCCTGGCCGCTTTGCTGGCTCCCCATCGGAGTGAGATCGGGCACCCCGACCCTGAGCTGGCAATTGATACGGCGTACGCCATCTACTCCAGTACCATGCGCGGAAGGCTGGTGTACTACGAGTCGGCCGCTACCGCCCAATTCGGCCTCAACGATCACACGCTGTTCCTGAGACTCAGGCATTCACTGGCCCTGTTCTTGCGCGGCTCCGCTGAGCCGACGCGAATGACCAGCGAGACGTCGGAAACCAATAAGGGGAGCGAAGAATGAAGATCACCGTCATCGGGGCGGGTGGCTCGGTGGGTGGACCGGCCGCGTTCTACGCAGCCGTCCAGAAACTGGCGGACGAGATCGTGCTCATCGACGTGCGCCGGAACGCAGCCGAACAACATGCGATAGACCTTGGGACAGCCGTGTCGTCTCTGGGCGTCAAGGTGAAAGCCGGTACCTACGAAGACCTTGCGGGATGCGACCTAGTCATGAACACGGCGGGCATGCCGCAGGGCCTCATCGCCGACCGCATGGAGATGCTCACCAAGAACCTCCCCCTGGTCAGCGACATCGCGCTGCAGGTCAAGCGCTACTGCCCAGAGGCCTTCGTCATCACGGCCACCAACCCTATCGACCCGCTCAACTACGCCACCTGGCGCGTCGGCGGGTTCGACCGGCGCAAGGTGGTGGGCTATTCGGTCAACGACTCCACTCGCTTCCGCGAGATGGTGGCCCGCAAGAAGCGGGTCGAGGTCAACCGGGTACAGGCCACGGTGATGGGCGAGCACGGCAGCACCCAGGTTTACCTCTTCAGCTCAGTGCGCATAGATGGCAAGCCCGTCTCGTTCACCGAAGATGAGAAGGCGGATATCCGGGCTGAGATCCCCAACATCCTCAAGCGCCTGGAGGAGCTGCAGGCCGGGCGCACCGCAGGCTGGACCAGCGCGATAGGCCTGGCCGCCATCACTCGGGCCGTGCTCCAAGACACCGGCGAGGTCATGCCGTGCTCGGTAGTGTTAGACGGCGAGTACGGGCGGCGCGATCTCAGCATGTCGGTGCCGGTGAGATTGGGCAAAGAGGGGGTCCGCGAGATCCAAGAATGGGAAATGACGCCGGACGAACGAGAGGGTCTGGAGCGATCGGCTGACGCGATGGCTGCAGCAGCCAAGACTGTGGAGGCGAACCTGTGACGACAAGTTTCGAGAGGCTTCTTGAGCCCGGGATGATCGGACCGGTCAAGACGCGCAACCGCATCATCAAGACCGCCAACGGCACCTCGTTCATGGAAGAGGACCAGACCATCGGTCCGCGCATGATCGCCTACTACGAACGCCTAGCCAAAGGCGGAGTGGGCTTTCTGGTGGTGGAGTCGTGCGGAGTGGAGTACCCGCTGGCCATCCAGCACGTGCACTACTTCCCCGACGGCAGCTATGAGGGCGTGCAGCTACACTTCGACGACGACAAGTTCATCCCCAGCTACACGCGTCTGACCGAGGCCGTGCACAAGCAAGGCTGCCCCGTATCCATACAGTTTCAGCATGCCGGCCCCTGGAACCCGACGGGCTTGCTGCCCCGCGACCCCAAAGTGCGCGACATCAAGTGCCCCTCTACCCTGACGGCCGAAGAGCTGCCCGGTCCGGACTTCTTGCCCTGCCGGGCGATGACAAAACAGGAGATCGAGGACCAGATAGACCTGTGGGCCGCAGCCGCCGAGCGCGCCTTCAAGGCCGGGTTCGACGCCTGCGAGATAAACCACGGCACCTGCCACCAGGGCAACACCTTCCTTTCGCGCGTGTGGAACCGCCGTGAGGACGAGTACGGGCCGCAGAGTTACGAGAACCGCACGCGCTTCATCCGCAACATCATCACCGAGGCCAAACGCCGCTGCGGACCCACCTTCGCGGTGCACTGCCTGATCAACGCCGTGGAGTACAACCACCCCTTGGCCACCACCCTGCAAGAGGGTGTCGAGATCGCCAAGGCTATAGCCACTGTGGCCGACGGAATAAACCTGCGCGCCGAGCGGTACGGACACCGTCAGGGCCTCATACAGCCGGACCGCATCCTCTATCCGGAACCGCTGGAAGAACTGCCGGCCGACCTCGATTGGAGCAACAGGGGCCGAGGTGCCACCGTACCGCTTACTGCCGCCGTCAAGCGCGCGGGAGTGACCGTGCCCGTGTGGACGGCCTGCCGCCTAGACCCCGAGCTGGGTGAGAAGTACCTCCGCAAAGGCGAGTTGGACTTCGTGGGCATGACCCGCAGGCTCCTGGCCGACCCCGAGCTACCCAACAAGGTCAGCGAAGGCCGGCTGCAAGACATCCGCACCTGCACCGGCTGCCTGCATTGCTTCGACATGCGCAACAAGAACCAGAAGCTCGAGTGCCGGGTGAATGCCACCCTGGGCCGCGAGAACCTGCCTGAGTACGAGTGCAGACCGACCACGACCAAGAAGAAAGTGCTCGTGGTGGGTGGCGGACCGGCCGGTATGGAGGCCGCGCGCGTAGCCGCGCGGCGCGGTCACGAGGTGGTCCTCTACGACGCCCAGTCCCGCCTGGGTGGTCTGCTGCCGGTGGCGGCCATCGTCAAAGACACCGAGACCGAAGAGCTCACCGACCTCTCCGCCTACCTGCGCGGGCAGTTGGTCAAAGAAGGCGTGACCGTGCACCTGGGCGAAGCCGTCACCCCCAAGGTGGTCGCCAAGGAGAAGCCCGACACCCTGGTGCTGGCCGCCGGTGCCGCACACACCAAGTTCGAGCTCCCCGGCTCCGAGGGGGGAGCCACGGGCCGCAAACTGATCAAGACTGAGAAGCTGCACAGCCGATTGAAACTGGCACTCAAGTTCTTCTCGGCAGCCCAGCTGGAGCAGCTCACCCATCTCTGGATGCCGGTGAATAAGAGCGCTGTGATCATGGGCGGCACGCTGCACGGCTGCGAGTTGGCCGAGTTCTTGGTCAAGCGTGGCCGCCGGGTAGTGGTGGCCCACAACGGCCCCGAATCTGAGCTGGGCGAGGGCATGGGCAGGGACGACCTCGAGAACCTGTGGCCCTGGTTCAAGATGAAGCGCGTCCCCATATGGACGGACATCAAGTATCACTCGATCGTCAAGCGCGGCCTCAAGATCCAGACGTCCAGCAGACGCCTGTTCGTGCTCGAAGGCAAGAACATAATGACCACGCAAGACTGGGGTCCGAATACCGCGATCGCCCAAGAACTCGGGGGGCTTGTCTCCGAGACCCACATCATAGGGAGCTGTCGTGACCCAGGGTGGATAGTCGATGCCATACGCGAAGGTGCCCTAGTGGGCTACGCCATCTGACCGCGGGAGAGGAAGCGAATGTTCCGAATCCTCGAAGGTGCTACTCCGTACAAAGACAAGGATGCCGAGCTGTACCAACGAAGCGGATGGTGGCTCGGTCTCACACTTAGCGACTACCTGGACCGCGCAGCCGACACCTGCCCGGACAAGTTGGGCTTCATCGACCTCCAGACTCGGCTGACCTACTCCGAGGCCCGTGCGCAGTCCGTGCGCTTGGCGGTGGCCCTACTTCGCCTGGGAGTGAGTCCGCTCGACCGCGTGATGATCCAGCTGCCCAACTGGAGCGAGTTCGTGCCCGCCTACTTCGCGCTGCAGCGCATCGGCGCCATACCCGTGATGCTGATAGACCGCTACCGCGAACATGAGATAGAGAGGCTGGCACTGCTCTCGGGGGCAACCGCCTGGATAGTCCCGACACGGTACCGCAAGGTAGACTACGCCCCCATAATCGATGAGGTCTTGAGTCTGGTGCCCGCACTCAAGCAGGTCGTCACGGTCCGGGGCGAGATTGAAGGCCAGGATTTCGCCAGCCTGAGCCGGCTGATAGAGCAGACCGAGCCCACGCCGGCCGAGCTCCGGCGACTTGACGAACTGCATCCGAACCCCATGCAGGTGGCCCACATGGGCCCGACCGGAGGTACCACCGGAACACCCAAGATCGTACCGCGCACCCACAACAGCCTGGGCTGCGGCGTCGGGTGCTGCTCGCTCGCGTGGACTCAAGGCCCTGACGACGTGACTCTCATCGTGGGCTCTATCGGCCATGACCTGTCTGTCAGCAAGGGCTTTCTGGGCAGCGTGATCACCATGGGCACCATAGTCTTTCTGGACAACGCGGACACAGAGGTCATCTGCCAGACCATCGAGCGCGAGAAGGTAACCGCCGTGGTCTGGGTCCCGACCCTCGCACAGAGGCTCATGCAGTACGAGAGCCTTGGCACCCACGACTTGACCAGCCTCGATAAGATGCACTGCGCTGGAGCTTCGGCTTCCCCCGGACTGATCAGAGACGTGGTCGCCCGCTTGGGCATCAGATTCTTCAATGGCTACGGAGCTACCGAGGGCATGAGCACTATCACCGGTGCCCATGACGACCTGGACACGACAACCTCGAGTGTAGGCCGGCCCAGTTGCCAGGGCGATACCTACAAGGTGGTGGACTTCGACGGCAACGAGCTGCCCACGGAGTCTTCCGGCGAGTTGCTGGTCAAGGGGCCCGGCTTCTTCACCGGTTACTACATGAACGATGAAGAGAACGCCAAAGCCTTCGACGCTGACGGCTTCTTCAAGACGGGCGACGTGGCCCGCATCTCCGAGGATGGCTGCGTTACCATCACCGGCCGCATCAAAGAGATGATCAACCGCGGCGGCGAGAGCATCAGCGCCACGGTCATAGAAGAGCTAATCGACCGGCACCCGGACATCGTCGCCGTCGCGGTCGTGGCCATGCCCGACCCCCTAATGGGCGAGCGGGTGTGCGCCTATGTGCAACCAAAGAATGGCTGCGAGCTCACTTTCGAGACCATCATCGCCTTCCTGCGCGAAGAGAAGGCCTCCGTGATCGAACTCCCCGAGCGCATCGAGTTCATAGAAGCGATGCCCTACACACCCGCACAGAAGACCGACAAGAAGGCCCTGCAAGCAGATATCGTGGCCAAGCTGGCCGCGGAGCAGAAGAACTAGAACAAAGGAGCGGCATGCCTGCACAAGAGATCAGATTCCATGGGCGCGGCGGCCAGGGTGCCGTTCTCGCCGCACGGACGCTGGCTTCGGCCTTCGCGCTTGAAGGCAAGTTCGTCGCCAGCTTCCCTATGTACGGTTTCGAACGCCGAGGGATGCCGGTAGTGGCCTTCACCAGGGTGAGCGAGCAGCCCATCCGCGAGAAGACCCAGATCTACACCCCCGACGCACTGGTGGTGATCGATCCCGGCCTGCTTCACCTCTCCACGCTGTTCGAGGGGCTCAAAGAGGACGGCGTACTGGTGGTCAACAGCCCCAAGCCGCTCACCGGGCAGATGCATCCCAACCTCAAAAAGGTCGGCCTCATCAACGCCACCCAGGTAGCACTATGTGAGATAGGCAGGGACATCCCCAACACCTGCCTCGTCGGAGCCCTGGCCAAGACCACCGGCTGGGTGGGCATCGACTCGGTATCCTGAAGGCCTTGGGGGACTACTTCGAAGGTGACATGCTGAAGCGCAACATCCGCAACGCAGAACGCGGCTATGCGGAGGTCGAGGTGATCAAATGGTAGATGACAAGAAAGGCGCCGCCGCGCCTGTGACCGAGCAGATCTTCGAAACCGAGGCCTGTTGGTCCGACGGCAGCGGTACGCTGATGGCGCTCAACACCGGCGACTGGCGCACCGAGCGGCCGGTGTTCGACAACGAGAAGTGCAACGCCTGCGGCTTCTGCTACATCTTCTGCCCGGTACAGTGCATCGTGGACCACGAAGACGGTATCCACTACAAGGCCGTGTTGGACTACTGCAAGGGCTGCGGAATCTGCGCCAAGGAATGCCCCAAGGATGCAATCACCATGATCGCCGAGGCCGACTACGCGGAGGGGTGCAAAGTTGAGTAAGCAGTCAGACCTCCAAACACGGCCTGCACTACAGGCACAGCGCAAGGTCATCACCGGCAACGGCGCGGCCGCGTACGCGGCGCTTCTCTGCCGCCCCGACGTGATAGCCGCCTACCCCATCACTCCCCAGAGCGAGGTCATCGAGCAGCTCGCCAAGTTCTGCGCTGAGGGGACGCTCGACGCCGAGTACGTCACAGTCGAGGGTGAGAACTCAGCTATGAACGTCGTCACCGCGGCCAGCATGGGCGGCGGCCGAGTATTCACCGCAACCTCTTCGTACGGCCTGGTCTATATGTATGACGCCCTGCTCCAGACGGCGGGCTATCGCGCACCGGTGGTGATGATCAACGTCAACCGAGAGCCGCCCGGCATACATGCCGTCTGTTCCGGGCAACAGGACATGATCTCGGTACGCGACTCCGGGTGGGTGCAGATAATCTGCGAGAACTGCCAGGAGATCATGGATACCACCATCATGGCTTATCGCCTGGCCGAGGACCACGACGTTCAGCTGCCGGTGATGGTCAACTACGATGGCTACTACCTGTCGTTCTTGGCCGAGTCGGTGGATATTCCCAGCAGCGAGCAGGTGGACCGCTTCTTGGCGCCACTGGCCGATCAGCCCGCACGGCCCATGTTGCGGCCGGGGGCCTCTCAGGGCTGCGGAAGTCATGGCCTCAACCTGGGCTACGTGGAATTGCGCAAGAAGCACTTCGCCGCCCTGGAGCGCACCAAGCAGAAGCTGGAAGAGATAGACCAGGAGTTCAAGGCCACCTTCGGGCGCGGCTATGCGGGCCAGGTGGAGGAATACCGCACCGAGGATGCCGACATAGTGCTCTTGACCAGCGGCAGCGCAGCCGGGACGGCCCGCACCATGGTCGACGCGAAACGCGAACAGGGCATCAAGGTCGGCCTGGTGAAGCTGCGTCTCTTCCGCCCGTTCCCCAAGGAGAGACTGGTGCAAGCGCTCAAGGGCAAGAAGGCTGTGGGAGTACTCGACCGCAGCGTCTGCTTCGGTTGGGACTGCGGACCGCTCTACATGGAGACCCGCGCGCTGACGCCCGAGATGGGCATCATGCCCCTGCTCAGCTTCATAGACGGCCTCGCCAACATGGACATAACCCAGGATCACATAGCCCGGGTCATCGACGACATCTACGAGGCCTCCAAGGGCGGCTCGTATCGGGAGGTCACATGGCTACAGTAAGAAAACGCCAGCCCAAGGTCTGCGACTACTACCAGAACGAAGACCAGTTCTCGCCGGGTATCGCTATGTGCCCCGGCTGCGTCATGGAGCTCAACCTCAGGCTGGTCTCCCGCATAATGGGCAAGGACATAGTCTTCTTTGGCACTCCGGGCTGTTCGGCCCCGGTCCTACACGGTCAGAACACCGGCGCCTGGCACCGCCACTCCTACTACGCCAACGTCATGACCGGAGTGGCCTCCAGCGCCACAGGCCTCTCCCGCTACTACCAGAAGGCCGGCATCGACGCCACCATCGTCTGCCACACCGGCGACGGCTGCGCTCAAGACGTGGGCTTTCAGACCTTCAGTGGTGCCGCGGAGCGCAACGAGAAGGTCATCTACATCTGCTATGACAACGAAGGCTACATGAACACCGGCGTCCAGCAGAGCAGCGCGACCCCGTTCGGCTCGTCCACCAGCACCACGCCGACGGGCCGTGAGTCACGAGGCAAGACCACCGGAGCCAAGAACATGCCCATGGTCATGGCCATGCATGAGTGCGCCTACGTGGCGACTGCCACCCTCAGCCACTTGGAGGACTACGCCAAGAAGCTGGTCAAGGCCAAAGAGAAGAGCAAAGAGGGCTTTGCGTACCTGCACGTGTTCTGCCCCTGCACGGTGGGCTGGAGAATACCGCCAGACTCGTCGATAGAGGTGTGTCGCGAGGCTGTGCGCACCAACTACTTCCCGCTCTGGGAGTGCGAGAACGGCCGGTTCACCATCACACAACCGGTCAAAGAACCCAGGCCGGTGAACGACCTGGTGGGCATGATAGGCAAGTCCAAGCACCTGCGTGAGCCCGAGATCGCGGTGCTGCAGGAGCAGGTGGACAGGCGCTTCAAGGCCCTGCAGGCCCTCTGCGTGGGGACTGCCTGACCTACCCGCCTGACCCATCGGGGAAAGGACGCGACGTCGGGGGTCCGCTGGCCGAGGTCTTTGACCAGGCCGGCGAGGGCCTGCCAGTCTTCGCTCAGGTCCACTCGGCCCTCATAGGCGGCGCGGACCGCGAGGAACATGGCCACGAGGTTGCGCAGGATGTCTTCGTTCGTGTACCTGCGGTCCCAGGTGGACCGCAGGTACATGTTCTCCAGCACTCCTAGAAAGCCATACGCTACCAGCTCGTCATCGAACAGGCCGGCATTGGCACCGGTCTTGCGATCAGCCGCCAGTTCGTCGGCCGAGCCGGCCAGCATTTTCTCGTACACGTCGCGCACCAAGGGACGGAGTTCGCTCTCCGGATGCAGCGCCTCCACCCGGGCCATGGCCTGCAGGTCGCGACTGAGCGTTTGCAGACCCAACCCGGCCCACACCCGCCAGGCCAGACGAGCGGCGGAGTCGGCGCTCTCCGCGATGGGAGCGATCACCTGGCTGTTCATCCACTCGAAGTAGACCGCGAAGCAGGCCATGAACAAGTGCTTCTTGCTGGGGAAGTGCGCATAGATGAGCTGCGCGTTCACCCCCATGTCTGTGCAGATGTCACTAATGCGGGTCTTCTCGTAGCCGTCCTCAGCGAAGCGGCGAGCAGCCACCTGCATGATGGCCTCGCGGGTCGCTTCGTTCTGCTTGGCCACCAAGTCCACGCCGCTCTCTGCGGCCGCTGTCGATACGCTCGCCCAGCTCTTCGCGGATCTCTCTGAGGGACAGACCCTCGGCCTTCAGCCGTTTGATATCACGCAGCAGCTCGACGTGCGCCTGGTTATACAGCGACCGGGTGGCGCTGGCCTTCTGGGCGGGCGGTAACAGTCCGCCGCCTATGTAGTAGTAGATGGTGTTGCGCCCTACCCCACTCTCGCGTTCGAGCGCCGTTATGGTCATAGGATGCAAGTCTTGCCCATCCTCACAGATCCGGCCCGAACTCCGCGTAGATATCGGGCAAGAACGACGCCAAATTCGAGTACTCCATCACGTTGTGATAGGCCAAGCCCATCGGTGCCTCGATGGGGATGCGCACCCACGGAGGCAGCACGCACGCGCCGCGGCCCTTGTTGATGCGATATCCCATCCAGAAGCGAGTGCGGAACTCAACCCCGCCCTCGACCTCACGACAGAAGTGCAGCATGATGGCCGGCGCCTTCATGGGAGGGCCGACCGTCGACTCCGAGACACCGTAGCCGCCAAAAGTCCAGGCCACGTCGGGTTCGTGAAAGCGGCTCATATCGAAGCCCATGGTCCCCGGGTCCAAGAAGCTGATGACTATGTCTTCGACCCCGCCCCCGACGTCCTCACGGACGAAGTGATCGATGTTCTGGGACTTCTCGCCCAGGGGGACGCTGGGGTCTTGCAGCTTGGCGCGGCCCTGGTCGCTAACCGCGATGGTGACGTGGCCCGGCGGGAACCAGAGCGCGTAGCGCAGTCCAGGACCGGCAGCGTGCCAGGCAAACCACCACTTCATCATGTCCACGGTGCAGCCCGGGAATACGTTGTTCACGGCCACATAGCCGGCGCCGTTCGGGAGGATGCAGTAGCCGGTCTCCACCTCGTGATAACCGGGGTCCAACAGGTCGTTGATGCGCTCGTAGGGCAGCGCCTTGGCCGGGTCCATGGGACCTTGGTGGAGTATCCCCATCAGCCTGGGGTTCGGCGGCGCCACGGGCCGGTGGTAGTACTTGGAGTAGGGCAGCGCTTCCTGTTCCGGCGTCAGCGTCCGCGGTCCGGAGCCAGCATCTTGATGCTTAGGCATTGTCTTCTCCTTCGGGTGCTCTAGTCGTCGGCGCTCACGGCTGATAGGGGTACGTCTCGAGGGGTACCCGCTCTCTGCTGAGCGCGACCTGCCCGTCCTTGTTCTCTACGATGATCCACTCCAGCCCGGCATTGCTCTCTTCGGGATAGTCCTCGCGCAGGAACCAACCCAGTGATTCCTTTCTATCCAACGAGGCTTTGAAGAACATCTCTGCGCAGAGCAGGGCGGAGGTGCACTCGTTGACGCCGAACATGTGGTGCGGGTCGTCCGCCTTCAGCTGCGGCAGCAGGGCCTGGAGCTCCTCCACCCTGGCCAGGGCCGCCTTCATGCGCGTCTCGTGCCTGTAGAGACTGTTGCCCAGGGGCTGCATGACCTTCTGGATCTCGGCCACCATCTCCATGGGCTTCATCCCGCCCTTGCTCTTGAGAGGAGCGGTGAAGCGGGCGTCGGTAGCGGCTATCTGCTCCTCGGACAGTGAGGGTCGCCGTAGCACCACCCGCGTACTCGGCAGCCGAGGGCCCGGCCACCCTGCCCGAGAAGGTCGCGAACCCTATGCCCGAACCACGGTGGCGCCCCGGCTGTGCGGTGGCGCCCCAAGCCCTCGACCCGTGCACCACGAGGTCGCCGGCCCCGAACAGCCCGGGGATGGTCGTGGCCATGTTCTCATCCACCCACAGGCCACCGAACTCGCCCACCAGACCCGGCACTACCACGTCGCTGGTCTGCTGCGAGAAGGCGTTGAAGAACAGGTAGCCCCAGAAGCGGTCGGCGTACGGCCGGTTGTAGTAGTCCTGGGAGGCCAGCATAGAGTGGGTGTACGACACCAGTGGGTTGTCGGCCTCACGGTAGTGCATGGGACCGTTACCCGCCACCATGTTCTTGTACCAAGCAGCCAAACTGTCGGCGTTGATGTCGGGGTGGATCTCTTTGATGGTGGGCAGACCGATGTTCTCACCCTTGTCGTTGTACAGAGCGTACTCGACGCCCATCTCCGACTCGAAGTGGTCTAGAAAGGTCCAGTTGTAGAACGAGCCGTACTCGCAGTTGGCGAACTTGGCCCCAGCCCGGTAGGCGGCGGCCACTCCCTCACCGCGCGCCGGTGACCACATAGGCATCACCCTGTAGCACTGGTTGCCGCAGGCCAGTACCACCGACTTGGCGCCCATGACCACCTGAGTACCCTTGTCGATGTCGTAGCCCACGATGCCGGCCACCTTGCCACCGTCGGTGAGCAGGTCGACCATGCCCGTGCGGTCGACGAACTTCACCCCCAGCTTGCGCGCGTACTTGCGCACCTCGCGCATGTAGTCGAGTTCGATCGCCACCAGCGTCCAAGGGTAGGGGACGTCCTGGTCGAAGATGGGCTTGCCCTCGGCGTTCTTGCCTACCGGCCGTGAGGCCCACTTGAGAGTGCGCAACCTTCCGTCCGGCCACTTGTCGATCTTGCCGCCCGACCACTTATCGAGCGCGTCGGCGTTGCTGTTCAGCATGCCGGCGTACTTGAGTAGGGTGGTCTGGTTGTTCAAGTACAGACCGATGTGCTTGAGATAGAACTGTGCGAACTCCTCGGGCGTGCTGTCACCCAAGGTAAGCATGATCCCCGCGCCCCGGTTGGCCTTGCCCGAGTAGCCGCTGGTGTACTTCTCCACGACGGTCACATCCAGCGAGGGGTCCGCCTCCTTGGCCGTGATCGCAGCGGACAATCCGGCGATGCTGCCGCCGACGACGAGAATGTCAGTGGTCATTCGTTCGGTCATGATGGCCATCTCCTCGTCAGACCAGATTCTCGCGGGGGAAAAGGTACGACTCGTACTGGGGACTTACCTTGATCGCCCGCTCGGGGCAGTTGATCTCGCAGTACATGCACTGCACGCACTCCTCGGGGTAAGCGATCACCGGCTTCTTGGTCGCGTCATCCCACTTGATGATGTCTATGAAGCAGGCCTTGAAGCAGGTCTTGCATCCGGTGCAGAGCTCGTTGTTTACAATTATCGTGTTCACTCACCCACACTCCTTAGCACACTCCACCATTGCCTCTACGTTCTCTATCTCTCAGCGAGTCGTTATGTAGCCCCGCCACTGCTGCAGGTGGTCAGATTCAGGACGGTCGAGAAGGAAGATCCCCACGAAGTCCTTGAAGGGCTCGAAGAAGGGGAAAGCGTTCGTGGTAGCCCAGGGCGGCTTGCTGAACTGCCCGGCCTTCTCTACGAACACCTTGCGCCAGCCCTCACTGTCGTCGAACCAGATCTCTGCGATGCGCTGGAAGGGATTGATGCGAGGCTCGTCAAGTTGGCGGCTGGAGATGAAGCGGGTCACCTCAGGGTTAGCACGTACTTGCAGAGCGAACACGTCCTTGAACCAGGCATCGCCTTCGTCTGTAGATACCCCGTCCGGGTACTTGAGCAAGAACAACCACCGGAAGTTCGCGCCGGCGTCGGTCAAACGGCCGGCGCCCTTGAAGTCGTCCTCCCAGAAGATCGGAGCAAAAGAGAACACTATAGGATGGTAACCGTCGCGACTGCCTTGCCAACCCGCCTGCCGCAGTACGTCACTGGGCGGCTGGCAGGTGATCTCCATGAAGTCGGCAGGGTACTCCTCGCCGAACGCGAGGCCGGCGGGCATCCCTGTGCCCTTGGACTGGAAGATGTTGAACAGCCAGTAGTGCTCGGTCATGAAGCCGTTGTAAGTGCCAAAGTCCAACGCCCCCTCGGGAAGAGGCAGAGCATGGTAGGTGGCGTACTTGGTGCAGTAGGGCATGAACTGCGAGATGCTCTCGGGCACGTGCTGCTTGTATAGCCACCGCAGGACTTTCGGCCGGTCGTTGTCCGACCGGATGTTCTGCAGAATGAAGCTCCGCATGGGCTGAAACTGCGGGAAGTAGGCCACGGGAGTCCCCCTACTTCTCAGGTTTGCTGGGCTGGATGAACTCCTTGTAGACCTCCGCGCGCCGCTTGTATTCGTCGGTCTTCTTGGCCTCTGCAAAAGCACCCTCGTTCTTGCCTATGTCCTCGACGTGCTTGAACTTGCCGGGGAGTAGGTTGTGCGCGTGCTCCATCTGCTCAGGCGGGTATGCGAACTTCAACTCGCCGTCCTTGATCGCCAACTCGCCCTTGATGCCGCAGACGCTGCACTCCACAGTCTTGCCGTCTTCAGCTATGTACATCAGCCGTGAATGGCAGTTGGCGCAGACGCCTGGATCGCCAAGGTACTTGTAGGTGGCCGGGTCCGCCGCCATCTTGGCTATGGTCTGTCCAGCTTCCCGGATGCCGGTCACCCGGTCGTCTTCCATGGCCAACGACTTGGCCCAAGTGAAGACCAGGTAATCCACCACCTGCCATTGCTGCACCATGGCGAAGAGGGCGAAGTCCGCAGTCATGCGGCACGCCCAGTCGCTGCCGCCGATGCCTATGAAGGTGGCGAATCTTTGCCTGAACGCCCGTGGGTCGGGACCGCCGGGCCCACCACCCTTCTTCTCATGGATATCCCGCGCGATGGTCAGCATGCCCATGTCGTGGCTGGGACCGGCTATGCGGTCCTGGAAAGCCCGGAAGAATCCGGGCACGCCCTTCTCAAAGATCGGCATGACAAAGATGACCCCGTCGGCGTCGTAGATCTTGTCCTCGAGCCAACGCAGGTCGTCCTTGCGAATGCAACGGCACGAGCCACCGGCAAAGACGCCATCTCTACCGGTCACGCAGGAGACGCAGCCGTTGCACGGCACCAGGTCAAGGTCGAGCATATGGATGAACTCGACCTCAGCGCCGGCCTCTTGGGCACCCATGAGGGCCTCTTTGGCCATCTGGTCGTTGGTGCCGTTCTTGCTACCCCCTGATATGGCAAGGATCTTCGCGGCCATGAATATTCTACCTTTCTCTCGTTCGCTCTCTCTGACGGACCTATCAGGTCCGGACGGAATCGATCATGGCCTGCATGTTCTCTTCCTTAGCCTCGTCCACCACCGCGCCCACGTCCAGAATGAAGCCGCCCCCCGGCCCCAACGCCTCGATAAGGTCCTTACAGTAGTCCCGCACTTCTTCGACAGCACCCAGTTGGAGAAGGGTGTTGGGGACGTTGCCCTGGACGCAGGCTATGCCACCCAGGACCTCCTTGGCCCGACGCATGTCGGTGCGGTCGAACTGCCAGAGGGTCCTGCCCTTGGGTACGTCCGCTATGGCCTCGAGCCGCGAGTTGTAGGCGCCTTCGGCGAACAGGTAGGGTACAAAGCCGTCCGCCACCAGACCATCGATGACCTTGCGCAGGCTGGGCCAATAGAACTTGCGGAACTGCTCGTCGTTCATGAAGCTGTCGGCACCCTTGTGCAGGGGCATGAACACCAGCGGAGGACTGAACGGACTAGCGTTGCGGGTCACCCACTTCACACAGGGGCCCACAAGCCTGTCGCAGGCTTCCAGCAGCTTGGCCGGCTGCCGGTACATGTCGGTCACTACCCCCCTGGTCCCCCTGAGGGTATCGCCGATGACATCGAACGGGGCCTTGGACATCGACCCGATGGTGCCCGGGAACCCTTCGGCCACCAGCTGGCCTATGAGCGGGAAGAAGGCCCCACCCCAAGCGAGGCATTCCTCGCCGGCGGCCTTCAGTTTGGCGATGCTCTCCTGCACCTCGGGGTCCGCCCAACGCATCAAGTACCCCGGCGAGGCGACGATCTCCACGGTGTCCATGGGCGAAGTCAGCTTCGCGAAGCCACTCATGCCCGGCACCGTGCGAGGCAGCCAAGTGTGTAGCAGGAAGTCCGTGGGGTCGTCGATCAGAAGATCGTACTCGTCTGCCAGCATCCACTCTTTCTCGTTGTACTGAAAGCCCGCCGTCATGGGAGCGCCATGGCCGGGCCAGCTGAGCACCGCCACGTCCAGGGTGGCGAAAGCCCTCGCCGGGATGGCCGCAAATAGCGGGGCCACCAGGGCATCCGGTCGAACCGCCCGGTTGAAGTCCAGCCACGCTGCTGCCGCCCGCGGATAGTCGTGCATTGCGTCGTACGGGGTCAGGCCCGCACGGAGGGCCGGGTACTGCCCGCAAAGGGCACACACAGGCACCCGGTCCGGCTCCCCCTCGAGGAATATGGCCTTCTTCAACCGTGTGGCCCGCGCTCGATACTCCGCTGCTGCTTCAGGACCGGCGAACTCCACGTGGGGCTCGACAAAAGCGGCCCAGCGACGCTCCAGCTTCTCGTCTGGTGTCAGTTGCGACCAGGTCCGTTCGGTGACGTCAGTCATCTCATCCTCACTCAAGTCGACGTACGGTGGTCTACTCCGCTTAGCGACATGCCCGCTCTGCGTCGCGGCCGGTGGTCACCCACCGGCCGCGACCCACGTTTCTACATGATCCTGCCAAGGACTCCTAGTTGAGGGTCCTTACGAACTCGAACTTGCCACCTACGATCTGATACTCGACCAAGAAGCCCTTTACGCCCTCGGTGGTGTCGGCCGGCGTGTAGGTCTGCAGACCCTCCAACGACACCACGTCGGTGAGGCTTTGGAGTGCTAGCGCTACCGCAGCCTTATCATCCGCGCCGCCGGCCTGCTTCATCGCCTCTTGCAGGATGACGAGATAGTCGGCGCCGACAGCTGCGAAGAAGTCAGGCGCGAAGCCGTAGTTGTCAAAGTAGCGCTGATAGAAGTCGAGCTGGAACGCCTTCACGGGCCAGGAGTCGGGGAGAGGTGTCGGGTTGAGCAGACCACCCGAGTCACATACGTACAGGCCCTCGACGGCCTCAGGCCCCTTGGACATGATGGCCGGGTGAGCGGCAGCTGGCGATCCATGGATGGGCACCGTTATGCCTACGCCCCTCAGACCCTGATAGATTGCCGGCTGAGCAAGCGGGTTAGAAAGCGTGAGGATGGCATCGGGCTGCGCGCTGTCGTAGGCCGCCTTGATCTTGTTTATGATCGCCTGAGGATCGGGCAGGACAAGCCCAAAGGTGTCGGGCAGCACCGTGACGGTGAACCCTTCGGTGGCGCTGATCTCAGCGAGCTTGACCAGAGTCTCCTGGTGGATAGACAGGGTGTCGGCGATAGCGACGATCTTCTTGTAGTCGTGGGCTTTGATGAGTTCGGCGAAAGCATCCGCCTGCGTCGCCGGGCCCGCCGACATCATGACGCTCCATTTGTACTCTGTCGGATTCGCCAACTGCTCGAGGCTCACAGGACCCGCGCCGATCATGGGTATCTGAGCGTCCTCGCATATCTGGCGACCCGCTTCCTGACCGTACTGGATGAACGGACCGACGAAGTACTCGATCCCATCCTCTTCGATCAGCTTGGTCATAGCGGCCGTCATAGAGGTCACTTCGGACTTGTCATCCTCGATCAGCAGCTCGATCGGGCGGCCGCCGATGCCGCCGGTCTCGTTTATATACTGCACTTGATACTTGGCGCCGTTCTGGATAGACACGCCAGGGGCCGCGCTGTTGCCAGTAAGGCTGGTGACCATACCCACCTTGATGGGCTCCCCGGTCGCTGGATTGGCCGCGGCCGTGGTCTCTGTAGGTGCGGCGGTAGTCTCGGTTGCCTCTTCGCCGCCACAGGCCACCGCAGCCAAGACGACCACCAACAGTACGACAACAAGGCCCACGAGCATGAAGCGCTTCTTCATCTTTCCTCCCTCCGGTTCCCTTGGTTCCGACCGTCTGATCTTGCGTCTTTGCGTGCGCTAGCTCCGGCTTGCGCCCAGATAGCCCGCGCGTACGCGATCATCCTTTTTCAGATCGTCCGACAGCCCGGAGACCACGACGCTCCCCGTCTGCAGAACAACGCCACGATGAGCCAACGAAAGCGCCATCTCGGCGCTCTGCTCCACCATAAGCATGGTCAGCCCCTGCTTGTTGAGCTCGGCCAGCGCCTCGAAGATGCGCTCCACCACTAGAGGAGCAAGGCCCATCGAGGGCTCGTCCAGGATCAGCAGGTCAGGCTTGCCGACCAGAGCCCGCCCGATGGCCAACATCTGCCGCTCGCCCCCTGACAGGGTGCCTGCCGGCTGCTTGCGCCTCTCTCCCAACACAGGGAACAGCTCGTACACGTAGGCGATGTCGTCGGCCAGAGAGCCCCGCCAATCGCGGCGGCCTGAACTGCCCACCACCAGGTTGTCCTCAACAGAGAGGTCGCGGAACAACCGCCGCCCCTCTGGGACTTGGCGGAGGCCGGCGGCAGCGATCTTCTCCGGAGCCAGCCGGGTGATGTCCGCGCCTTTGTACACCACAGAGCCGTGGTTGGGCCTGAGCAGACCCGAGATGGTATGAAGCAGAGTGGTCTTGCCCGCCCCGTTCGCACCCAACACGGCCACCACTTCGCCCTTGCGTACGGTAAACGAGACCCCGTGCAGCGCCTTTATGGCGCCGTATGAGGTGGCCAGATCTTCGACCACAAGCAGGTCCTCGAGCTCCGGGCAGGCGCCCGTGACTAGGTCTCTGGTCTGGCAGAGGTCCTGGCGGTGGTCCAACCTCACGCCCAGATAGGCTTCTATGACCGCGGTGTCTTTCTGCACGACCTCCGGCTTGCCCTCGCAAATGAGACGCCCGTAGTCGAGCACGTACACGTATTCAGACAGACCCATGACCAGCTCGATGTCGTGCTCGACCAAGAGCACCGTTACGCCTGAGTCGCGAATGCGCCTTATCTGCTCGACCAGATGAGTACGTTCGGAGGCGTTCATGCCCGCGGCGGGTTCGTCCAGCAGCAGGAGGCGTGGCTCAGAGGCCAACGCCCGAGCGATCTCGACCAGGCGCTGCGACCCGTAGGGGAGGCTCGCCGCGGGCAGGGGCGCTGCTCCTTCAAGCCCCACCATGGCCAGGGCCTGCATCGCCCTCGCGCGGGACGCCCGCTCTTCGCGCCGCTGGTGCGGAAGACCGAGACCCCCCGCCCACAGACCCGTCCTCTCGTGCCTGTGGCACCCGACCAGGACGTTCTCGAGCACGCTCATGTTGGGATAGATGCGAAGGTTCTGGAAGGTGCGGGCCATGCCCAAGACGGGCCGTGTTGGCGGTGGACATCTTGGTCACCTCGGTGCCCGCGAAGCGGATCTTGCCCGCGGACAGCTTCTGCAACCGGCTGGCGGCGTTGAAGAAGGTGGTCTTGCCCGCCCCGTTCGGACCGATGAGAGCGACTATCTGCCCCTCGGTCACCTTCATCGAGACTTCGTTGACTGCCTTGAGACCACCGAAGTGTACGGAGACGCCCTCGGCCTCCAGCAATAGCTCGCCGGTACCTGCAGCCTTGGCGCCCACGCGCCCGCCCAAGTCGGTGGGCAGCGTCGAGTCAGCGACAACCTGCCCTTCAGCCTCCGAGACGACCTCCGCGACCTCGGGCCACGCCGTTTGCGGCAGCCCCAACGACGTATGACACTGTCCGAGAGGCTGGCCCTCTTCGGCCGCCACCAAGCACTCCGCCGGTTCGCGCAGCTTCTCCCTGTGGAAGAGCGTCTTGAGTCGCGCGCGCTGATCGTGCCGCAGGAAGATACCCGCCGGCAAGAAGATGAGCAGCAGGATCATGATGCTGGAGTAAAGCACTCCGCTCCATTGGCCAATGTCCGGGACCTTACTGGGCAACCAGTCCTTGATGTAGATCATGATGATGGCGCCGATGACGGCGCCCCACACCGAACCGGCGCCGCCAATGAGCATCATCACTATGGGAATGATCGCCAGCGTGAAGGTGAAGTCGCCGGGGTTGATGGCCCCGGCCACGAATGCGAACAGTCCGCCGGCCAGACCGCAGATGACGGCGCTCGTCACAAAGCCCACGAGTTTCCAGTTGGCCGTGCGCATGCCCAGAGACGACGAAGCTATCTCGCTGGTGGCTATAGCCCGAAAGGCCCGGCCCATGCGGTACTTGAGCGCTCTAGAGATGAAGACCAGCACTATCACCACTATCACCCAGACCAGGTAGTACTTCTCGATCGCCCCTGTGAATCTCAGCCCGAAAAGACTGAGCTTGGGTACCGGCGCGAACCCGATACTTCCCCCGGTGACCCCGCGCAGGGTCACGCTGACCAAGGTGAGGAATATCTGACCGAGACCTATAGTGGCAAGAGCCAGGTAGAAGTAGCGCAGCTTGAGGACCGGTCTGCCTACGACCACCGCTACCAGCCCGGCAGCCAAGGCTCCGAGGATCAGGCAGACGACCGACGGGACGGGAGTCTTTATGGCCATGATGCCGGCCACGTACGCCCCGATGCCGTAGAAGGCCGAATGGCCGAATGAGAGTTGGCCCGCCTGGCCCAGCACTATGACCACGCCGATGGTGAGCAGTGCGTACAGACCGGCCGTGGTCATGATGCGCATGTGGTACTTGTTCGCGAAGATGAGGGGCCATACCAGCAAGGCCACGACCACCAGCACCCTCAAGACGGGGACCCCGTGCCGGCTCCAAGTGAAACGGGGCAAAGATGGCTTCATCATTCTTCACCCTCGCCTGACGGCACCCCGAGGAGTCCGGTCGGCCGGAAGTAAAGGAACAGGATCAGGATGGCATACGCGATTGCGTCCTCGTTACCCGCGGGTACGAAACCAAGCGCAAGATTCTGTATCAGACCCAGCCCCAGACCGCCGACGACTGCTCCGGTACTCGACCCCCACCCACCTAGGATGGCGGCCACGAAGCCCCAAAGGGCGTAGGCACCGCCCGACGCGAAGGTGGTCTGGCTTATCGGGTTGACGGCTATGCCGCCAAGAGCCCCGATGGCCGCCGATATGGCAAAAGCCAACAGCACCATGCGCCCGACGTTAACCCCCGAAAGACTGGCTGCACCTGGGTCGGACGCGGTAGCCGACATCTGCTTGCCTATGCGCGTGTAGTTGGTCAGCAGGTAGAGGCCTATAAGCACCACTACCATAAGACCTATCACCCAAAGACTCTGCCGGGGCACATGCACCCCACCCATGAGGATGTTCTGCTCGCCGGTGAAGTACGGCACGCTCTTGCCATAGCCACCCCACCGCAACAGAGCCAGGTTCTCGAACAAGATGCTGAGGGCGATAGTGGCCAAGATGATCGACACGAGCGAGACCCGCATAAGAGGCTTGAGCACTGTCAGATACATGATCATGCTGAGGATCACGACGCTGACGATGGCAAGGATGGCGGAGAGCCAGTAGGGCAGGCCCAGCTCAGACAGATACGAGTAGGTGGTGAGCGCCCCGAACATCACAAAGGCCCCTTGGGCCAGGTTGACGATGCGCGAAGTGCGGTAGATGGTCACATAGCCAAGCGCGATCAGGGAGTAGATGCTGCCCATGGTGAGGCCGGTCACCAGAAGTTGGATCCACTTGACCACGCGCACCCCTTGCAGGAGTCGTCTTTGTACGCGAACGGGTCAGCCCACTACATACCCACATTTTTGGGTATGTGCATCCTAGCTATACGCAGCCCTCTTTGTCAAGTACTTATATTGATATTACAGATTATCAAGTGCTACTACTGACAGAGCCCAGGTCTCGAGCGGCCATCGCCTGGATCTGGTCCTCGTACTGAGCGAGCCGAGCGGCGATGTCGACATCGCCGCGCATGGCCGCTTCCACAGCCAGGTAGAGCCAAAGGTGCGTGCGCAACAGATCGGCGCGGCCGTATTTGTCGTCCCACGACGCCCGCATATGAGTGTTGTCCATCGCCCCCATCAGGCTGTAGACGACCAGTTCATCAGGCACCGGCGCAGCTGCACCCGCCGGACGCATCGCCACCAAGTCCGCGACCATGGGTCTCACGATCGTCTCGAAGGCCTCTTCGACCGGCCTGTGAAGGTCGCTTTGTTTGTTGGCCCCCTCCGAGCGGATGAGGGCCAGCACGTCGACGCCCAACGCACGGATGCGCAGATCGCCGATGAGATTGCACAGCAGTCGTTCGCCGAAGTCCGACGTCTTGGCCAGCTCGGGCTGCCGATCAGCCACGTTCCACTTGATGAAGGCGTTGAAGCACTCCAGCAGGAGACGGCGCTTGCTCGAGAAGTGGGCGTAGAAGACGTGCGGGGTGACCCCCGCCTTTTTGATTATGGAGGTGACGTGGGTTTGCTTGTAGCCCTTGGTCATGAACTCCTGTGTGGCCACGTCGCGGATCGCCTTGTGCGTCCGCTCATACTCCCGCTCAGCCAGACCGAAGCCGCTCTGGCTCGCTTGGGCAAGAGAGTGCTTGAGCTCCTCTTTGACCTCAGCCAGTGAGCGACCGCCGTCCTTGAGTTCCCCGATACGCTCCAAGAGCTTCACGTGGTCTTCCGAATAGAGCGAGCGGCTGGCCGCCGTCTTAGCCGGTTGCGGCAGCAGACCCTCACGTATGTAGAAATGGATGGTGCTCCGCGCCACCCCCGTGGCCTTCTCGAGGGCGGAGATGGTCATGACCTGGGTGATGGGCGGCGCCTTCATGCTACTGGTCCGCCCGCAGGATGGTCAGAAGGTCACCAAGACCCTCCAGCTTGTGGTCGGCCTCGGCACTTCGTACCGCATCCCCGACGGCGGCGGCGAGCATACCGGCCGCTTTGGCGGCCTTGATACCGGCCTCCGCGTCTTCGACCACCAGGCACTCTTCTGGGCTGACCCCCAGCCGGCGGGCCGCCACCAAGAACACATCCGGTGCCGGCTTCGACCGCTCGATATCGTGGCCGTCGGCGACGGCATCGAAAGCTCCGTGCAGAGCCGATCTGCTTGAGTATCAAGGGCGTGTTCCTGCTGGACGAACCAATGGCGATCTTGAGGCCGGCGGCCCGCAGAGCCCCCAGCACCCTCGTCACTTCAGCGGGCACGTCACTCGGGCTGAGCGCTTGCAGAAGCTTCACGTACCGGGCGTTCTTCGTCTCCGCCAACGCCTGCTTCTCGGACTCGCTCGTACACGCGCGTGGCTCGCTCGAGGATTATGTCGAGGCTCTCCATGCGCGAGACACCCCGCAGCCGGTTGTTGATCGTCTCGTCGAAGTAGATGCCCTGCTCGTCGGCGACAGACTTCCATGCTTGGTAGTGCATGGCATCAGTGCTCACTATCACCCCATCCAGATCGAAGATGACCGCGCGTATGGCCATGCCTAGAGCCGGGCGTCCCATTTGCCGCAGAACGGGTCTATCGGGCTGACGCCTTTGAAGGGCGAGCGGCCCCTCAGCTTGTCGACCAACTGCTCCAGCACCGTGTCCGAGGCACCGTAGGTGTTTATGTAGGTGGGCACTCTCGGAGCATCGAGCAGGTGGTAGGGGTTGGCCACCGACACGAACACGGTGGGTATGGTCTTCATGAACACGGGCACGTCGGCCCCCATCGGCGGTGACCACTGGATGCGAACCACAGTCTGGTTGCTCTTGGTCTGCAGGTCTGCCACATACAACATCAGGTCGTAGCGGCCCACATAGTCGGCGTAGGGCACCATCTTGCCTTCAGGCTTGTCCGGCACCGAGAAGTACTCGATTGCGAAGCCCTCTTTCTCGAGCAGCGCGCCCAGTTTCTCCGCCATGGTCGAACCACGCGGCCGCTCCGCGCGAAAGCCGAAGTAGTCGGTGTCGCTGTCGATCCCGTAGACGAGCACCCTCCTGGTCTTGCTGGGGTCGAGCGGCAGGAGGCCGGGCTGTTCTTTGACCAGGGTGATCGACCTGTCGGCGCATTCCTCTGCCCAGGCCCGGTGTTCCACGGTGCCTAGCGCCTTTCTGGCGGCCTCCGGGGCCGGAGCGAGTCTCCCCTCGGCCTGCTTCTGGTGTAGCCCCAAGGACGCCTTGAGCGCGAGGATGTTTCGCGCTGCGTCCGTCAGTCGCTCCCGCGAGAGGAGGCCGCTTGCGACCCCCTCCTGCATCGACCGCAGGTCTTCCTCCAGGTTGCGGGTGAACAGAAACACGTCACAGCCGGCGGCGATAGCCTGCGGCACGGCAGTACGTCGGTCCATGGCCATCATCATGCCGGCCATCACGGTGGCATCGGTGGCCACCACGCCGTTGAAGCCCAACTTCTCCCTCAAGAGGCCCGTGACTATCTCGGGGGCCAGCGAAGCAGGCAGCACGTCCTCGTCTTTGATGCCCGGCCGCAGCTTCTTGGAGTACGCAGGCAGAGCGATGTGCCCCACCATGACGGCCGGCACGCCGGCGTCGATCAACGTCTTGTATACCCGGCCGTAGGTGTCGTCCCACTCCGCGCAGCTCAAAGTGTTGACCGTGGTCACCAGGTGCTGGTCGCGCTCGTCCACGCCGTCCCCGGGGAAGTGCTTCGCCGTAGCCGCCACGCCGGACTCTTTGACACCCCGCATGTAAGCCAGGGCGAAGTCGATGACGCGCTGCGGGTCGTCGCCAAAGGTGCGGATGTTGGTGATGGGGTTGCGGAAATTGAGGTCTATATCGACCACCGGGGCGAAGGCCCAGTGGACGCCCAAGGCCGAGGCCTCCCTGCCACAGGCGACTCCCATCCGATAGGCCATGTCTACGTCGCCCGTCGCGGCGATGGCCATCTGGCTGCCGATGCGCGTACCCTCGGTCGCGCAGAGACCGTCGGCTCCGCTCTCCAGGTTGGCCGCCAAGAGGATGGGCACCGTGCTTAGGCCCTGCAGCAGGCCGACCGTCTGCACGATCTCGTCCAGCGACCCGGGCCTGCACATCACAGACCCTACCTTGAGCACCTCCGCCGCGTATCGCGAAGCCTGCTCGTCCACTCCATACGCCACCAGGCAGAACACCTGTCCGATCAGGTCGTCAACCGACATGCCGCCCAGAGTAGTCTCCACCCATTCGACATCGGCGTCTGTGAGAAAGAACGGAGCCTTCTGCAACCTGCTACTCATCTGCGGCTCTGTATACGATCGAGGCCTTTCCATGCCGCGCCCGGCGCAGCTCCTTGGCGAAGGGCAGACGGCTCAGGTAGACATGGTTGAGTCGAGGCATGACCCGCTGCCTACCTTCCAAGATGGCCCGGTCGAGCTCGATGAAGTCGTCGAGGTAAGAACAAGCGAGGGGGGCGCCGTTGTGCGCGGGGCAGATAGAGGAGAACTCTTTCTGACGAGCCTTCAGCTTGAGCATGTTGCCCAGGTGCTTCTCGACCAGCGTCGTGAGCAGGGCCGGATCGTTGCTGCGATAGTCGAACAGGAGCACCTGCCCCGAGTCTATCTCGTCACCCGCGAACAGCATGCCGGTCTGCCGGTCGAGCAGCGCGATACTACCCGCGGCGTGCGCGGCTATCTCGATTACCTCCACCTGACGCTGCCCGAGGTCGAAGACATGCCCTTCGCCGACGAAGACCTTGCGGTAGTCGGGGTAAGGTAGCCGGAGCCGCTCCGGCAAGACGGCCATGTTGGCGACGTCGGCCGCCGCGTCCGCGTGCAGGTGTACTTCGTCCCACCAGCCGTTCCCGCCCGCGTGGTCCAGGTGGCCGTGAGTGTCGACCACGACTACGGGCTTATCCGTGAGTCGCTCGACGTACTCCCTCAGCCGGCCGCATCCCCATCCGGCATCGATGAGGAGCGCGCGTTCGCTGCCCTCGAGCAGATACAGGTATTGAGCGCCTCCCAGTATGGTCAGAAAGACCGTACCCTCCGCCGCTCTCCAATGTCTATAGCTTTCCCTGATCATGTCCAAGGATGGTAGTGCGTGGCTATTCGCCTGTCAATAATGCTATCTCCCATTTCGCATCCTTAAGTGCGCGGTCGCTCGACGCGTTCACTTCATGATACGTAATCGCAAGTCACATCATTGACAAGTGCCGGGTCGGCGGCCTAGTATCGCAATCTGATGGTAGCTGCTGGTGCAACATCATCGGACCTGCAAAGGAGATGCTTTGAGAAAGAATCTGAGATCTTCGCTCATCGTGCTGTTGGCGGCGGCCGCGATACTGAGCGCCCTAGCGATGAGTGCCTGCGGCGGTGCCTCGACGGCCATGATGCCCATACCCACGACGGCACGTGGGCACAGTGACACCGGTCCAGTTCACGGCGGAGTCGGGCACGGCCACTGCCTATCTGTACTTCCCCACAGAGCCCGGCTTCGCAGGCACGGTGATGCCCATCACCTTCGTCTTCCCTGCTGAGACGGTCGGCGACGCGACCGCGGCGCTCGACTATCTGGTCACCACCGGCATCAAGGACATCCTTGAATATCAAGGCAGCTTCGGTCTGGTGTTCACACCTATCGACGCCGGCGGCTACACCGAGGCAGACCTGCAGATAATGAACTCCGCCAAGGCCCAGTTCAGCGATCAGGGCTTCATTAGAGGCGGCACCATCGATGCCGAGGGTGGTCTGGTGACCAGCGACTCCGGCACCCAATATGCCGGTAGCCGCTTCAGAAACTACATCTACGCTGATGGCGCCGGAGCGGACTTCATAGCGAAGCACGCGACCAAGAGCATGCAGTACGTGCTCACCTACACCGACGGTGGCAGGATAACCTTCAATCACCTGGCCGCCGCGGTGGCTCTCTTCAATGTCAACGAGCCCGCCGATCCGGGAGAGAAGCCGGAGCCGGTGCCCGCTTACATCGTCAATGGCGGCGCAGGAGTGGCCCAGTCTTTCGAAGCTATCAACGGCAAGGAGTACCCCACCGTCTCCAAGAAGATCGAGGGCGGCATAACTCCAGAGTCGGCCTGGGAGGCTTGGGGCCTCATGTCGGAGTGGCAGCGCACCGAAGCCACGCCTGGCACCGAGGGCATCTTCTTGATGACCAAGTACATCACCGACTACGAAGCGGCCGGCCTGGACTACGTCGAGCATCTTTGGACGGTCGTACCCGAGATCGAGAGCGACTACAAGTACACCTACTTCACTTGGGCCCCCACGGGGAAGAACGACTCCAAGCGGCCCGCGCTCATGCTGTTCCACGGTGGCAACAACTCGGCGCTGTACATCGCACAGACCTCTGACTGGCTACGAGTCGCGCTCGAGAACAACCTGGTAGTGATCTCGGTCCAGCACTCGGGAGTCACTGATGAGGCCGGCGCAGAGATCCCTGCGGCCACCGCCACCGACATCAAGAAGCTGCTGGACTACCTGCTCACCGACGAGAACCTCAACATCGACCCCACCAGGGTCTTCGCTTCAGGCTTCTCCATGGGCTCCAAGATGACCACAGGCCTGGCGCAGGAGTACCCGGCCACCTTTGCCGGTTTCGGGCCCTGCAACCCGGCGGGCGCCATGGACACCGATGGAGTGGTCGCCCCGGTGTTCGCGGTCGGCGGCCTCACCGACCCTCTGGCCAAGCCGTCTTCCGGCAGGTCTCTTGGGCCGGACAATCTGCGGATATCGCTCACCAACAACGGTGGCACCCCCGATCCCACGGTCGACCCCAAGAACATCAAGACCTACAAAGACCCCGTCTGGGGCTACGCACCCGATAGCACCGAGGAGTACTCCAGGAACAACGGCAACAACGTCTATACCGTCAACTCCTACAAGAGCGCTGACGGCGTCGTCTACACCATCTACTGCGCGGTGACCAACCTGTCGCACGAGACCATCGGCGCCACTTCGTGGCTCCAGTGGGACTTCTTCAAGCACTTCTCGCGCAACGCGGACGGCAGCATCACGTACAAGAAGTAGCACTCGCAGCAGTCCCCTTCCTCGGAGAAGGAGCAGTCAGTCGACGACTGGCTGCTCCTTCTTCTTTCCCGCGTGAAGACAGGCCGGGCCGCCGAGCAGCCTGACCTACAAGCGAGAGGCGGTGCGTCCCTCCGGCCAGCTCCCGCCTCTCGCCGTCCACCAGCAGCTCCGCGGTCACCTGCATCGGCACGGTGAGCTCCACCGCGAAACCCTCCGCCTCTCGGCGCCACGAACAGGAGGCCTCGCCGTACGGGGTGTCGAGGCTGCACTCGGCGTACTCCAGGCCGCAGTTCACGTCGGGGCTGAAGACGATGTGCTCGTATCCCGGTCGCGCCCATCTGGATGCCGCCGACGTTGCGATAGATCCAGTCGCCCACGCTGCCCAGGGCGTAGTGGTCGAAAGAAGACTGGGTGACCCTGCCGTCGGGAGTGATGGCCTCCCAGTTCTCCCAGATGCTCGTCGCGCCTTTGTCGACCATGTAGAGCCACGAGGGGCTCTCGGTCTGGAACAGCAGCCGGTAGGCCACGTCCTTGTGGCCATGCTGGGTGAGCACGTCCAGCAGATGCGGCGTGGAGACAAAGCCCGTGTCCAGCCGGTAGCCGTTCTGCTCGACCGACCGCGCCAGCCTCCCGGCCACCCGCTCTGCCAGCTCCCCCTCCACGATGTCCGCATGAAGCACCATGACGTACAGACCCATGAGGTCGCCGCGCACGGCGCCGTCTTCTGAGACGTACTCCTCGCGCACCGCCTGCTTGATCTTCGCCAGCAGGTTCGCGAAGTGAGCCCGCTTGCGCGCCAACTCCTCGTCCGGCCCCTCCTTCAGCAGAGCAGTCCAGAACGGCGACGAAGGCGCGCACCGTGATCGCGTACTGGCAGCTGGCCACCACTTCGCGGGTGGCCGCCATGCCCGCCATGACGCCTTCGTGCGACCCTGCGAAGCTCGGAGTGAGCCAGTCGCCGAAGTGCTGGCCCTTGTTCCACAGATACTGGTTGCGAGCCTGCTGGGCGGGAGTCAGCTGCTCGAAGCCCTCCGGCTCCTGCGCCGCCGCCTTGGCGATGAAGTCCAGCCAGCGCTCCATCATGGCCAGGTTGTCTCGCAGGACGCGCCGGTCCCCGTAGCACCGATAGAGGTCGTGGGGCACGAGGACGCAGGCGTCGCCCCAGGCGGCCGAGGTGTTGTATCCCTTCATGGCCCGCTCCATGCGGTCCTGTGCGGGATAGGTGGGCACCACGTTGGGGACCTCGCCGTCTTCGCACTGCTCCGCCCGCACGTTGCCCAGCCAGCCGGCGAGGAAGTTGTGGAGGTCGTAGTTGAAGCAGCCGGTCTTGGCGAACACCATGATGTCCCCAGTCCAGCCCATCTTCTCCCGTTGCGGGCAATCGGTGGGCACTGAGAACATGTTGCTGCGCTCGCTCTGGCGGATGTTCCGCTGCAGTACGTTCAGCCGCTCGTCCGAGCAAGAGAAGTGACCGGTGCTGGCGAGCTCGGTGCCCAGAGCGCAGGCTCGCACGCTGACCACCTGCTCGCGCTTCACTCCCGCGATCCGCACGTAGCGAAAGCCGTGGTAGGTGAATCGCGGCCGGAAGATGGTCTCGCCGCCCCCGCAAACGAACACGTCGCGCTGATCCTTGTTGCGGCCCATGATGTTGCGATAGAAGTTGCCGGCCTCGTCCAGCACCTCGGAGAAGTCCAGCACGACTTCCGTACCCTGGGGTGCGCGGACCGTGATCTCGACGACACCGGCCAGGCACACGCCAAAGTCGGCGATAAGCTCCCCGGCGGGCGACTCGAAGACCTTCAGCGCGTCCAGCCTCTCCCACTCCACCACCGGCGCCGTCGGCTGCGCTACCAGGTTGGCCGTAGCGTAGTCTGCGACCGTGACCGGACCCCACGGCTCCGGCGAAGCTGAGTAGTCGTGACGCTCGCCGATGAACAGGTCGGCGTAGTCGATGTACGAGCGGCGGCTCTGGAACGAGGCGTCCGAACAGAGCGTGCGAGCCTCTCCGCCGGTTTCGGTCCACTCCAGCTGCATCAAGAAGCCCAGCCGGTCGCCGTATTGGCAGCTGTCGCCGGACAGGCCTATGCGCCCTATCCACCAGCCGTCGGCGAGCGTGGTGATGACCTCGTTCTCACCCGCGCGCAGTAGGGCGGTCACGTCGTAGGTCTGGTAGTAGAGCCGCTTCAAGTAGGCGGAGGTCTCTGGAGCCAGACAGTTGAGTCCCACCCGCTGCCCGTTCAGGCACAGTTCGTAGACCCCGTGCGCAGTCGCGTACAGACGAGCCTTGGTCGGGCGGCCCCGCGCAGACGAACGCCCTCCTTAGCTCCCTGCAGGGTCGCAGGCGTACTTCGCCGCCGAAGTCGTCCTCGTGGGGGGTGAAGAGCTCGTGAAAGTCCACCTCTTTCTCCCGGATCGCCGGCTCTTGCTCCGGCTCGATCCACCGCGCGTCCCACTCGCGCCCCAAGAAGCCTGTCTCGAACACGGCTTGGCACTCACCGAGCTGCTCGCCGTCCAGGTACCCGCCGGCTCTGGCCACATAGGCCGTCTTGGGCTCCAGGGGAGGGCCGCCGTACTCCCAGTGGAGGCGGTCGAACGGCACGACGCCGCCGTCCCACAGCAGACCACCCGCTGCCTCTGCGACCGTGACTCGCACCTGGTCGAAGCGCTCGGTGTTCTTCAGACGAAGCGAGAAGGTAGGCGCCGCATCGTCCGTGGCCACCCAACCCGCCAGACCGTTCACCAGCAGCTCCACGGCCGTCACTCCCCTTCTCTGGCCGCGGCCTCTACGACTCGCAGCGGGCCGTCGTCGGTCTCCACCAACTCGATCAGCCTCGGCCGCTCCCTATCCGTGGTGTTGGGCGAGTGCAGCGCCATCAAGAGCCTGCCTTCGCTGGAGCGAAACACCATGCAGTGGCCGCCGTCCCCGGCGAACAAGGGTTCCGGCCGGTGGGCCCAAGGACCCGACACCTCCCCGCTCGCGGAGCGGGCTATGCCCACGGTATACCCGTCGGACCCAAAACTCGACCAAAGCAACAGCGAGTCCCCCAAGCGGGTCCGGTGCAAGCACGGACCGTCAGCCAGATACACCTCGCCCGGCACACCGAACTCCGCGGCATGAGGGAACGGCCGCGCCCAGGGGGCGTCGACCGCGCGCAAGAGCAGGCGCGGCTCGCCCGTCGCCGCCCGCAGGTCAGGCGTCAACTCCACAGCGTACACATGGCCCTCACCCGCCTGGCGAAAGGAGCGACTGAACACCAGCTGGGGAGCCTCCGCCGCGTCCACGTGGAGAGTCCCGTCGAGGCACTCCCAGCCGCGCGGCGTGACCGGCCCTTCGCTCCAAAGGGTGAACGGCCCTAGCGGGGAATCCGCCCTGAGTATCTGCACCCCGAGCCGGCCGTCCGCCGCGCCGAAGGTGGCGATGAGGTAGTAGACGCCGGCGCGCGCGACGCACTCCGGCGCCCAGAAAGCCCTGTCTGCCCAGAAGTCCGCGTCGCGCCTGAAGATCTCGCGCGGTCCATCCCATTTGACCAGATCTTCGCTGCTATAGCAGTCGAACCCCTCCGCCTGGGTCCAGACGGTGGCACCCCGCGTGCCGTACAGGTAGTAGCAGCCTTGGTCGCGGAGAACGTAGGGATCCCGCAGATGGATGTCCTGCAGGTCGAGACGGATGTCTGTTGCCAGCATCCCTGCGCTGCTCGCGGCCTGCAGACCAAGTTCTCCATCCTCAAAGACCTGACAGTCCTGCGGCGGAACCCCAAGCTGTCGGGCGACCTCAAGGAATATGTCGGGAGAGGGCTTGGGCTCTACCTCGTCGTCTGCAGTCATGATGAGGCTGAAGAGGTCGCCCAGCCGCAGGGCCTCCAGCGATTCCATCACGGTCTTTCGTCTGCTGCCCGAGGCGACCGCCATCGGAAGCAGACCCTGGTACCTACGCGCGACCTCGACCACATGCGCCACGGGCCTGAGTCCATCTATGCGAGAGCCGAAGTACTCGTGCTTGATCTCCACCGTCCGGACCGGGTCTAGAGATAGGCCAAATTGGGCGTCGTACTCAGTCACGATATCCTCCTCCCGCTTACCTTTGCGGGAGAAGAAGAATCCGTAGTCCCAGTGACCCCCTTGAGCTGCTATCGCGTGTTCCCAGGCCTCCATGTGTAGAGGCATGGAATCGACCAGCGTCCCGTCGCAGTCGAAGATAAGCGCCCCTATGTTCTCGGGCACCACGATGGTCACTGCGCGGACCGCCCTTCGTCTTCAGCTGTCACAGGATTCGCCCGGCGTCCTAGACTGTCGCGTCTCGAGAGGAGGCAGCGAGGCAAGCCCCCTGG
>CAVVEI010000015.1:0-264485 GCA_963747275.1 uncultured Actinomycetes bacterium
GATAGTATGTCATACTTGCGCCATGAAGTCCCATTTGCAATCTGACTCGATGGCGTGCCGACACAGTCTGGATATGATGTGAAAATTCAATGTCGACTGCATGCAGACACTGTGTAGCCTCACCTTTGTGACTCCAGCATGCCATCAGCATGCCATCAGTGAGGGCGCCGATTGTCATGGCGCTGTACTATAGTGTACGCCTCATGGGCAGACTGACAATAGTACACCCAACAGCTTGCTGATACCCCCCCCCCCCCCCTCCACTCATGTTCATTGCATTCTCCTCTGTGTCACAGGTTGGGTACATCAATGAGGAGCTGGGGGATGTGCTGGAGGGGGAGGTGGCTGAAGGCCCCAATGGGGTGTTCCGCCTCCAGCGTGTGCACAGGGAGATAGGGGCGGAGCCGGCTACGGTGGCGGACGGTACCCCTGCTGCACAGGAGCGGCTGCACGCCCTGGACCATGTCGTGGTGACTGGGGTGGACCCGGGCCAGGTGCTGGCTTTCAGTGCGGTCACTGCCCTTGGCCAGCGCTGGAGGCGCGAGAACGCCGCGGATTTTGCAGCAAATCCGCCCCCAGAGGGCGAGGGCGTAACGGCGCAGGAGGTGTCAGGGGCGGATTACCGCATATGGGCAAAGTCTGTCCGCAATGAGCAGGGGGAGGCGCAACGCCGCGGGGCCAACCAGGCGTACAGCGATGCACTCGCGGCGCTCGCGGACAGGCACACGCGCACGGGCCGCTATCAGGTAAGAATTGCGGGGAGCAGCAGCACCGGGCCTTGTGTTGTCTTGAGCCAGCACCGCAGGCTCTTGCATGAGTGTGCTAGCTGCTCTTGCCGTGTGTTATACTGGTTCAACAGTGCGCAAGGGCCCACTGCTGTCTATCTCGATGCACAATGGGAGCGAGCACATGACATCATGACGGTTGGACGTGACCGTATTTGTCGTCGACTCAGCAAGTGCCGCATGCCTGTTACAGCAGAAGCAGCGCATCAAAGTTTGAAATGCAGGTCTGGAGTGATGTGTGCATTCATATGTTCCTTGCTGCTGTCATTGAGAAGCCTTGTGGGTCTCAAGATCAATGGCATATCACACCAAGGGCCTGTCATTCACTGAGTTCTGGTGCACATGATGTATGACCGTTGTCGTAGAGCCGATGATTGTGAGTCACTGTGCAGAGCTCTGACAGTGGGAGAAGAAGCCTTGGGGCTTTCGTGATGGTAGTATGTCCTCTACAATCTGATGCGGTGGGCCCTCACGTGACTCTACCCCTGCCCCCACTGTAATGGTAACCCCCACTCATTCTGCTCTGTGTACACACGGTGCCCGTCCTGGTGGCTGCATCATCGCAGGTGCTGCGCGCCTACTGCACCACTTGGGGGCACCATGCAGATGCCATGTGGGGAGAGCTGCTGCACCCAGCACGACGGCATCAGAGGTTCAGCCGCTTCCGTGCGCAGCAGGCCGCCATTGCCAAGATGGCAGAAAAGCTGGCCCCAATTCGGCGGCAGCACAGGCCGCCGGGATGGAAGCGTGTGCGGTCCCGCGGCCGCCGGTATCCACGGCGCAAGCGCAGGCACAGGAGGTGGCGGGATACGCACAGGAGGCCCCGTCGCATCATCTTCTTCGGCGCATGTGCGCGCTTCCCCTCCGGCGGTCGCGCCTCCATTCCCATCAAGAAATTGGTGGCGCAGCTGGCATGCCGGTGTCCAACATTCATGACACCACAGCCATACAGTTCCGCCTCGTGCCTGGTGTGTGGGCGGCCCACGCGGGGCGGCGGCGATGAGTTCGGGCACAGAAACAGGGTTTGCCGGAACGAGGACTGCGCTCTCGCTCAGGCGGCGGAGGGGGGGGTTGCTGTCATCGACCGCGACACCAATGCGCGTGCCAACCTCGGCATGCGCGGCGTCTATGCCACGTGCGGCGTTGATGACATCATCCCGGGGTATGTCCCGGCGGATCAAGAAGAGGAGGAGGACACCGAAGAGGAGGAAAGCGACGAGGAGGACGACGATGAGGAGGACGGCGACGAGGAAGACGACGAGGAGGAGGATGGCGAGGAGGGCGGCGACGGCGACGAGGGCGGTGATGGGGGGGGCCTGTCGATGACGGAGAGGGCGGTGGTGACGAGGAGGGGGTCGACGAGGAGGGGGATGCCATAATGGCATGAGGGGCAGTATTGAGGTTATGCAGCCGGGGCGGGGGGAGGGGGAAGGGGGGTAGGGGGGGGGGGACAGGCACGGGGGGTTCGTCACGCGGTGTGCGGGACTGCTGCAGCAGTACATATCACCAGCCACAGTTGCAAAAGCAGCAGACACAGGGTAGAAGTAGTGTACATCCTGCATTTGTGTTTGCAGGCGGGCGGGCAGTAGCACAATGCTCTACCCCCGCCAGAATTCTGGGCTGGTGTGCCTTCGGGCCTTGGTCAACCAAGGAAACCTGGAGAGCAAGCCTGCCACGTGCTGCAGCTTGCCGCGCGTCTCGGCGAGGTCGGGCGGGAGGTTGCGCGCGGCGGTCGCAAGCTCCAGGCCGGCCGCAGTGAGCGATTGCAGCAGGCCATCATGAAGCTCCAGCGCCGTTCTCATCCTCTGGTCTCTCACTGCTGCGTCACGAAGGCGATCTACGGCGCGTACCGAACCCATACGGGCGAGAAGCTCGCCTGCGATGATCTCGGCGGTGAAGAGGGAGTCGACCACCGCGGCGGGATGCTCCAAGAAGAACAGGCGCCCTTTGAACTCGGTGCCGGCCAGCGGCACCGACACAGCGTCGGTCACCGAGAATTCAGAGCGCAATTGAGGGTCTAGGCCCTCTCCCGCGAGCGACCGGATCTCCTCCGTCTTTGGCCAAGACGATCACGCCTGGGCGTGAGAAACATATGAACCCTACATCGGCCAGATCAGGGGTGACCAGGTCGCCGAAGGTGTCGGGCGGCGGCGGGTAAGCGTGACTCCGGCCGAGTCGCTGTATGCGATGAACCTGTAGGGTTCCTCTGCCTGATCCCACACGAGCAGACCGCGCCGAGCTCCGATGATCGCGACGGCTTCTGGGAGCGAGACCTCAAGCAGCGAGGGTATGTCAGTGTGGCTCGAGCGCCTCCAATTGGCAAGCCGCTCAAGCTCACCGCGCACGGCGCGCTCGAAGCGCTCGAACTGGGTCAGGAGGACTGCCACTATGCCCAAGTAAGCCGCCCTGACAACGAAGCGGCTGAGCTGGAACTCCGGATCGCCCAGCCATCTGGAGGTGAGGAAGCCAAGAGCCAAGAAGGCCAGGATCGAGCCGGCTGCGGTGGCGATGGTGCCCCGAGTGCGCCAGCGGAGAGTCGCGACCACCATGGCAAACACGAAGTAGACGTAGAACGGGCTGGTAGACCCCTCGGTGAAGTACATGATCACTACGAACATGGCGAGATCGATCACGTGGGTTCCGAGCTGTATCCCCCTGAGCGGGCGATGAACGCGCCAGACTGTGATCCCCAAGACCAGGGCGTAGAGCAGGTAGGTGCCCAGCAGAGCGTAGGCGGTATTCTGATAGCGTCCCGGCTGGGTCTGGTCGAGGTAGATGGTGAGCAAGGAGAGCGCCGCTAGTACGAGGCGGGCAAGCGCGACAACGCGCTCGGTACGTTCTCGGTATGGGTAGTGGAGCGCCAATCTCTCTCCAGACGCAGAGAAGCCGTGCGTGTCCGGGCAGTGTAGCACTGGTCATCCGCGCAGGAGCGGCTTGGGGCCCCGTTGTTCTACAGAGTGGTCTGCGAGTCGGCCACGGCTATCTGGGGGTCCAGCGCCGGCGCCAACTTGGCCTCGTCCAGCGCCACGCGGGCAGCGGTCCGCTGGGCCTGCGGATCTAGGCGCCGCGTCACGAACACGGTGACCAGGGCGACTCCACAGGCTATAAAGAAGGGGACCTCGTAGCCGACGAAGTGCAGTATGAACCCGGCCGCCACCGGCACCACCACGGCTGTGGCGTGCAGTATGGTGACTCCCATGGCCAGGCTGGGAGCGACGTCTTGGGGCACGGCGATCTTGCGCAGGTAGATGCTGGCTCCCATGCCCGAGAAGATGGCTACGAACGAGTAGAGCACGTAGAACACACAGGCCAGATAGACGCTATTGGCCAGCGCATAGCCGCCCAGAGCGAAGATGTAGCCCACGTTTATGGCCTGCAGCACGCGGCGCTCACCCACGCGGTCGATGAGCTTGCCCACATACGATGAAGAGAAGATGGTGACGAACGTCACCGTCATCAGGATGACCGATAGCTGAGCCACACCGAGCTCGAACCGATGTACCAGCACCCACAGACCAAAAGAGAAGAAGATCTGTTGGCGCACCCCGTCCAGCAGGTTGAGCCAGTAGAAGTACTTGTAGTCTTTGCGCCAGACCATGCGCTCTCGTTTGGGCGCCACTTTGCGCAGTTCGCCCTCGTGCAGATGGGGGAAGCGGAAGATGGCCATCGCGCCCACCACTCCGGCGAGGCCCGCGATCATGAAGGTGAGCTCATAAGACAGGAGCTGGAAGTGGAAGATGAAGAACACCGCCACAAGCGCGGCGAAGGTGCCGGCCTGGCCGTAGCCGGTAAGGCGGCCAAGGGTGCGGCCTACTCTGTCTTGCTTGGTGAGGGTCATGCCGAGTGAGTACTGGGTCTGGAGTATGGTGTGCATGCCGAAGCTGCTTATGAGTATCCAAGGGATCATCGTCGCGAAACGGTTGGCGGTACCCATGAACCCGTACCCCACGGCCATCAGGAGCATGGCTCCTACCGTCAGCCACTGCAGTGAGACTCGGTAGAGCAGGGCCATGAGTAGTATGAGAAGCAGGCCGCCGACTTCGCGCACGGCAGTCATATAGCCGAACTGCGGGCCTCCGAAGTGCAGCACGTTCTCGAAGTAGTTGGTTATTATCCCGTTGCTGAGGCTGTTGGCCACGCCCACCGTCACCTGCATAGTGGCGAGCATGATGAAGCCGCGGGATGCCGGGTTCTTCCAGGATTCGCGTAGGCGCTCGATCATCGGGCCGCTACCGTGGCGGCTTCAGTATCTATACTTAGGCATATTGGGAAGTATCTTAGGCAGGCAGCGTGGGAAGATGCAAGTGTGAGAGCTAGAGTCGCGACTTAGGAGGGGCCATGGACTGGGAGAGCATCGTCTTGCTGGTGATAATCGCTCTGGGGGGAGTGGCGGTAGTAGGCAGCTACGTGGTGGGGCTCAGGGCCAAGGCCGGGGGCTCACAGGCTTTGTGGGGCGGGGTGCCCACCAAGGTGCGGCCCATGTACGGAGTCTCGATGATCCTATCGGCCATCGGGTTCTTGGCGGTGCTCTACTACCTGTTCCTGGTGTTGGAGCCGGCGGAGGTAGTCATAGCTGGAAGTCTCGGCTTCAACATCTACTTTCCGATCTTCATACTGATCCTTGCGCCCTCAACGCTGTGGCTGCGGCTGAGCAAGGCCTACCTGAACAAGCCCGGGCTGGGCAGGTGGATCGCCGTGCGGTTGGTGCTCTTTGTGGTGGGGCTTGCCTCTATCGCCCTTGCGTGGACGTTCTTTGCGCTGGAAGGGGAGCAGAGTGGGGTGGCGTACTGGTTCGCCACGGCGGGCAGCTGCTACTTCGCCTTTCACACTTTCGTCCTGGATGCGCTGCTCTGGGCGGCGCTGTTCAGGCGGCCCCTGGAGGGCTGAGCGCCAGAACCGGCGCGTATGCTAAAGCTCGACTTGAGGTAGAGAGTAGCTGAGATCACACTGGTTGGGCGGAGCAGAAGCCGCTATGCTGCCCAGTTATGAACAGTGACCAAGCCAGCGGCCATCGCGTCCTGCTGCAGTCTATCGCTCACAGAGCGATGTTGGAGCGAGGGATGCTGCCTGAGTTCTCGCCCGCCGCGCTGGCCGAGTTGCAGACTATCCAGGCGCAGGCAGCCCGGGGTGGGCCGGGCGCCACCGCGGAGGCTGGCGTAGCGGGCGGCGGCCAGGACGGCGCTGAGGGTGGCGCACAGGGCGCGACGCGCGACCTCACCGAGCTGCTGTGGTGCTCTATAGACAACGACGACTCCCTGGACCTAGACCAGCTTACCGTCGCCCGGCAGCGGGCCGACGGCAAGATAGACATCCTGGTGGCGGTGGCCGATGTCGACTCGCTCGTGGTGAGCGGTGCGGCCATAGACCAGCATGCCGGCCACAACACCACCTCGGTGTACACGGCGGCGCAGGTATTCCCCATGTTGCCCGAAGCGCTCTCCACAGGGCTCACGTCGCTTAACGAGGCCCAAGAGCGGCGGGCCGTGGTGGTAGAAATGGTGGCAAATGGCGACGGCTCGCTGGGCGACTCGGCCATCTACAGGGCCAGAGTGCGCAACCACGCCAAGTTGGCTTACGGTGCAGTGGCCGCCTGGCTTGAGGGCACCGGCGCCGAGCCCCGGGCGCTGGCCGCGGTGCCGGGGCTGGCCGACAACCTGCGGCTGCAAGACAAGGTGGCTCAGCGCCTCAAGGCCTATATGCAGACTCTGGGAGCCCTGACCCTGGAGACTACCCAAGCCGTGGTCACCTTTGCCGGCGAGAGCGTCAGTGACCTTAGTGCTGAGGGCAAGAACCGGGCCAAGGAGATAATCAGCGGGTTCATGATCTCTGCGAACGGCTCTACGGCGAGGTTCCTGGCGGGCCAAGGTTATCCCTCTATCCGCAGGGTGGTGCGCGCTCCCGCCCGGTGGGACCGCATAGCGCAGTTGGCCGCCGAGCACGGGGCCGCGCTGCCTGCGCAGCCTGACTCGCAAGCTCTGGAGGAGTTCCTCAGGGCGGCCAAGGCCGCCGATCCGCTGCGTTTTCCGGACCTGTCGCTTGCCGTGGTGAAGCTGCTGGGGCCTGGCGAGTACGTGGCCGAGGCTGTGGAGGGTGTCCCACCGGGGCACTTCGGGCTGGCGGTGAAAGACTACGGTCACTCCACAGCGCCCAACCGGCGTTACACCGACCTCATCACCCAGCGGCTGCTCAAGGCGGCGCTGCAGGGGGCCGCCTCGCCCTACGACCTCGACGAGCTGGGCGGGCTGGCAGAGCGCTGCACGCAGATGGAAGACGCCGCCAACAAGGTGGAGCGGCAGGTGGGCAAGGCCGCGGCCGCACTCTTCATACGCGACAAGGTGGGTGAGGAGTTCGACGCGCTGGTCACCGGCGCTGCCGCCAAGGGTACCTGGGTGCGTCTGCTGGCCCTGCCGGTAGAGGGCAGGCTGGTGGAGGGCACGCGCGGGCTGGATGTAGGCGACCGGCTGCGGGTACGCCTGCTAAGAGTGGACGTGGAGCGAGGCTACATAGACTTTGCGCGCGCGGCTGCGCCCGCCGGGCGGGCCGGGCCGCGCCCCCTAGGCTAGCCCCGTCTGCGGGCAGCAGCCCGCAGCCCTGGTAACATACCCGCATGCCCGAAGAGGATTATCCGAGATACCTCTACAGCTACGACAGCCAGAGGCGCCGGCGTAAGAAGCGCAAGGTATTCTTCCGCAGGTTCATGGCCCTGGCGCTCTTCTGCTGCTTTGTAGTGGCGACGGTGCTGGTGGTAAGGGCGATAGCCTTTCCGCATGTGCCGGGCGCCGACTCGGGCGAGCCCACCACCACTACCGAGCCCATGCTCAACATGACGGTGGCCCCCATCGCCTCGACCACACCGGCGGCCTTCAACTTCACCACCGAAGTGTTTCGAGGTATCACCAAGCTTCCTACTTACAAGCGCGATCCGGGCATATCGTTCGGCTCGGGTAAGAACTACACCGATCTAGAAGGCATCATCACCTTCAGGGGCAACAACTATCGCGAGGGGTCCAGCTACGGCACGGCCGTGGTAGACACGGCGGAGCTGGAGATCACCTGGCAGGTGACCACAGGGTCTGTGGAGCGCAGCGAGACTGCTGGCCCCGGCATCTGGGAGGGTAGTGGTTGGACCGGCCAACCCCTCGTGGTCAAGTGGCCCGAAGACGTGAAGCAGAAGATGAACATAGACGTCGTCAAGAAGGCCGCCCCTGACCTGGTGGAGGTCATCTATCCGTGTCTCGACGGCAAGATCTACTTCTTAGACCTCAAAGACGGTTCGCGCACCCGGCGGGTGATCGACACCAAAGGTGGAGCTATCAAGGGGACGGCCAGCATATACCCCGACGGCACTCCGCTACTCTTCGTGGGTCAAGGCGACGCTTTACCTGCCAGCCAACCCCGAAGGAGTGGTGAAGTACCGCATCTACAGCCTGGTGACCAGAAGCTGCTACACACCTTTGGCACCGACGACCCGGTGGCCTACCGCAAGGCTTGGCAGGCGTACGACTGCCAGCGCCCTCATAGACGTCGAGACCGACACCCTCATAGAACCCGGCGAGAACGGGCTTCTCTATACGGTCAAGCTGAACACCAAGTGGGACAAGGCGGCCGGCACGCTGTCGATAGACCCGGACGAGCCTGTGAAGATGCGCTACACCACGCCGGAGTACGGTGACGGCCCCGAACCAGGCAACTCGCGCACCAATCGCTGGTGGGGCATAGAGACCTCGCCGGCCGCGTGGCGCAACTACCTGTATGTGGGCGACAACGGTGGCAGACTCATGTGTATAGACCTCAACACCATGACCACGGTGTGGGTGCAGGACATCGTCGACGACACCAACTCGTCGCCCCTGTTCGAGGAATCGGTCGCCGACGGCACGGGCTACATCTACATCGCTCCGTCGCTCCATATAACCGGCTCGGGGAATCCCCCGGGCGGGCAGATATCCATAATGAAGATCAACGCAGCCACGGGTGAGAAGGTCTGGAGCTCCCAGGAGTATGAGTGCTACTCAAGGTCTGGCATCTCGGGGGGCGTGCAGGGCACCGGGCTGCTGGGCCAGGGCGATATCTCGAACCTGGTCATCTACCCGGTGGCAGGGTCGCCGGCCGTGGCCCCGGGCCTACTGGTGGCGCTCGACAAGGCGACGGGCAACGAGGTGTGGCGCTTCACCATGGGCAACTATGCCTGGAGCTCGCCGGTGGCCGTGTATACGGCTGAGGGCAAGTCGTACATAGTAATCTGCGACAGCGTGGGCACGGTCTACTTGCTGGAGGGCGCCACCGGCCTGAAGATGTCCGATGTGCCCACCAGCACCCAAGAGCGCGCTATCGAGGCCACTCCCGTGGTGTACAACAACACCATAGTCATAGGCACCAAGGGCAAGAGGATCTACGGCATAACCATCAAGTGACGCTGGGCGCCGCGGGTGGCGTACCCGGCGCAGGCGGAGCTACCCCAGAACCAGAGTGTGGGTGGCAAACTGCGGGTCGCTGGTGGCTTTGAGTCCCAGCCGACGCAGGCCCGCTTCGTCGCCCGCCGTGGGTAGGTGAGTGGTGTGGAACTCGCAGCCCGACAGCTGGGTGAGGTGCGCTACCGCCTTCTGCGTAGCAGGGTTGGTGGTCGCGCTTATGGCAAGAGCGATGAGCATCTCGTCCAAGTCGAGGCTGGCCGACTTGAGGTTGAGTATGTCCTTCTTCATGGCGGCTATCGACTCGATCACGTTGGGCGTGAGTAGCGGGAGGTCGTCAGGGATGCCGGACAGCTGCTTTACGGCGTTCAAGACCGCCGCCGAAGCGGCGTGCATGAGGGGGGAGTTCTTACCGGCGACTATCTGGCCACCGGGCAGCGCTAGAGCTGCTCCGCAGAAGACCCCGTTGTTGCCCTTACCCAGGGCCTCTCCCTCGGCAGCCGCCTGGCGCGCAGGGAGCACTACCGCCCGCAGCTCTTCGTTCAGGCCGAGGTCCTTCATTATGAGTTCGGCTCTCTCGGCGTCGTCATGGTCGACCAAGCCCAGAGCGTACTCGCAGGCGTAGCGGAAGTACCGGCGGATGACCTCCTGCTCGGCTGCAGCACGCACCACAGCATCGTCTACGATGGCGAATCCGGCTCGGTTTACCCCCATGTCGGTGGGCGAGAGGTAGAGGCCTCCCACGCCTATGCGTTCGAGGATACGGGCGACCAGGGGGAAGGCTTCTATGTCGCGGTTGTAGTTGACCGCCTGCTCGCCGTGGGCCGCCAGGTGAAAGGGGTCTATCTGGTTGACGTCGCGTAGCTCTACGGTGGCGGCTTCGTAGGCGACGTTCACGGGGTGCTTGAGCGGCAGGTTCCAGATGGGAAAGGTCTCGAACTTGGCGTATCCGGTCGCATTGCCGCGTTGGTGCTCGTGATACACCTGCGAGAGGCAGGTGGCCAGCTTGCCGCTGCCGGGCCCTGGGCCTGCGACTATCACCACCGGGCGTTCGGTGGCGATGTATTCGTTGGCGCCGTAGCCCTCGCTACTCACTATGCGGTCGACATCGGTGGGGTACCCGCGGGTAAGACCGTGGGTGTACACGGGTAGACCGCGACGTTCGAGCCGGGCTCTGAACACGCGGGCGGAGGGCTGGTCTTCGAAGCGGGTTATGACCACGGCCCGCACCAAGAGGCCCCACTCGCGCAGGTCGTCTATGAGCTTGAGGGCGTCTACGTCGTAGGGTATGCCGAAGTCGGCCCGCACCTTGCGTCGCTCGATGGCTCCGGCGTAGATGCAGATTATGATCTCGGCCTGGCTCTTGAGCTTCTGCAGAAGGCGGATCTTCACGTTGGGGTCGTAGCCAGGCAGCACGCGGGCGGCGTGGTAGTCGAAGGCGATCTTGCCGCCGAACTCCAGGTAGAGCTTGCCGCCTATGCGCTCGGCGCGCTCCATGATGGCCCGGCTCTGCTCCTCGAGATACTTGCTCGTTGTCGAAGCCGGCGGTGTTCTTCACTTAAGGCGCCGCTACTGCCGCGGGGGTGCCGGCGCGTCTCTTGCTTCTGCGCTTCTTTTCGCCGACGAGACCATCTCTTTGCCGCCGGTAAGGAACATCGAGAGAACGGCGTGCTCTCGTAGGAGTCGAAGACGAGCAGCTTGACCATGAGGGTCAGCGGCACCGAGATAAGGGCGCCCACAGGCCCGAGTATCCACGCCCAGACGAGCAGGGAGAGAAAGACGGAGAGGGTGGTGAGGCCCACGCTCTTGCTCATGAAACGCGGGGCCAAGACGTTGTCGACGATGGTGTTCAGGACGAATATCACCCCGACCACCAGGATGGCTCTGGTGAAGCCCGACTCAAGTAGGGTGACGGTGAACGGGGGGATAAGCGAGAGGATGAAACCGAAGTTGGGGATGAAGCTGAGGACGAAGAACACCAGGCCCCACAGTAGGGCGAAGTCCACTCCGAAGGCGATAGTAGATGCCGGTGCTGGCCAGAGTGGCCAGTAGAGCCAGCCAGCCCTTGGTGAAGAGGTACGAGCGAGTGAAGTCGGTGAAGTCCTTGAAGCTCCGCTCGAACCTCTTCGAGAGGGACAATTGCGAGTAGGCCTTGCGGGGGAACGAGTAGACCTGAGCGATCATGAACAGGACGATCAGGAGAATAAGCACCACGTTGCTGAAGGCGTCTACTACGGAGCTCAGCACCGTAGACACCGAGCTGGTGATGCGGTCGACATCCACGTAGCTGGCGAAGAAGTCAGTCGTGTCGACGCCGTGACCGGCAAACCAAGTCTGTATGCCGTTGAGCATCTCGGTGAGTGCTGACCTGGTACTTGTTCAGGCTTTCGGTCAAGTCGGTAGCGTACGAGGCCAGGATTCCGCCTAGCGCGGCGGCGAGGGCCAAGAAGAATATGAGCACCAGCGTGATGGCCAGCCAGCCCGGCACCTTCTTGCGGCGCATCCAGTCAAGCACGGGGCTTATGCCCATGACCACGAAGAGGGCCACCAGGATGGGGTTGATCACCCCGGCGGCGTAGCGCACGCCAAAGATGACTACCACCAGGCAGGCGAGAGTGAGCAGTGGCTGGGTAGGGTTGTCGCGCAGCTGACGCGTGCGCGCCCGGCCGCCCGCGGCGGGCGGCGCGTCGCCCATCAGCTCCTTGGTGAGGTCTACGGGGGGCTCTGCCTGCTTGGGCGAAGATCCTTCCGTCTCGTCGGGCGATTTGGGCGCGTCGTCTATCTGCTCTTCCTCCACCGGGATTGATCTTCTAAATAGATACCATAATACATCAGGCCATATCGCCACAGGCGCGGCACAAGTGGCCTTGTCAGGGTAGACTTGACCCGCGAGACCGTTGCGGGGGCGGTCTCCGGTGCGTGGTCAGGGGAGGGGCCATGCCTACTGAGACACAGCTGACCATTGAATACGATGAAGCGCGCGACCTGTTCACAGTCGTGCCCAGAGGTCCTGTGGGCGCCGAGGGCTTCGTCGCGGGCTTCAGGAACATGCTGTGCCATCCTGGTTACCATCCTGGTGTGAAGGTGCTGGTCAACATGCTCGAACACGTGCATGCTGTGGACGGAGAGGGCATAAGACAGATCGCCGCAGTCTTCGCCGAAGAAGTGGAGGCACTCAGAGGGGTGGCGGTGGCGTCGGTGGTGAGTAAGGCCGTGTCGTACGGCATGCTTCGCATGCTCCAGACGATGGTCAGTGGTCTGCCCTTCAGCTTCTCGGTGTTCTACGACCTCAAAGAGGCTGAGGAGTCGCTAGGTCTTACCTGAGCGCCGCTCCGCGACAGGGGGTCTCGACAGCAAGTTCGTGCGCATGCGCACAACATGCACGAGCCACCGCGGGGTCAACGCGGCCCCCACTGCCATGAGCTTGGCGCCCATGCCGGGCAACACCAGCCTCTTGCCGCGGAGCATACCCTTGACGCCTGCCTGTGCGACCGCGGCCGCATCGCCCAGTAGACCCAGCTTGGCCGCCTTGGCTGCCGCGCCGCCGCCTTGGCCGTAGAGTCCCGTGGCCACGGCACCGGGGGCGAGGCAGGTGACATTGACCCTCCAGGGTGCCAGCTCCTCCCGCATAGAAGCGGCGAAGCTGCGCAGGTAACGCTTGGTGCCGCCGTAAAGGGCGACGCCAGGGAAGTCGCACCAGGTAGAAGCGCTTGAGACGAAGATTATGTGCCCGCTCCTGCGCTGGCGCATGTCGGCGCCGAAGTAGCGCGCCAGCAGTGACGGGGTGGTCACATGAAGCTGAAGCAGGGCGGCCATGCGGGCGGGGTCGGTGTCGACCACCTCGCCGAACAAGAGCATGCCCGCGTTGTTGATCAGCACCTCGACCTCCAGGCCGAGTCTCCGCACCGAGTCGTACACCGCGACCGCGGCATCGGGCTGCGCTAGGTCGAAAGTAAGAGCGTGGGTGGGCACGCCATGTTCGGCGGCCAACCTCTGTGCGGCGAGCTGCAGTTCGGCCGTGCGGTTGCTCACCAGCACTAGTGCGTAGCCGCGTTTGGCCAGCTCGCGCGCCAGCTCGAGACCGATGCCAGAACAAGCTCCTGTGACGAGTGCCCACTGCAAAGGGATACGACCTCCAGGGTCGAAGAATCTGCCGCAGGGAAAACAGACTACCTACAACGCGGCGCCCTCCCAGCCGGGAGGGCGCCGCGCTTTCTTACCAGAGCGACCGCCACAGCTTGGGGTGGCGCGTCTGTGCTTCTAGCGGTTCGGCGCCGCGGGGCCGCTCGACGGACCGGCACCGGCCCTGGGGGCCGCGGTCTCGCCGACCGTCACAGGCGTGATGCCCGCGAGGTCGCCTATGACGTTGACCAGCTGGGAGTCGCCGGGCACCACGATCTTGGCGTTCTGGCTGAGCGACGCGCTCCATGGCCTCCAGCTTGCGGAGCACCTGGGCGTTGCCGATGAAGTACTTGTCGGCGGCTTCGTTGACCAGTCTGATGGCTTCGGCCTGGCCTTCGGCCTCGAGGATGCGGGCCTGCCTGCTGGCCTTCGGCCTGCTTGATGGAGGCGCGGCGCTGGCCGTCTGCCTGAGTCTCGGTGGCGGTAGCGAAGTCGACAGCCGCGACCTTCTCGTTCTCGGCCTTGACCACCTTGTTCATGGTCACCTGGACGTCCTCGGGCGGGTCGATCTCTTTGAGCTCGGTGCGCAGGATCTCGATGCCCCAGCTGGCCGTCTCGCTGAGCAGGGTGTTGCGTAGCTCTTCGTTGATCTTGCCGCGCTCGCTGTTGGCCGACTTGAGGGTCAGGGTGCCGATGATGTTACGCAGCGTGGTGCGGGCCAGGTTGACTATCTGCATCTCGTAGTTGTACACGTTGTACTGAGACGCCTTGACGTTCGCTTCGTCGGCCTTGACCTTGAGGTACACCTGCGCGTCCACACGGGCGTTCAGGTTGTCGTTGGTGATGATCATCTGGGGCTGGGCTTCCACCAGCATCTCGCGGATGTCTACCCGGTACATCTTCTCGATGCCGAGCGGCCAGATGACGTGGAATCCGGGGTTGGAGTAGCGCACGTACTTGCCGAAACGCTCAACCAGACCGCGGTGGGTAGGCCGGATGATCCTGATGCCGGTGGCGAGCAGGATAAGGAATACCACTATCCCTACCACTAGCCCCACGGTTGCCACTGTACTCACGCGCTCCCCCTTCTTTGTGGTTGCCCGCCAGCCCCGATGGGTGCGCTCGGCGGCTACGTTCTTGTCAGACTCCCCCCATGCTAAGGGCTGGCGCGTCAGGAGTCAAAGGGGAGCGCTCCCGCTAGAGGAAGAACACCACCGTGACTATCGCAAAGATGGGGAACAGCACAGCGCAGGAGTAGGCCATGTAGCCGAAGAACGAGGGCATCTTTATGCCCGAGCGCTCGGCGATGCACTTCACCGTGAAGTTGGGCGCGTTGCCTATGTAGGTGTTGGCTCCCATGAAGACCGCGCCGCACGAGATAGCAGCCAGCAGACCGCCGGCAGACTTCGCCAGCTCGCCGACCGAGGCCACTATCTCACCGGTAGCCGCGGAGACCTGCCCCTGGGCCACCGAGGTGAAGGTCAGGTAGGTGGGGGCGTTGTCGAGGAACGACGAGAGCACTCCGCGTGCTCCAGAAGTACTGCCAGGGTTGGGTGAAGCCTATCTGGGCCCCATGCGCTTCAAGCAGCGCCAGCGCCGGCGCCATGGTGGCGAAGATGCCGGCGAACAGCACGGCCACCTCTATGAAGGGCGGCCAGCAGAAGTTGTTGCACTCGCGCGGGCCGCGGGGGCAGAGCTTGTGCGAGATGAGGGCGAGGGCTATGAGTATCACCTCGCGTATGAACGGGAAGTGGATGAAGTCTCCGGCCCTTCCCAGCTCCTTGGAGAACAGCACGGCGGCTATGACCAGGCCTAGGAGCAACAGGTTTATCCAGCCCCTCAGTCTCATGGGCACGTAGTCTTCGACATCCTGTTTGATGGCCGTCTTGGGCTCTTTGCGGTGGTAGACATAGAGCTCCCAGACCGCGTAGACAAGCAACAAGAGGCCCACCGTGAGCAGCCACTGAGGCCAGAGGCGCAGAGTCCAGGCAAACGGCACGCCTCGCAAGAAGCCCAAGAAGAGCGGAGGGTCGCCCAGAGGCGTGAGTAGGCCACCGCAGTTGCTTACAGCAAAGATGAAGAAGATCACCGTATGGCGCGCGTACTTGCGCTCGGAGTTGGCTCTGAGCAGAGGCCGTATGAGCACCATGGAGGCGCCCATGGTGCCTATGAGGTTGGCCAGCACTGAGCCGACGGCCAGGTAGGTGAGGTTGTGGCGGGGGGTGGCGACGGCGTTGCCGGTGAGGTGGATGCCCCCAGAGATGGTGAAGAGAGCAAAGAGCAGCACTATGAACTGGATGTACTCTCGGCCGGTGTGCCAGGCGAGCTCGAAGCCATGGCCGCCGAAGGCCACCAACAGGTAGATGATGCGTGGGAGCTCCGAGGATGAAGGCGACGTAGGCTTTGTGGCGGTTGCGCTCGAACCAGTGCCCGCAGATGAGGGGCAGCAGCGCTATGGAGAGCAGCATCAATACGAAGGGGGTGATGGTCCACCAGCCCAGCTGACCACCTACTATGAGGCTCGCGCTCTCTTCCAGACTGGCGCTCTCTGGCACTTGATCTCCCGTTCGCTCGCTAGAAGCTACAAAACGCGAGCTCGAAAACTTCAAGTCGCGCCACCGGACCGTGCGGCCTAGGGTAGCGCACACGTTTCATTCGGCGCAATAGCCGGTAGTAGCTAACTTTAGTTGGTGGCGAGGGGCCTACGTCTGGCGACGACTGGCGGCGGCGTCGTAGATCTGCTTGCCGCCGCTGACCATGGCCAGGCCCAGCGCTAGCCAGAACAGGTAGAGAGAGACTTCGGTCAAGGTCGTCAAGCTCCAGCATCCCGGCGAGCAAGAACAAGAACAGCGCCAGGCTTTGCATGATCATCTTGCCTTTGCCAAAGAAGTTGGACGACTGCGTGGTCTGCGCGCGCAGCAGCAGGGGCACCCCCACGGCGGTGAAGATGAGCTCCAAGACGATGAAGCCCAAGAAGATAGGACCACCAGCCCAGTATGGGGGTAGGGCCGCCAGCCCACCCAGGCGAGCACCGCGCCGACCAGGAGTTTGTCGGCTATGGGGTCGACATAGGTGCCAAAGGTGCTGGTCTGCTTGCGTTCGCGGGCCATGGCCCCGTCGATGAGGTCGGTGGCGGTGGCGACGCAGAACATGCCCAGGGCCCAGCCGCGGCGCTCGAAGTAGCAGCAGCACCAGTATCACCGGGATAAAGAGCAGGCGGAGTACCGTGAGGTGGTTGGGCTTGATCCAGCGGGGGAAGGCCCACAGCATGGTCTTGACAACGATCTTGTCCGAGATGCGCTGCACCGCGGGTTGGCGTCTTTGCGCTCCTGGTCCTCTGCTGTGTCTTCTGCCATTCGCGCATCGTACAGGGCGGGGGCGGTTATGTCGACTGCCGTGCCGCGCTGGTGTAGTATCGGCGCATGCGCTCATAAGACAGTCCTTACCTACGGAACCTACGATCTGCTCCACAAGGGCCACGTGCTCCTGTTGGAGCGCGCCAAACAGTTGGGCGACTATCTCATCGTCGGTCTGTCGACCGACGCCTTCAACCGCGTCAAGAACAAGAACTGTGTCTATCCTTATGAGGACAGGTTGTTGATCGTCTCCGCGATAAGGTACGTGGACAAGGTGATACCTGAAGAGAATTGGGAACAGAAGGTCGACGACATAAAGCGCTACAAGGTGGACGTTCTCGTCATGGGTGACGATTGGCAAGGGCAGTTCGACTCGCTTGAGCGAGTACTGCGAGGTCGTGTATCTGCCCAGGACACCGGGTATCTCTACTACCGCGATCAAGACAGGGCTGGGTGGTAAGGGTTGAGCCCTGCCAGGTGGCTTGGACAGCTAGTCTATTGCGTGGTGCCCAAGCGGAGGATCGCGGTCTTCAACGGCCAACCCGCTTACTGCGACGATGTTCTGGCCTTGGAGAAGGTGCTTGCGCGAGACCGACCTGCGCAAGCTGGTGATCCTCTGCTCTTCGCACAAGGAGGCCAAGGCGCGGTCGAGGTATCCGGAGTTGTCGCCCGACACGCTGGCGGTGCCCAAGAGGACACTTCCGGGGCGTCTGGTACGTCATGACCGCCAAGTACGTGTTCTTCACCCATTCGTTCGCCATGCAGCGGTGTCCCAAGCTCGGTGGAGTCGGTCAACGTGTGGCACGGCATGCCGGTGAAGCGGGTAGGGTGGATGACCGACTCGGGTCCGCTGCTGCCGGTAGTCAAGTACTCGCTGGCCACCTCGCCCTTCTGGGCAAGTGGTGGTGCAGGAGTCGCTGCGTCCCACCGTGAGCACCTTCGTGACGGGGCTGCCCAGAAACGACCGTCTGTTGCTCGGCGACAGGGGGGTGCTCGACGCAGCTGGGCTATCCGCCGGAGTCTGGCACCCGGTTGATCGCCTGGCTGCCCACCTATCGCTACGAGTGGACAAGGCAGGAACCTGCGCACGCACTGCTCCCACGTGCTGGGCCTTTCGGCGGAGGAGTTGCGAGAGATCAACGAGCTGCTCGAGCAGCACAACGCCCTGCTGGTGGTGAAGCGGCACCCCATGGCCGAGCGTGAGAAGACGCCGGAGCTGAGCCGCATACGGTACGTGAGCGACGAGTGGCTGCACGAGCGGGCTTTCACCCTGCACGAGCTCCTGGGGGAGTCGTGCGCCTTGGTCACCGATGTCTCGAGCGCCTACGTGGACTACTTGATCGTCGACCGTCCGATAGTGCACCACTTTCCCGGACATCGAGGCGTACGGCCAGTCTCGCGGGTACTCGTTCACTCCCATCCAGGAGTATCTGGCCGGTCCGGTGGTGGACGATCCGGCAGGGCTGGCCGGAGCCCTCTCTGCGATCCTGCAAGGCAAAGACACTCACGCCGAGCAGCGGCGCCAGGTGCGTGACCTCTTTCACGAGCCTCTGGGCGGGTCGGCGGCCGAGCGTTTGGCGCAGGAGTTGGGACTGGTAGCGCGCTCGCCGGGTCTGTAAGAGCAGGGTGTTAGATGGCTCTCGGCAAATGCTCTCCGGCGCAGGGCGCCGGTGCTTCACCCGTACATGCGACCACTGGAGCGAAGAAGATGAAGAACCCCGATCTCAGCCTGTCCGACCTCAGCTCGTACTTTCCTGACGACTTCACGCCCGAGCAGAAGGCCAAGGCTCAGACCATCTTCCTGAAGGAACTTGCGGCTACCGTCCACAAGTACTACCGCGGCAAGATCGTCACCATGCCCAAGGCCGGCATCTACGGCTTCAACTGGTTCAACGTCTACTACACGCCCGGCGTGTCCATGGTCTCCACCAGCATCCGCGACAACCAGGATGCTTCGTTCGACCTCAGCAACCGGGGCAACCTGGTGGCCGTGGTCTCTGACTCCACCCGCGTGCTGGGCGACGGCGACGTGACCCCTCCCGGTGGCCTGGGCGTCATGGAGGGCAAGGCCTTTCTCATGAAGTACCTGGGCGGCGTGGACGGCATGGCTCTCTGCGTGAACAGCTACAACAAAGAGGGCAAGCACGACCCCGACAAGATCATCGAGTTCGTCAAGATGCTCGAGCCCAGCGTGGGCGCCGTCAACCTGGAAGACATCAGCCAGCCCAACTGCTTCAAGGTGCTGGACACCCTGCGCGAGGAGTGCGACATCCCGGTGTGGCACGATGACGCTCAGGGCACTGCCAGCGTGACCTTGGCCGGTCTGCTGAACGCCCTCAAGGTGGTGGGCAAGGAGCTCAAGGACGCGAAGATCGTGCTGATAGGCGCCGGCGCTGCCAACAGCACCATCGCGCGGCTGCATCCTGGCCGACGGGGCCGACCCGGCGAAGATGATCGTCTTCGACAGCAAGGGTGGTCTGCACAAGGGTCGCGACGACGTCAAGGCCGACAAGGCCTACTACCGCAAGTGGGAGCTGTGCGAGCAGACCAACCCCAAGAAGATCGACACCGAGGCTGAGGCCTTCAAGGGTGCCGACGTGGTCATCGGCGCTTCACAGCCCGGCTCCATCAAGCCGGAGTGGATCAAGACCATGGCCGACAAGGCCATCGTCTTCGCCTGCGCCAACCCGGTGCCCGAGATCTACCCGTACGCCGCCAAAGAGGCCGGCGCCTACGTGGTGGCCACCGGCCGCGGCGACTTCCCCAACCAGGTGAACAACTCCATGGGCTTCCCGGGCATCCTCAAGGGCGCCCTCCTGGTGCGGGCCCGCAAGATCACCGACGAGATGGCCATAGCCGCCGCGCACGCCGTGGCCGGCTTCGCCGAGAAGAAGGGCATCAGCCCCGACTACATCATGCCCACCATGCAGGAGACTCGAGGTCTTCGCGGTGGAGGCCGCCGACGTGGCCATGCAGGCCATCAAAGACGGCGTGGCCCGCATCGACCTGACCTGGGACGAGGTCTACAAGACCACCTTGGCCGACGTCAAAGAGGCGCGGGCGACCATCGACCTGATGCAGAAGAAGGACTTCATCAAGGCCCCTGATCTAAGCTTGCTCAAGGCCGCCCGCGACAAAGCGGTGGCCGCGGTCAAGTAGCACATGCGCTTTTCACCGAGGCGCCGCGGCCCAGCGGCCGCGGCGCCTCGGCTATGCTATGAAGGTCCCGACGGAGGGCGGTAAGGAGGCAGGATGGACTTCTTGGAAAATGGTCTGGGCTTAGCGGTATGGACTACGCTCACACTCGGCCTTGTGGCTGTCTACGTCGTAGTCGCTGTCTTCTTCCTACTGAACCTGCGCGATCTCCTGCGTCATGTAGCTCCGCACAACCGGATGATGCGACCCGACCAGGTGTGGCTGAACCTCATCCCCCTGTTCAACCTCGTCTGGATCTTCATCACCATCATCAAGGTCCGTGACTCGGTGCGGTATGAGTTCCAGAGCCGCAACTGGGCACAAAACGGTGACTTCGGCTACGGTGTGGGCTTGGCCGCGGCCATTCTCAGCATCGTGAGTTGGGGTCCGCTTGGGTTGGCCGCCTTCGTGTGCTGGATAATCTACTGGGTCAGGACATCGGAGCTCAAGAACCAGTTGGCGCAACCGCCGGCGGGCTGGGTACCTCCGGCCGGTAACTAGAGGGGGGATCGACAGGATGGATCGGAGCTACTGGATCAACCAGCTCGTAGGTCTGTTGATCAGGACGTTGCTGCTGATCCTCTTCTTGAACACTCTGAGGGGGCTGCTGAGACAGGTGAGCGATAAGAACCGGGCCCTTCGGCCCGATCTGGTGTGGCTCAACCTGATCCCCTATTTCGACTACGCCTGGATCCTCATCACCTTGCTGAAGGTCAGGGCCTCTCTGCGCGCCGAACTCACAGCACGAGGCAGATCGACCGCCCAGGCGGATTCGGCGTTCACCGTGGGGCTGGTCTCCTGGATCCTCTATGTGGTGACATTCGCCCTGATCTGGCTGTTGCTGCTCGCACCTGACCTGTTGATCCCCGTGGTGGGGATTACCAGTCTAGTCATGATCGCGTTCTGGATAGCCTACTGGTCGAAGATAGCGAGCCTCAAGAATCAGTTGGTGTCGTTTGACGTAGTGGGGGCGCCGGTTGCCTTGCCTCCCGGCAGTGCCTACCAACCTGGCGCGGCCATGCCCGCGCAGGTCGCGGGAAGTGGGGCGCCTGTTCAGGCTGCCGAGGGAGCCACCTGTCCGTTCTGCGGGGGCGTGTGCCGGCCGAACGCCCAGTTCTGCTCTGTCTGTGGGCGGCCGGTGGCTTAGGCCTGTGTGCGGCTAGGCTTGCCAGCTGAGCTGGTTGCGACCCTGCGACTTGCTCTCGTAGAGCAGGCGATCGGCACGGGCCACGAGTGATTCGCCGGTATCGCTGGGCCTGATGAGGGTTATACCCACGGACACGGTGACACGCAGTTCGGTGCCATCCTCGAGGGTCAGGTAGGAGCTCGCCACCAGCGAGCGTAGCTTTTCTGCCAGCAGACGGATGCCTTCTGAGTCTATGCTGCGCAACACGGCCAGGAACTCGTCGCCCCCCCAGCGCCCGATAGAGTCTGAGGCTCTGAGGTTGTGCCTGAAGGTCTCGGTGACCATCTTGAGCACCCGGTCCCCCGTCTCGTGGCCGAACGTGTCGTTGATGTGCTTGAAGTGATCGATGTCGGCGAACAGTACTCCTATGTGTCCCTCCGACTTGCGGCGCTCGGCGATGCCGGTCTCGATGGCACTCTCCATGCTCCTGCGGTTGCCTACACCGGTCAGGACGTCGGTATCGGCCTCCGCGCTCAGCTCCGCGACCTTCTCCAAAGCATCGAATAGAGGGGAATTGTCGGTGAAGACCTCGACGAGCCCCCGGACGCTCCCGTCTGCTTCACACACCGGATAGACGCGAACGCTCACGGGCACGCGGTAGCCCTCCTTGTGGTGCAGATAGACCTCGGCCTCCTGCACCAGGCAGTCGGTGAGAGCGGCGGAGAGCGGGCAACTGGTCTCGCAAAGGGGTTGGCCGGCGACGTCCACATGGGTGAGGATGCCGTCAGCACAGGAGTGGCCGTGAGCCTCAGCGGCGGAGAAGCCGGTTATGTGCTCGGCCGCTGGGTTCCAGTAGGTGATGCGACGTTGGCTGTCGCAGAAGTACACGCCGTCGGTGACGCTCTGGAGCGCGATCTTGTAGAAGTCCTGCCGGTCAGTCATTTCTCTGCTCTCTTAACGCGTCCTCGCACCGGCCATACCCGCGCGCGGGCGGGGCGAAACGTTGTGTGCTGGGGCAAGCGCAGGCAGATGGCTGCAGTCGCGCCTAGCTCTCGCCGTTGACGAAGACTCGCTCCGACCGGTCGAGGGCTATGTCGCAGGTGATCTCGTAGTTGATGGTGCCCACGCGGTGGGCTATGTCTTCAGCTGTGATGCGCTGATCGCCATCGGCTCCGATAAGAGTGACCACGTCTCCGACTTTGGTCTGACCATCTGTCCCTACATCGACTCCAAAGGAATCCATGGACACCCGCCCGACGATCGGGTAACGACGGCCGTTGATGAGTACCTCACCGTTGTTGCTTAGCGCCCTGAATACGCCATCGCCATAGCCCAGGGGCACCAAGGCGACATCTGTGGGGGCCGCGGGGCGGAAGGTGTGACCGTAGCCCACCCCCTCGAGCATCTGCACCCGCTTCACCAGAGCCACCTGCGACTTCCAAGCGAGTACTGGAGCCAGACCTTCGGCTATGGGGTCCTTCTGCCAAGGTGATAGGCCATACACGGCGCATCCGCATCTGACCATGTCCAGGTGGGAGCGGGGGGAATGGACCGTGGCTGCGCTATTGGCGGCATGCGCGAGCGCGTGGGGCCACTCTTTGCGCACCCGTTCGACCGCGGGCAAGAACCTGTCGAGTTGAAAGTCGATTGTGGCCGGGTCTTCGGTGACGCAGGCGAAGTGGGTCATGACTCCCACCAGTTCGATCTCGGCTATGCCTCTTATCGAATCCAGAAAGGCGCCGACGTCGGGGGGAAAGAGACCCTGGCGGTTCATCCCGCTATCTATCTTGAGGTGTACGCGCGCTTTGACTCCCGTGCCGCGCAGCTCTGGAAGCAGCGAGGCCATCTGGTCGCTGACCACGGCGAAGTCGACCTTGCGGATGGCCATCTCCTGGTACTGGTCGAGGCTGTAGAGGGGGCCCATGACCAGGATGCTGTCGGCGAACCCGGCGTCACGGAGCGCGACCGCCTCTTCGGCGGTGGCCACCGCGACTCCACTGGCCCCAGCGGCGGTGGCGGCTTGAGCCACGGGCAGGGTGCCGTGGCCGTACCCGTCGGCCTTCACGGCCACCAACATACGGCCGCCCGGGTGGAGCAAGGCCCGCAGATGGGCCACGTTGTGGCGGATCGCCGCCAGATCTATGAGTACGCTACTTCTCGGAGAAGTGTTCATGATCGGTGGCAAAGCCTAACACAAGGGCGCCCGGGCAGACTACGCCGGTGCATTTGCCTGCGGGCCGTCCTTGGTGCAGATGAGCAGCACCGCCATGTCGTCGGCAAACCGGCTACCACTGGCCGACTCGATGTCGGTGAGTACGGCGTCCAGGGCGTCTCCGTCAGGCGTGGTACCTATCCAATCCGCGAGACGATGCTGCAGGCGCTCCTCGCCGTAGCGCTGGAGTGCGCCGGGAGACACCCGCACGTCTACGAGGCCGTCCGTATAGCAGAACAGCGACCAGCGCTCGGGTAGTCGCGTGCGGTGCACCGCGTGGGGCAGGTTCTTACCCACTCCCAACGGGGGGATGGGCCTGGAATCGAGCACCGTGACACGGTCGGCGATGAGCAGAGGAGGCAGGTGACCGGCGTTGATCCATTGGAGCAGCCGTCTCTCGGTGTCGATGCGTCCGATGACGATGGTGGCAAAGGCGTTGGGGGTGCTCCGCTCGCCCATGATCAGACGGGCCATTACGTCGGCCGTCTTAGCAAGACCTTCGCCGGCGAGAGTGAGCGCCTTCCAGGTGGAGCGAAGGGTGGCTCCCAGAGCCGCCGCATCGGGTCCATGCCCGCTCACGTCGCCTATGGCGAAGGAGAGCACGCTGTCGTCGGAGACGGTCGAACCCAGGAAGTCGCCTCCGAGCCGGAGGCGCTGCTCGCCCGTCTGGTAGCGGGTGATCACCTGCAAGCGGGGGTGCTCGATCGGAGCGGTGGGCAGCAGGCTGGCCTCGAGCCTGGCGTGCAGGCGCTCGGTGGAGGAGTGGGCTAGAGCCAGAGCGGCTTGGTCTGTGAATCTCTGCGTAACCGCCAAGAAGCTGTCGTCCGGGGTCTTTCTCGGGGTCTTCCAGGTGAGCACCAGCAGATTTGCCGGGCCGCGCTCATCGAAGTGCAGGGGAACATACAACGCCGAACGAGTGCCCGCCTGCTTGACCACCTCCTGCGGCCAAGGCCGGACGGTCCGGCTGGGCTCGGAGACGTCCGCGATGAAGGTGGCGCGGGGAGCACGTATCTCATGCGCCAGCGGCATCGCGCTGGTGAGAGGGAAAGCTCGCCCCGGGGGCATAGAGTCTAGGCGGGGCAGTCGCTCCAGCAGCAGCAATCTGTCGCCCTCCACCAGGTATAGGGCGGCCCCTGAGCAGCCGAAGGTGGAGAGCGCGGCACGGCAGATGGCCTTTGCGACGACTTCTCTGCTGCTGCTCATGTGAAAGGTGGGCGCCAGTCTGAGCACGCGGTCCAGGGTACGGCGGAGTCTGTTCGCTCGACGCTGGGCCTCCAGCCTCAAGGCGTTGTGCCAGGCGATGGCAACCTGGTCGGCGAAGCGCTGCATCACCACCAGCGTATCCTCAGCGGGTCGGTCCACGGTGTGTTGCCAACCGAGCGACAGCACGCCCTCCGGACCGCTGGGCCCAACTATGGGCAGGCGCACGGACGAGACTATGCCCAGCTCTTGTCGGAGGTGGTCGGCCGGCCCGGTGGGGCGCGTCTCACCCACATCGCGCACGAAAAGGGGCCGGCGTCGCGCCATCATGATCTCTAGATCGGGAAAGTCGGTGGCCAAGATCTCGAACCCGGGCTTGATCTTCTTCGAGTTCGGACAAAGGGCGAGCAGCTCCATGGTGGAGTCTTTGAGCCTGAAGACGCGGGCGCCATCGGCGCCGAACGTACTACACGCGCTCTCGCAGGCCGTGCGCGCCACCTCGACAAGGGTAGCGCCCGTCAGCAGGCGAGGGCTCAGATCTAGGACCTGTTCCAGAGTGTTCTTGGCGGTGAGCGACCGGCTGAGAGCCTCCTGCAGCCCAGCCTCGCGGCTGCGCACCTGCCGGCGCAGATGACGGCCGATCAGTCCCGTTCCGACCGCGGCGCCACACCAGACGACCGCGGAGATGAGGGCGTTTACCGATCCGGCCGTGGTAGAGAAGTCGGCAAGCAGGAGGAGCGCGGCCAGGACTCCCGTCAGGGCGACTACTAGCCCCACGATAACGCCCGCGAGCGCGGCTGCCAGGACCGATACGGTCACGATGACAGAGCCGATGGGGGGGAGGGGGTGGGAGGTCACACCAAGTCGATCGAGCACAAGGATGAAGGCCACCACCAGGACAACCGCCAACAACAGCACGACCCAGCGATAGTGCCGGAAGCCGCTCTTGGGGGCCAGCAGGAAGCCGGCCGGTGGCCGTTGGTCCTTGGGTCTTCTTGGACGCCGCATCGTCGCTAGGCTATCAAGAGGGGAAGGGTGGAGCAAGCCTGCGCGGAGTCTATAGCGGCTCTGGGGCATTCGTGTTAGCATCTCTCGGCTGCGGGCCGCACTCCGAGCTGGAATAGAACGGGTGACGGCCGGGCAGCGCCAGATCCGCCCCCATCGTCTAGCGGCCTAGGACACCGCCCTTTCAAGGCGGCGGCGGGGATTCGAATTCCCCTGGGGGCATGTCGCCCTGATTCTCGGGCGGTCAATGGGCGCATAGCTCAGCGGGAGAGCACCTGCCTTACAAGCAGGGGGTCGCAGGTTCAAATCCTGCTGCGCCCACTTATGCGCCGACGCTTGCACGGCGCCGGAGACATGCGATAATCTCGCAAGCCCTACGCGGGGGTGTAGTTCAGTTGGTTAGAACGCCGGCCTGTCACGTCGGAGGTCGCGGGTTCGAGTCCCGTCGCTCCCGCCTCGGGGTACGCCGTCCCGGTCGCTAGGCCGGGCGGCTGCCCAAACTGCATGGCGGGATAGCTCAGTTGGTAGAGCACATGACTGAAAATCATGGTGTCCCCGGTTCAAATCCGGGTCCCGCCACCTGCCGGCCTAGTTTGTCATGCAAATAGGCACTTCTTGACCCCTGAGACCTTGATTCTAATCGGGGACATACCGCCGAGACGGATTGTTGTTCTCAGCGCCCCCTATTCCCTACTGGCATTTGCTACAGTGGGAAAAAGGCGGGAGGGGCGGCCATGAATCGGGAAGACCTTTGGGCGGGAGACGTCGCCCGTATCTCCTTGCGACTGGCGCTCATCGTGTTGGGCGTCTTCATCGCTGTTCTGGGCGTCGTATTCTTCTTCCTCGGCCGTCTGGACAACGCTTACTCCGACACTAGTACTCTCCGGGGCCTGGCCTATGGCGTGCCCCTACTGGTGATCGGCGGGTTGTTGGTCACATGTTCCCGGTGGCTCGCCTCGCGGCTTCGCTGGCCCGAGCGGCCCAGGGCGGAGGACGTCGCCGATATCCTCTTGCGATTGGCGCTCATCGTGCTAGGCGTTTTCGTCGTCGTTCTGGGCGTCGTATTCTTCTTCCTCTTCGTGCTGGCTGCCAAGATGATGAGCTGCTATGCCGGGCCGACGGCCGTCCAGGTCCTTATCCATGTCTTGCCCTTGCTGGTGATCGGCGGGGTGCTGATCACATCTTCCCGGTGGCTGGCCGTGCTGCTGTACCGGCCGGAACGGCCGGCGCCAAAGGACGTCGCTCGTATCTTCGCGAGACTGGCGCTCATCGTGTTGGGCGTCTTCATCGTCATTCTCGGCGTGCTCGTCTTTGTCTTCGTCATGCTGCTGGCCCAGAACGCGCAGGATTCAGCAGGGTCGGCTGCTCTTCGGGCCCTGACTTATGTCTTGTCCCTACTGGTGATCGGCGCATTGCTGGTCACATTTTCCCGGTGGCTGGCCGTGCTCCTATACCGGCCGGAACGGCCGGGGCCGGGCTCGCCGGGGCAACCTGACCCCGACCCGCCCGCTGTCTGCCCGTGTTGTGGGGCACCATACAACCGGAGCGACTATGACGTCGACGCCCCCGCGTGGTCTTGCGGTCGCTGCGGGGCGCGCTTGCGGCCGTAGAGAATGGTTCAGCGCCCTCTCACAACGCCCGCAAATTCTGACAATGCCGTCTGTGATTGGTACGAACCGAGGTCCCACCAACTAGGTCTTGGACACCGTTGCGCGCGCTCTATATCATGGTGTCCCTATGCTCCTTACATCGTACAAGTACGTTCTCTTCGTCCTGCTGGGATTCTGCGTGTACTACACTGTCGGATGGTTCGCGCGGCGTGCGCGGGGTGGACGGCATAGTCGGCCGGAGCATGGCGGGCTCGCTCAGAACCTCACGATGTTGGTGCTGGGATACGGCTTCTACGCGCTGTGGGACTGGCGGTGGTGCCTTCTTCTAGCCGGGGTTACCCTGAGCGGCTTCGGCGGCGCCCTGCTCTTGAGCAAGCTCAAGAGCCACCGGCGCTTGGTGCTGGTGGCAGCACTGGTGCTGAACCTGGCCGCACTAGGCTTCTTCAAGTACTTCGACTTCTTCGCCGAGTCCTTCGCCTCGCTCCTGGGCGCGGCCGGGCTGCGCGCCGACTGGGTGACTCTAAACCTGGTTCTGCCTGTGGGCCTTAGCTACTACGTCTTTCAGAACCTCTCGTATGTGATCGATGTCTACCGGGGCGACGTGGAGCGTGTCGCGGGCCCGGTGGAGTACGCCGCGGCGCTCAGCTTCTTCCCCGCCCTGCTGGCCGGTCCCATAACCCGCCCGCGTGACCTGGTGCCCCAGTTGAGAGAACGCCGGGACTTCGACGAAGGGCGCGCCCGGGACGGTCTTCGCCAGATGTTGTGGGGGTTCTTCAAGAAGATGCTGGTGGCCGACACCATAGGTCTGCAGATTGACCACGTGTGGGGCGACTTGGGAGCGGCAGACGGCGTGGCCGCGGCCGCTGTCGCGGTGCTCTACTCGATCCAGATCTACTGCGACTTCTCAGGGTATGCCGACATAGCCATAGGCACGGGCAAGTTGCTGAACCTCCAGCTCTCGAAGAACTTCGACCATCCGTACTTCGCCACCTCGGTGCGGGAGTTCTGGCGCCGCTGGCACATGACGCTCTCCGGCTGGATGCGCGACTACCTCTACATACCCTTGGGCGGCAATCGCGTGAAGGCCGTGCGGAACGCCTTGAACGTACTGGTCACCTTCCTACTGGTGGGGTTGTGGCACGGGGCGGCTTGGACCTTTGTCGTCTGGGGAGCGCTGCACGGCCTATACCTGGTGGTGGAGAACAGCTTCAGGGCCTGGGGCCGCCGGAGGACCGGCGGGCAGAGCGGCGGCAAAGGCCCTTGGCGGGAGGCACTGGCGGGGGTAGCGGTCTTCGCGGCGGTGACCATCGCCTGGGTATTCTTCCGCGCGCCGAGTCTGGCGGAGGCCGTTGAGTTCCTGGGGCGCGGCTTCGTACAGCCCTGGGGTCTTGGTGATCACGCGCGCTATCTGCCCGCGCTGCTTCTCGGGGGAGGCGTCATGGCTTATGAGTGGCTCACGCGTCGCCTCGAGCACGGCCTTGCGCTCACGGGCCTCCCGGTGGTGGCCCGCTGGGCAGTCTACCTGGTGTGCTGTCTGGCCCTGGTCATATTCGGGCAACTAGGTGGTCGGGAGGGAATCTATGTTCAGTTCTAGGCGCCAAGCGTCACCACGAGGAGCGCTCGCCTTCCTTCTTCGACTGGCTCTGTTCGTGCTGCTGTTCGTGGGTATGGGAGAGTTGTGGTTCCGCACCGTTATGCCGGCCTGCGAGTACCCCGACTACTTTCAGGACCCGGAGTGGAGTCTCCATCGGTATGACCCTAGCGGCCCCACCGCGGGCGAGTTCAACGTCGGCAGACTTACTCGTGATCGCGTACCTTGGCTGCTGAACAACGACGGCTGGGTGAGCGCCCGCGACTACCTCCTGGCCACGGAGAGGAGTAGGCCCCTGGTCGCGCTGCTCGGCGACTCGCAGATAGAAGGCTTCTACACCCCCATGGAGGATCACATAGATCCCGTTCTTGCCTCTTTGCTTGAGACTCCTACCGACGTGTATGCCTTTGGCGGGTCGGGCTGGCAACTGGAGCAGTTCGTGGCCGTGGGCCGGTACATAAGAGAGAAGTACGCGCCTGACGTGATGGTCTTGTTCCTGGGTGTGAACGATGTCACCTTCAGCTTCGTCGGGGGCGGTCAGTCATGGGGCCTGTTCTGGCGTATCAAGCCCGAGGGGGAGGGGTTCGCCGAGGTGGCGCCCGAAGAAGACCACTCGCTCAGGGAGTCGGTCTCTGAGGCGGCCAAGATATCTGCCATCGTGAACTACCTGCGTCTCAACGCCAAGTTGCCAATCCTTGCTCGAGGGGGCGGCATCCCGGTGGGTGGGGCGCCTATCGCGGATGGGGGGGATCCCAATGAGTCCTGGAAGGCTCTCCTGCCAGCAGCCGAGTTCATGCTCGGCAGACTGCGCGCAGAGAATCCTGGTGTGCCCATAATCGTAGCCGTGGACGGCGACCGGTACCTGGCTCCTGGGGAGCTCGCCGCCGTCCCCCTCTATCCCGATGCTCTTGCGGTGCAGGCAGCCTGCCGGGGGATCTCTGACTGCCACTTCGTCGATCTGCGCCAGACGTTCGCTTCTGATTGGGCCACCAACCACCGGGGGTTCGAAGCGGCCGATGGCTTCCACTGGAACGCCTACGCGAACCAGCTCGTGGCTCAGACGTTGGCCACCTACATCGCTCAGAACGATCTGCTGGGAAGCGCGAAGGCTGCCAACCCGCCGTCGAGGTAGTCCCGCCGGCACTTTTGGGGTAGACTGGTCGCCACGCTTTGACGCTTGTACACCAAGGTCTGCGCCCATAGCTTAGCTGGTAGAGCAGGGGACTCTTAATCCCAAGGTCGAAGGTTCGAATCCTTCTGGGCGCACCTCAGGGTGTGGGGGGAGTACTGTAGCCGGCGAAGTGCGAGGTAGTCCATGCCCACTGAGCTTGTCGTCATCGCAGTGCACTTGTGACTCCGACCGTGGAGACCCTCCAGCCACTCACTCGGGACGTGTCTTCTAACGACCTGAAGTCCGCCTGCCGCTTCGGCACCTATCTGGGCACGGATTGTGGCTTTCTAGGGACGGGCATGTGGCACAGTCTGTCCGGTCTCATGGGGGACCCCGATGACTGCCTAGACCTGACCCGCTGCTTTCCGCTGGTGAGGGCGGATCGCCAGTCCATCTGCGTGGGCGCCACCCTCAGGGGCAAAGGGGCGGGGGCACTCAGATTGCAGCTGAAATCGGCCGACGGCAGAGTCTTGTGGTGGGGCACGGCAGAGCTCCCTCTAGGTGGCGACTGGCAGGACCTGCATTTCTCGTGGGAGCCGGAGGGTCTGCGCGCGGTCAAGTCGCTCGAGTGGCAGGCCGAACAGGGCACACAGGTGCAGTTGGACGCTCTGAGCCTCAACATGCTCATGCCGCAACTGCCTTTGGAGGAGGAGCTCTTTCTCATCTCGTATGCCAAGCTGGCGCGGCTCTACTCGGCCGAGCACGGCATGGTGAGAGAGCGTGCGTCTCGACCGGCCGGCGAGCGTGATTCAATAGCCTCGGTCGGTCTCTTCTGCTTGGCCACCAGTCTGGCCTGCAGGGTCGGCTTGGTGAAGCAGGCGCAGGCCGAGCAGATACTCCACAAAGTGCATGCCACCGTCTCTGATATCCAGCGAGCGCACGGGCTGCTGCCCTCGACCGTGACCAGGCAGGGGGGCAGAGCCACGATCAGCGAGGGGTCTGTCTACAGCACCCTCGACACCAGCCTCTACTATCACGGCATCCTGCTTGCGGCTCAGCTGCTGTGGGACGGCAAGACCCTGGCGAGCGCCACCAAGGCGGTCAGGGAGATAGACTTCGACCAACTGCGCGATGCCGAGGGGTACGTGCTGGGCGGGCTGGAAGCCGACGGCCGGACGCCGTCTGGACTCTCGTGGCGCGAGTGGGGTGGGGAGGCGGTACTTGTCCTCCTGCTTGAGCACATGGCGACCGGGGCGATCCGACCCCTCCGACTTGTCGGCACGGGGACGGTGAAGGGGGGCGTCGGCCTGAGCGCCGAGGCCGGCAGCCTCTTCTACCTGGACTTCTCCACGCCTGACACCGACCTGGTGACAGGGGCCGACTGGATGGCGGCGCGGCGCGCCCTACTGGAAGAGCAGATAGCCTACTTCCCCCGCAAGCACTCCAAGTCGGCTGCGGCGCGCCTCGGGTTATATGGCCTCTCCGTGGGTGAGGACCCGCACGGTGAGGGCCTCTTGAGCGGTGGCACCCGCACCCGCGACAAGGACGAGATCATACGGCCCCACTACGTGCTCATGTCGGCCCTGGCCCAGTCTCGTCCTGAGGCGGCGTATGAGGTGATACGCACGATGCGGGCGCAGGGGCTCATCCACCCCTGGGGCCTGGTGAGCGGGTTCACCAGAGACCTCGAATACTCGCCGCTGGTTGGCGCCGTCAGCGCAGCCCTGGAATGCCTCGCGGCCTATCACCTCTGGGCCGAGGTGAGCGGACGCCCGGACTTGATCTATGCGGCGGCAGAGGATTGCGGCCTGACGCGCGAGGCCATCCGGGAGTTCTATCCCAACATCAAGACCTGGTAGGCGGCACCGGCAGTCCCGGCATTTGCCTCAGATGCAGGTATCATATACGGGCCTCGCGGGCCGGGGCGGGTCGTAGGGCCCGGTCCGACCGCGTGGCATCAGTGGGGCCGTGGCCCCGGTTGTGACCGCGGACGACTCCGCTTCAAACAGGGATGGGTGATAGATGAACATCGCAGTGTGCGTGAAGCAGGTGGTAGACACCGAGGCCGAGGTCAAGCTCGACCCGGCTTCTTGGCGCGTCGACCGCAGCGTGACGAGCGTCCTCAACCCGTACGACGAGTACGCGGTGGAGGAGGCGCTTCGCATCAAGGAAGCTCACGGCGGCGAAGTGACCGCAGTCTGCATGGGCCCCGAGACTGCCACCGATGCTGTCCGCAAGGCTCTGGCCATGGGCGCCGACAAGGCCGTGCTGGTGAGCGACCCCGCTCTGGCCGGCTCCGACGTGCAGGGCACTGCTTACGCGCTCTCCGAGGCTCTCAAGACCCTGGGCGCCGACTTGGTGGTCTTCGGAGTGCGCTCCACCGACGGCGAGACGGGCTGCGTACCGGCGGCCGTAGCCGAGCGCATGGGCCTGCCGCTGCTCAGCACTTTGGCCAAGGTGGAGGTAGACGGCTCCAAGGTCACAGTGAACCGCGAGACCGAGGCGGGCTATGTAAGGCTGGAGTGCCCGACCCCGGCAGTGATATCGGTTATCAAGGGCATCAACGAGCCGCGCTTTCCCTCTATGAAGGGCATCATGACCGCCAAGACAAAGCCGGTAGACACCAAGGACGCCGCCGCGCTGTCGCTTGACGCGGGCCAGATAGGCTCCGCCGGCGCCAAGACCAAGGTGCTCTCCGGCCGCGCTCCCGAACCGCGCAAGGCGGGGGAGAAGCTGGAGGATGACGGCGCTGGAGCCGCCAAGATCGCCGATTACCTCTCGAGCAACAAGCTCGTCTAAGTCAAGGAGACTAGAACAGTGAGTGACAAGAAAGGCATCCTTGTCGTAGCCGAACTGAAGGGTGACAAGCTCGCCAACGTGACCCTGGAGAGTCTCACCAAGGCCCGCGGATTGGCCGGTGCTGTGGGCGGTCCTGTGAGCGTGGTGATCGCGGCAGCCGACGCCAAGCCATATGTGGCCGAGGCCGGCAAGTACGGCGCCGAGCGTGTGTACGCGGCCGAGAGCCCCGAACTCGCCACCTTCCGCTCCGGCCCGTTCACCGACGCAGCCGTGGCGGCCGTCAAGGCCGCCGACCCGGCTGTGGTGCTCTGCTCGGGCTCGCCCGACGGGCGCGACGTGGCCGCCGCTTGCGCGGCCCGGCTGGGGGTGGGCGTTCTGGTGGATGTGACCGGCATCGAGGCGGCCGGGGGCAAGGTCACCGTGACGCACCCCTGCTTCGGCGGCAGCATCATAGTGGACAAAGAAGCGGCCACCAGCCCGGTGGTAGCTACCGTGCGGTCCAACGTGCTGGAGCGCAGCGAAGCTCCTTGCGACCCCGAGGTGGTGTCGTTGGCCGTGGACTTCACGCCTGCCGGACTGCTTGCCAAGATAGTGGACGTCGTCACCGAGAACGCCGGCACCCTGAGCCTCGAAGAGGCCACCATAGTCGTGGCCGGTGGCCGCGGCCTAGGCAGCGCCGACAACTTGAAGCTCATCCAAGACCTGGCCGACGCGCTGGGTGCCGCGGTGGGCGCCAGCCGCGCCATCGTCGACGAGGGCTGGATACACCATCAGGCTCAGGTGGGGCAGACCGGCAAGACCGTCTCGCCACAACTCTACATAGCCTGCGGCATCTCCGGTTCGATCCAGCACCGCGCGGGCATGCAGAGCTCCAAGTGCATCATCGCCATCAACCGCGACCCCGACGCGCCCATCTTCGACTTCGCCGACTACGGCATAGTGGGCGACCTCTGCACGGTGGTGCCGGCGCTGACCGAAGAGCTCAAGAAGCGCAAGGGTTAGGGAGAGACTGTGGCCGATAGAGAAGTCATGGAGGTCGACGTCCTCTTCGTAGGGGGCGGCATAGCCTCGCTGAGCGGTGCGCTGCATCTGTCGAATCTGCTCGCCGAACACAAGAAGAGGGGCGAGGGCAAGAAGCTGGACGAGGTGTTCATAGTCGTCCTGGAAAAGGGTGCTTCTCCGGGTGCGCACGGCATCTCAGGCGCTGTGATGGCCCCCGGCCCGCTGAAAGAGCTGGTGCCCGACTTCGCGGAGAAGGGTGCGCCTCTGGAGGGGGAGGTCAAGAAAGAGTCGATCTACTTCTTGACCAAGACGGGCAAGGTCAAGATGCCCCTCACTCCGCCGCCGCTGGGCAACCACGGCAACTACGTGGTCTCTATGTCTAAGCTCAACCAGTGGCTGGCCGGGTTGGCAGAGAAGGCAGGCGTCAACATCTTCCCCGAGTTTGCCGGGACCGAGGTGCTGTACGAGGGCGACCGCGTCTTAGGCGTACGCACGGGCGACAAGGGTCTGGATGCTCAGGGCAACAAGAAGGGCAACTATGAGCCCGGCACCGACCTGCACGCCAAGGTGACCGTGCTGGGTGAAGGATCGCGGGGCAACCTGACCAAGGATGTGATCTCTCACTTCAAGCTGGATGCCGGCAAGAACCCGTCCGGCTACGAACTAGGCGTCAAGGAGGTCTGGCAGCTACCCGAGGCTCGACTGGCGCCGGGCGAAGTGGTGCACACCATGGGCTACCCGCTGGCGGCCGACGCCTTCGGCGGTGGCTTCTTGTACGGCATGAAGGGCGACCAGGTGGCGGTGGGGCACCTCACCAGCCTGGACTACGCCGACCCGTTCTTGGATCCACACCGCGAGTTTCAGAAGTTCAAGCTGCACCCCCTGGTGAGTGGCATTCTTGAGGGGGGCAAGCTGGTGCAGTACGGCGCCAAGACCACCCCGGTTGGTGGCTACTACTCGGTGCCTGAGTTGAGTTTCCCTGGCGGCATGATAATCGGCGACTCTGCCAACCTGTTCAACGCCCAGAAGATCAAGGGTATCGACCTAGCCATGCGGTCCGGCATGTTGGCCGCTGAGGCCGCGTTCGCGGCGCTGTTGGACGACGAGGTCACCGACGCGCGGCTGGCCGGCTACGCGGCGGCCATGGCCGCGACCCCCGAGATGAAGGCCCTGCGCAAGGTGCGCAACTTCCATCAGGCGATGGCGCGGGGCCTGTGGCGCGGCCTGGCTACCGCCGGCGCGCAGTTCTTCTTGGGCGGCCGGGTGCTCACCGATCGTCTCTCCGCCGACCCCGACCACAGCCATCTGGATACCATCGCCCAGCGGTACGGCACGCCCACGGTCTCCGAAGAGACCAAGGGCGACCTCAAGTACGACGGCAAGCTGACCTTCGACAAAGAGACCGACGTCTATCACTCGGGCGCCACGCACGAGGAGGCGCAGCCCTGCCATCTCAAGGTGCTCGATCTGGAGACCTGCTACGGCCCCTGCGCCGAGTACTACGGCAGCCCCTGCGTACGTTTCTGCCCGGCGGGTGTCTATGAGATGCAGACCGACGCCACCGGCAAGAAGACGCTCAAGGTCAACTTCAGCAACTGCGTGCACTGCAAGACCTGCGACATCAAGGACCCGTTTGAGAACATCCAGTGGGTCCCGCCGGAAGGCGGGGGCGGTCCCAAGTACACCGTGATGTAGACCCGCGGGCCGAGGGGGCCTGAGCACTGGGGGGAACGAAAACGGCGCCGCCGGCTTTGGCCGGCGGCGCCGCACGTTTCAGGTGGTCCTGAGTGGTCTAGTTATTGCGGGGGAAGGTGAAGTACGCCACTATGCCTGAGGCGATGATGATGCCTCCTGCTACCCACAGCGACCAGCTGACGCCGTTGCCCACGGCGTCGAACGCGGCCTGCGTGGCCTTCACTATGCCCTCGGCTATCTCACGTTGCGGCGCAGCCGGGTCGGGAAACAGCGCGTTGACCGTCTCCATGGTGGGGTTGTCTATCACCGGTTGATAGTCGCTCAAGTAGGGGGGTACCACGCCCGTGAGAACGCCATCGATGACGGTCTGCTGCTGGCCTTCTGGCCAACCGTACGACGCCAGACGGTCTGATAGGAACGTCAGCAGCCTGTTGTTGAAGAGCGAGCCCAGGACGGCCACCCCGAGCACGGTGCCCACCTCGCGGGTGGTGGTGGTGGCCGAGGCTGCCATGCCGGAGTGCTTGGAGGGAAGGGCTGAAAGAGCCACAGTGGTTATGGGCACCACCGCCACACCGAAGCCTATGCCGGCCACCACGAGCGCGAGTACCAAGAAGGCGAAGTTGGGGTCTCTGCTGAGGGCGAACTCGGTGAAGAGCACGCCCAGACCGGCGGCCATGCAGCCCATGGTGACCGGGGCCTGCGCGCCCTGTCCGGCTACCCACTTGCCGGCCAACGCAGACGACGATGATCATGACTGCGGCCATCGGCACGAAGAGCAGCGCCAGTCTGAGTGCCGAGTAGTTGGCCACTACCTGCAGGTAGATGGCAGTGAGGAAGAAGATCGAGAACACGCCGAAGTAGGTCGCAAAAGCCACGGTGAGCGAGCCTGAGAAGGGAGCTCGGCGGAAGTACTTCACCTCCAGCATGGGGGCATCGGCGCGGGACTCGTTGAGCACGAAGAGGACTAGCGCCACCACGCCCAGCGCCGAACAGCGTGAGCACCTTCCAGGAGGTGTAGCCCATGGTCTCGCCCAGGATGATGGCGAAGACCACCAGGCCGAGCGCCACGGGGCCAAGCACGTAGCCCACAAAGTCGGTCTTGCCGGTCTCGGGGTCGGAGCTCTCGGTTACGCAGCGGGATCGCGGCCGCCATCACGACCACACAAGCGGCCAGGTTGAACCAGAAGATCGCCGGCCAGCCGCCTATGCCCACCAGGATGCCACCGATGACCGGACCCATGGCCAACGCCAGACCGGCCATGGCCGCCCACCAACCCACGGCGCGGGCCAGAGACTTGCGGTCGGGATAGATCTGCCTGATGACCGAGAGCGTGCCCGGCTCGCAGGCAGCGGCGCCGACGCCCATGATGGCCGCGGGCGGCGATGAGTTGCGGGATGCTCTGGGCCAGGGCGCCGAAGAGCGAGCCGGCGGCGAACACGGCGAGCCCGCCCAGCATGACCTTCTTGCGTCCCACTCGGTCGCCCAAGGTGCCGAAGGCCAGCATCAGGGCGGCGAACAGGAGGGCGTAGGCGTTGATGATCCACTGCAGGTCGGAGACCGAGGTCTGCAGGGTCTCCTGCAGGTTCACCGCCGCCACGCTCATGATGGTCGTGTCCAGGAAGGTGAGAAAGAGTATGGCGGTGATGGTGAACAGCACCAACCTTGCTCTTCGTTTGGACACGGGCGCCTCTTTGGACACTGCTACTTCTTCTGACATGTCACCTCTCCGGTAATAGGACGATAAATTGTGGATGATTGGAGGATGAATCCGAACCACGATATCAGCCTTCGGTCGAGCTGCGCAATGTAAGCGGGGTCGGCCGGGACGTCGTGATGTTCCCCGGCGCCGAGTGAAGGGTATGATTGCTGTGATTGTTCCCCGCGAGGAGGTTGGCATGCGTTGGCAGGGTAGGAGACAGAGCAGCAACGTCGAAGACCGACGCGGCATGAGCGCCGGCCCAGTGGCGATAGGTGGGGGCACGGTGGGCGTGATCATCGCTCTCGTCGTCCTGCTGGTGAGGTTCCTTGGTGATGGGGGTGCCGGCAGCGCCGGAGTTCAAGACACAAGCTTCGCTGGCGGCACGGGGACGCTCGACGGCCAGAGCGACTTCGTAAGCGTCGTGCTGGCCGACACCGAGGACTACTGGACCGAAGCAGTTCAAGTCCGTGGGCAAGACCTACAGTGCGCCCAAGCTGATCCTCTTCAGCGGCATGGTGCAGACCGGCCTCGGGTACGGCCACTTCGGCCACAGGGCCGTTCTACTCGCCGGCCGATCAGATGATCTACATCGACCTGAGCTTCTACCGCGAACTGCAGGACACTTATGGCGCGGGCGGCGACGCCGCCCAGGCCTACGTCATCGCTCACGAAGTCGGGCACTGCCGTGCAGGATCAACTGGGCCTGCTCGACCGGGTGGCGGCTCAGGAGCGGACGGCGAGCAGCGAGCTCAAGAGCCAACTCTCGGTGCGTACCGAGCTGCAGGCCGACTTCTACGCCGGGTTGGTGGCCCGCTATCAAGGCGACAACAAGTGGCTGGAGCCCGGAGACGTCGAGGAGGCTCTGAACGCCGCCAACGCCATCGGCGACGACCGGCTGCAGCAGCAGGCGCAGGGCTACGTGGTGCCCGACTCGTTCACGCACGGCACCTCGGCGCAGCGCGTGCGCTGGTTCAGGCTGGGCTACGAGACCGGCGACTTCGCCAGCGGAGACACCTTCTCTATCCCGTACGACGAACTGTAGGGCGGCTCGCCGAGCGCCACGGCCTCGTGCTGCGCGGCCTCGCCTAGGCGGTCACTATGGGCGAGGGCGAGTCCTGGAACGGGTGCGTGCGCACCACCAGCGAGAACAGGTAGGGGTAGTCGGTCTTGAGGTGCTGCACGTAGAGGACCCACTCAGCCAGGAGCGCGTTGAACGCGCGGCGGACGTCGACCTCCAGGTGAGCCTCGTCGGCCGGGGTCAGCTCGGTGAGCGTCGTCCTCGCCTCTAGCTCCTCCTCCAGGTGGTGCACGGCCCACAAGAGGTCGGTGAAGCGCTCGTGCTCCATGAGGTTGGGGTTCTCCAGCAGGCGCAGTACGAACTGCCGCTGGTCGACCAGATGCGTCTCGCAGGGCCGCCCGGTCTATCTGGTCCAGGTCGACCTTGCAGTCGAGGCCGCGTGCGAAGCGCGAGAGCCGTGGCGAAGTCGTCGCTCTTCCAGGAGGCCTTGAGGTGGAGTTGCTCGCGTATCTCGGGGGCCGTCTGCATGGTGGGCAGCAGCTCGGCCAGCAGCGGCGTGCCCAACTCGCTGAAGAAGATGCCCACCACCATGTTCAGCTTGTGCACCAGCGACCCGCTTCTCGCGTAGCGAGATGAGCCGCTCGATGAAGCAGGCCCACTATCAGCACCGTGAGCGGCAAAAAGGCAAGGTCTTGAAAGAGGTAGAAGAAGGTGTCGCTGGTCTTTCGGAAGAGGCTATCTGGACGGCGTAGATGACCACCGACGCGGCCAGGAGGGCCACGGCCAGCGCCCACAGCCAGCGACGGTCCTTGCTCTTCATCGGGCGATCAGCGCCGGTACCTTGGCGCAGCGCAGCACTCGTTCGGCGGTAGAACCCGGGAGTATCCTGCAGAAGCCCGTCTCGTCCATCACACTCCTCTCGTCCCACCTGACGCAAGCTTGGTCACCGGGGCAATATAGCAGCAAGGTATACTTCCCTCATGGAACAAAGCCCTAACACGAGCGACACCGGCGGGGCGTCCGCGGGCGCGGCTGAGCCGTACGGCACTGCAGCCATCACGCAGAACCAGCTGGAGCGGTGGCCCAACCCGGAACCCGGCCGACCCTATCTGGTCTCCATGGACATGCCCGAGTTCACCTGTGTCTGTCCGCGCTCGGGCTTTCCTGACTTCGCTCTCATCAAGGTCCGCTATCAGCCCCGCGACTGGATAGTGGAGCTGAAGTCGCTCAAGCTCTACATCAACGGCTTTCGCGACCGCGCCATCTCGCACGAGGCGGCCGCCAACCAGATCTTGGACGACCTGGTGGCTCTGCTGCAACCTCGCTGGATGCGGGTGACCGCCGACTTCAACGTGCGGGGCAACATCAAGACCGTGGTCCGCGCCGAGCACGGCACGCGGGAGAGGGCGTGAACGGTCGGCGCGCCTGCGCGCGAGGCCGCGGCCGGCGGCCCGGGCCGGCCGGCGCCGCAGGCGCACTGCCTGCTCCTGAGCGGGGGTCTCGACTCGGCCACCTTGGCGGCTTGGATGCAGCACCATCATCCCGGGTGAGCCGGTGATGGCCTACACCTTTCTCTACGGACAGAAGCACGCGGTGGAGCTGGAGGCCGCGCAGGCCGTGGCCGGGTTCTACGGTCTGGAGCACCACGTCAGGGAGCTCGAGCCCATCCCGGCTCGGCGCTCACCGACGAGCGGCACCCCGCTGCCGGTGGGGCGCGACCTGGCCGGCGCTGGCCGGTGTCGCTCCCTCCTACGTGCCGGCGCGCAATCTGATGTTCTTGGCGCAGGTGGCCACCGTGCAGGATGCTGTCGGCCCGGCCACCATCTGGCTGGGAGTGCATCACGACGACTACACCGGCTATCCGGACTGCCGGCCGGAGTTCGTGCAGGCCGCCGACGAGGCGGTGCGGCTGGGCACCCAGTACGAGCTGCGGGTGCAGGGCCCCGTTCGTGCACCTCTCCAAGGCCGACATAGTCCGCTGGGGCCTGGAGCACGGCGTGCCCTACGAGCTGACCCACTCCTGCTACCAGGGCCGCCGGCCCGCCTGCGGCGTGTGTGACACCTGCCAGGCCCGGCTGGCCGCCTTCGCGGCGGCCGGAGCCGCCGACCCCCTGGCCTACGAAGCGACCCGGCGTCCGCCGCCGCCGCCGCGGGCGCGGGGCAAGGAGCGGCGCGCTCATGAAGACCACCATCACCGTCTCGCATGACCTTCGCGGCCGCCCACCAGCTGCCCGACCACGAGGGCAAGTGCGCCCGCCTGCACGGCCACACCTACGGCCTGGAGGTCACGGTGGAGGGCACTCCGCAGGAGTCGGGCCCGGCGGCGGGCATGGTCATGGACTTCGCCGAACTGCGCGAGCGGGTGGGCCGGCTGATCGTCGACCGCCTGGACCACCAGCTGCTCAACGAGCTCTTCGACCAGGTGCCCACCACCGAGGCGGTGGCCGCTTGGGCGTTCGAGCGGCTGCGGGAGGACGGACTGCCGGTGGTGCGGGTGCGGCTGGCCGAGGGGCCCAACTCTACGTCGAGGTGACCGCGTAGCGTCACGGCGGCCTAGGGGGGGCTCGTGACACTGCGCGTGCTCGAGATCTTCGACTCCTTCCAGGGCGAGGGCTACTGGACCGGTACGCCCATGACCTTCGTGCGCCTGGCCGGCTGCAACGCGCCGGAGCTGGGCCTGGCCTGCGTCGAGTGGTGCGACACCCCCGGCAGCTGGCGCCGGGAGGACGGGACGGACCTGGAGGTCAGCGAGGTCATCCTGCAGGTGCGGCTGCCGCGAGTGTGCCTCACCGGCGGCGAGCCCCTGCTGCAGAAGGAGGGGGTGGCGCGGCTGGCGGCCGAGGCTCGGGGTCTGGGCATGAAGGTGCACCTCGAGACCAACGGCACCATCGCTCCGCCGGCGCCCGGGCCCTGGGCGCCGGACGGACGGGCCTTCGACTGGGCCACGGTGAGCCCCAAACCGCCCGACTACGAGGTCGTCCCGCGGTTGGGCAGGCCTGGTGGACGAACTCAAGCTCATCGTCGACGACCACCTCACGGCGGGCACGGCGGAGCGCGTGGCCGCGGCTCATCCTGAGGCCGTGGTCTGCGTGCAGCCGCTGTGGGGCGAGGCCGCCGACGGGCGGCATGCGCGGGCCGCCCCGTCGGCCCGGGGCACTGGTCTACCGAAGCAGCCATGACGATGGTCATGGACCATCCGGAGTGGCGGTTATCCCTGCAAATGCACAAGTTCTTGGGCATCAAGGTGACCGTCCGGCGATGCGTGTAGAATGGGGCAGGTTCGACCTGTTCACCTGGCCACCAGTGAGGAGGCAGACATGGCGACTCCAGGACAAGACGAGACCGAAGGCCGGCGACCGGCGAGGCGGCAAGCAGCTGGTAGACGGCCTGGACGCGCACGATGGAGAGGATGCGCAAGAGACCCGCTGCGCGCTCTCGCTGATCGCGCGTGCTGATCGTGTGGTGGGGCGTCTGCCTGCTGCTCTACGCGGATCGAGCAAGATCAGACACTCGGCGCAGAAGGGCTGGGCCATCTTCGCGTGGGGAGCCGGGGCAGTCGCCCTCGTCGAGACGCTGCTGAGGTTGATCGTGCCGCGCTGGCGCGAGCCGGTGATGTACTCGTTCGTGTGGGGGGTGGTGGCATCGCGGTCGGCTTCAGCCTCTGGTACGACAGCTGGGACACCCTCGGGCCCATAGGCATCATCGGCCTGGGGCTGCTCTTGGTGGCCACGGTGGCTATGTGGCAGAGGAAGGGTCTGAGCAGGGCGCTGGAGGAGCGGGTCAACGAAGGTGCGCGAGGCCCCGCTGCGCTTCGTCTCCGTCGCTGTGCTGGTCGTCTGGTTCGGCGTCAGTCTGCTGCTGAACGCCCTGGGTACCGTCGCCGGCCGGGTGTCACCCGCGGTAGGTGGACGATATCTCGGCGACCCAGATAGGCTGGGCCATCTTCGCCCTGGGCGGCGCGGCGATCTTCTTCTTGGAGACCTTGGTAAGGCTCATCGTGCCGCGTTGGCGGCAGCCGGTGGTCTACTCGTTCCTTTGGGGGTTGGTGTGGCTGGCGGTGGGTCTCAGCCTCTACTTCAACAACTGGAAGGCTTTGGCTCCCATCGTGTTCATCGGCCTTGGGTGCTGGCTCTTATCGGGCTGCTACTGCCGAAGCCGGTCGAAGTGACAAGGAGGAGGATGATGACGAACCGGAGACGCAGGGCCCTGACAGCGGCGTTCCGCCGCGTTACGAGAAGCAGGAGAAGGGCCAGGAGAAGCAGGACGAGAAGGGCCGGGGTCCGGACGAGAAGTACGAGAAGAACCCCGTGGGCTTCTTGATGTTCGCCGTCGTCTGCTCTTCTGGGTGGGCGTCTTCTTCTTGCTCAGAAACAGACACGTCATTCGCCGAGACCGACAGGGGCTTGGGCGTCCTGGTGTGGGGAGCGGCGGCCATCGTTCTTTGTGGAGATGGTCATCAGGCTGCTGGTGCCGCGCTTCCGGCACGCCCATCAGCCGGCACCTTCGTCTGGGTGGCCATCTGGGCGGGAGTGGGCGTCGGGCTGTGGACCGGTGGCGACTGGGAGATAGTCGGCCCCATCGTGCTCATCGCCATCGCGCTGGCGCTGGTAGTGGGGCGGCTGCTGCCGCGACGGTAGGGCGCTGAACCGCCTGCCTGCGAGTGGGCCTAGCGCGGCAAGGTCTCGAACCCCTGCTCGGCGAAGTGCCGGTCGAAGGTGAACGACCCGGCGCAGGCCGAGGCGGCGCATGGCCGCGAAGCTGGCGCAGTCGACCAGAGAGAGGTCGCGCCGTCGCGCGGCCAGCAGACCGGCGACGGCCTGGGCGTGCAGCGCTGCGTCCACCCAGAGTACGTTCACCCAGGGCAAGACGTGGGAAGATCAGGGCGTCCGGCCGCGCCGAGCCCAAGTCGCCTTTGCAGCAGAGGCGCTCAGCTCGACCAGCACGTAGTTGCTGGTGTGGAGCGGCGCGTCGCCTTCGACCAGATCGCGCCAGGCCTGCGGCGGCCGCGGAGTGGGCCGCGTCGTCTGCGTCGAAGAGCGCGAACAGAGCCGATGTGTCGAGATAGACCCAGCGTCGCGCGCTCCGCGCGTCGTGGCTTCACGAGCATCCTCTTCGGGCAGATAGGCCTCGTCCAAGATAGTCGTCGTGACGCTCAGAGATGTCGCGTGAGGCCGCTGCTCCACCGGCCGACGACCTCCAGCATGGCCGAGCCGGGTGGCGCCACCGGGCAGCGCGAGGCGTCCTGCTCCAGGTAGCGGTCGACACTGCGCCTGATGACCTCAGCCGTGGACACACCCGACCGGCGAGCCGACCTGGCGCAGGCGCACGCTCTGCTCCTCGGTGAGCTGTATCTGGGTGCGGATCACGGTCTCACCTCCGCGCGCAGTGACAACAGTGTAATCACTATGCTGCAATGATAACACTAGCGCAGTGCTGCTGAGCCCTGTGCTGCCGCGAGTCTACAGGCGCCCCAGGTTCATGCTGGCGAACTCTCTCCAGTAGTGGTCGAGCTTGGTCCACCAGCGTTCGCGCCCTATGCAGCGGAAGTACGGGGGCTTGAGGGCCAGGATGATGTCGCCTATGCGGTAGCGGGCCAGGATGGGGGTCGAGACCACCAGGCTGCCGGTCTCGCCGGGCCGCATCTCGTGCAGCATCTTGATGCCCGAGCGGGTGAGCACCTCGAAGAAGAAGAGGTCGTAGTTGGGCACCCAGGCACGGCGGTCGTCGCGCTGCTGGCCGAACATGCCCTCGGTGGCGCCGTAGATCTCGCGGATGGCCACCGGTCCGTACATGGCGGTGAGCTGGGCCGCGTGGCGGGTGTTTATGCCGGGGGTGCTGCCCAGGGTCATCACCTGGGTCTTCCAGAGCTGCTTGGGATACACCTTGTGACGCCTGGCGCAGATAGCGGCCGAACTCGAGGGCGGTCTGGCAGACTCCGCCCACCAGGGTGACGTTCTGGTCCCGGCACTGCTCGAGGGCCAGCTCGAAGCGGGCATCCCAGGCGGCGCGGCTGGTGCCGCCGCCTAGGGCGTCGATGTCCTCCTGCGATGGTACCGAGCGGATGGGCGTGACTCTTGCTGACGAACTTGGTGTAGATGCCCGAGCTGTAGCCGTACTCTATCTGCCGGTCGCCCACCTTGACGGTGCCCACCACCGAGGGGAAGTTGAGGTTCAGGTTGACTCCCGCGAACAGGTCGAGGCGCTTGGTGGCGGCCACGTAGGCCATCATGGCGCGTCCGGCGCTGACGCGCAGCTTGATGTCGGTGGGGGTCATGGGGATGAACTTGGGCTCGTCGGCGGTGGTGCCGCGGGTGATGGCCCAACCGAGCGGCTCCTCGCACAGCAAGGCCTTGGTGTCGCCGGATAGCACCGTGGTGATGAGCGGTTTGTACTCGGGGTAGGTCATCACGGGGAAGGCCTGGCGATAGGCCTCTACCAACGTGCTGCCCGAGTCGCCGGGCTGGAGGCCGCCGGCGCCCGCGGGGGCCGCCTCGGCCGTGCGCTCGAGGACACGCGGGGCGTCATGCGCGGCACCGTAGTCGGTGCGGGCGTAGTCGGCCAGGTACCGCGCGAGCACTTGGACCTGTGCGGAGGCGGGGTGTTCCACCGCCCTATACCAAGGGTCCAGTTGCCCGCTGAGGGCCTGCATCATGGCCTGTTGGCCCACCGGGTCGGTGGCGGCGGTGTCTGACGGCCGTTTCTGTTGCATCTCTGCCAACCTTTCGCCTCAGTGAGACCAAAGCAGCCTCTCGTCGCTTGTACGATACCTGCTCGGTGCGGCCTTTCTCAAGCCGAGAGAAGTTCGGCCGATATACGAGTGAAGTATCAGCTATCGGTATTCCCGTGGGGGGAGCTGCTTGGTGACCAGTAGGCGGGCGGCAAAGCAGCACTGGACGCTTGTGGCAGGGGGCGTGTTGGTCGCCTGGCTGCTCGCATATGTGTCGGTCTTGGTCGCACTCCCGGACCCCTCACGCACACGCGTCGCAGACATCCTAGGCTTGGTGCCCCCGTTCGCGGTGGCCGTGTTCTGCGGTATCGCTGCCCGCGCCGCCGAGGTGCGCAGAGTCCACTGGTTCTGGGCGCTCTTCGCGGCCGCCCACATCTGCTGGACGTTCGGTGCGGCGGGGCGCGTCTACTATGAGGTACTGCAGCAGGTAGCGACCCCATATCCCGCCATTGCCGATATCGGTCTGCTGAGCTACTACGGGTTTGCCTTCGCCGGCCTGCTTCTGCTTGTGCGGCCGCGCGGAAGAGACAAGGCTGCGGGGGGTACTCTGCTGTTCGACGTCGTGCTCTTTGCCATGACCGCAGCCGCTGTCTGCTGGGAGTTGATCATAGCCCCTAGCTATGAATCCGGGGTCGGTCTCTATGTGAACCTGGCGAACGTGGCCTACAGCGTGGTAGATACCATGATAGTAGTGGCCCTGGTTACGTTGCTGCTAACCAGTGGCAGTTCTCTGCGGCCGCGCGGTCTCAGGTGGGTTGCTGGATGCCTGACCATCTGGTTGGTCGCTCACGTGACTTCTGCCGTGATGTCGTGGAACAGCGTACACGAGGCGGGTATGTGGCTTGACCCCTTCTGGGTGATGGGGTCTACCCTCGCCGGCGTGGGCGCCTTGTTGTTCATAAGAGGTGCCGGTCGGGCTGACGCAGCCCAAGCGGGTGAGGTAGCGCCCCGTGTGTCGGAGAAGACCATGGAGCTGGTACGCATGGCGATCCCATACGCGGCGATCCCGTCCATCGCGGCTCTACTCTGCGTGCGGTTCATAATCCGCGACGGCGGGTGGGGCGGCGACCTGGCCACAGTGTGTCTCGCCCTGGTGCTGACAGGTATGACTCTGTTCCGTCAGTGGCTCGCGATGATGAATACCCGCAGGCTGCAGCTGTCGCTGGCCGCGCTATCCCGCGATCTCGAAGTCCGGGTAGAAGAGCGCACAGCGGAGTTGGCGACCGAGAAGGAGCGTCTGGCGATGCTCAACCGGGTCGCCGAGGAGCTGAGTCAGTGTCTGACGGCTCGCGAGGTGATCACCAGCGGTCTCCGGCTTGTCTGCGAACCTGCGGGCTGCAGCCAGAGCGCAATGTGGCTGAACGGGCTGGGGCAACGGGAGAGGCTCTGGGCCGGTGAGGGACTGTCGTCCGGGGGCCGGCAGCAATTCCTGGCGGCCGTGGAGAGGTCACGTCCCGACGATGAGAGCATGGTCGGTTGGACGACAGTCAGTCTGACCGGCGGCGAACTGCACGCCGAAGGGGTGGACGAGGCTGGAGGCCCACTGCTGCAGAGGGTCTTGATCCTGCCCCTGGTCTCGAGACGCTCGGTCTTGGGGCTTCTCTGTCTGGGCTTCGGTCCTGCCGATCACCAGCCTGCAGAAGAGCACATCTCGCTCACGCGCGGGGTGGCCTCGCAGATCGCCGTTGCATTGGAGAACGCCAAACGCTACGACGACGCCCAGCGTTTGGCCGAAAGGGATCCAGTCACAGAGCTGCTGAACAGCCGCGGCTTGGCCCGCGCTTTGGACCGGGAGTTGGCTCGCGGCCAAAGGTCAGGCAGGCCCTTCACAGTGGTCGCCATGGATTTGGACAACTTCAAGCTCTTCAACGATATCCATGGACATGCGGCCGGTGACCAAGCCCTCCGGCAGGTCGCCACCGTGCTCAAGAAGACTCTACGCCGCTCGGATACGATCGCGCGCCAAGGGGGCGACGAGTTCATGGGTATCCTGCCTGACACGTCCACCTCCAGCGCCATCGACTGCGCTCGTCACATCCAAGAGGCCATGCACAGCACCGGGTTCCGCGTCGACGCGAAGAACGCTATCCCGTTCTCAATAAGCTTCGGCCTCGCGACCTTTCCTGGCGACGGCCACAGGGTGGGCGAGTTGTTGGCGGTGGCGGACTCCAATGTCTATCGCTCTAAGCAGAGCGGCGGCAACTGCGTCACGCCTCTGGTCGGAGACAACGAGGGTCCCGAGGAAGTAGGGGCCAGTGTGTTCACCGTCTTGGAGGGTCTCGTGGTGGCCGTCGACAACAAAGACCACTACACCAGACAGCACTCTGACGATGTCATGAGCCATGCCCTTAGGCTTGCCGACCATCTCGGCCTCTCCCCGGGGACGCTGCGGCCGCTGCGCTTGGCCGGCCTGCTGCACGACGTCGGCAAGATCGGCATACCCGACAGCATCCTGCGCAAGCCGGGGCCACTTGACCCGCACGAGTTCGAGGTCATCAAGCAACACGTGACCTTGGGGGAGGTGATGATCAAGGAGATCCCCGACCTCAACGATATCTTGGCCGCCGTCGGCGCTCATCACGAGCGTTGGGACGGTGGGGGCTATCCCCGCGGGCTCTCTGGCGAAGGCATTCCCCTGCTAGGCCGTGTCCTGGCTGTGGCTGACGCCTACTCGGCCATGACCACCGACCGCCCGTATCGCAAAGCTCTGGGCGAGCGCGAGGCGCGTGACGAGATGCGCAGGGTCGCTGGTGTGCAGTTGGATCCGGCGCTCGTAGAAGTGTTCTTACGCGTCCTCGAAGAGGAGGCGGACGAGGTGGCACGCGGAGAGCTAGGAGCGGCTTGATCGCATCTGCATCTGCGGGTGGCACGTTCAGGAAACGTTCAGACGGCGTGCGTCACAATGGACCTCCTGGCCAAGACTACGAGGGGAGAATCGTGATGGGTGTGCCGGCAACTCTGGGCGGACTTTCCTCAGAAATAGCCTATTTGCGGGTACTCTACGATTTGGCCGGCGGTCAAGCCATGCGCGCCGTTTTCTACGGCGATGTAAGTCGCGAGCTCGACTGGCCACCCGATCGCGCCGATGAGGTGGCCTTCTTCTGGGTCGACCGAGGTGTGCTCGAGTGGACCAACTTCGGCAACTTGGTGCTCACCCACTTGGGGCTGAAGCGGGCAGCGAGGTTGGCCAGCCACGGGTGGTCGCTGGCCTCCACCTAGGCAGTCCCTCCAAGACGACCCGGCCAACAGCGTTCGCGATGACGGAGGCTCCGCCGCAGTGCGGGGCTTCGGCGTCTGGCGGCCCGCCGCAGGCGTCGGTGAAGCGCAGTATGGGTATGGGATAATTCGATCTTGCGTCCTGCGAAAATGGTGAGCAGGTGTACCGCGGCACTCTTTCCACACGCGTCTCGGGCGAGCACGGTCTTGCCGTGAGGGTGCTGCCGCGCAACGACGAGCTGCTCGTGCCCAACGAGCTGCCCTTGATAGCCTGGGAGGGAGCATGACGAAGCAGGGGTTTGTGGCGTCGAGGTCCGCGCGGGTCGCGGCGGTCGCCGTGTTGGCCCTAGCCTTGGTGGCGGTCGCGCTGCCGGCGGCAGGGTGCGGGTCGGGGGCGGCCGATGGCGAGTCAGATACCACCGTGGACTCAGCGTTCGACCAGGCGGTGGCGCTCTATCCGGCGGCCACCAGCGCCGGCAACTATGGCTTCATAGACAAGAACGGGGCACTTGCCATCCCGGCCAAGTACGCTGAGGCGGCTGCTTTCTCCGGAGGGCTGGCCGCTGTCCGCTTGGAGGTCTTCGGCCGCTGGGGTTACATCGATCAGACCGGAAAGATGGTCATAGAGCCGCAGTTCGCCGACGCCTCCGGGTTCTCGGAGGGTCTGGCCCCGGTACGGGTCGACGCCAACGGCTCCTGGGGCTTCGCCGACACCACGGGGGCGTTGGTCATAGCTCCGCAATTCGCCGACGCGGCCTCGTTCTCTGAGGGTCTGGCGCGGGTGCGCGAAGGCGAGGAGACGGGCTACGTGGACACGGGCGGCAAGTGGGTCATAAGGCTGGCCGACCAAGAGGCGGTAGGGGAGTTCTCCGGCGGTTTGGCCCTGGTGTATGAACGGGTCACCGACTTGTACGGCTTCATAGACAAAGACGGCGGCGTGGCCATCACCCCAGCCTATGCCGACGCGTGGAGCTTCTCTGAGGGGGTGGCGGTCGCGAGCCTGCCGGGCGGCAGCACAGAGGCGCCGGAAGGCGGCCTCTATGGATATATGGACAAGGACGGCGACTGGGTGGTCCAGCCGCAGTTCGCCGACGCCCGTCCGTTCAGAGAGGGGTTGGCGGCGGCGCAGTCGGCCTCTGATGGCAGCTGGGGTTACGTGGACATCACCGGCGAAACGGTGATCGACGGGCAGTGGGACGAGGCCGGGCCGTTCAGCGAGGGCATAGCCCGCGTCGCCCTAGTGGTGGGGGACACCGAAGCCGGAGATCTGCTCTATGGCTACGCCTACGTCGACATGGACGGCAAGATCGTCTGGCAAGACCAGGTCTTTGCCGACTTCAGAGCCGGCCGGACGACCACCACCATAAATGACGCCGGCGTAACCGGGCCTGTGGGCGGGGCGACGAACACCAGCGGACAGTAGAGCGCCCTAGCGCCCGCCGGCGGCACCGGCGCCGCCGGGCGGGCGTCGGCCAGGCCCGCGCCGCGGGCCGCGCGTCGGCCCGGACCTGCCGCGCTACCTCACAAAGGTGACATAGTCCTGGGGCAGCACCCGTGACCGCGGGAAGCGGTTGACGATGGCGTCCAGGTCGGGATAGCCGAGGGCTATGCCTATGACCACAGTCTTGTCCTCCAACCCGGGCACGTACTTGCGCACCAGGTCTGAGTAGCGGATGGGGTTGGCCACTATGCAGGTGCCCAGCCCGTGCTCTTGGGCGGCCAGCGTGATGGCCATGGCGAAGATGCCCGCGTCGAAGCAGCCGGTGTTGAACGACATGGCCTTGTCGAAGGCCAGCACCAGCAGCAGAGGCGCCCCGTGAACGGCGGCTCCGCCCACCGAGGGGTTGGAGGGCGGGGGGTCGGGAGGTACACCCAGTCGCTCCTCTTCGGCGGCGCACCAGGTGGACCTGATCTGCCTGAACTCCTTGATGCGGTCCTCTTGGGCCGAAGTCCACGGTCCGCCGATGGGCAGGTCGGACTCGGCCGGCACGTTGTCCTCGGAGCGCTGCGCACTTCGGCCTTGAACTCCTCGAAGGGCTCACCCGAGAGGACGTACACCAAGGTGGACTGGCTGTTGATGGAGGACGGCGCCCAGCGGGCCTTCACCAGCACCTGCTTCAGCAGGTCGTCCGGCACCGGGTTGTCCAGGTACTTGCGGATAGACCTGCGGGTCACCAGCGGCGAAGGCGCGCAGTGCACCCTCGTCCGAGTCTGACTTCTCCCAGAACGTCACGTGCTCACCTGCGTTGCCTCCCTTAGTCGGTCGCGGAGTTCGTTGGTCTGCGCCAGCGGCTTCTCTTTGATGAAGAGCAGCAGCACGAAGCCTACCACCATAAGCGGCACCAGGTACAGATAGACGGGGGCCAGCGCGTCGTTGTACGAAGAGACCACGACGGTCTCTCACCTGCTCGGGCATCTGGGCGATGAGCGCCGGGGTGAGCGAGTGCGGGTCTACCGCGCCGGCAGGCGCTCGCCCCCAGAGCCGCCAGCCGCTCGGGCAGCAAGGTCCAAGAGCCGGCCGGTGAAAAGCGTGCCTATGGCCGCCGAGCCGAGCGAGGCTCCTATCTGGCGAAAGAAGCTGTGGGCGCCGGTGGCCGTGCCCACCTGGCTCACCGGAAAGGAGTTCTGAACCATGAGCACGAGTATCTGAAAGCCCAGGCCGGTGCCGACGCCGGTGAGAAAGGTGTAGAAGCAGGTGAGCCACACAGAGGTCTCCACGGTCAGGGTGGAGAGCAGATAGCAGGCTCAGGCCAAGCACGGCGACGCTGGCGAGGGGCATCCACTTGTACCGGCCGGTCTTGCTGGCCAGGGCGCCCGAGCTCAGCGACGTGGAGAGGATGCCCAGCAGATAGGGGCACCAGCAGCAGACCCGACTTGGTGGCGCTGAGCCCGGTGACCATCTGCAGGTAGGTGGGTATGTAGATGATCACCCCGAAGAAGGCTATGGAGCTGAGCAGTCCGCCGATGGTGGCCAGGTTGAAGTTGCGATCGCGAAACAGGGCGAGCGGGATGATCGGCTCGGCCGCTCTGCGCTCTACCAGGACGAACAGGGCGCCTATGACCACGGCCGCGCCGATGAGGCCCAGGATGAGGGGCGAACTCCACCCGTACTCGCGCCCGCCCCACGAGGTGACGAGGATTATGGCGGTGGTAGCGAGGGCCATGGTGGCCATGCCCAGGCCGTCCAGCTTGGGGCGCACCTTCTTCTGCAGGGGCATCTTGAGATAAGGCGGCGGCCATGACGATGGCGAACGCGCCCAGGGGCAGGTTGAACCAGAAGGCCCAGCGCCAGCCGATGCTGTCGGCAAACCAGCCGCCCAAGATGGGGCCCAGCACCGAGGAGAACGCCCAAGCACCGCCCATGATGCCCATGTACTTGCCGCGCTGTCGGGGCGGGACGATGTCGGCGATTATGGACATCGAGAGGATCATCAGCCCGCCGCCGCCCAGGCCCTGTATGCCCCGGGCGGCGATGAGCACCGGCATGTTGTGCGCCAGCCCACCCAGCACCGAGCCGCCCAAGAAGAGCGTGAGGCCGCTGAAGAAGAGCACCTTGTGGCCGAAGAGGTCGCCCAGCTTGCCGTAGACCGGCATCATGATGGTGGCGGCCAGGATGTAGGCGGTGGTCACCCAGAGCATCTGTTCGACGCCGTGCAGGTCGCCCACGATGGTGGGCAGCGCGGTGCCGAAGATGGTCGCGTCGAGCGCGGCGAGCAGCATGGCCACAAATAGCGCGGCTACCACGAAGCCCAGGCTCCGCTTGTCGAGGGCTGCTGGTGCGCCAGGCGTGGCAAGGGTTCTGGGGGGGTCACGAGGATTCCTCTGGGTTGAGTCTGAGCTGGCTCAGGATGGCTACTTGATATAGCGTCACTGAGTCTTCGTGGGGCGAGCCGCGCGCCTGAGGGTGTCGCCTGTCGGCGCCGAATGGCTGGACATAGGGCAGCGGGTGGACGAAGCAGTGATAGCGGCTTTCTTTGGGGAGGATTGGCAGCCTGTCGCTGCTCATCGGCTTCGCGTTGGGCGAATGCCGGCTGTCCAATCGCACCGTGGGCCTGATAATGGGGTTCGGCGCGGGGCGCTCATCAGCGCGCTGGCCTACGAGTTGGTGCCCGAATCGGTCATAGAGGGTTGGGACGCGGCCGCGTCTCGTTCGCGGCGGGGGCGTTGGTGTTCTTTGGCGGCGACTGGCTGATAGACCGCTGGGGCGGCCTGCACCGCAAGACCATAGCCGGCAAGCAGCACGAGGGCTCGGGCGGGGCGATCTTCTTGGGCACGCTGCTTGGACGCCATACCCGAGTCACTGGTGTTGGGCATGGGTCTGGCCATGGGCGGCTCCATAGGGGTGGCCTTTCTGGCGGCGGTGTTCGTCTCCAACCTGCCCGAGGGGGTGGCGGGCACGGTCAACCTGGCCGCGGCGGGCCATTCGCGGCACAGCATCTTCTGGATGTGGGTGGCGCTGGTGGTGCTTCTCCGCGGGGTGTTCGGCGTTGGGCTACGGTCTGGTGGGGTGGATACCCAGCGCCGACGACGGCCTGGCGCAGGCCTTCGCCGGAGGCGCCGTGCTCACCATGCTGGCCGACGCCATGATGCCCGAGGCCTACGAACACGGGGGCAGGCTGGCCGGCCTGATGACGGTGGTGGGATTCTCCGTGGCCGCGACCCTGTCGGTGCTGGCGTAGGGGGGCAGTGGGTGTCGACGACCGGTGCTGGTAGACTACCCGCACACTTATCCCGCACGCGAACTGCGTGGCCTTGCACTGGGAGCCCATGGTGAGTAACGAAAAACAAGCTCGCGAGGCTTTGGAAAAGTTCTTTCCTAAGCCTTTTACCGATTATCAATGGAGCCTGATCTCGGCTCAGGGCTACGAAGAGGCGCTGCTGTCAGGTGTGCGCAGCGCCGACGAGGTGGCGGAGGAGCTCAAGGACCTCATGGAGGCCGCCGACAAGCGCGCCTCCGGCGCCGAGCAAGCGCCCCTGGGGCGTCCGGATGAGCCCCTGCTCACCTGGGACGAGATGGAGAAGCTGGTGCTGGGTCGCATCTTGGCCACCGGGGAGACCAGCGGACCCAAGCCCACGCCCGCCACGCCTGGGAGCGGGGTACGGTTCAGGCGTCTGGTACAGGGTCGGCAGAGCGGTCGCAGGCTCCGGTGGATCGTGGGCGGCACGGTGGGGTTGTTCGTCGTCGCCCTGGGGTCGACGGTCTTGCTGTTCTTGGGCCCGCAGTGCGGCGAGGGCGGCGCTTCGGGTACCACGAGCACGTCGGAGGTCACCCAGACCGATGTGCAGAGCTGGAATCGCGACCGGCCTCCCGACGACCACCAGCCCCTCGCTGCCGCCGGCCACCATACCGGCTCTTGATGTGCCCGAGTACACGGCCATGCTGAGCGGCGCCCAGGTGGTGCCCGCCGTCAACACCTCGGCGACCGGCACCCTGGAGCTCAACCTCTCGGAAGATGGCACCAGCTTCGAGTGTGTGCTGACCGTGCAGGGGCTCACCGGTTTCACGCTGGCGCGCCTGCGGGTGGGCGAGCCCGGGCAGAACGGCGAGGAGATATGTCACCCTGTACAACGAAGGGATGAAGCGAGGCGCTGTTCAGCGGGGTGATCGTGCGGCGGTCGTTCGAGCGCGGCCGACTTCGTCGGCCCGCTGAAGGGTAAGACCATGGCCGAGTTGATCGCGCTGCTGGACGCCGGCTCGGTGTATGTGAACGTCGGCACCAGCCGCCACCGGGACGGCGAGCTGCGCGGTCAGTTGACGCCGCTCTCGTCAGAGTCGACGGCTGTGATATTCACGTAGTAGGAGTAGGTGGCCTGGTCCAGGCCTATCACCTCCAACTCATAGTTTGTGCTCTGCCGGATCTCAACGGTGAGCGAGGAGTCGGTAGGCTGGGGAGTGCCGTTGAGAAAGACCGCGCACACGTTCTCGGTCGCCCACTCCAGTATCACCAGGGCGCCACGTTCTACCGTGATGGCTTGGACGCCCGGCACGGGACGGTCGCCGTTCTCCCAACCCGTGAAGGCCACCACCGGCAGCGGCAGCTCTTCGAGCAGGTTCTCGTCTTCTAACTCGGGCACGTCTTCGTCATTCGGCGGCAGTTCGCTGAGGTTGGTCTCTTCTTCCGGAGGCGCCACCACCTGGCTGGGTTGCACCGCGGCGACGGCCGGCTTACCCGCGGGCAGGGCTTTGAGTATCTTGTTCACCAGTACGTCGTCCACCCAGGCGGTGGTGCCGTCGACCGCACCCAGCATGATGGTGCCCGCGGCTAACGGCGCGGTGTCGACCGCGGCCAGCCACAGAGTCCTATCCACGTAGACCTGTATGGTGCCGTTCTTCTTGGCCACGGTCAGGTAGTGCTGCTCGCCCGCGGCGGGTGCCTGGGCCTGGGTGAGCACGGCCTTGCGCCGGCAGCGTCTTCTTTCACCAGCGAGATGAGGTCCTTATCTACGTACACGTAGTAGCGGCCGGTCTGCGTGGCATCGAAGCTGAAACCCAAGGCGCCGGCGCTGAGCGCATAGGAGCATTTGAAGGCGTAGTCCCCGGCCCAGCCCACGCCCTTGGGCACGAAGGCGTACCCCTGCCCGGTGGCGTCGAAGGTGTAGAGGTCGCCGTCCTGTTGGACCACCCAGGCTCCGCCCACCTGCCAGCCCTGGGCGTCGCCATCTTGAAAGTCGTCGCGAAAGAGGATGTTGTCGGCCGAGATACGGCCCGCGCCGGCGGCTACGGTGGTCGGGGCGGTGTCGGGGGCAGAGTCGGTGGTCTGGGTGTCGTCCGACCTCAGGCCTCTGCAAGAGGCGGTCGCAAGAGATAGGCCGAGCACCAGTGCCAACAAGAGCAGAGGGAGGAGGATCGTCGACCATGGCCGGGAGCGTTTCATATCGACCCCTTTCTGGTTCACTTGTCTGCGTACGTCAGCCCGAACCCGAACGGGAACGCCACCTCTACGCCCAGGTGGTCCAGCAGGGCCTGGCCGTGCAGCGGGCCGTACTCCACCACCTTGGCCTTGTTGTCGAACGGGGGCAGGTGGCCGCGCTGGTGGGTATGGCGAACGGCAGCCGGCCGGTGGGCTTCTCTTTGCCCAGCACGATGTCGGCCAGGGCGTGGCCGCCCTCCATGCCCGGGTACCACAGCATGAGGATGGCCGGCACCACCTGGCGCCAGCGCTCCATGAGCACCGCGCTGCCGGCCACCACCGCGGCCACCGTGCGCGGGTTGGCCGCCGTCACGGCCAGCAGCAGGTCTTCGTCCTGGGCGTGCAGGGTGAGCGACTTGCGGTCGCCGCCCTTGGCGTAGCCGTCGGGCACGCAGCTGCTGCTTCAGCAGCCGCTTGGCCATGCGGCTTAGCGCCCACCGCGGGGGCAGGGGCAGGCGCCGTATGAGCCACCACGGCAGCCCGGTGTCCAGGTTCTCGCCCTCGTCGTCGTGGTCGTAGCCCACCACCACCACGGCCGCGTCGCAGCCGGCCGCCAGGGCGGCGGCGCGCGCCGCGTCGGAGCCGTCGTCGTACACCACCTCGACCTTCTTGGGCTTCAGGGCGGCCCGCAGGCCCTCCAGGGGGGTGACCGAGCTGGGCGGGTTGACCCCGCTCGAGCCCCGGTCGCCCAGGTTGGGCAGGCGGCCAACCGCCCGATGACCGCCAGCCGCTTCAGCTCCGCGGCCTTGAGGGGCAGCACGGGCTTGGGCTGCGCGCGCCGGGCGCGCGGCCCGGCGCCTGCGGCGCCGCGCCGCGGCGCGCCGCCCGCGCCGCGCGCGCGGCTCCACCGGCTCGTTGCGCAGCAGCACTATGGCCTTGGTGGCCACCTCGCGCGCCAGGGCGCGGTGCTTCTTGCAGGCGATCACTTCTGGGCCGTACTTGCCGTCGCCCAGCTCGGCCACCCGCAGTTGCTGGCGGATGAGCCTGAGCGCGGCGTCGTCGACGCGCTCCATGGGCACCCGGCCGCGCTTGACGGCCCGCAGCAGCCGCTTGCCCAGCATCACGGGGGAGGGCATCTCCAGGTCTAGGCCGGCTCTCACGGCCGCCGGGCCGTCGTGCACGCCGAACACCCAGTCGCTGACCACGAAGCCGTCGAAGCCCCACTTCTCTTTGAGTATGTCGGTGAGCAGCCGGCGGTTCTGACTGCACCACTGGCCGTTGACCGAGTTGTACGCCGACATCACGCTGCCCACGCCCGCGCGCACCACCTGCTCGAAGGCGGGCAGGTAGACGCTGGTGCAGCGCCTCTTCGCCCACGCGCACGTCCACCTTAAGGCGCGAGTCTTCGATGCTGTTGCAGGCGAAGTGCTTCACGCAGGCCAGGGCGTGCTTCTGCACCCCGCGGGTGAAGGCCACGCCCATGTCGCCCAGCAGCTGGGGGTCTTCGCCGTAGGTCTCCTGCGCCCGGCCCCAGGCCGGATGGCGCAGCAGGTTTATGCAGGGGGCCAACACCAGGTCCACCCCCAGCGCCCGGGCCTCGCGGCCCATGGCCTCGCCCACCCGCTCCTCTAACTCGGGGGAGAAGGTGGCCGCCCGCGCCATGGGCACCGGGAAGCAGGTGCAGTGGCCCTTGGTTATGCCGCGCGGACCGTCGCTGTAGACGAAGCCCTTGAGCCCCAGGCGGGGCACCTCGGCGGCCGAGGCCGGTCGCCCTTGGCTGCTCGACCTGGCCGGGAGCGCCCAGGATGAAGCTGTAGAAGCTCTTGCTGCCGGAGAGCATGCGCACCTTCTCCTCCAGGGTCAGCTGGTCGCGCAGCTTCTGGGCTCGCTTCTCGAGCTTGGCGGAGACGGTGGGCATGCCTGTGAGCCTCCTTTGGGCGGGTCGGCGGCGGAGATAGGGGCACGGAGCTAAGCATAGCGCGCGGGGGGCGGTGGGGGGGGGGAGGCCGGGGGCGAGGAGGTCGCAGCCACGCTGGGGTTTCGTTGCAGTGACCAGCGAGGTGCTTGCAGTCTCGAGTGGAATCTGCGACATTGGCTCGCAGAGCAGTCCTTGACGGGATGTTTGTCGGGGACGTGGTTGCTAGTCCGAAAAACATATGGTTGGGTTAAGGGGGGGGTCAGTGCAAGCATTGCTTGAACACACTGCTGGCGCAGGGGAGAGCGCAAGGCGGAGGCGATTCCGCTTTGGCCTGTGCATTATGGCGACTCTATTCTTTGTACTGATTATCCAGACTGGCTATGCCTCCGCAGATGGCTTCCGATATCCTCTCGGTGATGGTTGGGCAAGACCTGCTAGCCAAAACCTGTGGGCCGACTCGTTCGATCCATACTATGGGCGCTTGGCGGATGACTGACTTCGGCTCGAGCACGCTGACGGCTACCTATAGGGGTACGGTAGTCAGGTCTGAGTGGCACAATGACTACGGCAACGTAGTGGTCATACAGCACGATCTTCCGACAGGCACGGTGTATTCGTTCTATGGACACATGGCGAGCCGTGCGGTCGCCGTGGGGAACTCGGTCGAAACCGGAACCGCCGTCGGAGTGATTGGGGAGACAGGGGCGATTTGCTTTGGCGTGCATGTACACTTTGCAGTCAGCATCGTCCTCGGGCATAGTCAGAGGCTACTACGGCTCGTCCTTCTCGTCAGCTAACACGAGCATGGTCAAGGATGGGGTGACTTACTACAATCCCTCCTGGTTCATTGAGAGCAACAGGACGGTAGTTTGGGACACCGCCGGTCCCACCGGCTCCATCACCAGCCCGGGGGCCAATCAGAACGTCCGGTCTCCCGGATATACGACGGTCACAGGCAGTTTCAGCGACCCGTCTGGGGTAGCGCGAGTTGCCCTGCAATGGAAGTACGCAGATCAGGCAGACGCCTCGTACGCGGGCGTGGGTGACATGGCCGCGACCGGTGGGGGCGGCTATAGCTTCACCCTTGACCACTCGGCCACGGGCTTTCAAGCCGGGCGCGCGGTCATTCTGCGGGCAGTCGCCTTTGATGGTTTGGGCAATGCCAACTGGGGCATAACGACTCGCATCGTCCCGGTCGCCAATCAGAAGCCCACCGGGACCTCAATGACACCCACCGGGGCTATGGCCACAGGCATCTTCCGCGACTACATCTTCGTGGGTACCGACGGCGACGGGGTCGCCGACATGACCAAGGTCAACCTGATGATCGGTCCCTCCACAGACTACTCCGCTAATTGGGCCAGCACCATCTACATGACCTATATCAGGTCAGAGAACAAGCTCTATCTGTACGACGCCGCGGGTGCCAACTCCTCCGGTGTCGTGGGGTCGTCGACTGTTCTCTCCAACGGCCAGGCCGATTTGGAGCTCTCGAAGACCACCGTCACGGCATCCGGCAGCACACTCACTATCAAGGCGCGGGTGCGTCCGCACCTGACCGGCAGCAAGACTGCCTACGTGCGGGCCGTGGACCAAGCAGGTATCACCTCCGCGTACAAGAACTGTGGCGCGGTCTCACTCACCAACCAAGCTCCGGCCGTGGGCACGGTGAGTCCCGCATCGGGCAATATTCCTACAGGGCTGTACAGCAAGGTGACCTTCACTGGCATCGATCCAGACGGGGCGGACCAGATCAGGTTGGTGCGTCTGATCATCGGCCCGGACTCCAGTGAAAGCAACTATGCGAACAAGATATCGATCCAGGCCTGGGGAGATGGCCGTATCGTTCTGTTTACCAAGGCCGGTGGCAGCGTCAGTGGGTATGTGGGTGCTTCGCAAGTGCTGAGCACAGACACATGTTCGATAGATCTGAAGAACTCCACAAAGGTCAAGATCGGCACCACCCTCAGTTTCTCGTTGGCGCTTACGCCTGCTGCGCTAGGGAGCTTCAATACCTATCTCAACACCAAGGACCAAGCACTCATAGACTCGGCCTTTGTGCAGAAGGGCACCCTCTCAGTGGTGGCTGGGCGCTACCAGCAGACCGACTCCCGCCTTACCTATCTGGGCACCTGGTCGTCCGGCGCCACCTGGTCGGCTTCTGGCGGCAGCTTCGCCTCCGCCTCAGTGCCCGGGGCCGGGGTGGTCGTAGCCTTCACTGGGCCCTCCATCAAGGTGGTGTCACGTACCGCCCCCTGGTACGGCCAAGCTCTAGTGAGCGTAGACGGCGGGACTCCCACGACTGTCGATATGTACAGCGCCGCCACGGTATACAAGAAGCAGGTCTATGAGAAGACCGGTCTTTCCTCCGGAGCCCACACCCTCACCATCAAGTGTGCCGGCGCCAAGAGCACGGCTTCGACCGGCTATGGCATAAGTCTCGATGCTCTGGATATCGCCGGTAGCCTCACCCAGGCTCCCAAGACCACGCGCTACCAGCAGGACGATGCCAAGCTTGCCTATGCGGGCACCTGGACCACCGCTTCGGGCAACTGGTCGTACTCAGGGGGCAGCTTCAAGTCCGGCAGCGGGACCGGTACCAAAGTGACGGTCACCTTCACCGGTAGCTACCTGGCCTGGGTCGCCAAGACCTGCCCCTGGTACGGCAAGGCCAAGGTGACCTTGGATGGCGATACCGTCAACGCCAAGACCGCAGACCTCTACAGCTCCGCCACCACCTACAAGAAGACCGTCTACAAGACCGGTCTGCTGGACAACAAGTCCCACACCCTTGTGATCGAGTGGACTGGTAGTAAGTACGGGGCCTCGACCGGCACTGCCATCGGGGTGGATGCGTTCGACATCTTGGGGACGCTGACTCAGGGCACGCAGACCAATCCAATCGACCCGGCGAACTTCGGCAACATACTCACGGATGCGGCAACTGGTTCCTCGTACCTCATTACGTACGCCGGCAAGCGCGCGGGCATACCTACTGGGGGTGACTATCAGTCGATGGTGAACAACGGCGTGCCCGTGGTGAGCACAAGTTGGTCGGTGATTTCTCAATATCCGGACGCGGGGTACCAAGCGGTTGTCGCTCGTATGGATGACCCCGTCATCGGCGGAGACCCAAAGTGGATCCTCAACTATTCTGGCGACGGGCACGGCTATGAGAACGACTACCGCGCTACCCAGTCGGCAGCAGGAAAGCCCACCGCCACCAACTCGGCGACCTGGACGCTGGCAAACGGGCGCGGCAAGGTGAAGTTGAACGCGTATATCCCCAGCATGACCGATATCTGGGCCGGTGTGGTCTATGAGGTCTGGGATGGCGGTACCTTGCTGGCAACAGTTCCGGTCAATCAGTTCAATTACAAAGGATTCATGACCCTGGGGACCTGGACGTTCTCCTCGGGCAGCATCGTGATCAGATGCTATGACAACCAAGGCACAGGCCCCTACGGCGTCCTGATGGGTTGGGACTGCATGGAGGCGGTACCGATAGGCTGACGACGGGCACGCACGTAGTCCTCTGTGCCGAGGGGACCGCTGGCCCGGGTTCGGGTCGCGACCCTCGGCACAGCGTTTGAGCTTCAGGCGGGGCCACCTGGGCGACCGAGGCCTCTCCCTTGCTCTCGTCGTGGTCGGTATCGTGGAGCTTCAGTTGTTCAGCGACGGACTCTGGGCAAGGCGCCCCCTCTGGTTGCGGCCAGGCGCAAATGCCTCTGATATCCTGTTGACGCCCCAGTCTGCCGATAGAGGCTCGATATGGAGATATCTTCGCCGGCGCAGATCTGGCCGCGGAAGGAGGACGCATGAACAGGTGTAAAGCCGCGTTTCTGGGGATCACGCTGGTCGCTCTTGGCCTGCTGGCGGTCCGGCTGAGCACCGCCTCCGCGGCGGAGACCGCGGAGGCCAACCTCATCTTCTTTCACCACAGCGTGGGCAGCAACTGGCTGGCGAGCGGGCTTGTTGCCGCGCTCAACGATTCTGGCTACTTCGTGTCCGACACCAACTATGGGTGGACGGGCGGCAGCGGGCCCGACTACGGCAGCTCCACCGACACGGGCGACTGGCCCACCTGGTTCACCGACACGGTGATGGGGCTGGCGTATCCGTGGACAGGATCTGTCGTCGGGCGCCAACGACGTCGACCTCGACCCGGCGGCCGGCGAGAACACCATGATCATGTTCAAGAGCTGCTACCCCAACAGCGACGTGGGCTACGGCATCGACGACGAGAAGGCCATCTACAACAGCCTGCTGCCCTACTTCGAGGATCACCCCGACAAGATGTTCGTGCTCATCACCCCGCCACCCATGCCGACGCATCGCACGACGCCCGCAAGACCCGGGAGCTCTGCAACTGGCTGGTCGACCGCGACGCCGGGTGGCTGAAAGACCTGACCACCGGCAACGTCTTCGCCTTCGACCTCTACAACGTGCTGACCCACCCCAGCGCGCACCACACCGCGGTGGGCGGCGTCGAGACCCACACGGTCGTCGCGCGGCGCCAACACCCTCTACTCTGGCTACCACAGCAGCGGCGACGACCACCCCAACGCGGCCGGCAACGCCAAGGCCACGGCCAAGTTCGTGCCGCTGCTGAACGTCTGGTACGAGGAGTTCTTGGCCGCCTCGGGCACGGCTCCGCGGCGCTATCAGCAGGACAATAAGCTGCTCACCTACCTGGGGGGGTGGAAGTACCTCGCCAGCAGCGCGGCGTCGGGGGGGAGCCTCACCTACACCAACGCCAAGGGCGCCTCGGTGCTCGTCTCGTTCAGCGGCACCTCGGTCGAACTTCTGGCCCGCACGGGGCCCGATTACGGCAAGGTGCTCATCACCTTGGACGACGGAGCGGCCGAGAGCTACGACCTCTACAGCTCCAGCCCCGCCCACCAGCAGAGCATCTACGAAGAGGAGGGTCTGGACGACACCACCCACACCCTCACCATAACCTGCGAGGGCGACAATAGCACCTTGTCCTCGGGCACCAACATCAGCCTGGACGCTCTGCGCATCCTCGGCACGCTCACGGAGGCCGACAAGCCCATCCGCTATCAGCAGGACGACGCGGCTCTCGAATACAAGGGCACCTGGGCCACCGCCACCGGCACTTGGGCGCAGTACTCGCTGTCGAGCGCCAAGAGCGCGGCCGGACCCGGACGATCGGTGAACGTGAGCTTCACGGGCACCTATCTGGCCTGGATAGCTCCCATGACCCCGTGGTACGGCAAGGCCTTGGTGAGCGTTGACGAAGGTCCGCTGGTGCCGGTAGACCTCTACAGCTCGAGCGTGAAGTACAAGCAGAGGATCTTCGACACCGGCCTGTTGGACGACGCGCCGCACACCCTCAGCATCTACTGGACGGGCGATAGGAGGACGGCGGCCAGCGGCACCAACATATCCGTCGATGCCTTCGACGTCATGGGCACGCTCACCGACGCCGATGCGGCTCCGCCCATACTGTGGCGCTATCAGCAGACCGACCCCCGCATCACCTACGTGGGCGCTTGGTCGTACGGCTCCACCTGGTCGGCCTCGGGCGGCAGCTTCGCCTCCACGGGCGCGGCCGGGGCGGGCGCGCTGGTGAACTTCACCGGCACGTCGGTCAAGCTGGTGGCCCGCACCGCTCCGTGGTACGGCCTGGCCGAGGTCTGCGTGGGCGGCGACACCGAGACCGTAGACTTCTATTCGCCCACCGTGGCCTACAAGCAGGTGGTGTTCGAGAAGACGGGGCTATCACCCGGCGAGCACACCCTCTCCATCAGAGTGCCTGGGGGACAAGCGCACCGAGTCTAGCGGCTACTCCATAAGCCTGGATGCACTCGACATAACGGGCTACCTGGAGCAGGGCCCCGTGGCCACCCGAGTGCAAGAGAACGACGCAGTCTGGGTAGGCGAGGGGGCAATAGCCACCGCGGGCACTTGGAGCAGCCACGTGGGCAGCTGGGCGCTCTACTCGGGCAGCGGCCTCATGACCGCCAACACCGCGGGAGCCAAGATGACCGTCACCTTCGACGGCCGCTACCTGGCCTGGGTGGCCAAGACCACCCCCTGGTACGGCAAGGCCAAAGTGACCCTGGACGCCGGCACCCCGGACGAGGTGGTCAAGATAGTGGACCTCTACAGCTGGACACAGGGCTACAAGAGGACCGTCTACAACACCGGGCTCTTGGATGAGGGGTCGCACACGGTGGTGATCGAGTGGCTGGGCGAGAAGTACTGGCGCTCGGCGGGCACCACCATAAGCGTGGACGCCTTCGACCTGATACTGGCGCTGCCGTAGCGCGCTACAGCCAGACACACAGCAGTCTACGACCACGTGGGGGCGCCGCAAGGCGCCCCCACTGCATCTGGGGCCGCCGGCACGCAGCCCCGCCGTTTGACATGCGTGTTTCGGAGAGTTAGCGTGCTTGGTGGGGGCGTCAGCCCACAACACTTAAGCTAAGGGGGCGGGCAGTGTCGAACATTCGCATCATTCCCTCCGGCCGAACGTGCAAGATCCTCGGTGCAATTGTGCTACTGGTCGCGCTTGCAGTGGCGCTGCCCACCTTCGTGCTCGCCTCGTCGGAGCCCGCCGATGCTCAGCGCCCAGTGAGAGGCGTGCTGGGCAGCGGCGACCATGCGGCTCCGTTCGCACCAAGTGAAGCCTCAGGATCAGAGCTCGAGCTCAGCACCCTGGGGCCGAATGTGCTTTTTGACTGGGTGGAGAGCGGCAGCGGCAGCTGGACCGCCACCAGTACCTGGGCCATCACCACCGAGTGGCTACCGCCCTGGGAGGAGCCGGGCAATCACAGTTGGAGCGACAGCCCGAGCGCGAACTACGCCAACAACGCCGACTCGACCCTGACGAGCGGCATAATCGACCTTTCGGCGGCGGCGGTAGACCAGGAGGTGATGCTGTATTTCGCATGCAACTACGCGCTGGAACTCAACTCTGACTTTCTCTACGTGGAGTTGTCAAGCGACGGTGGGTCCAGCTGGTCGTACTTAGGGGACTACTTGACGGGCACCGATCCAGAAGGGTGGTACTTCACGTTCGTCCCAGCGTCGTTTCACACCAACCAGTTCAGGCTCCGTTTTCGGCTGGTGTCTGACTCGTCGGTGACGGCCGATGGGGTGCACATCGACGGAGTGCAGGTGTACACCTCGAATACCGATATGGGGTGGGCCGACGATGCGCGGCTGGCCTACTTTGGCACCTGGGCAACCACCACCCGGCCCTACAGCGACGGAGGCACCTGGACCTACAAATCGTCCAACAGAACCGGAGACTTGATCAAGATCGACTTCACCGGGCCTGCCATCATGGTGAACGGCAAGATGGGCCCGACCTCCGGCATCGCGAGCGTGAGTCTTGATGGGGGGACGCCTACAGAAGCCGACTACTATTGGGATCCGGCTTCGGGCAGTGACTACAATCAGTACCCCATGGGGATCGTCTGGCTCGAAGGGTTGACGGACGCACCGCATACCCTCACCATCTGCTGTTCGGGCACCAAGAACCCCGCTTCTACCGGCTATACGGTGAGCCTCGAGAGTGTGGCGGTGTGGGGTAGCCTGGACTCAGCCACCGGCCCCGTGCGCTACCAGCAGGACGACACCCACCTCGCGCGCGAGGGCACCTGGGGCACCAGCAACACCTGGTTGTGCTCGGGCGGCAGCATGATCTCGGCCGACTCGGCCGGCTCGGCTATAAGGGTCGGCTTCTCGGGCACGTACCTGGCCTGGGTGGCGAAGAAAGGCCCGGGTTACGGCAAGGCCCAGGTCAGCCTCGACAGCGGCCCACTGGTGCCCGTCGACCTCTACAGATCTTACGACAGCTACAAGCAGCGGGTCTACAACACCGGCCTGCTTGCCGACGGAGCTCACACCCTCGACATCTACTGGACAGGGCAGAAGAACTCGGCTTCTTGGGGTACCAAGATCGGCGTGGATGCTCTAGACGTGCTGGATACTATCACCGGTACCACCGTGCCGACACCCATCACTTGGCGCTACCAGCAGACCGACCCCAAGCTCACCTGGCTGGGTAGTTGGGCCCTTAGCTCTACCTGGTCGGCGTCGGGCGGCAGCTTCCGCTCGACCTCCAAAAAGGGCGATGCCGTGATAATCAGCTGGCGAGGCGACGACATCTCCCTGATAGCCCGAACGGTGCCGTGGGGCGGCAAGGCCGCGGTGACCGTCGATGGCGGCACCGAGGAGCTGGTGAGCTTCTATAGCTCGACGACGCTCTACAAGCAGCCTGTGTTCTCGACCACAGGCCTATCGCCCGGCGACCACAGACTCATAGTCAAGTGCCTGGGTTCTAATGACGGCCCACCCTCCAGTGGCTACTCCGTCAGCGTCGACGCCCTAGACATCAAGGGCTGGTTGGTAGACGCGCAACGGACGTCACGCGTGCAGGAGACCGACGCCGTGTACACAGCTCCGTGGACCTCCAACGCCACTTGGCAGGCTTCGGGCGGTACCTACGCCACTCTCACCGGTATGGGCAGCAAGGTGGTGTATACGTTCTACGGCAGCTACTGTGCGTTGATAGCCAAGACCGCCCCGTGGTACGGCAGGGCCGAAGTCACTCTGGACGGCCTCACCACCACTCAGGTGGACTTCTATAGTCCTACGATCACCTGGAAGAAGATGGTGTACAACACAGGCCTCTTGAGCAACGCTACGCACACGCTGCAGGTGAAGTACCTGGGCAGCAAGTACTGGGCCTCCACCGGCTACGTGGTCGACGCAGACGCTTTCGACGTGTTGGGCCCCATACTCTGGTAGACGGGCGACCGACAAGCGGGTAAGCGTGCGGGGGGCGCCGAAAGGCGCCCCCCGCCGCATCTGGGGGCTCGGCGTCGCGAGGGCCGAGCCCCCAGAAAAGCACTGAGGCCCGCCGGCATAGCCGGCGGGCCTCAGAGAGTCGCAGCTGAAGAATCAGCTACAAGGTACTACTTACTGGGCCACCAGCGTGGTGGTGGTGTCTTCGACCTCGACCTCGACCTCAGAAGACACGGTGGTCTCCTCGGCGCCAACGGTGGTCTCGGTAGCGATGGTGGTCTCGGTGACATCGGTGTCGTCGGAACCGCAAGCGGCAACCGAAAGAACGACGGTAAGAGCGATGACCAGGATGAGACCGATAGCGAACAGCTTCTTCATTTCTTTCCTCCTGTTTATGCGTGGCCAGCCACCATGGCTGTCCACCCTGTCCGGAACTTGCACCCGAACCACGCCGGAGAACCCGGCGCTTCCCTAGAAGTCCGGCCGCTTATCGGTGGGTGCCACCCACACACGACCAAGACCCTCCTTTCGGGTACGAGGGGTAGTGTCTCAGACCCACAGGGCCCGAGTCAAGGGCAAAACCCGGGTTTTGTGCGCTATCTGCGGAAGTTGTGCGCTGTGAGCGGTGGGGGCGCGCAAGACCGCCATTGCGGGAGGAGAGTCTCGCCAGGAGGAGCCGGACGCCGACGTGCCTTGCAGGAAGGAGCGGGCAGACTGATTGACTCGTTGATGGTCAATGGATAGCATGAACACAGGTCATGCATTCTTTTGTGCGTCGGTCTAAGGATTGGACTCGAGTTTTGGGTCTGGCGCGAGGAGCGGAAGGCTGCGGTAGCCGAAGCCGTCCGATTCCCACTGGCACGCGACCAGATTGTTCGAGATCTCACCCTGGGCCGTCAGGATGCCGGATTTCGTGAACACGTCCAATCGAGAGGAGTGAGCGATGTGGTACAGGGCTTGGTAGGGTTATAGTCGAAGTAGGACCAGAGCGGGTTAATGCTTCGGGGCCCCGCGTCGATAGACCACTTGCCACATTGTGTTTGGGAGCTCTCTATGGATCGCGGGGCCACCACATACCTAGATGAGCGGGGAGACGATCGCTCGAAGCCGTCGAGGGAAGCGGGTCTTCTAGCATACGTCTTTGGTCTGAGCCTGTGCTCCGTTCTTCTAGTGGCGTTTCTTGTTGTGGCCTCGGTTGTCTGGCCCTCGCTCGTTTCCCCCCGGGTCTTCCAGTGGCCGGCGCTGTTGCTGCTCTTGGCTGTGGGGTTTCTAGCCGACAGATATAGGATATCCCCCCACTCTGGCGCAGAGACCTCGGCCGGTTTTCTCGCCTTCTTCCTGGCCGCTGCAATCGTTGGTCCTCTTGGCGCCATCGCCGTGGCGGTGCTCTGCCAGCTCTGGGCGCTCCGCGGGGCCGCATGGATGCAGGCAGTCTGCTTCACTTCGGCGGCCGCCCTGGTGGCCGGCGCCTCCGGCCTCTTCTTCTGGGTCCTGGAGGCAGGCTCCAACGGCTCCCCTCTCGCCACGGCGGGCCACGGCCTGGCGGCCGGTGTCCTCTTCCACGGGCTCAACTACTTGGTCTTTCTGCCTGTCATGTGGCTGCGGCGGGGTATGAGGCCCCTGGAGTTGTGGCGTACCGGCTTTCAGCCCTTCCTGGTGTTCCACTTCTTCTTCTTGGCCATGGCCCTGGGGCTGGTGACCATCTACCGGGCCTATGTGCCCGACTCCGGCACCGGGCCCACGGTCTACTCCACCCTCTTGGTGCGTGCTGTGCCTGCTGCCGGTGGTGGGGCTCATCTACGCCTTCAGGGCCTACGCCCACCAGCGCGACCTGGCCATACACAACGCCCGGCTGGCGGTGCGCAACGAGCGGCTGGCTCTGGAGGCCGTGGCCAGCCACGTCACCGCGCTCGACCTCAAAGACGACTACACCGCCCAGCACTCGGCCGCCGTGGCTCAGTGGGCCACCGACATCGCCAAGGCCATGAGGCTGCCCGACCAGCAGGTGCACCTTATCCACCTGGCGGGGCTGCTGCACGACGTGGGCAAGATAGGCGTGCCCGACGAGCTGCTCAAGTCGTCGCACCACCTGGATGCCGAAGACTGGGCCCTCATCGAGAGCCACTGCTTTCACGGGCACAAGATCCTGGCCCGGGTGGAACAGTTTCAGGAGTTGGCCGATGTGGTGCTGCACCATCACGAGCGCTACGACGGCAACGGCTATCCGCACGGCCTGGCCGCGCGCGACATCCCGCTGGAGAGCCGCATAATCGCCGTGGCCGACGCCTACTCGGCCATGATCAGCCAGCGGCCCTATGGTCCGCCGCTGCCCACCCTGGTGGCCGAGGCCGAGCTGGAGTTTCGCAAAGGCAGCCAGTTCGACCCCGAGGTGGTGGACTACTTCTTAGAGCTCCTGCACAAGCGGGGGGAGGCCTACCGGCTGGGCATGAAGGCCGACTTTCGCATGGAGGTGCAAGACGTCAAGTTCTTGCGCGAGCTGCCGGTGGAGCCCGAGGGGGTGGAGTCGGTACCCGCGGTGCGCGTGACCCACGTCAAGAAGGCCGATAGGCAGGCGGCACAGGCGGCGCAGACGGCCACCGGGCAGGCGGCCGGGGCTGCCGCGAAGACGGCGACGGCGCGCGAGGTAAGGCGGCAGGCACGGGAGAGGGTGGGCAAGAGCACCTGAGTCCAGGGGGGAACATGCAGAACAAGGTGCTCAGGCGGCTCCTGAGTGCTCAGGCCCTTTCCAGCGCGGGCACCTCTATATCCACGGTGGCGCTGGTGATCATGGTGGGCAGGCTCACCGGCTCGGCCCTGCACATGGGCGGGGTCATGGCCGTCACCACCTTTCCGCTCATAGTCACCAGTTGGGTGGGCGGGGCCTTGCTCGACCGCTTCAGCGCCAAGCGGGTGATGATAGGGGCCGATCTGGCGCGGGCGGCGTTGATACTCAGCCTGCCCTTTTTGGCCGAGGTGCGGGTGGGCCTGATATACGCCGTGGCCTGCTTCATGGGCAGTCTTCTCGGCGGTCTTCAATCCGGGGCAGATGAAGCTGACCTCTGAGCTGGTCGAGCGGGAGGCTCTGGTCAAGGCCAACTCGTACCTCAGCGTGGCCCGCGACGGGGCCGAGCTGCTGGGCTACCTGGCCGGCGGCGCACTGGTGGCGACTGTGGGCTACAGGTGGTCGTTCGGCCTGGACTCGCTCAGCTACCTGGCCTCGGCCGCCCTGCTGCTGGGGCTGCCCAAGCCCGCGCCTCGGGTGGAGGCGCCCGTGCCGGTGAGGCAGTTGTTGGCCGAGTCGCCACGGGTGTTCGCGCGGTTGTGGCGCGACGCGGGGTTGCGCACCAACCTGCTGCTGGCCGTCTTCCCGCTTATGTTCGTGATGATGGGCCTGCCCATCTCGTACGCGCTGGTGTTGGAGGAGTTCGAGGCCGGTGACTGGGCCATAGGCGTACTGGAGGCCAGCATCGCTCTGGGGCTGATCGTGGGCGGGCTGGTGATCAGCCGCATGAAGCTGCACCGCGACAAGAACCAGTACGTGCTGCTCTCGTTCGTGCTGGTGGCCGCCTGTCTGGTGGGCATACGCTTCAGCGACTACCTGTGGCTCTCCATAGCGCTGATGGGAGTGGGGGGCATAGCCAACGTGGGGGTGTTCGTGCCCTCTATGACCATGTATCAAGAGGCGCCGTCTGAAGGCGACAAGGGCCGGCTGCTGGCCATAAGGGGCGGCTTCGGGCAGATAGGCTCGGCCACGGGGTTCTTGCTGGGCGGGTTCGTGGGTCAGGCGCTGGGCATACGTACGGCCTTCTTGTTCGCGGGAGTGGCTGTCTTGGCCACCAGCGTGGCCATCTATGTGCCGTACCGCCTGGGTGCTGGGCGCCGCGCCCTGGCGGCCGGGGCGGCCCAGCGCAGGGGCACCGCAGGGCGCTAAAGCCCCATGACTTCTTGCCGATAGAGCTAAGCCGAGGACTATCCTGCTGCTCTGTACCGAGCGGGGGTCAAGGGTCCACTCCAAAAGGGGCGGGCTCTTGTTGTATGGACGACGTCATGCCTGCCGGGCGTCGTGGCCAAAACAGGCTGGTGTGGGTTCAACTGCGTGACGAAGGAGATGGCTGTGGCAGTGCATGCAAGAGCGACAGGAGAAGGCAGTATGTTGACCGGGGGCACGCAGCGGAGGACCAGGCGCAGGATAGCGCTGGCGCTGGCTGTCTTTGCCATCGTCACGCTGGCGGTTGCCGGCACTGCGCTGGCCATCTCAGCGGAGACGTTCGTGACCACCCAGCTCACCGACAACACGGTCGACGACTACGAGCCCCAAGTCTCAGGCGACCGGCTGGTGTGGTACGGCTATGACGGCTCCGACTATAACGTATACACGTGGGCGCTCGGTGACTCCTCGCCCACTAGCGTCAGCGACAACACGCTCGACGACTACTCCCCCCAAGTCTCAGGCGACCGGGTGGTGTGGTACGGCTATGACGGCTCCGACTTTGAGATATACACGTGGGCGCTCGGCGACAGCTCGCCCACGCAGATCACCGACAACACGATCAGCGACTACTCCCCCCAAGTCTCAGGCGACCAGGTGGTGTGGTACGGCTATGACGGCTCCGACTATGAGGTATACACGTGGACGCTCGGCGACAGCTCGCCCACGCAGATCACCGGCAACACGTACGACGACTACTCCCCCCAGGTCTCAGGCGACCGGGTGGTGTGGTACGGCTCTGACGGCTCCGACGATGAGATCTACACTTGGGTGGTCGGCGACTCTGCGCCCACCCAGCTCACCAACAACGCCACCGGTGACCACTATGCCCAAGTCTCGGGCGACCGGGTAGCGTGGGTCGGCTATGACGGCTCCGACTATGAGGTCTACACGTGGGCGCTCGGCGACTCTGCGCCCACCCAGATCAGCGACGACGACCTGACCTCCGAATCGGTGGTGATCTCAGGCGACCGGTTGGCGTGGTGGTCGGGGTGGGACGTCTACACGTGGGCGCTCGGCGACTCCTCGCCCACCAATCTGACCGCCTCCGGTGGGGACGAGTGGGCCCCACAGGTCTCGGGCGAACGGGTGGTGTGGCAGGCCTCGGATGGTTCGGCCTATCAGATATACACCTGGAACCCAGTTGACGGGGTCAGCCCAGTCACCGCCAGCCCGGATAACAAGTACGGAGTCCGCGTCTCGGGCGACCGGATGGTGTGGTACGGCTCTGACGGCTCCGACGATGAGATCTACACCGCGGTCCCGGGTGTCCCGACTCCGGCGCCCACCGTCAGCGGCGTCAGCCCTGACGAAGGACCGGTCTACGGTGGCCAGGACGTCACCATAAGCGGCACCGACTTCACCGATGTGACCGCGGTCGCCTTCGGTGACACAGAACTCGATTCTGACGACTACATAGTGGTCAGCGACACCGTGATTACCGCCACCACCCCGTCCCACATCGCGGACACGGTCGATGTGATCGTGACCACCGATTGGGGCAAGAGCACCGAGACCGACAACTACACCTACGTACCCACGCCTTGGGTCTCGAAGTTGAGCCCCACCGGTGGCCCGACGACCGGTGGCACCTTGGTGACCATAACCGGCGGGGACTTCACCGGAGTGACCTCGGTGAGGTTCGAGAAGAAGGAGGCCATCTTCACCTTCGTCTCGGATACTGAGATAAAGGTCATCTCGCCGAGCGCGTCTACGACCGGGACAGTCGAGGTCAGAGTGACCACTCCGGGTGGCACCAGCGGCGAAGAGACTGCTGTGGACGAGTTCACCTACGTGAATGCCACGCCCACTCGCTACCAGGAGACCGATGGGCGCCTGATCTATACGGCCGTCTGGACCACCAGCACCTACTGGCCCTACTCGATGGGCAACGCCAAGTATAGCTATCGCAGCGGGGCCACGGTAACCATACCCTTCCGCGGCACCAGTCTCACTTGGGTGACCAAGACCGCCCGCGACCTGGGCATCGCCTCGGTCTCGGTGGACGGAGGAGCCCCGGTGCAGGTGGACCTCTACAGCCCGCTCACCGCCTACAAGCAAAAGGTCTTCTCTACCGGCTATCTGGCGGACGGTCTGCACTGGGTGAAGATCTCGCACACCGGCACGCGTAATACCAAGTCCGTCGGCCATGCGATCACCATCGATGCTGTGGATGTGGCGGGCCAGCTGGCTTGGGCCACTCGTTATCAAGAGAACGACCCCAGGGTGATGTTCGGCCCGGGTTGGGCCACCGCCTGGAATTGGAGCTTCTCCGGCGGCAAGCTCAAGCTCTGCTCCACTCCGCCTCTGACCACCGCCGTCAGCCTGCCGGTAGAAGTACTGCCCGGCAGCGTCGTGGTCCGCTTCAAGGGTGTCTGCCTGAACGTGGTGGCAGTCAAGTCCCTGTACTCCGGCAAGGCCTGGGTGAGTGTTGACGGCGGCGCCAAGGTGCCCGTCGACCTCTACAGCCCGGTCAAGCTCTACAAGCAGACGGTCTTCTCGACCGGCTTCTTGGCCCCCGGCATGCACACGGTCACCATCAGTTGGAGCGGACTCAAGAACACATACTCCAAGGCCACCAACATCAACGTCGACGCCTTCGACATCATCGGTGACATGGGCGTCGCGATCTTCTAGGGTGATGAAGAGCAGACCGGCTGCCGCTCGGGTCACACACCGAGCTGCGCTTGGGAGGCATCGCCCTGACCCGCTATGTTGGTCGATGTTTGCCACCAGGGGGCGCCGCAAGGCGCCCCCTGTGTCGTGGCTTCCTGCCGATACGCGGAGCCAAGGCTCTTGACGCGGCTCCATGCGGGGCAGGTAGTAGGTCGTCCATTGCGAAGAGGGGAGTGCTATTGTCTTTGGTGTGAGATCGGTTCCGCGGTGAGTCGCCGAGATTCACTGTGAGGTCAACTGTCTAGCGAAGGGGGCGTCGGTGAAAGTCAGCGCAAGAGCGATAAGGCAAGAGCAGACTTCGGGGCGGGGCGTGAGGCAGGGGGCCCGGCGAAGGATCGTACTGATCCTGGCAGGCGTGGCGATCGTTGCCATGGCGCTGGCCGGGATCACGCTGGCGTACGCATCCGAGATCTTCACGGTCACCAACCTCTGTGACAACTCGACCGACGACCAGGCTTCTCAGATATCGGGCGACCGGGTCGTGTGGGAGGGCTGGGACGGCTCTGACTACGAGATATACACTCGGACCCCGGGCGGCGCCGCTTTCCAGATGACTGACAATACGACCGAAGACCGCCAGCCCCAGGTCTCGGGCGACCGGGTCGTGTGGGAGGGCTGGGACGGCTCCGACTATGAGATCTACACTTGGACCCTGGGCTACGGTGATTTCCACCAGATAACCAACAACGGGACAAACGACTACTCACCGCGAGTCTCGGGCGACCGGGTGGTCTGGTACGCGCCGGACGGCTCCGACTATGAGATCTACACTTGGACCCCACTGGGCGGGTTCTACCAGATCACCGACACCGCTGCCCACGAGTACTTCCCGCTGGTCTCGGGTGACCGGGTGGTCTGGGCTGCCTTTGATGGCGCCGACGAGGAGGTCTATACCTGGACTCCAAGCGGCGGGATAGTCAACCTCTCCGACAACACGTATGAAGACGCCTTTCCTCAAATCTCGGGCGACCGGGTGGTGTGGCGGGGCTACGACGGCTCCGACTATGAGATCTATACCTGGACGAGCGGCGGAGTAGTCAACCTCAGCGACAACGAGACCGGCGACGAGGCTCCCCAAGTCTCTGGCGACCGGGTGGTGTGGTCCAGGCCGGACGGATCCGACTATGAGCTGTGCACTTGGACCCCGCTTGGCGGGATCGCTCAGATAACCGACAACACGTCCGACGATTCCGCCTTGGGCGTCTCGGGCGACCGGTTAGTGTGGGCGGGCATGAGTGATTACGGGAGGGACCTGTACACCTGGACCCCAGATGACGGGATCACCTGCCTTAACGTGAGCGCGACCCCACCCGACATTGGCGGTGCCCAGGTGTCGGGTGACCGCATCGTATGGGCAGCCTGGGACGGCTCTGACTCTGAGGTCTACCTTGCGCTCTCGGGTGGAGCCATGCCTCCGGCTCCCACGGTCAGCGGCGTCAGCCCCGACGAGGGCTCGGTCCTCGGCGGCGAGTCCGTGACGATCACCGGCACAGGCTTCACCGGTGCGACCAAGGTGACCTTCGGCGGTGTCGATGGCACCATCGACTCTGTTGACTCCGACGCCCAGATCACAGCCACCACTCCCGCGAACGCAGCGGGCACGGTGGACGTCGAGGTCACCAACGTGGGTGGCACCGGCACGCAGGCCAGCGCTTACACCTACATAGCCGTACCGAGCGTGACTTGGCTCGATCCCGCATACGGGCCTACGGCCGGCGGCAACGAGATCTCCTTCATGGGCAGCGATATAGCCGGCGCCACCAAGGTCACTATCGACGGCACATCGGTCAACTTCGAGGTGGAAGACCCCGGTTATGGTCTCCTGATCAGCTTCACTGCTCCGGCTCACGCGGCGGCTGTGGTGACGGTGGCGGTGACGACCCTCGGTGGCACAAGTGTCGAGACCGGCAACTATGAGTACGTAGAAGCGCCCACGGTCAGCAGTGTGAGTCCTGGGATGGGCCCCATCACCGGTGGGCAGTCGGTCACCCTGGTGGGCACCGATCTTGTCGGCGTCACCTCGGTGACCTTTGATGGCTATGCGGCCGGCGATCTGGCGATGGTGGGAGGCAGCGGCGGGACTCAGTTCACCTGCACCACTCCGGCCCACGATTCCGGTCTGGTCACCGTGCAGGTGAACGCTGCCGGCGGTTCCAGTACGGCGGTCGACAACTACACCTATGTCGTAGTGCCCGTGGTCTCGGGGGTCAGCCCGAACGCTGGACCGATCTCGGGCGGGCAGTTGGTGACCATCACCGGTAGCGGTTTCGATGGCACCGAGGTGGTCTTGTTCGGCGGTTCTGAAGCCACCAGCTTCACGGTCGTCAACGACAATGAGATAACCGCCACTGCCCCGGCGCATGCCGCGGGTCTGGTGACGGTGCAGGTGGTGCGCGGCATAGTCGGGAGCGCTCAGGCCGACAACTACACCTACATCGATGCCACGCCCACGCGCTACCAAGAGACCGACGGCCGCCTGATCTATACGGCCGTCTGGACCACCAGTACCTACTGGCCCTATTCGGCCGGTAACGCCAAGTACAGCTATCAAAGCGGGGCCACGGTCACCATACCCTTCCGCGGCAACAGACTCGACTGGGTGACCAAGACTGCAAACACCCTGGGCATCGCCTCGGTCTCGGTGGACGGAGGAGCCGCGGTGATGGTGGACCTCTACAGCCCGCGCACCGCCTATAAGCAGAAGGTCTTCTCCACCGGCTATCTACCGGATGGTCTGCACTGGGTGAAGATCTCGCACACCGGCACCCGGAATGCCAAGTCCATCGGCCACGCGATCACCATCGATGCCGTGGATGTGGTGGGCCAATTGGCTTGGGCCACACGCTATCAAGAGAACGACCCCAGGGTGATGTTCGGCCCGGGTTGGGCCACCTCGTGGAACTGGAGCTACTCCGGCGGCAAGCTCAAGGTCTGCTCGACTCCGCCTCTGAGCACCGCCTACGTCGGCCCGGTGGAAGTACTGCCCGGCAGTGTCGTGGTCCGCTTCAAGGGTGCCTGCCTCAACCTGGTGGCCGTCAAGTCTCTCTACTCAGGCAAGGCCTGGGTGAGTGTGGACGGCGGCCCCAAGGTGGCGGTCGACCTCTACAGCCCGGTCAAGCACTACAAGAAGACGGTGTTCTCCACCGGCTTCTTGACCCCCGGCATTCACACGGTCACCATCAGTTGGAGCGGGCTCAAGAACCCCTACTCCAAGGGCACCAACATCAACGCCGATGCTTTCGACATCATCGGTGAGATAGGCGCCGGGGTCTTTTAGGGTCATGAAGAGCAGGCCGGCCGGCAGTCAGACTACACAGCCGGAGTTGCGACTCGGCGGCATCGCCCTGAGCAACGGCCTGGTAGTGGTGAGTAACGATCACTGGGCCGCCGCCGTCCGCGAGGACGGCGGCGGCATAAGTGTCGCTTCGGGTGAGAGACCTCATCTGCCCGGCTCCCGCGCCGGGGCCGCGCGCCTGGGCGGCGGCCTGCCTGTCTTGCGCGGTCTGGGCCGTTTCGCCGAGAGCCTGCTCGTGCTGGGCTTGGTCAAGGTGCGGTTGCCCGGAGCGCGGCTACCCTTCGAGGAGCGACGGGTAGCCGCAGCGCTGGCCGCCTCCATGGCCGGAGCCACGGCGGTGCGGTCTCTGGCGCGCCGGTCGGCGTTGGCACAAGAGACGGGCACGGCGCTGGCGGCCTTCATTCCCGCGGTGCTCTCGGTCAAGAACTCACCTGTTTCGGGCTATCATGGCGCCGAGCACAAGGTCATAGGTGCGCATGAAGAGGCGCTGCGGGCCGCGAAAGCGGGCCGCGCAGCCGCGCCCGCCCCCAAGGAGCACGACCGCTGCGGATCGAACCTGGTGGGGCCGTTCTTGTTCGCGAGCGTGATCACTAACCTGCTTGCCCGGGACCGCCGGGGTCGCAAGACCCCACTCCGCTCAGCCGCGGCCGGGGCCGCGAGCCTAGGGCTCGCGCTGGAGGCCCTGCGCTGGGCCGAGAAGCACGCCGGCTCCTTGCCGGCGCGGCTGATGATGATGCCGGGGCGGGCTATCCAGAAGAGCCTCACCACCAGCGAACCCACGCCCGAGCAGCTGGAAGTGGGGGAGAGGGCGCTCGCGGAGTTGCTTCGCTTGGAGGGCTTCGAGGCTTGAGCTGCGGCCGCGGCGGGCATACTCATCTGCAGAAGGTCCAAAACGAAGACAGGAGGCTCGACCCATGATCGTGCTCAAGCTCAAGGACACCGGCGCTGAGGTAGGTCGCGTAACCGAAGACGACTTTCGGTTCTTGGTCGAGCAACTCGAAGAAGAGAGCGACGAAGACACCGACTATTTCATCGACCTCGCCACCGTGGAGATGCTCGACAAGCGCGGGGGCAGCCTTGGCCTCATGGACGTTCTCGAGCGGGCCGTCGGCACTTCTCAGGGCGTCGAGATCTCCTGGAACAGGGACTAGGCCGCCGGGTCAGGCTCAGGCGACCTGCCGGCGCGCAAGTTCGCGCGTCATCATCAGAACGTAGTGCGCCGCCGCCGGCGCCGCGGCCAAGAAGCCGTACCAGTTCAAGAAGGAGCAGGCGGCCGTGAGCACTAGCGCCCAGCCGTAGAGCAGCGGCAGCCGCCAGGTGAGCACCAACCTGGCCAGACCGGCACCCTCAAGGGCGCTCCTACTGCTCGGCACCGCCAGCCAGCGCTCCACTTGCCATCCCCTCTCTCGACAGGAGAGCCAGAAGGCCGCGGTCGCTGCCCCCGAAAGAGCTAGGGGGAGCAAGATGGTGGCGACAGAGGCAGCCCCTTGTATGACCGCCTCCTGCAGGGTCTCGCTCTGGGCGCGTCGCAGGAGGCTCCAACGGATCGTCGACAGGCCGGCCAGGCGGGGCAAGAACAGCGCGGCCGCGCCCGCGAACAGCAGGTACTCCCTGTCTGCGAACGAGAAGTGAGTAGCGTCTCCCGGGGTCGACAGAGCGGCGTCTTTCGCCCACAAGAATGCGCAGGCGACTAGCGTGGCGGCCAGTATGCTGGAGGCGATGGAGAAGAAGGTGAGGGGTGCTCTGGAGGCCGACCCAAGCGGCGCGAGGGCCGGCGCGGTGGCGACGGCACCGGGCAGCAAGAGTATGAAGTAGAAGATCATGACCACGGCCGCCCGGTTGAGTGCGCGGTAGCGGTCGGCTCCCTGCCGGCCGAAGGCCTTGGCCGCCCAGATGGCGGCAACGGCCAGAGCAAACATCAAGATGGTCACCAGCACGGCGGTCGCTGCGCCCATGGGCAGGTAAGCGTAGGCGCTCACTTCGCTCTTGGTGGGGTCGTCGCTGCTGTAGCCAAGGAGCGCTCCCGTGAACACCGTCGCAAGTACCGCCAGTATGGTTATGGCCCAGCCGGCCTGCCGCAGGCGCCAGTCGCGCTTCTCAGGATCGCGCAGAAAGGCGGTGGCAACGTATCCCAGTGAGACCAGGATTATCAGGCTGCTTATGTTGAGTCCTATGACCGCCAGTACTGCCCCTGTGGCTGCTCCCCAGCCCAGGACCAGATCTCGAGTAGAACGCGGTGAGTAGGGGCTGGGCGCGGGGCGCGAAGTGGCGCGGGGCGCGACGGCCCCGCCAGGGCGCCTCGCGCTCGTCGGTCTTGATCGCTGGTCGGCCGTCAACCCGTCCGCCTCTCTCTCGGCGCCTGAAGGCCGTTGTGTCGGCTCAAGGGCGCAGTGATGGTGTGTCGGCAGAAATCATATAGCACGGGCGCCCTAGGCGAGCTGCGTGGCGGTGCCCCGCGAGGTCTCGCCGTCACCTCTGGCCACGCGGATGGTCACCTTGGTGCCTCGGCCCTTGTTGGAGTCTATGCGCAAGACGGCGCCGATGGACTGCGCCCTCTCGTGCATGCCCAGAATGCCCAGCTTGCCGCTCAGCCCGTAGCGGTGCACGTCGTCGGCCAGCTCGAAGCCCTGGCCGTTGTCCTTGATCACTATCATGATGCCACCCGCGTCGAAGTCCATGGTAACGCTCACCCGATTGGCGCTGGAGTGCTTCTTGATGTTGTTGAGCACCTCTTGGATCATCCTGAAAACGGCCACGTTCTCGTCTTGCGTCAACCCGTGGGGTTCACCGTTGATGTTCAGATCGATGGCCGCGCCTGTCTCCTCACTCAGGTTGTCCACCAGCCACTTGATCGCCGAGACCAGCCCCAGGTTGTCCAGCACGCTGGGCCGGAGGTCTTGGCAGATGTTGCGTATCTCGGCCACCATGCCCAGGCTGTTCTCTTTGATGGCCTCCAAGCCCGCCTTGACCGCCGCGGGCGTCGCGCTTGTTGCCCTCGAGCATGTTGTGGGCGGTGCTGGCGTTGACCAGCAGGGTCTGGGCCACGCTGTCGTGCAGGTCTTGCGATATGCGCCGGCGCTCGTCCTCTTGTATGGAGAACATCTGGCGCATCACCTCGGCCCGTTCGCGCTTCTTCTCGGCCCTGGCCCGTCTCTCCCTGGCGTTTGAGACCAGCAGCATCTCGACGGCGATGACCAGCGCGGGCGGGTATAGCCAGCAGGCTGAAGCTCTCGAACAAGGTGCGCGAACTGTAAGAGAAGCTCACCACGTAAGGGGCGACGGCGACCAACAGGGCGACCACCACCAGAGAGCGAGCGCTTCCAGCCCAGCGCGAACACTGCGTACAGGATGGGCACCAGCAGGAGTATGCCCAGCACGTGGTTTCTTGAACTCGAAGAAGAAGATGCCCCAGAACCACTCCAGATAGTGTGGCGAGGGGGCGGGGAGCGACTGCCTGTAGGCGTAGTAGACAAAGAGTATGCCCGCCGAGAGCAGTACCACCACTGAGTAGTGCACCGCCCTGTGCCGGCGGAACGCCTCGAAGAGGCGCACGGCCAGGCGGCCCGCTCTCCTGGGCCGGGCTATTCATGGCGCGAGAGCAGGCCTATCTGCTGGGCTTTGACGACGGCCCCGGTCCGGGAGGTAGCCCCCAGTTTGGCGAAGATGCCCATCATGTACTTCTTGACCGTGTTCTGGCTGAGGCTGAGCTCGCTTGCGATGACCTTGTTGCTGGCTCCCTGCGCCAACAACTCCAGTATCTCGGTCTCGCGCTCGGTGAGGGCGGTGGGGATCTCCAAGGGGGCCGGCTGCCTGGTGGGGTAGCGGAGCGCGTAGGTAAGCAGCTTGCGCAATATCTCTTCGGAGAGTATCGACTCGCCGCTCACGGCCGCGCGGATGGCGGCGGGGATGTCTTTGCTTATGATCCCCTTGGTGAGGTAGCCGCTGGCGCCGGCCTCCAGGATGCGCAGTATGTACTCGTTGCTGTCGTGAACGGTGAGCACGAGTATGGTGACTTCGGGCAGCGCTGCCTTGATGCGTCCTGTGGCCTCGACTCCCGAGAGCTTGGGCATCTGTATGTCCATGACCATGGCGTCGGGCTTGAGTTCGAGCGCAAGCGCGACGGCCTGCTCGCCATCGCAGGCTTCGCCTACGACCTTCATATCAGGCTCTTCGTCTATTACGGTGCGGAGAGCCTGGCGTATAAGGTCGTGGTCGTCGGCTATCAGTACTCTGATGCGCTCGGGAGCGGCTTGTGCGGCAGTGTCTCGCATGCAGATGAGTATAGGCGCGCCCGCCCTCTCGTGTCTCGAACCAAAGTGCATACCCTAACGTTCCTTCTGTCTCCATGGGCACCGTGATAAACATTGACGGGCGTCTGTGAACAGGCGCAAGCTGGCGTTGGTCCGTATGAAGGAGGGGTGATGAAGTCTAGACTATGGTCGACTTTGTCTGTGTGCGTGGTCATGTTGTTGGTTCTCGCATCTGTCGCTGGTCGCTTGTGGCGGCGGCGGTGAGGCGGGGGATGATTCGACCGGAGGTCGCACAGGCGAGGCCGAGGCCAGAAGCGTGCTCGAGTGCCCGCAAGGACCAGCGAGCGACGAGACGCCCCAGTACGGCGGCGACCTGGTGCTGATCCACTACGCGGCGCCCACCAATCTGGGAGCGTGCTGGCTGCAGACCGGCTTCACCGACGTGCAGATGAGCAGGTACGCCGTCGAGAACCTTGTGGGGCTCAACGCCAAGGGCGAACCCGTTGCGCAACTGGCCACCAGTTGGGACTAGCAGATGAGGCTGCCAAGACCGTCACCTTTCACCTGCGCGAGGGCGTGAAGTTTCATGACGGCACCGACTTCAACGCCGAGGCGGTCAAGTGGAACTTCGAGCAGTGGGAGACCAGCGAGAAAAAGGACCTGACGTGCTGTCACCTCCGTCGAGGTGCTCGACACCTACACGGTCAAGACTCAGCTTCTCGGAGTGGGACCCCTTGTGGGTACAGGGTCTGAATTCCGGCGGCGCCGGCAAGATGGTCTCGCCGGCGGGGGTTCAGGCGGCGGCCAAAGAGATCGACGTAAAGAGGTATCCGAAGGGCACCGGGCCGTTCGTGGTGGTCGACTGCAGTCCCGACCAAGTACGTGAAGTTCGAGGCGCTTCGCTGACTACTGGCAGGAGGGATCTGCCCTATCTCGACAGCGTCGAGATACGCATGGTCAATGACACCATGGCCGGTCTGATGGCCTTCAAGGCCGGAGAAGCCGACGCGCTCTATTTCAACGGTGGCACCACGGCCAAAGACCTCATTGAAGCGGGTAACACGGTCAATACCCGGGTGTTCTCGCATGTGGTCCATCGGTGGGGACAGCCTGAGCGACAGCTGCCCGTGGTCCGATCAGAAGGTCCGTGAGGCCGTCGCTTACGCTCTCGACGTGGACGCTATTGTCGAGGGTGTGTACGGAGAGTTCATGTACCCCACCAATCAGTTGGCCATCGAGGGGCTGCAGGCCTACGACTCCAGCATCGTGGGGCATCCCTACGATGTCGAGAAGGCCAAGCAGCTGTTGGCGGAGTCGAAGTTCAATATCAGCAAGGCGAATCCGTGGAAGGTGCCCTTTACCTACATCGTCCAGGCCGGTGACGAGAGCCAGGTTATGACGGTCATCCAGGAGTACCTGGCCGAAGTAGGCATAGAGCTTGAGCTGAACGGTGTCGCCTTCCCGGCACAGAAGGACAAGGCCGAGAAGGGCTTTGCCAACGAGCTGATCCTCACCGACCTTTCGTACAACGGTGTGGAGATGCAGTACTCCACGTCGCTCACCGCCAACTTCAGCGAAGACGCCGTCGACTTCGGCCAGCATATGTTCATACCCGACGAGTTCAACGCGCTCTACCGGCAGATGAAACAAGAGACCGACCTGGTCAAGCGCGAGCTCATGTACCAGCAGCTCAACAAGATGGCCATAGACGACTTCTGTCTGGTGGTGCCCTTCATGGGTAACGAGGGTTTCGTCGCCGCAGCGCCGTACGTGCATGACTACGATTTCGGCAACGGTACAGTCGGCGAGTTCTTGCCCGAGCGGGCTTGGATCAGCAAGTAGCCGAGCGCGACCAGCTGGAGTTGCCCAAGTGACATCGTTCATCATCCGTCGCTTGTTGCAGGGCGTCATAGTCCTCTTTGTGGTCACCATACTGGTGTTCCTGATGATGCACGTTCTGCCGGGGGACCCCTTACGGACCATCCTCGGCCCGGACTACATCAATTACTCCCGCGAAGAGCTCGAAGTGATCAGACACGAGCGCGGGCTGGACAAGTCGGTCGTAGCCCAGTACTTCGACTGGATAGGTGGGGTCTTCAAGGGAGATCTGGGCGAGACCATCACCGAGGGCGAGCCTGTAGCCACCCAGATCGCTGCCAAGCTACCGGTCACTCTGACCCTGGGCGTCCTGGCGCTGATAGTCAGTTCGACCTTCGGACTGCTGTTCGGGGTGATAGCCGCTATCCGAAGGGGCCGCTGGCCCGACACCGTAGTCAGCGTGGGGGCCAATCTGGGCATCACCGTGCCCAACTTCTGGCTGGCCATCGTGCTCTTGTGGATCTTCGGTCTGCAACTGCACTGGGTGAGCATAAGCGCGGGGTATGACTTCGACCAACGTGTCACGCAGTTGATCCTGCCCGTGTTCTGCATGTCGGTGTTCGGCATCGCGGCTCAGACGCGGCAGACTCGCTCCAGCATGCTGGAGGTCGCCCAGCAGGACTACATCCGCACGGCCTGGTCGAAGGGGCTGAAGGAGAACGTGGTGGTCAGGCGGCACATGGTCAAGAACGGCTTCATACCGGTGGTGACCACCATGGGCATGCAGGTCAGCTTCATGTTCGGCGGCGCGATCTTCGTGGAGCGGGTGTTCAACGTGCAGGGCGTCGGAGGGATGCTGGCCGACGGGATCATGAACAGTGACTATCCGGCGGTGCAGGGCGCCGTCCTGGTGATGGCCGTGGTGGTAGTCCTGACCAACCTCATAGTCGACATCAGCTACGCGTGGCTGGACCCCCGCATACGCGAGAGCTACAGGTAGGGCGGTGTTCGTGTGAAGTCGACAGAGGCCATAGGGAGGCGAATGCCCGGACGTGTTTGCCGAGGCTCCTCCGCGCCAGTCGGAATGGAAGCGGATACTCCGGGTGTTCATGCGACGCAAGCTGGCGGTGGTCGGCCTGGCGTTGGTGGTGCTTGATGATACTGGTGGCCCTCTTCGCGCCCCTGCTGGCCCCGTATGATCCCTACACGACCGATCTGGGCAACAAGTTGGCCCACCCCAGCGGCGAGCACTGGCTGGGCACCGACTCGGTTGGCAGAGACACGCTGAGCCGCTGCATCTATGGGGCCCGCACCTCGCTGTCTGGTCGGTCGTCTGCGCGGTCGCTCTGGGGGCCATCATCGGACAGCTCCTGGGTCTGCTGGCCGGCTTCTTCGGCGGTTGGGTCAACACCATCATCATGCGTCTGATCGATGCCATGATGGCCATACCCATGATCGCCCTGGCCCTCGTCATCTCGGCCGTACTCGGTGGAGGCGTCAAGAACGTCATCATCGCCCTGGCCATCGGAGGCATCCCCGGGCAGGCGCGCATGATGTGCGCCCAGACGCTGAGCGTCAAGCAGAACGACTACGTGCTGGCCGGGCGCACCGTAGGGGTGGGCAACTGGCGCATGATGCTGCAGGCACATCTATCCCAACGCCTTCCCGCCCTGCCTGGTGCTCATGACCATAGGCATGGGGGCGACCATCCTGGCCGAAGCAGGGCTGAGCTTCTTGGGGGCCGGCATCAACCCGCCCACGGCGGCCTGGGGTTTCATGATCAAGGAGGGCTACAACTATCTGCTCACCAACCCAGAACTCTCCATCGCCCCGGGCTTCTTCATCATGCTCCTGGTCTTCGGCTTCAACATGATGGGTGACGGCCTGCGCGACGCCCTCGACCCCAGACTCAGGGGGACGGTCTAGATGGGCACCCTACTCGAGGTCAAGCAACCTACGCACGCAGTTCAAGACCGACGACGGCCTGGTCAAGGCCGTCGACGACGTCAGCTTCACCATCCAGGAGAAAGAGATAGTGGGCGTGGTCGGCGAGAGTCGGGCTGCGGCAAGTCGGTCACGCAGCTCTCGGTGATGCGTCTCATCCGCCCCCCGGGCAAGATCGTCTCGGGCGAGATCCTCTTCGAAGGCCAAGACCTGGCCAAGTTCGAGGCCAACGGTCCGGAGATGCGGAGCGTGCGCGGCGGCAAGATAGCCATGATCTTCCAGGAGCCCATGACCTCGCTCGAACCCGGTGCTCACCATCGGGCGGCAGCTCACCGAGATGCCGGAGCTTCACCTGAAGATGAGCAAGCACGAAGCCAAGGACCGGGCCGCCGAACTCCTGGACCTGGTGGGCATACCCAACGCCGAGACCCGCCTGGGGGACTACCCGCATCAGTTCAGTGGCGGCATGCGCCAGACGGGCCATGATCGCCATGGCTCTATCCTGCAACCCCCGGCTCATCATCGCCGACGAGCCCACCACCGCCCTGGACGTGACCACCCAAGCGCAGCTGCTCGAGCTCATGAAGGCCTGGTCTCCAAGTTCGACTCCTCGCTGGTCATCGTCACCCATAACCTGGGGGTGGTCGCCCGCTACGCCCAGACGCTCTACATCATGTATGCCGGGCGCATAGTGGAGTCCGGCACCTGCAAAGAGATCTTCGCCCGCCCCCGTCACCCCTACACCCAAGGCCTACTTAGATGCGTACCCCGCATAGATGAAGGCCAGGGCCGGGAGCTCGAGGCCATACCCGGGCTACCGCCCAACCTCACACGCCTGCCGGGCCAGTGCGCCTTCCTGCCCCGCTGCCCTGACGAGAGGCGGTGGCTGGCCGGAGCGATGCAGGAGACCGACGCCCTACGGCGCGGAGCGTGAAGCCGAGCGGTGGCGTGAAGGCCGACGCACGACCCGACGTGCCATGTGGAACCCTATGAAGGGCGACCGAGCCGTGAAGCGCCGAGCACAAGCGCGAGGAAGCACGCCCGGCGCACCCCGCTCTGGTGCTTGAGGTCCGCGATCTCAAGGTCTACTTCCCGGTCTTGCGCGGCCTGCTCCTTGCGCAAGGTGGCCGACGTGAAAGCCGTAGACGGGGTCAGCCTCACCCTGAAGCGCGGCGAGGTCTTGGGCCTGGTGGGCGAATCGGGCTGCGGCAAGACCACCGTGGGCCGGGCCATCATCCGCCTGTATGAGCCCACCGCCGGCGAGATCTTCTTCGAAGGCCGGGACATCTCGCACCTCAAAGAGCGGCACATCAAGCCCTTGCGCAAGAAGATGGCCTACATGTTCCAGGACCCCTACGGGTCACTCAACCCCCGGCAGTGCGGCCGGTTCCATAATCGGGGAGCCCATACGCGTGCATAAGCTCCTCCCGAGACAAGAAGGCGCGTCGGGCCCGAGTCGATGAGCTCATGCGCATCGTGGGCCTCGACCCCCGCATGGCCGGACGCTTTCCCCATGAGTTCTCAGGCGGGCAACGTCAGAGGATAGGTATCGCACGAGCTCTTGCCTGCGACCCCTCGCTCATTATCGCCGACGAGCCCATCTCGGCTCTGGACGTCAGCATCCAGGCCCAGGTGATCAACCTGCTCAAAGACCTGCAGCAGCAAGTTCCACGATCTCTCTTACATCTTCATCGCCCACGATCTCGCGGTCGTTAAACACGTGAGCGACCGAATCGCGGTTATGTATCTGGGCCATATCGTGGAGACCGCCCCGGCCTCTGAGGTCACCGACCATCCGCTTCACCCCTACACTCAGGCCCTGCTCTCGGCGGTGCCGGTGCCCGACCCTGAGGTAGAAGAGACCCGGGAGCGCATCGTACTAGAAGGCGAGGTACCGAGCCCCTTGAATCCACCCCCGGGTTGTCCTTTCCACCCCCGCTGCAGCTTGGCCATCCCGGCCTGCCGTGAGGCCCTGCCCGAGACCCGGGAGATACGGCCGGGGCATTTTGTGGCGTGCATAAGAGCTGGGGAGGCATGGCAATGAGCTTAGGAGCGAACGAGCGTCTCGTCGAGACCGACGTGCTGGTGGTCGGGGGTGGCATGGCCGGCATGTTCGCGGCCATCAAGGCCCGCGAGCAAGGTCTGGACGTCACTCTCACCGACAAGGGTTACGTGGGCAAGTCGGGCTCGACCGCCTACGCCGAGGGCGACATCCTTTTCTTCCGCAAGGCCAAGGACAACCTGCAGGAGTGGGTGGACATAATCAGCAAGCGGGTGGAGTACCTGAACAACCGCACCTGGGACGAGATCTGCCTGACCGAGGCCGAAGACCGCTACAACGACCTGGTGTCGTACGGCGTGGAGTTCTACGAGAAGGACGGCAAGCAGTACAAGTGGGATACCAGCGCCGTGGGCGCGCCGCCCAGCGTCTACCAGGACATCACCATGCGGGCCGGCAAGTACGCTCCGACTCTGCGCAAGAAGGTGCTCGAGCTTGGGGTGCGGGTGCTGGACAACGTGATGATGATCGAGCTCCTGAAGCAGGGCGGGGCCGTGGCGGGGGCGGTGGGCTTTCACGTAAGGGGTGGCGGCCTGTTCGTCATCCAAGCGGGCGCCACGGTCATCTCCACCGGCACCATGAGCTTCAAGCACGACACCTCGCCCACCTACTTCTGGACGGGTGACGGCGAGGCCATGGCCTACCGGGCCGGCGCCGAGATATCGGGCCGGGAGTTCAACAACGGCTATCTGTACGGCAGGCGCGAACTGCAGCACGTCATGCAGACCCTGACGGGGGAGGTCTCCGGCGAGATAGTCGACAGCTCGTACCAGCATCCCTATGCCCTGGGGGGCGGCTACTCCGGCTGGTACAGCCGTCCGACCCTGAACTCCGAGGGCGGCGCGGTCATCACGCCGGCCTGGGAAGCTCACATGGGCCGGGCGCCGCTCTACCTGGACTGCGAGACCATCCCGCCCAAGAAGTGGGAGTGGTTGCGCGAATACTTCAAGCGCATACCCATCGCCTGGGAGCAGGGCGACAAGATCGAGTTCGACGTGTTCCGAGGCGGCAAGGTGCGGTGGCCCTCATCGCGCATGCAGCTGGGCTCGACCTTGGCCGGGTGCGGCATCTGGGCTGTAGACACCGACTGCGCCTCGGGTGTGCCCGGCCTGTACTCGGCAGGTAACACCTCGGCCACCATGGGCTCGGGGGCGGTGTACGCCGGCATGGGCTTCGGCTCCAACCACGCCATGGTCACCGGCACCCGCGCGGGCACGGCGGCGGCCAAGTTCGTGACCCAGCAGAAGCGGGGCAAGCTAGACGCTGCAGAGGTCGCCAGGGCGCGGGACTTCGTCCGCGCGCCGCTGGAGCGCAAGGGTGGCTTCGGCCCAGGCTGGGTGACCCAGGTGATACAGAGCATCACGGTGCCCTACTTCTACCTGGGGGTCAAACACGCCGACCGGCTCGCAGGCGGCCCTCACCATAGCGGAGTTCGTGAACGGCCACTTGGTGCCCAAGCTGCGGGCCACCGACGCTCACGAGTGGCGGCTCTGCCAAGAGACGCGCAACATGGCGCTGGGCGCGGAGATGAAGCTGCGCGCCTCGCTGTACCGCACCGAGAGCCGGGGCGACCACTTCAGAGAGGACTATCCTCGCAGGGACGACCCGGATTGGCTGGCCTGGGTGAAGATCAAAGACGACCAGGGCGGCATGAAGCTCTACAAAGAGCCGGTGCCCAAGGAATGGTGGCCCGACCTCACCAAGCCCTACGAGGAGAGGTATCCGGGCGTGCTGCCCCTGGACGAGATGCGGCGCCGTCCGGCTGCGCGGCGCCGCGCCGGCGGCAGAGCGGGAGGCGCCGAGTAATGTCCATAGAACTGGTAGACCCAGAGCTCTGTAACGGCTGCGGCCTGTGCGTGATCACCTGCCCGCTGGACGTCATCCGGCTGGACACTGAGGTGGCCGATCGCGAGGAGCATCCGGACTGCCGCCGGGCCTGCCCGGCCGGCGTGGACGTGCGCAGCTACATGTACCTGCTCAAGAACGGGCAGGTGGACGAGGCCCTGGAGGTGCTGCGGGAATATCTGCCGCTGCCGGCGGTGACCGGCCGGGTGTGCCCGCATCCGTGCGAGTCGGAGTGCGCCCGGCGCGAGGTGGACGAGGCGGTCAACATAAACGCCCTGGAGCGCTTCGTGGCCGACCGGTGGCTGAGCGAGAAGGCTCGGCCGGCGCGCATCAGATCTACTCGGCGCAGGTGGCCGTGGTGGGCTCCGGCCCGGCCGGGGTGGCCTGTGCCTACTTTCTCGCCCGTATGGGCTACTCGGTGACCGTCTTCGAGGCCCAGCCGGCGCTGGGCGGCATGCTCAGGCTGGGCATCCCCGAGTACCGGCTGCCCCGCGACGTACTGGACGCGCAGCTCGACTACATCCGCGACTTGGGCGTCGAGTTCAAGACGGGCGTCACCGTGGGCAAGGATGTCACCCTGGAGAAGCTGCAGCAGGAGTACGGCGCCGTCTTCTTGGCGTGGGCAACCAGCTCAGCCGGCGCCTCGACATCGAAGGCGTCGACCTGCAAGGCGTGCTGTGGGGGCTGGAGTTCTTGGCCGCGGTCAACTGGCGGCGACGGCGCGGCGAAGGCAGGGACCGGGGCGAAGGCCGCGCGGCCAAGGTCGGCGAGCGGGTGGTGGTGATCGGGGGCGGCAACGTGGCCATCGACGTGGCCCTGACCGCGCTACGCACCGGAGCCAAGAGCGTAGACATGGTCTGCCTGGAGCAGGAGGCGGAGATGCCGGCCTTCAAAGAAGGGGTCGAGCAGGCCGCTGGAAGAGGGGGTGCGGATTCACGACGGCTGGGGACCCAAGCGGGTGCTGGCAGGCGGCGGGCGAGCCGACAGGGGTGGAGCTGATCTGCTGCACCAGCGTCTACGACAACCGGCGGCAGTTCTGCCCGTCGTACGACGAGGCCAAGACCAAGATGTTGGAGGCCGATACGGTGATCATGGCCATCGGCCAGGCCACCGACCTCGACGCTGCTGCCTCAAGGGCTCGCCGTCACGCGGGGCGGCACCATACAGGTGGACGCCATCACCCTGCAGACCTCTCTGCCCGGCGTCTTCGCCGGCGGGCGACGCGGTGTCCGGACCGGCTTCGGTGGTGCAGGCCCTGGCTGCGGGTAAGCAGGCGGCGGTGTCCATCGACCGCTACCTCAAGCGAGAAGACCTGAAGGCGGACAGGTACTTGTCGCCCAAGCGGGTCAAGAAGTCGCCCAAGGAGGGCATGGAGCCGCTCGCCCGCAACGACATCGCGACACTGTCGGTCAAGCAGCGAGCGGGCAGCTTCAAAGAGATCAAGCAGGGCTTCGACCAAGACACGGCCGATCTGGAGACGCGGCGCTGCATGACCTGCGGCAGCCGGGCTGTCATCAGCTACGTAGACGACTGTATGCTTTGCCTGCACTGCGAACACTACTGTCCGCAGAAGGCCATATTCGTCTCGCCCGAGAAGAGGGTCTTGCCCTTGATGCCTTGGGCCTAGAGTGAGCGGGTGGTGTGCGTGAGGCTTCGATGTGCAGCAGTATTGATGGCGCTGGCTGTGCCGGCCTTGTTCGCTTCGACTTGTTCCGACGGCCCCGCGTCCTACCTCTGAGCAAGTCTTCGAACTTAGACTCAGCCACCACATCCCACCCACGGCGCCGCCCGCGGTGGCGATCCAGGAGTGGGCCGACAAGGTGACGGAGGCCACGGGGGGTCGGGTCCACTTCACCATCTACCCGGCAGAGAGCTTGGCCAAAGGGCGGGAGGCCTTGCAGGCCGTGGAAGACGGGGTCTGCGACTTGGCCGTCATCAACCTGGCCTACGCGGCCAAGCAGTGGAACCTCAACACGGTGGTCACCCTGGGGTGTCTGGCCATGCCGGACGAGGGGGGCATAGAGATATGGGACGAGTTGCAGCGGAAGTTCCCAGAGATGGCGGCCGAGATGGCCAGTGTCAAAGTGTTGGCCAAGAGCGTCGTCACCAGCACTTCACTGCATGTGAAGGACAAAGAGGTGCGTGTACCCGCGGACCTGCAGGGGCTGCGCATCGCCGCCCTGGGGGACAGCGTGCTGTTGGTGCAGGCGGCCGGCGCATCGAGTGTGAACGTCTCGTCGAGTGATTGGGCGACAGCAGCGAAGAAGGGCCTGATAGTGGGCTGCATGGCTCCAGTGTATGTGGTCACAGACAGGGGTCTGGAGGAGGTCTTCGACTACCACCTCGACCTGGGCATGGGCGCGGGGGCCAGCGCGGTGATAATGAACTGGGAGGTCTGGGATTCACTCCCCCCAGACTTACGGGCGGTCGTGGACGAGTCGACCCCTTGGCTGGGAGAGCGCATGCGTGCGGCCGGTCTAGCTGTGGAAGCCGAAGGGTGGCAGAAGTGCAGCGGGCAGACAGTGGTGGTGCCCACCGGCGAGGAGTTGGGTCTCTGGAAGGACTGCTTTCAGCCCGTGGCCCAAAGGTGGATAGAGGACAACGCTGCCAAGGGTCCCTCGCGTAATATATATGAGTACCTGACCCAGCTCTTAGACGAGTAGGGGGCACTCGATGGCGCACCACGAAAACGAGGCCGTGCCCGAGATACGGTTTGCCGACGGCGTACCCATCCCGCCAAGCGTACGGCCGGTGATCTTCACGCATGGTTCGGACTACGACATGGGCTACCAGTGGTCGCAGCAGTACGTCCACATCTTCGGTCCGTGGATACTCAAGGGTCTGCAGCGCGACCTCTCCACCGAAGAGCGGGAGGTGCTTGCGGCCTACCAGGTGCACATAGAGGAGCACACGCCCGAGTGCACAGGCATGGTGCGGGGTATGGCCGCCGGGGCGACCGCGGCTGGGGTCAGCCTGTCGTACGACGAAATGTTGGCTGCCTTCGTGTTCGAGCGACCCATCGTGGGCACCGACCCACTGGAGGACATCTCGCTGCTTCAGCCCCCAGCGCGTTGCAGCGGCTACGCCGCCTGGGGCGGCGCCACCAAGGACGGCAGGCTGCTCTGCGTGGGCGTGGGCGACATGGCCGAGGTGAAGTTCGAGGTCACCGTGGTAGTGGTGCCGCGTGCGGGGGAGGGCAACGCCTTCGTTGTCGCCCCTTATGAGCTCAGCGGCAAGCCCTGTCACCCCGCAATGAATGACAAAGGGCTGGTGCACGTGCACCACGGGGCCGGCACAAGCGGCAACGAGCACCCGCGTGACGGCTCGTTGGAGGCTGCTGGGGTGCCGACCTTCTTCGGGATCATCCACACCCTACGCTATGCCGATACCTCCGCCGAAGCCCTGCGTCTGCAGACCTCGTATCCCGGCCACGCCGGTGGCCTCTGGGCCGACACCAACGGCGACGTCTTCTGCTTGGAGTGTCGCGACCCCCTGGCGGTCCGCCGTGCCGGCGACGCAGGCGAGAACGACTTTCTATATGCAGCCAACAACATCATCACCGAGGACGAGCAGCTGGCTGCCTTCTTGCCCAAGCATCCTACCCTGCCCACAAGGTACGTCCCTCATGCGGGCTACGTGGCCCACGGTGGCACTATCAGCAGCATCCCCCGCAACCTGCAGATGTACGACCTGCTGAGTAACTATCACGGCCAGGTGGACGTGGAATTCGCCAAGATGACCTGCCGCTTCGCCGGAGACCCGCCCGCCTATGCCACGTTGGAGGAGGCCGACGCCGCCTACTACGACACCCAGGGCAAGGGCTGGAACCAGACCATAGCTGGGCTCTCGACCGAGATGGTGGGCGTCATGGTGCCCGACGAGCGGCTCTGTTACCTGTCGTCGTTCGGGGTAGGCAGAGTCGCTCACTCTCACTACCCCGGGGGCCACTACTACCCGGTGGAGCAGACCCACTCGTTTTACCAGCTCAAGCTCGATCGGGACCCGGTGCGTGTGGTCACGGTAGCCAAGGAGCGCGGCCGCTACGACCTCTACTACGCTGGGCAGGCGCTGCGCAAGCTCACTCACTGGGATCTGCCGTACGCGCCGCTGAGCGAGCTGTTCGACCGCGCAGCGACCGAATGGATCAAAGGCGACTTCTACCTCACGCGCGCCAACGGGACCGTGGGCAACGAGTCAGTTTGTGACTACGGCAGGGCTCTCAGGGCCTTCGCGCGCTGTCAGGCTGTGGCCACCCAGGTGTACGAAGCGCTGGTGCCGCCGCCCGCTACGCCAAGCGACCTAGGCTTGCGCGAGTGGGGCGGCCCCTGGGGGCAGTGGAGCTACCAGATGTAGCCGGCGGCTCTGGCCGTGTCCCTGAGCATGTAGTAGCAGTCGCTCACTTTCTGTATGTACCTGGCCTTGCCGGCGACGTTGGCCCCGTAGTAGATGTTGGCGAACGCCGTCCAGTTGGCGGCCCGCAGGAGCGGCCGGTAGACGTTGCGGCCGAGTCCATTGGCGATGTAGCGGCCCCAAGCCTCCATGCCGTCCGCTACGGTGGGAAAGGTCATCCAGTTGCGTCCGGCCACGTAGATCTTGCCGTGCGAGATCGGAGGTGGCCAACTGAGCCAGGAAGGATTGGCGCTGTAGGTCAGGCAGCCGAAGTTGTTGCCCTCGGTCACCAGGCGTCCGCCCCACCTGAGGCTACCCATGCCCGATTCGGCGCTCAGGATGGCCAGGCTTTCCGCAGGCGTGATGTTGTACTTGATCCAGATGCTCATGACCATCTGTCCGGTGAAGGCGCTCTTGCGCGGCACTAGCTGGGTCCTGTCGAGGAACTTGGCCTGGGCAGCGATCTCTGCCGCTGAGGTCGGCGGGTTCTTGGAGCTGGAGTTGCCGCCGGGGCTGGGCGTCGTCGGCTTGGTGGTGGTGGGAGTGGTGCCCACCTTGTCCGACGACTGCTTGGCCGCGTCGGACACCTGCTTGAGTCGCGCGGCGGCAGCTGCTGCGGCCGCCGCCTCCTGGGCCTCGGCCTGCTTGATCTGCGTTCTCAGGCCGGCGGCCTGGCTCTGCAGGCTGCGATACTGCGCGGCGAACTGCAGCCGCTTGGTAGATGACTGTTGAATGGTGAGCTCCAACTGCTTCTGCTGGGTCTTCTGCTCGGCCACCTTCTCTTCCAGCAGAAGCTTGTCTGGCGCGGGAGCGCTCTAGGTACTCCTCGACCTCGCTGAAGAGTTGGTGGTCCTCGTCGGCCAGCTTGGTGAGCAGGTCGAAGCGCTCGAGTACCGAGGCCAGGCTGTCCTCGACCACCAGGGCCTCCAAGTACTGCAAAGACCACGAGCCGCCGTCTTTGTAGATGTTCACAAGACGGTCTTCGAGTTGGATGCGCAGAGAATCGAGGTCCTTCTGGGCCTGGTCTATGTCGTTCTCAACCTCTACGACCTCGGCCATCAGCTCCGCAAGCTTCGCGGCCACGGCGTCTTCGGCCTTCTCCAGTGAGTCGAGCTCTTTCTCCAGGGCCCGGAGCTTGGTGAAGGCGTGCGTCGAGCGCGGCCTGCTTCTGGGCCAGCTGCTGTTTGAGCACGCTGCTAGAGGGCGCGCCTTGTACAGGGGGGGTGAGAGGCAAGACAAAGAGGAACACGAGCAGCAGGACTGCCGCAATCAGTGGAGATGCCCATACTCCGACGCGCCCAACACGCGCTTTCGGTGTTCTTCGAGGGATCATCAGCTTGACCATTCTAGCAGAAATGCAGGCCTTTGTCTTCTAGGCCGGGCGCTCGGCAAGCCGGAGCGCCTCCACCAGCTGGTCGTAGGTGTCGTCCAGCGACTGTGGTATCACGCGCACATCGGCCACCACGGGCATGAAATTGGTGTCGCCCAGCCAGCGCGGCACCACGTGCAGGTGAAGGTGGTCCTGGATGCCCGCGCCGCCGACAGAGCCCAGGTTGAAGCCCACATTGAAGCCCTTCGGCACTGAACGAGGCCTTCATGGCGCCTATGCACCACTGCGCCAGATCCATCATCTCGTGAAGGGTGGCCGGTGGCAGCTCCTCCAGGGCGGCTACGTGCGCGAACGGCGATATGAGTGTGTGCCCGTTGTTGTACGGGTAGGTGTTGAGCATCAGGTACGCCGACTCACCCCTATGCACTATGTGAGCCGCGCGGTCATCGCCGGCCTGCGGTTTGTCGCAGAAGATGCAGCCCCCGGGCTTGTCCTTGGTCACGTAACCCAACCTCCAGGGCGCCCATAGCCTTTCCATGCCACTCCTTCAGCCTTGGTGAGCGGGCAGTTTACCACCTGGGCGGGCCCAGAGCCGCGGGCCGCGATACCCCGGCTCGCGGGCGGGACGGTTGGGGCGGCTACCCATCGGGTATGCTGAGCCCATAGACGCAGACTGTCCGGCAGGGCCGGCATAGAGGAGGTAGCGAGAGATGATGTGGTGGTGGGATGGTCCTTGGAACATCGGCAACTGGATAGGTGTGGGCTTCATGTCCATCTTCTGGATAGCGGTGATAGTGGGCATAGTCTTCTTGATCAGGCACGCCGCTTCGCGCCCGGGAGCCTACGGTCCGCCGGTGCCGCCCCCTGCTGGTCAGGCGCTTCCGCCCGGCACGCCGGTAGATGCCACTGTGGACGCCAAGACAGACGCCAAGACCGACGCCAAGCAGGAGGCGCTCCGCATATTGGACGAGCGCTACGCACGGGGCGAGATAGACCGCGAGGAGTTCTTGCAGCGCAAGACCGACCTTACCTCGTAGGGCCGCCGAGACCGTCTGACGCAGCGCGGCCCGCGCGCCCGGCGCGCCCGGCGCGCCGGCTACGGCAGGTACTGCTCGCTGCCGCCCGTCACACGCCCGCCCACGATGGTCAGGTTGATCGGCACCGTGATAGCGCTGAAGCCCTGGGCAAGGCCCGAGTAGTACACGTCGCCGTCTCCGACGCCGTGCCACAGGCTCACCAGGTCGGCATAGGTGACGGTCTTCTCCACGGGTGAGCCCGAGGTATCGGCTACGAGCAGGGTGAAGGTGGCCGCGGCGTCTACCTGCAGGTCGGCCGCCCTCTCATCCAGATTGCTGATGTAGAAGTCGTTGTCGAGGCTCTCGTCGGGGCCGATGAAGCCTTCGGCGCGGGCCGCCTCTAAGGCGGCGTCGCCACTCAGGACGTCGGCGGGGTCGAAAAGCATGTGGTCCGCGGTCACATCGACCAAGAAGCCGAAGTGCTCTCCGTCGGCGACTAGCGGACCGGCTGAGGTGCCCCCGGGTCCGGTTATCGCGGGCGTGGGAGTGCCGCCATCCCCGCAGGCCGACGCCGATAGGGCTACCAGGAGAACGAGGGCGGTCGCCAGGAGTGTGGTTCGCGATCTAGGGTGGCGTTCGCAGCGGTGTTCGGTGGCCATTTGCGTACCCCCAAGGTGCCTGACACTACCTGCACTACTTAACTGCCTATACAGTGTAACGCCGAACAGCACCCCAGCGGCGCGCCGTCAAAGGGGTCGCTGCAGCAGCGCGGCACGGCTCAGACCCGCACGGGGCCGGCCGGTGAGGACGAACCCGACCTCTCCGGCCATCGCGAGGGCCGCCGCGAAGTCCGCCTTAGATACGTGGCCGACGGGCTCCACCAGCAGCAGGCGCCCACCGGGTCTGAGCAGGTCGTGAGCGTCCTGCAGGAATCTGTGCTGATCGGGCACTTCGTGAAGCACCCAGAAGGCCAGGGCGAAGTCGGCCGACGCAGTGACGCCCAAGCCGTCAGCGGTGGCGAGATGTGGCTGGATGCGCCGGCTGAGGCCGGCCGCCTCAGCCCGGGTACGCAACATGTCCAGCATGCCCTGCTGCACATCGACGGCGATCACCTGCCCGCTGTTGCCCACCAACTCGGCCAGTGGCAGCGTGAAGAAGCCGGGGCCGCACCCCAGGTCGGCGACGGTTTCACCCGGCGCCACCAGCGGCCGGAGGAGCCACTTGGGGCGGTTGATGAGTCTTCTCACCCGGCCGGTCAGCAGGCCGGCGTACTTCACCGGGCATATGTGACACCCTACCTGTGCCATGTACTACCTAAGTCCTTCGCTCGCGGTGTGTCTCGGCGCGTTACGCTTGCGAAGCGTATCACTCGAAGCACACCAGGAGGACTGAGCTTGTCCGGCTCCCTTGACGCCGCTGTGTATGGAGCGTACGCTATTACGCACGCTCTATCTCAAGGAAGTGCTGTGACTACCATCACCGCCACAGAAGCCCGCAGGCTGCTATACAAGCTTCTCGACCAGGTCGCGCAGTCGCACGAGCCTATCCAGATCACGGGCAAGCGCGGTTGTGCGGTGCTCATCGACGAACACGATTGGCGGGCGGTCCAGGAGACCCTCCACCTGGTCTCGATCCCAGGCATGCGCGAGTCCATAGTCGAGGGCATGGGCACTCCGGTCGAAGACCTAGAGGACACGCTCGACTGGTGAGTTGGCGGCTGGTCTACACCAAGACCGCCCAGAAGGACGCGCTCAAGCTGGCGGCGGCCGGACTCAAGCCCAAGGCCCAGGCACTACTCGAACTCCTGTCCCGCGACCCCTATGAGAATCCTCCACCTTTTGAGAAGCTGGTGGGCGACCTCGCAGGAGCGTGTTCGCGGCGCATCAACATCCAGCATCGACTCGTGTATCAGGTGCTGGAGGAGGAGCGCACGGTCAAGGTGCTCCGCATGTGGACGCACTACGAGTAGGACGAATAGTGCGCGGGGCTCGTGACTCCAACCAAGGTCTGATTCGTGCGACACGGGGTGCTGGTAGACTACTCTTGACTCTGTCAGTGGAGGTCATCTTATGCACCTTGAATTCACAGCAGTTTTCGAGAAGGTTCCTGAGGGCTACATCGGGTACGTGGAGGAATTGCCCGGTGCGAACACTCAGGGTGAGACTCTCGAAGAGGCCCGCAACGGTCTGGAAGAGGCTATCGAACTCGTTCTGGAGGCCAACCGCGTCTTGGCCGAAGAGCGCCTCGGCAGTAGGAAGGTCATTCGCGAGCCGTTTCGCGTCACTGTGTGAAGCGGACAGACCTGATTCGCCATCTCCGGCTACACGACTTCATTGCGCGCAAAGTCTGCCGCGACCTTGAAGTACCCGAGGTGTAATGGCGCATTCGCGGCGGCAGGGCGGTCTCGTGCTATTGACCCTCAGTCGACGTAGCTGACGGTGCCCTTGGGCATGCGCTCGGGATTGCTGTAGGGGTCGCTCGCTGCCGGGTAGCCAAGGAGCACCGCGCACTGAAACGTATACCCTTCGGGTAGGCCGGCCTCCTCGGCCAGGGCGGCATCGGGGCCCAAGGCCCGGCCTGGCGTGACTATGAAGCATGAGGCAAGACCCAGGTCGGTCGCCTGCAGCAGCATGTTCTCCGCGGCCAGCGCGCAGTTGAGGGCCACGTTCGGGCCTGCGGGGCCAGAGATCAGAATGGCGACCGGCGCCGCGTACAGCGGCTGGTAGCCGGGCAGTGACGCTCTCATCTGCAGAAACTCCACGCCCGACGCCATCATGGCCGCGTGGGTGGCTTCGCTCAGGCGTTGCAGCAAGTCGGGCCGGCGGATCACTGTCAGATGAAATGGCCCTGCGTTGGGCGCCCAGCGGCCGGCCTCCACCACCTTGTCCACGTCACCGGGATCGACCGGTCGGTCCAGATAAGCCCTTACGCACCTTCTCTTGGCGACTGCCTCGCAGATGATCATGTTCGTCCTCTTCTCCTCTCGAGCGGTGCTCTCAAGATACCGCTCCACAGCGTCGGTGTCATCATGCGCCTCGCGCGCGCAACGCGCGATGGGTTATCATCCAAGGCACCAAAGTGCGTCACTTGCGGCGCGGCCGCGCTCAAGCGCCCGCCGCCGTTCGTACCCTGTTCAAGGCAGCACTCTCGAGGAGGTTCGGCAGGATGCCCCAGGCATCCAGCGACAGTGAGCGAGCCCGTAGCGGCTCTCAGCGACAAGTACGGCGGCCCCTCTGCCGCTGAAGTGCAGGACCGTCTCCAGCAGCCCGACATGTCCGACATCAAGGCCGTCATCTCCTGGCGTGGAGTGGTGCTGAACGGCGAGGTCTGTGCGGTCGACCTGGCTCTCAAGTACCTCGCGCTCATCCAAGAGGAGTCCTGTGGACGCTGCGGCCCCTGCCGCATAGGCGTAGACGTCATGCGCGCTCTGTTCGAGGAGCTGGCCGCGGGCGACCATGAGACCGCCGCCAAGGCGTGCAGGCCCGTCGCGATCCGTGGGTGCTCCCGGGCGCCGAGACCAAGGGCATCGGCGCGAGCCGCGCCGACGAGCACCATCGCCAAGATCCGCCGTCTGGCCGAGAACATCGAAGACTCCGCCTGGTGTGGCGTGGCCAACACCATCAAAGAGCCCATCCTGGCCCTGCTCGACCTGGGTGCCGAGCACTTCGCCGCTCACGCCGCCGGCCAGACCTGCGAGCCGCAGACCACCCACGGCTGGATGACGGCCCCGTGCCGCTCCACCTGCCCGTCGACGGTGGACTGCGCCGCCTACATCTTCCAGGCCTGGAAGAGCACGCCAATCTGGCCACCACCATCGTCAAGCGCGACAACCCGCTGCCGGCCATCATCGGGCGCACCTGCCCGCATCCCTGCGAGAGCAACTGCACCTTGGCGCCCAGCGGCGACCCCATCGCCATAAACAACATCAAGCGTTGGGCCGCCGACCGCGCCGAGGGCCTGGTGGACGAGAAGGACTCTGCTGGACTGGATGGACGAGCCCGGCCGCGGGCGCCACGCCTGAGGCCGTCGAGGCCGCCGGCGGCGCCGCGCTCATCGCGGGCGCGCCGCACGAGGTCAGCGAGCTCACCACCGTGCAGCTCAGCCAGCGGCCCGTCGAGGTCACCTGCAGGCTGGACGACAAGCAGGCCGCCTGTGGCAAGAAGGTGGCCATCATCGGCGCCGGACCGGCCGGCATGTCCGCCGGGTACTTCTTGGCCCGCCGCGGATACAAGCCCACCATCTTCGAAGACCTGCCCGTGCCGGGCGGCATGGTGCACGTGGGCATCCCCGAGTACCGCCTGCCCCGCGACGTCATCTATAGAGAGGCCGAGCTCATCGCGCAAGAGGGCGTGGAGTTCCGCTACAACACCCGCGTGGGCCGCGACATCTCCTGGGAGCAGCTGAACAAGGAGTTCGAGGCCATCTTCGTAGGCATCGGCGCGCATCTGGGCCGTCCGCTGGGCATCCCCGGCGAGGACCTGCCCGGCGCCATGGACGCCATCGAGTTCCTGCGCAAGGTGGCCCTGCACGAGAAGGTGGATATCGGCGACGACGTCCTGGTGCTGGGCGGGGGCAACTCGGCCATGGACGCGGCCCGCACCGCCGTCCGCCTGGGCGCCAAGAACGTGCAGGTGGTCTACCGCCGCACCAAGAACGAGATGCCGGCCAACCTCTGGGAGATCGAAGAGGCCGAAGAAGAGGGCGTGCACTTCAACTACCTGGCCGCTCCCATGGAGTGCAAGGGTGACGAAGGCGTCAACGGCCTGGTCTGCCAGCAGATGGAGCTGGGCGAGCCCGACGAGAGCGGCCGCCGCAAGCCGGTGCCCACCGACATGGCCCCGTTCGTGCTCAGCGCCAGCAGCATCTTGGCGGCCGTGGGCCAGAAGCCCGACTTCGCCCCCTTCGGCGGCGACGAATCGCTCAAGTGAACAAGTACGGCTACATCGACATCGACCCGTACACGCTGCAGACCAGCAAGCCCAACGTGTTCGTGGGCGGCGACGCGGTCAGCGGCGGCGGCACGGTGATAGAGGCCATAAACGCCGGCAAAGTGGCCGCCAAGTACATGGACAAGTACCTGCGCGGCGAGCCGGTGGCCGAAGACCTAGAGGACAAGACCCGCCGTCTGGCCGTCTACCTGGGCGCCCAGAAGAGCGGCGAGCCCTTGGCCGAGTGCGTGGACTACGGCAAGCGCCAGCCCATGCCGGTGCGCAGCGTCGAAGAGCGCACCGACGACTTCGACGCGGTGGAGCTGGGCTACGACCTGGCGCAGGTCACCGCCGAGGCCGACCGCTGCCTGAGGTGCCATCGGCCGATCTTGGTGGTCAGCTAGAGGGCAGTCTGCACTTCCCGCGCGAGACCGCGTTCGAGTACTCTAGGGCGACTCGCGCGCAAAGCGCAGACTGCCTGATGGGTGGGCGGGGCTCTTGAAGGGGAGGATCATGCGGAGAGAGTTCTGGCTCTGGATCGGCGTGGCTTTCGTGATTCTCTTGGCGGTACTCGCCTGGCTGCTGTTCGCGGTCTCGCCTGATTGGGGGGGACCGTAGTAGGGCTCGCGGTGTCATATGGCGATCTTGGTGGTCAGCTAGAGGGCAGTCCGCACTTCCCGCGCGAGACCGCGTTCGAGTACTCTCGACCACTCGCGCAGAAAGCGCAGACTGCCAGACGGCTGGGCCGGGGCGAGTCAGTGGGGAGCGGTAGCTCTCCAAGCGCGAGACAACAGAAGCCGATAGGCAGGGGAGACAGTGTCAGATAATTGTCCCTGGTGCTGGGCTGAACTGGGTCCCGACGACATCATGTGTCCCTCGTGCAAGCAGCAGGCGCGGCGTGCGCCCGCGCCGCCAGTGGCCTCGACGCCCGCCCCAGAACCTTGGCCAAGCCTAGAGCCTGCGACACGGCAGAAGAAGCACCCAGGCTCCACGGCCAGGCCCCCGATACCGCCGGCCAAGCGCGGCGAGCTTATCGTCACCAACCCCGAGCTGGCCCCGCTATGGCAGCGCTTCTTGGTCGCGGTGTACAAGGTGTTAAGGTTCCTGGGTAGGACGGCAAGTGAGTCATTGCCCTGGTGGCCGTAGTCGGCAACGCCGGTGCTGGTCTTACCGTTGCCGGCGGGTGACGAGTCACGCAATGATCCCGCGTACAAGTCACTAGGAGGGGGAGGCTGTGGCGGACAACTGCCCGTGGTGTTGGGCCGAGCTCGGGCCCGAGGACATCAAGTGCCCGGCGTGCGGACAGCAGGCGCGCCGCGTGGTCGAGCCTGAGGCCGCACCGACGGCCGCTCCGGAGGTCGTGCCGAGGCGGTTCGGTCTGGTGCGGGCTGCCATCCTTGGTCTCGGCCTGGCCGCCATCATGGTCTGCGTCATCTACTGGAGCACCGATCAGGACGTCATGGGGTTCGATCTACCACTCATGCATGCAGGGGTGGCCGCCTGCTATCTCTCGTTCGTGCGGGGTCGGCGTCGATTGGGGTGGAACCTTGCCGTCATCGGGGCACTGTTTGCTTCGGCAGCAGGCTTGTGGAACGCGATGATCCGGGGGTCAGAGGACTATCCACCCAGCCCGCTCTGGCCCACATACGCCTTGGGTGGCATCGCGGCGGCGGCCTTGGCGGCAGGTGTGACTCTGCTGCTGCTGGACAGGCGGCGGAGAGTGGCGGGGGATGTCGCAACGGCTAGCGAGGCCGCTCAAGGCCCTGGCTTGCCTTTCGACGAAGCCACCCAAACGGTAGTGCATGAGAGGCGTCGCTCGTTGGGGTGGAAGTTGCTGCTCGGGGGCGCAGTGGTGACCGCTGGTACGACGCTCAACCCACTCCTGATGTTTGTCGTGCCCTGGGCTCTGGGGGTCTTCGTGGTAGGCGCGGTGTTCTTGGGCAGGCGGGGTCTGTGGGCGACGCTCCTGGCCATGGGCGTGACACTGGAGCTCTTCGTCGTTTACCTCTTGCTGCATACGGGTGATGAGATCCAGCGTTCGGCTGGTCTGGCAGCCACGGTGTGGGGCGGAACGGCGGCGGCATCGTTGCTGATCGCGCTGGGGCTCGCGCGCCTGCTACAGGCGAGAAGGGGCGGGGCAAGGTTGCCGTGAGTCGGTGTGGCTTGACACTCTGAGTGCATAGCGACTACAGTCGGTGTAGTCTGCGGCCAAGGGTCAAACGGGGGGTGCAAGGTGTCGAAAGCAAGACGTGCTCTTAACGGTCGCCGCTTGCGCACCTTGTTGCTGGCTATGGCGGTTGGGGCCCTGGTCATCGTCGCATCGTCGACCGTGTTCGCCGAAGACACCAAGCCGCCCGCTGATCCGCCGATTGCCACCAAAGGGCCTCTCTATTCGGATGAATCCCACGCGGGTGATTCTGAAACAGGGTCGTCGGACGCCCAAGAGCCCGCGGCCGGCACTGATTCGACCGACACCCTCCGACCCCTCCCAGGCACCGCCGGCTGCACGAGAGGGGGTCGTGTTGGTCGAGTTCGCTCCTGGCACCCAGAGCAAGGTGATGAGCCAGGCCGCCGACCGCGCGGGTGTGGCGGTGCTTAGTGCTCACGCCACTCGGTCTGAGAAGGCGTTGCCTTTTGCGGAGTTCAGCTCCGACTCCCTGAGCACAGAAGAACTGATAAGACAGTTTGAAGGCACGCCCGGAGTGGTCTCGGTGTCGGCCGACTATTCCCGCAGCATCACCGAAGCCAGCGATACACCGAACGATTGGCAGTCGTCGGTGACAGCTGTTGACGCGCCGGCGCCGAACGACTCATATTTCTCCAGCCTGTGGGGGCTGGAGCAATACAACGACTGCGACATAGACGCCAGGCGCGCTTGGGCCTTGACGACCGGCGCCTCGAATGTCGTGGTAGCTGTTCTGGATACAGGTGTGGACTACAACCATGCGGATCTGTCCGCCAACATGTGGCGCAACCCGGGCGAGGTGCGAAACGACGGCGTCGACAACGACGGCAACGGTTACGTCGACGACTACTACGGCATAGACACCTACGACGTCGATAGTGACCCGTTCGACGAGGTCTTTCACGGCACCCACGTGGCGGGCACCATAGCCGCGACGGCCAACAACGGCAGAGGGGTCGTAGGGGTGGCCTACAATGCCCGGGTGCTGGCAGTGCGGGTGGGCGACGGGTCCATCTGGGATTCTGACGTCATCGAGGGCATCAACTACGTGATCGACCTCAAGGTCAACCGCGGAGTCAATGTCGTGGCCATCAACGCCTCTTTCGGCGGCGCAGCTTACAACTCCGTGCTAAGGAGCGCCATAGTCGCCGCCGGCAATGCCGGCATCATGTTCTGTGCGTCCGCAGGCAACGACTATTCCTCCATCGTCAACTATCCGGCGGCCTACGACTGCAGCAACATCATCTCGGTCGGAGCCAGCGATGAGTACGACTACAAGGCAGACTTTTCCAACTACAACTCGACTCAGGTAGACCTGTTCGCCCCGGGTGTGGACATCCTTAGCACGGTCCCCAAGGCGGCCGGGTACTTCCCCGAGGGTGAGTCGTCAAAGTGGAGCTTCTACGACAACATGGAGCACGGGGCGGGCAACTGGTCTTGGAGCTCAGGGTGGGGCATCACAGGGGAGTGGTATTGGGCCCCCAACCAGCCGGGCCACAGTTGGAGCGATAGCCCGTACGGCAACTATCCCAACAATGCCTACTCTACACTGACCAGCCGCACTATGGACATGAGCAGCTTGGCCCAGGGTGGGGCGCTGCTGCGGTTCGGAGTCCGTTGGTACCTAGAAGATGGGTATGACTACATGTACGTGCGCGTGTCCGGAAACGGGGGGGCAAGCTGGCAGACTCTCGACTGGTTCACCGACTACGGCAACACGACCCTCACCTACTCCATCCCCAAAGAAGTGCTCACCCGGAATTTCAAGGTCGGCTTCCTACTGCGGAGCGACCTCAGCTACACGTACGATGGAGTGCAGATAGACAACGTGACGGTCACGTCGCCGTTGTCGTACAAGACCATGGACGGCACCTCCATGGCGACGCCGCACGTCACGGGCACGGTCGCCCTGTTGGCGGCCGAGGCGCCGTGGCAGTCGATCGCCACTCGCAAGGCCGCTATCCTCGGCACCACTGACTACCGCTCCAGCCTGGCCGGGTACTGTGTGACCGGGGGCAGGCTCAATGCGGGTTCCGCTACCCAGAGCAGCGCGCCTACCCTGGTGCAGCAGACTGACTCCAGACTCACCTACCTGGGCAAGTGGTCCTCGAGATCTGACTCGTTGGCGTCGGGCGGGAGCTACTCTGCCACCAGCACCCCGGGTGACGCCGTCACCATCAAGTTCACGGGGCCCTCGGTGACGCTGCTGGCCAGAACCACCCCGTGGTACGGCAAATCTGATGTGACTATCGATGGCGCCGCGGCCGGCCAGATAGATTTCTACAGCTCCACTACCCGCTACAAGGTGCTGGTCTACAGCGCGGGCGAACGCACCAACGCCACGCACACCCTGACCATCAGGTGCAGTAACAGCAAGAACACAGCCTCCACGGGTTTCGGCATGAGTGTCGACGCCCTTAAGGTCTGGGGTACCGTGGATCAAGCGCCCGCGCCCACCCCGTACCAACAGGACGACACCAACATCGAATACCGGGGTAAATGGCAGACCAGCGGCGCCGACTGGTCGGCATCGGGCGGCACCTATGCCATCGTCAATTCTCCCGGAGGCTCGGTGAACGTCAAGTTCACCGGCACGTATTGCGCCTGGTATGCGCGCACCGCCGCCTCGTACGGCAAGGCCAAAGTGGTGCTCGACGGTGACGTTGCGAACGCCGTAACGGTCGATCTGTACAGCCCGCTGACGCGCTACAAGCAGTTGGTATACAGCACAGGACTGATAGCCTCCGGCACTCACACCCTGAGCATCTACTGGACGGGCAGCAAGAACTGGTCTTCTGGAAGCACCTCTATCTGCGCCGATGCCTTCTATCTCATGGGTACCATCGCTGATGCGCCTCAGGCCACTCCCATGCTTTGGACTTACCAGGAGAACGATTCCAGGCTCACCTACCTGGGCACTTGGTCGAGCGTCTCCACGGGGTATGCCTCGGGGGGCAGCTTGCGTTCTACGGCCCGGACCGGAGCCGGCGTGATGGTGAAGTTCTGGGGCACTGCTGTCACCTTGAGGGCAAGGACCGCACCCTCCTACGGTCAGGCCCAGATAAGCATAGACGGGGTGCCCGTCAAGACGGCCGACCTATACACCCCCACAGTCGTCTACAAGACTGAGATCTACAAGAATGCCAGTCCGCTGACGGCGGGCTACCACACCCTGACCATCAAGTGCCTCGGTACCAAGAACCTTTCTTCATCAGGTACCACCATCAGCCTTGATGCGCTGGATATAGACGGCTACCTGTTCGAGGCGCCCAGGGTGCAGCGCATTCAAGAGACCGACGGCAAGTGCTTGTACTCCGGCGTGTGGACCTTGAGCAGTCTCGATTGGTCGGCCTCCGGCGGCTACTGCAAGTCGACGAGTGCTACCGGGGCCACAGTGACGGTGACCTTCAAGGGCACCTATCTCTCTTGGGTCGCCAAGACCACCCCGTGGTACGGCCGAGCCAAGGTGACCGTGGACGGCGATACGGCCAACGCCAAGATCGTGGATCTGTATAGCTCGAGCGTTATCTGGAAGAGGGTGGTGTTCGACACTGGGCTTCTAAGCGATACCACCCACACCGTGGTCATAGAATGCCTGGGCACAAAGTACTCAGGCTCCTCAGGTTACGGCATAGCCTTGGATGCTTTTGACATGGTGCTGACTCCCTAGCTGCCGACAGTCGCAGCGAGCCTGCTGGCTGCAGACGGACTGCTTGCGTTCGCACACTGATGCTCCTAGACTCGGGGATAGTGTGCTGTGCGTCCCCCTTGGCGGTTCGTGGGTGTGAATGGTTAGCCAGAGGCCGGGGTGTCCAGATCCATTGCTTTCGGCTTCACGTTCGCGCCTTCTGGGGGGGACGATCTCTGAGGGGAGGGTTCCATGACGAGATCGCGACTCAGGCCTATTCTGCTATGCCTCTTGATACCCCTAGTTGTGACGATCCTTGCGCTGACGATCGGCCCGGCCTACTCATCCACTCCCGGACTGGTGCCGGAGCAACAGGCCTACTTCAAGGCCTCAAACATGGGTGGATCCGACTACTTCGGCTACTCCGTGGCCATCTCCGGCGACACGATGGTGGTGGGGGCCATCCTGGAGGACAGTGCCGCGACCGGCGTAGGCGGGGACCAGGGCGACAACAGCCACAGTGACTCAGGGGCGGTCTACGTCTTTACCCGGTCGGGGGGTCTCTGGACCCAGCAGGCCTACCTCAAAGCCTCGAACACAGACGTCGGTGACTACTTCGGCTACTCCGTGGCCATCTCCGGCGACACGGTGGTGGTGGGAGCGTACGGCGAGGACAGCAACGCCGTGGGCGTTAACGGCGACCAAAGCGACAACAGCGCCACCGACTCCGGGGCGGTGTACGTCTTCACCCGCTCGGGGAGCACCTGGACCCAGCAGGCCTACCTGAAGGCCTCGAACACGGGCGGATCCGACCACTTCGGCCACTCCGTGGCCATCTCGGGCGACACGATGGTGGTGGGGGCCCTCATGGAGGACAGCAACGCGACCGGGGTAGGCGGTGATCAGGGCGACAACAGCGCCGCTAGTGCCGGGGCGGCCTACGTCTTCACGCGGTCGGGGAGCACCTGGACTCAGGCGGCCTATCTCAAGGCCTCCAACACGTACGACTCCGACTTCTTCGGCTATTCCGTGGCCATCGCCGGCGACACGGTGGTGGTGGGCGCGGACAGTGAGGACAGTAACGCGACCGGCATAGGCGGTGACCAGAGCGACAACACCGCCACCGACGCCGGGGCGGCTTACGTCTTCACCCGCTCGGGTACCACCTGGTCGCAGCAAGCCTATCTAAAGGCCTCCAACACGGACGCGAATGACCGCTTCGGCTACTCCGTGGCCATCTCAGGCAGCACGGTGGTGGTGGCGGCGTACGCCGAGGATAGCAACACTACCGGCGTCGGCGGGGACGAGAGTGATAACAGCGCCATGGACTCCGGGGCGGCCTACGTCTTCAGGAGGTCGGGGAGCACTTGGGCGCAAGAAGCCTACCTCAAGGCCTCCAACACGGGTGCATGGGACTACTTCGGCTATGCGGTGGCCATCTCCGGGGACACAGTGGTGGTAGGCGCGGGCTACGAGGAGAGCAACGCGACCGGCGTGAACGGGGACCAGAGCGACAACAGTGCCTTCGATGCCGGGGCAGGCTACACCTTCACTCGATCTGGGAGCACCTGGACTCAGGCAGACTACCTCAAGGCCTCGAACACGGACGCAGAGGACTACTTCGGCCAGGCCGTGGCCGTCTCGGGCGGCACGGTGGTGGTCGGAGCGCAGTGGGAGGACAGCAACGCGACCGGCGTCAATGGTAACCAGAGCGACAACACCGGCACTAATTCCGGTGCGGCCTATGCGTTCGCCACCGCCACGGCCACGCGCTATCAGCAGACCGACGCCAAGCTCACCTACCTGGGCTCTTGGTCTTATGCTGCCACCTGGTCGGCCTCGGGGGGCAGCTTCAACTACACGAGCACGGCCGGCGCCGCTGTGATCGTGAACTTCACCGGCACCTGGATCCAGCTTCGTGGTGTCATAGCCCCCTGGTACGGCAAGGCCTCGGTGAGCTTGGATGGTGAAACGCCCGAGATCGTGGACTTCTACAACCCTAGCGTCGTTCTCTACAAGCAGCCGGTATATCAGGCAGACGGGGCTCGACTGGGAGCCGCACACTCTGGTCATCAAGTGCCTCCATGAGAAGAACACCTCGTCCAGCGGCTACTCCATCAACCTGGATGCCGTCGATGTGGGCGGCGTTCTTACCCAGGCACCGGTGCCCGAGCGCCACCAGCAAGACGCCACCAGCGACTTCAAGTACGCGGGCGTCTGGTCTACGAGCTCGACCTGGTCGGCCTCGGGAGGCAGCTTCGCCTATGCGGACTCACCTGGCGCGTCGGTGAACGTCGCCTTCGACGGCACCTATCTGGCATGGTATGCCACGAAGGGCCCGGGATACGGCAAGGCCCAGGTTAGCCTGGACGGTGGCTCGCCATTCTACGTGGACCTGTACAGCGGAAGTACTCTCTACAAGCAGCGGGTCTACAACACCGGACTTCTTGAAGACGACAACGCACACCCTCAGCATCTACTGGGTGGGTCAGAAGAACGCGGCCGCCTGGGGCACCAAGATCGACGTAGATGCCTTCGACCTGCTGGGCTCCCACATGGGTGCCGCAAAAGCCCCAGCCCATCCTCTGGCGCTACCAGCAGTCCGATTCCCGGCTCACCTACCTGGGTGCTTGGACCACCGCGATCACGTGGTCGGCCTCGGGCGGTACCTTCAGCTCCACCGGCTCCACGGGGGCCGCGGTGCTGGTGAGCTTCGCGGGTAGCTCGGTCAAGCTACTAGCCAGGACTGCCCCATGGTACGGCAAGGCTAGAGTGTGCCTGGACGGCGACTGGTCTACGGCAGAACTGGTGGACTTCTACAGCGCCGGCTCTCTCTACAAACAGACGGTGTACTGAGAAGACGGGGCTCAGCGACGACCTACACACGCTGGCGATCAAGTGCGTCGGAGAGAAGAACACCTCGTCCGGCGGCTTACTCCATCAACGTTGACGCTCTGGATATAACCGGGTACCTCGCCCAGGCTCCGGTGCCTACGCGCTATCAAGAGGATAATGTGGCCTTCACCTACGGCGGCACGTGGACCCCGGTAGCGACTTGGTCGGCCTCGGGCGGCAGCTACAAATCTGCCAACATCCTTGGAGCCCAGGTCACCGTGAACTTCACCGGTAGCTACCTGGCCTGGTATGCCAAGACCGCTCCCTGGTACGGCAAGGCCACGGTCACCCTGGACGGCGTGCCTGTAGACGCCGGTGGATCTCTACAGCACGAGCACCCTCTACAAGCAGCGGGTCTACAACACGGGCCTGCTAACGGATACCACCCATACTCTGGTCATCCAGTGGTCGGGTACCAAGAGAGCTGCCTCGGCCGGTACTTCGATCAACGTGGATACCTTCGACATCCTGGGGTCGCTCTGGTAGCGGTAGCCTTCCAGCCATCAAGTTCATGAGCAACCGGGGGCGCCGAGAGGCGCCCCCGCGTCATTCGAGAGGAGACTCGCCCCAGGACGTCGACTCAGTCTGGGGCCGCGGTCATGCCTTCGACATCCTCATCAGCATGCCATAGCGGTTTCTGAAGCGCTCGTCTGCTTTTGCCTGAGTCTGCAGTCTTATGCACACTGGTGGGCCCGGTCAGCTGATTTGACACGGGCAGCGTACCTAGGTAGGCTGCATAGCACTGCAATCTGCGTATCAGAGGGGGATCAAGTGTCAGAGCGCGCTGGGGGGTCACATCCGCTCGCCTTGAGGTCGCGTCGAACTGGTGCTCGCTCTGGTCGTAGGTTGTCGGTCGCGCGGTTAGTCGTGGTTCTTGTGATGGTCGCCGTGGCAGCCTTGCTGGCGGCGCCGGCCAGCGCGGCGTTGCGGGCGTCCGATGAGGCCAATAACATCCGCGCCGGAGGCTGGGGCAAGCCCGCGGGTGGCGGCTCCGGCGACTGACGGCAGCACAGGCTCGGTGAAGGGCGAGGTCCTGGTGCAGATGAAGAGCGGTCTGCAGCTCAGCTCGCTCTCCGCGGCCGCGACCAAGATCGGGGCCAGGCTCGAGCGCACGTACGCCGCGAAGTCGGAGGGCTCGGTCTCGTTTGCAGTCTATTCGTCGACTACCCTGAGCAGCGACTCAGTTGGCTGCGAAGTTGAGGAGCGTGCCGGGTGTGGCGGTGGCCTCGCCCAACTACAGGCGCGTCATCGCCGCGGTGCCAAATGACCCGCTCTTTGGCGACTTGTGGGGCCTCGAGAACAACTGGGAAGTCTTCTGATGCCGATATCGATGCACCCGAGGCCTGGGACAGCAGTACCGGCAGTGGGACTGTGGTCGCCGTCATAGACACGGGTGTCTGGTACGGCCACCCAGACCTGCAGGCCAACATGTGGGTCAACCCTGGTGAGACCGCAGGTGACGGCCTCGACAACGACGGCAATGGCTACGTGGATGACGTGTACGGCATGGATGCTGTCGCTGCTGACAACGACCCTATGGACGAGCACGGGCACGGCACGCACGTGTCTGGGACGATAGGCGCGGTTGCGAACAACTCGGAGGGCGTGGCCGGGGTGGCCAACCAAGCCCAGATCATGGCCCTGCGGGGCCTTGACGCCAGCGGCTGGGGCTCTGACTCAGATCTTATCGAGTGCATCAACTACGCCATAGACATGAAGCTCGACCATGGCGTTAACGTCGTGGCCATCAACGCCTCCTGGGGCGGCGACGATGTCGACCCTGTGATGAAGGACGCCATAGAAGCAGCGGGAGAGGCGGGCATAGTCTTTGCAGCGGCCGCCATGAACGAGGGCGTCGACATCGACAGCACTCCCTTCTATCCGGCGGCGTTCGACTGCTCCAGCCTCATCTCTGTGGGCGCGAGCGGCCCAGTCGACTGGCCGGCTGATTTCTCCAACTACGGGCACGTAGGAGTCGACCTCTTCGCGCCCGGCGAGGCCATTCTCAGCACCTATCTGTCCAACCTGTTGTGGTACTCGCCCATGGCGGGCGACGTCTTCTATGACGACGTGGAGTCGGGGGCCGGTAGCTGGACGGCCACCGACACGTGGGCCATCACAGACGAAGACAGCGCCAGCGGCACGTATAGCTGGACCGACAGCCCCGGCGGCGACTATGCCAACGACACCGACTCCAGTCTTACCTCGGCGAGCATCGACCTGAGCTCCCTGGCGTCTTCGTACGGGTATCTGGGCTTCGCGTTCCAGGGAGGTCTGGAGTCCACCAACGACTACGTCGCCGTGGAGGTCTCGGGCGATGACGGGGGCACCTGGATCGAACTCGACCGTCTCACGGGCGATATGAGCGGCGGCTACTACTTCAGCGCCAAGCTGCCGACTGAGGTACTCACCACGCAGTTCAAGCTGCGCTTCCGCTTGGTGACCAACAGCAGCGTGACGGCCGACGGCATCTATCTCGACGACATAGGCATCGGTACTCCGCAACCCTACGATTACATGTCGGGTACCTCGATGGCGACGCCGCACGTCGCGGGCGCGGTGGCCCTACTGGCCGAGGCGGCCCCCGCGGAGAATGCCGAGGCCCGTATAGCCCGCATCTTGGCCAGCGTGGACAAGCCTGTCGGGCTCTCGGGTAAGTGTCAGACCGACGGCCGCTTGAACGCGGCCACGGCCTTGAGCACCAGCGCCCCGACCCCGACGGTCGACGGGGTCAGCCCGAACAGGGGCTCACATCAGCGGCGGCAACACGGTGGTCATCACGGGCACCGGCTTCTATGGGGTCAGCAGCGTGACCTTCGGCGGAACGGCGGCCACCGCCTACACGGTCGACTCGCCCACTCAGATCACAGCGACCGCGCCGGCGCAGGCGGCCGGCTCGGTGCAGGTGCAGGTGACGGCAGGCGGCAGTGCTTCGGCTGATACCGGGGCGGATGACTACGCCTACAGGACCCGACCCGGGTGACCGGACTCGCCCCGCCCGAGGTCCGATTGCCGGCGGTGACTCTGTGATCATCACGGGCACCGGGTTCGTGGATGTCACCGCCGTGACCTTCGGCGGTACGACTGCCGCATACACGGTGGATTCGCCCACTCAGATCACTGCCACCGCGCCGGCGCACGCGGTCGGCTCGGTGCAGGTACAGGTCACGGCAGGCGGTCTGAGTAGCGCCGACACAGCGGCCGACGACTACACCTACTCGTCCACCACCAACTACACGGAGCGGGCGAGCGTGGCCACCGGTGGTGCCCAGGCGAGTTCGAGCAGCGGCAACGCGGCCATCAGTTCCAACGGCCGCTACGTGGTCTTCTGGAGCAATGCGGGCAACCTTGTGGCCAATGACACCAACGGGACTACGGACTCGTACATCTACGACCGCCAGACCGGTGCCATCGAGAGAGTGAGCGTATCCACGGCCGGAGTGCAGGGCAACGGCAGTTCCACCGCTCCAGCAGTCAGTGCCGACGGCCGCTACGTGGCGTTCACCAGCAACGCCACTAATCTCGTCGCCGGCGACACGAACGGCAAAGCAGACGTGTTCGTGCGTGACCGCCAGGCTGGGACCACAGAACTTGTGAGTCTCAACGGCGACGACGTCACCCTGTCCAACGGCAGACAGCTACATCCAGACCGTCAGTGCCGACGGCCGCTACGTGTCCTTCTACAGCAACGCCACCAACCTGGCTGCCGGTGACACCGACGCTGCCAACGACATCTACGTCCGCGATCGCCAGACAGGCGCGACTGAACTCATCAGCGTGAGCAGCGACGAGGTCAAAGGCACCGGTGACTGTTACGGTTCTTCGTTTAGCGCCGACGGTCGCTATGTCTCCTTCTGGAGCACTTCCTCCAACCTGGTCGCCGACGACACCAACGCCAAGGCAGACGTCTTCGTGCGAGACCGCCAAGAGGGCACCACCGAGCGGGTGAGCCTGTCGAGCGCCGAACAGGAGGGTGACAACACCAGCCAGTACTGCGCCATCAGTGCCGACGGCCGTCTTGTCTCTTTCTCCAGCTATGCGTCCAACCTCGTCGGCGACGACACCAACGGCAATTGTGACGTCTTCGTGCGCGACCGTCAGGAAGGCACCACCGAGAGGGTCAGTGTCACCAGCAGCGGAGCCCAGGTGGGCGCAGCGGAGTCTCACGCTTCTCAACGGTATCAGTGCCGACGGTCGCTACGTCACCTTCCAGAGCACGGCCACCGACCTGGTGTCCGGGGACACCAATGGGGTGCAAGACATCTTCGTGCGCGACCGGCAGACCGGCGTGACCTCTCTTGTGAGCCGGGACGGCGAAGGGATCCAGCCGAACGGCGCCTGCAACATCCCGAGCATCAGTGCCGACGGCTGCTCGGTGGCCTTCGATAGCTCGGCCTCGAATCTCGTCTCAGGGGACACCAACGGAGCGGCCGACGTCTTTGCCGTCTCGCTGGGATGGAAGACCTCCATCGTCGGATTCAGCCCCACCTGTGCTTCCACAGCAGGCGGCACCACTTTGACGGTCTCTGGTTGGGATTTCTTCGGCGTCTCAGGCGTTACCGTCGACGGAGCGAGTGCCTCGGGAATCTCGGTGGCTGGCTCCACTCGCTTGAGCTTCACCGCTCCGGCGCACGCGCGAGGTACCGCTCTGGTCCGGGTCACGGGCACCTACGGAGAGAGTGCGGGTGACCCGTCAGGAGCCTATGTAACCTACGTGGATGCCCCCGCAGTGACAGCTCTAAGTGTGACGAACGGCCCTTCTGCCGGCGGCACCACCGTTGTGATAACCGGCGAGGACTTTGCGGGAGTCGCCGGCGTGGCGTTCGGCGGCAGGGCCGCGGCTTCGTACACGGTCGACTCCGCCACCCAGATAACCGCAGTGACCCCCGCCCACGGGGGCGGCCTGGTGCAGGTGAAGGTGACCACAACCGCGGGCAGCAGCGCGGATACGGCGGCCGACGACTTTACCTTCGTGGCGCCACCCAACTTCACTGAGCGGGTGAATGTCACCTCCGCGGGAGCCCAAGCTCGCGGTAGCGACTTTCCTGACTTCGCATGCAGCGTGAGCGGTGACGGACGCTACGTCGCGTTCATATCGGGCGCGAGCAGTCTCGTTGCCAACGACACCAACCAGGCCGGGGATGTCTTCGTCCGCGACCGCTTTGAGGGTGTGACCACCCGGGTGAGTGTCAGCAGTTCCGGAGTGCAGGCGAACAGTCAAAGCTATGAACCTCCATCAGCACTGATGGCCGGTATGTGACATTTTCCTCGTATGCCAGCAACCTGGTGGCGGGTGACGCAAACGCGCAGCCTGACGTATTCGTTCACGACAGGCAGACGGGTACCACGGTCCGCATAAGTGTTGCCACCGACGGCACCGAAGCGAATGGCACGAGTTTTAGACCGGCTATTAGTGCCGACGGCCGGTTTGTAGCCTTTGGATCGTCTGCCACGAACCTTGTGGCCGAGAGTGACACGAACGGGCAGTACGACATCTTCGTGCGAGACCTACAAACGGGCACCACCATACGTGTGAGCGAGGCCACCGACGGTATTCTGGGGGATGGGGAGAGCTACGGTCCGTCTATGAGCGCCGACGGCCGGTTTGTGTCCTTCTATTCGTATTCTACGAACCTTGTGGCTGGCGACACCAACGGCGTCAGCGACATCTTCGTCCACGACACGCTGTCCGGGTCGACTGCCAGGGCGAGTTTGAGCAGCGCTGGGGCCGAAGGGAATGGTTACAGCTCCAATGCCTCGCTGAGCGAAGACGGACGATGGGTCGCTTTTGATAGTCTGGCCAGCAACCTGGTGACCGGGGATACGAACGGTATCAGGGACGTGTTCGCCCATGACATGCAGACCGGAGAGACGAGGCGCGTGAGTGTCAGTAGCTCGGGAGCTCAGGCGACCGGAAGGCAGAGCTATGGTGAAGACAGCCGGGCCGCCTCGATAAGCTCGGACGGCAGATTCGTCGCCTTCCTAAGCTACGCAGCGAATCTAGTTCCCGACGACACCAACGACTGGAAGGATGTCTTTGTCTATGACCTTCTTACCGGCGCATGCACGCGAGTGAGCCTGGACAGCGACGGCAACGCAGGAAACGCATACAGTGGCTCTGACCTGTGCATCAGCGGAGACGGACACTCGGTGGTCTTCACGTCTCGTGCCGGCAATCTGGTGTCCAGCGACACCAATGGCCGTCCAGACCTGTTTGTGGCGACGCGCGAGTGGATGACACGCGTCCACTCCGTCAGTCCGACACTCGTATCGACCACAGGTGTGACCCCCGTCGTTGTCACCGGCTGGGATTTCAACAAGGTTACCTCGGTGACCTTCGGCGGAGTGCCGGCCACAGGGTTCGTGGTGCAATCTCCGACTCGCATTGCGGTCAATGCGCCTGCGAACGTCGCCGGTGACGCCCTGGTGGAGGTCACAGGGGCCTACGGAACCAGCCCCGAAGTCGTTGGAGCACACGTGAACTACGTCGCTCCTCCTGCTATCAGTGGGTTGAGTGTGGATGAAGGTCCTGTCACCGGGGGTACGGTCGTCGTCATAAGTGGTACGGGCTTTGTGAACGCGAGCGGGGCTTCGGCGGTGACCTTCGGAGACAAGAACGCGACGAGCTACACGGTAGACTCAGACACACAGATCACAGCCACTGCTCCCGATCACTCTGCCGGTACGGTTCGGGTCAAAGTCACGGTGCTCGAGGCTCCGTCACCGGATACCTCGGCGGATGACTTTGCCTTCCAGGCCGCCAGCATCACGTCGCTCAGCGCGACGAGTGGCCCCGACACAGGCGGCACCACGGTGATCATCACTGGTACGGGCTTTCTGCAAATGAGCGGAGAGGCGGCAGTGACTTTCGGGGGCAAGAGCGCAAGAAGCTACACGGTCGACTCGGCGACTCAGATAACGGCAGTATCGCCGTCGCATGTCGCGGGTCCAGTCCGGATAGCCTTGAACACGGGTGGTTACCCCTCGGAGGACGGCGAGTTTGATGAGTTCGAGTACTACGCTGTCGACGCGCGGATGGTGGAGCGAGCGAGCGGGGACGAGACGGGTCTTGAGGGAGACCTCGACAGCACACACGTATCCCTGAGCGCCGACGGGCGATACGTTGCTTTCGACTCTGAAGCCAGCAACCTTGTACCGGGTGACACCAACGACTGCTCTGACGTCTTTGTCTACGACAGACAGACGGGGGCATACAGGCGCGTAAGTGTATCAAGCACGGGGGTCCAGGGTGCCGCCGAGAGTGTGTGGGGCTCCATCAGCGCAGACGGCAGTTGTGTGGCCTTCATGTCGAGGTCTACGAACCTTGCCTCAGGTGGGTCTGGTGATGACTGGGACGTGTTTGTGCACGACCTTGACACTGGAGCGACCGAGTGGGTCGACAACTTCGATCCTATGGGGTTGCATGAGAATTACTACCCCAGCCTTAGTGCCGATGGGCAGCGGGTGTGTTACACGGGTTTCTGGAGATCTGGCTGCCTGGATACGAAGTGAACGGATGGGATGTCTTTGTGGTCGACCGCAAGGCGAACCAGGAGTACTGGATAACCGGAAAGGCCAACAACAACAGTTTCATGGCCGACATCAGCGCCGACGGTCGCTACGTGGCCTTCGAGTCGTATGCCTCGAATCTCGTGTCTGGTGACACCAACGGCAAGATAGATGTCTACGTCCATGACATCCAGAAAGGTTCTGTCAGTCGCGCCAGTCGTACCAAGTCGGGGGGGCAGTCGACCGGCCACTGCTACTCCCCTTCTATCAGTGCTGACGGCCGCTACGTAGCATTCGAAGCGGAGGCGGGCGACCTGGTGTCCTACGACACCAACGGTTGTTCGGACATCTTCGTCCGAGACCGGATCGCAGGCACGACAACGCGCGTGAGCCTCTCTGGCGGCGGCGGCCAAGGAAATGGCGCGAGCTACACGTCAACAATTAGTGACGACGGGCGCGCAGTCAGTTTCGAATCAGATGCCACCAATCTGGTAGACGGAGACACCAATGCGTGCAGAGACGTGTTTGTGCGGCACTGGAAGGTGGGCTCCACGCAACGAGTCAGCGTCGGCGTCGGTTCCACGCAGTCAAACGGTGAGAGTGCCTTAGCTTGCCTCAGCGGAGACGGAGATTGGGCTGGGTTCGTCTCAGATGCGGACGATCTGTCCTGGGAGATAGTGGTGCAATCGACGTGTTCGTCTCAGAGGTGGTAACGACCCGCCGGCAGTGGCGAGTCTGAGCGTAGGTGCTGGCCCGTGGTACGGCGGCACCTCAGTAGTCATCACCGGTACGGATTTCTAGACGTGACCGCCGTCACCTTCGGCGGCACCCCGGCTACCAGCTTCAAGGTCGACTCGGCCACTCAGATCACGGCCACCGCTCCGGCGCACGCCGCCGGCACGGTGCAGGTCAAGGTGACGGCGGCGGGCGGCGCCAGCGCCGACGTCACGGCCGACAACTTCACCTACTCGTTCACCGGCGACCGTCCAGCAGAACGACGCGCGCGTCATCTACATGGGTCCCTGGACCACCGGATATACCTCCAACGCCTCGGGCGGCAGCCTGATCTCGGCGAGCGCGCCTCGGGCGGCGCTCACCGTGAACTTCACCGGCACGTACATAGGCGTGGTGGCCAAGACGGCGTCCAGCTACGGCAAGGCCATGGCCTCGCTCGACGGCGGGACCCCGTTCGAGATCGACTTCTACAGTGCGGCGACGCTCTATCAGCGCACGGTCTGGGAGACCATCCCTGCGCTGGCCGCAGGTCAGCACACCCTCACCTTGTGGTACAGCGGCACGAAGAACGGCGCTTCGACCGGTTTCAGCGTCAACGTCGATGCCTTCAAGGTCTACAGTGCGCTCACCGCCGGGCCGGTGCCGACCACCTTCCAGCAGTCTGACATTGTCGGCTACGCGGGTGCCTGGGCGCCCAGCGTGACGCCGTTTGCCTCTGGGGGCAGCTTGGTCTCAGTGGCCACCGCCGGTGGCGCCATGAAGGTCAAGTTCGACGGCACCTACCTGGCTTGGATCGCCAAGAAGGGTCCGTCCTCGGGCAAGGCCATGGTGGTCCTAGACGGCGAGGCCCCGGTCTACGTGGACCTCTACGCGCGAGCTACGACCGCTACAAGCAGAAGGTCTACAACACCGGCCTGCTCCCTGACGGCGAGCACACCCTCAGCATCTACTGGATAGGGCAGAAGAACACCTACTCGACTTCGAGCCGCATAAACGTCGACGCCTTCCAGGTGCTAGGCGTGCCCGGCGTGGCCGGCGCGCCCGACGTGCCCGGGAGCGCTCCTGAGCCCGGGCGACGTCGACCCCATCGAGTGGCGCTACGAGCAGAGCGAGGCCCGCATAAGCCCAGTTCGGCTCCTGGGCGACGGCCGCCAGCGGATATGCCTCCGGCGGTAGCTACTTGACCACCAGCCAGGTGAACGGAGCCATCCAGGCCAAGTTCACCGGCACCTCGGTCAAGATCGTGGCCGCCAAGAGCGCCGGTATGGGCCAGATGCAGGTGACGCTCGACCCGGGCACCCCCGGTGAGTGGACCGGCACCGTGGACCTCTACAAATCGACCACCCAATACAAGGTGTCTCTCGACATAACGGAGCTCACCTCGCTCGACATGGGCGAGCACACCCTGATCCTGAAATGCCTGGGCGTCCCCAGCCCCGGCCGCACCGGCACCACGGTGAACATCGACGCTCTGGACATCACCGGCTGGCTGACCCAAGCCGAGCGCCCGGTGCTTAGCGAAGAGACCGATGCCAACCTGGACTACCAGGGCGGCTGGGCGCCTACCACGACGACCTACGCCTCCCTCGGCAGCCTCACCTCGGTCGCGAGCGCCGGTGGAGCCGTGAGCGTCAAGTTCAACGGCCGGTATCTGGCCTGGATCGCCAAGAAGGGCCCGTCCTCGGGCAAGGCTATGGGTGGTCTTAGACGGTAGCGCCCCGGTCGAAGTGGACCTCTATGCGGCCACCTACGACCGCTACAAGCAGAAGGTCTACAACACCGGCCTGCTCCCCGACGGCGAGCACACCCTCAGCATCTACTGGAAAGGGCTGAAGAACACCTACGCCACTTCCAGCCGCATAAACGTCGATGCCTTCGACGTGCTCGGCGCGCTCGCCGATGCTCCGCGGGCAGACCCCATCCTTTGGCGCTACGAGCAGAGCGAGGCCCGGTACGCCGTCCTGGGCAACTGGACCTCCTTGATCGACGCGTATGCCTCGGGCGGCAGCCTGCTCACGACCAATCAGAAAGACGCGGCCCTGGTGGCCAAGTTCGACGGCACCGCCTTCAAGCTCATCGCCAAAGCCGGCACCGGCTACGGACTGGCCGAGGTCGTCATCGACGGCGGCACCCCGATCGAGGTGGACCTCTGGAACGCGACCACGGTGAACAAGAAGGTCTTCAACCTGCCTGAGTTCAGCGGTCTGGCTCTGGGCGAGCACACGGTGGTCATCAAGTGCAAAGGTGCCGCTAGCGCGGGCCACACCGCGACCGCCATAGACATAGACGCTCTCGACATCACCGGATGGCTGGTGCCGGCCCCGGCTGCCACGCGCGTCGAAGAGACGCCGAGCGGCAGCGTGGTCTATGACGGCACCTGGACCCCGGCCACCGAGGCCTCGGCCTCGGGCGGTAGCCTGACCTCGGCGAGCACCGCCGGCGCCAAGGTGACGGTGAGCTTCACGGGTACCAACTTCACCTGGTTGGCCAAGGCCAACAAGTACATGGGCAAGGCCAAGGTGACCCTCGACCCGGGCACACCAGGTGAGGTGGTCACCAGCGTGGACCTCTACAGCTACTACACGACTTACAAGAAGGTCGTCTACAAGACGCCGCTGCTCGAGAACACCTCGCACACGGTGGTCATCGAGTGGACCGGCGCCAAGAACTCAGCCTCGCTGGGCACGGCCGTCTGCGTGGATGCCTTTGACGTCCTGGGGTCGCTCTGACAGCGGGCCTTGCCTCAAGGCCACTGCGGCCAGTGAGCAAGGCGGGGGCGCTTGGAGGCGACGCATCTGGGGTCGCGGCGCCCGCGATCTGCTTGACTCCGGGGTCGCTCATGCCGATATATAGGTGTTTGCGTCTGTACGACCAATCAAAGGAGCGGGGCATGGAGAAGAGTGGTGCTGGCCTAGTGGTTAAGCGCGAGGGTCCGGTTGGCAGGTTCCTCGGGGTGAGGCCGGCGCGCCCGCTCTTGGTCGCGCTCCTAGCTGTTGTGCTCTTGATTGCGTTGTCGGGCACGGTGTTCGCGCTCGGCACCCTCAGCGTTAGCCAGGTCACTACTGATGATGACCTAGACCAATCTCCCAGGATCTCGGGCGACCGGGTAGTGTGGTACGGCCCCGGAAGCAGTGACGGCACCGGCGACTACGAGATATTCACCTGGGCCGTAGGCGAGACCGAGCCCACTCAACTGACCGTGAACATCACGGGGGACAGCGCGGTGCAGATATCTGGGGACCGCGTGGTGTGGCAGGCTTGGTCTGGCAGTGACGGCGGCGCCGACCATGAGATCTACACCTGGGCGGTGGACGACACCGAGCCGACCGAGATAACAACCGACGACGACGAAGACCTCGCGCCGCAGGTTTCGGGCGACCTGGTGGCGTGGTACGGCTCGGGCGGAACCGACGGCGGCACCGACACCGAGATCTTCACATGGACGCTCGCGGGTGGACTGGTTCAGATCACCACCAATGACTACGACGATTGGGGTGTCCGAGTGGCCGACGGGCGGTTGGCCTGGGTTGGCACGCCTGTGAGTTACGAGGTCTCGGAGATATTCACCTGGACGGAGTCCGACGGGGTCACGCAGCAACTCACCAGTGGTGAGGTCAGCCAGACTGACCCGGTGGTGTCGGGTGGTCTGGTGGCGTGGACAGCCACGGGCGGCACCGACTCCGGCGAAGATACCGAGCTCTTCATGTGGGCGTCGTCAGAGGGCACCGTGACTCAGATCACCACCGATGCATATGCGGCGGCGGAGGTGCAGGTGGTCGGCGACAGAGTGGTCTGGATGGGCACCGGCGGATCCGATGATGGTGACGATTGGGAGGTGTTCACCTGGACTCCGGGCGAAGGCATCAACCAGCTCACCGCTGACTCCTCAGATGAGTTCAGTCCCCGGACCGACGGGGACACGGTTGTATGGTGTAGCGCAGGCGGCATTGATGGAGGCTCCGACTACGAGATATTCCTGTGGTCGGTCGATGACGAAGACCCGACCCAGGTCACCCTCAACGTTGACGGTGATGTCGAACCGCAGGTCGCAGGCGAGCTGGTGGTCTGGAGTGGCACGGGCGGCAGCGATGCAGGCACCGACCTCGAGATCTTCATAGCGGCCCCCGCGGTGCCGACTGTCACCGAGGTCAGCCCCGACACCGGCTCGGTCTCGGGTGGCAACTACGTCACCATAACCGGCACCGGCTTCACCGACGAGGCTGAGGTCAACTTCGGCGATGTGGGTATCTGGGACTTCGGCGTCGAATCCGACACCGAGATATGGGCCTACAGCCCAGCTCACGAAGCCGGCACCGTGCAGGTGCAGGTCACCGTCGATGGCAGGAGCTCGGCCGATACCGCGGCCGACGACTTCACCTATGTGGCCTTGCCCACCGTCACCAGCGTCACCCCCGACACCGGTCCGTCTGACGGCAGCATACTCATCACCATCCTGGGCTCAGGCTTCAACAACGCCGAAACTGTGTACTTTGGTGGCGCGCCTGTGACCTGGTTCAACGTGGTGAACGACGGCGAGATACTCACCTCTCTGCCCGAATGGTGGTGGGGTGGCCGCGTGGATGTGAGGGTGAACGACGTCTACGGCGGCACCAGTGAAGACGCCGGCACTGCCGACGACTTCATGTATGTGGCACCCGAGCCTGCCGAAAGGTTCGTGGTATCAGAACTCACCGACAATAGCGACGACGAGAGTGTTCCCGAGATCTCGGGTGATCGGGTTGTCTGGAGCGCGACGGGTGGCTCCGGCGACGAGACAGAAGACGAAGAGATCTTCACCTGGCAGTTCGGCAATCTCGCCCCGACGCAGCTTACAGACAACGATGTGGACGACTTCTACCCCACCATCTCGGGCAATCGGATAGCGTGGCAGCAAGGACACGGCGAAGCTGCCGAGGTGTTCACCTGGACGCCCGTTGGTGTGCAAAGACTCACCGACAATAATACGGCCGACGAGTCTCCGGTCACGTCCGGCGATCGGGTCGCCTGGCAGCGGCTGATCGCTGATGACACCTACGAGATCGTCACGTGGAAGGCCGGTGTCGAGACGCAGGTGACAGACAACACGGCCCATGACGTCGCTGTCGCCATCGACGGGGACCGCCTGGTGTGGACGAGCATAGACGCTGACTACGCCGAGGACTACGAGGTCTTCACGTGGAAAGCGGGCGACACTGACGTCACCCAACTCACCGACAACTCGTACGAGGAGTACTTGCCCGATGTCTCCGGCGACCGGGTGGTGTGGTTCGGATTCAACGACGACGGTCCGGACTCCGACATCTACTCCTGCATAGTCGGGCAACAGCCGGAGAGGCTCGAGGGTAACGAAGACGGCGACTATATGCCTCGCGTGTCGGGCGACCGTGTGTCCTGGGAGAGCTTCTCGCCCTCTTGCAGTCGCATCTACACCTGGACGCCGGACTATGGCCCCAGGGTCATAGCCGAGTACAACCAGTACATGGAGTTCGCCACCGACGTCTCGGGTGACCGCGTGGTCTGGTGCGGCTTCCCCAGCCAAGACGTATTCTTGGACCTTGGGTCTTTCCAGAGCATCGCTGTTGCTGGTGACAAGCAGTCACCGCTCTTTGGGACTCGCGAGAGCGACTGGACCTTCAAGCCGACCGCCTCGGTCACCGGGGGGTCTCTCTCGCTCGCGCGCTTCGGCCACGGTGATGATGCCGCGGAGATAGCCACCTGGACGCCCGACGGAGACAACGTCCGAGTAACCACCAACACGTATGCCGATCTGTACCCGGCAGTCTCTGGTGACAAGATCGTGTGGTTGGGGGATGACGGCGAAGACTACGAGGTTTATCTGGCGAGTCTCCCGGTGCCCAGGGTGGAGTCTGTGACTCCCAACTCCGGGCCCACCACCGGCGGCACAGCTGTCACCATAACCGGCACAGATCTCGGTGACGTGACTGCCGTGACCTTCGGCGGCGTCGCCGCGCAGTTCCAATTGGGCTCCGATACCAGTCTCACCGCCGTCTCCCCGGCCCATGTGACCGGTGCGGTGGCCGTGCAGGTGACGGGCGCAGGGGGCACAAGCACCAACACGCCCTCCGACGACTTCACCTATGTACCGGCGACGCTCAATCGCTACCAGCAGACCGACGGTCGCATCTACTTCACTCCTGGCTGGTACACCAGCACCTACTGGCCGTATTCAGGCGGAACAGAGAAGTTCACCTATGGCCGCGGCGCGTCGGCCTACATCACCTTCGTGGGGTCCAAACTCGACTGGATAGCCAAGACCAGCCGCTATATGGGCATCGCTGAGGTCTCGGTGGACGGCGGTGCCTCGACGCAGGTGAACCTGTACACTGCCGCCACCAAGTACAAGCAGAAGGTCTGGAGTACTGGCGACCTGTCCTACGGTCTGCACTGGGTCAGGATCACGTGCCCGGGCGTCCGTTCCACGGGCGGCGGGGTGGCTATCGCGCTGGACGCGGTGGATGTGGCGGGTACGCTGATCGGGACCACACGTCATCAGGAGAACGCCCCGGCACTGCAGGTGAGCGGCACTTGGGTCCCATCGTGGAGTTGGAGCTACTCAGGCGGACGCATGATGAGCTCTAACACCGCTGGTAGCAGCGTGACCATCAAGTTCCAGGGTGCGGCGCTGAAACTGGTGGGCACGAAGACCCCGTACTCAGGCAAGGCCTGGGTGAGCGTAGACGGGGGCGCGAAAGTCTTCGTCGACCTCTATAACTACACCAAGGTGTACAAGCAGACGATCTTCTCGACCGGCTATCTCGCACCCGGAGAGCACACCGTGACGATCACTTGGAGTGGGCAGAAGAACTTCAGGTCGAGCGGCTACTCAGTCAATCTGGACGCGGTAGATGTGCTGGGAGTGCTGACCGGGGTGACGTCGGACATCTGACGGGCAGAGCCATCGACTCAAGCTTGACCCGGGGCGCCCTAGTGGCGCCCCGGGGTTTTGCGGGCAAATCGGCGTCTTTGTGGTACGGTTGACCCAAAGCATGCAGCACGCAGTTGGACTTTGGACCTCCGCGGGTCGCACAGCGGATGATATCTGGGGGTGGCTCGATGAAGAGGTTTGCAGCTTCTGTGGCGGCCTTGCTGGCGTGCGCCGCGGTCCTGCTGGGTCCGGGCGCGGCACAGGCGTCGGCCGATGTGTACTTGGGCACCAACGTCTACCGCATACCTACCACCGAGAGGGTCTGCGCGCTGACGTTCGACGACTGGTACACGGCGACCTATCTGACCAGGGTGTTGGCCACTCTCCAGTCCACTGGAGCCGACGGCACCTTCTTCCCGACAGGGTCATGCGTAGATAACAGTCCGTGGCTGACCGCGCAGATCGAGGCGGCGGGCTACGACATCGCGAGCCATTCGTACTCTCATGCCTGGATGACGAAGCTCACCACCTCGGGCATGATCAGCCAGCTTCAGCGTACCGAGAACGCGCTCGCGTCTCTCGGCATCAAAGACCCTGCGCCCCTGTTCAGGGCGCCCTTCGGCGCGTGGAACTCCAAGATGCTCTCGGTGCTGCGGGGTGAGGGCTACGTCAACATCATGTGGAGCGCCACCGCGGGCGACACCGCCGCCGGCGGCAGGACAGGCAGCCAGGTGGTCAGCATGGTCATGTCGCAGTTGCAGCCTGGCGCCATCATCCTCATGCACATAAGTCAGAAGTCCACCCCCGACGCGCTCCCCGAGCTGATCCGCCAGATCAGAGCCCGCGGGTATCGCATCGTCAACCTGCGCGAGGCGCTGTTCACGCCAGAGCAAAGGGAGGCCCGCTATCAGCAGATCTGCCCACAGCTGTACTACATGGGCAACTGGGGTAGGTGGAGTACGCAGTACGCTTCGGGGGGCAGCGTCTACGTAGCCGGAGGCTCAGGCCCGGCCGTCCTCGGCTCGTTCACCGGCACCACCTTCGAGATCCTGGCGGCGACCGGCCCCGGCTACGGTGAGCTGAGCGTCGCCATAGACGACGGCACCCCGGCCATCGTCGACCTCTACAGCTGGAGCACCCTCTATCGCCGCAGGGTCTTCAGGGTCACCGAGCTTACCGACACCACCCACACGGTGCTTATCCGCAGTAACAACACCAAGAACCCGGCCTCCTACGGATACAGCGTCTCCTTAGACGCCTTCAAGGTCTCCGGCGAGCTACTCCAGGCGCCGCAGCCCACCCGTTACCAGCAAGACGACCTCGCCTTTTCTTTCCGAGGCCCCTGGACCACGGTCGCCAACACCTCCTGCTCGGGGGGGAGCATCGCCTACACCGACCTACCCGGCTCCGCGGTCAAGGTGGAGTTCACCGGCACCTATATGGCCTGGATAGGCAAGAAGGGCCCCGGATACGGCCAGGCCCGGGTGAGCCTAGACGACGGCACTCCCGTCATCGTGGACCTCTATAGCTCTTATGATGCCTACAAGCAGCGTATCTACAACACCGGCAGACTGACCGACGGCCCCCATACCGTGAGCATCCAATGGCTGGGGAGCAAGAACCCGGCCTCTTACGGATACCGGGTGGCAGTGGACGCCTTCGACTTCTTCGCCACCCCGACCGCTGCCGGCGAGCCGGAGCCCCTGCTCTGGCGCTACCAGCAGACCGACCCTCGTCTTACCTATCTGGGCACCTGGTCTACCAACTCCACCTGGTCGTCCTCGGGGGGTAGCTACGCCTCCACCGGCGGCGCGGGGGCGGTGGCCCTCTGCCACTTCGACGGCACCTCGGTGAGCCTCTTGGCTAAGACCGCTCCCTGGTACGGCAAGGCGCTCATCACCCTAGACGGAGACGATGCGGGCGCCGAGACCGTGGACTTCTACAGTGCCGTCTCGGCCTACAAGCAGGTGCTCTATGCGAAAGAGGGACTCACTCCCGGACCTCACACGCTGGTGGTGAAGTGCCTGGGGGAGAAGAACGACTCTTCCAGCGGAGTGAGCATAAGTCTCGACGCTCTGGACATCGACGGGTTCATGACCCCCGCCCCGGCCCTGGTGCGCTACCAACAGGACGACCCGGCCCTTGACTACCTGGGCACCTGGTCGACGGCTTCTACCTGGTCGGCCTCGGGCGGCAGCTACAAGACCTGCAACGAGATCGGTGGGCAGGTGACGGTGGAGTTCACCGGCAGCTACCTCGGTTGGCTTGCTAAGACCGCTCCCTGGTACGGCCAGGCCAAGGTGAGCCTCTATGACGGCGCCGTCGACCCGGCCAACCTGGTCTCGAGCACCACCGTCGACCTCTACAGCGCGACGCAAGTCTTCAAGAAGCGCGCATATCACACCGGGCTGCTTGCCGACGGGCCCCATACCCTGGTCATCGAGTGGACGGGGGAGAAGAACCCCGCCTCGTCGGGCACCGGCATAAGCGTGGATGCTTTTGACATGGTGGGGGCGTTCTAGTGCGGGTGCGGGCGGCTGTAGCCTCGGTTGCGACGCTGGTGGTGTTGGTCGTCTGCGCGGTGTCGGGCGCGGCCCAGGCCGAGGCCGACACGGGCCTGACGCCCGGCAAGAACGTCTGGACCATCCCCACCACCGAGAAGGTCTGTGCTCTCACCTTCGATGACGCCTGGATCGGCACCTACCTGCAGAACATCCTGACGGTGCTGAGGGACAATGGCGTGAAAGCCTCCTTCTTTCCCACGGGCATATGTGTGGCAGCGGATGCAGCCACGGCCAGACAGATAGTCGCCGAAGGCCACGATCTAGGGAGTCACTCCTATCTGCATTACTACCTGCCGGCACTGTCGAGCGCCGACATGCTCACGCAAGTGCAGAGGGCCGAGGAGGCCTTCTCGTCGGCCGGCATCAAGGCCCCCGTGCCGTTGTTCCGCACCCCGTACGGCGCCGTGAGTACGCGCGTGCTCTCGGTGCTGGGCGGCCAGGGATACGCCAACATAATGTGGACGGTCAATGCCAACGACGACCAGCTGGGCTGGACGACGTCCAAGGTGATCACCCGAGTCATGGGTGAACTAAAACCTGGGGCCATCATCCTCATGCATACCCGGACCAGTCTGGCTCCGCAGGCCTTGCCCGAGCTCATCCGGCAGATCAAGGCCCGGGGCTACAGGTTCGTCACTCTGAGCGAGGCCCTTATGTCTTCTGCGCAGAAGGTGCCGCGCTACGAGCAGAGCAGCCCGCTGCTGACCTACTTGGGCGGCTGGAAGACGCAAGGATCCCCCTTGGCGTACGGCGGCAGTCTTTGCGCCGTGGGTACGAAAGGGGCCGAAGTCCTCGGCTCGTTCACCGGCACTACCTTCGAGATCCTGGCCGCTACCGGCCCCGGCTACGGTGAGCTGAGCGTCGCCATAGACGACGGCACCCCGGCCATCGTCGACCTCTACAGCTGGAGCACCCTCTATCGCCGCAGGGTCTTCAGGGTCACCGAGCTTACCGACACCACCCACACGGTGCTTATCCGCAGTAACAACACCAAGAACCCGGCCTCCTACGGATACAGCGTCTCCTTAGACGCCTTCAAGGTCTCCGGCGAGCTACTCCAGGCGCCGCAGCCCACCCGTTACCAGCAAGACGACCTCGCCTTTTCTTTCCGAGGCCCCTGGACCACGGTCGCCAACGCCTCCTGCTCGGGGGGGAGCATCGCCTACACCGACCTACCCGGCTCCGCGGTCAAGGTGGAGTTCACCGGCACCTATATGGCCTGGATAGGCAAGAAGGGCCCCGGATACGGCCAGGCCCGGGTGAGCCTAGACGACGGCACTCCCGTCATCGTGGACCTCTATAGCTCTTACGATGCCTACAAGCAGCGTATCTACAACACCGGCAGACTGACCGACGGCCCCCATACCGTGAGCATCCAATGGCTGGGCAGCCAAGAACCCGGCCTCTTACGGATACCGGGTGGCAGTGGACGCCTTCGACTTCTTCGCCACCCCGACCGCTGCCGGCGAGCCGGAGCCCCTGCTCTGGCGCTACCAGCAGACCGACCCTCGTCTTACCTATCTGGGCACCTGGTCTACCAACTCCACCTGGTCGTCCTCGGGGGGTAGCTACGCCTCCACCGGCGGCGCGGGGGCGGTGGCCCTCTGCCACTTCGACGGCACCTCGGTGAGCCTCTTGGCTAAGACCGCTCCCTGGTACGGCAAGGCGCTCATCACCCTAGACGGAGACGACTGCGGGCGCCGAGACCGTGGACTTCTACAGTGCCGTCTCGGCCTACAAGCAGGTGCTCTATGCGAAAGAGGGACTCACTCCCGGACCTCACACGCTGGTGGTGAAGTGCCTGGGGGAGAAGAACGACTCTTCCAGCGGAGTGAGCATAAGTCTCGACGCTCTGGACATCGACGGGTTCATGACCCCCGCCCCGGCCCTGGTGCGCTACCAACAGGACGACCCGGCCCTTGACTACCTGGGCACCTGGCCGACGGCTTCTACCTGGTCGGCCTCGGGCGGCAGCTACAAGACCTGCAACGAGATCGGTGGGCAAGTGACGGTGGAGTTCACCGGCAGCTACCTCGGTTGGCTTGCTAAGACCGCTCCCTGGTACGGCCAGGCCAAGGTGAGCCTCTATGACGGCGCCGTCGACCCGGCCAACCTGGTCTCGAGCACCACCGTCGACCTCTACAGCGCGACGCAAGTCTTCAAGAAGCGCGCTATCACACCGGGCTGCTTGCCGACGGGCCCCATACCCTGGTCATCGAGTGGACGGGGGAGAAGAACCCCGCCTCGTCGGGCACCGGCATAAGCGTCGATGCTTTTGACATGGTCCTCAGCACGCCGTAACAGGACTAAACAAAGCGCTGCATCTGCCGATAAAATAGGCATGGCCTAGAGGCCGGCGGCTGCGCGCGCTGCGCGGACGCCTAACCACCGATGTAGGGGGTACGACATGTACCGTAGGTCACGTCCATTCTCCGGCCGCAAGGCCAAGTTGTTGCTTGGTCTGCTCGTCCTTGTAGTCTTGAGCGCAGTGGTAGTGCCCGCCATGGTGTTCGCCGCGGGCAGTCCTCAGGGCAAGACGCCCAACAAGCTGGTGAGCGAGAAGTGGGCCAAAGCCCCCGCATGGGCCGATGCCCTGGCGGATGACTCGGCCGCCTTGGGGGCGGACGCCGAGGTGATCGTGCAGTTCGCCCGCGGTACCGACAGCAAGGCTATGGGCAACGTGGCGAGCTTGGCCGGGGCCGGCATCGACCTCAAGTGGGCGCGACCGAGCAAGGCGGCCAAAGCCCTGCCTTTCGCGGTCTACAAGTCTTCGACTCTCTCGACCGCGGAACTCATGGAGCAACTCCAGAGCCAACCCGGCGTGGTGGCAGTGTCGCCCAATAGCCGGCTGCAACTGGCTCCCAGCGAAGAGACTGAACCGGGCGTACCCAACGACCCCGACTTCGCCGCGCAGTGGGCGCTTGAGAACACTGGGCAGTCGGGAGGTACCGCTGATGCCGACATAGACGCCCTGACGGCGTGGGAGCGCACCTACGGCAGCAGCGACGTGGTAGTGGCGGTGATCGACTCGGGCGTGGACTACAACCATCCAGACCTGGCCGGCAACATATGGATGAACCCTAGCGAGAAGTACATGCCCTATGACGGCGTCGACAACGACGGCAGTGGCCCTGGGGGCGCACCCTACGGCATAGACGACGTGTACGGCATTGACGCGGTGAACAACGACGGTGATCCGTTTGATGACAACGGCCACGGCACGCATGTGTCCGGCACTATCGCGGCCGTCGGCGATAACGAGGTCGGTACCACCGGAGTCGCCTGGGAGGCCAAGATCATGGCCCTCAAGGCTTTCGACAGCACCGGCGGTGGCGACACGGACGCCGTGATCGAGTGCATCATGTACGCGATCCAGATGAAGAGCCGCGGCGTCAACGTGGTGGCCATCAACGCATCGTTCGAGACACCCGCCGCCGACGAGCCTCTACGCAACGCCATCCAGGCGGCCGGCAATGCCGGCATAGTCTTCGTGGCGGCGGCGGGCAACTGGGACAAGAACGCCGACCTCGAGCCGTGGTACCCCGCGGCGTACGACTGCAGCAACATAATCTCGGTCGGTGCCAGCGACGACACTGACGCCAAGGGCAGCTTCTCCAACTACGGCGTCACCAGTGTCGATCTCTTCGCGCCCGGCGTGGACATCCTGAGCACGGTACCCGCGAGCTACCCCAGCGACCTGTCGCTGCCGGGGACTCAGCTCTTCTACGACAACATGGAGAACGGCTCCGGCAACTGGACCAAGACGGGCACCTGGGCCATCACTGATGAGGCCAACTCGACCAACCCGCTCCCCGACGGTGCAGTCGGACGTAGCTGGAGCGACAGCCCCGGCGCCGACTATGCGGCCAACTCGCGGACTACCCTGACCAGCCGCAGCATCAACTTGGGCAACCTGGCCTGCTCGGGCCGGTGGCTGGGCTTGGCGCTAATCTACGACCTTGACTACAGCGACGCGCTCCTGGTCAAGGTCTCGGGCAATGGCGGCACCAGCTGGGAGGGCCTGGGCTACTTCTCCGGCACCGACGAAGGCTACTACTGGGCGGAATTGCCCGACACCGTGGTCACCACCAACTTCAAGGTGCAGTTCGTTCTTGAGACAGACGGCGAGGTAAACGCTGACGGCGTCTACATCGATGACGTCCAGGTGGTCATTCCCGATCAGAGTGCTGAGATGAGCGGCACCTCCATGGCGGCGCCGCACGTGGCAGGCACCATCGCCTTGTTGGCGACAGCCGCACCTGGTGACACGGTGAGCGCGCGCATAGCCCGCGTGCTCAGTACTGTGGACCAGCCGGAGGGTCTGGACGGACTCTGCGCTACCGATGGCAGGCTCAATGCCGGCCGGGCCGTGGCCAGCACCTCCCCCGGACCGATAATCAGAGAGATCTGGCCGACGGTCGGCTCCAGCGCGGGCGGCAGCGAGGTCGAGATCTACGGCAACAACTTCTACGGTGTCGAGCTGGCCGGCGAGGGTGGGGTCACCTTTGGGGGCGTCAACGCGCTCTCTTATGAGGTCAAGTCCAGCGAGTACATCGTTGCGGTCGCGCCTGCCGGTACTGAGGGCACCACAGTGCAGGTGCAGGTGCATGCTGCCGCCGGCTCCACCGCCGATACCGGGGCAGACAACTTTACCTATGTAGCACCTCCGACAATAACGGGCGTCAGCCCCGCCTCCGGTCCGACCTTGGGTGGCGTCTACGTGACCATCACGGGTACTGGCTTCGAGGGTGTCAGCTCAGTGAAGTTCGGCGGGGTGGAGGCCAAGGACTGGTGGCAAGAATCACCGGGCATGCTGAAGGCAGTCGCGCCCGCGCAAGCGGCCGGCACGGTGCGGGTGGAGGTCACGGCCGGCGGCGGGCCGACGCCCGATGGCGACTATGACAGTTTCACTTACGTGGCGCCCACAGTCGTTCAGCAGAACGACCCGCGCCTAGCCTTCTTGGGCTCCTGGTCGGAGGCCATCAGCGGGTATGCCTCGGGTGGCAGCTTCTACGTCGGCAATGCAGAAGGCTGTACGCTGACCGTCACCTTTGAGGGCACCTTCTTGGCTCTGGTCGGCAAGACCGGTCCTGACGGCGGCAAAGCCTGGGTGAGTGTGGACGGCTACGAAGATGGCTACGCGGACTTCTATACCGAGGTGGCAGGCTACAAGAAGACCGTCTACAGAACAGACATGCTGGATGAGGGCCCGCACACCGTCACCCTCACGTGGGCCGGCTACAAGAGGGAATACTCGACCGGATACGCCATCAATGTCGATGCGGTGCAGGTGCTGGGTACGGTCACTCAGGCCCCTCTGCCCGAGAGGCACCAGCAGACCGAGTTCGAGCTGGCGTACACGGGTTCGTGGGCCAATGGATACACGTGGTCGGCATCGGGCGGCAACTTCAGCTACGCGAATTCGCCAGGCGCCTCTGTGAATGTCGCCTTCGACGGCACCTACTTGTCTTGGGTGGCCAAGAAAGGCCCGATCTACGGCAGGGCCTGGGTCAAGTTGGATGAAGGCCAACCTGTGCTGGTCGATCTCTACAGTTCCTACGACAAGTACAAGCAGAAGGTCTACGCGACAGGCCTACTCGAGGACGGCTCGCATACTCTCAGCATCTACTGGCTGGGTCAGAAGAACTGGGCCGCGGCTGGTTACCGGATCAACGTCGACACTTTCGATGTTCTGGGTGAGGTCACGGAGGCTCCACCTGCAGAACCTATCCCTTGGACCTACGAGCAGAACGATGGCCGCATCACTTACGTAGGCCCGTGGGGTCTGCGCTGGGCTTCGGCGGCCTCGGCGGGGAGCTTCTACTACACCAACACCAAGGGTGCGGCGGCGGTCGTCGAGTTCACGGGCACCGCGGTCGAGCTGCTGGCCAAGAAGGGGCCGGGCTACGGCAAGGCGCTGGTGACCCTAGATGGATACACGACCAAACTGGTGGACTTCTACTCGGGTAGCGACGCCTTCAAGCAGTCGGTCCCGCTGTGGAGCGGGCTTGACTATAGGCCCCACACGCTCACGATCAAGAATCTGGGTTACAAGAACAGCCTGTCCTCGGGCTTCACTGTCGATGTCGACGCACTACGCGTCTCCGGCACCCTGGACCAGGCAGCCAAGCCGGTGAGGGCGCAACAGACTGATGCTCACATCGAGTACACGGGCGGCTGGGGCAGCGCCTGGACATGGCTGGCCTCGGGTGGCAGCTTCCGGTGGGCGAATTCCGAAGCCACGGTCAAGGTGACCTTCAACGGTACCTACCTGGCCTGGGTAGCCAAGACCGGCCGCTGGTACGGCAAGGCCACTGTCAAACTGGATGGAGTGGTGGTCGAGGGTGGAGTCGACCTCTACAGCCGCTACGAATACTACAAGCAGGTGGTCTACCAGACGGGGCTGCTCGACCCGGGGGTCCACACCCTCGTCATCGAGTGGACGGGTCTCAAGAACGCGGCCGCGGCGGCCAGTCAGATCAACGTGGATGCCTTCGACGTGATGGGCACTCTGGAGGATGCAAGCCTCTAGAGAGGTGCCCCACACACTGCGGGGAGGCTGCGACAGGGGGCGCCATGGGCGCCCCCTGTCCTTTCTCTGAGGGCCGCGCGCGGCCGCGCGGCGCTCGCCGCGGCGGCACGCGGGCACCAGGGGTGGCGCGCGGCGCGTCGTATAGAGACTGCAGGGCAGAGAAAGGAGTCCGGTTGACCCGGTGGACGACGACGACGGCCATAGCTTCACCAGTCAGGGCGCTGGCCTCTGTGCTGGCGTCTTTCGCGGTGCTGGCGACGATCATCTGGGGGCCTTCGACTGAGGCTGCCGTGCCCGAGCGCGTGAGCGTCGTCTCGGGCGGAGGGCAGGCCGGCGACGAGAGCGGCAGCCCCTCTCTGAGTGCCGACGGCCGCTACGTGGCCTTCGTCTCTGCCGCTAACCTGGTATCGGGTGATACCAACGGTCTCTACGACGTGTTCGTCTACGACCGGGAGTCCGGCACTACCAAGAGGGTGAGCGTGGCCACCGGCGGGACTCAGGCCAACGGCGAGAGCCGGTCGCCCGTCATCAGCGGCGACGGCCGCTACGTGGCCTTTCTCTCTCGCGCCACCAACCTGGTGTCTGCCGACACCAACGGCAGATGGGACGTGTTCGTTCACACTCTGGCCACAGGCGCCACCGAGCGGGTGAGCGTCAGCACAGGTGGGAGCCCTGCCGACGGTGACTGCACGAGGGTGAGCTTGGATGCCGACGGGTCTGCAGTCTGCTTCACCTCACGGGCAACCAACCTGGTCGGCGGCGACACCAACGGCGTGGCCGACGTTTTCGTGCGCGACCGCGTGGCGGCGACCACCGAGCGGGTGAGCGTGGCCGGCGACCAGTCCCAGGCAGGCCGGGCCAGCGACTACATCTCGGTGAGCGGCGACGGGCGCTGGGTAGCTTTCGACTCCATCGCCGATAACCTGATCGCAGACGACACCAATGGCAGGTGGGACGTCTTCGTTCGCGACCTGCAGACGGGTAGTACGGCGCGCGCGAGCGTAGACAGCGCCGAGATCCAGGCAAGTGGAGACAGTATCTGCCCCTCCATCAGTGCCGACGGCCGCTACGTGGCCTTTGAGTCTGTGGCCCGCGACCTCGTCGCCGGGGATACAGGCGGTCACTGGGACGTCTTTGTGCGCGACCTGACTGCCGGGACCACCGAACGCGTGAGCGTCACCACCGGGGGTGCGCAGGGTGACGCCGGCAGCGACTCGGCGAGCGTGAGCGGAGACGGCCGCTACGTGGCCTTCGTCTCGCAGGCCACAAACCTGATTGCCGGTGATACCAACGGCATGGGCGATGTCTTCGTGCGTGACCGCACCCAGAGCACCACCGCGCGGTCGAGTATGTCGGCCACCGGGGGGCAGGGTTCTGACGACAGCGATTCGCCCAGCATGAGCGCCGGCGGGTCGCACGTTACTTTTGAGTCGTGGGCCGGGGACTTGGTGGGCTCAGACTCCAACAAGTGCGCCGACGTGTTCGTGATGCAGGTCGCGGGCGCGACTACCACCCCGACGCCCCCTGCAGCGACCACTCGGTATCAAGAGTGGGACTCCAGGCTCAGCTACGCGGGCCTGTGGACACCGGTCATCGGGAGCGTCTACTCGGGGTGGGGCCTCGACTATGCGGCTTCAGCAGGAGCTGCGGTGAACGTGAGCTTCACGGGCACCCGCATGGCCTGGATCGCAAAGACGGGCCCGCAGTACGGCAAGGCCCTAGTGACGGTGGATGGTGGGCAGGCGGTGACCGTGGACCTCTACAGCCCGGCCGCGGGCTACAAGAAGAGCGTCTTTGACACCGGCGTCGTCGCGGACGGCGAACACAAAGTGAGCATCTCGTGGACGGGTACCAAGAACACAAGGTCCACCGGCACCTTCATCAGCATCGACGCCGTGGACATAGCGGGCACTCTCACCGACGCTCCCTTGCCCTCGCCCGTCACTGTCAACTACCAGCAGACCGATGCCAGGCTCACCTATAGGGGCGCCTGGTCGCTGTCGAGCTCGACCTCGGCGTCGGGCGGCAGCTTCTCCTACGCCGGCCGGTGGGGCAGTTCTGTGACGGCCTGCTTCCAGGGCACCTCCATATCGGTGTATGCCAAGACCGGCCCGCAGTACGGCATAGCCAAGATCAGCCTGGACGGTGGGGCCAAGCAGCGCGTCGACTTCTACAACTCGTATACGCGCTATCAGAAGCAGGTCTACTCAGCGAGCGGGCTGGCTCCGGGGGCGCATACCCTCACCATCGAGTGGACGGGCGAGAAGCGGGCGGCCGCGACGGCCAGCTACATCAGTGTGGACGCAGTGCAGGTGGTCGGGGTGCTGACCCGGGCGCCCAAGCCGGTGCGCTATCAGCAGAACGACAGTCACCTGGTCTACAGCGGTCCGTGGGCCACCGGCTACGTGTCGGCGGCCTCCGCGGGCAGCCTGGCCTCGCTCAACTCCACAGGCTCGGTGACCGTGCGCTGGACGGGGACGAGCTTCTGTCTGGTCACCAAGACCGCTCCGTACTATGGCATCGCCAAGCTGACCCTGGACGGCGGAGCTGCGTGGTATGTCGACCTGTACAGCCGCACCACGGTCTATCAGCAGCGCCTCAACGTCACCGCGTTGCTGCCCTACGGCGAACACACGCTGGTGATCGAGCGAAGCGGCACCAAGAACCGTGCCTCGTCGGGCTACATCATAGGCATAGACGCCATCGACTTGGTGGGGACTCTCAAGTAGACCGCGGCTAGTGCCAGATAGAGAGCCCGGTCTGCTGGTCCATCTTGCGGAGTACTGACGGACCAGAGAGCGTGGTCATAAGGATCTCGAGGTTGAAGACCAGGGTGTTCGCGCCCAGGTGCCCACCGTAGCAGCGTCCCTGCTCGTCCGCCAGCACGCAGTGGATGTGAACGCTGGGCTCCCCGTTCAGGAGCGACACGTTACCCCACAGTCCGGCCACCTCGAGGCGCTGGTCTAGGTCGTGGTCGATCCAGGTCTGGTTGGGTTGGTCGTAGTAGCGGATGGTCGCCCTGGACACCGCACCCACTCCTGACAGCCAGGCCAGGTTGATGCCTTGGGTGCGGACGAAGGCATCCAGTTCGGGCAGCAGGTCGCTCCCGAAGGGGGGCTTCAGCACATGCGCGGCACCAACGGACGCTTTGACGTGATACATGGTCAATCCCAGCGGAATTCGGGCGCCGACTGCTGGTCCCAGATCTCTTCGGTGGCGTCGTCGGCAAGCCGGACCTCGGGGGACGACGGCTCCGGCAGCTCCATCTCTGTGATCAGCGCTTCAGGGTCGCTCAGCAGGCGCACCTCGAGCTCCGAGGCATCCAGCCGTCCATCATCGTTGATGGTGGCGTTCTTCTCGGTGAAGCGGGGTGCAACTCCTCCAGGTCCATGCCCTCTTGCTCCAAGCACGACACGGTCTTCGCCCGCGGGCAGGTCCTTTGCGCAGGTCGACCAGGTACTGATACCAGACGATGTCCCAGAACACGGTGATGGCTGCCTCGGGCGCCCCTGGGGCGGAGCGGCTGACGTTGGCCTTGGGCTTGCCTATGCTCTTGCTTATCTCGCCGATCTTCTTGACGAACTCGCTCTCGTTGAAGAGGCGCTGGGCCACCTGCACTTCGCTGATGCTGAAGGTGAGGCCCGGCTGCTCATGCGGTTCTGGTTCTGGCTCGGGCTCGAGTTCGGGCTCCGGCTGATGATGGCCTTTGCGGCCGCGCAGTAGCTTCTGCATGGCCGCCGCCGCGCCGGCTACGGAGTGCGCATGCTGGGCCGCGGAGGGCGCGAGCGGTTCGACAGGGTAGGTCGGTTCAGCGGGAGCCGGGGGAGCCGGGGGAGCCGGGGAGCCGGGGAGCAACGGTAGCCGGGGGGCCGGTGGGGCCACGGTGGCCTTCTTGGCGGCCGGCGTGACCGGGGACGTCTGCTGTGTAGTGGCCCGTGGAGTGGGCGTCAGATCGTTGACGCTCGGCTTGGCCATCGGAGGTACGGGGAGCGGAGTCGGCGCACTCAGAGGTGGCAAAGGTGGCAAAGGCGGCAGCGGTGGGGGGGCAGCGGCCGCGATGGCGGCTATGCCGCCGAAGGGCGGTGGCACCAGGGGGACAGGCACCGCACCCGGCAGTCCCGGCAGAGGGGGCGGCATGGCGACGCCGCCCAGCGCCGGAACGCTCGGAGCCGGCGGTGCCGGGAGTTTCTTCTTCTTGCCGGCCCTGGCTGAGTCGGCTTGACCGGGAAGGGGAGGCGGAGCGACGGCCGGGCCGCCCGCAGCGCCGGGAGTTTCCGGGTCGTCCAAGAGGTCTCTCTCTGAGACGGCGGTCGCGGCAGCCACGGCTGCGACGGCGTCGAACGACGCTTCGGGCAGCAGCGACTCGGCGGCGCGCAGACGTTCGCGGGTGGACTCCAACTCGTCCTCGAGCTCCTGCACGCGGCTGCTCATGACAGAGGTCTTCTCTTCGGTGGCCACCATGTCGGACACAAAGTGCTCGAGGGTGGACGACAGCCGGGCCAGGGCCGACTGCATCTCGGTCTGCAGGGCCAGCAGGTCGGCGACCGGCGGCGGCAATTCGCCGGCCGGTGCTGCTGTCTCGGCCGCTGGCGGCCAGCGGGCCACTCGGGTTCGGCCTCGTACTCGGCCTGCGGCTCGTCATCGGCGTCGGACTCGGACTCGTACTCAGCGTCTGGCTCGTCTTCGTCCTCGGCGTCGGAGTCGTCCTCGACGTCGGCCTCGGCTTCGGCTTCGCCCTCGTCCTCAGCCTCTTCGGCCATGTCGGCTTCCGCTATGGCCGCGGCCAGCCTCAGGGCGGCGTCTTTGGCAGCCTTCTCGTCGAAGTCCTCGGCCAGCTCGGACTCCTCTTCTTCGGAGTCGTCGTCACTGGAGGGCGCACTTGCCCACGCTGCGAGTTCGGCCGCGACTTTGTCAGCGCCCTCCTCGATTTCGTCGACTCCGGAGTCATCGTCGAGCGGGGGGGCCACTGTCGCGGGGCGCGCCGGCTGCGTCGTCCTCAAGATCGAAGAGCTGCAGCATCGAAGTGCGCCGGGGCCACGCCGGTGGGGTCATCATCGGGTTCAGACCACTCCTCGGTGGCATCGCCCAAGTCGAGATCGTCATCGAGGTCTAGGTCGTCATCCGGAGGGGTGGCCGCGGCGCAATCGGCGCAGAGCTTCACCACGCTGCCGTCAGGGAACTCCTGGATGACGGCGTCGTCGTCAAGGCCCGTGCCACAGATGTCGCAGGCGTCCTCATGAGAGGAGAGTTGATCCTTGCGAGCCACAGTGCGCGCCTCCTTCCCCAGTTCGACCCACACCGGGGCAACGCGGGTGGTAACAGGCGGCTAGTATATCAATTGAGGTAAGTGTACTCCGCTCGCGTGGGGCAGGTCCTAGCGGTGAATACGCGGCGTGCTAGACTCGCATCGAGTGGTGCTTTCAGCCCAGCTGGTGACAGTGATCCCGACCGGAGGCCCTCATGCCCGTAGCCAAGAAGATCGCCGAAGCCTCGCAGTGCTCCTCCTGGATACGGCAGATGTTCGAAGAAGGCGCCCGCTTGGCTCAGGTACACGGCTGCGACGCCGTGGCGGACTTCAGCATAGGCAACCCGAATCTGGAGCCCCCGCGGGAGTTTCAGGAGGCTCTGGAAGAGCTGGTGCGCGACCCCACGCTCGGCACGCATGGCTATATGTCCAACGCCGGCTACGCCGAGACGCGGCAGGCTGTGGCCGACTATCTGACCAAGGACCAGGGCGTGACGGTGGCGGGCGGACAACGTGGTGATGACCTGCGGCGCCGGGGGGGCGCTCAACGTCATCTTCAAGACCATCCTCGACCCGGGCGACGAAGTCATCGTCCCACGGCCCTACTTCGTGGAATACGGCTCGTACATAGACAATCACGGGGGCGTCCTCAGGCTGGTCGACAGCCTGCCCGATTTCGACCTCGACCTGGCGGCCATCGAGCGGCCATCGGCCCCCAGACTCGCGCCGTGTTGGTGAACTCGCCCAACAATCCCACGGGCAGGGTCTATCCGGAGGCCACGGTGATGGCACTGGGTGAGATCTTGAGGCGCAAGTCGGCGAGATCGGGCCGCGTCATCTATCTGGTGTCGGACGAGCCCTACAGGCGCATCGTCTACGACGGGGTGCGGGTGGCTCCGGTGATGGCGGCGTACGACAACACCATCATCGCCTCCAGCTACTCCAAGGAGCTCTCGCTGGCGGGGGAGAGGATCGGCTACGCGGCGGCCAGTCCGGCGATCACGCAGGTGTGCGACCTGATGACGGGCCTGGTGCTGGCCAACCGCATACTGGGCTTCGTGAACGCTCCGGCGCTGATGCAGAGGGTCGTGGCCCGGCTGCAGGGCGTGACGGTGGACGTGTCGCCGTACCAGCGCAACCGCGACGTGCTCTACGAGGAGCTGACCAAGGCCGGGTTCACGGTCAACAAGCCCGAGGGGGCGTTCTACCTGTTCCCCAAGTCGCCCTTGGAGGACGACGCGGCCTTCTGCCGCGAGCTGCAGGAGCGTCTGGTGCTGGTGGTGCCCGGCAGCGGCTTCGGCATGCCCGGATACTTCCGCATGGCCTACTGCGTGGCGCCGTCGGTGGTGGATTGCGCCCTGCCCGCGTTCAGAGAGATCGGGGCCAAGTACTTCGGGTAGCGGGCGCCGCGCGCGTGCGCGCCGCGGCTGAGGTCGGCGACGGCGATTGTGCATAGTGTCCTTCCCAGGACACGTGCGTGAAGCCTCTCGCGCATTCCTTGTACGTTCGCGTGTACGCAGGTTCGCACTAGTTTCTGTACCACTTCGCGTACAAGAACCACGCGCAATCGTACAGAGCGTTCCTGGGAACACATGCACGCATGTCTGCCTCGGCCGTATCTAGCGGCGCTTGGGGCGCTCCTTGAAGCCGATGGTCTCCACCTCGACCACGTACATGAGCGTCTTGGCGAAAGATGGCCGGCTTGAAGGGCTTCGCCACCGCCTCAGGGTCGTACTTGGCCACGATCAGGCCGGAGCGCGCGCTTCGCGCTCGGCCTCGTCGGTGAGCAGCAGCGGCCCGGCCCTCGAGGATCACCGACTGGTAGAGGTAGCCGTCGTCGCAGGGCGTCGGCCCGAGCTCCAGCTTCTCCTCTGCGATCACCGAGATGCAGACGCGGGGGTTGTCGCCGAGGGCGCGCTGCTTGCGGCCGGGCCCGGTGTGCAGGTAGAGGCGGCCCTCGGGGGCGGCGCCGCGCCGAGGCGCAGGCGCGGTGCCCGCGCCGCGCCAGGGGCGCTGTGCTCGGGCGGCTGGTACGCGAAGTTCATGGGGACCACATAGGGACGCGCCGCGCCGCGCGGACCTGCCTCCTCCACCATGGCCACGTAGGCCAGTTCGGCCGTGCGGAGCACCTCCTCCACACAGGCGCGCTCGCGGGCATCCAGGTCGGGGCTGACGGCGGGCAAGTCGGCGACCTCCGGCTCGGCGTCTCTTCGGGGCTCGCCGCAAACGATACCGCACGGTGCGGGCGCAGGTGCGCATCGATACCGCATATAATGAGCGGACCATGAAGTATGTCGTGCTCATAGTCGATGGAGCGTCGGGGTGGCCGGTGGCCGCTCTGGGCGGGCGCACGTCTCTGGAGGCCGCGCACACGCCCAATCTGGACCGGCTGGCCCAGGAGGGCACCACCGGCGTGAGCGACAACGTGCCCGAGGGCATGGAGGCCTCCAGCGCTGTGGCCTGCATGAGCGTGATGGGCTTCGACCCTGCGCGTCTACTACGCCGGCCGGGGTCCGATAGAGGCCGCCGCCATGGGCATAGAGCTGGAGCCAGGCCAGGTGGCCATGCGGTGCAATCTGGTGACTGTCCTGGACGGTCGCATGGTGAGCTACTCCGCCGGCAACATCTCGTCGGCCGAGGCGGCCGAGCTGGTGGACGCTCTGCGCGAGGAGCTGGGCGACGAGGTCTGGAGTCTCCACGCCGGGGTGAGCTTCAGACACATCCTGACCGTGCGCGACGGGGCCGCGCTGCTGCAGACGGAGTTCACTCCCCCGCATGACGTCACCGACAAGCCGGTGCAGGGCTATGGCCCCAAGGGGCCGGGCGCGGCTCTGGTGCGGGACCTGGAGGAGCGGTCGCAAGGCCGTGTTGGCGGATCACCCGGTGAACAAGGCGCGGGTGGCTCGCGGGCTGCTGCCGGCCACGCAGATCTGGCTGTTCTGGCCGGGCATGCGGCCGGAGCGGGTGCCCAACTTCAGCGACGCCAACGGGGGCAAGACCGCGGCGCTCACCTCAGGCGTCGACCTGCTGCGGGGCCTAGCCCTGCAGACCGGCGTGAGCGTGGTCGACATACCCGGGGTCACCGACGACGGCGGCAACGACTACGCCGGGCAGATGGCGGGCGCCCTGGCGGCGCTCGACGACCACGACTTGGTGTTCGTACACGTGGAAGCCCCGGACGAGGCCTCGCACGCGGGCGACGTGCAGGGGAAGGTGCGGGCCATCGAGCAGGTGGACGCGCTCGATGGTGCCCCAGTTGACCGACGCCGAGTCGCTGGCGCGCTACACAGTGGGCGGCGGCGCATGAGCTGAGGGTGCTGGTGCTGCCCGATCATCCGACCCCGCTGGAGTTGAAGACCCACGTGGCCGAGCCGGTGCCCTTTGTGATGTGGGGGCCGGGCTTCGCGCCCAACGGAGCTACCGCCTACACCGAGAAAGAGGCCCGGGCCACGGGCTTCGCCGTGGCGCCGGGCCACTTGCTGCTGTCGAAGTTCCTGGCTTAGTCGGCCATACGCTCGAACTCGTCCTTGCTGGCGCCGCAGTCCGGGCACTCCCAGTCGTCGGGTAGGTCTTCGAAGGACGTACCAGGGGCGATGCCCTGAGTGGGGTCGCCCTCTTCGGGGTCGTAGATGTATCCGCACAACAGGCACTGCCACTTGTCCATCGGTCGATCCTTTCTTGTGGGGTCGATCGGGGGGTGTTTCTGTACACGGCGGTTGTATCTCCAATCGGGCGGATATTCAATCCTGCTTAGGGTGGAGGGGCTAGGGAGCCTTCCCCGAGAAGCAAGAGTCTGAATCGATGCCAGCTCAAAGTCACCTACCTCAAGAGGCCCCAGTTGTGGCTTGGGTACGAGACGCTGTACAACTTGAACGTCGTGGTCACTTGGGACTGGAAGAAACCAGGCTACGTGTGGCTTGCAGATATGACATACGAGAACAGGAGAAAGGGCTACTACTGGGCTGAGACTCCACTCTACCCGGCGTCGTTCAGTGAACACAAGAGCGGGCAGTGGACTGGGAGGTACACCCTGTACTGGCAAAGCTGGGCGTGCAAGACTGGTTATGGACGATATGGCGAGACCGCGTGTGCCAGGGCTCGCACAAACGTGGTGGGTGTAGCAAGTGACTACATCACGCTGAAGTGGACTGTGTACGCCGACGGCTCCATCACGGTGACTAAGAGCCCAGCCGAGAGCTCTTGGTAACGAACGGAGGTCCGGCCTGCGGTGCAAGGCACAGATTCTACCCATTTCACAAGTGGAACCGACGAAGGGGGGTACCGTGAAGATGACTAGGCTGACTATTGCCATAGTGCTCTGCTGCATGCTGGCCTCTGGCACCGTGGGGTGCGGAAGCGACATGGCCATGTTCAGGAACAATCCTGAGCACACCGGCGAGTATGAGGGGCCGGGGCCGAGCCAACAGCCTGGACTCGCATGGGAGTCTGAGACTGGCTATCCCGTCCAATCCTCGCCGGCAGTGTCAGGCGGAGTGGTCTACTTCGGCAGCCATGACGGCCGTCTCGACGCGCTCGACGCCCAGAGCGGAACAGAGCGGTGGAGGTTCAAGACGGGCCTCTATGTGTCCTCGTCCCCGGCCGTCTGGGGTGGGTTCGTCTGCTTCGGCAGCTGCGATGGCAACCTTTACGCTCTGGACGTCCAGACTGGAACAGAGCGGTGGAGGTTCAAGACTGAAGACCTGGTGCAAGCCTCACCCACCATCTCGGACGGAGTTGTCTACTTCGGCAGCGACGGCTGCCTATACGCGCTGGAGGTCCAGAGTGGGGAGGAGCGCTGGCGACTCAAGACAAGCTACTACGAGTTCAGTTCCCCGGCGGTTTCGGGCGGCATAGCTTTCTTCGGGAGCGGGGACGGCTTTCTCTACGCGCTCGACGGCAAGAGCGGCGCGGAACTTTGGAAATTCAAGACGGGTGAATCCATTGAATCCTGCCCGACCGTCTCGGGCGGGGTGGTCTACGTTGGCAGCGAGGATGGCGATCTCTACGCTGTCGATGCCCGGAGTGGGGTCGAGCGGTGGAAGTTCAAGACCGGTCTCTATGTATACTCCTCCTCGGCTGTCTCGGACGGGGTGGTCTATTTCGGAAGCGACGACGGCAACCTGTACGCGCTCGATGCCCAGAATGGGGAGGAGCGATGGAGGTTCAAGACCGAGGCTCGTATCTTGTCCTCCCCAGCTGTCTCCGAGGGGATCGTCTACTTCGGCAGCGACGACGGCTACCTCTACGCTCTAGACGCCCAGAGTGGGGCGGAGCGATGGAGGTACAAGACAGGCGACAAGGTGTGGTCGTCACCGGTGGTCGCAGGCGGGATGGTCTACTTCGGCAGCGACGACGGCCACCTCTATGTGCTCCGGTAGGCAGACGGCGGTGACCTGGTGCGACCGTCACGAGCTACGACCGGGTCTACACGGACTCCACTCCGACCGGCGCAGACCACGCCGATATCACCCAGGAGTTCACCTGGAACCCCTCGGGCACCATGGCCTCAAGGACCGCCCCCCATACGGCCTCTGAGGATCACTCAGACCTGGACCTACACCTACTCGCCTCTGCTCAACGACCGCTTGAGCGAGACGAACCCCCTGGGCCAGACGGATCCCGAGGGCCATACCAAGTACTGGACCTACAACAACCGCGGCAACGTCACCTCCGAGACCGACGAGGCTGGTAACAAGACCACCTATGCCTATCCCGAGGGGCCGGGCCTGCAGTATGGCTACATCCAGCTCTACACCGACGCCGATGCCAAAGACGGATTTTCCAAGAACGACTCGACGCTGCAGAACACTGGTTGTGAATATGATGCCGTGGGGCGTGGTACCTATCTAGACGACGCCGGCTGGCGCTTCACCGGGGTGCCCATCCCCGCGGGGGCCACCATCATCCGCGCCAAGTTCCTGTTCTTCTGCCTATCAATCGGTCGGCAGCCCGAGCGCCGTCAAGAGCCGCTTGGGGCTGGAGGCCGTCAGATAGCGCCGGCGGCCTGGGCGGCGGGCTCTCACATCCCCGGCACGGCCACCATGACCGAGAACTACTTCCAGGACTACCGGCCCAGCCAACTGGGGCGTTTGGACCATGTATCAGCCGGTGATCACCGCTTCGGTGCAGGAGGTGGTGAGCCGCCCAGGTTGGCAGAGCGGCAACTCCCTCGCGGTGCTCTGGCAGGACAACGGTACACCTGCGGGCAACCTGCTACGACGTCATGGACCACTACTACAGCGAGGGCGGCTCGCAGCTCATGGTCTGGTACTCTGCGCCCCCGGTCTACGACCCCACCCAAGACCAGCCCAAGGGCGTCATCGACCCGCTGGGCAACAAGACCGAGCAGTACTTCGACGCAAAGGGCAACGTCACAAAGCAGCGCACCCAGCTCAACGGATACCCAGTGGGCCGAGACCCGCTACACCTACGCCGATGTTGACGAACGCGGGCGGCACGGGCCATACCTACTACGGAGCCGCGGTCGAGCAGAAGAGTCTGGTGACCGGCACCTGGACCAACGGTGTGCTCACAAACGACACCTGGGCCGTGACCGATCTTGACTCAGACGGGTTCTCCGCGAGCGGCGCACCCTTGAAGACCGTGGCCAAGGGCGTGGTGCTCAAGGAGGGCGAGGCGGCGCAGGATCTCACCACCGAGCAGGGGTTCGATGCCTTCGGCCAACTGAAGAGCAAGAAGGACACGGCGGGCGTGACGGTCCAGGAGAACACCTACGACCTCGCGGGCCGTGTACTGACGAGCACCGGACCCGAGTTCAGCCCGCAAGGCGGAGGCTCGACCCAGGTGGTCACCCATGCGTTCTATGACCCCTGGGGACATGTGACCGAGAGCTACAAGACCTCAACGGCCGCTGCGTCCACCAAGGCAGGCTGGACCACCAACTCATATGACATATGTGGCCGCGTGACGGAGGTCAAGACCTGGCTGTGGGCTACCCCGGCGCCGGACCCGACCGATCCAGCGGCGGTGCCCCAGAGCAAAGTCACGACCACCTACGACGGCCTGGGCCGCACCTATAAGGTCGAGAACACCACGGTGAGCGGCCTACCGGCGCGCACCGCCTACGACGCCCGCGGGAACGTACGTGCCGCCTGGGCGGCCGGGGCCTGCACCACGACGGAGGACTACGTCCTTACCAAGGCCAGCCGCGCCACCTACGACGAGCTGGGCCGCAAGGTGACCGCCACCGCCCCGGCGAGCGGTGCCGCCAGCTTCACCTACACCCGCACCAGCAAGCTGCTTGGCAGACCAACCCCGATGGCACCTGGGCCGAGAACTCCTACGACGCCCTGGGCCGCGTGACCCAGACCGAGACCTCAACCGACGCGACCACCTCGGTCGTCTACGACAAGGGCGGCCGGGTACAGAGCGCCACCAACGCGAACGGTTTCGTGACCAGTTGCACCTACGACCACCTGGGCCGACAGCTGACCGCTGGCGGCTCGGGCCAGACGGCCTCCCAGTATCTCTACAACACCCTGGGCTGGAAGCTCCGGGTCCAGGACGCAGACACCTTCACGAGCAGCTACGAGTTCGACGACGTGGGCGGGTCGAAGCTCGGAGACGACCGCCGGCTACACCACCGAGATGGACTTCAGTGACGCCGGGCTGGTGCTGTCGCGCACCGAGACCTACAGCGGACAGCCGACCAGAGTGACCGACTACGCCTACGACGCCTTCGGCCGCGCCGTGTCTGAGACCCAGAAGGTCGGTGGTACGAGGTCAAGAGCACCACCGTCACCTACGACTCGTTGAACCGGGTGGTCTCCAGCACCGATAACATCCGCCAGCTCACGAGCACGGCCACCTACCCCATGAACACCCCCGGCGACACGGTCACGCTCACGGGCATCGGGGCGACAGGCGTGACCTAGTCTCGACCACGCTCACCGTGGCCGCGGACGGCTTGGAGACCTCCCGGGCCACCAGCGTGGTCGGTGGCACGGCCTTCACCCGCTCCGTCGACCCGGTCACGGGGCGCGACGATGCCAAACGGGTCAACACCGCGACCCTCTCGACCGGCTCAGCCACCTTGACGGCCCAGTATCGCTACGATGCGGCCGGGCATCTCACGCAGCAGTGGGGGAGCGGTTTCGCCTCCAACGACTCGACCTATACCTACAACACCACCAACGGCCTCAAGACCGGGGAGAACCTGCAGCTCACCCAGGTCGGCCCCACCGGCAACCAGGCCGGCACCCTCACCGGCACCTACACCTACTCAAATAGCGGTCGCTTGCTCACCTCGACCATCACCGGAGGCGCCCCCGAGCGCTACACCTTCGACCCGGCCGGCAACTTAACCAAGGTCGAACGCCAGCTGGACGGCGTCTGGCAGGTGGCCTCCACCCTTACCTATCAAGAGAACCGCCTCCAGAGCTACACCGCCCCGGCCCCGGCCCGCGCCACCGGCGGGACCGTGACCCGGGTGGAGGGCGACCTCGTGCACACCTTCAGCACCTCGGGCACCTTCACCGTGCTCCCCGGAGCAGATCTGGAGGTGACCTATCTCCTTCTGGGCGGCGGCGGAGGCGGATCTTCCGGTGGAGGCGGCGCCGGAGGACAGCTCACCGGCACCCTTACCCTCACCCCCGGCACCTATGAGGTGGTGGTGGGAGAAGGAGGCACGCCCGGCCTAGCCGCCACGCAGGCAGGCGGGAACGGTCAGGCGACCACCTTCTCCACCCTCACGGCCTCCGGAGGCGGGGGCGGGGCCGCGTACGCAAGTGATGGCAACGCCGGCGCTTCAGGCGGTGGGGGCGGCGCCTCTGACTCAGCCACCACCCAAGGCGGCACGACCACAGACACCCCGGCCCAAGGCTACCCCGGCGCCGGTAACGGCGGCTACATCCTGACGACCCCGTTTGCCTCCGGAGGAGGGGGCGGGGCCTCAGCCGCGGGTCAAGCGGCCTCTCCGCGACGCGAAGCCGGGGACGGCGGCGCGGGCATCACGAGCAGCATCACCGGCACCCTCGTCGGATATGCAGGCGGCGGAGGCGGCGGCACCGACACCGATGGCACCGCCGGAGGCGCCACCCACGGCGGTGGAGCGGGCGGCAGCGCAGCAAACGGCACCAGCGGCACCAACTGGCACCGGAGGCGGCGGCGGGGGAGCCGGAGGCACCGAGACCTCGGGCGGCGCCGGCGGCTCAGGAGTCGTCATCCTTCGCTACACCCAGCCGGCCACCGAGACCGTAGGGGTCACGTTCGACCAGGACAAACGTTGGCGCACGCAGGAAGGCCCCAGCACGAACCCCGACCGCGAGACCTACTCCTACACCGGCACCGGACGTCTGGCCAGATATGTGAACGAAGCCACCGGGACGGAGGCAGACTACACCTACGACGCCTCCGGCCAACGCACGACCTCGGTCGTTCAGAAGGACGGCTTCATGACCGAGACCACCTTCACCTACACCGGCCTTACCCTGCATAAGCTCGCAACGACCAAGAAGCAGGGCGGCATGACGATCGAGTCCTGGAGCATCACCTATCTATACGACGAGTATGGGAAGCCGTATGCCGGCCTCTACCGAGACACCACCCCATCCGAGAACCCACCGGCACCGGTCTTCTTCGCCATGATCACCACCGACCGCGGGGACGTGGTCGAGCTCCTGGACGCAAGCGGCAGCGCCTTCGCCGCCTACCGCTACGACGCCTGGGGTAACCCGCTCGGCAGCGGCAACGTAGGCACCGGGGTGTGGACGCAAGCGACCACGGCCGTCACCGCCGATCTTGCGACCACCATCGCCGAGTCGCCAGGTGCTCAGATACGCCGGCTACTGCTACGACTCCGAGAGCGGGATGTACTACCTCTCGGCCCGGCACTACGACCCCGCCACCAGGCAGTTCCTCTCGAAGGATCTTTCCCGCAACGACGGGGAGCAGAGTGCTTACGGGTATTGCGTGGGGAATCCGGTGAGTGGGACGGACCCTACCGGCTTCACGGTGCTGAGAGAAGACAACCAACTCAGCGCTGCGGAACAGAACAGGAGAAGGGAGCGCGTGGAGAAAGAGCTGAAGAGAAGGGAAAAGTGCAAAGAGCCTGTCGAGTCCACCTACGAAACTCTTGGTGAGGTGGATGCGGGGAGAGTTGCCTGAGCTAACCAAGTACAGTGCGGGCGACTGGCAGCTGACCGACATGCAGCACTCGTATCATCGCGACAAGATGCATCGCGCGTTCGTTGATGCTGGCTACGAGAGCGTGGAAGACATTGAAGTTGGGGTAGGCGAAGCGTTTCGCAAGACCGCGGCACCCAAGATGGCTATTGGAGCGTTGCTTTGCAGTTTGCCAGGTCTAGTCATTGGCGGGCTCTTCGGCTTTGATGATACGCCTGCCCAGGTGGGCGGCATTGATCGCGCGTGGGTTCACGTGGACAAGGGGGGCTTAACCGCGACGTATCACATAGAGAACAGCCTCACGGTCCACTCTTTCTTCTACCACAACGAAGGACTGCTAGGTCTGGAGGACCAGCCTTATGGCAGGCCCATGGGGACCGTCAAACAGATATTTGAATGGATGGAGCCTATTCCGTACCCTGGTGTGGTTGGCGGTTTCGCGTAGTGTCTTCGTGGGCGACTCGGCAGTTCTTTGAGTTGCTGGGAGAAATCAGCCCAGAAGATGAGGTCCACGAGAGCTGTATCTCCCAGTTAGAGCGAAGAGATGAGGTAGCCGTGCGTCGAAAAGTACCCGGACGACTGTTTAGTCCCTCACCAGTGATTGTGGCGGCGATAGTCGTCGCTTTGATAAGCCTTGGCGTAGTCACGGCGAAGCTGGTCTGGCCGGATGGCGTTCCACTGTGGGGACACCCACAGAAGGAAGAGACACTCCTCGGAGTCTGGGAAGGTACTTACAGCACCGGAGAGGGCCGTCTCCTGCTCGACGAGGATCACAGTTTCGACCTTGATGTGCGTCTGTCGATCGGACATAGGGACATCACCGGTTCCTGGACTTACTCCGATGGGGTGTTGCGCCTCTCGCCGGGGCTGCTTGTTGTTTATGACTCCGAGGTGGATGCACTGAAGTACGAGCAGCGCCCCTCAGTTGCGTTCGAAGTCCACAACACGTTCTGGCCGTGGAAACATGAGCTATGGCTTGGCGAGGATACTGTGCTGTATGAGCGCCGGTGATCGGCGGATGATATGACACCACCGTAACGACTGACGGGCCTTGTCGGAGGGTGTGGGTCGATGCGTGCCAACAGAGTCGAGACCGTGGTGGGATGCAGGCTGCCGCTGGGCCCCTTCTCTCCATGCAGCTTCGCCGTTGGCGCGGGGTTGCATCTTGCTGTTGTCTCATGATAGGCTGTTGCGCATGATGAACAACACGGCCGATTCAGACAACACCATCATAGCCAAAGCGGTTGCCGAGCTGACCGAGCGTATCCCGCGCGCTTGGCGGGTGGAGGTCCAGGAGGAGGGTGTCGGGCGCGGGGGGTACGCCCAGCTGCGGTAGCGATCCTCACAGCACCTGGAGGCAAACGGGCTACCCTCCTTGTCGAGGCCAAGCGGAAGCTGGAGCCCAAGGACGTCGAGCTTGCGGTGGCACAGCTTCGGAGCGCGGCCGGGGAAAAGGTAGGTGCGCTACTGGTGGCGGCCCCCTTCCTGGGCCCGCGAGTGCGGGCGAAGCTGGCGGCGGCGGGTGCAGGGTATATCGATCTGACCGGAAGCGTGCTGCTTTCGCTCGAGGAACCCGCGATCTTCATTGAGCGTCAGGGCGCGGACATCAATCCTGACCCTAGCGAAAGGCCGGCGCGGTCACTCAAAGGGGCCAAGACGGCCAGGATCATCCGCACGCTCATAGACTTTCGCGGTCCACTCGGAACTCGTCAGATCGCCAGCATGACGGACACCGACCCCGGCTACGTATCTCGTGTCCTAGACCTACTTGACCGGGGAGCGTTCATCGTCCGCAAGCCTAGAGGGCCGGTGGAAGAAGTGAAATGGCGGGAACTCCTGGTGCGTTGGACCGAGGACTACTCGGTGCTCGATTCGAATCGGGTCATCTCCTATCTCGAACCACGCGGTGTTGATGCGTCGGCGGCGAAACTGAAGACCCAGGATTCAGACTCTCAAAATCGCCTACGCGGTCACAGGGTCACTGGCGGTACCTCGCGCCGCCGCAGTGGCGCCCGCCCGCATGGCTATGCTCGACGTTCAGAACGCTGCTTGGTGGGCCGACCAGCTGGGGCTCACGCCGACGGACACGGGTTCCAACGTGCTGTTTATCGAACCGAAGGACCCCGTGGTGTTTGCCAGGTCACGCGCGGAAGAAGGCCTGAGGCGTGTCGCCGCAAGCCAATGTGCCGCCGACCTCCTGACGGGTCCGGGGCGCAACCCCGCCGAGGGCGAAGCCTTGCTTACGTGGATGGAGCAGAACGAGGGCGAGTGGCGCTATGCATCCTGAGTATGTCGCAGCCCGCCGGGCGCTACTGGACGCACTGGAGGCTCTGGGAAGTCACCGCGAAGCGTCGATTTTGGTCGGCGCCCAGGCCATCTACTTCTGGACTGGGGCCGCAGACTTGGCGGTGGCTGAATACACCACCGACGCGGACATAGCCATCGACCCAAGAGTCCTGCAGCCCCAACCTGATCTTGCCCTCGCCATGAGGACCGCCGGCTTCTATCTGGACGAGGCCGCGGGAGCGAGTTCGGTGGGCATTTGGTCGTCCCGGCAGACGATCGATGGCAAGGCGGCGGTCGTCAAAGTGGATCTGCTGGTGCCCCAGGCCTTAGGTGGTCCAGGCAGGAGGGCCGCCCGGCTAGGCCCCGACCACGAGAGGGGCGCCGCGCTGAAGGTGCACGGATTGGAGGCAGCAATGCTCGACAAGACCGCGGCGGTGATCTTGGCCAGACGAAGGGGAGAGCTACCTTTCCGAGATGGCTATTGCCGGCCCGGCGGCTTCGCTGGTCTCCAAAGTTCACAAGCTCAATCAGCGTGTCGGTGAGTCCGACCAGGGCAGGCCCCGACGACTCAAAGACAAGGATGCCTTGGACATTCTTCGCCTGCTCAGAGCGACTGATCCGCAGGCCATGGCACAGCGGCTGCGCGTGCTGCGCGACGACCCCCTGGCCGGCGTGGTCACGCGCGAGGCTATGGTGCTCCTGCCCGGGCTGTTCGGCACGGCCGACAGAGCAGGCAGTCTAATGGCCGCGAGAGCAGCGTTTCCCGAGCCCGAGGCAGTGATAGCGATGTCGTGTGTGGCCTTGGCCGCGGAGCTGCTGGAGGCGGTCGGACGCACGATCCACTGAACCGCCCGCGTCCAGCGGACACTCATCTGCTTGGGTCTGGCCCCCACGCCGCCGACGCTTGACGCAACCGCCTCCGATAAGTAGCATGACTGCTTGGATTCGCCCTTCGAGGGTCCTTCTGCGTGCGCGGTGAGGGGCCTCGAGTTTCAGAGGGAGAGCGGGCTCGTCCCGCACCTGGGTCCACGACCCGCATCACGATCGCCGAAAAGGCTGAGAAGGAGGCAACACTGCATGGAATCGAAATCAAATAGCGCTGGGAAGCGTCTCTGGACGAGGTTTGCGCTCGTCCTCGTGCTCTCGGTGGCGCTGCTGCTGGCATTCGCAATGCCGGTTATGGCCGCTCAAGGAGAAACCACCACCGCCGAGGCTGCCGAGACGGAGTCCGCGGGGGGTGAGGCCAACCTGACCCTGCCCGTGCTGAACGACGTCGATTTTCACGGCGTGGGGGGCGGCACGCTCCTCATGTACGGCCTGATCATCTGCGCGCTGGGCCTGCTGTTTGGCGTGGTCATCTTCTTGGGCCTGCGCAGACTGCCGGCCCACAAGTCGATGAAAGAGGTCTCTGAGCTCATCTGGCAGACCTGCAAGACCTATCTGGCCAAGCAGGGTCTGTTCCTTATCGGGCTTTGGGTCTTCATCGCCATAGTCATAGGCGTGTACTTCGGTGCGCTCTCGGGCTTCTCCGCCACCAAGGTAACCATCATCCTGCTCTTCAGCATCGTGGGTATCTTGGGTAGCTACGGCGTCGCCTGGTTCGGCATCAGGGTCAACACCTACGCCAACTCGCGCACCGCTTTCGCCTCCTTAAGAGGCAAGCCCTACGATATCCATACCATCCCGATGAAGTCGGGCATGAGCGTGGGCATGATGCTCATAAGCGTCGAGCTTCTGATCATGCTCATCATCCTCATCTGGATCCCGCGTGACTACGCCGGCGCCTGCTTCATAGGCTTCGCCATCGGCGAGTCGCTGGGCGCGGCCGCCCTTAGGATCGCCGGCGGTATCTTCACCAAGATCGCCGACATCGGCTCCGACCTCATGAAGATCGTCTTCAACATCAAAGAAGACGACGCGCGTAACCCGGGTGTTATCGCCGACTGCACCGGCGACAACGCCGGCGACTCGGTCGGCCCGTCCGCCGACGGTTTCGAGACCTACGGCGTCACCGGTGTGGCTCTGATCACCTTCATCATCTTGGCCGTCGCCGATCCGCTCATCCAGGTAGCTCTTCTGGTGTGGATCTTCGCCATGCGCGTGATGATGATCGTCTCCAGCGGTGGTTCGTACTTCCTCAACGCGGCTATCACCAAGATGCGGTACGGCAAGGCCGACAAGATGAACTACGAGACCCCGCTGACCTCGCTGGTCTGGATGACCTCCATCATCTCGATGGTGCTCACCTTTGTGGTGTCCTACGTTCTCATCGGCGGTAGCACGCTCGTTGGGCAGGCGCATCCTGACTACTGGTGGATGCTATCCATAATCATCAGCATGGGCACCCTGGCCGGCGCTCTCATACCCGAGTTGGTCAAGGTGTTCACCTCCACCAAGTCGAAGCACGTGAAAGAGGTCGTCGTTTCGTCTCAAGAGGGTGGTCCTTCGCTGAACATCCTCTCCGGCTTCGTGTCCGGCAACTACAGCGCCTACTACATCGGCTTCGCCATCATGGTGCTCATGGGCGTGGGCTACATAGTGAGCACTCAGGGGTTGGGCGACATCATGCTCGCCCCGGCCGTGTTCGCCTTCGGTCTGGTGGCTTTCGGTTTCTTGGGCATGGGCCCGGTGACCATAGCCGTCGACTCCTACGGCCCGGTGACCGACAACGCTCAGTCGGTGTACGAGCTCTCGACCATCGAGCAGATCAAGGGCGTCGACGCTGAGATTGAGAAGGACTTCGGCTTCAAGCCTCAGTGGGATGTGGCCAAGGCCAACCTCGAAGAGAACGACGGCGCGGGCAACACCTTCAAGGCCACTGCCAAGCCGGTGCTCATCGGCACGGCCGTGGTAGGTGCCACCACGATGATCTTCTCGATCATCATGGCCCTCACCGACAAGCTCACCGACAACTTGGACAAGCTGTCGATACTGCACCCGCCGTTCTTGCTGGGTCTCATCATGGGCGGCGCGATGATCTACTGGTTCACCGGTGCGGCCACGCAGGCCGTCACCACCGGCGCGTACCGCGCGGTGGAGTTCATCAAGCAGCACATCAAGCTTGACTCCGCCGAAGGCAAAGCCTCGGTCGAAGACAGCAAGAAGGTCGTGGGCATCTGCACCACGTACGCGCAGAAGGGCATGATCAACATATTCTTGGCCGTGTTCTTCGGTACTCTGGCCTTCGCCTTCCTCGAGCCGTTCTTCTTCATCGGTTACCTGATATCCATCGCCGTGTTCGGTCTGTTCCAGGCCATCTTCATGGCCAACGCCGGTGGTGCCTGGGATAACGCGAAGAAGATCGTCGAGACCGAGCTGAAGGAGAAGGGCACCCCGCTGCACGAAGCCACAGTCATAGGCGACACGGTGGGCGACCCGTTCAAGGACACCTCGTCGGTGGCCATGAACCCGGTCATCAAGTTCACCACGCTGTTCGGTCTGCTGGCGGTCGAGCTGGCCGTGAAGATAGCCAACGACGCCGGCAACAACACGCTGACGTGGATCCTGTCGGCGGTGTTCTTCGTGATCTCGCTCACGTTCGTGTGGCGTTCGTTCTACGCCATGCGCATCAAGAGGCAAGAGGTCGTTGCAGCCGCGCCGAAGGCCGGCAAGGCAGGCAAGTAGCAGAACGGTCACGCACCCCCCTCAGGTGGTGCCGGCCGAGTAGCAGTTCCCGGGCGGCCCGCCGCGCAACGCGCGGCGGGCCGCCCCGTTGTGTGACTTGAAATATGCGGCCCACAGGGGGATAAATGGGGCCGTCCGACTGGTTCTATAGAGGTGGGGTGGGTTGAAGACCTGGTGCTTTGGTGAAGCGAGCGTTCCTGGGTCGCCCGATCGCGACTGCGCAGGAGATGCAGGAGCGTCTACCCAAGAAGTACGCCCTACCCGTCTTCTCGTCCGACGCCATCTCGTCCACCGCCTACGCCACCGAGGAGATCTTGCTGGCCCTGCTGGCGGCGGGCGCGGCGGCGGCCATGTTCTCCATCTATATAGCCATCGCGGTGGTCGTGCTGCTGGTCTTCGTCGCGCTCTCCTACCAGCAGACGGTGCACGCTTATCCGAACGGCGGTGGTTCGTACGTTGTCAGTCGCGAGAACCTGGGCCTGCTACCGGGCACCATCGCGGCGGGCTCGCTGATGGTGGACTACGTGATGACGGTGGCCGTGAGCGTGGCCTCGGGCACCGCCGCCATCATCGCCGCGTTTCCGGCTTTGGCGAGCGGCGCCCATGCCGACCGTAACCGGGTACTCATCTGCGTCGCCCTGATAATCTTGGTGGCTCTGGCCAACCTGCGCGGAGTACGCGAGTCGGGGCGCATCTTCGCGGCTCCCACCTATCTATTCATAGTCCTCTGTGGCGGATTGGTGATAGTGGGTCTGATCCGGTGGGCCATGGGCGACCTGCACGCGACGCCCGCCACCGACTCCACCACCTCAGTGCAGGGCATGGCTCTCGCCTGGATAGTCCTACGGGCTTTCTCGGGCGGCTGTTCGGCCATGACCGGTACCGAGGCCATATCCAACGCTGTGCCGGCCTTCAAGTCGCCGGAGAGCAAGAACGCGTCGTTCACTCTGGGAGCAATGGCGGCCATCCTCGCCTTCCTGCTCCTCGGCGTCACCGGCCTGGGGCAGATACTGCGCGTGGTGCCCGAGGAGGGCGACACCGTGCTGGGACAGATAGGCCACGCCGTTTACGGCGGGGGCTTCTTGTACTACGCCCTCCAGATAGCGACCATGTTCATCCTGGTACTGGCCGCCAACACCAGTTTCACCGGATTACCGCGCCTGGCCTCAGTGCTGGCCAAGGACCGTTTGATGCCGCGGCAGTTCATGAACCGGGGCGACCGGCTGGTCTTCTCCAACGGCATCATAGCGCTCACTCTGGCTGCCATCGTGATACTGGTGATCTACAAGGCCAAGGTGCACAGCCTTATACCGCTCTATGCCGTGGGTGTGTTCACCAGCTTCACCCTGTCGCAGGCGGGCATGGTGGTGCGGTGGTTCAGGCTACGCACGCCCGGTTGGTGGCAACGCGCCATCATGAACGGCGTCGGGGCGCTGCTCACCGGTGTGGTCACTGTGGTCGTGCTCGTCACCAAGTTCACCCACGGCGCCTACATCGTGGTCATCGCGGTGGCGGTGCTGGTGCTGGGCTTCTACCGCATAAGACACCACTACCTGCGTGTGGCCAAGTTCTTGGCTCCGCAGGGCGAAGACGAGTTGGAGCGCCTGGGGAAGGTGGCCATCTCACGCCCCAAGACGACGGTGGTGCTCTTCGTATCGCAGGTGAACGAGCTGACGGCCCGGTCGCTGGCTTTGGGCCGTGGCCTCTCGCCCGATGACTTTCACGCTGTCACCATAGGCAGCGACCCACAGAGCGTTCTGGCCCTGCAGCGTACCTGGGCCGAGATGGAGATAGATGTGCCTCTGGTGGTGGTGGACTCGCCCTACCGAGAGTTCACGCGACCGGCGGTAGAGTACGTGAAGACGCTCAACCCCAGCCGCAAGCATACGGTGACGGTTATCACGCCCGAGTTCGTGGTAGAGCACTGGTGGGAGAACTTCCTGCACAATCAGAACGCGCTGCGGCTCAAGACGGCGCTCCGTGCCGTGCCGTGGGTGGTGGTGATAAGCATCCCCTTCCATATCGGGGTCCCCTTGTATGATGAGTGAGCGTGGCTAGGTTAGACACTTTCAAACGGGTCCTGCTCGGCCGGCCCTTGGCGACCGCCGAGGAGCATCACGAACGGCTACCCAAGTTCTATGCTCTGCCCGTGTTCTCGGCCGATGCCATATCGTCCACGGCCTACGCGACTGAGGAGATACTGCTGGCTCTTATAGCCGCCGGCACGGCGGCTCTGGTCTGGTCGCCGCTCATTGCTCTGGCCGTGGCCGGCCTCTTGGCCATCGTGGCGCTCTCCTACAGGCAGACGGTGCACGCTTACCCCAACGGGGGCGGCTCGTACCAGGTCAGCCGGTCGAATCTGGGCCTGGCGCCGGGCATGATCGCCGCGGCCTCGCTCATGGTGGGCTACGTGGCCACCGTGGCGGTGAGCGTTTCTTCGGGCGTGGCCGCCATCACCTCAGCCTTCCCCAGCCTTTACGGGCAGCGGGTGTGGCTATGCATCGGGCTGGTGGTGCTGATGGCGGTCGCCAACCTGCGAGGGGTCAGGGAGTCGGGGCGCATCTTCGCGGCCCCCACCTACCTGTTCGTGCTGTTGTGCGGCGGCCTGGTGGTGGCCGGCCTGGTGCGCTGGGCTATGGGCGATCTACCGTCGGTGTCGGCCCAAGGACCGATACAGAGTGGGCAGGCACTCACGGCCTTCTTGATCCTGCGGGCGTTCGCGGGGGGCTGTGCCGCCATGACGGGTACCGAGGCCATAGCCAATGCCGTGCCTGACTTCAGGGCGCCTGAGAGCAAGAACGCGGCTCAGACCCTGGCCATCATGGCTGGTCTTCTGGGCTTCCTGCTGATGGGGGTCACCATCCTCGCACAGGTCACCGACGTGTTTCCCAAGACGGATGATACGATCCTCAGCCAGGTTTCCCGCCTGGTCTTCGGCGACGGCAGCTTCTTCTACTACGCTCTGCAGATAGCGACCATGGCCATCTTGGTCTTGGGGGCGAACACCTGCTACGCGGGCTTTCCGCGGCTCTCTTCGGTCATGGCCCGCGATGGCCTGGTGCCCAGGCAGTTCATGAACCGTGGGGACCGCCTGGTCTTCTCCAACGGCATCGTAGGGCTGACCATCGCGGCCATCGTGATCGTGATCATCTTCGACGCCGACACTCACCGCATGATCCCCTTCTATGCATTGGGCGTGTTCATGGGCTTCACCCTCTCGCAGACGGGCATGGTGGTGCATTGGCGGCGGCTGCGCAGCAAAGGCTGGGTGCCCCGCGCCATAATGAACGCGTTCGGTGCCTTGCTCACGGCGGTGGTGGCGGGGGTGATACTGGCCACCAAGTTCTTGGAGGGTGCCTGGATAGTGGTGGCCTCGGTGCCGGTGCTGGTGGCGCTCTTCTACTGGGTGCGGAGCCACTATCTCAAGATCGCTCGGGTGCTCGAGCCGCGGAGCGAAGATGAGGCTGAGGCGATGGGCGATGCGGCCGAGATCGTCCCGCGGTCTACGGCCGTGGTGTTCGTCGCGCAGGTGAACGCCATGACCACCCGGGCACTCACCATAGCCAGGGCTCTCTCGCCCGAAGACCTGAACGTGGTCACCATAAGCAACAACCCTGATAGGTTGGAGCATCTCCAACAGAGCTGGCTGCAGCTGGGTCTCGACATTCCGCTTCAGGTGATCGATTCACCCTACAGGGAGTTCGTGCGCCCCGCGGTGGACTATGTGAAGTCGCTCAAGCCCAGCCCTAAGCGCTGGGTGAGTGTGGTGATACCCGAGCTGGTGGCCGAGCATTGGTGGGAGGAGCTACTGCACAACCAGGACGCCCTGCGCCTGAGGATGGCGCTGCAAAGGGTGCCTTGGGTGGGGGTCATGAGCGTACCGCTGCACATGGGAGCGGTGAAGTCGGAGGTCCCCAAGAAGCGGGCCAAGCCGCGTCGCAAACGGGGCGATAGGAGCGAGTCCGAACAGGTATGATTCACCCCCAAGCAATAGGGGTAGAAGAGCCTGTCGATAGCGAGGAGCGACTCTAAGTGAACGCAGCTGCAGGAGACTTCGTCGAAGCCGATCTGATAATAAGCAACGCCGGGCAGTTGCTCACCTGCGCCCGCAACGGAGCTAAGTCTGGGGCCCGCTCGACGCTGGGCAAGATCGAGGACGGAGCGGTGGCTGCGCATAACGGCCGCATCGTCTGGGTGGGGGAGACCTCTGCGCTTGCAGACGAGGTGCGACTGGTCCGGGCGGGCAATGACTTCGACGCCGAGGGCCGGGTGGTCATGCCGGGCCTGGTGGAGTGTCACGCACACGTGGCGTGGGCGGGCGACCGAGCCGATGAGTATCAGTCGCGTTTGGGCGGCACGACCTTTCAGGAGACAGTCGCGGCGGGGGGCGGTATCACGAGCACCGTGGAGGCCACACGGGCGGCCTCCAGCGAGCTGCTGCGGGCCATCACGCGTAGGCGCCTGGATCACTTCTTGCGGTACGGCGTGACCACTGTCGAGGCCAAGAGCGGCTACGGACTGAGCGTAGATCAAGAGATCAGGCTCCTGGAAGTCTATCGAGACGTCAGTACTGCGCATGCGGTGGACGTGGTGCCAACGCTGTTGGCGGCCAATCTGGTGCCGGCCGAGTACGCGGGGCGGCCAGACGAGTATCTCAAGGTGGTCATAAAGAAGCTCATACCTCACGTGGTCAAGCACGGGCTGGCCAAGTTCTGTGACGCCTTCTGCGAAGAGGGAGCGTACACTCCGGAGCAGTGCCGCAGGGTGCTGGAGGCCGGTGCCGAGCAGGGGCTTCTGCCCAAGCTGCACGCCGACCAGCACAGCAGTCTCGGCGGCGCCGAGCTGGCCGCCGAGCTGGGCGCCGTCTCGGTGGACCACTTGGACCGCATCAGCGACGCGGGCGTCGAGGCACTCGCCGCCCCCGAAGGTGACAAGCGCGTGCCGGTGGCCGTGCTACTGCCCGGTGCTACCTTCTTTCTAGGTGAGGGCGGCCACGCGCCCGCGCGCCGCCTGCTTGACGCAGGGGCGCGGGTGGCGCTCAGCACCGACCTGAACCCCGGTTCGAGCCCCACGGAGAACCTGTGGCTCATGGCCACCATGGGGTGCTCGCAGCTCAAGATGAGCACCGAGGAGGTCATACGGGCCATAACCATAGAGGCCGCCGCCGCTCTGGCCATGGAGGACCAAGTCGGAAGCCTCGAGGTGGGCAAGAAGGCCGACATACTGATCTTGGATAGCCAGCGCGAAGTGCAGATACCCTACCGCTACGGCATGAACCCGGTGTGGAGGGTGTTCAAGGACGGCAAGCTGGTGGTCAAGCGCGACATCGCCAACACGCTCTGATCGCAGGGCGCGGCGCGGAGCGCGGCGCAGAGCGCGGGACGCGGGACGCCTAGGCTTCGGTAGTCGGTCCGGTGACCGGTTTGCCCGGCCCGCGGCGCGGCCACCAAGACCAGCGACCAAGCAGTACCACTATGGCCGGCACCAAGGTGGTACGTACCACAAAGGTGTCTAAGAGCACGCCGAAGGTCACGGCGAAGCCTATCTGCTTGAGGCCCAACAGACTGCCCGCCATCATGCTGGCGAAAGTGCCGGCCATGATTATGCCCGCCGATGTGATGATGCCGCCGGTGCGGGCAAGCGCCAGCCGGGTACCTTCGCGGGTGCCGTGCCTGGCCACCTCCTCCTTGACCCTGCCGATCAAGAAGATGTTGTAGTCCATGCCCAGTGCCACGAGCATCACGAACATGAACATGGGCACCCACCAAGTTATGCCGGTCTGTCCCAGCATGTCGCCGAACACCAGCCTCACTACACCCAGGGTGGCGGAGTAAGAGAGCAATATGGTGAGTATCAGGTAGATGGGGGCGACAAGGGCGCGCAGCAGCAGTATAAGCACTACCAGGATGCCGCCCAGGACGAACACCATCGCCTTGTCCATGTCGCGGTCGGAGATATCGCGCAGGTCACGCAGCACCGCCGAGTTGCCCTCTACCGCTCCGGTCAGACCTTCGTCAGACAAGGTCGCAACGAGGTCGGTCACAGCGTCCAGCGCCTCTTCGCTGTAGGGGCCGGCGTCCAGCACCACCTGCAGGCGGGCGGCGGTACCGGCGGCGGAGAGGTAGGCGGCCGGCAGCATAACGGCCAGAGGGCGGTCGGAGAACACGCTCTGCAGGCCCTCCAGGCCGTCGGCCAGGTCGGTCAGACCGCCTGAGATCTGGCCGATCAACTGGGTCAGCGTCGTGCCGCTTGCGAGGGCAGACTCCGCGCCTCTGATCACGGTCACCAGCGCGGTGTCGGCGGCGATGGCTCTCTGATAGGCGGCATCGGATACCACCTCGGGGTAGGTCACCGCCAGCTGCTCAAGGTAGCCTCCGAGCACGATGAGTTGGCGCACCGCCGACTGCAACAACTGGGTGGACTGCGTACCGGCGCCGGAACCAGGATCGAGCACCGAGGCCGCCTGTAGGGCGGCCACGCCTTGGCGTGCCTGTGCCTCAGCCGTGCTGAGTTGCGAGAGTACGTTCAGAGTAGTGCCATCGGGTAGAGACCCGGTGGCGCTCCGTACTTCTGCCACGTGGTCGAGGGCGGCCAGCGTGGTCTGCAGTTCGGCTATGCGGGCCAACCCCTCGGAGTCGGCGAAACCCTCGTCGTCTCTTAGCAGCACGTTGAGAGGCCGCATGTTGCCCGCGCCCATGTGTTCAGCCAAGACGTCGAAGCCCGCGCGGGCCTCATCCTTCTTGGGTAGGTCGGCAAGCATGTCAAAATCGCGGGCTAGGCCGCTGCCGTACCAGGCCAGGGGCACAAGCACCACCACAGGTACCACCAACGCGATCACGGGGTGCTTGACTACCCTGGCGGCCCAGCGCGGCCCACAGGCCCTGGTCGCGCACGTGCGCGGCCTTTCGCGGCCAGAAGGCATGGTGGCCCAACACGGCCAGCAGCGCGGGTATGAGCGTCAGGCCGGCCACCAGGGTTATGGCCACCCCGATGGCTATGGCCGGCCCCGTGGTGTTGTAGAGGCCAAGTTCGGCAAAGACCATCATGGCCAAGCCCACGATCACGGTGCCGGCACTGGAGGCTATGGTCTCACCCACGGCACGCACCGTGGTCTTGACGGCGGGGGCCGCCTCGGCCGGCGTCCGCCATCTCTTCGCGAAAGCGGCTTATCAGGAACAGGCAGTAGTCGGTGCCGGCCCCGAACAACACCACTATCAAGAAGACGTTCGTATACATGGAGATGGTGAGCGGCCCGGAGCCCAAGAAGGCTATGAACCCTCGCGAGATGAGGTACGAGAGGCCTATCGTGGCCAAGGGGATGAAGGGGCTGACCGGCGAGCGATAGATGATGAGCAGTATCGCCAGCACAAGGACGATGGTGATGATGGTCACCGAGTCCATGCTCTTCATCGACGCGGTGCTGTAGGCGTCCAGGATGGCCCCGTCGCCGCTCAGGTAGGCCGTGACGCCGGCAGGCGGCGTCTGCAGGCGCTCGCGCAGGGCGGCCAGCGCCTCCTGAGTGGGGGGCTCGGTGGCTATGGCGTTGAAGCGCACCAGTATCAGCGCCACCTGCTTGTCGTTGCTGGTCATGCCCGCCCGAGTGAGCTGTGTCGCCGTGAGTGGGCGACCAGACGTTCTCCACGGCCGCGGGGGCGTCGGAGCGGTGAGCCAGTCGGAGAGTGCGGTCGATGAAGTCGGCGGCAGCGCCGGTGGTGGCGTCACCGCCGTCGCCGGCGTCTATGACCAGCACTGCGCTCGTACAGCGCCACCTGGTCGGGGAAGTACTCTTTGAGCAGTTGGTTGGCCTGCAGGCTGGGCACGTCATCTTCGAGAGAACGGCCCGCTGATCGGTGACCGAGACGTCGTTGATGTTGGGGGCGAGCAGGGTGAGTACGACCGCCAGCAGCACCCAGAGCGGCGATGATGTACCAGCGAAAGCGGACTGCGAAGGAGCCTAGGCGGGCGAACACCGCGATGGTCCTGTAATAGTGGTCGGCATGGCGCCGAGTATACATGGCTGCGCGCTTGCTCTGCCTAAGGTAGTCGGATAGACTTCTGGTGCCCTTGTCTCCGATGAAGGTGAGCTGCAAATGCCAGGAATCACGGTCTCCGGCCGTGGCCGAGAGCGCCTGAGAGCTCACCCTCCGGGTGTGCGGGCTGGCCGTCGGACTGGCGTTGCTGGCGGGTAGCGGTGCCGTCCAGGCTGACGAGGCCACCACGCCGCAGGTGACTGAGGTGCTCGAAGCGCAGGTGCTCGGCGCGACGGACACGAGCGCGGAGGTCCAGACCGAATCCGTCGTTACCTTGATGCGCTATCAGCAGACCGACTCCCGCCTGACCTACTTAGGGGCCTGGAGCGTGGCGGTCACCTGGTCGGCCTCCGGCGGTAGCTACCACTCCACTAGCTCCAGTGGAGCCGCGGTGCTGGTGTAACTTCGACGGCACCTCCGTCGCCCTGATCGGCAAGACTTGCCCCTGGTATGGCAAGGCCCTGGTGAGTCTGGACGGGGGCCTCAAGGAAGAAGTGGACTTCTACAGTCCCATCACTCTTTGGAAGCAGCGGGTATACGAGAGGGTGGGCCTGGAGCCGGGCGCTCACACTCTGACCATAGAATGGGCCGGGGCCAAGAACGACCTATCGGGCGGCCTGGGCATCGGCTTGGACGCACTCGACGTGGCCGGCACGGCAGAGGCCGCAGGCACTCTCACCCAGGCTCCTGCGCCCGTGCGCAACCAGGAGAACGACCCGCACTTCAAGTTCGTCGGAGGGTGGTCGAAGTCTTGGACTTGGTCGGCCTCAGGCGGCAGTCTTCGCCTACGCCGACTCGCCCGGCTCGGCGATGAGCGTCGCCTTGAGGGCACTCATCTGACGTGGTACGCCAAGGACAGGGCCGGGCTTCGGCAAGGCCCAATTGGTACTCGACGGCGGGCGCCGGTGACCGGTCGAACCTGTACAGCTCGTACGACCGATACAAGCGTCCGGTCTACGCCACGGGGTTGCTGGAGGACGGTCCGCACGTGGTCAGCATCTACTGGATAGGCCGGATGAACCCGGTAGCCCGGGGCACCAGGATCGACGTGGATACGTTTGACATCATGGGTGTGACGAGCGAAGCCGCCGAGCCCGCCACCCATCGAGTGGCGCTATCAGCAGACCGACTCCCGCCTGACCTACTTGGGGGCGTGGAGCGTGGCGGTCACCTGGTCGGCCTCCGGCGGTAGCTACCACTCCACGAGCTCCAGCGGAGCCGCGGTGCTGGTGAACTTCGACGGCACCTCCGTCGCCCTGATCGGCAAGACTTGCCCCTGGTATGGCAAGGCCCTGGTGAGTCTGGACGGGGGCCTCAAGGAAGAAGTGGACTTCTACAGTCCCATCACTCTTTGGAAGCAGCGGGTATACGAGAGGGTGGGCCTGGAGCCGGGCGCTCACACGATGTTCATCGAGCGAGCCGACCTCAAGAACGACCTGTCGATCGGATACGGCATGGGCCTAGACGGCCTCGACATAACCGGCACCTTGACGCAGGCACCCGGGTCGACCACATATCAGCAGTCGGACGGCCATCTGATCTATGAGGGCAGATGGTTCGACACTGTTCCTCCGGTGCTTCGGGAGGGTCTTTTTGGCACACGGACTCTGCGAGCGGCAGAGTCCGGCTGAGATTCGAGGGGACCTACCTGTCTTGGGTGGCCAAGACCGGGCCGCAGTACGGCAGAGCCTATGTGAGCCTGGACGGTGGGCCGGAAGAAGAGGTGGACTTGTACAGCGCGAGTTCGGTCTACGGGCGGTGTGTGTATTCCACCGGGGGGCTGGACCCTGGGGTGCACAACTTCGCCATCAGGTGCTCCGGCACCAAGAACCCAGCGTCTACGGGCTACTTGGTCGACATCGACTCTTGCGGTGGTGGGTACGCTCTCACGGGTGGAGTCCGACGGACTTCGGGCCGACAGTGTCCCCTTCGCACTCGTACGCGGCGACAAGACGCGCGTCACCTTCATGTTGGGAGCGCCGCCGCAGGCAGTCGAGGTCGCGGTCACCGACCAGGGCGATCTGACGGTCAGCTGTCCGGCCTAGCAGGGGGTCTACCCGTCCTGCCGTTGGGGGTGGGCTCATCGGAGCTTCGCAGTGTCGCCACCTCGGCCGGCACCGAGCCTGGCGAGGTGTATCTCGCCTTTGACACCGGTCGCTACAAGCGGTTTCGAGTCATGTCGTTGGCGGCTTCGCAGGTGTGCCTCGACCGGATAGTCGTGGACGTCTACCGTCGCACCGACGGTCCGTACAGCGATGGACCACCCCTCATATGCCTGGACCCTGGCCACGGGGGGAGCGACAACCATGCGGTCGGGGTGATATCGCGGGTGCCGGAGAAGAGCATCAACCTGGCGGTCGGTCAACTGGTGGCCGCCGACCTGGCCGATAGCGGACTGAGAGTCTTGCTCACAAGGGATTCAGACGTGACCGTGACGTTGCAGCGCAGGTGCGACCTTGCCAATGGGGCGGGGCCAGCGCCTTCGTTAGCGTCCACAGCAACGGCTTCGATGATCCCGACGGTGGGCGGTACAGAGACCTTCTATGCCAAGAAGACCGCGAGCTACACGGCGGCCGCCCAGGCCTCGCTCGGGCCGTGCAGTCACGCTTGGTAGCTGCTTTGGGCTTCAAAGACCGGGGCGCGCGCACCTACTACGGCGGCAGCTCTGATGGTGCTTGCGGCACCTACATGCCCGCGGCGCTGGTGGAGCTGGGTTTATCACCAATCCCGCGGAGGACCGGTACTGTCCGGCGCGGCGGCCAGCAAGCCGCCGCCGCGGCGATCGCGGATGCCATACGGGAGTACTTGGGCTGGTCGACGCAGGTGTACGAGTCGGACGGGCTGCAGCGCGGAGCCTAGCGCCCGTCGTCAGGCGCGCGCTATCTTCTTGCGGCGCTTGTAGGTCTTGGCCAACTCCGAGAAAGATGCCGACGTCCCGGTCGAGGTCCTTGTTGGTGCCGTCGAAGTAGAAGATGCGTATGGGGATGTCGTCGTGGTCGCGGCTGACCACTGGGTAGACCGCCTCGTTGACGATGCCGTTCATGCAGGTGAAGGGGGAGATGTCCACTATGCCGTCGGCTCCGCGGTGGTAGTAGGCTATGGCCCCGCCGGTGGAGAGCACCATCTCGCCCAGCGCGCCTTCTTGGGGTAGGTACGGGTGCGCGGCCTCGAGCACCTCGGCCACAGACGGCTCGGGCCGCTTGGCGAAGATGTGCTCGAAGTCGTGGTAGAGGGCGTGCTCGTCTTTGTGCATGATGCGCGTGGTGAGGAACGTCTTCAGCCACTCCTTGCCGAAGCGGGTCTTCTCCTCGCGGTGGCGGCGGAAGGCCTCTTCGTTGGTGTACAGCACCCACTCGCCGATGCCCGTGAGCCAGCACTCGGCGCCCTGCGCCTCGAGGTGGCGGATGAGCTCGTTGTTGCTGAAGGTGTTCAGACGGCAGAAGATCTCGCCCACCACGCCTATGAGCGGCCTGTCCTCTTGCTTCACCGGGATGGCCGAGAACTGCTCTTTGCAGAGGTGCAGGCCGGTCTTGAGCATCTTCATCCGGTCCTTGTTAGAGACCTTCTGCAGGGAGATGATCTCGTCCATGCGGTCGATGCACTCCAGGTAGACCTTGTCGGTGTCGCCGGCGTTGACCTCGTACGGGCCGGGTCATCAGCAGCAGCTTCATGAGGATGTCCTGAGTCACGACGGCGCGCCAGGCGGTGCGGATCATCTCGCCGGCTTGGTCACCTATGCCGGCGTAGCCATCGGCCGAGGTGAACGAGAACACGTCCACGTCGTGAAAGCCCTTCTCGTCGAGTATGCGGCGCACCAAACGGCAGTACTGGCCGAAGCGGCAGGGGCCGTTGGCGGTGGGCAGGAGCAGAGCGGTGGTGCCGGGGTCGAGCTTGTCGTCCTCCAGGAGTTTCAAGAAGGCGCCCAGCACGATGCGCTGCGGATAGCACTCGTCGCCCGAGGTGTACTTGGCCCCCAGCTCCAGCGTGCGCGCAGTCTTCGTCGGGCACCGGCCGCGCGTCCAGACCTATGGACTTGAAGGCCGCCGACAGCATGCGCGTGCCGCCGTAGGGCATGCGGGGCAGATACAGGGTGCGGCTCTTGATGTCCCTGCACCGTCTCCACCGGGCTGCTGCCCAGGGTGTAGGCGGCGGAGGGCTGGGGGGCAGCTTGAGCGCGGCCTCGGCTGCTCGCGGCTACCTTGCCGTTGCCGTGTCTGGCACTACGACTCTCTCACGGGTTGCTTGGCACGGTCTTCGCGGACCCACCAGCGCAAGAAGCCCTTGCTGTCCAGATAGGCCTCGCAGCGGGTCATGGCGCCGGCGTCGTTGGTGTGCTCGTCGAACTGCAGCAGCAAGAACGGCTCGGGGGAGGCCGCGCCGATGTAGTGCTTCACATACGAGTCAGGGCCGCACTTGAAGTTGGTCATGTAGATGATGTGCAGGTTGGGGTGCTGCGCGACTATCTTGGCGGCCTGCAGGATCTTGCGGCCGTAGTTCCAGAACATGTTGGCGGTGATGTCGCGGGTGTCGGTGCCCCAGAGAGGCAAGAAGTCCATGGGGATGACGTTGACCCCGTAGTAGCGGCGTAGTTTGGTGGGAATGTCCATGTTGACGCCGGAGTCGTAGATGTTGTACGGGCGGCCGATCAGCACTATGCCGAGCTCGTTATGCTCCTCCAGCAGGGCCAGGGCCTCGGCCCCGGCGGCCACCAGGCGAGCGCGAAACTCGGTCTGCGCCTCGTAGGCCTGCTTCAAGGCAGCGTCCACCGTGCGGGCCGAGCACACCCAAGGGCTTCAGCGAGTCACGCAGGGCTTCGCGGACGAACTCGGGGCCTCGGCGGAAGTGCAAGATGGGGGCGTAGAACTTGTCTTGATGCGCCTCGAAATGCGGCGCGAAACGGATGACGTGCGGCAGGGTCTGGCCCCACGGGCAGGCGTGCGACTCCATCTCGGGGTGATCGGTCTCTTCGTTAAGGAGGTTGGGCAAGAAGATGTGATCGGCGCCCTCTTCGAGCAGCTCGGCCACGTGTCCGTGAGCCACACGGATGGGGAAGCAGGGCTCGGCCACCGAGCCCTCGATGCCCGACTCGCGGATCATCTTGTCGGTCTGGCGGGAGAGCGTGATGTCGAAGCCGCAGGCCTTGAAGAGGGTGGCCCAGAAGGGCAGGCGATCGTACGTGTACATGGCGCGCGGCAGACCCATGGTGCCGCGAGGCGCGCCGGTGCCCGAGCGCAGCAGAAGGGAATTATCCTCCGCGTCGGTGACGTACGAACACATGAGGGCTTTGCGGAACTCCACCAGGTCGCGGATGACCGGCTTCTTGTCCACCTTGGCGCGCTTGCGGTACCGGTCGGAGCACTTGTCGCCCCAGTAGGTCTTCTCGCCGTCTATGGTGAACTGGCGGATGTCGCACTCGTTGGTGCAGCCGTGGCAGGTGAACTCGCGGATGGTGTAGTCGACCTTCTCCAGGTCCCATCCGCGGAAGCGACTTGGGTCTTTGGTGGCCGACATCTTCTCGCGCGCGAGCAGGGCCGCGCCGATGGCGCCCACGACCCCGTTGTAGGGCGGCACTATTATGTCGCGGTCGAGAATCTGGCTGAAGGCGGCGGCTACCGAATCGTTGTAGGCGGTGCCGCCCTGAAAGTAGATGGTGTCGCCTATGTGACGGCGGCCCACCAAACGGTTGAGGTAGTTGAAGGCGATCGAGTAGGCGAGGCCGGCGACGATGTCTTTCTTGTGCGCCCCACGCTGCAGATACGAGTTCACGTCGCGCTCCATGAACACGGTGCAGCGCTCACCCAGCCGTATCGGGGCCTTGGACGAGAGGGCCAGCTTGGCAAACTCGCCTATGATCTTGATGCCCAGCTTCTCGGCCTGCTCCTCCAAGAACGAGCCGGTGCCGGCGGCGCAGGCCTCGTTCATGGCGAAATCGACCACCACGCCGTCCTGCAGGCTTATGAACTTGCTGTCTTGCCCGCCTATCTCGAAGATGGTGTCGGGCACGCGGTCGATGAGCTTGCGGCCGATGAAGGTGGCGCCCGTCTTGTGGGCGGTGATCTCGTCGTTGACGGCGTCGGCGCCGATCAGCTCACCTATGAGCTCGCGCCCCGAGCCGGTGGTGGCGACCCCCAGGATGTCTAGGCGGGGGCCCATCTCTTCCCAGATCTCGGAGAGGCCTTTGTTGACCACCTCGACGGGGCGACCCTCGGTCTTCACATATATCTCTTTGACCATCTCTCCGGCTTCGTCCAGCACCACCAGGTTGGTCGACACCGAGCCGATATCGATGCCCAGATAGGCCCCGATCTTGCCCTCGCCCTTGGGCAGGGGATACGGCTTGACGCGGTCGCGCAGCAGGATGACCCGCTCCATGGAGAGGGGGTCGGCGGTGTCGAAGCCATCGGTGCGGTCTTTGGCCAGCAGAGCGGGGTCGATGGTGACCATCTGTACGCCGGCCAACTCGTCGGCCACGGTGAGGGCACTGCCGATGGCTCCCATCCAGGCGTAGTAGGCAGGAACGACCAACTGGTCCTTGTCCAGCTGAAAGGCCTCGCGCATGGCCTCCACGGCGCCCTTGTTCGCCGCCACGCCGCCTATGAAGGCCACCAGGCTGCCGAGCTCCTTGCCCTTGGCTATGGTACTGCGGTAGTTGCGCACCACGGCGTTACAGAGGCCTTTTAGCACTTCGGGGGGCTGGTAGCCCTTCTGCTGGGCGTGGATCATGTCCGACTTGGCGAAGACCGAGCACCGGCCTGCGATGGAGGCGGCCTTGCCGGCGCCCTTGACGATGTCGCCCACGTCCTCGATGTCGTAGAGCAGACGGTTGGCCTGCTGGTCCATGAACGAACCGGTGCCCGCGGCGCAATCGCCGTTGGTGCCGTAGTCGACTATGCCCGTGCGGCCCGAGACCTTGTCGGTCTCGAGCTGTATGAACTTGGAGGTCTCACCGCCCATCTCGAACACCGTGGTCACGTCGGGGTGAAGCGCGCCGATGGCGCGGGTGATGGCCCTGAACTCGTTCTCGTAGGGCAGGTCGAGAATGGTGCTTACCAGCTTGCCACCGGTGCCGGTGACCCCTATCTGGGTGACTGAGCCTTTGGGCAGAGCTGCCAATACCTGCGTCAGCAGTTCTTGGACGGCGTCAGTCGGGCTGCCTTTGATGCGCTGATAGGCGGTGACAAGAAGGGGAGGGGCGTCGGCGCCGGGGAGCACATGGCTCTTGGTCTGAGGCTTGTAGAAGAGGTCTGACTCGGAGCTGAGCTTCTGAAAACCTTCGCGATCGGAGGGCTCACCCACCACCGCGATCTTAACGCTGATACAACCTATGTCTATGCCAAGCGTCGCCATTTGTTCTGCGTGGAGCCTCCGAACTGGTGCCACGGGGGAGACCGTCTCAGTGGGTCGCAGAGCGACCGCGAGCGGCTCGACCGCCGTAAATCACACGGATTTTGAGCCCGCATAGACTACCACACTCGCGAGCGCCCCAGAGGGCACGCAGGCCCCCGGTCAGCAGCGCGGTGCGACTCTTCCCGGAGGCCTGTGCACCCTCTGGGGTCCCCTCCGCTGACATCTGGGGGGCAGACTTGCTGCGCGAGTGGGCCGATGGACACGGGCGTATCCGCTCAGCTGCGCAGTGCGACTCTTCACGGACACCCCCGTGCCCATCGGCGTTCTCTCACCCATGAGCCCCCTTCGGCCTCCCGGGACCCCGGTCATGCGCTCGCCCCTCCGGTGCCTAGCTTGGCTATGGGGGCACGCAGGTCTCCGCTCAGCAGCGCAGTTGAGGGCGTGGCCGGGGCGGATGAGTAACTCTTTCTGCCGTTCGGACGATAATAGATACAAGAGATGGACCGAGAGCGCACGTGCTCTGGTCCGACCGAAAGGAGTCTTGCCATGCGCAGACGTCTCCCTAGGGTGGCCCTCGGGGCTGCTGTCGCTATCATTCTGATCATGAGTCTGGCCTCGGTCGCCTTCGCAGCGCCCGGTGGGGGTCATGGGCCGAAGTCGACCACCGCGGAAGGCCCGACCGTGCAACGTGTCGCCCCCGATAGTGGGCCGGCCGCCGGCGGTGCGAAGGTGGTCATAAGGGGCAAGGGCTTCACGGGCGCCACCGGCGTCGCCTTTGGTGGGGTGTCCGCCGCCTCGTACAAGGTGCTGAACAGCCGGGTGATCATGGCTGTTTCGCCGGCCGGCACGGCGGGCCAGGCGGTGGATGTCACAGTGACCACACCGGCCGGCACCAGTGCGACCGGGAGCGCAGACCTGTATACGTACAAGGAGGCCGCCGCGGCCCCCAAGGGCAACAAGCAGAAGACGGAGTCCGCTCCCGTGGTGCGCCAGGTCGCTCCCAAGGCAGGGCCCATAACCGGTGGCGTGAGGGTCATGGTCAGGGGCGACGGTTTCAAGGAGGCCACGGCCGTGACCTTCGGCGCAGTGCCGGCGACCTCGTTCAAGGTGCTGAGTACCCACGTCATCACCGCTGTGTCACCCGCCGGAACGGTGGCGGGCCCGGTGGATGTCACCGTGACCACAGCCTCGGGTACCAGTGCGATCAGCACCGCCGATCTGTACACCTACAAGGCCGTCGAGCCGCCGGTCGTGAGGCATATCGCTCCCAAGAGTGGGGGACCTGCCGAGGGTGGCGCCAGAGTGTTGATCATAGGCGACAACTTCTTCGGGGTGACTGCGGTCACGTTCGGCGCATTGCCCGCGGCCTCGTTCAAGGTGCTTAACAGCCACGTGATCGTGGCCACTTCTCCGGCCGGCACAGCCGGCCAGGCGGTGGATGTCACAGTGACCACACCGATGGGCACAAGCTCCGTCAACAGCGGTGCCATGTACATGTACAAGGTCCGACAGACCGTCTGATCATTCACAGACCCAGACGTTTCACTGTGAGGGGCCGCTTCGAAAGAGGCGGCCCCTCACGTAGTTTTGTCCGGGTAATATTGACAATTAGAGTTTGACCCGGGTAAAATAGACGGTGTCCCTTGAGACTCTAGGAGATCGGAGCGGCGATGCATGGAGCGGCTGACAAACGAGCCCCCGGCGAGCGTGAGTGTGTGGCCTTCGCCGGCCGGACCTGCATCGCATCGGGAGCACTGCCGGTAGTCGCGCGCGAAGCAAAGGGGCATCTCGATGAGGGAGTCGGCCCCGGGGTCATCATCTTCGATGCCGCCACCAGCGAGCCCGTGGAGGTGGACTTTCGCGGCACCCCCGAGGAGGTCGTCGCGCGGTTGGAGCCGAGTCCGGCAGGTGAGAGCGAGAAGGTGGGCGATCGACCGGCAGCGCCGGGGCGGCCGAAGTTGGGAGTGGTGGCCCGCGAGATCACCCTTCTGCCGCGCCACTGGGAGTGGCTGAGCGAGCAGCCGGGGGGCGCGTCGGTGACTCTGCGCAAGCTGGTAGAAGAGGCGCGTCGGTCCACGGTGGGCGAGGTGGCCGTGCGCCAGGCGCGCGAGGCGTGCTACCGGTTCGTGACCACCATGGCCGGCGACGAACCGGACTACGAAGAGGCTCTCAGGGCCCTCTTTGCCGGAGATGCGCACCGGTTCGCTGCGCTCACCGAGCAATGGCCGCCCGACGTGCGCGACCACGCCCGCAGGCTAGCAGCCGGCGTCCCCGATGCCTGATCTCTCGGCACTTCGAGCGCTGGGCTACTCCCCCCGCTGGGAGGCGCTCTTCGTGCCGTATGCCGAGCAGGGTCTCACCCCCGCGCGGGTGATCCGCGGTGATCGTGGCAGTTTCCTCTTAGCCACTCCAGACGGTGTGGTGCACGGCAAGACGTCCGCCCGTCTCATGAAGTCGGCCGGTAGCGGGGCAAGTCTGCCCGCGGTGGGCGATTGGGTGGCGGTGCTGGTCGCTGGAGATGTCGCAGTGCACTTGGTGGAGGCGGTGCTGGAGCGCGCCAGCGGCATCACACGCGGTGACCCGGGCAAGACCTCCGAGGTACAGGTGCTGGCTGCGAACATCGATACCGTGTTCGTCGTCCACCCGATCGCAGAGCCGCCCAACCTGCGACGCATCGAGCGCGAACTCTCGGTGGCCTGGGACTCAGGAGCCGTGCCCGTGGTGGTGCTGACCAAGGCGGACCTCTCCGCCGACTCCAAGGCTGCGCGAGAAGCGGTCGAGTCGGTCGCGCCCAACACTGACGTTCTGGTAGTGAACGCGCTTGCCGGCGAGGGCATCCAGCCGATCCTCGAGTACATCGCCGACCATCGCACAGCGGTATTGATCGGTCCCTCGGGTGCCGGGAAGTCGACGCTCATCAACTCACTGCTTGGCGAACAGCGGCAGGTGACGCGCGCGGTTCGTGTCAGCGACGGACGCGGCGTTCACACCACTGTTTCCCGTGAACTCTTTCAGATGCCGGGTGGAGGAGTGCTCATCGACACCCCAGGGCTGCGGGCCTTCGGACTGACAGGGTCAGAGGAGGGCATATCATCGGCCTTCTCTGAGATAGATCTGCTCTCTGGGTCCTGCCGCTTTCGTGACTGTACCCACCGTGACGAACCGGGTTGTGCGGTCAGGGCGGCGGTGGAGTCAGGAGCACTACCGGCAGACCGCTTGGCCAGCTATCAGAAACTCATGGGCGAGGCGCAGTTCGCCGCAGCCAAGACAGACGCACGTCTTAGGGCCGCGAGGGAGCGCAAGTGGAAGACCATCAGCAAGGCGGCCAAGAACTACAACAAGCAGACGGGCCGCAACTGACGCACAAATGAAAAGAGGCTCCAGGCAGTTCGCTGGAGCCTCTTAGACATCCCTACGGGTGCCAGACGAGAAGCTACATCTTCCTGGCGACCGACGCCACCAGCATCAGGGCGAGGCCGGCTATGGCAAACCAGAACGCGTTGTCGGCTATGACGCCGCCGATGGTGCCAAAGTGACCCAGGAGCGCGATCACGCCGAGGACCAGGGCGATCACCCAAGTAACATATTTCACAGCGCTGACCTTCATCTTCAAATCCCCTTTCGTGCAGACATTCGTGAAGCAAGAGGCTGAATGGCCTAGCGGCTACGCCGGCCTCTGCCCCAGACCAGTCCCAGGATCAGTAGTACTAGCACCGAGCCACCCACGGCTACTCCGAAGCTCCGCCAGTCCCATCCGGTGATTCCTGTCTCACCGAACTGGTTCATGATGAACCCGCCCAGCAATGCACCCGCGATACCCACGATAATGTTGACGACGATGCCCATGCCGCCACCGGTGAGTAGCCCGGCTACCAAGCCCGCCAAGCCACCGAACACGATCCACATAAGAATGCTCATTGACCAACCTCTCTCGCCACTCTCTTACTTTCTTCTTGTATACCTTTATTTGCCAAGGGCTAAACGTCACCAGGCGATGCCGGTGGTGCAGACCTCCGTCGCGATGGCTGCGACGGGCCGACATGGAGCGCATGCTCACCTCTTTTCTGGCACAATCTCATTAGCCTTCACACTGTGGCAAGCGCGTGGGCATCGCGGGCGAAGCGGCTCTGTACCTGGAGGGGACGATATTCGTATGAGTCGTAAAGTCATCGTTGGCATACACGGTCTGGGCAACAAGCCCGACGCGCGTGTGCTGGAGGATTGGTGGCGGACTTCTATCGCCGAGGGCCTGGCGCGGCATTGTGGCGGCCGCAAGTGCAAGGTCCGCTTCGAGTTGGTCTACTGGTCGGACCTCATGTATCCCGCGCCGATACGGGTGGAGGACCTACTCGAACCCTACACGCGGGCCGAGGGCGATGGGCCTCTACCTCGGGTGGGGCTGTCGGTCAGCAGGGTTGCCGCGACGCGTCTACGCGGGGGCTTGGGCAAGGCGTTGGAGAAGTTCTCCAAGGTGCGTCTGGGGGAGAAGGTGGTGAGCGGCACCGTAGAGTCCAAGATGCCCGACCTGCACTTGTATAAGAGCGACGAACAGTTGCGGACGGCCGTGCAGGGGCGGCTGTTCAAGCGGCTGCGCTCAGCCCGCAGATGGCGGCGCAAGGTGATGCTGTTGGCTCACTCCATGGGCTCTATCGTGGCCTACGACGTGCTCAGGGACGCGGGTGCCGCCCTCAAGGGCCTGGACATATCCCACTTCGTCACCGTGGGCTCGCCGCTGGGCCTGGCTGGACTCAAGACAGTGATCGAAGGTGAGGCTCGTGTGCCTGAGTGTGTGGTGCGCTGGAGCAACTACTCCGACCAAAGGGACCCGGTGGCGCGTTGGGACACCTCGCTCTGCGACAACTACCAGGCCAACAGTCGCGGAGTCACCGTCTCGGACCATCTGGTGGTCAACGGCTATATGAGTCCGGCCGGTAAGGCCAACCCGCACAAGATCTTCGGCTACCTTCGGACCCCAGAGATATCGGAGTTAGTGGCAGATTTCTGCTCCTGAGGCAGGGCGACGTGACCCAAGGTCGCGCGCCGGCGGGCACCCGGCTATAATCACGCACAGCGCCCCGTGCAGCGCGGCGCGCATTTTGGACTATCAGCAAGGGGTGACATGTCGCGTATAGCGGATGTGATTACCAAGGGCCGCGTCTGGCTCGGGGGTAGTGTCGCCAAGGCGGCGCGCAAGATGTTCCCGTTCTGGCTGAGGAAGCGGCTGATCCCGGTGCAGTATGAAATGACCGCGTTCTGGCACCGGCATGTCAGTCCGGGCTTCGCCCGGCGCATCAGGCGGTACGACCCGGCCACCATGCCCGAGGCCAGCGTCCTTTTGATCACCTACAACCGCATCAAGATGTTGCGCGAGTGTCTGGGGTCGCTTCTTCAGAACACACTCGGTGACAACTACGAGATCGTCGTGTGGAACAACGCGTCCGTCGACGGCACCAAGGAGTATTTGGACGAGTTGGCCGCGACTCATCCGCAGATGCGCGTGGTGCATCATCCTGAGAACGTCGGTCTCAACGCCGTGGCCCTTATGGTCAAACTGGCTCGCGGCTTCTACACCGTCGAGTTGGACGACGATGTGCTGCGTTTTCCGGACGACTGGCTTAACAAGATGCTGTATGCGTTCAAGCACGGGCCCAACATGGGCTACCTGGCGGCCAACGTGGTGCAAGACGAACTTACCACCGGGGAGAAGGACCCCCCCGAGGCCTACACGGTGGTCGATCACGACGGGGTGGTGCTGGAGCATGGTCCCACCTGGGGCTGGTGCACAATGACCTCCCTGCGGGTGCTGAGCCGAGTGGGCAACTTTCCGAGGCGCCGTGGGCGGCAGTGGTACGGAGAGGACCTCGACTACGTACGGCGTGTCCGCAGGGCCGGATACACGGCCGCTATCTTGCACGATGTGGTGGTCTATCATGCCTCGGGGCCGGCCAAGAACGACCAGTACGGGTACCTCGATCTCTGTCTCAAGAAGTACGAGAATACAGCGTACGCGCCTTACCATGTGAAGGTGATCAAGGACTACATCGAGAAGAGGAGCGTCGCCAAAGAATGAGCATACAGGCTGCTCTCGTGCGATCCTTGCGTAAGGTCGTCGTAGTTATGCGGCGTATGGTCCCGGTGCGGCTGAGAGAAGGGTTGCGTCCGCTCAGCGACCGTTCTGTGGCTTTCTGGCACAGGCATGTCGACCCCGGGTTCGCCCGTAGGATCAAGCGGTACGACACGGCCACCATGCCTGAGGTCAGCATCTTGCTTATCACCTGGAACCGTCTGCGCATGCTGCGCGAGGGTCTTGGGTCTCTGCTTGCGAACACGCATGGTGACAACTACGAGATCATCGTGTGGGACAACGGCTCTGACGACGGCACCAAGGAGTATCTGGACGAAGTCGCTTCGACTCATCCTGAGATGCGAGTGGTCCACCATCCCGAGAACGTCGGCCTTAACGCCGTGGCGCTCTCTGTCAAACTCGCCCGCGGCTACTACATCGTGGAGTTGGACGACGACGTGCTGCGCTTCCCCGATGACTGGCTGAGTCGGATGCTCTCGGCGTTCAAGAAGGTGCCCAAGATCGGCTATATGGCCGCCAACGTGGTGCAGGATGAATTTACCCGAGGTGAGAAGGACCTTCCGGAGGCCTACACCGTAGTCGACTACGACGGGGTGGTGCTGGAGCACGGCAACACGTGGGGTTGGTGCAGCATGACTTCGCTGGAGGTCATGAGCAAGGTGGGTAACTTCCCGCGGCGTCGCGGGAGGCTGAACTTCACCGAAGACTTAGACTACGTGCGCCGCTGCCAGGCGGCCGGATACAAGCGCGGCATACTGCAAGATGTAGTGGTGTATCACGCCTCTGGGGCGGCAAAGAACGACCAGTACGGCTATCTGGACCAGTGTCTCGCCAAGTATTCAGAGACTCCGGAGGCCCATGGAAAGCTGCGGGTTGCCAGGGAGTACGCCCAGAAGCGGTCCGCTGCGAAGGAGTGAGAGGTGAAGGGAATCGCGTCCGCTACGCGTAGGCGTCTGGCCACCCTGCGCATGTTGGTACCGGCCCCGCTCAAGCAGCCCTTGCGTCCTTTGCGGGACTGGGCGGTGGCCCGCTGGCACAGTCACGTGGCCCCCGGCTTCGCGCGGCGCCTCAGGCATTACGACCCAGAGGTGGATCCGCTGGTCAGCCTGGTGGTCATCACCTACAACCGTCTGAGGATGCTGCAGGAGTGCATGCGGTCGCTCTTGCAGAAGACACACGGCGATGAGTTCGAGGTGATCGTCTGGGACAACGCCTCCACTGACGGCACAGGGGAGTACCTGGACGAGTTGTCCGCGGCGCACCCCTACTTACGCGTGATCCACAGCCCCAAGAACGTCGGCCTCAACGGCGTAGCACGGTCGGTGGCGTCGGCCCGGGGTTACTACATCGTTGAATTAGATGACGACGTGGTCGAGTTTCCCGACGGCTGGCTGCCCGACATGCTTCACGCCTTCAAGACTGTACCAAGGGCAGGGTATCTGGCTGCCAACGTTGTTCAGGACGAGATAACCAATGGCAACAAGCCTGGACCGGAGAACTACACGGCGCTGGAACACGACGGCGTCGTGGTCGAGTACCAGGCGACTGTTGTCGGGTGTACCGGCGGCTGGTGCACCATGACCTCACTGGAGGTGCTCGAACGGGTGGGCAACTTCCCGCAGCGGCGTGGACGCATCTTCTTCAGCGAAGACGGGGACTACGGCCGCCGGTGCCGCGCGGCCGGCTTCGCGGTGGGCATACTGCGCGACATCGTTGTCTATCACGCCTGCGGACCCGCCGCCAACGACCGCTACGGCTGCCTTGAGGTCTGTCGCGACAAGTACCTGGACGGACCGGAGTACAAGCACGCTCAAGCGGGCGTTGACGACTACGCCAAAGGATCAGATTCCACCGGGCAGCGCGCTAAACTGCGCTAGGTCACACTTTCCCGGTCGCAGCCTGGTATCGTTCTTGGCACCATGCCGGTCAGTGTCAGACAGATCCTCCAACTGGACGTCCTCAAGCAGGCCCGGTTACTGGCCGGCAGCGATGCGGGTCTGGATCGCCGAGTAACCTCGGTCACAGTCGGAGAGGTGCCCGACATCGCGGAGTGGCTCTCGGGGGGCGAGATGGTGCTCTCGACTCTCTACGCTGTCAAGGGCGACCCCGAGAAGCAGCGGGAGTTCTGCACCACCGTCATGATGGCCGACGCGGCTGCCCTCTTCATCAAGACCACCCGCTTTGTGGAAGAGTTGCCCAAGGACGTCATCGACCTTGCCAACAAGCGCAAGTTCCCCATCGTCGAGGTGCCGCAAGACCTGCGCTGGACCCGGCTCATGCAGGACGCCACCGAGCTGATAATCAACCGCCAAGCCTCTCTGCTCGAGAAGTCCCGCTCCATCCACCGAGGGCTGCTGGGGGTCGTCATCCGCGGAGGGTCCTGGGAAGAACTCGTCGACGAGGTGGCCAAGCTTCTCGAGCGCCGGGTCGTGGTTCTGGACAGCTCTCTGGAGATACTGGGCGCCTCAAGAGACCTGCCCATAGCTGCAGCAGACCTCAAAGCTTACCTGGAGCGTCCGGGCATGCGAGAGTCGTTCATACACATGGGCGAGGCCGAGAAGCTCTTCCGCTTCAGGGGGGAGGGGTTGCCCTCACTGTTCGCTCTGCCTATCGTGACCAGTCACACGAGGCTGGGGTACGTCTGCACGTTCACTGAGGCCGAAGACCTGCCCAACAACGATGTGTTGGTGCTTGAGAACGCGGCTACCATCGCTGCCCTGCAGATGGCACAAGACCGGGTGCGCTTCGAGACCGAGGTGCGGCTCAAAGGAGACTTCGTCGACGACGTAGTCAGCGGTGAGGGCCGCGACGGCGACACCCTCTTGCGCCGCGGGGCGTTTCTCGGCTGCGACCTGAGCCAAGGGGCCACGGTGATACTCCTGGGTGTCGACGAGTTCGATGGGCTGGTGACTCGGCGCGAGAAGGGCCAAGAGGAGGTGGACGGCAGGGTGGAGCGCTTCTTTACCCGGTGCTCGCGCCACGTTGCTTCGATCGAGCCGTCGTCGCTGACCAGTCTCAAGTCGGGCAGGGTGGTGGTGTTCGTCTGCGGCAAGACCGCAAATGACGCGGGCGCCCTCAAGAAGCTTGCGGGGGCGCTGCAAAACCTGGGCAAGACGGCGGTCGACCTCAGTGTCTCGGTGGGCATAGGTGGGTTCACCCCCTCATCCGACCAGATGGCCCGGGGCTACCAAGAGGCCTTGGTGGCACTCAAGGTGGGTCGGAAGCTACAGGGTCCCAGCAGTACGCTTCACTTTGAGGATGTAGGTACATACCGGCTGCTGCTTGATATCTGGGAGCGAGACCCTGACGAGATACGCACCCTCTACAGTGACACCATAGGCCCGGTGGACCAGTACGATCAGGTCAACAACACTCAACTGGTGGAGACGATGGTGGTGTTCTTCAGAAACAACGAGAACCTCACGCAGACGGCGTCTGAACTGTTCGCTCACCGGCACACTATCCGCTACCGGCTGGAAAAGATCGCGGAGATATCAGGCCTTTCGGTATTTCAGACCGAGCACAAGGAGCGTCTGGGGCTGGGCCTGAAGGCCCGGAGTCTGCTGACCAGCTAGCCCTCGCCGCAGACCGCCGGTGGCTCCGTGCGCTCCCGCGCCGCGAATGTACGAATGTACAAAGCCAGGCGGGTAGGTTTGTACAGTCGTAGCTTAACTTCCCCTCTTCTTCCAGGTGTAATGGAGACGTCACATCGCGCGCTGCGGCGCTTACGGAAAGGAAAGGAGGGTGAACATGGCGGAGATCAACAGTGGCGACACCGCCTGGATGATCATCAGCACGGCGCTCGTCATGCTCATGACCCCAGGCCTCGCCTTCTTCTATGGCGGACTCGTTCGCCGCAAGAACGTCCTCTCCATCATGATGCAGTGTTTCATGTTGCTGGGGGTCATCAGCATCCAGTGGGTGCTGTTCGGCTACAGCCTGGCGTTTGGCCCGGACCACGGAGGCGTCATAGGCGACTTCAGCTGGGCCGCGCTTAACGGGGTGGGCATGGAGCCCAACGCGGACTACGCCGCGACCATACCCCACACGCTGTTCATGGTCTTTCAGATGATGTTCGCGGTCATCACGCCGGCTCTGATCATCGGGGCGTTTGCTGAGCGCATGAAGTTCAGCGCGTTCCTGGTCTTTTCGCTGCTGTGGGCCACACTGGTCTACGATCCCATGGCTCACTGGGTCTGGGGGGTAGGTGGTTGGCTGCGAGACTTCGGAGCTCTAGACTTCGCCGGCGGTACCGTGGTGCACATCAACGCGGGCATGGCGGCTCTTGCAGCGGCTCTGGTCATCGGCAAGAGAAAGGGCTACCCGGACACGTCACCGCCTCATAACCTGCCGTTCGCGATCTTGGGCGCGGCTCTGTTGTGGTTCGGCTGGTTCGGGTTCAACGGTGGCAGTGCGCTCGGCTCAGGTGGTCTGGCGGCTTCGGCGTTCGTGACCACACACCTGGGTGCGGCAGCAGCAGCAGTCGCCTGGGCCGTGATCGAATGGATCACCCGCAAGCGCCCGACCGCTCTCGGCATCATCTCAGGCGCTGTGGCCGGTCTTGTAGCCATCACTCCGGCGTCTGGATACGTCGGTCCGCTCGCGGCCATGGCGATCGGGGCATTGGCCAGCGCGGTCTGCTACGTTGCAGTGGTTCTCATCAAGGGCAAGCTCGGGTACGACGACTCGCTCGACGCCTTCGGCATACACGGTGTGGGTGGCATGGTGGGTGCTCTGCTCACAGGCTTCTGGGCGACGACCACCATCAATCCCGCGGGCTTCGATGGGCTGTTTCACGGCAACGCGATGCTGGTGCTGAAGCAGCTGGCGGCTGTGGCAGCATGTGCCGCTTTCTCGTTCGTGGTGTCATGGGTGCTGCTCAAGGTTATCGACAAGACTATGGGCCTGCGCGTCAAAGAAGACCACGAGAACATCGGGCTCGACCTCACCCAGCACAGAGAGTCGGCCTACACCATAGTCGGCTAGGCCGGAGAGGAGACAGGTCATGAAGTATGTCATTGCCATCATCCAGCCCGACCGTCTGGAAGAAGTCATGGCTGAGCTGGAGAAGAGAGACATCAACCTCATCACAGTATCCGATGTGATGGGCCGCGGAAGACAGAAAGGGGTGGCAGAGGTCTACCGCAGCCACGTCGAGCGCGGGGGACTCCTGCGCAAGACCAAGATCGAAATAGCCGTCAACGACGACTATCTGGCGGCGACTGTCGAAGCGATCACGAGCGGAGCTCACACCAACAACGTCGGCGACGGCAAGGTCTTCATCTTCGACTTGCAGGAGTGTGTGCGCATCCGCACAGGTGAGACCGGGGGCGTGGCGATAGGTTAGCGCTTCGACCCGACAGGTCGAAGACCGCGCGTGGGGCCCGGCGTGACGCCGGGCCCCACGCGTACGTGCAGGGTCGTGAGCGAGGCAGTCTACTCGCGGTCGAGTATCGCTCTGACTGCGGCCGCCAGGTCTTGGGGGGTGAAGGGCTTCTGAAGGAAGTCTATGTCTTCCCGCAAGACGCTTCCGCCGTTGATCATCTCGTCGGTATATCCAGACACGTAGAGTATTCGCATGCTCGGTCGCATCTCTTGAAGTTTTTCGGCCAGTCGCCAGCCGTTCATCTCGGGCATCACTATGTCGGTTATCGCGAGCGCTATATCTGAAGGGTGTTCTCGGGTGACGCGGAGGGCCTCTGCGGGGGCCCTGGCGGTGAGGACGGTGTAGTCGAGGCTGCGGAGTATTCTCTCTGTGAGCCTGAGTACCGAAGGTTCGTCTTCGATCACCAGCAGAGTCTCTACGCCTCCTGGTGACCCTGCGCAGGGTCTCTCTCGCTCCTCTTCTGTGATCTCGGCATCGACGCGAGGCAGATATATGTCGACCTCAGTGCCCTTCTCGTCTTCGCTTTGCACGTAGATGTGGCCGTGGTTCTGAGTGACGATGCCGTATACCGTGGCCAGACCCAGGCCAGTGCCTTTGCCCGCATCTTTGGTGGTGAAGAAGGGTTCGAAGAGGTGCTCGAGCGCCTCAGGTGACATTCCGGCTCCGTTGTCGCTGACAGAGAGCCGCACATAGTCCCCAGGTAGGCATCCGTCGTGCTGAGAGCAGAAGTCCTCGTCCAGAGTGACCTCAGCGGTCGTGATGAGCACTCTGCCGGGGCCGGTCGTGGCGTCGCGGGCGTTCAGACAGAGGTTCACCAAGACCTGATCCAGCTGAGCGGGGTCGATCTGTACCCGGTCCGAGCCATGGCCGGGCAGCCACACCAGATCGACCTGCTCTCCGATCAATGTGCGCAGCATTCCTAACATGCCGCGTACTGCCTTGTTGAGACTGAGTACCTTGGGGAGGGCGACCTGGCGACGTGCGAAGGCGAGTAGTTGCTGCGTGATGCCGGCCGAGCGCTCCGCGGCCCTGCGGATCTCGGCAAGGTCTTCGCGCAGCTTGTCCTCCTGGGACACCTGGCCCAGCGCCAATTCGGAATGACCGAGGATGACGGCCAGCATGTTGTTGAAGTCGTGGGCTACGCCTCCGGCCAACCTGCCGATGGACTCCATCTTGGCCGCTTGGCGCAGCTGAGCCTGCAGTCTCTCTCGCTCTTCCTCGACCCGCCTCTCTTCTGTGCGGTCCAGCACTATCGCTTGGGTGGCGGGGACGCCGTTGAAAGTCGTGTGAGTCAGCGAGAGCCATACTTCGTACGGGGAGCCATCCTTACGCTTGAACCTTGTCTCATGCTGGCAGAGGGACCCTTGGGCATGGAACAAGGCGAGCGAGGTCTCTCTCTCGCCGGAGTCATAGTACAGGGCGCCCACGTTGCCGATGTCTTCGATGTCTTCACGCGTGTAACCGCCGGGTTCCAGGATCGCGTCGTTGAAGGCCAAGATCCTGCCGTTCTTGTCGGCGACGCCTATGCCCATGGGCGCAGCCTCGAAGAGGGCGCGGAACTCCCGCTCGCTCCTACGGAGGGCCTCCTCGGCCAGCTTGCGCTCGGTGACGTCGCGCATGAAGACCAGCCGAGCCGGTTGGCCCCGGTACATCACCTCGCGGCCCCTTGTCTCCGCCCAAGTCCTGGAGCCGTCGGGCCTTACGAGTTCGATCACGAAGGTCTGCGAATCCCGGGAGCGCAGGTGCCGGAGCAACTCCTCACGCGATTCTTGGGTGGCGGGCAGTATCTCCAAGCCGGGTTTGCCGATCAGCTCGTCCGCGTCGTGGTAGCCGACAAGCTCGGCGAACGCGCGGTTGGCGTCGACTATGATCCCCTCTTCGTGGATCATGATGCCTTCTGTGGTCATGGCGGAGAGACTTCTGAAGCGCTCCTCGCTCTGGTGAAGCGCTTCTTCGGCTTCCTTGGCCTTGGTCAAGTCACGCACGGTGGCCATGATCCTCTGCTTGCCTTGGGCCATGAACGGCGCGGTACGGATCTCGACCGGTAGCTCCGATCCGTCCTTGCGCCTGTGACGTCTTTCGAAGACCGCACCGCCTTGGGCCAGGGTCTGGCTTACGTGCGCGCCGGCGGTGTCTCTGAGGTCGAGTGCAGCCAGGTCGCGGTAGGTCATCTGCCGCAACTCCTCGTGCGAATACCCGTACCTTTCGATAGCTGTGCGGTTGCAGTCCAAGAAATGTCCGTCGGGCTCACTCAAGAACACCGCATCGGGTCCGGAGTCGAAGAGACGACGGTTGAAGGCGTCACTGTCTTGCAGTGCGGCCTCCGCCTGCTTGCGCGCGGCCGTGTCCCAGGTCAGGTCGGCGAAACTCGCGACGGTCTCGACATCGCGTTCGGTGTAGTCGGTCGGCTTGTTGCCCACCGCGAAGACGGCGACGATCTTGTTGTTGCGAAACACCGGCACCGTAAGGATGCGACTGAGCTCCGCATGCCCAGACGGCGTGCCCTTGCGGTGGGTCAGACTCGATAAGTCGTTGTATATGACAGCCTGCCTCTGTCGCGCACAGTCTGCCCAGACCCCGGCCTCAGAGATCATGTGGTGAACGCTCTCTGGAGGCATCTTGCAGACGTCATCGGGGTCGATCGAGGCCCAAGAGGCGGCGGTGTAAGACTCCTCGTCGGCGGCCAGGAAGTTGCAGAAGCCTATGGGACTTGTGGTGAGCAGCTCTAGCTCGCGCAAGGCGGCTCTCAAGAACTCTTGCACGGTGATGGCGGGCGCCAGCTCCAGTAATCGCAGGCGCGAATTCCTCATGGCCTCCGCCCACCAGCGCTCGGTGACGTCCCGGGCAGTGGAGAGAGCTCCTGTAACTCTGTCGTTATCATCACGCACCGAGCGACACCACCACGCGAGCAGGCGCTTCTCGCCATCCTTGCGTCTCTGCCAACTCTCCACATAGCGGGTGCCTGAGTCGCCGGTGAAGATCGGTTGCGCCGAGTCATATGTCTCTTGTTCCGTCGCGAAGTAGTACGAGGCCTCTCTGCCTATCACGTCCTCGCCGAAGAACTCGAGAGCCGCGTCGTTGACCCAGGTGTAGACCTTGTTCTCATCTACCTCGGCGATTATGTCTGGGAAAGTCTGAAGGATGGCCTGGTTGCGACGGGTGAGTGCTCGTAGTGACTCCTCAACCTGCTCGCGCGGTATTACGAGGTCACGCTGCTCGGGGGGCTGCGTGGGGGGATTCGTCTTGGCGTCGCCGTGTCTCTTGTCTCTCACCATCCGCTCCCACTGCCGGGCCCGGCGCTAGCGATTGTCTGCTCCACCTAGATACCACGCCAGAGCCGGTATTCACACACCTTCGCAGGGCCGGGCGGGATGGGCCGGCAAAGAGAAAAGCCCCCGATACCCGGGGGGAGGGTATCGGGGGCTGCTACCGATAGTAGCCTAGAGTATGGGGAGGTACCTCTCGAGCTCGAACGGAGTGATGAGCATCTTGTACGCGTCCCACTCGGCGAGCTTGTTGCGGATGAGGTAGTCGCATACGTGGTCGCCCAGCGTCTCACGTACGAACTTGGACTCCTGGAAGGCCTGGATGGCCTCGTGGAGGTCGCCAGGCAGGGAACCGATGCCCGCCTTGTCGCGCTCTGCCTGGGTCATCTCGAAGATGTTGTTGCTGGCTTCGGGGGGCAACTCCATGCCCTTCTCGATACCGTCGAGGCCGGCAGCCAACATGGCGGCGAAGGCCAGGTAGGGATTGCACGATGGGTCGGGGTTGCGGAGTTCGATGCGAGTCGCGTTCTCCTTGCCCGGCTTGTACAGCGGCACCCGGACCATGGCGGAGCGGTTGCGACGTGACCAGCAGATGTACACCGGTGCTTCGTAGCCGGGGACCAGACGCTTGTAGGAGTTCACCCACTGGTTGGTGATAAGGGCGATCTCGCGGACGTGAGCCAAGAGGCCGGCGATGTAGGCCTTGCCTATCTTGGACAGGTTGTACTCGTCGTCAGCATCGAAGAAGGCGTTGCGATTGCCCTTGAAGAGCGACTGATGCACGTGCATGCCAGAGCCGTTGACCCCGAACATGGGCTTGGGCATGAAGGTGGCATAGAGGCCCTTAGACTGGGCGATCTCTTTGACGGTCAAGCGGTAGGTCATGACGTTGTCGGCCATGGTGAGCACGTCTTTGTAGCGCAAGTCGATCTCGTGCTGCGACGGAGCGACCTCGTGATGAGAGTACTCGACCTGGATACCGAAGGAGTGAAGAGCGTTGATGGTGTCTCGCCTCAGGTCGCCACCGGCATCGAGGGTGGTAAGGTCGAAATAGCCACCGTGGTCGAGGACCTTGGTGCTCTCGCTGTTCTCGAAGTAGAAATACTCCAGCTCAGGGCCAACGTTCATGGTGTAGCCCAGGGCCTCTGCCTTGGCGACGACCTTGCGCAGGACGTTACGGGGATCCCCAGGGTAGGGGTCGCCGTTGGGCTGGCGGATCTCGCAGAACATGCGGGCGGTGCCGCCCGCACCGGCGCGCCAGGGCAGAAGGCAGAAGGTGCTGGGGTCGGGGTAGGCGACCATGTCGGACTCTTCGATGCGGGCAAAGCCCTCGATCGACGAGCCGTCGAAGCCCATACCCTCGTCAAAGGCGTTGTCCAGTTCCGCGGGGGTGACCGCGAAACTCTTCAAGAACCCAAGCACGTCCGTGAACCAAAAGCGGATGAACTTGATCTGCTTCTCCTCGACGATTTTGAGGACGTCCTGCTTAGTGAGTTTGTCTCCCATCAACCGCTCCTTTCACGGATCGGGGTAGTCCAAGTGCATCAAGCATAGCAGCCTGGCTCAAGCCGGGCCCCTTACAAGTGGCCAGAATTGGCGGACTGTGGCTGTACATATGGCCAACATGGTCGCCAAACCGCAGGCCCAAGTCCCTATCGTTCGAAGTAGCATAGGACCTTCTGTCCGACGGCATCGGCGGTGAGTCGGATGGTACCACCGTTGGCAACTCTGGCGGCATCGATAACGCGCACCACGCCGTCCATGTTCTCGGCTGAAGGGATGAGTTCGAGCAGAGAACTGGGGGAGGCTTCGAAGAACTCCTGGCTGAGAAAGTTGTCGCCTTGCTGAGGGAACAGGGCAAGGTAGAGGATGTTTCGCTCGACTATCTCGTTCAAGAAGTGGGTGCCGAGCGAGACATCGGGGACCAGGTTCTCGTGCATGGCCACTATCTCGCAGAGTACCGACACGTGATTGATGTCGCCGAAGCTCACGGGTATGCCCAGGTGCGGACTGGTGGTGCCCCAGCGCCCGGGGCCCAGCATCATCACGTTCTCTATGCCCGGTCCTCCGGCGTGGTTGATGGCTCCGAGCAGTCTTGCGACTTCGTGGCGCGCCTGAAGGGGTAGACGGCCATACAGGCTGGGTGAGACGTAGACGAATCTATCGACTGTGGCTAGACGGCTTTGGCCGACCACGGCTCCACGAGCGGCGATAATGAGGTCTTCTTTCTTGGGGTCCACCTCGGGCATCTCTATGGAGGATGCGCCCTGGACCTGCAGAGGACGGCATTGCACCAGGTTGATCTTGTAGCGGTAGTCGCTTACGAAGTTGGCCGTGAACTCTATGTCCACGGGGTACTCGTAGGCCGCCTCCAAGATCCTCAACATCTCCCTTATGTCGGCTACCAGGTCGGTCTCTCTGAGCAGGCGGTCGAAGGTCAGCACCTTGGGCTTGCCGTCACCGGCGACGAACGACTGGTCACTTGACGCGAAGAGGTCCAACGGTATGTCCGGCTCCTTCTTGATGAGGTCCAAGAAGTGGCTCGAGACGAGTTGGTTGGACTCGAGATCCAAGTAGTCCACGCGCCGCTGGGCGGCGCGGGCCACCTCGTCGAAGTTGGTCTCAGGCCGCTTTTCTGGAGCATTGAGGGCGATGATGCGGGTGTAGTCGTCGTCCGACTGGTCGACCGCGCGCGTGCCCAGTCCGAACACCAGGCGCAAGACCCCCGCCTTAGGGTCGATATCTCGGTCCCAGGCGTAGGGGTTGAAGGAGAAGCCGACGCCTGCCACCTGGGGGTAGAAGTACCTGTCGTACATGGCGCCCGAGACGCGCATGACCAGCAAGGCCATCTGTTCGTCCTTGTCGAGCATGCCGCGGTCGGCGCGATAGCGCAGCGCCTTCTCGCTCATCGAGCTTGCATATATGGTGCGTATGGCCGCCATCAGGTCCTTGAGACGCTGCTCACGCGGGCCTTGGTTGGCACAGAACACGCTTTCGTACTTGCCCGCGAAGGAGTTGCCGTAGTTGTCCTCGAGCAGAGAGCTGGAGCGCACTATGAAAGGCGACTGGCCGAAGTAGTCGACCATCTCCTCGAGGCTTCGCAGGATGTGGGCAGGAAAGTCGCCTGTGAGGATGCGCTGGCGGGCGTGCTCGGCGCCCTCAAGAAAGTTGTTGGGGTCTCGCTGTTTCTGGCGCGAGCGCCAGACGCCCGTGCGTACCAAGAAGTCGTAGAACACGTCGGACCCGATGTAGAACGAGTCATGCTCTTCGAGCAGCTCGACGAACCGGGAGTCGGTCTTTTTTAGTATGGAGCGGGCGAGGAGCATACCCACCGTCTTGCCGCCCACCAGCCCGGTGCCGATCATTCGTTTGCGCACGTCCAAGATGTCCTGCAGGGTGAGGTAGCGCATGATCAGCCGCTGCATGTTGGAGTCGCGCGAGATGATCATTTTGACCAGTTGGTCGTAGAGGTCCTTGCCCTTTTCGGGCAGGTCGGGGCGGTACTCTCCCGACTGCAGCAAGTCGCGGGCCTTGATGAAGCTGTTCTCCCAGAAGCCCACGCTACTGTCCGAGGCCAGGCCCGACCAGCGGCTGGAGGTGAGTATCTCTGAGATCACGGCGCTGGAGGTCACGGTCTTGAACTCGTGGCCTCTCCAGACGTGGATCATGTTCATGGTGGGGGAGTAGCGCTGCTGCACCTTGACCGGCCTGATGTAGATCTCGTCGCGGTGGGCGTAGGTCTCCAAGAAGACCTGGGCAGTGTCTTGGATGGGGCCTAGGGCATGGGCGGTGTGATAGTTGCGGTAGACCGCGAAGTAGGCGATGGTCTCCAAGTCGAACAGATAGGGGCAGGTGAGCCGGAAGAAGCTGGCCAGCATCTGGTCGGAATACCAGTCGGCCGCCAAGCGGGAAAGGCAGTCGAACACGTAGAAGGCTCCGTTGCCCGCCTCTTCGATCACGCTGTGGATGGCGGCGATGAAGTTCTCAAAGCCCTGCTCGGGGTCGAGTTCGTGCACCGCCACCCCATCTTCGGCCAAGACCAAAGGCTCGTGCCGGGCGAAGCGGAAGTACACGAGCTTCTTGCCGTTGCGGACGGCCGCATGGACAAAAGGCGTTACGAGCGCCTGGTATTCCTCCACCGTATCGACCTGCCACACTACGTTGTCCCCTGCCAGCAGCCCCTTGAGCACTTGATCAAGGCCGGGAAGCCCTGTGGTCATGGTCGAGTCGATCATGGTCGTCTATCCCTCCGGGGCCAGGTAGGCCGCCACCTCGTGAGCGGTCAGTGTGCCGTCGTTCATAGCGTGGACCACGAGCGATGCTCCGCGGTTCATGTCGCCGGCGACGAACACGCCTTGGACACTGGTCATGTGACGGTCGTCCCGCGCGATGAAGCCGCGCGAGTCTTTGGCGATACCCAGGTCCTCTATCAACGGGGTGGGGCTGGGGGCGACAAAGCCCATGGCCAGAAGCACTAGGTCGGCGTTCAGGCTGAACTGCGCGCCCTCCATCGGCTGGGGGCAGAGTCGGCCGCGGTTCTGGTCAAGGGCCCATTCCACCTGGACACAATGGAGTTGTTTGACTTGGCCCTTCTTGCCCCCAAAGGCCAAGGTGTCGACGTTCCAGCGTCTGGTGCCGCCCTCGTGGTGGCTGCTCGAGTCACGACGCATGAGCGGCCATTGAGGCCAAGGAGTCGTCTCGGAGCGCGTCGCGGGTGGTTCGGGCAGTATCTCCAACTGCACCACGTCCTTGGCGCCTTGGCGCCAGGAGGTGCCTATGCAGTCGGAGCCTGTGTCACCGCCACCTATCACCACGACGCGTTTGCCCTCGGCCGTTATCCGCTCGGCGCGGTCGATGTACTCCCCACCCAGCCAGCGGTTCTGCTGGGTGAGAAAGTCCATGGCGTAGTGTATGCCCGAGAGTTCTCGTCCAGGGATAGCGAGGTCACGGGGCACGCCGGCTCCGCCCGCCAATATGATGGCACCGAAGCGGCTCTGCAAGAAGCGGGCCGACAGGTCTTCGCCGACGCAAACCCCACACTCGAAGACCACGCCCTCCTGGCGCATCAGTTCGACGCGCTGGTCTACGACCCACTTCTCCAACTTGAAGTCGGGTATGCCGTAGCGGAGTATGCCGCCGGGCCGTGGGTCTTTCTCGTACACGGTGACGTTGAACCCGGACCGGTTGAGGTGGTATGCGGCAGCGAGCCCGGCCGGGCCCGAACCCACCACGGCCACGCGGGCTCTGCGGCGACGGGCGGGCGGCTCGGCCTTGACGAGGCCCCGCTGAAAACCCTGCTCGATTATGGCGAGCTCGATCTTGCTTATGTTCACGGCAGGCCTGATGAGTCCCAGCACGCATGCGCCCTCACATGGGGCAGGGCAGACGCGTCCGGTGAACTCGGGGAAGCAGTTGGTCTGTAGCAGCAGGTCCAGTGCCTCTTTCCAGCGCTGGTAGTACACCAGCTCGTTCCATTCGGGCACGAGGTTGCCGAGAGGGCACCCCGTGGACGAGCCATGGCAGAAGGGGGTGCCGCAGTTCATGCAGCGGGCTGCCTGGACGTTGATCTCTTTCTCGGTCAGTGGTACGCCCACATAGCGGAAGTCCTTGAGTCGCTCCTCCACAGGCCGGTAGGAGATGTCCTGGCGCTCCAGGTCTAGAAAGTCTCTTTCGCGTGCCATGTCCGCCTAGTCCCTGTTCACTTCTTCGCGCTCTACGGCCTCATCTTCACGGCTGAGCGCCCCCAGCGCACGCTTGTACTCGGTGGGGAAGATCTTGATGAAGTAGGGCAGTGAAGCCTCCCACGACTCCAGGATGGAATGCGCCCTGCGGCTGTGGGTGTGCTTGGCGTGCCTCTCTATCATGGTGCGCAGTTCGGCCTGGTCCTGCGGGTCGGTCATGAGCTCCAGGTCGACCATGCCCAGATTGCAGCGGTCGTCGAAGAGGCCGGTCTCGTCGAAGACGTAGGCTATGCCCCCGCTCATGCCCGCCGCGAAGTTGACCCCGGTGGGGCCCAGTATGGCCACGCGGCCGCCGGTCATGTACTCGCAGCCGTGGTCGCCGATGCCCTCGACTACCGCCCAGGCCCCACTGTTGCGTATGGCGAAGCGCTCGCCGGCCTGTCCGCAGATGTACACCTCGCCCGAGGTGGCTCCGTACAGGGCGACGTTGCCGGCGATTATGTTGTCCTCGGCGTCGAACTCCGAGCCTGCCGGCGGCCTGACCACTATCTTCGCTCCCGACAGGCCCTTGCCCAGGTAGTCGTTGGCCTCACCGTCAAGGACCAGAGTCATGCCTTTGGAGCAGAAGGCTCCGAAGCTCTGCCCGGCCGACCCCGTGAAATGCAGGGTGATGGTGTCGTCGGGTAACCCTCGGCTGCCGTACTGCCGGGCTATGTGGCCCGAGACGATGGTGCCGACGGCGCGGTGGACGTTGCGTATGGGTAGGGTGACCGTGACGGGGCGGGCGGTCTCCAAGGTCTCCCTGACCAAGGGGACTATCTTGTGGTCTAGGGTCTTGTGAAGGTCGTGCTTGACCGCCGTGGTCTTGCGCACCTCTTTGGGGTCGGCCTCCGCGCGGGTGAAGATGCGCGAGAAGTCCAGACCCTGAGCCTTCCAGAAGGTTATGGAGTCGTTCAGCTCCAAGAGGTCGGAGCGGCCTATGAGATCGTCCACCTTGCGGATGCCTATCTGTGCCATGTGCTCACGGACTTCGCGGGCCATCATGCGCATGAAGTTGACCACGTACTCCGGGCTGCCCGAGAAGAGCTTGCGCAGTTCGGGCTCCTGGGTGGCGATGCCGGCGGGGCAGGTGTTCTTGTGGCAGGCCCGCATCATGACGCAACCCAGCACCACCAGGGCCGTAGTGGCGAAGCCGAACTCTTCGGCTCCCAGCAGGGCGGCGATGACCACATCACGCCCAGTCTTGAGCTGTCCGTCGGTCTGTAGCCGCACCCGGCTGCGCAGACCGTTCATGACGAGCGTCTGCTGGGTCTCGGCGAGCCCCAGTTCCCAAGGAGCACCGACGTGGTGCACCGACGATAGCGGAGCGGCTCCTGTGCCGCCGTCACCGCCACTTATGAGTATGACGTCCGCGCGTCCCTTGGCCACGCCGGCGGCCACCGTGCCCACTCCCACCTCAGAGACCAGCTTGACCGAGATGCGGGCCTCGGGGTTGATGCACCGCAGGTCGTATATGAGTTGCTCCAGGTCTTCGATGGAGTAGATATCGTGATGCGGTGGCGGGGAGATGAGGCTGACGTAAGGGGTGGAGTTGCGGGTCTTGGCTACCCAGGGGTAGACCTTGCTGCTGGGCAGCTGTCCGCCCTCGCCGGGCTTGGCGCCTTGGGCGATCTTGATCTGAAGCTCGCGCGCGTTGACCAAGTACTCGGCGGTCACGCCGAAGCGCCCGCTGGCTATCTGCTTCACGGCGCTGCAGCGGCTGTCACCGTTGGGCAGCGGGAGGTAACGCTCGGGGTCCTCGCCGCCCTCACCGCTGTTGCTCATGCCGCCCAGCCGGTTCATGGCTATGGCCAGCGACTCGTGGGCCTCTTGGCTGATCGAGCCGAACGACATCGCTCCGGTGACGAAACGCTTGACGATCTCTGACTCGGGCTCGACCTCGGAGATCGGTACCGATTTCACGTCCTTGAACCTGAAGAGGCCGCGCAGCGTACTCTGCTGCCGCTCTTGGTCGTTGATCAGGCCGGTGTACTTCTTGAACAGGTCGTAGTCGTTGGTGCGGGTGGCCCGTTGCAGATAGGTTATGGCTTCAGGGGTCCACAGATGGCGCTCGCCGTCTTTGCGGTACGAGTAGTGCCCGCCACTGGGCAGGACCCGGGGGGCCGTCTCGACACTCTGGTGGGCGGCCTCATAGCGCGCCCGGGCCTCGCGGGCGATCTCGTCCAAGCCGATGCCCTCGATGCGCGAAGCGGTGCCCTCGAAGTACTTGCCGACCACCTGGCTGCTCAGCCCCAGGGCCTCGAAGGCTTGGGCGCCGCGGTAGCTGCGCAGGGTGGAGATGCCCAGCTTCGACATGATCTTGAGCAGGCCGGTGCAGAGTGCCTTGATGTAGAGCTCCAGGGCTTTGGTGGGCCCCACATCCTTGCTCAATCGGCCGCGAGCGGCCAGGTCGGTAAGGATCTCGCAGGCCAGGTAGGGGTTGATGGCCGAAGCGCCGTAGCCCAACAGAAGGGCCATATGCATGACTTCGCGTGCCTCGCCTGTCTCGACTATGAGGTCCACGCCGGCGCGCCGGCGGGCCCGCATCAGATGTTGATTTACCGCCGACACTGCCAGAAGGGCAGGTATGGCCATCACCTCGTCGGGCAGGTCTTTGTCGCTCAGTATGAGGATCTTCTCGCCTGCCACCACGGCGGCCTCCGCCTTCTCGCAGAGAGCGTCCAGAGCCGTGGCCAAGTCGCGTCCGTCGCCGTCGGCCCTGAAGCCGATGGGTAGGGTACGGCTGGCGAAGCCCGGGATGGCGAGATCTCGGAGGCGGGCAAGGTCTTCGTTGGGGAGTATCGGGCTGGTGAGCTTGACCAGCCGGGCCTGCTGGGGGCTTTCAGAAAGCAGGTTGCCGGGCGAGCCTATGAAGGTCATCAGCGACATGACCAGCTCTTCGCGTATGGAGTCTATGGCCGGGTTGGTCACCTGGGCGAACAACTGCTTGAAGTACCAGTAGAGCAACTGCGGATGCTCTGAGAGCACGGCCGGAGGTTCGTCGGCGCCCATGGACCCGACCGGCTCGTGGCCAGTGGTGCCCATGGAGTCGAGTATCTGCTTGAGGTCTTCTCGGGTGTAGCCGAAATAGTGCTGGCGCCGGAGAAGTGTCGCTGGATCGGGGGTGGCCGCGTCGACAGCGCCGAAGAGGCCGTGGACCAAGATCTTGTTCTCGTTCACCCAGCGGCGATACGGCTGACGGCGGGCCAGGCCGGTCTTTACCTCCACATCGCCCAGCACGCGGTGTTCTTGCAGGTCGACCAGGATCATCCGGCCCGGCCGCAGCGAACCGCGTTCGCGCACCTGAGCCGGAGGCAGGTTGAGCACCCCGGCTTCTGAGGCGAACACCATGAAGCCGTCTTTGGTGATGGTGTACCGGGCCGGCCGGAGGCCGTTGCGGTCGAGGAGGGCCCCGACTGTGGTGCCGTCGGTGAACACCACGGCCGCCGGGCCGTCCCAGGGCTCCATCAGACCGGCGTGATACTCGAAGAAGCCTCGCAGGTCGGGCCCCATGGGGTACTTGGCTCCCCAAGCCTGGGGGATGAGCATAGCCATAGAGTGGTGAAGGCTGCGGCCGCCGGTGGTGAGCAACTCCAGGGCGTTGTCCAGGCACGCCGAGTCGCTGCCGGTGGGTTCTATCACGGGCAGCAGCTTGGCAATGTCGTCGCCAAAGAGGTCTGAACTGAGCATCGGCTCGCGGGCCCGCATGTGGTTCAGATTGCCCCGCAGTGTGTTGATCTCACCGTTGTGAGCCAGGTAGCGGAAGGGCTGCGCCAACTCCCAGGAAGGGAAGGTGTTGGTGCTGTAGCGCTGATGCACCACCGCGAGGGCGCTCTCGAAGCGGGGGTCGGCCAAGTCGGCGTAGAAGGTGGCCACTTGGTTGGGCAGAAGCAGCCCCTTGTAGACGATAGTGCGAGTGGAGAGGCTGCATACGTAGAAGCGCCATGAGTCGCCGGAGCCCGGAGTCCCCAGCCTCGGCCGCTGCTCGAGCCACCGCTTTCTCGCACTCGCGTCGCAGGACGTACAGCTTGCGCTCGAGAGCCTCTTCTGCCAGCTCCGCGCTGCCCACAAAGCACTGCCACACGGAGGGTCTGGTCTTGCGCGCCGACTCACCCAGCACTGATGCGTCTGTGGGGGTCTCGCGCCAACCGAGGAAGCTCAGCCCCTCGGCGACGACCGCGTACTCTACGGCCTTGCGGCAGGCCGCCTGAGTGTCTGGCTCGGTCGGCAAGAACATGACGCCGACTCCGTAGTGACCAGGGGAGGGGAGCCTGATGCCGAGTGCCAGGCAGACCTCTCTGAAGAAGCCGTCGGGTATCTGGGCCATGAGGCCCGCGCCGTCTCCGGCTCCGCCGGCCCCGGCCGCTCCCCGGTGCAGCAGGTTCTTAAGGACATCGATGCCGTTCTCGATGATGTCATGTGACGGCCTGCCGTCGATATGGCACACAAAACCGACCCCGCACGCATCCCGCTCGTTGCGCGGATCGTACAAACCCTGCGCCTGGGGCAGGCCGGGGCCGGTATACTGTCCAAAGAGGCGTCTGTGTGTGTCTTGTGGGCTTTGCACTGTTTCCCTGTCCCTGGACGCAACTACATAGCTTACACAGTAGCAGAGCCTCCGAAGTGAAGCATATGGCCAAGTGGCCATGGAGTATGCACTGGGATTGGCCAATGGGCCAAACGACGAAAGGCTCGGAAACTGGTAGGCTGATGCCCTGTGCCGTGTGTGCGACATCGTGAGGTGGCCTGATGTATCGGGGTGAAGTTCCCGGTCATGTCGTTCTTTCTGACGGCACGGTCTTCAGCGGCTTCGGGTTCGGCGCGCATGGCAGCGTGCCCGGGGAGGCCGTCTTCAACACAAGTATGTCGGGCTACCAGGAGGTTGTGACCGACCCCTCCTACCAGGGCCAACTCATCACCTTCACCTACCCGCTCATAGGCAACTACGGGGTGTCCGACCACCTTCTCGAGTCCGCCGAAGCGCGCTCGCGAGCCATCATCGTGCGCGAGGTCAAGAACACCGCCTGGAATCAGAGCTGTGACGGCGCCTGGGTCGATTGGCTGAGCGAACGCGGAGTGGTGGGGGTCGGGGGATCGACACCCGGGCGCTCACGAGGCGTCTGCGAGAGTGCGGGGCCATGAACGCGTACGTGGCGGCTGGCCCTGACTTAGATGTGGACAAGCTGCTCGAGGCGGCTCGCGCGATCCCCTCCATGGCCGGTAGCGATCTGGTGCGCGAGGTCACTTGCGCCCAGCCGTATGAGTGGGTGCCGGAAGAGGCGGACGGTGTCGTCCCCGAGCCCCGGTACCGGGTGGTGGCCTACGACTTCGGCATCAAGCGCAGCATCCTCAGACGACTGGCCGCGGTAGGGTGCCAGGTCACGGTGGTGCCCGCCTCCTGGACGGCCGAGCAGGTGCTCGCGATGCGGCCCGATGGGGTATTTCTCTCGAACGGCCCGGGCGACCCCGCGGCGGTGGGCTACGCGATAGAGAGCATAAAGGGCCTGGTCGGCAAGGTGCCCATCTTCGGCATCTGCCTGGGGCACCAGCTGCTGTCCCTAGCAGTGGGCTTCTCTACCTATAAGTTGAAGTTCGGTCATCGCGGCGCCAATCACCCGGTGCGCGACTACCTGACCGGCCGGGTGGAGATCACCAGCCAGAACCACGGCTTCGCCGTCGAGCCACCCGAGGCGGTGCGCCGCGCTCTGGAAAGGGGCGCCGTGGTGGGCGAGGGCGGAGTGGCCGGATTGAGCGCCGACGACATGCTGCTTGATTCAGATTTTGGACGGGCACAGGTGACACACCTGAACCTGAACGACGGCACGGTGGAGGGCTTCCGATTGCTCGATCAGCCCGCCTACTCGGTGCAGTACCATCCTGAGGCCGGTCCCGGCCCGCACGACAGCCGGTACCTCTTCGACCGGTTCGTGGAGTTGATGTCGCAGGGCGATTAGCGGGGCAGAGGAAGGGGTCGGCTGGCTTGCGGACGCGGCTTAGCTCTCAGCGGCCAAACAGCCTCTCGTCCAAGTCCGTCTCCGTCCATCATAGCGTGCGTTGGCCGGCCAGGATCGGTCCGAAGTCCGATGCGCGCCGAAGCGGCAGCACGGCAGCATGAGACGTCGCGACAAGTGCTAGTGCTTGCAGTTCATATACACAGCCCGTATTACAAATATTCTTTACAATACTGTTGGTCTGGTGGTAAGGTTCAGCTCTTGAGTGAAGTCCGAGAGCGGTTCAACGGAGTGGAGAGGTGTGGTCATGGCCGGTCAGGTGCAGGCGACCAAACTCGTGAATGTGAGGCTTCCATCGTGGGCGATCGATTTCGTGGACAGCCGTTCTACGGAGAACGGTGTGACCAAGACGCACGTCATCGTGGAGGCGATCACCTGCCTGCGTGAGGCGCGAGTGAGGGCCCTGATGAAAGAGGGCTACGAGGAGATGAACGAGTCGGGCCGACAGTTGGCCGAAGAAGACATGGCCGCCAGCGGAGACTCGTTGCCAGCATGGTAGCGGTCGCCAAAGTGCGGCGCGGCTGCATCTATTGGGTGGATTTCGAGCCGGTGCGTGGCTCTGAGCAGGGCAAGACGCGTCCGGCGCTCGTCATTCAGAACAACCTGGGCAATCTGACCTCGAGCACCACTATCGTCATACCCATAACCTCTCAGGTCCCCTCGAAGCGCTATCCCATGCACGTGCACGTCTCGGTTGATGGCCGCCCGGCTGTCATCCTGTGCGAGCAGATTCGAACGGTCAGCCTGGATCGGATCGATCCGAAGACCGTCTGCGAACTGACGGGTGAGCAGATGCGGGAGGTCGAACAGGCGGTCTCTCACTCATTGGGTCTCTCGGAGGAGACCGCCGGACTGTAAGCCCGTACGGTGACGGTTTGCGCCCAGCACCGGCTTTCGGCGGTCCGGCCGAAGGTGTAGCCAGTTCCGGCACGCGCTTCGCACACAGAAACCGACAAATGATTGCACTGTGTCCTCGCAGACCAAAGAGAGGTCATATCTCTTTCCCCTCTACCTCTACCCGGACTCCGACCGCCAAGACCTGTTCGCGCAACTGGAGCCCGCCGGGCGGCGGCCCAATCTCAACCTCGCCGTCATGCAGGCGTTAGCCGCGGCCAAGGGCAAGGACGGCCTGCGCTACGAGCCGGGGGAGCAGCGCGTGTACATAAACGCCTCGCAGTACTTCGCGCCTGTGTCCGCGGAGGCGTTCAGCTATCAGGTGGGCGGCTACCAGGTGTGCGAGAAGTGGCTCAAAGACCGCCGGGAGCGCCACTTGGAGATCGACGACATCCGCACTTACTGTCGCATAGTCACCGCGCTGGCGCGCACTATCGCCCTGCAGCGCAACATCGACGCGCTGTACCCGCAGGTGGAGGAGCGAGTGGTGCAGATTCAGTAGTGGTGCCGCAGTTGGGCGATGAGAAGGTTGTCGCCCTGCAACTTGTACACTATGCGGTGCTCATCATCGATGCGTCGCGACCAGTAGCCCGACAACGCGTGCTTGAGGGCCTCGGGCTTACCGGGTCCCTCGAAAGGGCTGCGCTGGATGTCCCCTATCAACTTATTGATCCGCTGTAGCAGCTTGCGGTCGCTGCTCTGCCAATATAGATAGTCTTCCCAAGCGTGCTCGGAGAAGACCAGCTTCACTCGGCCAACTCTCGCTCGGTGCCTCCGCCGGCTTCTAGTTCGGCGATGGACTCCAGCAGCCGACGGGCGCTCTTGGGGCTGCGCAGCATATAGGACGTCTCTTCGAGAGCCTCGAAGTCGTCGAGAGAGATCATGACCACAGAGGCCGAGGCCTTGCGGGTCACCACGATGGGCACGTGGTCTTCACACACGCGATCCATCTCCTGAGCGAGATTCGCGCGAAGCGTCGTGTAAGGTATGGCGTTCATGGCGTTCCTCCTGGGCCGACCTGTACGGCTAATGGTACAGGTGCCCTGACTCCGGCGCAAGGATAGCCGATGCTATGGCCGGCAGCATAGGCACAAGGTTGCACGTGGGTCCGTCGGTTTGCCCGGCAACGTATCGTCGAGCGGAAGACGAGAGCTATGCACAACCACGCGCCGTATAATGAAAGGAGGTGTGAGTATCAATGAGGTGGGTTGTGATGACCATTGACGAGATCAGACAAGAAGCGCTGCGTCTTAGTGTGAAAGACAGAGCCGCGCTGACCAAAGATCTCTCGGATAGCCTCGATGACCTCGACGACTTGACGGAAGCTGAGATAGAGCAGCTGTGGATTGAAGAGGCACTACGGCGTGCTGCTGAGCTTGAGTCCGGCACCGCGAAGATTGTCCCGGCCGAGGAGGTCATCGCCCGCCTGCGGGCGCGCTTGGCTTGATGGACGCCATTCAGTTTTACGAGGCCGCTAAGCGCGCTGACTGACCCGGGAGCTTCTCACCGGCCCCCCGATACGGTACGATTAGCCGACCTTTAATCGTGCCCTGTGAGGCCGGAAGGAGAAGCAGCATGCTTTGCCGTGCGCGCGCCCTTGTGCGCTGCCCTGACCTGCGGGTCATCCCCTCGCCTCACTCTCTCCATCGCTTCTTTGGGTTGTCACCGCGCGCTCTGAGCGACGCTGCGCCGCGGGCCGCCTGCCGCGCCGCTCGCTGGACGGGTCGCTAGCCATGCCGCGCCGCACCGACATCCACAAGATCATGCTGCTGGGCTCGGGGCCCATCGTCATAGGCCAGGCCTGCGAGTTCGACTACTCGGGCACCCAGGCCTGCAAGGTGCTCATGGAAGAGGGCTACGAGGTGGTGCTGGTGAACTCCAACCCGGCCACCATCATGACCGACCCCACCTTCTCGCACCGCACCTATATCGAGCCGCTGGTGCCCGAAGTGGTGGCCAAGATAATCGAGGTCGAGCGTCCGGACGCGCTGCTGCCCACCTTGGGGGGCCAGACTGCCCTCAACCTGGCCGTCGCTCTGAGCGAGGACGGCACCCTGGAGAAGTTCGGCGTGGAGCTCATCGGCGCCGACTACGCCGCCATCCATCGGGCCGAGGCGCGCGACGAGTTCCGCACATGCATGGCCTCCATCGGGCTGCGGGTGCCCGAGAGCGCCGTGGTCAGGTCGGTGGCCGAGGCCCGCGCCGCGCTGGCGGACGGCGTGCTTCACCTGCCGCTGATCATCCGGCCCAGCTTCACGCTGGGCGGGCACGGGGGAGGGGTGGCGAACACCGACGAGGAGTTCGACCGCGCCGTGCAGGTCGGCCTGGACGCCTCGCCCACCCACCAGATCCTGCTGGAAGAGAGCGTCATAGGGTGGAAGGAGTTCGAGCTGGAGGTCATGCGCGACCGCAAGGACAACGTGGTGATCATCTGCTCCATCGAGAACATCGACCCCATGGGCGTGCACACCGGCGACTCGGTCACCGTGGCTCCGCAGCAGACCCTCACCGACGTGCAGTATCAGCGGCTGCGCGACGCCTCGCTGGACATCATCCGGGCCATAGGGGTAGAGACCGGGGGCTCCAACATCCAGTTCGCCTACTCGCCCGAGAGCGAGGAGCTGGTGGTCATAGAGATGAACCCGCGTGTGTCGCGGTCGTCGGCGCTGGCCTCCAAGGCCACGGGCTTCCCCATCGCCAAGATCGCGGCCAAGCTGGCCGTCGGCTACACGCTGGACGAGATCTCCAACGACATCACCCGCAAGACCCCGGCCTGCTTCGAGCCCACCATCGACTACGTGGTGGTCAAGACGCCGCGCTGGGCCTTCGAGAAGTTCCCCCAGGCCGACACCCGCCTGACCACGCACATGAAGAGCGTGGGCGAGAACATGGCCATCGGGCGCACCTTCAAGGAGGCCTTCCAGAAGAGCATGCGCTCGCGCGAGCTGGACGTGCGCCCCGACATACCCGACGACAACCAGGCCCTGGTGGACCTCATCGCCATCCCCTCGGCCGAGCGCTACGACCTCATCCTGGAGGCCCTGCGCCGCGGCGTGACCCGGGACGAGCTGGCCGAGGCCACCGCCATCGACAAGTGGTTCCTGGAGGAGTTCCGCGAGATCGTGGAGGCCGAGAAGCACCTGCAGTCTTTTGCCAAAGAGGTATTGCTGCTGTCCCGCGCGAGGAGCTGTGGGAGGCGAAGCGGCTGGGCTTCAGCGACGTCTACATAGGCAAGTTCCTCGAGGCCACCGAGGACGAGGTGCGGGCCCGCCGCATGGCCGAGGGCATCATCCCCACCTACAAGGCGGTGGACACCTGCGCGGCCGAGTTCGAGGCCTACACTCCGTACTTCTACTCCACCTACGAGGAGGAGAACGAAGCCTTGCCTGTTCCTGACAAGGAGTCGGTGATAATCCTGGGTAGCGGCCCCAACCGCATAGGCCAGGGCATCGAGTTCGACTACTGCTGCGTGCACGCCGTGCAGGAGATGCACCAGTTGGGCTACCAGGCCATCATGGTCAACTGCAACCCCGAGACGGTGTCCACCGACTACGACACCTCCGACCGCCTGTACTTCGAGCCGCTCACCTTCGAGGACGTGCTCAACATCATCGAGAACGAGAAGCCCAAGGGCGTGGTGGTGCAGTTCGGCGGACAGACACCGCTCAAGATCGCCGAGCGCCTGCACGCGGCGGGCGTGCCCATCATGGGCACCTCGCAGGACGCCATCGACCTGGCCGAAGACCGGGAGCGCTTCGGCGAGGTGCTCAAGAAGCTGAAGCTCAAGGCGCCGTACTTCGACACCGTGCGCAGCGCCGCGGAGGCACCCGCCGTGGCCGAGAGGATAGGCTACCCGGTGCTGGTGCGCCCCTCGTACGTGCTGGGCGGCCGGGCCATGGAGATCGTCTACGACGAAGAAGGCCTGCGCCGCTACATGACGACGGCGGTCAAGGCCTCGCCCAACCATCCGGTGCTGATCGACCGCTTCTTGGAGCATGCCACCGAGATAGACGTCGATGCCATCTGCGACGGCGACGATGTGTACATCGGCGCCGTGATGCAGCACGTCGAGGAGGCGGGCGTGCACTCGGGCGACTCGGCCTGCGTCATACCGCCCGTGTCGGTGGGCGACGCGGTGGTGCAGCGCATCGAAGAGCAGACCGCTGCCCTGGCCAAAGAGCTGGGCGTGGTGGGCCTGATGAACGTGCAGTACGCGGTGCAGCAGAGCGACCACGGCGGGGCCAGCATCTTCGTGCTCGAGGTCAACCCGCGCGGCTCGCGCACCGTGCCCTTCGTCAGCAAAGCGACCGGGGTGCCGCTCGCGCGTATCGCGACCCGGGTGATCGCGGGCCAGAAGCTGCGCGACATGGGCCTGCCCGGCTGGGAGGAGTCGGCGCGCGCCGGGCGGGTGCCCAGCCGGCGCGACCTGCAGCACGTGGCCGTCAAAGAGGCCGTGCTGCCCTTCCGCCGGCTGCCCGGCGTCGATACCACCCTGGGCCCGGAGATGAAGTCCACCGGTGAGGTCATGGGGGTGGGCGACGACTTTCCGACCGCCTTCGCCAAGGCCGAGCTGGCCGCCGGCGACCGGCTGCCGCGCGAGGGCACGGTGTTCCTGTCGGTGGCCGACGCCGAGAAGGACGCTCTGATACTCATGGCCCTGGTGCTCAGCACCTCGGGCTTTCGCATCCTGGCCACGGAGGGCACGCATCGGGCACTGCGCCTGAACGGCATCGAGTCGGAGCAGGTGCTCAAGCACACCGAGGGCGAGGAGTTGCGCGCCGCCGCCGCGGCACGGCCGGGCGCGCGGTCGGCGCCGAGCCCATCGTGACCATCGTGGACCGCATCGAGGCGGGGGAGATAGACCTGGTGATCAACGTGCCGCGCGGCCGCGGGGCCCGCACCGACGGCTACGAGATCCGCCGGGCCGCTCTGCAGCACGGCGTGCCCACCATGACCAACGCGGCCGCCGCACACGCGGTGGTGCAGGCTATCGCGGCGGCGCAGAAGCGCAAAGAGATCGACGTGGTCTGCCTGCAGGACCTGCACGGGCTGCTGGCCGCGTCGGCGGCGGGGCCGCCAGCGCTAGAATCGAGCAGCGAGTCGCAACCGGCTAAGAGAGGAGTCAAAATGACTGCTAGATGCTGGAAGGTGACGCTTTTCATCGCACTTGTCGCACTTGGCGGCATGCAGACGGTCGGATGTGGCGGCTCGGACACCACCGCCACCACCGTCGCCACAGAGGCCACCGCGGTGACCGCGACCTCTGACGCCGGGCAGGAGTTCACCATTGCCGAACTCGCCGAGTTCGACGGCAAAGACGGCCGGCCGGCCTACGTGGCGGTAGACGGTGTGGTCTACGATGTGTCCGACAGCTCCAGATGGGGCCAAGGTTCGCACTCCAGCTGCAGCCTGGGCGCCTCCGCCGGACGCGATCTCTCCGATGTCATCCAGCAGGCACCGGGCAACATGCGCGCCCTTCTGGCTCGTATGCCGGTCGTGGGCTCTTGGTCCAGTAGAAGCCCGGTCGAGTCGCGTCTCACGGAGGAGTGGTGGTGACCAAGCAGCCCTTCAAGCAGCCGGCGCGTGTGCTTCTGCAGATGACGGCCTGCGCTGACGGTCCGCTGGCTGCTCGCGCTCCCCATTCTCTCGGTGTGGCTGTCGGGCACAGCCTCATTCGATCGCGCTGTGGACGACGCTGAGGGTCGCAGCCCTTGAGGCCTTCACCCTCGTCTTCGTCGGCATAGTGACCGGGGCGTTCCGGCCTTCCTGAACCGTCTGGCCGGGCCGCGTCGGGTCCAGCACCTGCACACGGCCACGGGAATAGCGGGCTTCTCTTTGGCGGCCGCGCACGGCATCTGCGCCTTCGTCTTCGGCATCGCCGGGTACCGGCAGGGGCTGTCTGGGTGGGGCCGGCTGCCCTGGCCTTGTTGGCGGCAGTCATTGCGGCAGCGCTTCTGCGCACCCGGCTCAAGCGCTATTGGCGCTGGGTGCATCGGCTCAACTACGCTCATCTTCGTAGCCGTCCTGGTGCACGGCTTCCTGCTCGGCACCGACCTGCGCTCTTCCCTCGTGCTCAAGATCTTCGTGTGGATCGTACGCAGGCGTAGTGCTGGTGGGCTTGGTGAAGCGCACTCTCGAGTTGGTGGCACGAAAGCGGTAGCCGGCCCGCTACGTGTCCTTCTCACGCAGGCGTTTCAGCAGGTCGCGGTAGTAGCCGAGGTGCCAACTGAGATGGAACAGAGAGACCACCGTCATCACCACGCCTGCCTCCACGTGCCAGAAGAGCAGATTGACCGGTGAGTTGAACAGCAGCACGTAGTCTCGGCGTATCGCCAGGATGAGGCCGAAGACGGCTGTGGTCAGAAAGGTGACCAGCAGGAGGACGTTCCATATCTTGCGATGCGTGGTCACCTTGATGCGCTTGGTCTTGTAGAGAGCGAAGCTGACCGCGTAGATGACAAAGAGAGCTAGAGCTATCGGGCTCACGCTGTAATGGGTGGACATCGGTCTCCTACTGGTCGAAGGCGGGTCCGCCGACTTCGGCGTCGTTGCTGTAGCCGGCGCCCTTCCCAGAATCCCCGGAAGCTGGTGTCCGAAGACAGCTCTATCCGCGTGACCCACTTGGCCCACTTGTATCCGTACTTGCTCTTGGCCACCACCTGGAAGGGGAAGCCTCTGTCGGCGGGCAGTGGTGATGTCGTTCAGCTTCAGGGCCAGGATGATGTCGTTGTCGATGATGTAGTCGAGCGGCAGGGAGGTGTAACCGCTCGGGCACGTCGGCGGTGTAGAAGATGGCGATACCGGCTTCGGGCTCGACCCCGGCGTCCGCGAGGATGTCTGCCAACGATGGTCCGGTCCACTTGGCCGTGAAGCTCCACCCTTCGACGCAGTCTAGGTCCATCAGCCAGGACTTCTGTTCGTAAGCCTGCAGGTCGGCATAGGAGAGGGTCAGCGGAGTATCCACCAGTCCGTCGATCACGAGATTGTACGTGTCCTTGTCGATCACCTGGACGCCGTTCAAGGCGTTGTTGCGTTGTTCGCTGATGGGGGTGAGCGCGACCCCCTCGAACTCGGTGGCCTCGATCTCTCCGTTGGGCCAGGTGGCCGCGGTGGTCAGGTACCGGAGCCACAGCCGGCAGCCAACGAGCCCGCCATCAGCAGGGCCACGGTGGCGAAGATCGCAGAGCGCATAAGGGTCTTGGTGCTCATGATGCCCTCATTCCCTTGGTAGCTTCGGGTTCATTTACACTACGTACCCCCGCGACGGGAAAAGGATGCCCGGGGGCAGAGCTAAGACAGGTCGATGACCTTCATGTCGTCGATCTCGGCGATCTGCAGGCAGCGCTCCAGAGCTTCCGGCGGCACGTCGTTGTCTATGCCGAGGATCATGATGGAGTCCTCCGAGGTGTTGTTCACACCGCTCGAGGTGACCATCCGCGAGATGTTGACGTCGTAGTCGCCCATGATCGTTGTCGACCTGGCCGATGACACCGGGCACGTTGCGGTGAGGAGCATAGATGAACTTGCCCTCGGGCACGAAGGTGATCTGGAAGTCGCCTATCTGCACGATGCGCGGATGCCGGTGCTCGAGCACGGTGCCGGCGATGGTGAACTTGGTGCCGTCGCCCTCGGTGACCACCATGCTTGATGAGGTTGCGGTAGTCGCCGCTCTCGCGGGTGATGGTCTCTTTGACCTCTATGCCCATCTGCTCGGCCAGCAGGCCCGCGTTGACGAAGTTGACGCTGCCCGGGGCCATGTTGCGCTCCAGGATGCCGCGGAGGGCCACCAGGGAGAGGATCTTGGCGTCGGCCGGGTCGTCGATATCTCTGCCGGCGAAGACTATCTCTACGCTCTTGACCGGGTTGCGGCGTATCTGCCGGTAGAGGATGCCCATCTGCTCGGCCAGGCGGATGAAGGTCTGCAGCTTGGCGAAGGTCTCCTCGGTGACGGCGGGGATGTTGACCGCGTTCTTGACTATGTCGCCGCGGAGCCCGGCGATGACCTCGGCCACCACTTCTTCGCCCACGCGCTTGGAGGATTCGAAGGTGGAGGCGCCCAGATGGGGCGTGCCCACCACGGTGTCGAACTCGTAGAGCGGGTGGCTCTTCTGAGGCTCTTCGCACCAGGTGTCGATGGCCACCGAGGCGATATGGCCCGGTGGCCAGTCCGCGATAGAGAGCGTCCTCGTTGAAGAGGCCGCCGCGCGCGGCGTTGACCAGGCGGACGCCCTTCTTCATCATGCCTATCTGGTCGTCGCCGACCATGTTCAGGGTCTCTTTGGTGCGCGGGGTGTGGATGCTGATGTAGTCGGACTCACGCAGCAGCTGCTCGAAGTCGACCTTCTCGACGTTCAGCTTCTCGAAACGGGAGTCGGCGATGTAGGGGTCGTAGGCGATCACCCGCATCTGAAAGCCGCGGGCGCGCTGCGAGACCAACCCGCCGATGCGGCCCAGGCCGATGATGCCCAGGGTCTTGCCGTACAGCTCGCTGCCCTCGAACTGCTTGCGCCCCCACTGACCGCTCTTGATGAAGCGGTCGGCCCAGACGATGTTGCGGCTGCTTGCCAGCATCAGGCCGATGGCGTGCTCGGCCGCCGACATCACGTTGCTCTCGGGGGTGTTGCAGACTATGACGCCCTTCTGGGTGGCATAGGGGACATCTATGTTGTCCAGACCCGAGCCCGCTCTGCCCACGATCTTCATGTTGGTGGCGGCGTCGAGGAAGTCCTTGTCGATGAGGGTCTCGCTGCGGACGATGATGCCGTCGTACTCGGGGATGATGGCAAGGATCTCTTCTTTGCTGAGGCGGTACTTGACGTCCACCTCGCAGTCCTCGGAGAGCTTGGCGATGGCATCGTCTTCCATCAGTTCGGCCACTAGGACCTTGCCGATCTTGGCGGTGTCAGGCATGTCGAACTTGCCTCCGTGGGGCCGCGCGCGCACGCGCGGGTAGCGCTTGACTTGGGGTATGTCTAGCCTAACACACAGCGCGCTGACTCGAACCTTGGTCGCGTACACGAGGCGCTCGAAGTCGGCCGCCGGTCAGGCGTCCGCGCCGGCCAGATAGCCCAGGACTTCTCGGGCGGCCTGCGCTCGGGCACGGTCGCGTGGGGTCCGGACGCCTTCGTTCCACTCCTTGGTGCACGTAGAGGGCGCAGTAGCACGAGCCGTACTCCGCGACATCGGCCTCCCGGTAGTCGCAGGGGCAGATGATGTCCTTGTCGGCCTCACGCGACCCGGTGGCCAAGCGGCAGGGGCAGGACATGTAGCCGTAGCGCTCCTTGTTGGTGAGCAGCCCCTCGATCAGCTGGCTGACCAACTCGTCGTCCTTGTTGAGAAAGTAGCCCTTGGGCTCGTTGACCTTCTTGAGGCGGTCGTATGTCTCGTCTATCGCGCTCATAGTCCCAGTGCCTCCAGGATCTCAGCTTCACGGTTGCCGACTATGACCTTGTCGCCGATGAGTATGGTGGGGAAGGAGCGCTGCGGGTTCACCTTGGCGACTTCGTCCAGCACCTTGCGGAGTTCGTCACGCGAGAGCAGGTCGACGTAGACGAAGTCGTAACGCGACGCCCTGGTCGTCCAAGAGCTTCTTGGCGGCCCTGCAGTGGCCGCAGGTGCTGAGTGCGTAGAGGAATACCTTCGGTTGGTCCATCGTCCCCTCCACTTCACCGCGAGCCAGCCTGCTGCCTCTCGCCTCGTTGACTTGCTCTAACAAGTACCCTACCATACCCGCCACTATGCACGGTCGGAGAGCGAGAAGCACAGCGATCCGCCGGCTGTTCGTGTCAGCCGGCGCGCTGGCGGTCGTTCTGGCTTCGTGCGTCGGGTGGGCGGCGGCAGCCACTACGACCACGGTCGGTACCCCGGGCGCCACAATGGGTGGTACTACCAGCACCGCAAGTACGACTTCCACCGCCTCCACCACCAGTACTTCGGTCTATCCGCTGTTCAGTCACGACATCTACCTGCAGGCCAAGGCCGGAAAGAAGACCCATCCGTTTACCGATCTGTCGCTGGGGCTGCCGGGCTTCGTGACCCGTGGCCAAGTGGCCATCCGTATCGCTGAGGCGCTGGGGCTCACCGCGGGCGGACAATCGAGCTTCAGCGACTTGACGGCTGAGGACGAGTGCTTCGGCGCGGTCGCCGCTCTTGAGCGGCTGAGCCTCCTCACCGGGGTCACTGGTGAGCTCTTCTCTCCGGACGAGGCCGTGACGCGTCAGCAGGCTCTTGCCTGGATATCGGACGCCTTGGGCTACAAACTCAGCCGTGACGACAGCTCCACCGTGCCGTTCCGCTTCTCGTACTTCGACTCTGCCAACAGCTGGCTGGGTGGCTTCAAGGATGGGGGCTGGTGAGCGCCGTCCTCGCCCGAGGGGTGGCGGGGGCGTATCGACTGGGCATAGTGGACGTGCCCGCCGACGGGTTTCTCTATCCGGCCTTTCCGCTCGAAGAAGCCGCGTTGAGCGACGTACTCGCGCGCGCGTTCTCCCGGCCCCTCGTGGCCAAGACCGAGCCGCCCAAGGCCCTGAAGGGGGAGACGGGTTATCCGCCGCTCAAACTCAAGGCAAAGGGACCTCTGGTCTGGTACCTCGAATATCGGTTGACCGCCCTCAAGTACCGGCCGGGGCCGGTGGACGGTGTCTACGACACAAGGACCAAGGATGCGGTCACGGCCTTTCAGAAGGTCGAGAAATTGACGCGGGACGGCATCGCCGGCCCCGGTGTGTGGGAGCGCCTGGCCACGGCGCAGACGCCGGTGCCCAAGGGGGACGAGCCGGGTCAGAGGGTAGAGGTGGACATCGACCGCCAAGTGCTCTTCATGATCAATGACAACAAGGTGTGGAAGATAATCCACGTCTCTACGGGGGGCTCAGGTTCGCGCACGCTGAAGGGGCACTTCAAGATCGAGTACAAGATGCCCTCTTGGGTCAGGTGCTCGTATGGGACTCTGATCTACTGGGTCTCGTACTTTGATTTCGACCACCTCTTGGCGGTACACGGAGATCCTGAGGTGCCCAGCTGGGCCGACAGCCACGGGTGCGTGCGCGTGCCCATATGGACGGCGCAGGAACTGTACGAAGAGATGCCCATGGGCACGAGCGTCTACATATACGACGAGTGAAGAGCGCTCGGGACATGTCCAGTCACAGAACCAGACCCGTGGTCACCCGCAGGCTTGGCACGCTGGCGTGCCTGGCTCTGGTGACGGTGCTCTTCTTCGCCGTCCCTGGTGCGGCCCATGTCGAGGCGTCGGTCACCATCGGTGGGGATGTCGCGGCCCAGGAGGCGATGGACGCGCTCGGCAGGGCGGACATCTTGCCCGGGCACGAAGCCGGCTCGACGTGCCGCAGGAGTTCGTCACCCGGGGAGAACTGGCCATCATGCTCGCCCGGGCCTTCGGTCTGAAAGACGTCGAACGCCACCCCCTTCACCGACGTGCCTGTCGACGAGGAGTGCCGTGGCGCAGTCGGTGCGCTGTACGACGCCGGAGTGATCAGCGGGTACGACCCCGACCACCTTCTCACCAGATTCGCTGATCAGCCGGCAGAGGGCTGTGCTCTGGATAGTCGAGGCCTGGGATACCAGGTTGCTCGAGGCTCCTTCGCCTTAGTGCCTTATCGGTTCACGTACTTCGAGGCTACCGGCGCCTGGTTGGGAGCGTTCGAGGACCGTCCTCTCATCTACGCCGACTGCGCTCGTGCGGTGGCCAACGCCCTGCGTCTGGGCATAATCGAGGCCGACGGCGACGCAAGGTTCTATCCAAACCTGCCCCTGAGCCAGGGCGACATGGCCATCATGCTGGAGCGGGCCTTCTGCGGACTGTCCAGGCGAGGTCGGGCCTTCCGATGGCAGTACCCGCCAAGAGCAGCTATGCGATGCCTAAGAACGGTCGGAGGGGCCGCTCGTCTGGTACTTGGAGTACCAGTTGACCGCGCTCAAGTACTGCCCCGGGCCGATCGACGGGGTCTACGACTATCGCACCAGGGACGCGGTGATGGCCTTCCAGAAGGTGGAGAGGCTCAAGCGGAACGGGTGGGTCGGGAGATAGCGTCTGGTCGCGCATCTTCGGAGCGCAGACCCCTGCCCCCAAGCTGACCGGCGCGGGCACCCGCGTCGAGGTGGACCTCACCCGGCAGGTGCTCTTCATGATCACCGACGACCAGGTCTGGAAGATAGTGCATGTGTCCACCGGGCCAGAACGGCACCCGCACCGGGCACTTCAAGATACAGAGCAAGTACAAGGGCTGGGTGAAGCTGCGTCACGCTGTCAGGTAGGATCTACTACCCGTCATATGTCGTGAGCAGGACGGCTATACACGGCTACCCCTCGGTGCCCTCTTACCCGGCCAGTCACGGTTGCGTGCGTGTGCCCATGTGGATGGCCGCGGACCTGTGGTACGAGACTCCCACGGGCATGACCGTAGACATCTACTACAACAGAGGTGAGGCCCAGGTTGAGCATCGACCTCTATCTGGAGGACGAAGACGGTGCAGCGCTGGGCGAGGTCCTGGACCCCGACGACCTCACCGAGCGCATTGTCGCGCTTCAGCGCATCGGCGGCACAGTGTGTCTGCGCTTCGTCGCATCCCGAAGGCAACACCGTGTTCAACCAGTTGCAGATACCGACGCTCATCCGCGAACTCGAGGCAGCACGCACTCACGTCACCGAGGAGCGCCTTGCTGTACTCGGTCAGTCGGAGCTGGACAGCGCTCGTGAGGCCAAGTGGAGCCCGACGGTGATACACGCGATAGAGCTGCGCAACCAGAGGACACGGGCAGCGAGGTGCTGGCTCACCTGGAGCGGCTGCTGGAGTTGGCCGAGCAAGCGCGGGGCAGGGCGCACACCTATCTGAAGTTCTACGGCGACTAGGCGCACCGGAGCGGCGACAGGCGGATGATAGACTGAGCTGGGCGATGCTGGACCCCAGGCTCAGTTCCCGGGAAAGGAGCCGAGCATGCAGTGTCCTGAAGATGGCACCACGCTGCAGGAGACCGACAGCTCACGGGGTCAAGATCCACGAGTGCCCGACGTGCCTCGGGCGGTGGTTCGATCGCGACGAACTGCGGCGGGCCAAGGACAGCACCGACGAAGACCTGCGCTGGCTGGACTTCGACCCCTTCGCCGCGAGGCCGACGGCTGCGGAGGCCAAGCGGAGGGAGCGTCTCTGTCCGAAGACCTCATCCCGATGGGCGTGATCCCCTACGAGCAGTCCGGCGTGTGCATGGACAAGTGCTCCAAGTGCCACGGCGTCTGGCTCAGCCACGGGGAGTTCGAGCGGATAGTCGAGCACCTGGAGAAGCAGGTGAACTCCGAGACCGCCGCCCAGCTCGAGGCCGAGGCGGCCCACCAACTGGGCCAGGTGTTCACCGGCCGCGAGGGGCCCTTGTCAGAGTTGCGCGACCTCTTCTCGGTGCTTCACCTGCTACGCAAGCGCTGGGCCGTAGAGCACCCGGGGCTCTCGGAGACGTTGGACGCTATCTCCGCTGGGCAGGCCCGTTCAGGTAGAGACATCACGTCTCGATGCCTTGTCCGGACCTACAGTCGAGGAGGCCCCTGCGATGACTACCGCGATGACCACTGATGAGTTCCTGAGCCACAAGAAGCTCGCCCTCGTGCAGGCTCTCCGCCCAGACTCCGGTCATGGGCGCGTCCATGAGCGATCGAGCTGCGTGCCCAAGGGGTACGAGGTCTCGGTCGTCTACCTGAGCGCGCGCGATACCGACCCCACACTGGACGACGTCAAGGGCAAGGTCGAAGGCGCGATAATCGCCGTGCCCAAGGCCAGGTGCGCGGCGGCTGTGGCCGAGGCCATCGAGGCCGGGATGCCCCAGGCTGTGGATACAGGCCGGTTGTGACTCCAAGGAAGCCCTTGCTCTGTGTGAGGAGAAGGGTGTACCCGTGATCCACGGAGCCTGCGTGCTCATGTACGCGGAGCCCGTGCAGTCGGTGCACGCCTTCCATCGTTGGCTCTGCAAGGTGTTCGGCAAACTTCAGAATTAGGGGTGGCCGCATGATCAAGAGAGATCACCGTCAAGAGACCTGGCGCTGGACGCCTTCATCAGCGAGAAGGTCGAAGACATCAGGCGGGCCGTGGGGAGCGGGCAGGCGATCAACGCCCTGTCCGGCGGAGTCGATTCCTCGGTGGTCACCATGCTGGGGCACCGAGCCCTGGGCGACAGATTGAGGACGGTCTTCGTCGAGAACGGCATCATGCGGGCCGGGGAAGCCGAGCAGGTGGTCGGCGTTTTCGCCGCGCTGGGCGTCAAGGTGGAGGTGATCGATGCCCGCGAGGAGTTCTTCGCGGCACTGAAGGGCGTCACCGACCCCGAGGCCAAGCGCGAGGCCATCACCCAGACCTTCTACCGCGACGTCTTCGGCCGCATAGTGCGGGAGAGCGGGGCCAAGCACCTGCTACAGGGCACCATCCTCACCGACGTGGACGAGACGGTGGCGGGCATCAAGCGCCAGCACAACGTGTTCGAGCAACTGGGCATCGATCCGCAGAAGACTTTCGGCTACCAGATCTTGGAGCCGCTCATCCAGCTGCGCAAGGACGGCGTGCGCAAGGTGGGCGAGGCCCTGGGGCTGCCCGCCGCGACCTTCCAGCGCATCCCCTTCCCGGGCCCGGCGCTGGCGGCGCGGGTCATCGGCGAGGTGACCCCGGAGCGCATCGAGACCGTGCGGCAGGCCACCACGGTGGTCGAGAAGCTGCTTGCCGGGGCACGGCACCTTCCAGTATCTGGCCATCCTGCACGAAGACCGGGTGACCGGCATGCGCGACGGCAAGCGCGACTTCGGCCAGCAGATCGAGGTGCGCTGCTGGGACAGCGTCGACGCCCGTACGGCCACTCCCAGCCGGGTGCCGTTCGAGGTACTGGAGCAGCTGGCCAAGGAGATCGTCGACACGGTGCCGGGCGTGGTCAGCGTCACCTACAACATCGCCACCAAGCCGCCTTCGACCATCGAGGCGGTGTAGGTGCTAGCTCCTCAGTCTGCGCCGCAGCAGGTCTAGCGCGCTGAAAGCCGCCCTCTCCCGCACCTGGTCACGGCCGCCCCACAGTCGCAGACGCTCGACCTGTGTGACGCCCTTGATCACACTGCCTATATAGACCAAGCCGACCGGCTTGGTCTCGGTGCCGCCATCGGGGCCGGCTATGCCGGTAGTCGAGACCCCACAGTCAGCGCCGGTGGCCCGGCAGATCCCCTCAGCCATGGCGGCGGCGACCTCTTCGCTCACCGCGCCCTTGGCCGCCAACAGGTCGGTGGGTACTCCCAGCAGAGCTGTCTTGACCCGGTTGTCGTAGGCCACCACGCCGCCCAAGAAGTAGTCGCTGCTGCCCGGTATGTCGGTGAAGCGTTTGGCCAGCAGGCCGCCGGTGCATGACTCGGCCACCGCGACGGTCAGTCCGGCTGCCCTGAGCAGGTTGCCGGCGACCACAGGCAGGTCTTCGTTGTCGAGACTGTAGATCTTGTCGCCCAGCTTGGCGCAAATGCTCTCTTGTAGCGCGTCCAGCTTGCGCCGCCCCTCCGGCGTCGAGTTGCCTCGCAAGATGAGCGTGACTCCGTCAAGGCTCGCCCTTGTGCCCATGGTCGCTTCGGGATCACGCCAGTCCAGGTGGGCGAGCATCTCGGCGAGCTTTGATTCACCGACGCCGAAGGCGCGCAGCCGGCGCACTTCGTGCGCGGCGGCGCGGGGTGCGGCGGCGCGCCCAGAGGCGGCACTCGAGACGCCGGTGGCACCCGCGCTCGTCGTCAGAAGCGGCTCCACATGGGTCTGCCACATCTCCTTGAGCTCCCAGGGCACGCCGGGCAGGGCGACCAGCACCGTGCCTTCGTGCTGCAGGGTGAAGCCGGGCGCCGTTCCCGAGAAGGGGAGGGCGACGGCGCCGCGGGGCAGGAGGGCCTGTTTGCGGTCGGTGTCGCTCATGGCGAAGTTGCGGGCCGCGAAGCGGGCGTCTATGGCCTCGAGGAGTTCATCGTGCAGGTCGAGGGGCAGATCGAGGACGGCGGCCACGGCCTCGCGGGTGAGGTCGTCTTCGGTGGGGCCCAGGCCGCCCGAGAGCACGAGCACCGCCGGCCGCCTGGCCAAGCTGTCGGCGATGGCCGAGACCATAGTCGCTAGGTCGTCGGCGACACAGAGGGCGTGGGTCACCAGGTAGCCGAGGCCGAGCAGTCGCTCTCCCAGGTAGGTCTGGTTGGTGTTGAGTACGTCTCCCCTCAGGAGCTCGTCGCCCGAGAAGATCAACTCCGCTCTACCGTCCACCCGCGCCTCGCTCGAATCTTCGCGTCTACACAGTCAACTGTCTGGCGTGTATCATACCGATTCACTACCGATGTGCTGATGGAGTGCAGAGATGCGCAAAGAGGCTGCAGAGACTACCGTACAGCGCGCAGTGGCTTCGAGCCACCGCGGCGCCGGCACCGGTTGCCTCCATCTGCATGACGTCGGCTTTCGCGGCTGGCATCTCTCGTGGATCTAGCCCCCCGCAGGTAGCGGGGGGCGCCTCCAGCGGCCCGACGACTTAGAGTGTCTTCGCGGCCGGTAACGGTGCAGACGCACCACCTGGTAGCCGATCACGAAGGGGTAGAGATGCAGAGCAAAGCTGATCCTTCTATAGTCAAGTACGACTCCAACGGCCTCATTCCGTGCATCGTGCAGGAGTGGGGTACGGGCGAGGTGCTTATGCTCGCCTACATGAACGCGGAGTCGCTCCGCCGCACACTCGAGAGCGGTACCACTTGGTTCTACAGCCGGTCTCGCCAAGAGTTCTGGAACAAGGGCGCCACTTCGGGCCACTTCCAGAAGGTGCGCGAACTGCGCTACGACTGCGACGCCGACACCCTGCTCGCTCTGGTCGAGCAGACCGGTGGCGCCTGCCACACCGGCGATCACAGCTGTTTCGACGGTCGCTGGCTCAGCTCACCGCCGGATGAGCGTCCCCCGTTTCTCGCGCGCCCTAGCCGAGAAGGGTAGGCGGCCATGACATCCGGCGGCATCACCACAACGCCCTCTCGCGAAGAGGCGCGGGGGCTGAGCGCTACCTACAACGTCATCCCGGTGGCTCACCAGTTCTTGGACGACACCGAGACGCCCGTCTCCGCCTTTCTCAAACTGCGCCAGCCGGCCGGTTGCTTCTTGCTGGAGAGCGCCGAGCAGGGCCAGAGACTCGGCCGCTACTCCTTCATGGGCATCCAGGCCTGGGAAAGCGTCCGCATGACGGGCGACACTGTCACCATAAGGCGCGGAGGCGTAGACACCGAGTTCGATCTGGCCGAGCATGGCGGCGACCCCTTCGCCTTCATGCAACAACACCTCAGCCGCTATCGCGGGCCGGCCCTGGCGGACATGCCGCCCTTCGTGGGCGGCGCGGTGGGCTACTTCGGCTATGACTGCGTGCGGCACGTGGAGCACCTGCCGGCCGCGCCGCCCGACGACCTCGGTCTGCCCGACATGGCCTTCTTGCTCACCGACCTCATCGTGGTGTTCGACCATCTGCGGCACACCATCACGCTGCTCACCAACATCTTCTGCGACGACGAGCCCGACCTCGACGCCGCGTACGCGGCAGCGGTCGGGCGCCTCCAAGAAGTGAAGGCCCGGCTGCGCGGGCCCATCCCCCCGCCCAAGTGGAGCCTAGACCGGTCGCCGCAACGCGGCGGCGGGCGAGAATGAGGCGGCCGTGCGCTCCACTTTCGAGCGCCAGCGGTTCCTGGATGCGGTGGAGCGCATCCGCGAGTACATCTACGCCGGCGACGCCTTTCAGGTGGTGCTCTCGCAGAGGTTCGAGCGCTCGGTGGGGGTGAGCGGCTTCTCCATCTACCGGGGACTGCGTGCCGTCAACCCCAGCCCCTACATGTACTACATGGCCTTCAGGGACTTCGAGGTGGTGGGCTCCAGCCCGGAGCCTCTGGTCACGGTGACCGGCCGCCGCGCCGAGACCCGGCCCATCGCGGGCACGCGGCCGCGCGGCGCGACGCCGCCGAAGATGCCGCCTTGGCCGAGGAGATGCTGGCCGACGAGAAGGAGCGGGCCGAGCATCTGATGCTGGTCGACCTGGGGCGCAACGACCTGGGCAGGGTGTGCCGCGCCGGCACGGTCAAGACCGAGGAGTTCATGGCGGTGGAGCGCTACAGCCACGTGATGCACCTGGTGTCGTCGGTGGTGGGCGAGCTGGAGGAAGGCGTGGGCGCCACCGACGCCCTGCGGGCGGTCTTTCCGGCCGGGACGGTCTCGGGCGCGCCCAAGGTGCGGGCCATGCAGATCATCGACGAGCTGGAACCCACCCGCCGCGGCCCGTACGCCGGAGCCATAGGCTACTTGAGCTACTCGGGCGACCTGGACTCGTGCATCTACATACGCACCATCCTGGTGCGGGCCGGCCGGGCCTACGTGCAGGCGGGAGCCGGCATAGTGGCCGACTCAGACCCAGAGCGCGAGTTCACCGAGACCGAGAACAAGGCGCGGGCCATGTTCAGGGCCATCGAACTGGCCACCGAGCAAGAGGAATGGGAGTAGCAGATGGGCACCGACATGAGCGATCTGCGCATCGTGGTGATAGACAACTACGATTCGTTCACCTACAACCTGGTGCAGTACCTGGCGGAGATCTCTGGCACCAAGATCAGGGTGTTCCGCAACGACGCCATCACTGTGGCCGGCATCCGCGACGAGCAGCCCACCCACTTGGTCATCTCTCCGGGGCCGTGCACGCCCGCCGAGGCGGGGGTGAGTGTCGAAGCCATCACCGCGTTCTCCGGAGAATGCCCTATCCTGGGAGTGTGCCTGGGCCATCAGGCCATCGGCCAAGCGTACGGGGGCAAGGTGATCAGGGGAGAGGCGCCGGTGCACGGCAAGACATCACTTGTCCATCACGACCGCAGGGGGGTGTTCGCCGGGTTGCCGCAACCCTTCGTGGCCACGCGCTACCATTCGCTGGTGGTCGACCGCGCCTTACCGAGCGTGCTCGAATGCTCGGCCTGGACTCAGGATGGTGTCATCATGGGCATACGCCACAAGGAGTTGGCGGTGGAGGGTGTGCAGTTTCACCCCGAGAGCCTTTTGACGGCTGTGGGCAAAGACCTGTTGCGCAACTTTCTGACTCACCGGGGGCCAAGAAGATGAGCCACAAAGATCCTTTCGGACTCGGCTTCCCGATGGATGACGACGACCGTCAGGAGTCGGCACCCAAGCCTGCTGACGCTACTGAGGCGGAGTTCGCGGCGCCGGAGGCCGCACCCCCTCCCGAGCCAGCATCCGCGCCCGCGGCTTCGACGATGGAGGCCACCTGGGCGGTGCCGGACGACGAGCCCGAACCGGTTAAGCGGTCTATGCCCAGTGAGGCGCCGGTGGCCTTGCAGCCCGAGGGGCCTTTCGGTACCTACCTGCAGGGCATAGCCGACCGGCGCGACCTTACGTCGCTCGGAGGCAGCGCAGGCCCTGGAGCTGATCATCGACGGCACCGCCAGCGACACCGAAGCGGCCGCCTTCTTCATGGGGCTGCGGGTCAAAGGCGAGACCGCGGACGAGATCGCCGGTCTCTTGGACATCATGCGCCGCATGGCCATCCCGGTGGAGATCCGCGCACCGCGACGCCTTGGTAGACATCGTCGGCACCGGCGGCGACCAGCTGGGCACCTTCAACATCTCCACGGCCGCGGCCTTCGTGGTGGCCGGAGCCGGGGCCAAGGTGGCCAAGCACGGCAGCCGGGCGGCGAGTTCGCGCTGCGGCTCGGCCGACGTGCTGGAGGCGCTGGGCGTGCGCACCGACCTGACTCCCGAAGAAGTGGCGACCTGCATCGAAGAGGTGGGTATGGGCTTCATGCTCGCCACCCGGCATCATCCTGTGATGGGCAAGGTGGCGCCCATCAGGCGCGCCCTGGGCCTGCGCACCGTGTTCAACTTCCTGGGGCCGCTCACCAACCCGGCGGGTGTGCAGAGGATGCTGCTGGGGGTCAGCAGCTCCGAGCATCTGGAGGTGCTCGCGAGCGCGCTGGCTCGGGTGGGTTGCCGGCACGCGCTGCTGGTGCGCAGCGACGAGGGCATGGACGAGATCTCCGTCGCCAGCGCCACCACCGTGGTCGAGGTGGAGCGAGGGGTGGTGCAGCCTCCCGTATTCGCTCACCCCGGAGGAGTGCGGCGTGCAGCGCTGGGCTCTGCGCGGACTCTGGGCGGTGACGCAGCGGCCAACGCCTTCATAATCAGGGGACTCTTGAACGGAGCCAAGGGGGCTCCGCGTGACGCGGCGGTGGTCAATGCCGGCGCAGCCCTCTATGTGGGCGGGGCCGTCTCGTCGGTGCGGGAGGGGGCCGAAGCGGCCGCGGCTGCCATAGACGATGGCCGTGCCCTCAACGTCTACGAGTCCCTGGCGGCTCTGACCACTCGATTGGCAGAAGGACGAGCGTGATCCGCTCCGGGGACTATTTGGAGCGCATAGTCCCTGCGGTGATGCGACGCCTGGAAGAACGGCGGGCACTCGTGCCGCTGGCAGAACTGCAGGCGGTGGGCGGCGGCGCGACCAGGGCTTCGTTCTCGGGCGCCGTCGGCGAGCCTGGGGTGTCGCTGATCGCCGAGGTGAAGCGGGCGTCGCCCAGCAAGGGCCTCATCCGCCCGGACCTGGAGGTGGGGGAGTTGGTCACTGCCTACGAGACGGCGGGAGCCCGAGCCGTGTCGGTGCTCACCGAGCAAGACTTCTTTCTAGGTAGCCTGGACGACCTGCGGACGGCGGCCGAGCATACCGCGCCTGCCTCTGCTGCGCAAGGACTTCATCGTCGACGAGTATCAGCTCTACGAGGCCCGGTCGGCCGGAGCGTCCGCGGTCCTCCTTATCGCGGCTCTGCTCGATGACCAGCGTCTGCGGGAGTTGGCCGCCACAGCCGGACGCTGGGTCTGGACGTGCTCCTAGAGGTGCACGACGCGGAGGAGATGGAGCGGGCGCTGACTGTGGAGGGGGCGATCTTGGGTATCAACAACCGTGACCTGCGCAGCTTCGAGGTGTCGCTGGAGACCACGGAGCGGCTGGCCGGTACTGGTGCCGCCTGGGCGGCTCTTGGTGAGCGAGAGCGGCATACGTACTCACGATGACGTGCGGAGGCTCGCGGCGGTGGGCGTGGATGCGGTGCTGGTGGGGGAGAGCCTGTTGGCGGCGGGCGATCCGTCGAGAGTGCAGTCCGGGAATCGATGGGAGGCTAGATGATCAGGTCGATACTGGTAGCCGTTGACTCGTCGGCCCACGCGGTGGCCGCGCTGGATCAGCGCCCTAGCCCTGGCGAAGACTCATGAAGCCCGCATCACGGGGCTCAACGTTCTCGACGTACGTTACGTGGAGATGCCGCCCTACCTTGACTACTCCTACTCTTTCGAGGCCATAGCCCCGGTTTTGGCTCCGCTCGACCTCATGGAGAAGTTCCAGCAGAAGGGCGAGCACATCTTGAGCGAACTCCGGCAGAAGGTCGAAGCGGCCGGGGTGCCGGTGGAGACGCGCATGGAAGAAGGCGTGCCCGGACAGTCGATCGCCGACCTGGCCAAGGAGCACGACTTGGTGGTGCTGGGCAAGCGGGGCGAGCACGCCAAATGGGGTCGCGACCTGTTGGGCTCGACGGCAGAAGCGGTCACCAAGCGCTCTACGGTGCCGGTGCTGCTGACCGACGAGCAGGCCCGGCCGTTCAAGAAGGCGCTCGTCATGTTCGACGGCAGCGAGCCTGCGGGCCGCGCCTTGCGCCTGGCGGCCGACCTGGCCGCGCGGGACTCGGTGGAGCTGATGATACTCACCGCCAACGACGACGCCGAAGAGGGACAGGCGGTGCTCGATGAGGCGCGGGCCTACCTGGACCCGCTCGGGCTCGCGGTCACGCACGCGGTGCTGCCGGGCAAGCCCGCGCGGGCCGCGGCGGCCGCGTCTGGCCGACCACCCGGTCGACCTGGTGGTCATGGGCATGAGGGGCCACTCGGTGCTGCACGACCTGATCTTGGGCCGGACGGCCGAGCAGCTGATGCGCTCGGTGCAGTTGCCTGTGCTGCTGGTGCCGTGACCGAGCGGACTACAGCGATGGACCCTGACGAGCAGATGGTGCGTGTGCTCACACCAGGCGAGGCGACCACTGTCGCGGCCGGTGAGCTACCTCCGGTACTGGCCGGTCTCTCCGACGAGGAGAGTCCGGTCACCTGGATCCACACCGAACTCACGCCCGCTCATCATCCAGGCCCTCGACGACATGGGCCTGGACGAGATCGCGGTCAAGAGCCTTCGCGATGGTCCTGAGCGACCGCGGGTGGAGGAGTTCGCCGACCATCTCTACATCTCGCTGTTCTCGGCAGATGGGCTGGCCGAGCCAGTGGGCTTGGCGCGGGCGCCTGCGTGCCTGCGGCGGGTACCCTGCCTCTGCTGCGCGATCTGCGGCTCTTCGTGGGCCCTCGCTGGATAATCTCGGTGGGGTACATCACCAAGCCCGACTACGAGGTCCTGGTCGACCGCGTCAGGCGCCAGGTGTTCTCCAGGCAGCGCGGCGCCAGCTTCATCGCTTACCAGATCTGCGAGTGGCTAGTCGAGAGGCTGGAGCCGTCCCTCGAGCGCCTGGACGACCGCATCGACGCGCTGCAGGACCAGGTGCTCATCGAGACGGCGGAGACTCCCATGGAGGAGCTGTTCGGCCTGAAGCGCGATCTGGTGGACCTGCGCCGGCGGGTGGCACCGCTCCGCGACGTCATGCAGAGGCTGGGATCGTACGGGGTGCTTGTATGTGGAGCCCGAGGCCGAGGTGTACTTCAGGGACGTGCACGACGACGTGATGCGGGCCATCGAGCTTCTGGACACCTACCGCGAGATCCTGTCCTCGGCCCTGGACATGCACCTGACGAGCGTCTCCAATCGGCTCAACCGGGTGATGAAGCAGCTCACGGTGGTGGCGACGATGTTCATGCCGCTGTCGTTCATCGTGGGCCTCTTCGGCACCAACTTCACCAGGATGCCCGTTCGAGCAGCCTGGTCTGGTTCATGATGATGTTCGTGCTGTTGTTCGTCTCGGCAGCGATGATGATCATCTACACGTGGAAGAGGACCGGTGAGTGGTGACCGGCAAAGCGAGGGCGCGGCAGATGCTCTTGCCCCCGGGGCCGGTGGTGAAGATCTGCGGGCTGACGCGGCTGCGAGGACGTCATCGCCGCGCGCGACCTGGGAGTCTGGGCACTCGGCTTCGTGTTCGCCCCGAGCCCGCGCCGGCTGGAGCCGGGCGCGGCACGCGGGCTGCTGGAGGCTGCGGGGCTGGGCCGGCACGCCTCGGGACGCGAGGCCCTCGGCGCCGAAGCGACCGGGGCGCAAGGCGCCCCGCGGGCGGTAGCCGCGCCGCTCACGGTAGGCGTGTTCACCGACGCCGACGCCGACGAGATCGCGCGGGTGGCCGACGAGGTCGGGCTGGATGCGGTGCAGCTTCACGGCCTAGCAGGCCCGAGCGCGGCCGCCGTGGCGGCAGCGCTGGGCGGCAGCGAGCGCAGCCGTGCTCATCATCAAGGCCCTGCCGGTAGACGCCGGCGAGACGGACGCGGCCGAGTTGCGCGACGCCATCGCGCAGGCGCGGGCCGAGGCCGACATAGTGCTGCTGGACACGAAGGTGACGTCGCGGCTCCGGGCGCGGCGCCGAGCGCGCAAGCGGGCGCGGGTTTCGGGGGCAGCGGCGCCGTGTTTCGATGGCGCCTGGTGCGCGAGGCGGCGCCTCCGGCGCCGCCCGGTGCGGATGCCGGCACCGGACGGGCCCCGCTCTTGGTGGCGGGCGGCATCGGCCCCGACAACGTGCTCGAGGCTCTGGCGGAGTCGGGCGCGTGGGGGGTGGATGTGTCGAGTGGAGTGGAGTCATCTCCGGGGATCAAAGACCACGGGCTCATGGAGCAGTTGGTCGCCCGGGTGAAGAGAGGAAGAACATGTGAGCATGACGTCAGAGATTCGGTCCCTACGGCGGACGCTACGTGCCCGAGACCTTGGTCTCGGCGCTGGAGGAGCTGGAGGCGGCCTACGAGAAGTACCGCGACGACCCGGACTTTCGTAGCCGAGCTGCACACCCTGCAGACCGACTATGCCGGCCGGCCCACGCCGCTGTTCTTGGCGAAGCGGCTCTCGGAGAGGGCGGGCTGCAAGGTCTATCTCAAGCGCGAAGACCTGGCGCACACCGGCGCCCACAAGATCAACAACACCCTGGGCCAGATCCTCCTGGCGGTGCGCATGGGCAAGAAGCGCATCATCGCCGAGACCGGCGCCGGGCAGCACGGCGTGGCCACGGCCACGGTGGCTGCCCTCTTCGGCCTGGAGTGCCACGTGTACATGGGCGAGGAAGACATCCGCCGGCAGGAGCTCAACGTGTTTCGCATGCGCCTGCTGGGGGCCGAGGTGCTGCCGGTGACCTCGGGCAGCGGCACGCTCAAGGACGCCACCAACGAGGCCATCCGCGACTGGGTGGCCAACGTGGAGTCGACGCACTACATCATCGGTTCGGTGGTGGGCCCGGCCCCCTATCCGACGCTGGTGCGCGACTTCCAGTCGGTCATCGGACTCGAGACCCGCGAGCAGATCATGGCCAAGGAGGGGCGGTTGCCCGACGGCCTGGTGGCCTGCGTGGGCGCGGGCAGCAACGCCATAGGCATGTTCCACGAGTTCGTGGGCGACGAGAGGTGCGGCTGGTGGGGGTGGAGGCCGCGGGACTGGGCCTCGACTCCGGCAAGCACGGGGCCTCTCTGGCCCGGGGCACGGGGGGCATCCTGCACGGCTCCTTCTCGTACGTGCTGCAAGACGTCGACGGTCAGATCCAAGAGGCCCACTCCATCGCCGCGGGCCTGGACTATCCGTCGGTGGGCCCCGAGCACTCGTACCTCAAGGACCTGGGGCGGGTGGAGTACACCAGCGCCACCGACGAGGAGGCTCTCGACGGCCTTTCAGACGCTGTCGCGGCTGGAGGGCATCATCCCCGCCTTGGAGAGCTCGCACGCCATCGCGTTCTGCTCGCGGGCCGGCGGTGCGGCGGCGGGCGGCGCGGCGGCCACGGGTTCGGGCGCGACGACGTGGTGGTGGTCAGCCTGTCCGGCCGGGGTGACAAAGACGTATACAGCGTGGCCGACGCTCTGGGGGTGAGGGGATGAGTACTGCCACGACCGATGGCGGCGCGGGCGCGGCCGGACGCGCGGTGCGCGCTCACCGCGCTGTTCCGTGAGGCGGGCCGGCCGCTACTCATGCCCTACGCCGTGGGCGGCTATCCGGACCCGGCGAGTTGCCTGCGCATAGTCGACTGCTACCTGGAGAACGGCGCCGACCTCGTCGAGCTGGGCATACCCTTCTCTGACCCGCTGGCCGACGGCCCGGTGATCCAGGGCGCCTCGCAGGTGGCACTGCGGAACGGCGTGCGCCCAGGCGACGTGCTCGACATCGCCGGGGAGGCCGCGCACGAGGGGCGCCAGGCTGGTGCTGCTGAGCTACCTGAACACCATCCTGGCCTTCGGCCCGGAGCGCTTCTTCGACCGCTGCCGGGAGAGCGGGGTGCTGGGAGTGGTGGTGCCCGACGTGCCGGTGGAGGAGGCCGCTGAGCTACAGGCCACGGCCAAGGCGCGCAGGGCGTGGACGTCATCTTGCTCGCGGCTCCCACCAGCACCGACGAGCGGCTGGCCCGCATCGCGGCCGCCGCGTCGGGCTTCATCTACTGCGTCTCGACCACGGGAGTCACGGGAGCCAGGAGCTGCGCTCCGTCAAGACCTACCCGATTTCATCGCTCGGCTGCGGCGCCACACCGACCTGCCCTTGGCGGTGGGCTTCGGCGTGAGCACGGTGGAGCAGGCCGAGGCGGTGGCAGGTTACGCGGACGGCGTGATAGTGGGCAGCGCTTTGGTGGACATGGTCGCGCGGAGCAAAGACTTTGAAGCGGGGTTGGCCGAGATGGGCCGCTACCTTCAGACGGTGAGGAGCACGCCCTCTTTCTCCAGGTAGTCCTTGAGCGTCTGTGGCCGCACCCCGTAGAGCGCCGAGAGATAGGCCAAGTCGTCCTTGCGGATGGTCAACACCTCACGGGCGGGGTCGTTGCGGAGCTCGCGCAAGAAGGCGAGGTACGACTCCAGCGGCCGGCGCTCCTCGGGCGAGAGATTGTCCAGGTGGTCCAGGCGGATGCGGAGCGGAGAGCCTCCGGTGGACGGACGGCGGATACCCGTGTCGCCATCGAGGTCCAGACCGACATGGGCGACTGGCCGTAGATGGCCGCCAACTCAGAGAGGCGTTCGAGACTGAGGCTACGCTTGCCGCGCTCGTAGGCGCTGAGGGTCGAGACGACGAACGAGCCGCCCGAGCGGGCGCACACCTCCTGTAGGCTGAGTCCGCGCTCTTGACGCATGCGCCGGAGCTTCTCGCCCACCAGCTCGGCGTACTCGCGATCTTTGCCTTCCCGCTTCTCGTCCACACGCTCTCCCTACGTTCTCCCCTTGGGATGAGTGTAACGCCGGAACGGAACGAAATCTACCCGCGCGATATGTGTCCCTCGTCAAGTTCTTTGGACACTTTCCCCCAGAATAGGTGCGGCTCTCCCAGGTAGATCTCCAGCGAGCGCCTGAAGTCCAGAGCCACAGGGGGCCCCACCGAGTCGCACAGATGAAGAATGGCCCCCGCATCTCCCCGGAGAGCTCCGCCGCCTGCGGCTAGCAGACGAGACGATGGGTGACTCGATGCCGAAGGCGGGGGTCGAACCCGCACGAGGTGTGAGCCTCACTGGAGTTTGAGTCCAGCGCGTCTGCCAATTCCGCCACTTCGGCCTGGGCGCAAAAGCGCGCTCCATTATAGTCGATAGACAGCCGGCCTTGCGCGGTAGTAATCTGAAGACAAAGGACTTGTGATTAGACGATCGTCGTCTGGCTTCGAGGTGCGGGAGGTCGACAAGTGGAGAAGCTGATCATAACGGTGGCCACCACGGGGGCCATGACCACCAAGGAGAACACGCCGCATCTGCCCACGCAGCCCGTGGAGATAGCGCAGGAGGTCTTCGACGCCTACAAGGCCGGCGCCGCCATCGCTCACGTTCACGTGCGCACCGAAGAGGGCAAGGCCACCATGGCGCTCGACCGGTTCAGGGCGACCGTCGAGGCTATCCGCGAGCGCTGCGACATAATCATCAACATGACCTCGTCGGGCGGGCTGGGCTTCAGCGACGAGGAGCGCATCCTGCCGCACGTCGAGATCAAGCCCGACATGGGCACCTTCGACGCAGGGTCGATGAACTTCTACCAGGGCGTGTTCATCAACTCGCCGGAGTTCTTGCAGAAGCTGGGTAAGGCCTACATCGAGAACGGCATCAAGCCCGAGGTGGAGGTGTTCGACGCCGGCATGGTGTGGAACGCCAAGCGGCTGCTCAAAGAGGGCTACCTGCAGGCGCCCATCCACTTTCAGTGCTGCATGCACGTGCACGGCGGCATGGAGGGCGACGCCAGGAACCTGGCGTATCTGGTGGATGCTCTACCCGAGGGCTCCACTTGGTCGGCCTTCGGTTGTGGGCCCACGGCCAACCTGATCATGTCCATGGCCATGAACATGGGTGGTCATGTGCGGGTGGGCATGGAAGACAATGTGTACCTCAGCAAGGGCGAACTGGCCGAGCACAACTACCAGTTCGTGGATAAGGTCGTCCGCCTGGCCGGCGAGTTCAAGCGCGAGGTGGCGACGGTGGCGGAGGCCCGGCAGATATTGGGACTGCCGCCGAAGAAGTAGGGGAACAAGCAGAGCGACCACAGTCATCTGTACCAGGGAGTGAGCAAATGAAGAAGGTCTCTATCAGCGAAGCAGTGCGTTACTCACCCGCGGCTCACAACGACTGCACCTGCTTCAGGTTGCAGGGTAAGGAGCAGACGGGCACGAGTCAGTTCTCTCTCGGCTGTACGCACTTCCTGCCGGGCGGCGGGGCGGAGTTCTCGCCCAGCCGGCCCTTCGACACCGTCTACTTCTGCATCGACGGTGAGATCACCATCACCGACAAAGACGGCAAGGACGTGGTGCTCAAGAAGCACGACTCCATCTACATCGGCCCGGACGAAGGCCGCTCGATAATGAACAAGACGCAGTATCCTGCCAGCATGATGGTCATCTTGGGCGTGGCCTAAGCATCATCACCGCGGGCGGGCCTGGCACGACCGGAAACAACTAGGGAGCGGAGGGACGAGATGGCCGAAGAGACACCAAGAAAGACCGTGGACGAACTCAAGAAGCTGTTCGATCTAACGGGCAAAGTGGCCGTGGTCACCGGAGCAGGGGGCACGCTGGGCCACGCTCTGTGCAAGGGCCTCGCCGTGTACGGCGCGGACATAGCGGGCTGGGACATGAAGACCGACATCATGGACGACATGGTGGCCGAGGTCAAAGGTCTGGGCCGCAAGGCGACCACCACAGCCGTCAACGTCACCGACGACGCCAGCGTGAAGTCCGCCATGGAGCAGGTCATCAAGGACTTCGGCAAGGTCAACATCATGGTGACGGTGGCCGGCACGGCCGGTAACCGCCAGCCGGCCGAGACCTTTGACATCGACGACTGGCAGAAGGTCATGGACGTCAACGTGCGCGGTACCCTGCTGTGCGCCAAGTACGCGGGCGCCGAGTACATCAAGCAGGGCGGCGGCGGCAAGGTCATAACCATCGGCTCGGTGCGCGGGTTCCTGGGCCATCCTGGTGGCTACGCGGGCTACGGCACTTCGAAGGGCGCCGTGCATCTGCTCACCAAGCAGCTGGCGACCGAGTGGGCCAAGCATCGCATCAACGTGAACGCCATCGCTCCCTCCATCTTCTGGACTCCGCTCACCCAGCAGGTGCGCGACAACCCCGAGATGGTCAAGATCTTCATGGCGCGTATCCCCATGGGGCGGGCCGCCGAGCTGGACGATTTCGTCGGCGCTGCCGTCTACCTCTCCTCTCCCGCGTCTGACTACGTGACCGGACTCATCCTCTCGGTCGACGGCGGTGCCGTGGCTGGATGAAAGAGCTGCAAGACATCAAGAAGATCGCGGTAGTCGGCTCGGGCATGATGGGCACCGGCTGCGCCATGGTCTTTGCCGGGGCCGGTTACTCCGTCACCCTGTATGACGTCGTGCCCGAGGCGCTGCCGAAGGTGGCACAGAACATGCGTAACGATCTGACCTTCTTGGCCGAGCGGGGCCTGGGCAAGCTGGAGGACGTGGAGCCCACGTTGGCCCGGGTGTCCACCACGCTGGTGCTGGAGGAGGCGGCCGCCGACGCGGACTTCGTGCTCGAGGCCGTCATCGAAGATATGGCGCTCAAGCAGAAGATCTTCCAGAACTTGGACCAGATCTGTAAGCCCGAGGCCATCCTGGCCACCAACACCTCGGTCATGAGCCCCACCGAGATAGCAGGCAAGGCCCAACGGCGGGAGCGGATCATCGGTACCCATTGGTGGAACCCCCCGTTCTTGGTTCCCTTGGTCGAAGTGGTGCAGACTGAAGAGACCGCGCCGTGGGTCATCCAAGCGACCATGGACCTGCATCGCGCCATCGGCAAGCGCCCGGTGCATGCCAAGAAGGACGTGCCCGGATTCATCGCCAACCGGTTGCAGCACGCGCTGTGGCGGGAGGCCATCTCCATAGTGGAGCATGGCATCGCCGACGCGGCCACCGTGGACGAGAGCATCAAGTACGGCCCTGGTCTGCGCCTGCCCGTGCTTGCGCCGTTGGAGAACGCCGACCTGGTGGGTTTGGACATGGTGCTGTCTATTCATGACTACGTGCTGAAGCATCTGGAAGACTCGCACCAAGCTTCGCCGCTTCTCAGGGAGCGGGTGGCTAAGGGCGAACTTGGCTTCAAGTCCGCAGGCGTAGGTCTGCAGACCTGGACACCGGAGCAGCAGAAGGCTCTGCGCGCCGACCTACTCGAATACCTGTGCAAGGCGGTCCGCGAGATGAAGGAGAAGGAGTCCAAGTAGAGGCCGGTGGCCTACGCTTGGACAAAACAGGGTATTTTGAAAAGGACAATCCGGGCGCGGACTGTGCCCGTGCGTCAAAACAGCAACAAGCGAAGGAGATGAAGCAGGATCATGGGCAAAGTATTTATTGACCTGACTCACCCGTTCAGTGCTGAGATTCCCAGGTGGCCGTACTTCGTGAAGCCGGTCATCGACTCGATGCACACCATGGCCAAGGGCGGCGTCCTCACGCAGAGGGTCGACTGTGTACAGCACACAGGTACCCACGCCGATGCGCCCCGTCACGTCATGGAGCGCGAGTTCAACGGCAAGCGGGCCCGCTACACCCACGAGATGCCTGTCGACGCCTACACGGGCGACGCGGTCTGCCTCGAGATCAAGATCCACAAGTGGGGTCTGATCTTGCCCGAGCACCTCGAGGACGCCTGCAAGCGGGCGAACATCAAGCCTGAAGAGCTCAAGGGCATGGTCGTCGTCCTGAACACCGGCATGCATCGCCTGTTCGACGACTCCAAGGACTACTACCACTACGCCTGCGGCACCGGTGTCGAGGCCGGCAAGTGGTTTGTGAAGCACCAGGTCAAGTGCGTGGCCATGGACTCGCAGGCCCTGGACCATCCGCTGCACACCGCCATGGGCAAGAACGGCCCGCCGCAGATGAACCTGCCCGGCAATTCGGGCAAGCCCATCACCGAGGAGTACATCGAGCAGTTCGGCATGGAAGCGTACGCCGAGTTCGAGAAGGCTGCCTACATCAAGGTGCACGGCCAGGCTGCCTATGACGCCAAGTTCGGCGACCTAGAAGCGCTCGGCTGCGAGGGCACCTGGGAACCCTGCCACAAGCAGATGCTGGGTCACGGCATCGTGGGCGTCGAGAACCTGGGCGGCGACCTGGACAAGGTGGCCGGCAAGCGCTTCAGGTTCTACTGCTTCCCCATCCGTTGGTACATGGGCGACGGCTCCATGGTCCGCTGCGTGGCCGAGATCGACGAAGATCAGATCAACAAGAACGTACCCGACCGCACCTACACGTACTGCGGCACCGGCTACGGCCCAGCCTCCGGTTATTGACATAGCCGGCCGTTGACGTTGGTCGCTTGGAGCCCCTCGCCGGTTTGCCGGCGGGGGGCTCTTCTTGTCCCTGAGAATTCCGACTAGCGGTATAGCTATTCCGAAGTGCGCGAAAATGTGGTAGAAGAGTCAGTAGATGGAGCTGCGCATATCAACCCCATGAGCGGGGTAGGCAGACAAGGGCAAGGTGAGAAAGTTGGGCGAAGCCTCGTACCGAAAGGAACTCGCTCAAATGAGAAAGTGGAACCTGGTCATCGACGTCGCTCTCTGCCACGACTGCAACGACTGCTTCCTTGCGGACAAGGATGAGTTCGTCGGCAACGACTTCCCGCCCTATTCAGTGGCTCAGCCCTGGTCTGGTCATCGGTGGATGAACATCGGACGCAAGGAGCGGGGTCAGTACCCCATCGTGCAGGTGGCCTACCTGCCCATGCCTTGCATGCACTGCGACGCCGCTCCGTGCCTGACCGCCGACGGCGCCGTATACAAGCGCGACGATGGCCTGGTGATAATCGATCCGGTGAAGGCGAAGGGCCGCAAGGAGATCGTGGACTCTTGCCCCTACGGCGCGATTTACTGGAACGATGAAGCCGGCGTTGCGCAGAAGTGCACTGGGTGCGTGCATCTGCTCGAGGACGGTTGGACAGAGACACGTTGCTCGCAGGTCTGTCCCACCGAAGCCATCAAGTTGGTGCTTGCCGAGGATGCGGAGATGGCCAAGAGAGTGGCTGCCGAGGGGCTGCAGGCATTCAAGCCCGAGTTGGACACTCAGCCGCGGGTCTACTACAAGAACCTGTACCGTTGGGAGAAGGTCTTTGTCTCGGCCGGCGTGGCCTTGAAAGATACCGATGAGTGCGCGGAGGGCGCCAAGGTGACGGTGATCGTCGGTGGAGCCAAGGCAGGCGAAGGCGTGGTCAACAACTACGGCGAGTTCGTGGTGGACAAGCTGGAACCGGGCACCGAGTGCGAGGTGGTCATCGAAGCCGCCGGCTACAAGCCGCTTTCCGCCAAGGTACGACTGGACAAGAGCCTGAATCTGGGGCAGCTCTTCCTCGAGCGGGTCTGAGCCCTCGAGGGTGGAGCCGGCCAGCGACAGCCAGCGACAGCTGGGAAAGGTGATGGCAAGAGCCGGAGGAAGACAGAGAGAGGGCCAACTGGGCGAGGACGGTGGGTCCTTCGTCCGCGCCTTGGGCCGCGGTCTGGCCATACTCGCCCTGTTCGATATGGAGCACCCCGAGTGGGGGCTGGGGGACATCTGCTCGCGAGCAGGGATGTCCAAGACCACGGCCTACCGCATGTTGAGGACACTCGAGGCCATGGAGTTCGTCACCTACGATCCGCAGACCGAGCGCTACCACTTGGGCAAGGCCATGATCCCAGGGGCATACCTGATGATGTCGTACGTGGGCTTCGTGCGGGCGGCGCACCCCTTCTTGGAGAGGCTGTCGGAGGCCACCGGCGAGACCGTGGAGCTGACGGTAGGGGTCCCAGGAGGGGCCGTCGTCGCAGACCAAGTTCTCTCGACCCACCCCTTCAGGCTCAACCTGCCTACCGGCCGCCTGCAGAGCAACGTCGCCGCCAGCTCGTTTCGTATGCACCTGGCCTTCGCGTCGCCGGCGGAGCAGCGGAAGATCCTGTCCAAGACCCAGCCGGCGCTGACGCCCTACACCATGACCGATTCTGACCAGCTCATCGAGCGCATGGCCGTCGAGCGCGCGGAGGGTCTCGCGCTAGACATAGAAGAGCAGGATCTCCGGGTGTGCGCCGTGTCCGCGCCGGTGCTTGAGCGGGACGGCAGTCTGCGGGCGGTGCTCACCATAGTGGCTCCGGCGGAGCGCTTTGGTGTGCGAGAGAGAAAGAAGACGACCGAGGCCGTTAGAAACGCTGCGCTCCAACTTGCGGAGTACCTAAACGGCAGGGCAATTATCGATTGACTCAGGCGCGGGTGGGTGAGATATTGACTTAGCGGTGCCCTTACGGAATAGCTATTCCATTCTACGGAATGTGGTGGTAGTCGGAAGGAGGCAGGATGGCGGAGGATAGGGCCAAGAACAGCAAGTCGGGCGAGCGAACGCTTGTCCGCGACATCAGTTTCTGCGGGGTGCCCGAGAACGGGTCGAACGCATCGATGGTGGATGTTAAAGACGGCAAGATCATCCGCATCCGCCCGATGCACTATGACTGGAAGTACGACCCCGAGAAGGACATGAACCCGTGGAAGATGGAAGTGCGGGGTAGCACCTTCGAGCCAAGCATGAAGACGCTCATACCGCCCTATTCCATCGCCTACAAGAAGCGGGTCTACTCGCCGGCCCGCATCCGCTATCCCATGAAGCGGGTCGACTGGGATCCCAAAGGGGAGCGCAACCCGCAGAATCGCGGCAAGAGCAAGTACGTGCGCATCTCCTGGGACGAGGCGCTGGACACCATAGTCAGCGAGATGAACCGCATCAAAGAGAAGTACGGCCCGACGGCCCTTCTCTATCAGTGTGACCAGCACGGCGAGAACAAGGTCGTGCAGGCCTGCCACGGTGCGGGCCGCAAGCTGCTGCCGCTTTGGGGCGGCTACACCCTGCAGATCCGGCAGCCCGACAGCTGGGAAGGCTGGTGGTGGGGCAGCAAGCACTTCTGGGGCTGCGAACCGGTGGGCCAGGGCAAGCAGAGCAACCTCCTGTACGACGTGGCCAAGAACTGCGAGCTTCTGCTCTTCTGGGGCTGTGACCAAGAGACCACCCCGTGGGGCTGGCAAGGCCAACTGCCCAGCCGCCTCTCCTACTGGTACACCGAACTGGGCATCAAGCAGATCTACGTGTGCCCCGACGTCAACTATGCGGGCGCAGTGCACGCCGACCGCTGGATCCCCGTGCTGCCCAACACCGACGCGGCGCTCTACCTGGCCATCACATACTGGTGGTTCAAGAACGGCACCTACGACAAGGACTACCTCAAGACGCATGCGGTGGGTGTCGAGGCCTATGAGGCCTACGTCATGGGCGACGAAGACGGGGTCGCAAAGACCCCGGAGTGGGCCGCGCCCATCTGCGGCGTCCCCGCCCGGACCATCAAGGCACTTGCCGAAGAGTGGGCCTCCAAGCGCACCAGCGTGGTCATAGGCAACGGCGGGCCCGGCATCCGCGGTCCGTACGCCACCGAGGCTGCCCGTCTGCAGAACATCTGCTTGGCAATGCAGGGTCTGGGCAAGCCGGGCATCAACCAGGTGAAGATGATCGAGTGGGGTCTCTTCGACTTTCCCGACCAGTACGCTCAGCCCAAGCCGTTCCGCGTGCCCAACCTGCGCACGGCCTACACGGGCGGACACCCGTCGGACCTCAACGACCCGTCGCTGCCCAAGACTTACGTGCCCAAGGCAATCTTGGAGGGCAAGTGCGACTGGTGGGGTTGCGAATCGGAGACGGCTCCGCGCGAAGACCAGTTCGTGCACCGCTTCTATCCGGCGGAGGGCTGCTCGAAGATCCACGCGGTATGGACCGACTCGCCGTCGTGGATAACCTGCTGGAACTCCGGCAACGACTACGTGCGGGCTATGCAGCATCCGGACATCGAGTTCATGTGGGCCCAGCACCCCTGGCTTGAGAACGACGCCCTGCTGGCCGACATCATCCTGCCGGTGAACACCAAGCTCGAAGAGGACGACATCGCCGGCGACATCTTCAGCGGTCAGTACAACCTGCTCTTTCCCGAGCACAAGTGCATCGAGCCGCTGGGCGAGTCGTTCAGTGACTACGAGATCGTCTGCAAGCTGGCCGACAAGCTTGGCCTGCTGCAGGAGTACACGCACGGCAAGAGCATCCCCGACCTGATCAAGTACGGGTACGAGACCTCCCGGTGCGCTGACCTCATAAGCTGGGAAGACTTGAACGAGAAGGGCTACCTCGTGATCCCCACCGCCGATGGCTGGGAGGACGAGCCGGCGGGGTTCCAGAGGTTCTATGAAGACCCGAAGGCCAACCCCCTGACCACGCCCACGGGCCTCTTGGAGTTCGAGGCCACCGGTCTTAAGGAGAACTTCCCCAACGACCTCGAGCGCCCGCCTGTGCCCAAGTGGATCGCCCAAGGCATAAGCCACGAGGAGACCATCGGCACCGAGCGGTCCAAGAAGTATCCGCTGCTGGTGTGCTCCAACCATCCGCGCTGGAGCGTCCACTCGCAGCACGAGGACATCACCTGGCTCAGGGAGATCGGTACCTGCAAGATCGTCGGGCCCGACGGATACATGTACCAGCCCGTGTGGCTGCATCCCTCGACGGCCGAGAAGCGTGGCATCAAACACGGCGATGTGGTCTCGATCTTCAACGACCGCGGCACGGTGCTCGGTGGGGCCTACATCACCGAGCGCATCATGCCAGACGTGATCTACATCGATCATGGGGCGAAGTGGGACCCCATCGAGCCGGGCGTGATCGACCGGGGCGGGGCCATAAACACCATCGTGCCGCGACACACCACCTCCAAGAACGCGGTGGGCCACGCGGTCAGCGGGTTCCTTGCCGACGTGCAGAAGACCGACCTGGAGGCCATCAAGCGCAAGTATCCGGAGGCCTTCGAGCGGCCGTTCCATCCCTGTGCCGGTCCCGGCCTAGAGGCCTGCATCATGGGAGGTGAGTGATGGGCAAGGTGCTGGTGATCGACTACGACATCTGCAACGGCTGCTACAACTGCCAGATAGCCTGCAAGGACGAGCACGTTGCCAACGACTGGACGCCCATCGCCAAGCCGCAGCCCGATACCGGGCAGTTCTGGAACAAGGTCTACGATAACGTGCGGGGCCAGGTGCCCAAAGTCATGGTCACCTACGAGCACAGCATCTGCCAGCACTGTGACGATGCCCCGTGCATCTCGGCCTGCAATGCCAACGCCATCTACAAGCGCGACGACGGCATCGTGATCATCGATCCGGACAAGTGCCGCGGCAATCAGATGTGCTTGGCCGCTTGCCCATACGAGAACGTCATCTACTTCAACGACTCGCTCAACATAGCCCAGAAGTGCACCTTCTGCGCTCACCTGCTTGACGATGGTTGGAGCGAGCCGCGCTGCGTCGACGCCTGCCCGACGGGTGCCTTCACCTTCGGCGATGAGAACGACCCCAATATCAAGGCACTCATCGCGAAGGCCGAGCCGCTCAAGCCCGAACTGGCAAGCGTGAAGCCCAGGGTCTACTACATCGGCCTGCCCAAGAAGTTCATCGCCGGCGCTGTATACGACGAGGAGGCCGACCTGTGCGCGGAGGGCGTGACTGTCACAGCCACCAACAACGAGAGCGGCGAGAAGGCCACAGCCACCACCGACAGCTACGGTGATTTCTGGTTGCGCGGCCTCAAGAACGGGGTCTACACGCTGTCGGTCGATAAGGCCGGATACAAGCCCGAGAAGCTTGACAAGGTGGACGTCACTCAGAGAGACCTCAACGTGGGCGACATACCGCTCAAGAAGGCATAGGGAAGACGTATGCGGTTCATAGACGCCCATCTGCACAGTGACATGGTCGAGGATGTCCAGCTGCAGAAGCTGGTCATGATGGGCATGGAGGCGGCCGTAGTGCCGAGCCCCCACATGTTCCTGGGGAATCCTCCCGTGGACACTCTGTTTCGCATCTGGGACCGGTTTGTGACCCTAGAGGTGACCACGGCCCAGACGCTCGGCTACGAGAGCTACGCGTCGCTCTCGGTGCCGTTCATCGGCCTCGGGCAGTCCGATACCGAGAGAGCGTTGGCGGTGCTGCCAGGCTTGTTGCAGCACGAACGGGTGGTGGCCATGGGCGAGATCGGCCTGGACACCGGCACCGAGTATGAGAAGGACCTCTTCCGCGAGCACCTGCGGATCGCCAAGTCGCATGACCTGCCTGTCATCCTGCACACGCCTATCCGGTTCGCTCCCCAAGGGGAGACGGTCACTCCCATGATCGTACAGATCATCAAGGAGGAGGGCTTCCCGCTTGAGAAGTGCGTCTTCGATCACGCCGGCGAGGCCACCCTGGACCTGCGCATGAAGACCGGGGGGATGGTAGGCCTCTCGGTGTGCTGGGACAAGATGCCACCGGAAGCAGCGGCGCGCTATGTGGTCGACAACCCTGGCGTACGCAGCAAGGTGATCATCAACTCCGAGCTTGGCGGCGAAGGTAACGACTATTTCATGGTCCCGCGGGTGATGCTCGCGATGAAGCTGTTCGGCGTGGACAAGACCGTCATCGAGGAGGTCTGCTATCGGAATCCCAAGGAGTTCTTCGGACTCCCGCTTGATTGAGGTTTGCTGTGGGTATTTGAGGGAGGTACAGTAGGCGTGGCCTGCTGCTGATGCCAGGAGGTGAGCGGATCCGGCTAGTTTTGAGCTCGTGTGCGCGGGGGTCTTGTTTCGTTCGTACGACGAAGGAGAGGAGCATCGATGGCGGACATGGACAGTAACTGCAAAGACGAAGAGGGCAAGGGTCTGCTTGAAGGTAAGCAGATAAGCCGGCGTGACTTCATCAAGACGGTGGGAGTCGCCGGTGCGACCATCGGTCTTGCCGGTGGGCTGGGAGGCTTCATAGCAGCCTGCGGTAAGGAGGGCGGCACTGCTACAACGGCCGCCGGGGCAGGGACTACGGTAGCGGTCGGCGCCGAAGCGGGCCGCGAGATCAAGATCGGGTTCGTTTCTCCGCGTACCGGCCAACTCGCCAACTTCGGCGCTGCGGATGCCTACTGCATGGACCGCGCGGTCGAGGCCATCGGCGACGGCATCGTGTGCGGCGACGGCAAGAAGCACCCGGTGAAGATCGTCATACAAGACAGCCAGTCCGACTCGGCTCGGGCCGCGGCTGTGACGGGCGACCTCATCAACAACACCAAGGTCGACATGATCGTGACCGCCTCCACTCCGGATACGGTCAACCCAGTGGCCACCCAGTGCGAAGCGCTGCGAGACCCCGTGCCTGTCGAACGACTGCCCGTGGCAGCCGTTCATCGACCGCGCCAACACAGGGGACTTCTCGGTCACCTACAAGTGGTGCTATCACACCTTCTGGGGTCTGGAAGATGTGATAACCAACTTCTCCGACATGTGGGGCCAGCTGACCACCAACAAGAAGGTCGGCGCCACTTGGTCAAACGATCCCGACGGCCAAGCGTGGAAGGGTGGCTGGGGCAATGCCTTCGCGCCACTCGGTCTCACGCCTACCGTCCCGAGTGTGTTCACGGTCGGCGCCATGGACTTCTCGACCCAGATCAACCAGTACAAGGCCGACAAGTGCGATATCGGCGTGGGCATGTTCATACCGCCGGACTTCGGCACCTTCTGGACCCAGGTCAACCAGCTGGGTTGGAAGCCGAAGATCGCCAGTTTCGGCAAGGGTCTCCTGTTCCCCGAAGTCCCGGCCGGCCTGGGCGACATCGCGAACGGGCTCACCACCGAGGTGTGGTGGATGCCTACGCACCCGTTCACCTCGTCGCTCAACGGCGAGACCTGCCAGCAGTTCGCAGACAAGTTCGACCGAGAAGACCGGTGGCCAGTGGACTCAGCCGCTGCTGCACTTCATCATCTTCGAGATGGCCGTGGATGTTCTCAAGCGCACCACCGACGTCGAAGACAAGAACGCCATCATGACCGCTGTCAAGGGGATGAAGCTCGACACCATCGGTGGCAAGATCGACTTCACTGCCCCGGTGACGGGCGCCGGTGGGCCTCCCACCTGGACCCCGGGTCCGCAGCACATCCACGAGAACGTCTACAAGACCCCGCAGGTGGGGGGTCAGTGGCGCAAGGGCACCACGTACCCGTTCGAGTTGACGGTAGTCAGCAATGCTGCCTGCCCCAACAGCGGAATCGCTGTGCAGGACACAGTCAAGGAGCTGGTCTGGAAGTAGGGAGACCAGCGATCGTGTAGACGGTCGGGTCCGGGTCGTTGCCCGCGGGAATCCGCGGGTAACGACCCGGGTGCCATACTATGTGACGCAGAGGTGAGTCCACTTGACGGCAGCTCTGGAAACCCGAGAACTTCGCAAGTCTTTCGGCGGGGTTTTGGTGATAGACGGTCTCAGCATCAGCGTGGAGCGTGGTGAAGCGCTGGGCATAGTCGGCCCTAACGGAGCAGGCAAGACCACATGGTTCAATCTGGTCACCGGGGCTGTGCATCCCGATGACGGTAAGGTGATCTTCGAGGGCAAAGACATCACCCACTTCTCGAGGCACCACCGCTGCCGCCAGGGCATCGGCCGCACCTTCCAGATTCCGAAGCCGTTCTCGGGCATGACGGTGTTCGAGAACGTCCTGGTCGGCGCTACGCACGGCCGCAACAAGTCCGAACGCGCTTCGTACCAGCGCTGCGTGGATACGTTGGAGATCACCGGCCTGCTCAAGAAGGCCAACTTGCTCGCCGGCTCGCTTACACTGCTGGACCGCAAGCGCCTGGAGCTGGCGCGGGCACTGGCCACCGACCCCACGCTCTTGCTCATGGACGAGATCGCCGGGGGTCTGACCGAAGCCGAGGTGGAGGAGCTCATCGACGAGATCAAGAAGCTGCGCGAGACCGGCATCACCATCGTCTGGATCGAGCACATCGTCCACGCACTTCTCGCTGTGGTCGATCGGATCTTGGTGATCCAATTTGGGCGCGAGCTGTGCCAGGGTGACCCGCACCAGGTCATGAACAGCGAAGAAGTGCAGGCCTGCTACATGGGAGGGACGCCGGCATGAGCCTGCTCGAGATCCAAGAGGCCAGCGTCTACTACGAAGACTTTCAGGCTCTCTACGACATCAGCATCAGTATTGAGGAGGGCGAGATCTTCGCCTGTATCGGCGCCAACGGCGCCGGCAAGAGCACGATGTTGAAGACGATCGCGGGAGTCCTTGCCCCGCGGAGAGGCCACCTGCTCTTCGACGGAGAGGTGATAGACCGCATGCCCCCGCACAAGCGGGTGGAACTGGGGATCTCTTCTGTGCCCGAGGGCCGGAGGGTGTTTCCGAGTCTCACAGTGCATGAGAATCTCTTGATCGGCGGCTACCGGAACCGCAAAGGCCCTTGGACCACCGACGCTGTCTACGAGCTGTTCCCCTTGCTGCAACCGCTCAAGAAGAGGCAGGCCTCTGGACTTTCGGGCGGCGAGCAGCAGGCGTTGGCCATCGGCCGAGCTCTTATGGCCAATCCCCGGCTCATACTGATGGACGAGGTCTCTCTGGGGCTGGCTCCGGTGGTCATCAAGCGCATCTACGAGGCCTTTCCCATCATGCTGGAGAGTGGCTGCACCATCCTGGTGGTAGAGCAGGACGTACAGCACGTGCTAACGGTGGCCACTGACGTGGCCTGCTTCCTTGAGGGTCGCATCGCCCTGCAGGGAGTCCCGAGCGAACTGACCGGTGACCAGATAACCGCGGCCTATTTTGGGGTGGAGAAATGAGTTGGGTAAGCGCGATAATTCAAGGCATTCTGTTGGGCGGTGTATACGCCTTGTTCGCAGTGGGCCTGTCGCTGGTGTTCGGCACGATGCGCCTGGTGAACCTGGCTCACGGCGACCTGATAGTCGTCTCGTCCTACGTGGCCTTGATGTTGGTCAACGCCATCGGGTTCAACCCGTTCTATTCCATCCCCATCACCATGGTGATCATGTTCGCGTTCGGGTATCTGCTGCAACGCGGACTGCTGAATCGCATCGTGCAGAAGGGCGACGTGGTGGGCGTGATAGTGACCTTCGGCATCTCGATCGTTCTCATGAACGCGATGCAGCAGGCCTTCACCGCCAACTACAAAGATATGAACGTCGGCAAGATAGAGACGATGAGCATTACCTTGAACGACAGCCTGGTGATCGGGTGGTTGCCCGTGATCTTCTTCATCCTCTCTGTGGTGATCATCGCCGCTCTGCAGCTTTACATGGGGCACACGAAGATGGGCCGGGCCTTCAGGGCGGTGTCTGATGACACTGACGCCGCCCGCCTGATGGGCATCAACACTAAGCACGTATGGGCGATGGCTATGGCCGTGGCCCTGCTCATAGTCAGCATCGGCGGCGTGATGATGGGCATACGAAGCAATTTCAACCCCACCCTGGGCAGCGACCGCCTGATCTTCGCCTTTGAGGCGGTCATCATCGGAGGCATGGGCTCCGGTTGGGGCACCATGCTGGGCGGGGTGATCTTGGGGGTAGCTCAGTTGCTGGGGTCGAAGTGGCTTGGCCCGGCGTGGCAGGTTGTGTCGGGCCACGTGGTCTTCATCCTGATCCTGGCCTTGAGGCCTCAGGGCTTCCTCGCGAAGACGGTGACGTCATGACGAAGATCTCTCCCGTGCCCGAGGATACCGGCTACGGCAAGAGCTTCACGGTGTCGGTGGCCAAGCGGTCGAACTACATGGTCGGGGTCTTTGGGATCGTCCTTCTCATCGTGCTGGCAGTCTTCCCGGTCTTCGGCGTTACGGAGTGGACCAGGAGGCTGATAGACCTGTTCTGCTTTCTGGCCATGGCGCAACTCTGGAACCTCATGTTGGGCTACGCGGGCCTTATCTCCGCAGGGCAGCAGGGCTTCATAGGCATAGGTGCCTACACCCTGTGGTTCTTCTCGGACATCCTGCACGTCAGCCCCGTTCGCGGCGGTGGTGTTTGCCGCCATAGCCGGCATCATCATCGCCTTCCCGGCTGCATTCTTGGTCTTCCGTCTCAAGGGAGGCTATCTGGCTATCGGGACGTGGGTGATCGCAGAGGTAATCCGGCTGATCATGACCAACGTCAAGCGGGCCGGAGGAGGCTCCGGCATCGACGTCACTTCTGCGGGAGCCCTGGTCTCGGAGTTGGGCAGCGACGCTTGGTATTCGCGTGTGTACTGGTGGGCTCTTGCGGCCGCAGTGCTGGCCATCGCGGTCACCTACCTGTTGCTGCGGTCACGTACCGGCTTGGGCCTGAAAGCTATGCGCGACAACGACCTGGCGGCCGAAAGCAACGGGGTCAACCTGTGGCGGACCAAGCTGTTCACGTGGGTTATCGCTGGGGCCGGCTTCGCGCTTGTCGGCGCCCTGCGCGCCATGTACGACCTGCGGGTGAATCCCGGGTCCAACTTCAGCATCAACTGGACGGCATACCTGATCTTTATCTGTGTCATCGGTGGTATAGGCACCATAGAGGGTCCTATCATCGGGACGATAATCTTCTACGTCTTGCGAGAGACGACCAGCAAGTACGGCACCTGGTACTTCATCATCCTGGGTCTGGTGGCTATCGCAGTGACGATCTGGAGCCCGCAGGGTATCTACGGGTGGATCGCCCAGAAGACTGGCTACATGCTATTCCCGCTGCAAAGACAGCTGCGCCTATATGACGACGACGTGGGGCGCGGGCCCGCGACTAGGGGCCGGCGTTTGTTCGGTGGAGCCAGGGGGCGTTCGACCGGCACCTAGGTCTACGGCACGCGATGCTCTGGGCGACAGTGCTTGTGCTTTAATAGGCACATAGGCGGCAGGGAGGAGTGGATTATGTCCAATATCGGGTGGGTTGAGATCCTGATTGTAGTCGGGGTGATCGTCGTACTCGTCCTCATACCCAAGAGGTTGCCGCAACTCGGGAGTTCGCTGGGCAAGTCCATACGGAGCTTCAAGAAGGGGATTCGCGAGGGCAAAGAAGAGGTCAAGTCGGGCGTGGCGGAGGCCATCGATGCCACGGCCGTCAAAGACGTCAAGGCTGCCATGGCCGAAGTCCGTGAGGCCACCGGGGTGGACGAGATCAAGTCGTCGGCGAAAGAGATACGCAAGTCTGTGAGCATCAAGGATGCTTTCTCGGACACTGTTGGTCCCAACGGTTCGAGTTCCAAGCCGGTTGGCACCGAAAAGACCGACTAGGGTTTCGCGTCCGCCGGGCGAGGTCCGTCGTTAGCCTCACTCCAGGGGAGGGTCAGAGGGGTATGGGACTCACCGGCACCGGAGCCTACGTGAGCGGGGCCGGACCTGTCCGGACACCGCTCTTCTTGCTTGATGGCAGTAACATAGCCTATCGCGCCTTCTTCGCCCTACCACAAGACATCGCCACCAAAGGGGGCTTTCCGACCAACGCCCTCTACGGCTTCTGTTTGATGCTCACCAAGATCCTCGCCGACTATCGTCCGGATGCAGTGATCGTGGCCTGGGATTCCCGCGAGAAGACCTTCAGGCACCAAGAGTTCGAGCATTACAAAGCCCAGAGAAAGCCCATGCCCGACCTGCTGTCGGAGCAGTGGCCGTTCTTCTCAGAGCTCGCCGAGGCCTTCGGTTTCGTCAACCTGGCGCTCCCCGGCTGGGAGGCCGACGACATACTCGCCACCCTTGCCCGGCAGGCGGAGGCGCAAGGCCGCAAGGCCATGATCGTCACCGGCGACAGGGACGCGCTGCAGCTGGCCAGCGAGCACGTGAGCATCATGTCCAACACCAAGGGCATGACTGAGGTCAAGATCTACGACCCGGCGGCGGTACAGGAGCGCTTCGGGGTGCCGCCCCGACTGATCCCCGACCTGATAGGGCTCAAGGGTGACACCTCGGACAACATCCCCGGCGTGCCCGGCATAGGGGAGAAGACGGCCGCGGAGCTGCTGAAGCAGTTCGGCAGCCTGGAAGAAGTGCTTGAGCGGGCCGACGAGGTGAGCGGCCCCAAGCGCAGAGAGCTGCTCAAGGAACACCGCGAGTTGGCCCTGCTCTCCAAGAAGCTCGCCTCGCTTGGCGCGGATGCGCCCATAGACTTCAACGGGGCCACCGCGCGGCCACCACAGCCACAGCGCAAGCGGCTGGTGGAGTTGTTGACCCGCTTCGAGTTCGTCTCGCTGTTCACACGAATCGAACCCCTGCTGCCCGCCTGCGACGTCGAAGACACGCTGGAGGGCGCGGACCTCGGCGTGGCCTCTGGCGGCATCGAGGCTCCGGGCTACGTGGCGCCCCAGGCCGCGGCGGGCGCAGCGGAGCCGGCGGAGGGGCGAGCCGCGGCGCCGTCCCGGGTGCTCTCGGCTGGGGAGGGAGCTATCGAGCGACTCCTGGACTGGTCGCAAGCTGTAGGGCTGGCGGTGGACGAGGCTGGGGCGCTGTGGCTCGCACAGGCTGCGCCGACGGGCGATACCACGGTGGCGCGCGTCGACGTGCCTCAGGAGGCGGCCGGGACGCTGCGCGAGCTGTTGGCCCGCGGCGAACGCATCTGCCACGACTACAAGTCCACGCGCCTGCTTCATGACCTGGTAGACGGGGTGGCACACGACACCTACCTCGCGGGCTATCTGCTCGACCCAGGGCAGCGTGAATACCGTCCTCTGGAGCTGGCGCGGGGCATGCGGTTGACGCCACCGGAGGGGCCTGAGGACGGCGCCTCCGCCGCGGCGCTGGTGGTCGCGCTGGCGACCAAGCAGGCCGAGGAGCTACGCGCCCAGGGGATGTGGGAGCTCTTCACCGACATCGAGCTGCCGCTCACGCGGGTGCTACTTGAGATGGAACGGGCGGGGGTCCACCTGGACACCTACCGGCTGGGCGAGATCACCGGCAAGGTGCAGGACCAGCTGGAAGGGCTCGAGGCCTCCATATACGAACTGGCCGGGGAGCAGTTCAACCTGGGCTCTCCGCAGCAGCTGGGCTGCATTCTCTTCGACCGGTTGGGCCTGCCCCGGCAGCGCAAGACCAAGACCGGGTACTCCACCGACGCCAAGACTCTGGAGGTCCTGCGCGCCAGTCACCCCATAGTCGAGCAACTGCTCAGCCATCGCGAGCTCTCCAAACTCATGTCCACCTACTTGGTGGCGCTGCCCCAGGTGGTGGATGCGGAGACTGGCCGCTTGCACACCACGTTTCATCAGGCGGTCACGGCCACGGGCCGGCTCTCCTCCAGCGACCCCAACCTGCAGAACATCCCCATCCGCACGCCGCTCGGTGCGCAGATACGCCACTGCTTCGGGGCCGAGACCGGCCATGTCTTGGTGGTGGCCGACTACTCGCAGATAGAGCTGAGGGTCATGGCCCATCTGTCGGAGGAGCCGGCGCTCTTGGAGTCGTTCGCGCGCGGTGAGGACATACATACCCGCACGGCCGCCGAGGTGTTCGGGGTGCCCGAGGACCAGGTGGATGCGAAGCACCGCCGCTACGCCAAGGCGGTCAACTTCGGCATCATGTACGGGCAGACGGCTTATGGGCTCAGCCAGACCCTCGGCATCGAGCGGGAGGAGGCTCAGGCCTACATCGACCGCTACTTCGAGCGGCTGCCCAAGGTCAAGGCCTTCATCGAAGAGACCATCGACCTCGCCAGAGAACAGGGATACGTAGCTACCTTCTTCGGCCGGCGCAGGCCCATACCCGAGCTGAGGTCCGACAACTTTCAGGAGCGCTCGCTGGGCGAGCGGTTGGCGGTGAACTCGGTGATACAAGGTAGCGCCGCCGACATAATCAAGGTGGCCATGATCCGCTGCCAGAAACGCTTGGCAAAGGAGTTCCCGGGTGCACGCCTGGTGCTGCAGGTGCACGACGAACTGGTCTTTGAGGTGCCCGAGAAGGCGGCGGAAGGGGTACGCAAGGCGGTGGTGGACGAGATGGTCGCGGCGTATCCCATGGACCCGCCCCTGGGAGTCGATGCTGGGGTCGGTGCGGACTGGGCGGCGGCCAAGTAGGGGAGGGCCGAAACTGGCGCTTATGCTTGCTTTTCCTTACTCCCTCGGTATACTACGCGCACATGAGCCACGCGATGGCGTGGTTCCGACGTTCCTTTTGGAAGGATAAAGAAACTACATGGCAGACGAAACAACCGGCGACGAAGTACAAGCACCGCAGGGCGTCGAAGAGGCCCCCAGGGCGACCAAGAGACACTAGAGGGCGGCCACGATCTGATGATCGAGGTCGATGGGAAGATGGTTCCCAACTACGACGCCACCATCGTGTCTTTTGAAGAGGGAGATATCGTCACCGGTACGGTGGTCCGTGTGGACAAGGACGAAGTCCTGGTCGACATAGGCTACAAGAGCGAGGGAGTCGTTCCCGCGAACGAGCTCTCTATCCGCAAGTCTGTCGATCCTGCCGAAGAAGTCTCCGTGGGCGACATCATCGACGCCTTGGTGCTCACCAAAGAAGACGCCGACGGCCGTCTCATCCTCTCTCGCAAGCGCGCTCGTTTCGAGCGGGCCTGGCAGCGTATCGAGAAGGCCGCCGAAGACGGCACCCCCGTCACCGGCAACGTCATCGAAGTGGTCAAGGGTGGTCTCATACTCGACCTGGGCGTGCGCGGCTTCCTGCCCGCCTCCCTGGTCGATATCCGCCGTGTGGCCGAACTGGACGAGTTCCTCGGGCCAGACGCTCGAGTGCCGTGTCATCGAGCTCAACCGCTTCCGCAACAACGTCGTGCTCAGCCGTAGGGCCGTGCTCGAAGAGGAGCGCCGCGGAGCGCGCGAGCAGATACTCGACCGCATGAACGTGGGCGACATGGTGGAGGGCACGATCTCCAACATCGTCGACTTCGGTGCCTTCGTCGACTTGGACGGCATCGATGGACTCATCCATATCTCCGAGCTTTCGTGGAGCCACGTCAACCATCCGTCCGAAGTACTGACCATCGGCCAGAAGGTCGATGTGCGGGTGCTCGATATCGACCGCGAGCGGCAGCGCATCTCCCTGGGTCTCAAGCAGACCCAGAAGGACCCGTGGCAGCAGGTGTTCGAGAATCGCCAGGTCAACGAGATCGTCCACGGCGAGGTCACCAAGCTGGTCTCGTTCGGCGCCTTCGTCGAGATCGAAGAGGGTGTGGAGGGTCTCATCCACATCTCCGAACTTGCTCAGCACCATGTAGAAGATCCTTCAGAGATCGTGCGGCCGGGCCAAGAAGTCAACGTCAAGATCATCGAGATCGACCCCGAGCGGCGTCGTCTCTCGCTGAGCCTCAAGCGCCTCGAGCCCGAATACCGCATCCATGAGGATGCCATGGGCGAAGATGGCGAGTACATAGAGGGTGAAGAGGGCGAGGGCGAAGAGGGTGCCCAGGGGCGAGGGCGAAAAGGGTGCTGCCGAGGTCGAGGTCGAGGTCGAGGCTGCGGAGGCCGCTGAGGCGACCGCCGAGACTGCGGCCGAGCAAGGCGAAGCGGAGAGGCCACCGAGGACGGCGAGGTTGCTGAGGCGACTGAGGCTGCCGAAGAGAGCCCAAGCCTGCCAAGAAGCCCGCGGCCAAGAAGGCCAAGGTCGTCAAAGAAGAAGCTGAGGCTCCGGCTGAAGCCGCCGATGAGGCTGCCGCAGAGGCTACGGAGGCCGCTGAGGCCCCCGAGGCTCCCGAGGCCGCTGAGGCCCCTGAGGTCGCAGAGGCTCCGGCTGAGGCTCCGGCTGAGGCTGCCGAGCCCGCTGAGGCCGCCGAGGCCCCCGAGGCTGCTGGACCCCTGAGGCTCCTGAGGCCCCTGAGGCCGAAGAAGAGGCCGACTCCAAGGCGTAGACTCTACAGCCTGACGTAGTGTGTAACGGGAGCGCCTGCGGGCGCTCGCCGTCTTTATGGAGGAGTGATGGGCCAAGAGCGGCGTGGGACCCAAAGTGAGCGCACGGTCGTGGCGGTGGGCCTGACCGGTAGCATAGGTGCCGGCAAGAGCACGGCCCTGGCGTTGTTTCGGGAGTATGGCGCCCAGGTGGCCTCTGCTGACAGTCTGGTGCACGAGCTGTATGGGCGCCCCGAGATGGCGTCGCGGGTGGCGGAGCATTTCGGCCGCTCAGGTGCTTGACGCGCGAGGTGCTGTGGACCGGGCGCGGCTGGCGGAGGCGGTGCGCGGCAGGCCGGAGCAACTCCACTGGCTGGAGGAGCTGACCCATCCCTTGGTGGCCGAAGAGATCGCGCGGCGTGTCGCAAGCGCGCCCCGTGGGAGTCTGCTGGTGTTCGAGGTACCCCTGCTGTTCGAGGCCGGCTACGAGCATCTGTTCGATCTCATAGTCACCATCGAGGCCGGGTCCGAGGTAAGGCGCCGCCGCTCTACCCATGAGTTCGACCTGCGGCAGTTCGCCGAACTCGAGGCACTGCAGGCGTCGCAAGAGCAGAGGGTGCAGGCGAGCGACTTGGTGATAGTCAACGACGGTACCCCCGCCGAGCTCCGGGAGTCGGTGAAGGCGGCGTACGCGGTGGCCATGGGCATGATGCAAGCGTCGTCAGACGTGGGAGAGGCATGAGCGACCGATACGACCCTTCTTGCAGCGCGACGAGGCGGACCGCGTCGATGACAGCGACACCCTGGAGCATCGGTCGACGGGTCAACGGCCGCGCCGCGTCACAGACGCTTCCCCCGGCAGGTCGGGGCTACTGGATAGACCCAGCCGAGCCCGGCGCCGCTGACGAAGGCGCGTCGAGGCGCGCGGCCCGAGCCACGCCACGCCGCCGCCCACGCCACGCCGCACGCCCAGGTTCCCCCGCACGCCCGCGCCGCAACCGGCGGGTGCTGGTGTGGATGGCGCTCTCGACCGTCATCTTGGCGACAGTGGTCATCGCAGGTGTGCTGATGTTCACCGGGGGGACCGTGGTGCCTGGCCTGACGGCCAAGCTCTTCCCCATCCAGTACCAGGAAGAGATAGCGCGGGCCGCGGCTGAGTACGGCCAAGACCCGTATCTGGTGGCGGCGATGGTCAAGACCGAGAGTGGGTACGACACCGAGGCCGTGTCACCCGTGGGTGCGCAGGGACTCATGCAGCTCATGCCAGACACCGCCGAATGGGTGGCGGGCAAGCTGGACAAGTGGGAGGGCGGCGCGGGTCCGGACCTGACCGACCCCGCCGACAATCTGGAGCTGGGGGTCTGGTATCTGGACTACCTGAGTGACATGTACGACGGTGACATGGAGTTGGCGCTGGCTGCCTACAATGCGGGCCACGGCAATGTCGACAAGTGGCTTGCCGAGGCCGGCGGCCGTGATTCGTTCGATGTGGCCGACATACCCTTCAAAGAGACCAGGGACTATGTGGAGCGGGTGGAGCGCTACCGCTCGCTCTATCTGCGCATCCATCCGAACGCGTTCGAGTGATGGGTGAGTTCCAGCTCAGGGCCGACTACCAGCTCACCGGCGACCAGCCGCAGGCGGTAGCCCGGCTGGTCGACGGGCTTGCAGCGGGGCGACCGGTTCCAGACCCTGCTGGGGGTCACCGGGTCCGGCAAGACCTTCACCATGGCCAACATCATCGCCCAGGCGGGCAGGCCGGCCTTGGTCATGGCGCCCAACAAGACCCTGGCCGCCCAGCTCTGCAACGAGTTCCGGGAGTTCCTGCCCGACAGCGCCGTGGAGTACTTCGTCTCTTACTACGACTACTACCAGCCCGAGGCCTATCTGCCGGCCAGCGACACCTATATCGAGAAGGATTCTTCTATCAACCAAGAGATCGACCGGCTGCGTCATGCGGCCACCTCGTCGCTGCTCATGCGCCGCGACGTGGTGATAGTGGCCTCGGTGTCGTGCATCTACGGGTTGGGGTCGCCGGCGGAGTATCTGGCGCAGGTGGTGCTGCTGAAGCAGGGTGACGAGATCAGCCGCGACGAGGTGTTCGCCAAGCTGGTCAAGATCCACTACGAGCGCAACGACGTGGGCTTCGCCCGCGGCAAGTTCCGGGTGCGCGGCGACAGCTTCGAGGTGTGGCCGGCCTACGACGACTACTCGGTCCGCGTGAGCCTGTGGGGCGACCAGGTGGAGGAGATAGTCAAGGTCGACCCCCTGACGCAAGAGATCGTCGAGCATCTGCCGGCGGTGGCCATCTATCCGGCCACGCACTTCGTCACCAGCGATGACGCCATCGAGCGCTCGCTCACCGAGATCGCGGCCGAGCTCGAGACGCGGGTGGCCGAGTTGGAGGCTCAAGGCAAGCAGCTGGAGGCCTTCCGCCTGCGCCAGCGCACCCAGTACGACATGGAGATGCTGCGCGAGCTGGGCTACTGCAACGGCATAGAGAACTACTCCCGCATCCTGGCGGGGCGCGAGCCGGGGTCGCCGCCCTACACCCTGCTCGACTTCTTTCCCAAGGACTTCTTGGTGTTCCTTGACGAGTCGCACATGACCGTGCCGCAGCTGCACGGCATGTACGAGGGCGACCGCAGCCGCAAGACGATGCTGGTAGAGCACGGCTTCCGTCTGCCCTCGGCCATGGACAACCGTCCGCTGCGCTTTGAGGAGTTCGTCGAGCGGGTGCCTCAGGTGGTCTTCGTCTCGGCCACGCCGGGGGAGTGGGAGACAACGGTCTCCGCTCAGGTGGTGGAGCAGCTGGTCCGGCCCACCGGGCTGGTGGACCCTCAGGTGGAGGTGCGGCCCACCAAGCACCAGATAGACGACCTGATGAACGAGATCCGCCGTCGGGTGGACAAGGGCCAGCGGGCGTTGGTGACCACGCTCACCAAGAAGATGGCCGAGGACCTCACCGACTACCTGCTGGGTAACGGCTTTCGCGTCCGCTACCTGCACTCTGAGGTGGACACCATCGAGCGCATCAAGATCATCCGTGAGTTGCGCCTGGGCGAGGTGGACGTGCTGGTGGGCATCAACCTGCTGCGCGAGGGTCTCGATCTGCCCGAGGTGACCTTGGTGGCTATCCTGGACGCCGACAAAGAGGGCTTCTTGCGCGGTGAGACCGCTCTCGTCCAGACCATCGGCCGGGCCGCCCGCAACGTGGAGGGCACGGTGATCATGTACGCCGACAAGCGCACGGTGGCCATGGACAGGGCCCTCTCCGAGACCGAGCGCCGGCGCAAGTACCAGGTGGCCTTCAACGAAGAGCACGGCATCGAGCCGCGCACCATCGTCAAGGGGGTCTCCGACATCGCCGAACTGCTGGGCATCAGTGGCAGCGTGCCCTACAAGGAGCGGCGCCGTACCGCCAAGGGCGACGAGATGTCGGCCGAGGAGATGGAGCGGCTGATGGCTACCTTAGAAGAAGAGATGTTCGCCGCGGCCGAGGAGTTGCGCTTCGAGTACGCCGCCAAGCTGCGCGACGAGATCAAAGACCTGGCCCGCGACCTGGCGCGCCTGCGCGGCGCTCGCGAGGCTCGCAAGACACGCGGCACCCGGGGCGGCAAGGCCGGGGGCGTTGCGTGACCGGTCCGGCTCCGCGGCGTGCGGCGGGCGTCCTTGGTTCTTCGACGCCCACTGCGACACCTTTCTCAAGGTGGTTGAGAACGGGGCGGACTTCGAGGCTCGGGCCGCGCACGCGGCGGATGCGGCGCGTCGCCGGCTCGTCTGAGCGGGCCGCCCTCCAGGTCACGCTGCCGGGCATGATAGAGGCGGGCGTGCGGCTGCAGGTGTTCGCTGCCTGGACCCTGGCCGAGCGCCTGCAGGGCCGCGAGGACCAGGTGGCGCTGCAGTGGTGGAGGCGGTCAAGGCCATGTGCACGGCGCACCCCGAGCGCTTCGTGGTGGTCCGCACGGCGCGCGACTTACGGGTGGTGGCGGCGGACCCGGCAAGATCGGCGCCCTCTGCGCCCTGGAGAGCGCCGACCCGCTCAAGGGCGACCCACGGGCGCTCGACCTCTTCTACGACGCCGGAGTGCGGCTGGTCACCCTGGTCTGGGGCTGACAACGCCTTCTGCGGTGCGACCTTCGGCAGCGGCGCGGGACTGACCGAGAAGGGCCGCGAACTGGTGGCGCGGTGCGAGAGAGCTGGGGGTCATGGTGGACGTGTCGCACGCCTCCGATGCCGGGTTCTGGGATGTCTGCCAGGCGGCCACCAAGCCCTTCGTCGCCTCGCACAGCAACTGCCGGCACTGTGCGAGCAACGCGCGCAACCTCACCGATGAGATGATCCGCGCCCTCGCGGAGCGAGGCGGAGTGGTGGGCATCAACCTGTGTCCCGGGTTCTTGTCGGGCGAGACCTCGCGACGCTCTACGCCGAGCCGCAGACGGAGTTGATGAGTGAACCCGGGGCGGACGAAATGGACCCTCGACGAGATCGGCGCCCGCATGACCGAGTTCAACCGGTCGCTGCCGCGCCCGCCGCTGGCCTTGGTGGCCGACCACGTCAAGCATCTTGTCGACGTGGGGGGCGAGGACTGCGTGGGCTTGGGCGGCGACTTGGATGGAGTGGACTGTCTGCCCGAGGGCATGGATGGCGTGGCCGACTACGCCAAGTTTCATCGAGCTGCTGAGCGCGGTGGGACTCTCTTCGTCGCAGGTGGACAAGGTGTGCCACGGCAACTGCTGAGGGTGTTCGGCGAGGTGCTGCCCCAGGAGCCTAGGGGCAAGGGCCGGGCGTCAGTCCAGGGCGACGTTGCGGACGTCGTCGAGCTCGGCGATCAGGGCCAGCAGTCTCGCGGGCTCTTGCCGGCGCGGCAGCCTGAGCGACAGGTGGATGGTGTTGCCGTCATTCTCGCCGGGGACCACCGCCATCTCCTTGACGACCACGTGCACCTCTTGCAGCGCGGCCATCAACTGGGCCAGCGGGATGTAGCCGGACGAACGGAACTGCACGCGGACCCTCACTGGGTGCCCCGCCAGCGGGTAGAGCACCTTGTCCTCCACGAGATCTGAGGAGGTACAGGCTGACATATCACCACGCCGGTGGTGATGAGGGCGGCCTGCGTAGAAGCCCTGTGCGGCCAGCAGGCCCACGGCCGCCACGGTCCACAGGCTGGCGGCGGTGGTCAGGCCTCGCACCGAGGCGCCGTAGCGGATTATGGCGCCCGCCCCCAGGAAGCCTATGCCGGTGACTATCTGGGCCGAGATGCGGTTGGGGTCGAAGGCGGTGCCCTCGAGGCCGTAGCTCGAGGCTATGGTGAAGGCGGCGGCGCCTACCGAGACCAGGATGTGGGTCCGAAAGCCGGCGGTGTGCTCCCGGATCTCGCGCTCGAGGCCGATCGACGCCGCCGAGCGCGGCGGCGATGATGATGCGTATGAAGACGTCGAGCGCGGACATGCGCCCATACTAGAGCGGCAGCGAGCTCGCAGTGGCAAGACGCTGGCGCCACCGCAGCATCGGACATGCGGGTCCGTCCGCCGTACCTGATACGATGGACCTCATGGCCATCCCCGGCATCTCAAAGTCCCGCTTCACCGACTATCTGAAGTGTCCCAAGCTCGGCTACATGTCCTGCCATCAGGGACCGCTTCAAGCATCTTGCCGATCCGCTCGATTGGATGGCTCTGCATCTCATCGGCGAGGGCAACCGGCTGGGGGAGATGGCGCCGCGAGTACTTCCCGGGCGGACGGCTGATCGGGCACGTCTTCGACCTTGCGAGGGCGCGCGCCGAGACCGCGGCGGCCATGCAGGACGAGAGCGTCACGTACTTCTACGAGGGCGCCTTCGCGCATGAGGGGCTGCTCTGCCGGGTGGACGTGCTGCGCAAGGTCGACGAGGGGGTGGTGGACCTCATCGAGGTCAAGGCCTCCAATTCCGTCAAGGCCGATCACATCGCCGATGCGGGCTTTCAACTGGCGGTGCTGGAGGGAGCGGGCCTGTCGTGTGCGCTCTGTGTCGCTCATGCACTTCGATCCGGATTACGTCCACCCCGGGGGCGATCAGTACGAGCTGGAGGCCCTGTTCAGTATCGATGACATCACCGAGGACGCCAGAGTGTGGGTGCGCGACCACCGGGACGGTCTTCTGGAGGACATGCAGATCTCTCTGGCCCAGCCGGACGCCGCCGAGCGTCCGGCTCAAGAATTCGTGCAAAGAATGCCTCTATTACCGGCAGGTGTGCTCGGTGGGCGCGCCGGCGCACCCCGTGTGCGAATTGGGCAGCGACCGCAACGGGCTGCTTGACGCGCTGCAGGAGGCGGGGATGGAGGACATCCGCGACGTCCCCGACGACTTTCCCGGGCTGGCCGACGGGCACCGTCTGGTGCTGCAGGCTGTGCGCAGTGGCGAGGTGTCGCTGGACGACGAAGCCTTCGACCGTCTGGCGGAGGAGCTGGTGTATCCCCTGTGGTTCATGGACTTCGAGACCTACATGCCCGGGCTGCCCATCTTCAGCGGCACGCGGCCCTGGCAGCAGATCCCCTTTCAATGGTCGCTGCATGTGCAGGAGGTCGACGGCTCGGTCAGGCACGCCGAGTTTCTCAAGGCCGACGGGTGCGACCCCAGACGGGAGTTTGCCCAAGCGCTCGTAGCGGCCGTGGGCGATACCGGCTCGGTGGTGGTCTACAACAAGGGCATGGAGTCCACGAGGCTGCGGGAGTTGGCGCGTGACCTGCCCGACCTGGCGGCACCGCTCTTGGATATCGATGCCCGCATAGTCGACCTGCTGCCCATCGTCCGGCAGTCGTGCTACCACTTGGACTTTCACGGCAGCCGCTCTCTCAAGTCGGTCACGCCGGTACTGGCGCCACACCTCAGCTACGAGGAACTGGCACTCAAGGCCGGCATGCAGGCCATGCAGGCCTATGAGGCCATCACCGATTCGGCGACCTCGGACGCCGAACGCGAGAAGCTGCGTGCCGACCTTCTCAAGTACTGTTCGCTGGACACCTTGGCCATGGTCGAGGTGTTGAGGAAGCTGCAGGCACTCTCGACCCAGAAAGCGGGGCACGACACATGACGGAGTCTCCAACGCCACCAGGGGGCGGGGTGGAGATGGGCGCCGAGGGGCGCAAGCGTTCAGAATATGGATGGGTGGTGGTGGGGGCCTCGGTGCTCCTGCTGGCCGGCTTTCTGGGCACCCTGCTCTCCTTCGGGGTATTTCTAAAGCCGCTGCAGGCCCATTTCGGGTGGTCGCGCGCGGCGACATCCGGGGCCATGTCGCTCTGCATCGGGGTGCAGGGCGCAGTGGGCATAATCATGGGCAGGTTCACCGACAAGTACAACATGGGGTTCGTGGTCGCCGTAGGCACCCTCGCGGGCGCGGCCTCGTACCTACTCCTCTCGCGCATAAACGCACTCTGGCAGTTCTATCTGTGCTTTGGGGTGGGAGCAGGCATATGCTCGGGGTGTGCTTTCACTCCCGTGACCGCTACGGTCTCCAAGTGGTTCGACGAGAAGAAACGCACGCTGGCGCTGGGAATAGCGCTCACCGGTGTCATGTTGGGGCAGATGGTCCTGTCACCGGTGATAAGCCACGTGATCGCCGGGGGAGACTGGCGCTCGGGTTACGTCGTATCGGCCATCGTGGTGGTGGCGTGCGGCCTGCCGGGCCTGTTCATAATGTCCAGGAGGCCTCCACTGCTTGCGCATGGTGGTCCAGCCCACCTGCGGCAGCAGGGCGGCGCTATGTCGAGCGGTGCCCGGGGGTATACGGTCCGCGAGGCGGCCAAGACGCCGCCGTTCTGGATGATCATAATCACGGCGTTCGCCATCTCCTGCGGCTTCTACGTGATCATGTCCCAAGTAGTCGCGCACGCTCGCGATCTCGACGTGTCGCCCGGTTCGGCCTCGCTGATACTCACCTTCAATGGGGTGGGCAGCATGGCGGGCGGTCTCCTGGCCTGGTGGTTCAGCAAGAGACTCGGACACCAACGCACTCTGTTGTTCGTCATGCTGGGGCAGGCGCTGGCGATGTTCTTGTTCACCGTCACGGTCAGCGCGTGGGCTTTCTTTGCGGTGATAGCGCTCTTCGGCTTCACTTACGGCATTGCGAGCCCGGTGCGGATGGCGATGATACCGCCCCTGTTCGGCCTCAAGTCCATAGGCAGCATGTTGGGATGCACCACCTTTGCCTGGTCGGTGGGTGGCTTGGTGGGTCCCTACGTTGCCGGATACATCCATGACACCACCGACAAGTACACCCTAGCCTTCGTGGCAGGCGGCATCCTATATTTGCTTGGGGCGCTGTCTGTGTACTTCTGGGGCTCCCACAAGAAGGAGCCAGTGGGCTGACCAGCGGGAGGCCGATCTCGAGGCGCCTAGATGCGTGGCTCTGGAGTTGCCGCTTCACCGTTTGAGTCTGGAGAGGCGCGCGTAGCGCTTACTCTATGCCGACCACCCAATCGAGCCCCAAGTCTTGGGCAGCATGCGCTAGCCTGAGGCCGGCGTGATCGGAGCGATGCCCAGGCGGTGGATGCTCGCCAGCGCGGCGTCCGCTTCGGTGCCGGTGATGAGTCCGCGACGGTGCGATGTTTCACTCACTGCGAAACCAGTGGATGAATCCGCAGTTGGCGCAGACCACGCACATCGCCGACTCATTGGCCCAGTCAAGACCGAGCATGCTCATGCCGGCGGTGTTCAGCTGGCCTTCGCGTTGGTCGAAGCGGTCGTGTCCGCAGACCAGGCACCTAAGTGGTTGCCCTGCCACTTCGACCGTCTCTGGCTCAGGCTTGGAGAAGAGTCCCATGTTGCCCCCCTGGTGAGTAGCCCTAGTGGATGTCGCCGCCCATTCTAGAGGATGTGATGGAGCGAGTGGTGGCCCGCTGGCGTGCGGCTTGCGTCGACCGAACCAGTCGTGTCCTCACCTGCTCTCTCGGACGGCACGGTCTACGTTGGCAGCGACCAGGGCGGCCTCTCGGCGTTGAGATAGTGCCGGCTTCGCGGTCGGGTTTGAAAGTTCCTGTCGCTGGATTCTGTGGCCGAAGGCCATCCGGCAGCCCGGGCTCCATCCGAAGTTCTAGTCCGGTCTGATGATCCTTGCGGCAAAGTGAAGTGATGCAACCAACCGGTTGCAAAGTCATATCACGGGTGGTAAGGTTTATATGCCTAGGGTCAAGCGTGGCGGCTATGTCTTCCTCGTGCGGAAGGGTGATCACTCACCCAAACACGTTCATGTGTACCGTGACGGGGCGTTCGTCCTGAAGTGGAACCTAGAGGCGCGCAAGGCCATCGTGGGCAGAGCGTCTCGCCGTTTGGAAGAATTGATTCGCGACTTGAGGTCGGAGGGTCTGCTGTGAAGATTGACTCTGTCAGCCATAACAATCACCGTCACTCGTTCGCGGTGGTCACTCAAGACCGCAAGTACACCTTCCCCTACGCCAAGGCGGAGGTGTGCCCCAGCGCGTCGGACCCCATTCGAGAGTTGTGGATAGACCAAGAGTTGGCCAACGAGGCTTTCACCTATCGTTTGGCCTCAGGCGTGGAGGGGACGGTGCATGTCGACGAGGTGCTCGAGTACAACCGCGACCCGGAGTATATGCGGAACTTGCTGCTGTTCGAGTTGAGTGTGCAGGCGCAGGATGCGATGGCCGCCAGCCGGCTCAGAAAGAGCGAAGTCACACGCCGGCTGGGAACATCCGCCGCGCAACTCCGCAGACTGCTCGACCAGAGCAATACTCAGAAGTCTGTGGACAGTATGTTCGCACTTCTCCAGGTGCTCGATAGGGAAGTAGAGGTCTCGGTTAGACCTAGGGTTCTGACCCATCAGGGATAGGGCGTTCGTCCAGCAGCTCTGCGTCGCGTTCGTCGCGCATCCTGTCCAGACCGAAGTCTTCCAGGATCCCGACTCTCTGACGTACCGCCTGGCGTATGCGGGCAAGCTGGGTGGCCTTGAGGCGCGTCCCGCTAGCGGTCTGGCCGTCCGGCTGGAATAATGGCTGAGTAGGCTGATTACGCGAGAGGACGACGCATGGCGCGCGACGGACAGGGCCAGGAGCCAGGGCAGCCAAGGGGCGAAGATACGCCTTCTGGGCGCGCTGGCTTTGCCGGAGAGAAGGACGCAGGGAGCGCTCGTAGCAGCGCTACGGGTGCGACTGAGGACGTAGTATCAGGCCGGCGAGCGCGCTCAGGTGGCCGTGGCTTCGATCCGCAGGCGCCCAAGTATGCACCGGAACAGATAGAGACCAAGTGGCAGAAGGTCTGGGCTGAGCAACAGACCTTCGTGGTCGCCAACCCCACCGAGGCCGCCGCGGGCGGTGCGGCAGGAGGCAAGGGCGCCGACGCCACCTACGTTCTCGAGATGTTCCCGTACCCGTCGGGCAGCGCCCACATGGGGCACGTCAAGAACTACACCATGGGCGACATCATCGCCCGGTTCCGCCGCCACCAGGGCCAGCGCGTGTTGCACCCCATGGGCTACGACGCCTTCGGCCTCAACTCAGAGAACATGGCCATCAAGACCGGGGAGCCACCGGCCAAGTTCACCGAAGAAGCTATCACCACCATCAACCGGCAACTGCGCCGGCTGGGCGTGGCGATCGACTGGACCCGCGAGGTGGTCACCTGTCGTCCCGAGTACTACAAGTGGACGCAGTGGCTGTTCCTGCAGCTGTACAAGAAGGGCCTGGCCTACAAGAAAGAGGCGCCGGTCAACTGGTGTCCGTCGTGTGCCACGGTGCTCGCCAACGAGCAGGTCATCGAGGGGCAGTGCGAGCGCTGCGACAGTGAGGTCGAGGCCAAGAAGCTGACGCAGTGGTTCTTCCGCATCACCGACTATGCCGAACGCCTGCTGGATGACTTCACCAAGCTGGAGAGTTGGCCCGAGCGGGTGATCACCATGCAGCGCAACTGGATAGGCAAGTCCACCGGTGCCGACGTGGTGTTCAAGATCGCGCCGGCCGACGGCGGCGCCGACATCCCCGACGTGACGGTGTTCACCACGCGGCCCGATACACTGTTCGGGGCCACGTTCTTCATCCTGGCGCCGGAGCACCCGCTGGTGGACGATCTGGTGCGCGGCCTGCCTCAGGAGGCCGAGGTCAGGTCGTACGTGGTCAAGGCCATGAACACCTCGAATATCGAGCGGTCCAGTGCGGAGAAGGAGAAGACCGGTGTCTTTGCCGGTCGCTACGCGGTCAACCCGGTGACCGGCGCTAACATCCCCATCTACGTGGCCGACTACGTGCTCATGGACTACGGCACCGGCGCCATCATGGCCGTGCCGGGTCACGACGAGCGCGACTTCGCCTTTGCCAAGAAGTACGGACTGGAGATCCTGGAGGTCATAGAGTCGCCGGCCGAGTTCAAGGACGCCGCCGGTGAGCTGACCGCGGCGTACACCGGCGATGGCAAGCTGGTGCACAGCGGCCAGTTCGACGGTCTCCCCAAGGCGGAGGGCATAGTCAAGGTCACCGAGTGGCTGAGGACTCAGGGACGGTCCGACTTCGCCGTCAACTACAAGCTGCGCGACTGGCTGGTCTCGCGGCAGCGCTACTGGGGGGCGCCTATCCCCATCATCTACTGCGATACCTGCGGAGAGGTCCCGGTGCCGGAGACCGATCTGCCCGTGCTACTGCCGGATATCACCGACTACGCGCCCAAGGGCAAGTCGCCGCTGGCGGCCGCCGAAGACTGGATGAACGTCAAGTGCCCCAAGTGCGGCGGCGCGGCGCGCCGCGAGAGCGACACCATGGATACGTTCGTGGATTCGTCGTGGTACTACCTGCGCTACACCTCGGCGGATCGCGACGACGTGGCCTTCGACCGCGCGGCCGTGGACTACTGGATGCCGGTGGACCAATACATCGGTGGGGTGGAGCACGCCATCCTGCATCTGATGTACTCGCGGTTCTTCACCAAGGTGCTCTACGACCTAGGTCTGGTGGGCTTCGAGGAGCCGTTCAAGCGACTCTTCACCCAGGGCATGATCTACTACAAGGGCGCCAAGATGAGTAAGAGCAAGGGCAACGTGGTGAGCCCCGACGAGATGGTGCGCAAGTACGGCGCCGACTCGGTGCGCGCCTACGTGCTCTTCATGGGGCCGGCTGAGAGCGACGCCGAATGGAACGACCAGGGCGTCGAGGGGGTGTACCGCTTCTTGGGCCGTGCCTGGCGGCAGGCGGCGGATGCTATCGCGAGCGGCCTGCTGGGCAAGGACTCCCCGGGCCCCGGCTCCGCAGGGGCCGCGGCTCTCGACCCGGCCACGTTGAACCAAGACGAACGGAGCCTGCTGGTCAAGGCCAACCAGGTCATCCAGAAGACCACGCAGGACGTGGGCGAGCGCTTCCGCTTCAACACTGCCCTGGCGGCCATCATGGAGCTCAGCAACGACATCGGCGCCGCGCTGGCGAGCGGCGCAGGCCCTGGCGCCGCGCAAGGCATGGCGTCCACCAAGACCGGCCGGGCCGTGCTGGGTTACGCGCTGGAGAGCATGGTGCGGCTGTTGGAACCGTTTGCCCCGCACCTGGGGGCGGAGCTGTGGGAGATGATGGGCCGCAAGGCTATCTGGGACGCGCCGTGGCCGCAGGCCGACGCGCGCTTCCTCGAAGAGGACACCTTGGAGCTCGCCGTACAGGTGAACGGCAAGGTGCGCGACCGGGTGACCGTCGCGCGCGACGCCGCCCCAGCCGATGTGCTGGCGGCGGCCAAGGCGCTGCCGGGTGTGGCCAAATACCTGGAGGGCGTGACTGTGGTGAAAGAGGTAGTGGTGCCGGGGAGGTTGGTCAGTCTCGTAGTGAGGTGACGACCGTGAGCGAGGTCGACAGGCAGAAGTTGGCTCAGGGGCTGGCTCGGGAGCGCAAGCGGTTCGCGGAAAGCCATCCGCGTTCGGCGGCCCTGAGTGCGGAGGCTCAGAAGAACCTGCTCACGGGGGTGCCTATGGCCTGGATGACGCGCTGGCCGGGCTCCTTTCCACTCTTCTTCGCGGAGGCCCAGGGTGCGCGGGTCACCGATGTCGATGGCCTTGAGTACGTCGACTTCGCCCTGGGCGACACCGGAGCCATGACCGGGCACGCGCGGCCCTTCGTCACCGAGGCGGTGCAACGCCAGGCGGCCAAGGGTATAACCACCATGCTGCCCTCTGAGGACTCGCTGTGGGTGGCTGCGGAGTTGGAGCGCCGCTTCGGGTTGCCGCTTTGGCAGTTCGCCCTCACGGCTACCGACGCCAACCGGTTCGCGCTGCGTATCGCGCGTTACGTCACGGGACGCCCCAAGATACTGGTGTTCGACTGGTGCTATCACGGCACGGTGGACGAGACCTTGGTCACCATGGGCCCTCAGGGCGAGACCTTGCGGCGGGAGTCCAATATCGGGGCTCAGGTAGATCCCGCGCTGACTACCAATGTGGTTCAGTTCAACGACCTGCCCTCTCTGGAGGCCGCGCTGGCCACTGGGGACGTGGCCTGTGTACTGGCTGAACCTGCTCTCACCAACATAGGCATCGTGCTGCCCGATCCCGGATTTCACGAGCGCCTGCGCGAGCTCACACGCGCCACCGGGACGCTGCTGATCATCGACGAGACACACACCATCTGCGTCGGTCCTGGCGGCGCCACGGCGGCCTGGGGTCTGGAGCCCGACCTCTTGACTATGGGCAAGCCCATCGGCGGGGGAGTGCCCACCGCTGCCTACGGCCTGACCAGGGAGTTAGGAGAAAGGCTGGACAAGTTCTTCAGGAGCGAGGGCGTAGACGTAAGCGGCATCGGGGGCACTCTGGCCGGCAACGCTCTGTCGGTTGCGGCCATGCGGGCCGCCCTGCAGAACGCTTTGCGCGAAGAAGACTATGCGGTGGCGGTGCCGCTGGCCCAGCAGTGGACGGCCGGTGTCGCCGGAGTCATAGAGGAGCGCGGCCTACCGTGGACGGTGCAGCGTCTGGGATGCCGGGGCGAGTATTGGTTCCGTGACCCGCCGCGCAACGGCGCCCAGGCCGCCGCGGCCGTCGACGCGGGGCTAGAAGCCTGGTTCCATTTGTGGATGCTCAACCGGGGCGTCCTACTCACGCCTTTTCACAACATGGCTCTGATGTGCTCCAGTCACCTGCCCTCAGACGTCGATCATCACTCCCAGCTCTTCGCGGCGGGCGTGGACGAGATCATGGCCTGATGGAGGGCATAGGCATGCTGCCACAGAAGGTGAGCGCCGGCACCCTGGCGGTGGTTGATGAGCGCATCATCTCCAACGTGGGTGTCGTTGTGTTCAGCGACTTTCTTGTCACCATGGACGCGGGCAAGAGTCCATACGCGGCCAAGCATCTGCGGGAAGTGCTCGAAGACACCTACCGGCGCCCGGTCATCTACGCGTGCGTCACTCACTATCACCCGGACCACACAGCCGGATTGAGTGCCTTCAAGGACGTGGGGCTGGTGGGCTGCATCCGCGCGGCGGAGAAGATGCGAGACCTGCCCGACTGGTGCCTGGCCGAATTGGCCCACTGGAGCCAGGACGAGCCGGGAGGCGATGGCATGCCCGGAGAGATCGAGGTGGTCGTCCCCACCCTGCTCTTTGACGAGAGCATCGTGATAGCCGGCGACAAGACGCTCGAACTACGACGTTGTGGCGGCCACTCTGACTGCTCCATCTATGGGTATGTGCCCGAGGAGAAGGTCCTCTTCGCCGGCGACTTGGTGCTGGTGGACGAGTTCCCCTTCGCGGGCGATGCCACTGCGGACCCCGAAGTGTGGATAGCTACGCTCAAGAAATGGGAGGCCTTGGACGTCGAGCATGTGGTTGCAGGACACGGACCGGTGGCCGGCCCCGAAGCGATCAGCAGGCAACTGGAGTTCCTCGAGGCCCTCAAGGCCGGCACTCTGGACGCCATAGCCGCAGGCAAGGAGGCGTCGGCTATCTTGACACCGGACATGTTCCCGGTCAAAGAGGGCAAGGCCTGGTTTGTAGAAGCTACCAAGCAGAGATGGCACGAGTACTACAGTGGGAGGCGGTCATGAGAAATGGCGTCAGTTCTAAGAGCCGAAAGGGTCTGTACATAGCAGCCGCGCTGGTTCTGTCGGCCGTGTGGGCCCTGGGTATGTCGGCCTGCGCCGACCTGACGGACACGCAGCCTACCGGCCCAAGCATTCGGCCGGTGTCCACCGACATCACCGACACCGAGCCTGCCTCTACTGAGGCACCTACCACCAGCACCACGATGGCGGCCAACGCAGTGTCGCAGGAGTCGCGCGACTACGCCGCGTCACTGGGCGGGACGTCTCACAGGGGCGAGAAGCTCTACTTCGTGATCGGCGCCAGCCTGAAGAGCGAGGCGCAGGCCAAAGCCCGCCTTGAGCCGGCCAAGGCAGTGGGCGACATGCAGTCCAACTTCATAGTCCAACTCTCGGACAACTTCGCAGGCATGACGCCGGGATACTGGGTGGTGTTCGAAGCCTATGACGGCTATCCCTCTGAGGAAGATCTGCTCTTCTGCCGGCGTCCCTTCCCGGATGCGTACGTGAAGACGGCCACCGTGCTCACCGACGACCCCATACCGGTGCGGCCCGGTGGTTGACGCTGTCGGCAAGTGTCACCGGCCCGAATGCCGGGTAGACTGAGACCAGCGGTGTCACCTAAGCGGAAGGCGGCGAAGATCGAAGAGACGGCAAGACTACGCATAGGGAGCGACAACCACGAGTTGCCCATCGTGGTAGGCACAGAGGGCCAGAGGGCGCTGGACATCTCACGCTTGCTCGGCGAATCAGACCTCGTCACTCTGGACGAGGGCTACAACAACACTGCCGAGTGCCGGTCCGAGATAACGTATGTCGATGGAGAGCGCGGGATCCTCCGCTATCGGGGCATCCCCATCGAACAGCTGGCAGAGAAGAGCACCTTCCTGGAGACGGCGTGGCTGCTCATCTACGGAGAATTGCCCACTCGCGACCAGCTGAGCGGTTGGAGTGCCCTCTTCACCGAGCACGAGATGCTCCACGAAGGCCTGCACCATCACTTTGACGGCTTTCCCGCCACCGGCCACCCCATGGCTATCCTTTCGGCCATGATCAACGCGATCGGCTGCTACGACCCAGCCTTCATGGAGCTCGAGAGCGAAGAGACCTTCCAGACCTCAGCGGCCCGACTGATCAGCAAGATCCGCACCATCGCGGCAGCGGCGTACAAGACCTCCATCGGCCAACCGATCATCTATCCGAAACCCGCGCTGAAGTACGTCCCCAACTTCATGCACATGATGTTCTCGGTCCCCTACGCCAACTACGAGGCCGACGACGATACTGTCGCCGCTCTCAGGCGCATCCTCATCACGCACGCAGATCACGAACAGAACTGCTCGTCCAGCACGGTGCGCATGGTGGCTTCTTCGGGAGCGAACCTATACGCGAGCTGCGCGGCCGGGGTATGCGCGCTCTGGGGACCGGCGCACGGCGGCGCCAACGAGGCTGTGGTCAACATGCTGCAGTACCTCCACGACAACAATGTCGATCCGAGGGATTTCCTTGGCGAGGTCAAGAAGAAAGACAGTAGTATCCGGCTGATGGGATTCGGTCACCGCATCTACAAGAACTTCGACCCGCGAGCGCTGATAATGAGGGAGACGGCGGATAGCTATCTGGGTAAGCTCAAGGGGGCCGATCCCTTGCTGGAGATAGCGAAGCGGCTGGAAGAGATGGCCCTGAAGGATGCGTACTTCGTCGAGCGCAGGCTCTATCCCAACGTCGACTTCTACTCGGGCATCATACTCAGGGCTATGGGTATACCCGAGAACATGTTCACCGTCATCTTCGCTATGGGCAGAATGCCCGGCTGGATAGCCCACTGGAGAGAAGCGCGCCAGGGCAAGGTGAGCCTCTGCCGTCCGCGCCAGGTCTATGAGGGCCTGCCGCAGCGGGACTACGTGCCTCTCGAGCAGCGGCCGTAGATGGGCAAGGGCGTAGCGCAGAAGATCCTGGAGAGCCACCTGGTGGTGGGGGAGTGGGTCCCCGGCGCCGAGATCGGCATCCGCATAGACCAGACCCTCACCCAGGACGCCACCGGTACCATGGCCTACCTGCAGTTCGAGGCCCTGGGCCTGGACAAGGTGCGCACCGAGCTCTCGGTGAGCTACGTAGACCACAACACCGTGCAGGTGGGCTTCGAGAACGCCGACGATCACCAGTATCTGCAGAGTGTGGCAGCCAAGTATCGGGGTCGTCTTTTCAAAGCCTGGTAACGGTATTTGCCATCAGGTGCACCTGGAGCGGTTCGGCAAGCCCGGGGCGACTCTGCTGGGTTCAGACAGTCACACTCCCACGGGAGGCGGTCTGGGCATGGTGGCCATAGGCGCCGGCGGCTTGGACGTGGCGGTGGCCATGGGCGGGGGTGAGTTCTACCTAACGTGCCCGCGGGCGTACCAGGTTAACCTCACCGGCAGCCTGCGTCCCTGGATCAGCGCCAAAGATGTGGCCCTCAAGATGCTCGAACTCCTTGGCGTGAAGGGCAACGTGGGGGTGGTCATCGAGTACGCTGGTCCGGGCGTCGCGACGCTAAGCGTTCCGGAGCGCGCCACCATCACCAACATGGGCGCTGAGATGGGCGTCGACCACCTCGGTGTTCCCGTCGGACGCGGTGACCCGCGCCTTCCTGGAGGCCCAGGGCCGCTCCGGATGACTGGACGCCGCTGGAGGCTGACGCCGACGCCCAGTACGACCGCGTTATCGACCTCGACCTAAGCGCGGTCGAGCCGCTGGTGGCCGCGCCGCACAGCCCGGGCAACGTGGCAAGGGTGAGCGACATCGCGGGGCTCAAGGTCGACCAAGTTCTGGTGGGCTCGTGCACCAACTCCTCGTACAAAGACCTCGCCACGGTCGCGGGCATCATGCGCGGCAAGACGGTGCACCCCGACGTCAGCTTCGGTGTGGCGCCCGGTTCGCGGCAGGTGCTGCAGATGGCCACGCGGGACGGATACGTGAGCGACCTGCTGGGGGCGGGCGCGCGGCTGCTGGAGTCGGCCTGTGGGTTCTGCATAGGCAACTGCCTGAGCCCGCAGAGCGGGGCAGTGTCTCTGCGCACCAGCAACCGCAACTTCGAGGGCCGCAGCGGCACCAAGGACGCGCAGGTGTATCTGGTCAGCCCTGAGGTGGCGGCGGTGGCGGCCCTGGCCGGGGAGGTGCGCGACCCGCGCGAGGCGGGCATCGAGTATCCGGTGGTCGAGGTTCCCGAACACTTCCTGGTGGACGACAGTATGTTCATCTTCCCCAGCGACGCCCGGCCGGGCGAAGTCCGTCGTGGCCCCAACATCGGGCCGCCGCCTGCCAACGAGCCGCTGCCTGCCGACATTCGGGGCACGGTGCAGCTCAAGGTGGGCGACAACATCACCACCGACCACATCATGCCGGCCGGCGCCCGGCTCAAGTACCGTTCTAACGTGCCCAAATACGCGGAGTACGTCTTCGAGCCCATAGACCCGACCTTTGCCGCGCGGACGCTGCAGCAGAAGAGCCAGGGTAGGCATACCGTCATCGTGGCCGGGGAGTCGTACGGGCAGGGCAGCTCCCGGGAGCACGCAGCGCTGTGCCCCATGTACCTGGGCGTGAAGGCGGTGGTGGCCAAGTCGATAGAGCGCATCCACGCGGCCAACCTGGTGAACTTCGGCATCCTGCCGCTGACCTTCGCCGATCCGGCCGACTACGACCTAGTCACACAGGGCGATGAGGTCGAGCTGCCCGACGCGGCGGCTCGGCTGGAGCGCGGCGAGCCCCTGACCCTGGTCGACGAGACCAAGGGCGTGACCCTCACCCTGCGCTACGACCTCAGCCCTCGGCAGCGCGAGATCATGCTTGCCGGCGGACTGCTGGCCCACACGGTGAGGTGAGCGGATGACCCCCGGCGCCAAGGGCGACCGCCCAGCGAAGATCTACGTCGCGACCCCCATCGTCGAGATGGACGGCGACGAGATGACCCGAGTCATGTGGCAACTGATCAAGGAACAGCTGCTCCTGCCTTACCTAGACGTCACCCTCGACTACTACGACCTCGGACTGCCGCATCGCGACCAGACCGACGACAAGGTGACAATGGAGGCCGCCGAGGCCATAAAGCGGCACGGGGTCGGGGTGAAGTGCGCCACCATCACCCCCAACAAGGACAGGGTGCAGGAGTACGGCCTCAAGCAAGAGTGGGCCAGCCCCAACGCCACCATCCGCGGCGCGTTGGACGGCACCGTGTTCCGGTCACCCATCCTCGTGAAGAACGTGCTGCCCACTGTGAGATCGTGGCAGAAGCCCATCCACATCGGGCGCCACGCTTACGGCGACGTCTACAAGAACCGCGAGTTCAGGGTGCCAGGCCCGGGCAAAGCCGAGCTGGTGTTCACCGACGCTGCGGGGGCGGAGACCTATCGAGGGCTCATCAAAGAGTTCGACGCGCCCGGCGTCGTCCAGGGCCTCTACAACACCGACGCCTCCATCGCCAGTTTCGCGAAGGCCTGCTTCACCTACGCCTATGACCGCCGGCTGCACCTGTGGTTCGGCGCCAAGGACACCATCTCTAAGATCTACGATGCCCGCTTCCGCGCGCTCTTCGACGAGGAGTACGCCCGCAACTGGAAGGAGAAGTTCGAGGCCGCCGGCCTGGACTACTTCTTCACCCTCATAGACGACGCGGTGGCGCGCATCATGAAGACCGAGGGCGGGGTGCTCTGGGCCTGCAAGAACTACGACGGCGACGTCATGAGCGACATGGTGGCCTCGGCGTACGGCAGCCTGGCCATGATGACCTCGGTGCTGGTCAGCCCCGAGGGCTACTTCGAGTTCGAGGCTGCGCACGGCACGGTGCAGAAGCACTACTACCAGCACCAGCGCGGCGAGCGGACGTCCACCAACCCGATGGCCTCGATCTTTGCCTGGACGGGCGCCCTGCGGAAGCGCGGCGAGCTGGATGGCACCCCTGACGTGGTGGAGTTCGCTGAAGAGCTGGAGCGAACCGCCCTCGACACAGTCGAGAGCGGCTTCATGACCGGCGACCTGCTGGCGGTGGCGGTGCCCGACCAGCGCAACACCAAGGTCTACACCGAGGAGTTCATCGCCCGGATCGCCGAGCGGCTACAAGACGAAAGGAGCATCAGTCATGGACCCTGTTGAACGTGAGCACTCCCTGGGGACCCGCATCATGGCGAAGCGTTGTGAATCGTGCCCGGCCTGTCGTCACGCCCGCAACCACCCCGAGAGCAGGTTTGGGCGCGTGATGGCCTGGCACGGAACATGGTGCCCGTTCTGGAAGGCACGTGAGCGAGTGTACGGCGCGGATAGTACTCCCAAGTCCTAGGTCACAGCACGTCCGGAGGCTTAGGGCTGCGTACCGGGGGATGATGTGTTGCGAAGCTTTCCGCGGATCACACGCATTGCCGTTCTGGTATCGGCGCTTCTTGTTCTGGTCTTCGCGACTGGCTGCTGCTGGCCGTTTGCGAAGGGTGCGCCTGTTTATGGGTATCGCCTGGTAGATGCCTATCCCCACGATCCTGAGGCCTTCACGCAGGGCCTGATCTTTCGCGACGGATTCCTGTTTGAGAGCACCGGACTCAACGGGCGATCGACCGTGAGAAAGGTGGAGCTTGAGACGGGGCGGGTCGTCCACCAACAGCGCCTCGACGACCTCTATTTTGGCGAGGGCCTCGCTGAATGGAGGGGCCGGCTGGTGCAGTTGACGTGGCGGTCGAACGTCGCGTTCGTCTATGACGTAGTCAGTTTGAAGCCCGTTGGTGAGTTTGAGTACCTGGGCGAAGGCTGGGGTCTTGCCTGCGACGGAGAGTCGCTCATCATGAGTGATGGCACTGAGACCCTGCGCTTTCTTGACCCTGAGACATTTCGCGAGACTAGGCGCGTGACCGTCAAGGATGGTGGCACTGCTGTCAAGCAGCTCAACGAACTGGAGTACGTCGACGGAGAGATATACGCGAACATCTGGCATACGGACAGGATCGCCAGGATCTCTCCGCGGTCGGGGCGCGTCACCGGGTGGATCGACTTGCGGGGTCTGATGCCCGCAGGTGACCTGCCGGACCCTGAGGCGGTACTCAACGGCATCGCGTATGACGCAGCCGATGGTCGCTTGCTTGTGACGGGTAAGCTCTGGCCGTGGGTTTTTGAGATCGAGGTCGTGCCCTAAGGCCGCGGCCAACAAGAGCGGGCTGGTCCGCGGCCGCCCCGTG
>CAVVEI010000016.1:0-99063 GCA_963747275.1 uncultured Actinomycetes bacterium
CCTTGTCACCTCGGCCTCGGCGAGTAAGAAAAGATCGTTGAGCGCTCACCGATCGTTGTCGATTACGCCGTACCCAAGGAAAGCGGAAACCTGTTGCGATATCGCTTTGACAGCCTCAGCGAGGTCGCGTCGTTCATCGGGGCAGCCACGGGCTGGCCCGCACGGCCTTGGAGCAGATCGTTCGCGAGTGTTGCTCTCTGCGTCAGAGTCGCAGCAGTTATACGATCGATATCCGACGGTAAGGCGCTCGAGCGCCGGTGACTGGGCGCATCCTTCGGGATACGGCACCCACAAGTTCGACCAGGTGAACCATCGCATGATCGTGCTGCAGAAGAAGTGCATCGAGCCGCTGGGCGACAGCGAGAGCGACTACGAGATCTTCGCCCTGCTGGCCGACCGTCTGGGCTTCGGTGACAAGTACACCGAAGGCGGCCACAGCGAACTAGATTGGGTCAAGCGCGTCTTTAACGCCAGCGACCTACCCAAGCGCATCGGCTGGGAGGAGTTCGAGAAGAAGGGCTACTACGTGGTCCCGGTGCCCGCCGACCAGGAGTCCACACCGGCCCTGCGCTGGTTCGCCGAAGACCGGCGCAAAGACACGCCGGACTTGGGTCCGCCACCTTGGGACCAGATAGCGGGCAAAGGCCTGCAGACCCAGAGCGGCAAGATAGAGTTCACGGCCAACAGCCTGAAGCGCTTCTATGCCACCGACGGCGTGGACCCCGAGCGCCCCATGATGGGGCCGCAGTACCAGGCGCCGGCCTAGCTCTCGGCGCCGCCCACAGTGTCGGCTTCGTCAGAGCTCTTGGCTGCGCCGGTGTAGCCCAGGTTGGCCGAGATCTCGGCGGCCGCCTGCTTGAGACTGCGGATGGCGGCGGCGACGAACTCCTCGTCGGTCTCCCTGGTCGCGGGGAAGCCCAGAGAGAGCACACCCACCGGTGCTGCCCGAGAAGTCCAAGATGGGAGCGGCGATACCCATGAGGCCCTCGACGACTTCGTTCACCTCGATGGCGTAACCCTGCTCTGCGCACCTGCGGCAACCGCGCCATGTAGCGGCGGCGGTTGAGGATGGAGTAGGGAGTGTGCTGCTCCAGGGGGTACTTGTCCAGGAGCGCCTCGGCCTCGGTCGGCGGCAGGGAAGACAACAACACCTGCCCCACGGGGCCGTAGGTGAGCGGGCGTACCTCGCCCACGTCACCCGGCATGGTGCACCATGGCAAAACCGTCGCCGACCCCTTGGCGCTTGTCGACCGTGACGCTGTACTCACCCTCGCGCACGGCCAGGACGATGGTCGCGCCCGAGCGTTGCTCCAGCACAGACAGGGGTCCGGCGGCGGCCTGCAGTACTGAGAGCGACGAGTAGACCACGCTGCCCATCTCAAAGAGGCGGTGGCCCAGGCGGAAACGACTGGTGGTGGGATCATGATGCAGAAGGCCGCGTCGCTCGAGATTGGAGCACAGGCGTATGGCCGTGGAGCGGTTGAGCCCGGTGGCCTCTACTATCTCTCGGATGCTTAGGTCCGCACGCCGGGCGGTCAGGGCTTCTAGTATGTCTATGGCCCTATCGAGCACCCTGACCTGATAAGGGTCTGCTCGCTCTGGTTTCTCCGGGTTCGGCACTGCCGGACTCCTTGCATACTCGCGCGGTATCTGAGCCCGCGCTGCTGTTCACCACATGAACTAAGTCACCGTAGCATGAACAAACGATTGACACCAGTCCTCGGGTATGGATAAATGTGCCCAGAGGATGACACGCCGCGCGACCCACAGCGCGCGCTACGCGAACGACCAGAAAGAGGAGGAACCGTCCATGGCACTGCAGCAGTATGTCCACGTAGAGACGCTGGAGGAATACAGCGAGCGGTTCAAGGATTACGCTCACCTGGAGCGGACCGAGGACGGCATCCTTCTTTGCCGCCTGGGCTGGAAGGGCGAGGCTTGCGTGTGGAGCTACCAGACCCAGAGGTCTCTGGGCGAGCTCTGGACTGCTATCGGCCACGACAAGAAGAACGAAGTGATCATCCTCACCTGCGAAGATCCTTACTGGATCACCCAGCGCAGCGACCCGGCGTCCTTTGACGAGGTCGAGGATTCCACCGACGTCGGCCTCAAGTATGAGTGCAACGTCCCCGACACCATGAACTTCGTCGCGCGCTTCATCCACGACATCGAAGTGCCCGTGGTCGCCGCCATCAACGGCATCGGCCAGCACTACGAGTTCGCCCTGATGGCCGACGTGTGTATCTGCTACCCAGACTTCTACTTCTCCGATGCCCACTTCTCGCACAACATCGTGCCGGGCGACGGGATGAACTTCTCGTACCGGATGTGCCTGGGCCAGAGGCGTGCCTCGTACATGGCCTACATGGAGCCGAAGATCGATGCCAAGACCGCCCTCGAGTGGGGTCTGGTGGACGAGGTCGTGCCGCACGACAAGCTGATCGAGCGCGCCTATGAGATCGCAAACCACATAATGAAGACCGGCAGGCCTGTGCGCCGCCTTACCCACGAGCTGGTCATGCGGCCGTGGAAGCGCTTCTTCCAGGACGACGAGCGCGTCCGCGTGCTGGCCGAGATGTACGCCGTGCAGTTGGAGGCTACTCGCCACAACTTCGACAAGATCGCCGCCGACTTCACCGGCGAGCGCCCGCAGCACCAGAAGTAGGCAGGAGCACTCGCTCCCGACAGGTAACAGTCGAGGCGCCCTGGCGAAGACCGCCAGGGCGCCTCGCGCTTTTGGGAGGGTTTCGGCGGCCGGCCGGCCGGCCGGGGCGGGCTTCGGTGGGCAGCTGTTCATCAGATGAACTACGTCCTCACCATATGAACAGTTGCTTGACAGCGCACTTCGTATATGAATAAATGAGTCCACGTACGAGACCATTCCGGAGGCAGATACATGAGCGCCAATAAGGCAGAGAAGATACTTGTCATGGGCACCGGCACGATGGGCGAGGGTATCGCTCAGACCTTCGCTCAGAACGGGTTCCAGGTGCGCCTGGTCGCCCGTCGCGAAGAGCCGCTGACCCGGGCAATGGGTCAGATCAAGCAGAACGTCAAGCAGTTCATCGAGTTCGACCTCATCCACGAGCCGGCCGACACCGTGGTGGCCCGCATCGAGCCGATGGTCACCACCGACATGGCTCAAGCCGTCGAGGGTGTCAGCTACGTGGTCGAGACCATCCGCGAGAACCTGGACGACAAGCGGGCCCTCATCGCCGCCATCCAGGCCGTCGACCCGAACGTCGTCATCGGCAGCAATACCGGCAGCATGACGGTGGACTCCCTGGCTGAGGGCATGCCGAATCCGGCCAGCATCATCGGCATCCACTACTTCAACCCCGCGCACATCATCCCGCTGGTCGAGGTCCATCGCGGCACCAAGACCTCCGACGCGGCCTACGAGCTGACCGAGCGCATGATGAAGGAGTCGGGCAAGAAGACCGCCCAAGTGCTCAAGGAGATGCCGGGCTTCATCGTCAACCGGGTCATGGGTGCCATCACGCGTGAGTGTGCCTTCATCCTCGACGAAGGCATCTGCACTCCCGAAGATCTGAACACCGCCATCAAGTCCAGCACCGGTTTCCGGTTTGCCTGCCTGGGTCCCATGGAAGTGGACGACATGATAGGCCTGGACATCTGCGCAACCGTCTCCGGACGGGTCTTCCCCGGGCTCAGCAACGCGACCACCGCCTCCAAGCTGGTCACCGAGAAGGTCGAGAGGGGCGAGTTGGGCATCAAGTCTGGCAAGGGCTGGTACGACTACAGCGGCAAGACTCGCGAAGAAGTGCTCGAGGAGAAGAACCTCGCTCTTATAAAGCAGCTGAAGCTCTTCATGGCCAACAGCTGAGCATCACCCACTACCGCACACCGAGCTCTAGGTAAAGAGGAGGAGGTCTGATGTTCGATCTGACAGGCAAGGTCGCGATCGTTACGGGAGGCGCAGGTGGATTGGGCCGTCCCATCGCGCTGGGGCTCGCCAAGGCCGGCGCCGACGTGGTCATCGACGACCTCGCCAAGGCCGACCCGCAGAAGGTGGCCGACGAGGTCAAGGCGCTAGGCCGCAAGGCACTCGCCGTTTCGTACGATGTAACCAGCGCCGAGGCGATGCAGGCGATGGTCGACGAGGTCAAGAAGGAGTTCGGCCACATCGACATCCTCGTCAACGTAGCGGGCATCAACGCCCGCTTCTCGGCCGAAGAGATGCCGCCCGAAGAGTACGAGAAGGTCGTGCGCTTCAACACGCTGGGCACCTTCCTACCCTGCCAGGCCGTGGGCAAGCTCATGATCGAGCAGAAGAAGGGCAAGATCGTCAACATGGGTTCGGTGCGCGGTTGGGTGGCCCCCTCCATGGGCGGCATCGCCTACGCATCGAGCAAGGGTGGCGTGCACCAGCTGACCCGTACCCTGGCTGTGGAATGGGCCAAGTACGGCGTGAACGTGAACGCGGTCGCGCCGGCTCTTATCATGACCGACATGACCCGCGAGTTTCTCAGCAAGCCTGAGGTGTACTCCAAGATGACGGCCGAGATCCCTCAGGCCCGCCTTGGCGTTCCCGAAGACCTTCTGGGCGCGATCATCCTGTTGGCGTCGGATGCTTCTGACTTCATCACCGGCCAGATCATCTACGTCGACGGCGGTTTGTACGCGGCCTAGCCGAGACTGCAAGGCAACGATTCGAGACCCGCGAGGAGGTCGTTGAGACAATGAAGAAAGTCGCGTTTGCAGACATCAGCAACTGGGGCATGCCGCCCGCGCATTTCAACATGCGCTCCGCCAGGTTCATGGGAGCGGACCAAGGGCTCACGAGCTTCTGGTGCGGCCTCTCGGAGTACGAACCCGGGGGCGGTCTCGAGTTCAGCGGGGCAGACTCCCCCAATGAGAGGGTGTACTTTCTAATCGAGGGCGAGCTCACGCTCACCGATAAGGACGGCAACAAGACCGTCTTGGGTCCGATGGACTCCGTCTACAGAGGGCCCGGCGACGCCGCCTCTCTGCTGAACACCGGCACGACGGTGGCCAGAATGTTGGTAGTGGTAAACGTAATCCCCCAGTAGGACGAAAGTAGTGCCGGCCGGTCCGGCGCCAAGTGCTAGGAGGCACGACAGAATGAACCCCATCATCACGGCGTCGCTCACGGGTCCGGCGGCCACAAGCAAGGACACGCCGGCCATGCCGAAGACTCCCGAAGAGATCGCTGAGGCGGCAAAGGGCGCGTACGAGGCCGGCGCTGCGGTCATACACATCCACCTGCGCGACAACGACAACTTCACCGCCGATCTCGAGGTGGCTAAGAAGACCGTCGAGCTTGTCCGCGAGGCCTGCCCGGGCATTGTGCAGCTCTCCACCGGCGGCGGCATGCCGTACGACGAGCGCATGAAGATCGTCGAGGCCAAGCCGGCCATGGCTACACTCAACCCGGCCAGCATGACCATGGGCGACAACGAGTTCCTCAACCCGCCCCTCAAGATGTACAAGCTGGCGGAGCGCATGCTCGAGCTGGGCATCAAGCCCGAGATCGAGATCTACGACACGGGCCACATCCCCCTCATGCTCAACCTGGTCAAGAAGGGGCTGGTCACCCTGCCGCTTCAGGTGTCCTTCGTCATGGGCACCCCTGGCGGCATGAAGGCCGACCCCATGCTGCTCTCATACTGCGTACGCGAGCTGCCCGAGGACACCAGCTGGCAGGTGATCGCCATCTCCAAGGCCAACCTGCCGCTGACCACCATCGGTCTGGCCATGGGTGGCAACGCCCGCACCGGCCTCGAGGACACTCTGTACATCCGTCCGAAAGAACTTGCCAAGAGCAACGCTCAACTCGTAGAGCAGCTGGTGTCTGTGGCGAAGTCGCAGCACCTGGTGCCGGCTACCGTGCAAGAAGTGGTCGAGCGGCTGAAGCTGCATCCAGACCTGGTTAACAACTAGTAGCCCAAGAAGATCCACGAGCCTCGCGGCGCCATCGGGCGCCGCGAGGCCGTTAAAGAGGTAAGAACATGCCTAGTGCCAAAGAAATAGTCGAGAAGGCCCGCAAAGAGTCGCGGACCGTTCTCACCGAGATCGAATCCAAGGACCTGCTGCGCAGCCTTGGCATACCCACTACTCAGATGATGCTCGCCACAACCAAGGACGATGCGGTGGCCATGAGCAAGAAGGTCGGGTATCCGTGCGTTCTCAAGGTGTCGTCACCCGACATCTCACACAAGAGCGACGCCGGTGGCGTGAAGGTGGGCCTGGCCGACGCCGACGCGGTCGCCGAGGCCTGGGACGCCATCATGGCTTCGTGCAAGGCGTACAACCCGGCTGCCGTCATCGAGGGCGTCACCGTGCAAGACATGGCCAAGCCGGGGGTAGAGGTCATCGTGGGCATGGCCACCGACCCACAGTTCGGACCGGTTCTCATGTTCGGTCTGGGCGGAGTATGGGTGGAGGTGCTCAAGGACGTGAGCTTCAAGCTCGCTCCGCTGACCAAGGCCGACGCTGCCAAGGCAGTGACCGAGATCAAGGCCGCGAAGCTGCTCGAAGGCTTCCGCGGCTCCGAGCCGGTGGACAAAGCCGCGCTCGAGGACATCCTTATGCGTGTGTCGGACTTCGTGGCCAAGACCCCGGAGGTGAAGGAGATGGATCTCAACCCCATCTTCGCGTACTCCAAGGGGGCCATGGCCGTGGACGCCCGAGTCATCCTGGGAGAGTAGTGTTATGTCGAAAGAGACCATCAAGCAATTAGAGCGGATCTTCAACGCCGAGTCGGTGGCCCTGGTAGGCGCTACCGACAAAGAGGGCAGCTTCGGCCGCCTCTTTGTGGAGGGCATGAGGGACGCCGGCTGCAAGAAGCTGTACCCCATCAATCCCAAGCGCGAAGAAGTCCTGGGCATCAAGTGCTACCCGAGCATCGGCGCGGTACCCGAGGAGCTCGACCTGGCCATCCTGCTCACCCCGCCTGACGCGGTGCTGGGTCTGGTCAAGGAGTGCGTGGAGGCCAAGGTGGGCGGCGCCGTAGTGTTCGCCTCCGGCTTCGGCGAACTGGGGGCTGAGGGCAAAGAGATCGAGAAAGAGATCGGGCGAATAGGTCGCGAGGGCGGCTGCCGCATCGTGGGTCCCAACTGCCTGGGCTTCTTCAACCCCCGCAACGGTGTGGTCACCTATCCGCAGGTTCTCATGAAGGGCGTGCCCACCGAGATGGGCACCGTGGGCGGTGTCTCGCAGAGTGGTTCGTTCGTGGACTACCTGGTCTGGTTTCTCTCGACCAAAGGCGTGCGCTTCTCGAGCGTAGTCAGCTGTGGCAACGAGTGCGACTTGGCCGCCGAGGACTATCTGGAATATCTGGGGCAGGACGACAAGACCAAGACCATCGTCTCGTACATGGAAGGTGTCAAGGACGGCCGGCGTTTCTTCGAGGTGGCCCGTGAGGTAACCAAGACGAAGCCGATAGTCTTGTGGAAGGGTGGCATGAGCGAGCAGGGAGCCCGCGCCGCCGCCTCGCACACAGGTGCGCTGGCAGGGTCCACCGCCATCTGGCAGGCGATGTTCAAGCAGGCCGGCATCATCCAGGTGCATAGCGTGCAGGATGTCGTGGATTGCGCCGTGGCTTTCAACTACCTGCCGCTGCCCAAGGGTAATCGCGTAGCCATCATCACCGGCCAGGGTGGCACTGGGGTCGGCACCGCCGACAACTGCTACTCGATGGGCCTGGAAGTGCCGCGACCGACAGAGAAGACCATCGCGCGGCTTCGCGAGGTGCTGCCGCCCGTGGGTACCGGCTTCGGCAACCCCATCGACACAGGTGTGGCGTCGCTGCTGGACCCGGGCCTATATCAGAAGGCCATCGAGATAGTGGCCGACGACGAGAACGTCGACATGCTGCTGGTGATCTCGACGCCGGTACCGGAGTGTCTCGACAACATCGCCATCGCGTCCAAGAAGATCGACAAGCCGCTCGCGGTGTCGCTGTTCGCGCTGCCTGAGTCGGAGCCCGAACTCTACGCCAAGATGGCGGAGGCCGGTGTGGCTGCCTATTCAGACCCGCAGAGGGCCGTGTACGTGCTCTCAAGGCTGGCGGAGTACGCTGCCTTCCGGAAGGCGCAGTAGGGGGTTTTACCTGCAAAAGCGCAGATTGAGAACGCGCTTGACTTTGGACCGGGCGTGCGATACGCTCGCGCAACTTCGTATACGAACTTGAGCACAGGGGCGGAGATGGATGCTGACCACAACGGGATGAAGGCAGACGAGTATTTCAGTCTGTTCGTGCTCGTCGCGCAGACAAAAGATGCCATGCTAAGGGCCCGCCAGGTGGAGTATGAACCGCATGGCATCAGCAACGAGAGACGAGCTCTCTTGTGGGTGATCCAGAGCTACGGTGGTCAGGCGACGCCGGCTGAGATCGGCCGTCGGTTCTTCAGGGAGATCCAATCCATCACCGAGATGCTGAAGAGGATGGAGAAAGATGGCTTGGTGACAAGGCACCAGGGTACGGGTCGTTCGAAGACGGTGGTCAGGTTGACCGAGAAGGGGTCGGAGACGCTGAGGCAATCGCTTCATAACGAGACCGACAAGCGGATAGTGTCGGTGCTCACGCCCGACGAGCGCGACCAGTTGGCTGCCTCGCTCAGCAAGCTGAGGAAGCAGGCGCTGGCCGAACTCGGAGTGACTGATGTGGAGCTCAGCGTCCAGTATGTTCCGAGGGGGCAGGTAGCCAGTACTACAGTGCGGTAGGTCGGAAGTAACTAGAATCGGGTGAAGGAGAGAAAGCATGAGTCAACAGTTAGGAATCCCCAAGGCGGCGATGGATGCGCTGATCCAGTTGGTAGACCACAATGCCCAGATCAAGCCGGGCATGGAGGTCCTCATCGGGGCCCATATCGACGGTGCTTATGGTAGCGCCAACCATGTCGATCCCACCGCGGTGAGCTGGGTCCAGGCTGTCTGCGCTTCGCGCGGCGCCAACTGCACGGTGCTCTGGCTGGACGAGGTCATGAAGAAGCACGAGTGGCGGGTGCCGCCCATCCTCAAGGGCGCCATCACCAACGCCGATGTCTTCATGAACTTCTCTCTCGATCTGGCTATCGAAGAGAACGCCGAATTCCGCGGGTACATCGAGGAGTGCAAGACCTGGTATGTGCGCATGTTCCCGGTCACCACTGGGCTCCTGATGACCGACTGGGCTCGGACCCCGCATGAGCTGGTGATCATGGCCCGTCACCTCAGCTCCAATCCGTTCATGAACCACATGGCCGAGTTCGAGATGAGCGCTCCCAACGGCACGCAGCTCACGGGCAACATCCTTGACCCCGTCAAGCGCGAGGGTATCCCGGGCATGCCGTACAACTCCTGGCGTCGCGATGCCAGCCACTACATCCCGTGGCCCGAGTGGGTGCACCCGCCGGTCAACTGCAAGAACGTGAACGGCGTGCTCTACTTCGACCGCATGCTCCCCTACTGGGCGCGCTATATCGGCCTGCCCCCGGTCTGGGAGACCCCGATCAAGATCGAGGTCGCGGACTGCAAGATGGTCAACATCACGGGCGGCAAGGAAGCCGATCTGCTCAAGAAGACTCTGAAAGAGCTGGAGGACAGGGTCGGCGAAGGCATGAAGAAGCTCGATACCTTCCACTTCGGCATCCATCCGAACGCCAACGTGACCAAGGACCAGTGCCCGAACGACGTCTACAGGCGCATCATCGAGCATTCGGGTCCGCGCTGCGTGCATTGGCACATCGGCTCCGCGCCGGCTAACAAGGATTACAACTTCTATCCTCACGTCACCGGTGACCTCATGGATATCGATCTGAAGCTCGCCGGCAAGGTCGCTTGGGACAAGGGCTACATGCTCGAGCTGGACAATCCGGAACTCAAGAAGGTCGCTGCCAAGTACCCCGATCTTCCCGGCATCCCCGAGAGGATCTAGGGTACCGAAGCGATAGACAGGAGCAAAGGTATGAGCAAATTGATTGCCTACGTGGGATGCAATCACGTCGCCAATTTTGCGGGTGGCGGCATAAAGATCTTCGAAGTGAGCGAAGACGGAAGCAAGATCACCGCTATCGGCGGCGTGGACGACCGGCCCAAGAGGCCTGGTTACCTCGCCTACGCGCCTAAGGCGGGAGTCCTCTACGCATGCGACGAGAGAAAGACCGACGGACGCGGCCCCATCAAGCCGGCCGCCAACGTATCGGCGTGGAAGGTCGACCAGAAGACCGGGCAGCTGACCTACATGAACCAGCAGCCGTCCCTGGGCGCCATGCCGGCCTCCGTCACCGTGGACCCCGAGGAGAAGCGTCTCTTCACCGCGAACCACGCCTTCTTCGACTGGGTGGTAAAGGTCGTTGAGGTAGCTGACGGCAAGTGGACGGAGAAGTTCGAATACGACGATTCGACCACTGTCCAATACGGCCTCAACAAGGATGGTTCCATCGGTGAGGCTCAGGACGTGCATGTGCTAAGTGGGCACGGCATCGATCCGTTCGACTCTCCGCAGGGCGGAGGCCACGCGCAGGCCAGTCCGCACGCGCACCAGGTCGTCATCGACCCCTCAGGCAAGTTCCTGGTGGTTTGTGAGAAGGCCGGGGGACGGGTCTACGTCTACCGCATCGGCGACAGGCTGCAGATCGCCTCGGTCTACGAGTGCCCGTTGGGCACCGGTCCCAGGCACTGTGCCTTCGACAAGAACACCAACCGCATGTTCATGACGTGTGAGTTCTCTTCTGAACTCTGGTCGTTCGACTTCGATACTGCGACAGGGGTTCTCAAGTTCATCGACAAGCAGTCGACGCTCTCTGGGTTCACAGGCCGCAACGAACCGGCCACCGTGCAGGTACATCCGAACGGCAAGTTCGTGTACATGAACAACCGGGGCGAAGACACAATCGTCTGCTTCGCCGTGTCTGCGGATGGTCATCTCAAGAAGGCGTCCACGGTCTCGGTCAGCAAGTCTGACGACCCGGCTGGGGCGACCCGCTGCATGACGATGTCGCCCTCGGGCGCGTTCTTGTTGGTGCCCGACCGTCCGGCGGACGTGATCAGGTCGTACGCGGTAGACGCCAATGACGGGAGCCTCAAGGTCCTGGCAGAGGTGCCCGTACCCAACCCGGTCTTCGTCCAATTCGTCGAGCTATAACGCACGCGTCCTGGGAGGTGACATTCAGAGCCAAAGCCGTGTTCTGTCCGGGAAACATCTACGGCGTTTCAATGAAGAACAGATGGGGTTCAGGAGGAGTGAGATGAAGAAGGCAAAGTGGATCGTCGCGCTTCTGGCAGTCTCTCTTGTCGTGGCTATGGTGGCCCTTGTGGCCGTCAGCTGCGGCGGTGGCGGCGGCACCGAAGAGACGACGACCTTCAGAAGTCCCGACCACCGTTGATCCGGGGACGACCTACCAGGGTGACGACACGTTGGTGCTCTCGCTGGGCATGCCGCAAACGGCCACTCTGTTCAGGGCGTACCTCGAGCCTTGGATCGACTCCGTCGAGGCGGCGTCCAACGGCCGGGTGGAGTTCAACGTCAAGGACAACAACTCTCTGTGCAAAGAAGAGCAGCAGGTCGACACCTGCCTCTCTGGCGGTTCGGACATGTTGGCCTTCCAGCCCGCCTGGAACGTCGGCAGGTTCCCCCTGCTCGAGCTGGCCATCCAGCCCATGCTCTTCAGCAGCCAAGAGGTCGCCAACCGGGTGATGTGGGACCTCATCAGTGAGTACGGCCAGGATCAATTCCCAGGCTTTCACGTTCTGGGCATCATGATGATCGCGCCGGCGCAGTATGCCGGTAACAAAGAGGTGCACGTGCCCGATGACCTCAAGGGTATGACCATCAGGGCCGATGGTGCGGTCGAGGTCGCGACCGTGAGGGCTTTGGGCGGCACTCCCAAGGAAGCGGCTACCGGCGACCTGCCTGTCATGATCTCGCAGGAAGCCTTCGACGGCTTCTTCATGAGCTGGGGCTTCCACGCATGGATGACCAACGACGTGGGCCACCAACTGGACCGAGACTGCCATGTTCTTCCGGCCGCTGCTCCTGGTCATGAACAAAGAGAAGTGGAACAGCCTGCCGGCTGCCGTGCAGCAGGCTTTCACTGACAACAGCGGCATCGAGGCGTCGGTGAGGTACAACAACGAGGAGGCCGCGTACCAGCTCGACAACGCCGCCATGCCTCGCCTGAAGCAGTCGGGCTATGACCTCAAGAACGTCGAGATGCGCGCTGCCAAGATCGGCAGCGAGGTCGTCTACCTGACCGCCGGAGGAGAGGGCTCTGTGGCAGACGGCTGTGGACCGGTGCTGCAGAAGACTTGGATAGACAGTTACGCCGGCAAGCTTCCCACCGCAGAGATCGTCGACAGGGCGAAGGAACTCGCGCAGCAGTACGAGGCCGCCTGCGGCGGGCACGGGGCGGCCGACGACCACGACCGCGGCTCAGTAGCGGTCAAGAACCAGGACGTATGCGCGGGTGCCCCCGGTCAGGAGGACCGGGGGCACCCGCAGCAGACTGGAGGATAGAAGTGAGTGAACACGGACATCGATCCGGCCACGAGGCGGAGGCGCCAGCCACCGTCTTGGGTAGGATCGCCGGGGGTATCGAGAAGGGCGTGGCCCCCGTCTACCGATGGATCGGCTACGCTGTGGAGCTGCTGTAATGGCTCTGGTGCTCGTCTCCATGTGCCTACTCGGCCATCGCCAAGTGGGTCGGTCATCCGCTGAACGGTTACAGCGACATCGTCGAGCTGGGCCTCCTGCTCATGCTCGCCGCCGCCATAGGCGTGGAGCATCTGGGTCACGAGAAGATGACCGTGGATGCCATCACCGTTCAACTGCCCAAGAAGATGCAGGCGGTCGTAGCACCGATCATCTTCTTCCTGGTAATGGTGATGTTGGTGATCGCGGTGTGGCAGCTGGTCAAGCTACGGAGTTGCGAAGCAGGGCTATGGTGAGACGACGGCCGGACTCCTTCTCCCGAAGGCGCCGTTCATCTTCGTGATCGCCTTTGGGGTGTTCACGCTGATACCCATCTATCTGGCCCGTTTGCTCGCCTCTATCGATAGGTTGGTGAAGCGATGAGTAGTCTTCCTCTGTGGGCCAGCGGGGTCATAGGGGCCGGCATCTTCTTCATCCTGATGTTCCTGAGGATGCACGTGGGCATGTCGCTCATGATCGCCGGCTTCATCGGCTTCTGGATGACCCGCGGTATCGATTCCGCCTATTCGGTGCTGTCCAGCACCATCTACGAGGTGGCCACCTCGCCGTACTCTGGTGATCATCCCGCTCTTCGTGGTCATGGGGACCATCGCAGCGGCAGGTGGACCGATAGACAGTGCCTTCGGTACCTTCAACAAGTGGGTGGGGCACTGCCGCGGTGGTCTCTCCATGGCCGCCGTGTGCTCGTGCGCCGCCTTCGGCGCCGTCTGCGGCGACAACATCGCCACGGCCATGATCATGGACAAGGCGGCTCTGCCGCAGATGCGCAAGTACGGCTACAAAGACACCCTGTCGCTCGGCTCCATCGCCGCCGGTGGCAACCTGGGCATCATGATCCCGCCGAGCGCGGCGTTCGTGGTCTACGGCTTCATCACCGAGACGCGACGATCGCCAAGCTGTTCATCTCGGGCATCCTGCCGGGCATCATACTGACCGTGATGTTCTGCATCCAGATCTACATCCAGTGCAGGCTGCAGCCCGACCTGTGCAAGGTAGCGCCGCGCGCGAGCTGGAAGGAGAGGCTGCAGTCGCTCTCGCAGGATTGATCTCGCATCGTCGTCGCCTTCTTGGTGGTCATGCTCGGACTCGTCATGGCCTGGTTCACCCCGCAAGAAGCAGGTGGTCTGGGTGCGGTGGTCATGGTGCTGGTGAGCCTGCCTTACCTGCTGCTGAAGAATTCGCCTTATCCGAAGCTCACCTGGAAGAGCCTTGTGAGGGCTCTACTGGAGGCAGTCAAGGTGGCCTCCATGATCCTGGTGCTCATCTTCGGGGCCCGTTACTTCAGCTACTTCCTCACCACTAGCGACATCGCCGAGAGCATCTCGAACGCCGTTGTCGAGTCGGGTCTGAACAGGTACATAGTCATGATCCTGGTGGCCGATCCTATTCCTCATCCTGGGCTGCCTCATGGACATCTGGTCGGTGATGATCATCACGCTGCCCATCTTCTTCCCAGTGCTGGTCGAGCAGCTCGGGTTTCGACCCGCTGCAGTTGGGCGTGATCACGGTGCTCTGCATCATGATCGGCTGCATCACTCCGCCCGTGGGGGTGGTGGTGTTCACTCTTGCTGGAGCGCACCGAGAGGTGCCGATGTACACGATCTTCCGAGGAGTCGGCTGGTTCGTGCTCACCATGGTCGTCAGCGCTGATCCTGCTCATCTTCGTACCGCAGATAAGCACGTGGCTGCCGAGCTTGATCAGCTACTAGCGTCAGAGCTAGACAAGTCGTCTCCCCAGAGGCCCTGCGGGCCTCTGGGGGACGAGCGCTGATAAGGTGGTCATCGATGCGAAGTCTTCGAGACCGACTAGGCGGCCGCGGCCGCTCGAGTTCGAGAGGCCTGCTGACGTCGCGGGTTTCGGGCGGAGCGACGTCTTGCGAGATCTCGGGCTGGCGCAGTCGCGGCGGCGCCAGGCGGGGTGTCGTATGTGAGTCTGGCGTAGTCGTTGGCGGAGACGGTCTAACGAACGGGAGTAGTGGGATGTCAGAGGAACAAGTACTTCATACAGTGCACGGTCGGCGGGCCGGTGCGGGTCTACGTCAAGGACGGCGTCATCACCAGGATGAGGCCCATAATCTTCGACGATACCGACGCGCCTCGTGGACCATCGAGGCGCGCGGGCGCAAGTTCACACCGCCTCGCAGGACCACGCTCCAGAGCTACGAGGTGCCGGAGCGGACGCGTGTGTACACCAACCGCATCCAGTACCCCATGAAGCGCAAGAACTTCGACCCCAAGGGCGACCGCCATCCGGAGATGCGGGGCAAGGACGAGTACGAGCGCATCTCGTGGGACGAGGCCCTGGACCTGGTGGCCGGCGAGATCACCCGCATCCGCAAGGAGTACGGGCCGGCGGCCATCACCGCCATGACTCCGTCGCACCACAACTGGGGCTTCTTGCACTACAAGCTGGGCCCGTTGGGCCGCTTCTTCAACATCCTTGGCTACAGCCAGTGTCTTGATAATCCGGACAGCTGGGAGGGTTGGCACTGGGGCGCCACCCACGCCTGGGGATACTGGTGGCGGTTGGGTCATTGCGAACAGTCCGAGCTGCTGCAGGACGCCCTCAAGCACACCGAGCAGATCATCTTCTGGTCGGTGGACCCCAACAGCACCTCCTATATGTACAGCGGCCAGGACAACCTGATCTGGAGGCACTGGCTCAAGGAGCTGGGCATCCAGTTCGTGGTCATCGACCCGCACAACAACTGCACCATGAGCACCATGGGCGACAAGTGGATAGCGCCCCGGCCGGGCACCGACGCGGCGCTGGCCGAGGCCATCGCCTACGTGTGGTTCAAGGAAGACACCTACGACCACTTCTTTGTCGAGAACCGCACCTACGGCTTCGACGAGTGGAAGCAGCACATCTTGGGCCAGGGCAAGGACAAGACGGCCAAGACCCCGGAGTGGGCGGCGGCTATCTGCGACGTGCCGGCCCATACGATCACGGCGCTGGCGCGCGAATGGGCGGCCAAGAAGACCATGCTGGCCGTGGCCAGCATCTTCGGTGCCACCGGCGCGTGCCGTCAGGCCTACGCTACCGAGTGGTGCCGTCTGTGCGTGTACCTCATGTCGATGCAGGGCTTCGGCAAGGAGGGGGTCAACTTCTGGGGCGGCACCGGCAAGGGCTCGCCGCTGGACATGAAGTTCCACATGTTCGGCTACTCCGACAACGGCTGGGACGCCTTTGGCACCGTGGCCGAGAAGGCCTACTTCCCCCACGGCAACCCGGTCACCCAGAAGACCTACCGGCACATCCTGCCCGAGATAGTCATGAACCCGCCGCAGAGTTGGATAGGGGAGGGCTTCTGTGGGCAGAACATCGAGCAGCAGTTCCGCCCCTTCACCTGCCCAGAGGAGGGGCCGGATGGCGCCCCCATCAAGATGATCCACCGCCACGGCGGTTCGTTCATAGGCACCATGAGCGAGACCAACAAGTGGGTGCAGATGTATCAGCACCCCAACCTCGAGTTCGTGGTCATGCAGGACTGCCACTGGTCGAGCGAGACCAAGTTCGGCGATGTCATCCTGCCCGCTACCACCAACTTCGAGCACTCCGACCTCTCGGAGTGGGGCGCGGCTGGTGGTTACGGCTTCAACGACTTCAACAGCAACCACCGGGTGATCATCTACCAGCACAAGTGCATCGAGCCCCTCTGGGAGTCGAAGCCCGACTACGAGATCTACGCGGCTCTCGCTGAGCGGCTGGGCTTCGAGCAGGAGTACACCGAAGGTCACTCCATCGAGGACTGGAACCGCATAGTCTTCGACAAGTCCGACCTGCCCAAGTACGTCACCTTCGAGGAGTTCAAGAAGAAGGGCTACTTCGTGGTGCCCTGCAGGCCCGACGACGAAGAGCCCATCGTCTCGTTCCGCTGGTTCTATGAAGGCACGCGACGCCGACGTGCCCTCTGAGCAGCGCACCCCTCCGGGCCCGCCGTTCAACGGACCCAATCTGGCTACTCCCAGCGGCAAGGTGGAGTTCGTCGCCCAGACCCTCATGGCGTTCGACCCGGACGACGAAGAGCGGCCCCCGATGGCCCGCTACATCCCCAGCTGGGAGGGCTACGACACCAAGGGTCTGGTGGAGAAGTGGCCGCTGCAGATGATCACGCCGCATCCGCGGTTCTCGTATCACACGCACAACGACAACAAGAGCCACTGGCTGGACGACATCCCGCAGCATCGGGTCAAGATCGACGGCTACGCTTACTGGCCGGTGCGCATCAATCCGGAGGACGCCAAGGCGCGGGGCATCAAGCACCACGACCTGGTCAAGGTCTACAACGATCGCGGCACGGTCATCTGCGCGGCCATCGTCACCGATCGCATGCGGCCCGGCGTGGTGCACTCGTATGAGGCCTCGGCCAAGTACGATCCGCTGGAGCCCGGCAAGCCCGGCACGCCCGACAGGGGTGGCTGCATGAACCTGCTCACGCCCATGAGGATGGTGTCGAAGAACGCGCCCGGTGAAGCCCAGAACTCCTGCTTGGTCGACGTGGCCAAGTGGGAGGCGTAGGAGAGAATGCAAGATGGCCAGGTTCGAAGTCCACGAGAATGAGTCATGGAGTGAAGTAGGCTGATATGGCAGAACAAGATTTCATAAACTGCAGGCATAGGGGGCATGCTCAAGGTCACCGTCAATGACGGCGTGATCACGCGCATGCGTCCTTTGCGTCTGACCGAAGAAGACGGCGGTCACTGGACTATCGAAGCCAAGGGCAAGAAGTTCAGCGACCCACGCAAGACCACCATCAACACGTTCAACATCGCCGAGCGCACCAGGGTCTACTCCGAGAACCGCATCAAGTACCCCATGAAGCGCAAGAACTTCGACCCCAACGGCGAGCGGCACCCGGAGCTGCGCGGCAAGGACGAGTACGAGCGCATCACCTGGGACGAGGCTCTCGACCTGGTGGCCGGCGAGATCAAGCGCGTGCAGTGCACCTACGGCAAGGCCGCCATCACCGCCTACGTGTCCTCGCACCACAACTACGGCCTCTTGTACTACAAGATGGGCCCCATGCCTCGGTTCTACAACATCCTGGGCTACACCCAGCTGCTGGACAACCCGGACAGCTGGGAAGGCTGGCACTGGGGCAGCATGCACACCTGGGGCTGGTACTGGCGCTTCGGCCAGTGCGACTGCTTCGACATGCTGGCCGAGGCCATGAAGAACACCGAGCAGGTGGTCTACTGGTCGGTCGACCCCAACACCTCGGCCGGTGGCTACGGCGGCCAGGAGACGGTCATCTGGCGTGAGTGGCTGCGCGAGCTGGGCATAGGCGCCATCTTCATCGACCCGTACTGCAACGCCACTGCCGCCCACATGGCCGACAAGTGGCTGGCTCCGCGCCCCGGCACCGACGCCGCCCTGGCCGAGGCCATCGCCTACCAGTGGATCGTGGACGACACCTACGACCACTGGTTCGTCGAGAACCGCACCATGTACTTCGATGAGTGGAAGGACTACATCCTCGGCAAGACCGACGGCGTGCCCAAGACTCCTGAGTGGGCGGCTCCCATCTGCGACATCCCGGCCCACACCATCAAGGCTGTGGCTCGGCAGTGGATGAGCAAGAAGACCATGCTCGCCACCGGCTCCATGTACGGCACGGCCGGTGCCTGCCGCAACTCCTTTGCCACCGAGTGGTGCAGCCTGATCGTGCACCTGGCGGCCATGATGGGCGTCGGCAAAGAGGGCGTGAACATCTGGGGCGGCACCGCTCACGGGGCGCCGCTCGACATGAAGTTCAAGAGCGCCGGCTACTCCGACTGTGGCTGGGACGTGTTCGGTCTGGTGGCCAAGCAGCCCACCTTCCCCGACCGCAACGAGGTCACTCAGAAGGTGTACCGCCTGAGCCTGCCCGAGGCCATCTTCGACGGCCATATCGAGTGGCTGGGCGAGGGCTTCTGCGTGCAGTATCCCGAGCAGCAGTTCAAGAAGATGCAGTATCCGGAGCCTGGCCCCAACGGCGCCGAGATCAAGATGATCCACCGCCACGGCGGCTCGTTCATAAGCACCATGACCGACACCAGCAAGTGGGTGCGCATGTACCAGTCGCCCAAGCTGGAGTTCGTGGTCATGCAGGACTGCCACTGGCAGAGCGAGACCAAGTTCGGCGACGTCATCCTGCCGGCCTCGACCAACTTCGAGCACGAGGACATCTCGGAGTGGGCGCAGCCGGGCGGTTACGGCAACGGCAACGTCAACTGCAACCACCGCATCCTCATGTACCAGCAGAAGTGCATCGAGCCTCTGTGGGAGAGCAAGCCCGACTACCAGATCTACTGCGAGCTGGCCGAGCGCCTGGGCATCCTGGAGGAGTACACCGAGGGCAACTCCGAAGAAGACTGGATAAAGAAGGTCTTCGACTATCACCGATCTGCCCAAGCACGTCACCTACGAGGAGTTCAAGAAGAAGGGCTACTTCGTGGTGCCGTCGGTGCCCGAGGACTACAAGCCCACCATCTCGAACCAGTGGTACTACGAGGGTCGTCCGGTGGACACCCCCGACCGCTTCAACCCGATGGCCGGCACGGACAAGGCCACCCAGATGGCTACTCCGTCGGGCAAGATCGAGTTCAAGCGCACCATCCTGGAGAAGCACTTCGGCGATGACCCGGAGCGCCCCATCATGCCGCGGTACATCCCGATGTTCGAGGGCCACGAGACCAAAGGTCTGGTCGACCAGTACCCGCTCATCATCATGACTCCGCATGCCAAGTTCTCGTATCACACGCATCAGGACAACAAGATCGACTGGCTCAACGACATCCGCCAGCACCGCATCATCAAGGACGGCTACGCGTACTGGCCGATGCGCATGAACCCTGACGATGCTGAGGCTCGCGGCATCAAAGACGGCGACATCGTCATGGTCTACAACGACCGCGCCAGAGTGCTGGGCGTGGCGTTGGTCACCGAGCGCGTCCGTCCGGGTCTGGTGCATTCGTACCAGGCGGGCGCCAAGTACGATCCGCTGGAGCCGGGCAACTCCAAGAGCATCGACCGCGGCGGCTGCGTGAACCTGCTGTCGCCCTCTCGCTTCACCAGCAAGAACGCTCGCGGTGAGGCCAACATGTCCTATCTAGTCGAAGTCTGTAAGTGGGAGGCATAACAAAGTGGCCAGGTATGGGATTGTTATCGACGTAAACAGGTGCGTGGGGTGCTACAACTGCTTCCTCACCTGCCGCGATGAGTACGCCGGCAACGCGTACCCCGGTTACTCCGCTCCGCAGCCCATGAGCGGCATGAACTGGATGAAAGTGAACGAGATCGAGCGCGGTCAGTATCCGCATGTCAAGGTCGACCATGTGCCCGTGACCTGCGCGCACTGCAGCGAGGCTGCCTGCGTGAAGCTCGACCAGACCGGCGCCATCTATCGGCGCGCCGACGGCATCGTGCTCATAGACCCCGAGAAGGCCAAGGGCAACAAGGGTCTCGTGGATCTGTGCCCGTACCGCCAGATAGAGTGGAACGAAGAAGCGCAAGTGGCGCCGAAGTGCACCATGTGTGCTCATCTGCTGGACAAGGGCGACCCGGAACCCCGTTGCGTGGAGTCCTGCCCCAGCGGCGCCCTGATCTTCGGTGATCTGGACGATCCCAAGAGCGAGGCGGCCAAGCTGGTGGCCAAGGGTGCTGAGGCTCTCCGTCCCGACTACGCCATGGGTGAGAAGGTGCTGTACCTCAACCTGCCCAAGAAGTTCGTGGCCGGCACCGTCATCTACGGTGACGTCGATGAGTGCGCCACGGACATCGAGATAGTCCTCTCCGGCGACGGCAAGACCCAGAAGATGCAGACCAACGGCTTCGGCGACTTCGAGTTCGAGGGGCTGAAGGCCAATATCGAGTACACGGTCAAGATCGAGGCCAAGGGCTACAAGGGCCAGACGGTGGCCGCGAAGACCTCCAAAGACGTCTACCTCGGCGAGATCGTGCTCGGGCTGCGGAATGACGCCGTCGCGACCGTGATGATGACCGGAATAGCCTCATATGGGGCATACATACCGTACTTCAGGCTGAGCCGGGCGGAGATCGCCAAGGCCTGGGGCGGCTCGGGTGGCAAGGGCGAGCGAGCTGTCGCCAGCTTCGACGAGGATAGCCTCACCATGGCCGTGGCCGCTGCGCGCGACTGTCTGAAGGGTATCGACCGCGGCACGGTAGGCGGGCTCTACTTCGCCTCCACCACGGCACCATACAAAGAGAAGCAGAGTGCGGCGTTCATGGCGGCCGTCCTCGGGCTGAAGCCCGAAGCGGTGACCATGGACTTCTCCGGGTCGCTCCGGAGCGGCACGAACGCACTCAAGGCCGCGCTGGACGCGGTCGCGAGCGGTTCGGCCGAGACCGTGCTGGTGGTCGCCGCCGATACCCGGCTAGGGTATCCGGCCGGCCCCGCCGAAGTGAACTTCGGTGACGGCGCGGCCGCGCTCCTGGTGAGCGCCAAGGACGTGGTGGCCGAGGTGAAGGTGTTCGAGTCTCGCTATCAGGAGATACAAGACACCTGGCGTTCTGACAGAGACACCTTCGTCCGCTCGGCCGAAGACCGCTTCGCCATGGACGAGGGCTACGGCGCCGGAGTCAAGACGGCCGTGTCGGCCCTGCTCAAGAAGCAGGGTCTCGCGCCCACCGACTTCGCGCACGTGGCGCTGACGGCCCCCAACGGTCGTCAGCTCAGTGCCATGGCCAAGAAGCTGGGCTTCGACGAAGCCACTCAGCTTCAGGATGCCCTGCACGCGGGCGTCGGCGACACCGGTGCCGCGCTTTCGCTCATGAGTCTGGTGCAGGTGCTGGAGCGCGCCAAGAAGGGCGACAAGCTCCTGCTGGTGAGCTACGGCAACGGTTGCGACACCGCGGTGCTCGAGGCTACCGACAAGATCGGTCAGCTCAAAGACCGCTGTGGCATCCAGAAGAACCTTGAAGCCAAGGCCATGCTGCCCAGCTACATGAAGTACCTGCGCTGGCGCGAGCTGGTGACCATCCAGCCGCCGGCGCGCCCGTCGCTGGAGGCCCGCACGCCTTCACCCGTGGCTCAGTGGCGCGAAGTGCCCTGGGAACTGCGTCTCACAGGCACCAAGTGCACCAAGTGCGGCACGGCGCAGTACCCGCCGCAGCGCGTGTGCGTGGAGTGTCACGCCAAGGACGAGATGGTGCCGTACAACTTCCAGGATGTCCCTGCGAAGGCCTTCTCGTTCTCGCACGACTATGTGGTCGAGAGCGCAGATTCGCCGGTAACGGTGGTGTTCGTCGACTTTGAAGGCAGCGGCCGCATAATGTGCGACATGACCGACCGCGACCCGGCCGCCGTGACTGTGGGCATGCCCCTGGAGATGACCTTCCGCCGCCTCTACAGCGCTGGGGGTATCCACAACTACTGGTGGAAGTGCCAGCCGGTGAGGTGCAACTGATGGACAGTATCAAAGACAGAGTCGCCATCGTCGGTATGGGCTGCGCCAAGTTCGGTGAGAACTGGGACAAGAGCCTGGAAGACATGATCGTCGACGCGGCGTACGAAGCGTTCGAGGATGCCGGCATAGGGCCCAAAGACATCGAGGCCGCTTGGTGGGGCAGCGTGTTCGCGGGTGAGTCGAGCTCCATAATGACGGCGCCGCTCAAGCTGGGCTACATCCCGGCGACCCACGTCGAGAACCAGTGTGCCACCGGGTCTGAAGCCATCCGCGGCGCGGCGTATGCCGTGGCCGCCGGCATCTATGACGTCGTGTTGGCGGTGGGTGCCGAGAAGCTGAAGGACACAGGCTTCACCGGTCTGCCGCAGACACGCCCGGTCGCGACTTGGAGCTACCGCATCACCACGCAGACCCCGGCCGCCGGCTTCGCCATGATGGGCACTGGGTACTTCGCCAAGTACGGCTTGAGCTTCGAAGAAGGCAAGAAGCTGTCTGGCCCAGATAGCCGTCAAGAACCATCACAACGGCTCTCTCAACCCCAAGGCGCACTTTCAGCGCGAGATCACGCTGGAGCAGGCCATGAACGCTCCCATGATCGCTTACCCGCTGGGACTGTTCGACTGCTGCGGTGTGAGCGACGGCGCCGCCGCGGCGATCATCTGCCGTGCGGACTTGGCCAAGAAGTTCCGTCCGGACCCCATCTACATCAAGGCCGCTACCATCTGCCAGGGCGCCCGCGAGGGTTGGTTCAGCCAGAAGTACGACCTGGCCCATGTGGAGGAGACCTACCGCGGGGGGCTGGCCGCCTACAAAGAGGCCGGCATCAAGGACCCGCGCAAAGAGATAGACATCGCCGAGGTGCACGACTGCTTCTCCATAACCGAGCTGACTATCATGGAAGATCTGCAGTTCTCGCCGCGCGGCAAGGTAAAGGACGACATCGAGGCCGGCAGCTTCACGCTCGAGGGCGACCTGCCGGTCAACACCGACGGTGGCCTCAAGTGCTTCGGCCACCCCATCGGCGCCACCGGTCTGCGGATGCTCTACGAGGTCTACAAGCAGCTGCAGGGCAAGGCCGACAAGCGGCAGATCAAGAACCCGCGCCTCGGTCTTACCCACAACCAGGGTGGAGAGCCGGGCTCGGCGACCGTGAGCGTGCTTATCGCGGGTAACGAGCTAGGCTAGACCGACGAGTCATACCGGCCTACGAGGCCGGTGGTTTCGAGCGGCCCCAGCCGCTGCCCGGTGCGGGCAGCGGCTGGGGCCGCTCCGTCATTGGCCAAGTCTTCAGCGTCCTCTCGGCGTGGCAGAGTAGTTTAGCGACTAAACCTCTTGACACAGCCAGTCATAGAAGTTAGGGTGGTTAACTAGCACGGTGCGTTGACTGGAGTAGCCTTGGCAAGAGCGCCTGGCGATGTGTCATCCATAGTCACGAGGCAATGGCCCACCGACCCGATGGGTTGGGTGGTAGCGTACTGTGCCAGGCGCGTGCAGGAAGGCCTGACCAAGAGGTTCGCCGAGGCCGGATACAGAGTCAGTCCGGAGCAGTTTTCCATCGTTGCCCAGCTGTGGCAGCAGGACGGGCTTTCACAGCAGACACTGGCGGACCGCTTTCACCGCAGCAAAGTCGCGGCCTTTCACCTCATTACCAAACTCGACGAGCAAGGCCTGGTGGAGCGCAGAGACAACCCCCAAGACGGACGCTCCAACCTCGTGTATCTCACCGCCGAAGGGCGTGCGATGGTCGCCACATTGATCCCGCTTGCACAGCAGAACCTGGACAGGGCGCTGGAGGGCATCCCCCCCAAGGACGTCGAAACGGCCAGGGAAGTGCTGTACAAGATAGCCGTCAACATGACGAGGTAGTCGTGGCTTCAGGGACCAGGAAAGGAGGAGGCCGCGCCAGTAGAGAGCACTAGCTCTGTCTTCAGTTCGAGCATCACCACGTGATATGTACGAGGAGGGTGGAACAGTGAAGAAGCGGTACTTGTTGGCAGGGTTGTTCGTGCTGGTCATCGCACTCGCGTTCGTCGCCGTTGCTTGTGGCGGCGGTGGCGATGAGGAGACCACCACCACTCTGCCGCCGGCGACGGGCGAGCCCATCAAGGTCGGCTTCATCTGCGACCTTACCGGACTCGAGGCGACCACCGGCCTTAACATGGAGAAGTCACTCGAGCTCGCGTTCGACGCGATCGGCAACCGTATAGGTGACCGGCCTATCGAGATCATCTCCGAGGACGCTGCTGACAACCCGGCTACCGCCGTCGACAAGGCGCGCAAGCTGGTTGAGCAGGACAAAGTCGTCGCCATCTTCGGCCCCAATGAGGCGGGCGAGAAGTTCGCGGTGAACGACTACATCAAGAACGCTGGGCACATTCCGCTGATCCTGTTCAGCCCGTGCCCTGATCCGCTGCTTAAGACCGGCAACCCCTGGCTCGTGGCCGCTATGGGCACCAACTCGCAGCAGCCCAGCGTAATGGCCGACTACTGCTACAACGATCTGGGCTACCGCAAGGTCAACACCCTGGGCCAGGAAGGCGCCGGTGGCAAGGGCTTTCTCATGCCCTTCATAGGTACCTTCACCGCGCTCGGCGGGACCGTGGCCACCCAGGTGTGGCCGCCCGCGGGCACGTCTGACTTCGGGCCTTTCCTTACTACTCTCGAGGACGCCGACGCTCTGGTCGCCTGGATGCCTGGCGACGGCATAGGCATGCTGATCCAGTACGTCAAGATGGGCATCGTCGACAAGATGCCTATCGTGGGTGCTTTCCACGGCGCCACCTTCGACCCGTGGGTGTATGACAAGATCGCTGAGAACAACCCGGATGTCGCGGAAGCTATCGAGGGCGTGCCTACTCCCATGGAGTACTCACCCGAACTCGACTCGCCCATGAACCTGGAGTTCATCGCCGAGGCCAAGGCTGCTTGGGGCGACAACGTGATCCTGGACGGCAGCAATGTCAACCCGTACCAGGCCGCTGAGCTGTTCATCAAGGCTCTGGAGGCCAATGGTGGAGTCACGACGCCGCAAGAGCTGCTGGATGCTCTGTTCGCGACCACATGGGACGGACCGCAGGGTTCGTACTTCTTCGCCGCCGGCTCCCAGGCCGCCACTATTCCTGTCTACATCGTCAAAGAGGTGAAGGGGACAGCTACAGACATGTTCCCCTATCACTACGAGACGATAAAGACCTACGACGCAGTGCCTCCTGGTGGCCTCGTTATCAAGTAGTGACTGTTTGAATTAGGGCATCGGATGCGGGGGCGGACCCGTTTCGTAACGAAGGGGGTCGAGCCCCCGCATCCGCAGGGATCGACCCCCCTAACAGAAAGGGGAACCAGAGCTTCAAATGGGCGAGATACTGTCTGTGTTTGTGCAAGGGTTGTCGACCGGCACCGTCTACTTCCTTCTGGCGGCCGGCCTGACACTCACCATGGGCTTGATGCGCATCATCAACCTGGCCCACGGGGCTCTGTACATGATGGGTGGCTACATAGGCCTCGCCGTGGCCGGGCGCACCCACAACTACTGGGTAGGCATCCTGGTCGCAGCCGCCTGCGTGGGAGTCATAGGCCTGCTGCTGGAGACCGTCTTCCTGCGCCGGCTATACGGCCAGGCCACCAGCCAGGTGCTGCTGACCATCGGGTTCATCTACATATTCCGTGACATAGCAACTTGGATCTGGGGGTCGCTTCCCTTCGCCCAACTCGTGCCAGGCGTATTCTCCGGCTCGGTGCAGATCGGCGAGGTCAGAATCGAGGTCTTTCGCCTCGTCGTGATAGCCTTCGGGCTTCTGATGGCCTTGGGGCTGTGGCTCCTGCAAGACAAGACCCGCATCGGCGCCGTCGTGCGCGCGGGCATGGACAACCGGGAGATAGCGGGCGCTCTGGGTATCAACCTCAAGGGTGTCTTCACCGGCATATTCGTGCTGGGTGCTTTCATCGCCGGGTTCTGCGGACTGATCGGGGCCACCGTCGCGGTCAAGATCGACGTGAACGCGGCCTGGGATGCTCTACTGCTATCGATGATCGTGGTGGTGGTGGGCGGGACGGGCTCCATCCAAGGGGCGCTGGTGGGTGGCGTCCTGTTGGGACTCCTGGAGGCCTTCGGCAAGGCCTACTTCCCCGACTACTCGCACTTCATCGCCTACGTCACTCTGATAGTCATCCTCCTGATCAGACCGGGTGGACTGCTGGGCCGACAGTTGGCGTCAGGCCCCACGGCGTCCCAGTACCTGGAGGTGCAGAAGAAGCGCAAGAGACAGTGGGCTAACGATGCGCGCGCGAGGATCAGCACAGGGCTTAGAAATCTGTCGGCGCCTCTCGCGCAGAGGCGGCGTAGCAGAGAGGCCGCCTATCAGGCCGCTACGCTCGAGACCCCGCGCTGGCTGGAGGTCCTTGGCAGGGGCTTCCCCTATCTCTTGGTCGTGTTGGTTTTGGCGCTGGTGCCGGCCTTTGTGGGCACCTACGATCAGAGCATCCTGACCAAGGTGGTCATCTTCATGTTGTTCGCCATGAGCCTGGACCTCACGATGGGGTACACGGGCATGGTGTCTTTTGGCCACGCAGCCTTTCTTGGTGTGGCGGGGTATGCTTTCGGCCTGTTCACGGCGAAAGTGGGCATCTCGTCGTTCTGGTTGGCTGCGCTGATCGCGCTATCGCTCACTGCGGTCGCAGCGCTCGTGATCGCCTTCATAAGCCTACGCGTCACCGATACCTACTATCTGCTGGTCACCATGGGGCTCGGGCAGGTGCTATCTGTGATCGCCCTCAAGTGGGACTCGGTGACCGGCGGCACCGACGGTCTGACGAATATCGTAAGGCCCGACCTAGGATTCGGCGTGGACTGGACGAGTGCGTGGTCAAACCTGCGCTACTACTACCTCGCGCTCGTCTTGTTCGTCATCTGCTACGTGATCTTGCGACGGATCGTCGGTTCATCCTTCGGCAGGACCCTGGTGGGCATCAGGTTGAACGAGCAGCGGATGCGGAGTCTGGGCTTCAACACCTGGAAGATGAAGTACGTCGCAATCGTCATCGGCAGTTTGTTCGCGGGTCTGGCCGGCATCCTGTACGCATGTAGTTATGGTTCGATGTTCCCCAAAGACGTTGCGCTGGGGATGTCGTCGCTGCCCATGCTCATGGTCATACTGGGCGGTCGCGGCACGCTGTGGGGTCCATGTCTTGGTGCCGCCGTCATCATATTCGCACGGGAGAAGATAAGCGCGTGGGACCCGGTGAAAGACAAATGGTGGTTCATCCTGGGCGTTGTCTTCGTGCTCTGTGTCATGTTTCTACCCGGGGGGTTTGCGCCCTATCTGACCCGGCTCTGGAACTGGATCATCAGCCGTCTTTCTAGGTTGTTCGGCGGTCGCTCTGGCTCTCTGCGCACGGCCGCTTCCGACGAGGTGCAGTCATGAGCGTCCTACGAGTCGAGCAGTTGTCAAAGAGCTTCGGGGGCCTCAAGGTCCTCAGCAACATCTCGTTCGCGGTCGAGCCCGGAGAGAAGTTGGCCCTGATCGGACCGAACGGCGCCGGCAAGACAACGCTCATCAACACCATAGGTGGTCAACTGCCGTTGTCTGGCGGCCACGTCTATCTGGAAGACAGAGAGATCACCAAGCTTTCCCCCAACAAGCGTCGCCACCTGGGTCTGGGCAGATCTTTCCAGGTAAACAACCTGTTCTTCGAACTGTCTGTCTTGGACAACTTGTTGCTTGCCCTACATGGTTGCGAGAGGCGCCATGTACAGTTGTTCCGCCGACTGGAGAAGAGGCGGGAGTTGCTTGAAGAAGCGGAGCGACTGCTGGATCTGGTGGGGTTGGTCGACAGGCAGCGCGAACCGCTTCAGGTGCTGTCCTACGGTGATCAGCGACTCATCGAGCTCCTGTGCGCATTTACGGGCCAGCCCAAGATGGTGCTGCTTGATGAGCCCAGCGCCGGACTGCCCACTGCCGAAGCCGCCGCCTTTGCCGACGTCATCCGCCGGTTGGCAGGTGACACCACCGTTCTCTTCTGCGCTCACGATATGGACCTGGTGTTCAATCTGGCCGACAGCATCATGGTGCTGTACTTCGGCGAGATCATGATGAAGGGGCTTCCGCAAGAGGTGAGCACCAACCCCAGGGTGCAGGAGATCTATCTAGGGAGTGACGAGAGTTGCTAGAGCTAGAGAACATAAACACTTTCTACGGCGACACCCACGTTCTCTGGGACTTGTCACTCAAAGTCCCCCAAGGCACCACGGTTGCGATCCTGGGACGTAACGGCATGGGTAAGACCACTATCATCCGTTCGGTGATGGGGCTGCCCGCCCCCAACAGCGGGGTGGTGCGTTTCAAAGGCGAGAACATCAGTGGGCTTCAGCCGTATCAGATCGCCCGCAGGGGCATCGGACTCTGTCCGCAAGGCCGTATCGTCTTTCCGTCGCTCACCGTCAAAGAGAACCTCATGGTCGCGTCCCGAGGCAACGAGGGTGAAGATGCCTGGGACCTGGAGCGCATCTACGACCTCTTTCCGATCCTCAAGGAGCGCCAGAGCTTTCACGCCAACCTGCTCAGCGGCGGCGAGCAGCAGATGCTGGCGGTGGCACGGGCCTTGATGCTGAATCCAGACCTGCTGTTGATGGACGAGCCGTCCGAAGGGCTGGCTCCCCTGGTGGTGAAGCAGATCGGCCAGGTCATCTGCCGGTTGAAGGGCAAGCTGACTGTGTTCCTAGCCGAGCAGAACCTGAACATGGCGCTGTCGGTGGCCGACAAGATCTACATCATCAGCAAGGGCAGCGTGGTCTGGGAGGGGAAGCCCGAGCAGCTGCGCGAGAACGAAGAAGTCAAGCAGAAGTGGCTAGGAGTCTAGCGTCCAGGATGGGACGTCGTGTCTGGAAGGTAAACGGACTAAGGGAGATGGAGTGATGGCTGGAGTGGGCATGCCCACGGGGGCGGCAATAGCGATAGGTGACCTACTGGATAAGTGTGCCGAAGTCAAACCCGGCATGGAGGTCGTGCTCTTGGCAGAGATCGACGGGCTGTACGGCGGCGATAGCCCCGTTGACGAGGAGGCCATGGCCTGGATACAGGCGGGCATAGCCGCTCGCGGAGCCCGCTCGTCGCTCATATGGATGGACGAGCCCGCGACACCGCACAAGTGGCGCTTCCCGCCGGTGGTCAAGGACGCGATAACGCACGCCGACCTGCTCATCAACCACTCGAACAACCTGGTGACCGAAGAGATGGCCGAGTTCAGGTACTACCTCGAAGAGGCGCAGACCTGGATGGTGCGCAACTTCGCCAGCACCGCGCCGCTGCTGTGCACCGCTTGGGCGCAGACCCCCTGGGAGTTGGTCAGCCAGATCCGCTACCAGTCCTCTCTGGCCATCCGCCCCGACCTGCCCTGGGTGCTCACCGACCCCAACGGTACACACTTGGAGGGGCGCACCACACCGGCCGAGAACCGCAAAGAGGGCGACCCCGGCATGCCGTACTCCTCGTTTCGCAAAGACGCCAGCCACTATCTGCCGTGGCCGGAGTGGGTGCATCCGCCCATCCGCATAACCGAGACCAACGGGGTGTTCATCTTCGAGACCATGCTCAGCTGGTGGTCACGTTACATAGGCATCTCCCCCTACCTCGAGCAGCCGATCAAGCTGGTCATAGAGAACACCAAGATCAAGGCCATCGAGGGCGGCTGGGAAGCGGCGGCCCTGAAGCGCTTCTTGGAAGAAATGAAGCCGAGGGTGGGTGAAGGAGTGTACGACTTCAACGTCTTTCACTTCGGCGTGCATCCGCAGGCCATCGTGGCGCCGCATCAGTGCCCCAACGTCCTGCACCGACGCATAATCGAGCATTCGCACAGCCGCGACGTGCACGTGCACATAGGGGCGCCGCCGTCCAACGAGAAGTACCCGTACTACATGCACATCACCGGCGACATCCGCAACCCGTCGCTCAAGATCGGGGACACCGTGGTCTATGACAACGGTCATCTGATGGCCCTGGACAGCCCCGGTGTCGCGGCCGTCGCGGCCAAGTATCCCGGCCGGCCAGGCGTGGGACCAATGCCGAGGCAGTTCTAGCTGCCGCCAGGCCCCTGGTAGGAAGACACGGGCCCGCGCGCTGCCATCAGGCAGGGCGCGGGCCCGTGTGCATCTGCGTACGCGCCGCTATTCGGTCGCGGGGTGCTCGCCCCGAAGCTCCTCCAGGTACTGCGTCACGAAACGCTCCCATAGATCGAAGGCAGGCTTTACATCTAGCTGCGGGTCGGCCTGCACCTGCAGTGCAACGCCGTTCAGCACCGCCGCTAGAGAACACGTCAGCATCGAAAGGGGCCGCCAGCTCCCTCTCTCGAGGTCGCCCGGTCAGGCCGCCAAGGGCCCAGCATCGAAGGGCCATGTACCAGCGGAGACGTCACGCAGTTCGGACGGAGCTACCGGGTCTCGTAATGAGAAGGAGTGATTCGAACACTGTCTGGAAGCGGTGCGCTCTGACGGCCACCTCGCGCTGTCTGCGCAACAGTGCCTCTCTCCGTTTCTTGCCCGGTGGCGAGTGCGGTAGCAACTCGATTATGCCGCGACGCTTGGGCGTAGAGGACGTCATCGACTAGCGCGCTGACCAGGCCCGCCTTGCTGCCAAAGTGATAGCGGATGAGTGCGCCGTTCTCTCCTGACTCGGCCGCGATGCGTTCGAAGGTGAGCCCCCCGAAACCCTCTCGGTCGAGCACCCTCACGCCTGCGTCCAGAATCCGCTTGGCTGTGGGTCCTAAGTCGGGCGTCGGGTCTATGGGGAAGTCCTCTTGCTGCATGACAACAACCTTCGGCAGGTAGTTCGCCGGACCTCTCTTGGTCACGGCCTACAACAGCATACTCGCCAGTCGCGAATGACCCGGCGCCCACTATTTGACAAACGCCAACATGAGTACTATTTTACTTAGGTGACTAACTAACTGCAATAGGCTTTCGTCTTGCTTGAGCTGAGCGAGAGATGCTTTTGGATGAAAGGAAAGGAGGGGCCGAGAAGCGGTAGGACGGGTTGGGAATGTCTGCTTATGCTCCGATGACTGAGCATGTCTCGAATTCAAGAGAGGTAGGAGCTATGAAGAAACGTTACCTTTGGGCGGGGTTGCTCTCGCTGGTAGTGGCAGTGGCGCTCGTCGCCGGAGCATGCGCCGGCGGGGAGACCACCACCACCGAGCAAGTGACGACGACTGTGAGCTATCCCGTGGGGACCTCTTCTGGGCCCATCAAGGTCGGGCACATCTTTGACGAGACCGGCAATGAGGCGATTGTTGGCTCGCTGTTCAATCAGGCGATCGAGTACGTCCTCACCGACACTTCGGTCGCCGGGCGACCGATCCAGCTTGTCAACGCAGACTCCAAGTCTACGACTGAGGGTGCTGTAGAGGCCGCTCGCAAGCTGATCGAGCAGGACGGAGTGGATATCGTCTTCGGTCCAACGCAGATAGGCCAGAAGAACGCTGTCGCCACCTACTGCGCCGAGAAGCAGGTTCCCATGGTCCTGTACAACCCGACCCCCCCCGGACCCTTGGAGGATAACGAGTGGGTGATCGGTGTCGGTGGCCTGACGGCTCAGTACGCCACCGTGATAGCGGACTACATGTACAAGGACCTGGCCTATAAGAGCATCAGTACTCTCGGCCCCGAGGACAGTTCCGGCCACGCCTTCTTCGAGCCTCTCGTCGAATACTTCACGGCTCTCGGCGGAGAAGTCCAGCAGCAATGGGCCGTCGGTCAGACCGACGACTGGTCAGCGTACTTGACGACGGTCGAGCAGGTCGATGCCCTCTGCGCCTGGGTGGGCGGCTCTGGTATCCCGCTGTTGGTCGCGTATTATGACACCGGCGTCTACACGAAGATCCCCCTGGTGGGCGCGTTCCACGGAGGCTTTCTCGATCCTTGGATCCCCAAGAACATCGGCGAGGTCAACAAGGATGCGGCCCGGTCATTGATAGGCATCAAGACCGTCATGGCCTGGAACCCTGAGAACGCCAGCCCGGTGAACACCGACTATGTAAAGGGCTTCACCGCTCTTGGCCCCTGGAAGGCTGAAGACGGTGGTCCCTCCGGCGCAGTGCAAGCCGGCATGGTGCTGCTGAAGGCCCTCAGGAGTCTTGCGCCACGAATCTGTCGAACCTGTCCCTGCGTGACGCCATTCTGGCCATCGACATGGCAGGCCCCGAAGGACGGGTGTTCTTCGCACCCGGTGACAACGTCGCGACGAAGCCGTACTACATCGTCGAGGTGGCTATGCAGGATCGCCGCCTCACATCCTGAAGACCTTCGGGATCTGTTCGAGTACAAGCTTGTCAAGACTTACGCAGATGTTCCGCCGCACGGTCTGCGCCAAGTAGCAGCGCGGATCGTTCCGCATCTGACAACGTAGAAGCGCGACGCTGGGGAGAGGAGACTCCCCCAGCGTCGCGGTCAGCAAGTCACCATGAGACCAGAGGCATGCCCGTCGATTGAGCGGGCCTACCGGGAGTCAGCAATGAATAGAGAAAGCAGAACCTGCGATGGATAAGGTCCTTAGCGTCTTTGTGATAGGGCTCTCGTACGGCTTGGTGCTCTTCCTGGTCGCGACCGGCCTTTCGCTGACTATGGGACTCATGCGCATAGTCAACATGGCCCACGGCGCCCTCTACATGTTCGGGGGCTATGTCGGCCTCTGGGTGGCCAAACACAGCAACTTCTGGTTGGGTGCTTTGGCGGCCGGAGCCGCGTGTGCGCTGATCGGCCTGGTGCTCGAAGTGGGCTTTTTGCGCAGGCTCTACAAGCGCGAGGACAGTCAGGTACTTCTGACTATCGGGTTCATATACATATTGATGGACGCGGCGCAGTGGATCTGGACGTCGTACCCGATGGCGGGCGCTGTCCCGTCGATACTGTCCAGCTCGGTGCAGGTAGGCAGCTCAGCCATCCCGACGTACCGACTCTTCCTCATTGGCTTCGGACTGGTAGTCGCGCTGCTGCTCTGGCTGTTCCAGGACAAGACCAAGGTGGGAGCCAAAGTACGGGCCGGCATGGATAAGGGGGAAGTGGCCAGCGCCCTAGGCATCAACCTCAAGGTGCTATTCACGGGTGTGTTCGTCCTGGGTGCGCTCGTGGCAGGACTGAGCGGAGTGATAGGCGCCAAGATCACAGGCGTCAAAGTGGGCAACGGCTGGGAGATCCTGCTGTACTCGTTGATAGTGGTCGTGGTCGGCGGCGCCGGCTCCATACAAGGCGCGCTGCTGGGCGGCACTCTTCTGGGCCTTCTGGACGCGTTCGGCAAGGTCTACTTTCCCTCGGTGGCCGCCTATCTCATGTACATCGCACTGATCGTCATCCTATTGGTCAGGCCTTCCGGTCTGTTGGGCAGGAAGTTCTCGGGTGACGACTCGGGCGAGAATCTGGAACGGGCGCTGGTCTACACAAGGGGCGCCCACACGAGAGCGGGGGCAGCAGCGACCGCGAGCGCTCCCCCCATATGGCAGACCCTGCTCAAGAGGTATCTGCCCTACGCGCTGGTGCTGGCGGTGCTGACAGCCGTGCCGCCCCTCTTCGGAGGGTTTCCGCAGTTCATCTTCACCAAGGTGCTGATCTTTGCCATCTTCGCCATGAGTCTCGATCTCATAATGGGATACACAGGGTTGCTTTCTTTCGGCCACGCGGCCTATCTGGCCATGGCCGGCTATGTTGCCGGCATACTCACTCTCAAGTACGGCGTGCATTCGTTCTGGCTGGTGCTGCTTATCGCCCTGGCCATCACTGCGGTGCTCGCCGCCGTCATAGGCTATCTATCCCTGCGCGTCTCCGGTGTCTACTTCTTGTTGGTGACCATGGGCTTTGGGCAACTGCTCTCCGTGGTGGCCAACAAGTGGTACTCCATGACCGGGGGCAAGGACGGCATACCAGGCATCAAGCGTCCGGATTTGGGCTGGACCGTGGAGTGGACCAACCTCAAGTACTACTTCTTCGTCCTGGCCTTCTTCGTCCTTACCTACGTGGTGCTCAAGCGTGTCACCCGATCGGGCTTTGGCCGGACACTTACCGGCATACGCGAGAACGAACCCCGGATGAACAGTCTTGGCTACAACACCTGGGCATCCAAGTACGCCGCCATCGTCATCGCGGGTGTGTTCGCCGGGCTGGCTGGTGTGCTTTACGCGCAACTCTACGGGACCATGGTGCCGCGTCACTTTGGATTGGAGTACTCGGCGTTGCCTATGTTGATGGTCATCATGGGCGGCGGGGCCACTATGTGGGGTCCGTGTCTGGGGGCGGCGGTCATAGTCCTCTTTGAGTGGCTGCTTACTCAGAGCCCGTTCGCGAAATGGGTGGGCGAGAGGTGGGACTCGTTTCCACAGAGATGGTGGCTGTGGCTGGGTATTCTCTTCGTACTGTGCGTGGTGTTATTGCGCGGCGGCTTTGCCCGGCATCTTACGCGGCTGTGGGAATGGATTTGGAGGGCTCATGGTCGCGGCGCCGGTGCACAGGTCGCTGCGCCGGGAGGTGATTCATGAGCATCATGCGCGTGGACGGCCTGTCCAAGAACTTCGGCGGCCTGAAGGTGCTGGAGGGTGTGACCTTCAGTGTCGAGCCAGGGGAGAAGTTGGCGATGATAGGGCCGAACGGGGCAGGAAAGAGCACACTGCTCAATGTCATAGGTGGCCAGCTGCCCGCATCCGGCGGAGAAGTCTTCTTGGGTGATGCGCGGATCACGAAGCTGTCCCCTTACAGGCGGCTGCATCTTGGCCTGGGGCGTTCGTACCAGGTGAACAACCTGTTCTTCTCTATGTCGATACTGGACAACATGCTTCTTGCCATCTACGGAGCGCGCCGGTCGCACTTTCAGATGATCACTCTTCTGGAGAAGAACACGAATTACCGTGACGAGGCCGAAAGGCTGCTTGAGATGGTGGGGCTGTGGCCCAAGCGCTTGGAGTCGCTGCACACCCTATCCTACGGTGACCAACGTCTCGTGGAGCTCCTGTGCGCCTTTGCGGCGAATCCCAAAGTCGTTCTTCTGGACGAGCCGAGCGCCGGATTGCCCACGGCCGAGGCTGTGGCATTTGCCGACATCATCCGTAAGCTCGCGGGTGACACCACTCTGGTGTTCTGCGCCCACGACATGGATCTTGTCTTCAACCTAGCCGACAGCATCATGGTGCTCTATTCCGGCAATATCATAGCCAAGGGACTGCCGGGCGACATAGCCGCCGATCCGAAGGTGCGCGAGATCTATCTAGGGAGCGCTGAAAGTTGTTAGAGGTAGACAGCATAAGCACGTATTACTGGGAGCGGCGGGTATTGTGGGACGTGACCCTGCAGGTTCCGGATGGCCAAGTGGTGGCCGTCCTGGGTCGCAACGGCATGGGCAAGAGCACCCTTATCCGCTCCATCATGGGCCTGACTCCACCAGCCGCCGGTGAGGTGCGCTTCAAGAACGAGGTAATCTCGAGACTGCAGCCGCATCAGATCGCTCGAAAGGGCATAGCCTTTGTCCCCCAGGGGCGGGGCATATTCCAGTCGCTGACGGTTAAGGAGAACCTGACGATCTCGGAGTCTAAGACCAAGGGTGACGGCGGCTGGGATCTGACGGCGGTATACGACCTCTTCCCCATCCTTGACGAAAGGGCGGGGTTCCAAGCGAACCTGCTGAGCGGCGGCGAGCAGCAGATGCTGGCGGTGGGCCGTGCCCTGATGATGAACCCTGAGCTGCTGATCATGGACGAGCCTTCCGAGGGCTCTGGCCCCTATGGTGATAAAGCAGATCGGCCAGGTGATCTGCCGGCTCAAAGGCAAGCTCACAGTCTTTCTGGCCGAGCAGAATCTGAACATGGCCCTAACGGTGGCCGACAACGTGTACATAATCAGCAAGGGTGCGGTGGTGCACGAAGTCGAAGCCTGAGGTCCTAAGGGACGACCAAGAGGCCCAACAGAAATGGTTGGGCGTGTGACGTGGGCGGTGTAGGCCCGGCGATTTCGAAAGACGAGGTGGACATCAGTCTGCCACACCTTCCGTATGCGGCCTACGATCCCAGTGTCGACTTCTACATATGGAGCCAGGTGGCCGGCATGGGCCTGGGCTCGGCCGTACCTCTGGAGTACGGCGGCTGGCGCGAAGAGCAGCTGTCCTGGAAGGAGAGCTGCTATCTGCACGCCGGTCTGAACCCAGCGCCTACCTTCAGAGTCAAGGGCCCGGAGGCGCTGAGGTTCTTCTCGGAAATCAGCGTCAACGGTTTCAGAGACTTCCAGGTGGGCGCTTTGCGGCATGTCATCATGTGCAACGACGACGGCCACGTGGTCGCACACGGGGTGTTGCTACGCGTGGCTGAGGACGACTTCGTTTCATACTTCTTAGCGCCCTATGCCGCATACAGGTTCTACACGGGTGAGTACGACGCCCAGGCGGAGTGGGTATCCGATCGCTTTCTGCTGCAACTCGGCGGTCCGCGCTCTCTAGAGATACTGGAGACTGCTACCGGAGAGTGCCTGCACGACATCGAGTTCGCCCGGTTCCGCAGCAGCAGCATCCAGGGCATCGATGTTCGGGTGACCCGCATGGGCATGGCCGGGTCGTTGGCGTACGAGGTGCACGGTCGGACTGAGGACGCCCTGGTCTTGTACGGGGCCATCATGACTGCCGGCGAGTCTTTCGGGCTCGCCAAGCTCGGGTGGGTCGGCTACCAGATGAACCACACCGAGAACGGCTTTCCGCAATCGTTTGTCCACTTTCCGGTGCCATGGGGCGAGGACAAGGGCTTCATGAAGTTCCTTCGCATGCCGCCAGAGATGGGCGGACCGCCGGTGACCTTGGCGGGCAGCATGGGCACCGACATCAAGTTGCGCTACCGCAACCCGTTCGAGCTGGGCTGGGGCAAGGTGGTCAAGTTCGACCACGACTTCATAGGCCGCGCCGCGCTTGAGAAAGAAGCAGCAGCGCCGCGCCGGAAGATGGTGTCCTTGGTCTGGAACGCCGAGGATGTGGTAGACGTGTACGCGGCGCAGTTCCGCGAAGGCCAGCCCTTCGCGTGGATGGACCCCATCCATCTGGGTCAGTCGCACGGAGGCAGCATCATGTATGCCGACCAGGTGCTGAAGGGCGGCAAGGTCGTGGTGTGAGCTCCGGCCGTCAACACAGCTACTACTTCCGCGCGATGCTCTCGCTCTGTTCTATCGACGCGGAACATGGCTCATTGGGAAACGAGGTGAAGGTGCTCTGGGGCGATCCGAGCACCAGGCAGAAGGAGATCCGCGCGACTGTCGCGCGATTTCCCTACCTGAACGAAGGACGCAACGAGGACGTGGATGTTGACAGTATTGCCTGCCGGGCGCCCAAGAGCTAGCGGCGCCGGCACAACAAGGATCCTGCGAGAGAGAGTGGAGGAGCTTAGATGAGCTGGGGCGCCCCCGATCCGATGTTCGAGAACTGGCACGAGTTGGACTGGAAGGAACGCCGCGAGCGCCGCTTTCAGCGGTGGCTGAGTGGCCGCAATGTCGAGTTCGTAAGTGACGGCGCTCGTGACGAATTCGAGCAGCGCGTCCAGTTGCTCATCGATGCCATCTGCCTCAAGAAGCCGGAGCGCGTGCCCGTCTCAGCCAACGCGCAGTTCTATGTGGGGAAGCACAGCGGACTCACCAAGAAAGAGGCCATGTACGACTACGCCGAAGTCGGCGGCCGCGCACGTGAAGTTTCACGAGGACTTTCTGCCCGACTTTCAGGCCAAGCCGGCCGCGCCGGCCAAGGTCTTCGAGATGCTCGACCTCAAGTTCATCGAGTGGCCGGGACAGAACCTGCCCGACGAGACCCCTTGGCAGTATCTGGAAGCGGAGTACATGAAGGCCGACGAGTACGACGCGCTTCTGGCCGACCCCGAGGGCTACTTCAGGCGCTCGCTGCTACCGCGCTTCGGCGGGGCCTTTGCGCCGCTGGCAACCATGCCGCCGTTCACCGACTTCATGGAAGCCGCGGCCATGCCCTACAACCTGCTGGGCTTCGGTAGCTCCGGGCTTGGTGGAGGGCATGCAGCAACTGGCCGCGGTGGCCGGTGAGTGCTTTGAATGGATGAAGATCACGGGTGCGGCCGAGGCTGATGTCGGCGGGGCGTCTGGGCATACCACCCGAGTGGTCATGCTCGGCCAAGGCCCCATATGACGTCCTGGCCGACACCCTGCGCGGCACCAAGGGCATAATGATCGACCGCTTCCGGCAACCGGAGAAGATCTTGAGCGCTTCTGAGCGGTTCGTCCCGCTGATGATCGACCAGTGCGTGCGCCAAGCGGCCTGGGCGGAGTCGCCCCTGGTGATCTTCTGGCTGCACAAGGGGTCAGACAGCTTCATGTCGGAGGCAGACTTCAAGACCTTCTACTGGCCGACGCTCAAGGCCGTGATGAAGGGCCTCATCGACCAGGGCTTGGTGCCGACCATGTTCGCCCAGGGTAGCTACAACAAGCGTCTGGACATAATCGCCGACGACGAACTGCCGGAGGGCAGCGCCATCTGGCTGCTCGACCAGACCGACATGGCGGCTGCCAAGCGCGCGCTGGGCGGTTACGCCTGCATCGCCGGGCAACGTCCCGACGGGGCTCATCGCGCTGGGCAGCGCCGCCGAGGTGGAGCAGTACGTCACCGACGTCTGCAACACCTGCGCCAAGGACGGCGGCTTCTGGCTGCGCAACGGCGCCGCGCTGGACGACGCCAAGCCCGAGAACCTCAAGGCCATGATCGAGACAGGGCGCAACTGGAAGGGTTAGCTCGGCGGTCGACCGCGCCGGGGCGCCGTCTCTTGACAGGACGGCCCGCGGCGGTCATGGTGGTGACCGACGCCGCCATCCCGACGAAAGGTCCTATGAGCAAGTCGAAGGCCAAGCAGTTCGCCATCACCGAAGACTTTCCCACCGACGCCCTCTCCTGGCTGATGGCCACCTGCTCGAAGACGCTGCGCGAGCGCCTGGCGGTGCGCTTCACAAAGGCCGGATACGCCGTCACTCCCGAGCAGTGGGCCATCCTCGGACGTCTGGGTCAGGAGGACGGTCTCTCTCAGCAGGCCCTCGCCGACCGCTTTCATCGCAGCAAGGTGGCCGCTTTTCAGCTGATAAGCAAGTTGGAGAAACAGGGCTTGGTGGTCCGGCGTTCGGACCCGGGCGACGGCCGCTCCAATCTGGTGTTTCTGACCGACGAGGGCCGCGGCCATACAGCCTGCCCTGGTGGTCTTGGCGAAGGAGAACATGGCGGCGGCGCTGGAGGGCATCAGCGAGCCCGACCTGGAGACGGCCAAGGCTGTCGTTCGCCAGATAATCGCCAACACAAGCGGCTAGGACCATGGACCCCATAACCGTAGCGACCATCTGGCACTACATCCAGAGGGTCTGCCGCGAGATGAGGTATTCGGTGGAACGCACGGCCACCAACGTACTGGTGGTCACGCTGCACGATCTGGCGTACGGCATCTGGGACGCCGATGGCCAAGCGATCGCCATACCCGAGGGATTCCCGCCGCGCCTGATCTCGAGCACCTACCCCATCCGCAGGGTGAGAGAGAAGTTCGGCGACCGGATGAAGCCGGGCGATATCTACCTGACCAATCTGCCTAGTGAAGGGGCTGTGCACCTACCCGACTGGGTCTTCGTCAAGCCCATCTTCTACCAGGGCGAGCTTGTCTTCTTCACCTGCATGGGCACCCACGTGGCCGACAACGGCGGCGCTCAGGCCGGCAGCCACTTCTTGGCCGCCGACTCCATCGGCGAGGGTCTTCACATCCCCCTCATCAAGGTGGCCGAGAACGGCACACTCCGCGAAGACGTGGTGGAGTTGATCCTGGCCAACAACCGTCTGCCCGATATGATGCGGCGCGAGATGGCCTCACTCATGGGCAGCACCACGGTGGCCGAGCAGCGGATGGTGCAACTGCTGGACAAGTACGGCAAGACCACGGTGATGGAGTGCGTCGCTGAGATGATCGAGCGCACTGAGAAGGCCGTGCGGGCGAAGATCTCGCAGTGGCCGGAGGGCACGTGGACCGCTGAGGCGCAGACCGACGACGACGGACTCACCATGGGGCGGCCGGTCACCATCCGTTGCGAGCTCACTATCAAGGGCGGCGAGATCTACTTCGACTTTTCGGGCTCGGACGACCAAGTGGCCGGCATGATCAACTGCTACTACCCGCCGCTGATGAGCGACGTGCTCTGCACGGCCTTCTTGTTCCTGGGCAGCGAGTTGGCCGCCTACCACAATGAGGGCAGCATGCGGCCCATGCACGTGATCACCCGCAAGGGCTCAGTGGTCGACTGCAACCCAGGCGCTCTGGTGGCCAGCGCTACGGCGATAACAGGCAGCGTAGCAATCGAGACCGTGCTGGACGTCATGTCCCAGGCCCTGCCGGAGCAGGCCGTCTCGCCCTACGCGAGGCTGATAGCGCCCTTGATAATCGGCAAGGAGCAGGAGTCGGAGCGCATCTACGTGTACAGCTCGTTCTGCTCGGCCGGTGGTGGCGGGGCGGTCACCGGATATGACGGATATCAGTGCATCTGCGACATGGGCACCCTTGGGGTGGTGGGCAAGACCGACGCCGAAGAGGAGATGGCCCGCTTCCCCTGGCGCGTGGACCAGTATGAGTTTCGCACCGACTCCCACGGCGCCGGCCGGTGGCGCGGTGCCCCCGGCATCGTCTGGGAAGCGGTGAACGAAGGCGGAGATGCTCACTTAGGTCTCGGCTCGTGTTCGGGCTTCAGCACGCAGGCCAAGGGACAGCACGGAGGTGGCGACACCCCTCTTAATCGGGCCTTTGTCGAACGCGGCAAAGAGACGATCGAGATCACCGAGCCGCACAGGGGCATGAAGGTGAAGGCCGGCGACCATCTGATCACCCTGACGGGCGGCGGGGCCGGGGTGGGCCGGCCCGAAGAGCGCGACCTCGAGTCGGTGCGCGCTGACGTCATAAACGAGTTGGTCTCGGTAGACATGGCCAGAGACGTCTATAAGGTGGTCATCGACCCGGGACTCACGAGATCGACCGTTCGCCACCGCAAAGCTCAGGGGTAGGGCTCGGCGCGGGGCTTGCGCCGGTGCTGCGGAGAAGGCCTCACGAAACTTGACCGACCTGAGCAGGCGGGGCCTCTAGGCGAGCGGGGCTGTGCGGCGAGTCGCGGCCGCGTGGCATTACCTGGTGTAGCCGGTGATGGCGGCGATCCAGGCCACGAAGTCGCTCGGGGTCTTCGTTGGCGCCGTGGCCGGCGTCCCAGTACAGGGTCGTGTTGACCTCTTTGCCCAGGTTCTCCAGGCTGGTGGCCAGATCGACTATCACGGGCAGCGAAGTGTCGGTGTCCTTGGTGCCGTGCCGTATCCACCAGTAGCCGGCGCAGCCGCTGTTCTTGGCGCGATGAAGTACATGGGGTTCATCAGGTCGACGACGGTCTGTAGGTCGGCGCCTATGGCTGCGGTCTTGTCTGTCGCCGGTCTGCTGCAGGCTGAAGTCGGTGAAGTGTCTGGCGTCGGTGGTGGCGTCACCGAAGAGTATGCACTCGGGCGCTGGAGAGGTCGAAGGCGTCGAAGGCCGGCAGGCCCTTGCTCCTGCCCGACGTAGGTCACGTAGTCCGTCCAGGTGAACGACGCAGCTGCTACCAGACCACTCGATCCAGGTGTGGCCGGCCAGGTAGGTCTGGCGCTCGCTGTCGGACAAGGCGCTCAGGTAGTTGTTGGCCGAGGGGACCAGGTAGGCTCTGCACCAGGTAGTCGCCGTAGTTGTCGGCGGCTATGGTGCCAAAGCCGCTCTTTCCCACCAGTCCGAGCGAGGCCAGGTAGGTGCTCGAAGTCTGCCGCGAGGCTGCGCGGAGAGGGTCTGGTCGACCAGGCCGGAGCCGAGCGGAGTGGTGCCGAACTCCCACTCGTAGGCACCAGTCGGCGTGGTCCAGGTCGGTTATGGGGCAGTAGCAGGCGCTGGCGTAGATGGCGTCACTGGCGTCGGCGGCGCCCAGCTCGTCGAAGTAAGGCTGGTAGAGGTCGCTGTCGCCCGAAGCGCCCAGCAGGGCCGAGAGGGCGCCGCCGGCGCTGGTGCCGGTGGAGACTGATCCGGTCGGCGTCGCCGGGCATGAGGTCGTCGTTGTGGCGGACGTACTTGACCGCGCACTTGAGGTCGACGATGGCTGCCGGCGCCTTGCCGTAGTAGATGCCGTCGGCGGAGACGTTGTCACGTCCGCGGCAGCCCGGGGACACGACCACGTAGCCGGCCGCGAGCGCCAGGTCGGAGTTGTCGTCATCGCGCCCATTCCACCGGGTGCACCGCGGGGCATGGGCGTGCACCGGGCGTGCCGGTGGCGCCGGCGTACGACTCGCGGTGTTGGCGGACGACATGTAGCCGCCCACGGAGATGTCGAACAGTATCGGAGCGTCGGTGGCATCGATCTCCTCGCCGTCTATCTCCACGGGCACGGCGACGTCCAGGCTCTGGTAGTCGGCGTCGACCGGGTCGGCTACGTAGGTGAGGTGCTGGTACAGGTGATAGGTGATGCTCGACGTATCCGCTCGGAGTGCTCACTGTCTTGGTCTGCACGGTGTAGTCATCTACGGGGAAGGCCAGAGGGCTGTGGTCGCGTGTCAGAACCGGTGGTCGACACAGCCTCGCTGCCGGTCGTTTCTGTGGTCGCGCCTCCGCAGCCGGCCGAAGAGACGCCCCAGCGGCCAACGACAGATGCAGAGGACGCCGATGAGTATGCGCAAACGGCTCCTGCCACTGATACCTCTTTCTGATGCAGTGGAACCCGGACCAGCGAAGCATATGTGACCTGCCGTCTAGCTACATAAGCATACGCGGACAGTGGATGACCGGTCGCGCCCATGCGTGCCGACTGGACGGCGTGGCGCTTCCATGGGAAGGTAGTCGCAGAGTATACAGCAAGCGACTGAGAGAGGAAGTGTCAGTGGAGCACAAGATGCGCAGAGGTGCACTCAGTTGGCTGGTGTTCTTCGCCGGCACAGGGTCGATGGCCACCGAGATGTGCGCGTCCCGGCTGCTGGCGCCGTACTACGGGTCTTCGACCATGATCTGGGCCAACATCATAGGCTTGATGCTGATCGCACTGTCCGTGGGTTACGTGCTGGGGGGCAAGCTGGCCGACAGGCATCCCAGCCCGCGCGCTCTGGGCATCGTCGTGTTGTGCGGGGCGGTGCTCACGGCGGTGGTGCCCTTTGCCGCCCGGCCCTTTTCTGAACGTCACCATCAACGGCATAGACTCGACCTCTGTGGGGGCCGTGGTCGGCTCGTTCTTTGCCTGTGTGGTGCTCTTCGTCCCCTCGGTGGTGCTGTTGGGCATGGTCAGCCCCTTCGCCATCCGCTTGGGCATCTCGGACGTGGACAAGGCCGGCTCTACGGCCGGCCGCATCTTCGCCCTATCCACCGCCGGCAGTCTGGTGGGCACCTTCGCGCCTCCGCTCCTGCTTCGATCCCGCTGATAGGCACGCAGCGCACCCTGCTTGGCCACGGCGGCGCTGATCGCGGCCGCCGCCACCCTGCTGCTGGGCGTTCCGCTGGCTGGTGGTCGCGCTCGTAGTGGGCGGTCTTATCGCCATACCTCCGGGGTCGGTGAAGGCCACCTCGGGGCTCATCTACGAGGGCGAGTCTCGCTACCAGTTCATGCGGGTGGTGCAGACGGGCGAGAATCGCTATCTGTATCTGAACGAAGGGTTCGCCATCCACTCGGAGTGGCGTCCGGACGCGGTGCTCACCGGCGGCGAGTGGGACATGTTCCTGGCGGTCCCGCCGCTGCTCGGACGACCGGTGGAGCGGGTGGCCATGCTGGGCAATGCCGGAGGCACCACCGGCCGCGCCTTTGGCGTCTACTACCCCGCAGGCGCAGTACGACGGGGTGGAGATAGACCCTGAGGTGAACGCCATAGCCACCAAGTACTTCGGCGCCGGCGACAACCCCGATCATGCAAGCTGATCACGCGCCGACGCCCGTCCGTTTCTGCAGTCTACCGACCAGAAGTACGACCTGATCTTCATCGACGCCTACCGGCAGCCGTATGTGCCCTTCTATCTGGCGACCGCCGAGTTCTTCAAGCTCTGCCGTGACCGTCTGGCCCCCGACGGCATCGTGGCTCTGAACGTCTCCACGGTGCCGGGGGACGACCGGCTGTCGCGCTCCGTCGCGGGCACGCTGGCCACGCAGTTCCCCATGGTGATGAGGTGGCCGGCGCTGCGCTTCAACCAGTTGGTGCTGGGTTTCGCGAGCGAGCAGGACCTCTCGGTGCTGCGCAGAGGGCGCAGACGGCGCAGCGCGGACCTGCTGCCGCTCACCCAGCTGCTCACCACCCAGTGGGCGAGGTGTCGCCCATGGCCGACTACTGGACCGACGACAAGGCCCCTGTGGAGTGGATAACCGACCGCATGGTGCTCAGCTACGGCCTCAGCGGCAAGGACCTCAGGCGAGGTGCGGCTGCCCACTGCGCCGTGAGCGGTTGCGCAAAGCCCCACTCGCGCATTATCATAGGAGTCTGACTATCCGCCGGGCTCTGGCTCGCGCACAAAGCAATCGGCACAAGAGGGGACAGATGATCAAGTTCAGCGAGCAGCAACTGAGGACCCCCAAGTACATGAGGCCGGTCTATCTGGTGACCGCCGGCCAGAGCAAGTACGACCGGGCCATCCCCGAGAAGCGCACCGAAGAGCTGTGCGTGGACGCCCTCACCATGGCCGCGGAGCTGCTGGGTCTCACCCCTGCCGAACTCAAGAAGTACATCCACACCTGCTACTACGGGCACTTCGCCGACCACTTCGGCGACCAGCTGCTGGGCGAGGCCGTCATACACGACCGCCTGGGCCTGGACCCGCTGGGCAACGTGGGCATCAAGTCCGGCGGCGCCACCGGCGGCTCGACCCTGTGGGAGGCTGCCAAGGCCGTGGCCTCGGGCTACTCCGACTGCGTGCTCGCCATGGGCTGGGAGCGCATGGACGAGGTGCCCACCGACGAGGGCAACTTTCTCATCGCCTCCGCGGCCGACCGCGACTGGGAATCGCCCATGGGCCAGATCTACACCGGCTACTACGCGGTCATGGCTCAGAAGTACTGGCAGGTGTTCGCCAAGGCCGAGGCCTCGTTCCGCCGCACGCTGGCCGAGATCTCGGTGAAGCATCACGGCTACGCGCGCTTCAACCCCTTCGCTCACGGCGCCATGAAGATCACCGTGGACGACGTGCTGGTCTCGCCCATGGTGGCCGACCCGCTGCGCGCGCTCGATGCCTGCCTCATGAGTGTGGGCGCGGCCTGCGCGATACTGTGCGACGAAGAGACGGCCATCAAGCTCACCAAGAACACCAAGAACACGCCGCTGCGCATCTGGGTCACCGCCGGCTCGCACACCCTGCGCCCGGCCGACCGGCGCGACATGGCTATCCCGCTGCTGCCCAACGAGACCGCCGACCAGTACAAGAACCTGGGCAAGGAGTTCCCCGGCGGCGACCGCTACCCGGGCTTCACCGGCTTCCTGGCGGCCCGCATGGCGGCCTACTACGGCTACCACATGACCGGCGTGGTGGACCCCATGGAGGACTTCGACGTCATCGAGCTGCACGACGCCTTCACCATCAGCGACGTGCAGACCTACGAGGACATCGGCCTGCGCCCCTACGGCCACGGCCGCGACTTCGTGGAGTCGGGCGACTGCTATCACATCAACCCGCACACCGGTAAGCCGGGCCGCCTGCCCAGCAACCTCTCCGGCGGCCTGATCGGCTGCATGCACGCGGTGGGCGCGAGCGGGATAATGCAGGTGTTCGAGATAGCCACCCAGCTCTGGGGCCGGTGGGCCGAGGTGCACGGCGACGAGAAGCGCTGGAAGGAGTTCGGCCGGGTGAAGCCCGACGACTGGACCGACCTGCAGGTCAAGGGCGCCAAGCGGGCCCTCTCGGTCAGCCACGCGGGCGTGGGCTCGCACGTGACGGCCACCATCCTTATGCATCCCGATCATCTACTTAAGAAAGACGCTTGAGAGGCCCGCGATGAGCTCATACGGACAGGTACAGGTAAAGAACGGTCGCTACAAGTTCCGCGGCGACTTCCATCGCCTCGAGCAGCACATGCCCATCAGGGACGCCGACCAGAACTGGAAGCTGGTGGGGGTCACCAAGCCCCGCGACCTCACCTACGTGCACACCTACGGCGGCGAGGCGGAGTTCTTCGAGTCGCTCAGCAAGGGCAAGCTGCTGGCCACCCGGTGCGACAACCCCAAGTGCGAAGCCAAGGGCTCCATCTTCCAGCCCTTCCGCATCCACTGCCCGGACTGCCTGGCCAAGACCACGGTCATCGACATGACCGACCTGGCCAAGAAGTCGGCCACGGTGCACACCTTCATGGTCTGCGAGCGGTCGGGCGCCTTCAACGCTCTGGACAAGCCCATCCGCTTCGTCAACGTGGAGTTCAAGGAGGTCTGCACCATCCTCATGAGCTACCTGCTGATAGGCGAGCCGCACATAGGCCTGAAGGTGGTGCCGGTGTTCAAGTACTACAACCCCACGTACACCATCCTGGACCTGTCGTGGGTGCCGGCCGGCACCAAGGCCGAGTCACTGCCCGAGGGCTTCGGGTTCTAGCACGGCGAGCGAGCGGACCCACGACCAGGCGGAGGGGCGAGCATGCGGAACTACGAGCAGCTGAGCGCCGAGGTCAACCTGCTGGGGGTGATCAAGGCGCGGGCGGTCATCGACCGGTACCTGAAGCGCACCAACCTCACCTACTACTCCGAGCTCTCTCGTCTGGCCGGCTGCGAGGTCTACGTCAAGCACGAGAACCACAACCCCACCGGCTCGTTCAAGATCCGCGGGGCGGTCAACTTCTTGCAGCACATGTCCAGCGAGGAGCTGGAGGCCGGCGTGCTGGTGGCCACCCGCGGCAATCACGGTCTGGCCATGGCTTGGGCCGGCCGCTTCTTTCACGTGCCCTGCACGGTGGTGGTGCCCGAGGGCAACAACCCCGAGATCAACCGCATAGTGGAGAGCTTCGGCGCCGACCTCATCGTCCACGGCCACGACTTCTACGACGCCCAGTCGTACTGCGACGAGCTGGTCGACAGCGCCGGCTACTACTACGTGGAGCAGGGCAACGAGCCCGAGATACTTGAACGGCCTGGGCACCATGGGGCTGGAGATCTTCGAAGACCTGCCCGACGTGGACGTCATCATCTGCCCCATCGGCGGCGGTTCGGGCTGCGCCTCGCTGGTCAAGGTGGCGCAGGCCGTCAACCCGGCGGTGGAGATCATCGGGGTGCAGCCCGAGCGGGCGGCCGCCTTCTACGAGTCGCTGAAGAAGGGGGAGAGGGTCCGGCTCGAGACGCGGCCGACACCGTGGCCGACGGCCTGGCGGCGCGGAGCGTCTTTCAGCTGCCCTGGGTGATCATGAAAGACCCGGTCACCGACGTGGTGCTGCTCACCGAAGAGGAGATACTGCAGGGCATCCGCCTGGCCATAGAGACCACCCACAACCTGGCCGAGGGCGCCGGCGCGGCCTCCCTGGCCGCGGCGCTCAAGATCAAGGACCGGCTGGCCGGCAAGAAGGTGGTGCTGGTGATGTCGGGCGGCAACCTGGACCACGAGCATCTGCTGCAGGCGATGGCCTAGGCCTGACGGTCATGCGGCGGCCTCGGGTCATCTAACGGCGTACGAATTGAGAGGCAGATGATGAAGAAGATCCTGGCCGATATCGCCGACATCGCGGGACTCATCTCCCAGCGGGGCTGGGCCGAGCGCAATGCGGGCAACATCTCTGTAGACGTGAGCGAGGATCGTGAGTGGGCCTCGGGGATGCGCCGCGGTAAGCGTATCCAGACCCCCGTGGACCATCCTGAGCTCGCGGGCCGCTCCTATCTGGTCACCGCGACCGGGGCGCGATTCAGAGACATCGCAAGACACCCCGCCAAGCACGTCGTCCTGGCCAAGGTGGCCGACGACCTGAGCGGATATCAGATCCTCCTGTCGCCCGACGAAGAAGTCGACCTGCTGACTACGTCGGAGTTCCCCTCTCACCTGAGCGTTCACGCCTACCTGCGACGGGTGCATCCAGAGATGAAGGCGGTGCTTCACACCCACCCCGACTGTCTGCTGGCTCTCACACACGTAGCCCGGTACTGCTCGACCGAAGCTCTTAGCCATCTGCTTTGGTCGATGCACCCGGAGATGAAGGTGGTCATGCCTGATGGCGTCGGGCTGGTGCCCTACTGCCAGCCTGGCAGCCAATTGCTGGCAGACTCGACGGTGGAGATACTCGAACACCACCGGCTGGTGTTGTGGGAGAAGCATGGCTGCGTCGCTGTGGGGCGCGACGTGTTCGATGCCTTTGACCTCGTCGAGACCGCGGAGAAATCGGCCAAGCTCTACCTCATGGTCAGGGCGGCCGGCTTCGACGCGGATGGACTCACAGACAAGCAGCTGGACGATCTCGACGAGCTCATACTCAAGTTCCGGCAACAGGCCTGAGGATGGCATCGAAGCCAGCATTCGTGGCCATCGACCTGGGGGCTGAGTCGGGCCGAGTGGTGCTGGGAGAGCTCGAAGGTGGTCTTGTCTCGCTTCGCGAGGTCAGTCGTTTCGCCAACCGGACCGTGGGGCTCCCGGATGGGCTGCATTGGGACATCGTGGGGCTGTATAGGGAGGCCCGCGCCGGCATCGACCTTGCGGTGGAGGCAGGCGCGGTGAGGTCGGTGGGCGTCGACTCCTGGGGCGTGGACTACGGCCTCTTGGATGACCGCGGGCATCTGCTCGGGCTGCCCTATCACTACCGCGACCGGCGCACCGACGGGCTGGCGGGTCGTTATGCCTCTCAGATGAAGAGCGCTGGGGCGTACGAGACCACCGGCATCCGCCCTATGCCCATCAACACCGTGTTCCAGCTGTTGGCCGAAGAGCGGTCGGCCGCTCTGGGGGCCGCTCATCGAGTGGTGCTCATACCTGACCTGCTGGCCTTCTGGCTGTGCGGCGTCACCGCGAACGAGCGCACGGCGGCCTCGACCACCGGCCTGTTGGATGCGCGCACAGGCGACTGGAACTCTAGACCTGGCCAAGGAGCTGCGGTTGCCAGAGCGCATATTCGGTCGATCTGGTAGACCCGGGCACGATTCTCGGCCCTCTGCTGCGCTGAGCACACTCGACGACCCGGCGAGAGGGCAAGAGATACAAGTGGTCGCGACCGCGGGGCACGACACGGCGGCCGCTTTCGCGGGCGCGCCCTTGCAAGGCAGCGGGGTGGCCATCATCTCGTCGGGCACCTGGTCTCTGGTCGGGGTCGAGCTTGACGGTCCGGTGCTCACCGAACGCCGCCTTGGCGGCCGAGCTCTCCAACGAGCGGGGGGTGTTCGGCACCATACGCCTGCTGCGCAACGTGATGGGGCTCTGGTTGCTTCAGCGCTGCCGCGCCGCCTGGCGCGAGGATGGCTCGACCGTCGAGCTACGAAGAACTTGCTCGCCTCGCCTCAGCCGTCACCGGCGAGGCTGCCTCTGTTCGATCCCGACCACTCCTCGCTCGTGCGTCCCGACGACATGCCGGCGGCGCATCGAGGCGTTGCTCGAGAAAGCGGCCAGCAGGTGCCTCAAGACCGAGGTGGCCTGGCGAGGTCGATCTTCACCTCTCTCGCCTGCAAGTACCGGCTGGTGCTCGAGGAGCTGGAACGCGTCACCGCAAGATCCATCGACACGGTGCATGTCGTGGGGGGTGGCTCGAGCAATGCCCTACTGTGCCAACTGACCGCCGATATCACCAGGCGTGAGGTCCTGGCCGGACCTGCCGAGGCTACGGCCCTGGGCAACATCCTGCGTGCAGGCCTGCGCCCTGGGTCATCTCAGTCGGGCTCGACGAGATGCGAGCAGGTGTCGCGTGCGTCCTTCCCGCCCGTGCCCTATCATCCGACCGGCAGTTCCGGCGACGCCGAGGCCACCTATCGTCGCTTTCTTGACATGACTCTCCGCGACCACAAGGGAGGAAGACGTGAGCACCATGACAGAGGCGGCCATCGTCGAGCGACTGGCGAAGTTGGAGGTCGAGACCCCTCAGTTGGGGATACGGCGATTCAGGTACGCGCTTCGCGGTGTTCGCGCGCGCCGACAGGCCCAGGGACGTGTTCGAGAAGATAGACGATGCGGCGCTGGTGCACAGACTCACCGGGACCGCGCCGGCCGTCGCCCTTCACTTCCCCTGGGACGCCGTCGACGATCTGAGCGCGCCTGCGGGCCCACATCGAGGCGGGTGGACTGCGGACCGGGGCCGTGAACGCCAACCTCTTCCAGGACGACGACTACCGTCTGGGCTCGATGACCAATGCCGACCCCAAGATCCGGCAGAAGGCCCTGGACCACCTGCTCGACTGCGTGCGTGTGGCCACCGAGCTGGGCTCCACGGCTCAGTCGCTCTGGTTGGCCGACGGGACCAACTATCCGGGCCAGGACGACTTCAGAGAGAGGCGCAGGCGCATGTTGGACGCCCTGCGGTACCCTGTACGCCGCCCTGCCCGTCGAGCAGGAGCTGCTGGTGGAGTACAAGCCGTTCGAGCCCGCCTTCTACGCCACCGACCTCGCCGACTGGGGTTCGGCAGTGCTGGTGTGCTGCTCGCTGGGTGAGCGTGCGCGTGTGCTGGTGGACATAGGCCATCACTACCAGGGCGTCAACGTCGAGCAGGTAGTCGCGATGCTGGCCTATGAGGGGCGGCTGGGGGGCATACATCTCAACGCGCGCAAGTACGCCGACGACGACCTCATCGTCGGGTCCATCAACCCCTTCGAGCTGTTCCTGGTCTTCGTCGAGCTCCTGGCCGGTGACGCACCCCTTCCGCGGCTGACCATCGACCAGTCACACAACATCGAGCCCAAGCTGGAGGCCATGGTGCTGAGCGTCCTCAACGTCCAGGAGGCCTACGCCAAGGCCCTGCTGGTGGATAGGACGACGCTCAGAGAGGCGCAGGCGGCCGGCGATGTGCTGGGTGCCCATCGCGTGCTGCGCGATGCCTTCCAGGAGGACGTGCGCGGGCTCTGCGCTCAGGCGCGTCAGCAGCTGGGGGCCGAGGCCGACCCGTTAGGTGTTGCCCGAGAGCTCGATCGGACCCGGCGCCGCTAGACGGCTTGGCGTGCGGCCCGTGCCGCGTGTGGCGCGTCTGTCGCTCTAGGCTGCGGAGAACCTGTACGTGGTCTTCTGCATGTACTTCTCGACCCGGCTCCAGCAAGGTGCTGGGGAACTCCGGGCGGTTGGGTGAGTCGGGGTAGTGCTGCGTTTCGAGCGCGAAGCCTTGATGGCGTTCGTACACCACGCCGGCGGCTCCAGGGACTCCTGCGAAATGGTTGGCGGTGTAGAGCTGGACTGCCGGTTGGGTGGAGAGGACCTCCATCCGCCGGCCGGTACCGGGATGCATCAGCCGATGCGATGGTTCGGAGGCCTGGCCCGGCGGACCGAGCCAGCAGACAGACGTCGTATAGCTCGCCGTGTCCCCTTCCTTTGCCTGCTATGTCCCGCCCTAGGGGCTTGCCCTGGCGAAAGTCCATCGCGGTACCGTCGACGGACCGGATCTCTCCGGTGGGTATGAGTCCGCGTCGACGGCTAGGAAGCGGTCGCAGTCGAGAGTCAGCTCGTGCTCGAGCATGTTGCCCGAGTCGTGTCCTGCCAGGTTGAAGTAGGAGTGGTTGGTCAGGTTGACGTGCGTCGGTTTGTCGGCCAAACAGTCGAATTCGATGCACAACTCCCCTGCGGACGTGAGGCTGTAGGTGGTCAGGGCCTCCAGAGCACCCGGGAAGCCCTCCTCTCCGTCGGGGCTTGTGTAGCCGAACTCCACTCCTACGCTGTTCGCTCGTCGTGAAGCGGTCGCGACCGCCAGACGCGCTTGTCGAAGCCGACAGTACCGCCGTGCAGGTGGTTGCCTTGTTCGTTCTTGGTCAGCTGCGTACCGTGCCCCGTCTAGCGGAAGCTGCCGCCCGCGATGCGATTCGCGTACCTGCCGATGGTGGCTCCCAGGTAGTGCGTGCCCTGCTCGTAGGCGGCGCAGACCGGGATGGGCCAGCACGATGTTCGCGCTGTTGCCGTGGCGGTCCGGGGTCTCGAGCCAGATGAGGGTGGCTCCGTAGGCGATGACCTTGGCGACGGCGCCCGAATCTGACGACCAGGGTGAAACCCTCGATCGTCTTCGCCGCCGCAGCGTCGTACCGTATGGCAAAGCGCTCGATTCTTCACGCGCGCCCGGCCAGCCGGCAACCGACTCAGCTGCCGCTTGCACCGTCGCGGATGTCTCGCAGGCGGTGAAGCAGGTCTGAGAATCCGGCGTCCGAAGTAGTCGTGAAGCTCTTTGTACTGCTCGTACAGCCCGTCGTACGCCGCTGGCTCGTCGCTCGTCGGGCGTGAACGCGCCACTCCGCGCGCCGCCCATGGCTCTTGACGCGGCGAAGATGTCGGCATAGGCGCCGGCCGCGACGGCGGCGTGTATGGCCGAACCAAGCGCCGGACCTTGGTCGGAGCGGACGGTGCTGAGGGAGAGACGGGTGACGTCGGAGTACATCTGCATCAGGAACTTGTTCTTGACCAGCCCCCCGGCCACCACGAACTCCTTGACCGGGACCCCGTGCTCTGGCGAAGGCCTCGATTATGGTCCGGGTGCCGAAGGCTGTCGACTCCAAGAGCGCCCGGTAGACATGCTCTGGCTTGGTGGCCAAGGTCAGGCCGGCGATGACTCCGCTCAGATGGTGGTCCACCAGTATCGAACGGTTGCCGCTCAGCCAGTCGAGCGCGACCAGTCCGTGCTCCCCGACCTCTTGCTGCGCGGCCAGAGCTGTCAGGTGGTCGTGCAGGCCTCACCCGTGCGACTCGGCGGCTCGGACGTAGTCGCACCGGGGACACTGGTCTCCAGGAACCAGGCGAAGATGTCGCCGACGCCGCTCTGACCGGCTTCGTACCCCCACAGGCCGGGGACCACGCCGTCGCGGACGACGCCGCACATGCCCGGTACCTCAGCGAGCACGTCGCTGTTCATTATGTGACAGGTGGAGGTACCCATGACCGCCAGCATCTGACCGGGCTCGATCGCCTGAGCGGCCACGGCCGTCACGTGGGCATCGACGTTGCCGACCGCCACGGCGATGCCTGCCGGTAGCCCTGTCCAGGCGGCGGCCTCGTGCCGTGAGCGAGCCGGCCCGCGCGCCCAGGGCGACAGGGGATGGTCGAGCTTGTCGTCCACGAAGCCGGCGAAGGCCGGCGACAGCGCACGCCAGGTACTCGCGCGAGGGTCGCTTGCCGTCCTGGTATATGCCTTTGTAGCCCGCCGTGCAGATGTTGCGGGTCTCTGCGCCGCAAAGCTGCCAGATTATCCAGTCCGCCGCCTCGATCCAACGCTCGATGCGGGCGTAGAGGTCGGGGTCTTCGTGGAGCACCTGGAGGGCCTTGGCGAACTCCCACTCCGAAGAGATCTTGCCGCCGTAGCGGCCTATCCAGGGCTCGCCGCGATGGTGCGCCAGTTCGTTTATCAGGTCGGCCTCCGGCTGCGCGGCGTGGTGCTTCCACAGCTTCGGATAGGCATGCGGGCGGCCGATCAGGTCGGGCAGCTCGCAGAGGGGGGTGCCGTCTCGCAGCGTGGGCATGACCGTACAGGCGGTGAAGTCCGTGCCTATGCCGACCACGTCAGCTGGCTCGACTCCTGCCTCGCGCAGGGCCGCAGGCACCGCTTTGCGCAGCGACTCGCGCCAGTCCTCGGGCATCTGCAGAGCCCAGTCGGGAGGCAGGGTCTCGCCGGTGCTGGGCAGGATCTCGTCGATCGACGCCGTGGGGATACTCGTACACGCGCGCTGCCCATCTCGGCCCCATCGCGCGACTCGCACCACCAAGGCCCGCGCCGAGAGCGTCCCGAAATCGACTCCGACGGCGTAAGTGCTGACATGGGTTCACACGAGAAGCGGCTCTCTCGACATCGGCCGATGACCTCCGGTGGATGACCGGTGCAGCGGACACGTGGTCGGCGCTATCATTGAACGCACGGACGTCACGAGATGTTAGCGCAAACGTCATCCGCTGCAGACAGGAAAGGCGCGAGAAGCATGAAAGAGCGGGAGTTATGGTTCGTCGTAGGCTCCCAGGCGATGTACGGGACGGAAGTGCTGGATACCATCGCGGCCCGCGGGGCCGAGATGGCGGCCTTCGTCGACTGGCCACCCGGCGGTGCCCTGCCGTTTCGTCTACAAAGGCACGGTGAAGTCGGCCGACGAGGCCTCTCGGGCTCGTCGAGAGGCGAACCACACCGAGAGCTGCTGCGGACTGGTCACCTGGGCGCACACCTTCTCGCCCAGCAAGATGTGGATCAACGGCCTTACTCTTCTGCAGAAGCCCTGGTGTCACTTCGCCACGCAGTACAACCGGTCGATCCCTGCTGCCGAGATCGACATGGACTTCATGAACCTCAATCAGGCGGCGCACGGAGACCGGGAGCACGGGTTCATCGGCGCGCGCATGCGCCTGCCGCGCAAGCTGGTGGTCGGCTTCTGGCAGGACGACGAGCCGCTGCGGGAGCTGGGTGAGTGGATGCGGGCGGCGGTCGGTCGCCAAGGTGAGTCGCGAGCTGCGCGTGGTGCGCTTCGGCGACAACATGCGCGAGGTGGCGGTCACCGAGGGCGACAAGGTGGAGGCTCAGATCAAGCTGGGCTGGCAGGTGAACACCTGGCCGGTGGGCGAGTTGGCCGCTGAGATCGAGCAAGGTGACCGAGGCCGAGGTCGATCGGCCTGGTTGCCGAGTATGCTGCGGAGTACGCCTGGCGACCGACGAGCACGAGCGGTCCGCTACCAGGCCAGGCAGCAGATCGCCATGGAGCGCATCCTGGTGCGCGAGGGGGCCGGGGCCTACACCAACACCTTCGAGGACCTCTGGGGCATGGAGCAACTCCCTGGTCTGGCCACCCAGGATCTCATGGCCAAGGGCTACGGCTATGGTGCCGAGGGCGACTGGAAGACAGCGGCCATGACCCGCATCGTCAAGCAGATGACCCAGGGGCTGGACGGCGGCACCAGCTTCATGGAGGACTACACCTATCACTTCGAACCGGGCAACGAGTACGTGCTGGGCGCGCACATGCTCGAGGTCTGCCCGACCATCGCCTCGGAGAAGCCGCGCGTCGAGGTGCACCCCCTGGGCATAGGCGGCAAGGACGCCCCTGCCCGGCTGGTGTTCGACGGGCGCGCGGGCGACGCCCTCGTCATCTCGCTCATAGACATGGGGGGCCGGCTCCGTCTGATCGTGCAAGAAGTCGAGTGCGTGAAGCCCGATCTTCGACATGCCCAACCTCCCGGTGGCCCGGGTGATGTGGCGGCCCAAGGCGGGCTTGGTGGAAGGCATACGCCAATGGATACTGCGCGGGCGGGGCGCATCACACGGTGCTCACGTACGCCGCGACGGCGAGAATGCTCGACAGACTGGGCCGATATCATGGGCATAGAGAGCGTCCATCTTGCCGCGGACACGCGCAGCGACGAACTGAAGGGCCGGTTGGAGCTGGCGGACGTACTGTGGAAGCTGAGGAGTCTGTAGCGTGCTCGAGGAGCTGAAAGAGCAGGTTCTCGAAGCGAATCTGATGCTGCCCAAGCATGGACTGGTCACTTTCACCTGGGGCAACGTGTCGGGCTTCGACAGAGAGCGCGGCGTGATGGCCATCAAGCCCTCGGGTGTCGAATACGACCGGTCTGAGTACGAAGGACATCGTGCTCGTCGCCCTTGACGGCCGGGTCGTCGAGGGCGCGCTCAAACCCTCTTCTGACTCACCCACCCACCTGGAGCTGTACAAGGCGTTCCCGGAGGTGGGGGGCATAGTCCACACGCATTCGCGCTGGGCGACGGTGTTCGCCCAGGCCGGCCGTGGCATACCGGCGCTGGGCACCACCCACGCCGACTACTTCTATGGCGAGATACCCTGCACCCGGCCGATGACCGAAGCCGAGATCCGACGGGAGTACGAGGCGAACACGGGGTTGGTGATCGCCGAGCGCTTTCGGCGATCTCGACCATCGGCAGATACCGGCGGTGGTGGTCCACAGCCACGGGGCGTTCTGCTGGGCGGCGGATCCGCGCGGCCGCCGTGGAGCTGGCGGTGATGCTGGAGGAGATAGCCTTCATGGCCTGGCATACGCTGGCGCTCGACGCCGGCATCACCACCGATGCAGCAGAGTCTGCTCGACAAGCACTACCTGCGCAAGCACGGGCCGGGAGCGTACTACGGCCAGTGACTGAGTGGCTCGCATAGCACCACCACCGGGTGCGAGAGGTGGGGCGGCGAGTACCAGGAAGGCGAGGACGCGCGCCGCGGCGCTCCGCTCCCTTCGTTGCCGTCGCTGCAGGAAGCGACGGTCAGCTGCATTCCGTCTACTTCAAGACTACTTGTGCCGCGTCTGTGATCTTGATCTCAGCACCCCCACCGAAGGGGTTCAGCACGACCTCACCGGAGACCTCGACGTTCTGACCTATCCAGGCGGTCAGGGCTTCAGCGGTGAGACCGAGCCCCGCAAGGGCATCCTTCATGAAGGAGAGCGAGACGCAGGCTTCCTCGGTCCCGACGCCGACGATGTACTTGTCGGGTTTCTCGCTGACCTTGAGCACCGGTCCGGCGAAGGTCACTTCGCCGGCACTGTAGTCGCGATCGTAGCTTTGTCTTCACCGGCCGCCTTGTATTCGGCGACGATGCCATCGCCGAGCGCCTTCACTTCGGTGACAGTGAGGACGGCCGGACCGGCCTCGGTGACGGTTGTCTCTTCTGCCACGGCCGTGGTGGCCGTTTCTTCCTCGGTGCCACAGGCCACTGCCACCAGCGCGACACTACCGAGTACCAGTACTGCGAGCAGAACGACGAACAGCTTCTTCATTGCGTGCCCCTCCTTATGACTACGGTCGATCTAGCCGTGCCTTCCCAGCACACATGTGTACCGCGGGGTCGGCGTGCATCACGCTAGACTCGTCGATATCCCGCGTCAATTGAACTAATGTTCCGGGGCCCTACTATGGTGTATACACGGTTGGGTGCCCGATGCAGAGAGGACCGGTCTATGCTGCGAAGAGCGGCCACGGTCTGCTGAGCGGCCGCGGTCGAGCGTGGATGCGACGCTGAGGACTACATACGGAGGGGCGCGCAATGAAGAGGACACTTGTTCTGCTGTTGGGTCTCGTGATCGTCTTGAGCTTCGCTCTCGTCGCTTGTGGCGACAAAGCCAGCGAAGGCACGACCGCGACCACGGCTGCCGCGACCGAGACGACTGCGGGTACCGAGACAACCGCGGCCGAAGCGACCGGTGGCGCAATCGATTGGACCGAGGCGGTCGACTACGAAGGCGAAGAGGTGACCATCACCGGAACGGTCGCCGCTGTAAGCAACCTGTATGAAGAGAAGGGAATCGGCAAGCTTCTCGTCCGTCTGGGCGGCGATTCCAAGAGCGATCACTTCAACATGACGTTCGTGCTGGACCCGAATACCGGTGCCTGGCCCGCTTATGCGGCTGAGTACGAAAGCATGGTCGCTGAGCTGGTGGGCAAGACAGTCGAGGTCACCGGCATGGTCTCGCTCAACTCTTTCGAGTCCTGCTACGAGGTCCTCATGAACGACACCGACAACAACACGATCCCCGATGACGCGATGACCGGCACGCTGGTGGTCAAGTAGTCACATCTGCCGAGCGCATTGTGCGCTGCTATGAGCAGCGCCGCAGGACGAGAGGGGCGGCACAAGAGGAACGTGCTGCCCCTCTGCTATTCTTCTGGCACAGACCTCAGACCAGGAGACGGCTTTGGGCGGGAAGCGGCAGTACGAAGAGATCAGAGTCGGTGAGACGGCGACAGCGCCAGCCGCACCATCACCGCGACCGACATCGACGCCTTTGCCGAACTCACCGGCGACTACAACCCCATCCACGTGGACGAGGAGTACGCGAAGCGCACTCGCTGGGAGGGCCGCATCGCCCACGGCATGTTGGTGGCCGGCTTGGTCACCCAGACGCTGTCGGAGTTGGGCGGCGAGGGGGCGGTGCACACGTCGCAGGAAGTCTCGTTCCGCGCGCCGGTGCGCATCGGTGACACTGTGACTGTGACCTCTGAGGTCACCGGCAAAGTGGACGAGAAGCGCCGCGTGTTGATCACGAACACCTGGACCAACCAGGACGGGGTGACCGTGATCGAGGGCAAAGGCGAGTTGTTGCTGCCGCGCGATAGATAGGGGGCCGAAGGGGACATGCCGGAAGGCGTTGCAGCCGCTCAGACTCGACTGGAGGAACGAGTACGACTTCCAGTATCTGATGGCCCGCCGGGTGGAGAACATCATCCTGGTGTCGAGCACCTACGAGACCTTCATCCTGCAAGAAGACGGCCAGTTGGGCGAACTTCTGTTGGGTGAGTTCCTGGAGCTCAATCTTCACCACACCACCGGCCTCACCCACGTCTCGAGCGGAGCTGAGGCCGTAGCCTTGGCCAAGTCGGACAGCCGCTTCAACCTGATACTCACCGCCGTGAACCTGGGCGACATGAACGCCGCCGTCCTGGCGCGTGAGGTGCGCGCGGCGGGCCTGGACATCCCGGTGATCATCCTGGCCTATGACGGCGGCGAACTGGCGGAGTTCATGTCCCGCGAAGACACCTCGCAGATCGAGAGGGCCTTTCTGTGGCAGGGCGACCCTCGCATACTCCTCGCCATCACCAAGTACATGGAGGACAAGCTCAACGTGGCCTACGACGCGGGGGCGGCCGGCGTGCAGGTCATCCTGCTCATCGAGGACAACATCCGCTACTACTCCGCGTTCTTGCCCTTGATCTACACCGAGATCATCCGCCATTCGCAGAGCGTCATCGCCGAGGGCATCAACACCGCTCACAAGATCCTTCGCATGCGGGCTCGCCCCAAGATCTTGCTGTGCTCGACTTACGAAGAGGCCTGGGAGTACTTCTCCGCCTACCAGGAGGAGGTGCTGGGGGTCATCTCCGACATCGAGTTCCCCAAGGCGGGCGAGCTGGTGCCCCAAGCGGGCATGGATATTGCCCGTCGCGTCAGGGAGGCCTGGAAGGACATCCCCGTGCTGCTTCAGTCGAGCAGTGCTGAGAGCGAGGCCCTGGCTCGTGAAGTGGGGGCCGACTTTCTGCTGAAGGGTTCACCCACTCTGCTTGCCGATCTCCGGCGGTTCGTCGTCGACAATTTCCATTTCGGCGACTTCATCTTCCGCCTGCCGGACGGTACCCAGGTCGGTCAGGCCACGGACATGAAGAGCATGCTGGAGGCTCTTCGCAAGGTGCCGGCCGAGTCGATCGACTATCACGCCGAGCGCAACGACTTCTCTCGTTGGCTCAAAGCGCGCACGGAGTTCCGCCTGGCGCAGCACCTCCGGCCGCGCACCGCGGCCGACTACGGAGGCGACGAAAGTCGCCGTGCCTACCTCATCGAGCAGCTGGAAGCCTACCGCCGCGATCGAACGCGTGAGTCGGTGACCGACTTCCATCCGGCCACCTTCGACGCCGAGAACAGCTTCGCCCGCATCGGCGAAGGGTCGCTGGGAGGGAAGGCGCGCTCACTCGCCTTCGTTCGCCACCTCTTGCGCGATCTTGGAGTAACCGAGCAGTTCGAGGGCATGCAGATCACCGTCCCGCCGGGCGTCGTCGTGGGCACGGACGTGTTCGACCAGTTCTTGCAGGGGGGCGACCTGCGCGAGTTCGCGATGGCGACGGCGGACGACGGGCTGATCGAGGAACGCTTCCAAGCGGCGTCTCTCCCCGGGGAGATTCAGAAGGAGCTGGAGGCCTTTCTCGCGTTGGCGGACTATCCCTTGGCTGTGAGGTCGTCCAGCCTGCTGGAGGACTCCCAGTACCAGTCTCTGGTCGGGGTCTACAAGACCTACATGCTGCCCAACAACCACGCCGACCCAGCAGAGCGCCTCGCGCAACTCATCGCAGCCGTCAAGAGGGTCTTCGCCTCGACCTTTCTCACCTACGCGAAGAACTACTTCAAGGCCACCGCCTACCGTCTGGAAGAAGAGAAGATGGCCGTGATCATCCAGAAGGTCGTGGGTGCGCGGCATGGTGACCGCTTCTACCCTTCGTTCGCCGGGGTGGCGCGCTCGCACAACTTCTACCCCACCCCTCCGCTCGCCGCGAGCGATGGGGTGGCCACGGTCGCGCTGGGTCTCGGCCGTACCGTGGTCGACGGAGGCATCGCTCTGTCGTTCTGCCCGAGGTGTCCGCAGAATCTGGTGCACTTCTCGACGGTGGACGACATGCTCGCGGGTTCGCAGCGCGAGTTCATGGCGCTGGACATGCAGGGCGGGGCAGGGGAACCGACGGAGCGCCGCTACCCCCTCTCGGTCGCCGAGACCGATGGCACTCTGGGGTTGGTGGCCTCTACCTACTCACCAGATGACGACGCGGTCCGTGACGGCACCTCCTGCCAAGGCGTGCGGCTTGTCAGCTTCGCTCCCATCCTCAAGGACCGGGGTTCCCCGCTCTTTCCGGCGCTCGAACGTTTGCTGGAGCTGGGACGGTGGGGTATGAACACCGAGGTGGAGATAGAGTTTGCCGTCGAACTCGGACACAAGTCCGATGGCGCCACGCATTTCGGGTTTCTGCAGATGCGACCCATGGCCATGTCGCGGGAGCTGCAGGAGCTCGACCTCGGGGAGGTGGAGCCTGACCAGGTGCTGGCGCGCTCGGACAGCGTGCTCGGCATCGGTAAGCTGACGCATATTCGCGACGTGGTGGCCGTGAGCCACTCCCGCTTCGACAGGAGCAAGAGCAGCGAGATAGCCGCGGAAGTCGCCCGGTTCAACGGTGAGCTGGCAGCCGAGGGCGTTCCCTACATCCTTATCGGACTGGGACGCTGGGGGTCGGCCGATCCGTGGCTGGGCATCCCCGTCACTTGGGAGCAGATCTCGAACGCCCGGGTCATCGTGGAATCGGGGCTGAAGGACATCAAGGTGACCCCCTCACAGGGCAGTCACTTCTTCCAGAACCTGACCTCGTTTCAGGTGGGCTACTTCACCGTCAACCCCGAGAGCGGAGAAGGTGCGCTCGATTGGGAGTGGTTGGAGGCGCAGCCGGCCGAGGGCGAAGGGCGGTTCGTCAGGCATCTGCGCTTCGCGGAGCCCCTGGTGGTGAAGATCAGCGGGAGACAGCAGCGCGGAGTGATACTCAAACCGGGTCCGCACCACCCCTGAAGCCGAGACTAGGTGCCGGACGTCCTCAGATAGCGGAGCGCCCCGGTGGGGCAGACATCGCTGCAAAGGGGGCTCTTGCCTCGGCCAGGCGGTCCTGGCACAGGTCGCAGAGGTGCATCACCCCATCAGTGTCGAAAGCGGGCACGTCGAAGGGGCACGCATCCAAACACATGCGACACCCGTCGCACTTGGTGGCTTCCACAGCCACCAGCCCGTCGGCGCGCTTGCTGAGGGCCCCCGGGGGGCAGGCCGCGATGCAGGGAGCATCCGGACAGTGCTGACAGGCAACAGAGTGAAAGGTGCGGGTGACCTGGGGAAAGGTGCCGGCGGTGGTCTCGTAGACTCTGCGCAGCTTGAACGTGCCGGCGGCTATGCCCTTCCACTGCTTGCAGGCGAGCTCGCAGCGTGTAGCACTTGATGCAGCGCTGGGGATCATGGCTGAAGGCATATCCGTCCGGCATGGCTAGTCCTCTTCCCAGCGGCTGATCTTGACCAGCGTCTGTTTGGGCATCTGCGAGAAGAACTTGTCGAAAAGGCTCGGATCGGACGAGTAGAGGTTGTTGACCTCGCTGCCCCCGTCGCCGAAGCCGTAGCCTGGCAGACCCAGTTCGTCGCAGGCCTGCCACCAGCCCCGCTTGGTCATCACTACTTCGGGTGAGATAGCGTCGAAGTACTGGGCCTTCAGCCTGCACCAGCCGTGTGGGGACTCGACCTTGACCCAGTCTCCGTCGGCGATGCCGTACTTCTCTGCGGTCGCGGGGTTGACCTTGAGCCAGGGGTAGGGCTGCAGTTCTCGCAGGTAGGCGGCGTTATGCAGCCAACTGTGATGCGAGAGCCGGTGGGCGTGCACGTCGCTCAGTATCAGCGGAAAGCTCTTGGCCAACTCGGGGGTCTCGGCGAGTCCTTCGGGCGGTCCCTGGTAGACGGGCAGATAGGGCAGGGTGCCACTGCCGTCGTTGGTCGGCCTGCCGCCTATGACCTCGTTGTAGCACTGCACCTTGCCGTGGGGCAGGTCTTTGAAGAGCCCGGACCAGCGCAGTTGCTGGCGGTCCTGGGGCGTGAGAGCTTCGGCTGCCCGGTGCTCGCCGCCCGGCTGCGGCGGGCGCGGAGCGCTGCCACCAGAATCCCCTCGGGATTGTCTGCAACTGCTGTGCCGTGAGGCCGTAAGGGGCCAGCATCTCGTCCATCATGGCCTGGGGGTCGCCCTGCCAGAAGTGCTCGCCGTAGCCCATGCGGACGGCCAGATCGAGGTAGAAGGTCCAGTCACTGCGGGACTCCCCGAGCGGCTCCGACCACCTGGTTGTATGCCGCACACCCAAGTGCCCTCCGGGGTCCTCTTGGTGCCGAAGTAGAGGTCCTGCTCGTAGCTGGTGCAGGCGGGCAGCACGATGTCGGCGAAGTCGACGTGAGGGCCACGGGAGACGTCCATCACGAACATGAAGTCCAGCTTGCGCAAGGCCTCGGCCACCTTCTTGGGGTTGCGCGTGGCCGAGAGGGGGTTGGTGTAGCCTGCGCCGAGCGACTCGCAAAGGGTAGGGCTTACCGGTGAGGATGCTCATCAGGCCCTTGTAGTAGGCCGAAGTGGGACCGTTCTCGGTCCAGCGATTCTTCTGGTACCACACCGGGCTCTCGGGAGCGACCAGTCTGTCCTCGATGTCGGGCGGCGCCAGTTCGGCCAGGTCGGGCAGGGCGGGTCCGGGACCGCCGCCTCCCGGTGGAGGGTTGTGACCACCCGGTACGCCGATATTGCCGGTTATCGCGGCTATCAGAGAGATGGCCGACGACGGTGGCAGTGCCGTCGCTGGTCTGGTCGCCCACCCCGTTGCCCATCATGATGAAGGCGGGGCGCGTGGTGCCGATGAGGCGCGCCGTGTCGCGTATCTGCCCGGCCGGCAGACCGGTGACGGGGGCCGCCCATTCCGGCGGGAACTGGCGCACGTGCTCGGCCAGCTGTGTCGAAGCCGTGGCACCACTCGGATACGAAGTCTCTGTCGTACAGCCCCTCGTCGATGAGCACGTGCAGGAAGGCCAGCGCCAGGGCGCAATCCGTGCCCGGTCGGATGGGGAGCCAAGTGTCCGCCTTGGCGCCCAGTGGGTCGCGCATGGGCCGGATGTCCACGTAGCGCATACCTCTCGCCGAGCGCGTTCAGGACGATGCTTGGGAGTGCCCGCCCGGTTGATCACGGAGTTCTCTGGGTTGGCTCCCCAGTTGACAAACAGCTCGGTCTTGCGCCAGTCGTCGGGACCCAGCATGCTGAAGAAGCCCACGGTGACTTTGGCAGAGGCCATGCGCGGGGTCGCGCAGATGGCGCTGTGCATGTAGTTGGGGCTGCCGTAGACGTTCAGGAAGCGACGTCCCAGAGATGCCCAGCACCGGCCAGTACTCGGGCGAGAGCACTCCGAAGGCCTCTGGACCGTACTTCTCCTTGGTCTCCAGTCAGCTTGGCGGCGATGGTGTCCAGGGCTTCATCCCAGGTGATCCGCTGGAATCGGCCTTCACCTTTGGCCCCCGCTCTCTTGAGTGGGTACTGCAGACGGTCGGCCGCGTAGACGTATTGGGGAGCAGAGAAGGCCTTGGGGCAGAGTGAGGTGGAGCCGGGGATCCCGTTGTTGCAGGCGGCCGGGTTACCTTCCACTCTGACGAATCTGCCGTCTTGCACGTGGCAGAGCAGGCCGCAGGGACCTCTGTATGACCCGCAGCCGTGACAGAAGGTGGGGATGATCTTCTCTGAAGAGCACTTCGTCGTCGGACTCAAGAGGACACTCCGCTGGTTGCTTGCTGCCAGCGTAGCACCTAGGCGATGGCCTGATCGGCCGCCCGGTAATACTCAGACCACTTAAGCTCAACTTGAGCTTGAATGTTGGCCAGTTGTTCGTCTGAGAGCAGCTTGAAACGGGCCTGCGGCTTCAGGTACTCGCTGACCGGCACCAGTTGCCGCTTCTCGAGCAGCTTCTCGGAGGCTCCGGTCAGACGGAACTCGCCTCGCTCCACTTCATACAGGTCGAAATATCCGGTCTCGACTGCCAGTCGGCCCAGCTTGATGCTGTAGCGCGTCTCGAAGCCCCAACCCGGCGGGCAGGGCGTGTGGATGTGGATGTACTTGGTGCCCTTGTGCTCGACCGCCTTCTTGATCTTGTCGTACAGGTCAAGCGGATAGGCGGACGAGGCCGTGGCCACGTAGTCGATGCCGTGCGCGGCCATGATGGCCGGCACGTCCTTCTTCTGTTGCTGCTTGCCCTTGAGCGGTGTGTTGGCGGTGATGGCGAACTGGGGCGTGGTGCCCGAGCGCTGCACGCCGGTGTTCATGTAGCCCTCGTTGTCGTAGCACATGAAGAGGAAGTCATCGCCGCGCTCGGCGGCACCCGAGAGTGCCTGTATGCCTATATCGGCCGTGCCGCCGTCGCCGGCCCAGCCGACCACCTTGATGTGGTCGCGCCCCTGTGCTTTGAGGGCCTCGATCACGCCTGTGGCCGAGGAGGCCGTGCTGGCGAAAGTGACGTTCAGCACCGGCAGCTTGGTGGAGCAGATGGGAAAGAGGCCTTGCAGCACTGTCAGGCAGCTGGGCGGGACGACCAAGATGGTGTCTGGCCCCAGCGCCTTGAGGCCTATACGGTACGCGATAGAGAGACCGCAGCCGGTGCAGGCCCGGTTGCCCGGGTGCACGTACTCCTCTTTGGGGAGCGTCAGGATGGTGGTTTTGGCTGCCACGTGCGGGACTCCTATATCTTGAGGCCGACCCAGCCCGGGCCGTCTTCGAGCGTGCCGTTGCAGGCGGCACGCAGTGTGTCAATGAGGTCGGCGGTGCGGATGTCACGCCCGCCGATGCCGGCTATGAGGCCGCGTACGGTGGGGCCGCCGTTGGTGTCGCCTGCGACGCCGTAGAGCGCCGCCTTCACATCGGAGCAGAGCGCGCCTTCGTAGCCGTACGACACGGCCTTCTCCAGCACTATCACCTGGCGGGCGCTGCGCAGCGCAGCCGCCAGCGCCTCGTCGGGGAAGGGGCGGTAGATGCGCACGCCGAGCACTCCTATGCTTGAGGCCCTCGGCGCGCAGCGCGTCTACGACGTCGTGCACCTGATAGGTTAGGGAGCCAAGGCCCACCACCACGTGTTCGGCGTCGTCACAGCTGATAGGGCTCCAGCAGGGCGTCACCGCCCCGTCCGAACACTTGTCTGAACTTGTCCTCCTGCTGCTGGGCGACGGTTGAGGGCGCCGCGGAGGTCCTCCTGCAGCAAGTAGCGTATCTCCATGTAGCCGTGGGCCATCTCGCCGTTCACATCCGCCCGTACGTCGGGGAGAGTCACCGTGTTGAGGCTGGCCGGGTGCGCCGGGTCCAAGGCGTAGGCGGGCTTGAAAGGCGGCAAGAACTGCGCCACTTTCTTCTCTTCCGGCACCTCGAACGGCATGTAGGTGTGCGAGAGCAGGTAGCCGTCGTAACACACCATCACGGGTATGCTCACCGCCTCGGCCAGGGCAAAAGCCTTGATGACCGTGTCGATGATCTGCTGATGGTCGCAGCAGTACATCTGTATCCAGCCGGTGTCGCGCTGCGAGACCGAATCCTGGTGGTCGTTCCAGATGCACCAGGGGGCACCGACCGCTCGGTTGACCACGCACATCACGATAGGCAGGCGGGCGCCGGCAGCCCAGTGGATCTGCTCGTGCATGTACAAGAGGCCGTTGGCGCTGGTGGCCGTGAAAGCCCGCGCGCCCGTGCTGCTGGCGGCTATGCAGGCCGCGAGCGCGGAGTGCTCGCTCTCCACCGGCACGTACTGCGCCTTCATCTCGCCCGCCTCGATGAACTCCGAGAGCTTCTCGGTCAGCGGGGTCTGCGGGGTGATGGGGTAAGCGGCGATGACCTGCGCCCCGGCCAGCTTGACCCCTATGGCGGCGGCTACGTTGCCGTTCTCGATCATGTGCATGGCCGCGGTCCTTCGGTAGAGCAGGCGGTCGGGTCGCCGTCGGCGGCGGCGCCGGCGACCTCTGTGGCACCCTCGGCCTCGTCGATCATGGTGATGGCCTTGGTGGGGCACTCCTCGGCGCAGATGCCGCAGCCTTTGCAGTACTCGTAGTCGATCACCGGCGGGATGGTGCGCGAGATGGTGCAGTCGGGGCAGTAGAGCCAGCAGATGAAGCAGGCCTCGCTGCCGCGCTTTGCGGGGGTGCACTTGCTCAGGTCTATCACCGGGCGCTGGACGCGCCAGGAGCCGGTGCGGCCGCCGTCGCCGGGGCCGTTCAGGCTGTGCGAGGTCTTGTAGGGGTAGTCGCGGGTGCCCATCAGGCGACTCCGGCTTTCGCGGCCTTCGCGGACCGCGCCGCGCCCGCGCGCGGGGCGCTGGCCCCAGGCTCACTGACAGCGGTGGCTTCGTAAGCCAGCTTGGCGGCGGCGGAGTTGGCCTGCGGCCGCTTGGCCACGAACTCCGCCTCTATCTCGGCGACCACCAGGTCGAACGGCATCAGGTCGAGCGCCTTGCACACCGAGCCGATGATGCCGGAATTAACCACGCCGCGCGGCAGACCCGCTTCCACGGCCAGCGCCGTGATGTCGGCCACCGCGAGGCGCTTGTCGCCGAAGTCATAGGCAGCGGCCGGCTTGGGCGTGTTGAGCACGATCAGCCCACCGGGCTTGAGACCCCCGGTGACGTCGGCCTCGGTCAGCAGCAGGTGGTCCAAGCACCACCACCACGTCCGGCGTCTCTATGGGCGAGATGTCGTAGATCTTCTCTTTGGCCAGCTTGAGCGAGGTGAAGATGGGCGCGCCGCGCCGCTCGGTGCCGAAAGTGGGGGCCATGACCACCCCCGTGTATCCGGACTTGAAAGCGGCGGTAGCGAAGATCTTGGCCGCCGTTATGGCGCCTTGTCCTCCGCGTCCGTGCCATCTGATCTCGAGCATCTGTCTTCCTCGCCCACTTGCCGGGCTATGCGTGGGAGGTATTCTAGCGTGCCCAGGGCATATGCGCGGGCTGGAGGGGTGCGGACCTCGTCCTAGATGGCCGTAACCTGGTGGTGTCCGGATATGAGAAGGGCTTCTTCGTGGGCCCGACGATCTTCGACAACGTGAGCGAGAAGATGGCCATCGGCCGCGACGAGGTCTTCGGCCCGGTGCTGGCCATCAAGCGGGTCGAGGACTTCGAAGAGGGCATGGCCATCATGAACAACAGCCGCTTCGCCAACGGCTCCTGCATCTTCACCGAGAGCGGCTACTGGGCCCGCGAGTTCGCGCGCCGCACCCATGCCGGCATGGTGGGCATCAACGTGGGCATCCCGGTGCCGGTGAGCTTCTTCCCCTTCGCGGGGCACAAAGACTCGTTCTTTGGCGAGAGTCACGTGTTCGGCCTGGACGGCATCCGCTTCTTCACCGAGACCAAGGTGGTCACGTCGCGCTGGTTCACCGAAGCCGACAAGAAGCAGAAGAGGGTCGATACCTGGGAGGGCACCGTCAACCTGTAAGGGGGCTCCTTTACGAGAGCATGTGGTCCACGACGATCGAACCCTCTTTGAGAACCATGCGGATATCCTGGAGATTCTCGATCTTCTGCACGGGATCGCCGCCAACGATGAGGAGGTCGGCGAGCATCCCCTCTTTGACTGTGCCTACCTTGTGGTCGATACCGAGGATGATCGCGTTGTTCTGGGTAGCGCACTTGATGGCCTCAAGCGGCGGCATACCCAAACCGTATACGAACTCTCTCAGCTCTGAGTGCAGGGAGGGTCCCCACACAATCCCCGGGGCGCCGGAGTCGCATCCGCAGCCCATGCGCACGCCTGCCTCGTAGGCCCTCTTATAGTGAGGGATGAAGTACCCATCGACGGTCGTGGGGACTCCCTTTTCGGCCATATGGTGCGCGTTCGTACGCGCGAGGATTATGGTGGGCGTGAGCCAGGTGCCTTTGTCCGCCATCAGCTGGAACAGCCGGTCGTAGGTCGCTTCATCTGGTAGCTCCGCGAGGCCTACGGCGATCAAGTGATCGATCTCGTCCGCCCCAAAGTCGACGAGCTTGATCGCATCGGACGCCCGGTCTATGTGACACATCACCCATAGACCGTGCTTGTGACCCTCGTCGACGATGGCTTCCATGACGTCGTCGGCCAGGGGCTCCATGGTCCCCGGGTAGACTGACAGCCCGTCCCTGGCCACAGTGACCTTGAGGTAGTTGGCGCCCGCTGCCGCCAGCTCACGGACGCATTGCCTCGCCTCTTGCGGGGTCTCGGGGTAGCAGCCCGCATTCTCGACACTGTCCGGGTCGTTCCCCCAGACGGTGCTTGCGGGGTGGGCATGTCTCTTACCGAATTGCTTTCCGCAGCAAATAAAGCGGGGGCCACGGAGCAGCCCTTGCTCGATCATGTCGCGGGTGGATATCGCGTCCTTGAGCCAGTCTCCGCAACTCCTGATCGTCGTCACGCCCGAGGCCAACGCAGAGTCGCGCACCGCTGCATAGTTGAAGGACTCCTTCGCGTTGTTGAGGCCGGGAGGAGAGTCGCGATCGCCGAAGTGCGCGTGGTTGTCTATCAGCCCCGGAAGAAGGGTCTTGCCCTTCAGGTCGATAACCGTCGCGTTGTCGGGCACGGACACATCTCTTCCAACCGCCGTGATCCTCTTCTCGTCCACCAGCACTGTTGCCCCTGCCACGGGCGCCGCGCCGGTTCCGTCCACGAGATGCGCATCGGTGAAAGCGAGCATGGCCTCTCCTTGATTGGTGTTCGTCCCACTACCAGGACCTGGGCTCGGGCTCGAGTCCGGGAAGGTCCGGGTATTTGGCCGCAACCGCCTTGACCTCCGGGCTATCCAGCGCGGTCAGGTGCCCCTTGTCCCAAACGAGCTTTTCTCCCACGCGAAGAGAAGCTGTCCTCAGGTCTCCGGTCAAGTGCATCCAGTAGTTGTATGAAGGAGTCCAATCAGGGGCTCCGATGTGAACGTGGATATTGCAGGTATGGGCGTGCTCGATCATGCGACGATGAAGAACGTTCGGGCACTGGTAGGGAGAGACGCTCGCTTGGGGGTGGACCCCGCCGTGCAGGCAGTCGAAACGATAGATGCCGTCTCCCAAGGTCTCCTGCATCTTGACTAGGAACCGCTTGAGAGCGTCGGCCTCTGCGCCGCCCTCGATCTTGACGATCCGGCTGTTCTCGACCGTGAGCTTGATGGAGGAGCCGAAGTAGGGGGAGATGCCTATGAAGCGGGACCAGTAGCTGAGCATGCAGTCAAAGACGCAGGTGCCGTTCACGTCGGACATCGAGATGGGCGGGAAGACCCATTCCGGCCAGGGCCGGTAGTAGCCGCCGTTTTCGTGACGCCAAGCGTCATAGGTGGGAAAGAACGTTCGGGTCGATTCAGCGGCTGCGCCTTGGCTGGCGCCGCCCGGCGGCAGGACCACCCCCGTCATCTGGGTGCCGAGGTCGTCCCACATCTCCCAAGGCAAACCAGGCACGAAAGCAATAGAGGCTTCGCGACGGATCTGCCCGACGAGCTCGTAGGGGGTCCGAGCCCACGCGGTGCAGAGCAGGGGAGCCGTGGTGGCGAAATTGCGTATGTGCGGCACGTGATCCTGAAAGGCGAGATCTTTCATCTCCACGGTCTCCTCGAGCTCAAGGTCCAAGGAGTTGAGGATGAGTATGTCGCTGGCTCGGATCGCGGCCTTCGCCGCCGGCGGTATGCGCCAGGCGTGCGGCTTCATCGGTTCGTCTATCCAGAGAACGGCGGGGCGAGCCCCCCGAGCGGCAATGCCTGATTGGATCCAGGCTATTGCATCCCGGTCCACCACGTTGTCTCCGCCATACAGGCCGTCAACATGGGCAAGCAGCAGGATCTCTTGTCCTGCCTCGACGCGGATGCAATTGTCCAGTAGATCGTTTATGGCTGTTGCCGCTACCCCAGGAATACCATCTGCCGTGCTCATATCGGTGTCCTCCATTCGCTCGCGGGGCGTCTGGGTCGACCGGCCGTCCCTCGGTGTGTAGACCTACGCTGGGGCCATCAGTGACTCATGCGACGCTGAATCCAAGCGTCTGCATTTCTCCGTCCACCTTCAGTTGCTCCGCCAGCCCGAGTACCGAGCCGACCGCATCGGCGATCTGCTGGGGTCTTGGTAGGACCGACAGCTCCAGATGGCCGGCGGGGACAGGGATGTTGGCCGCGGCCACCCTCTTGACCGGGCTGAGCAGCGAATCAAAAGCACTCTCCGTGATCTGCATGGCGATCTCGGCGGTCACGCCGCACCGCGAGAGGTCCTCGTCAACGATGACCACCCGTCCGGTCTTTCTGACAGAAGCAAGGATGGTGTTCAGATCGAGGGGCTCGAGACATCTCAGGTCCACCACTTCCAGGCTGATGCCTCTCTTCGCAAGGTCATTCGCGACCTGTACTGCCATGGTGACCATGTAGGAGGTCGCGATGAGGGTGACGTCTGAGCCTATCCTCTTGACGTCCGCTATGCCGAGTGGGACCACGTATTCCTCGTCTGGGACTTCGCCTTTCACGTCCAATAGCAGCTTGTGGAACAGATAGACGACCGGATTGTTGTCCCGTATCGCGCTCTTCAGCAGGCCTTTGGCGTCGTACGGAGTCGAGGGAAGGGCGATCTTCAGCCCGGGTCGGTGCCACAAGAAGCCTTCCGGGCACTGCGAATGCATCGGTCCACCGCCGCTGTAGCCGCCCATGGCCGTCTTGATGACCATAGGCACTCGTGTCTTGCCGCCATTGGAGAAGCGGTGAGTCGCGGCCTGGTTCAAGGTCTCGTCCGCAGCGCAGAAGAGGAAGTCTGCGAACATGATGTCGGCGATGGGCCGATAGCCCGCGAGAGCGGCCCCGACGGCAGCCCCGATGACGGCCGTCTCGCTGATGGTCGTATCTCTGACCCTCTCCATGCCGAACCTCTGAGCCAGGCCGGTGTGAGTGTCCCATTGATCCTGGCACATGTTTTCTCCGAGGATGAAGACAAAGGGGTCTCTCGCCATCTCCTCGTGCAGCGCTTCATTTATGGCTTGTCTGTAGGTGATCTCTCTCAATTCGGCTACCTCTGCCTAGTCCGCATAGAGGGCGTTGGTTAGAATATCGGGCTGGGGCAAGGGGCTGCCGAGAGCGAACTCTTCCGCGTCTGCGATCTCTTCCGACACCGTGGTGCGGATCTTGTCTACGTCGCCGGGAGAGATCAATCCCGCCTGCAGCAGCCTCTGCTCGCAAAGCTTGATCGGATCCCTCGCCTTCCATTTCTCCACTATTGCCTCGTCACGCAAGCCGTCCTGACAGTAATCCGGTAACCCTTCTGCCTGCGAACGGTAGCGGCACGTCTTGAACTCGATGAAGGTCGGGCCTTCGTTGGCTCTGGCTCTTTCAACGGCGATCCGGGCGGTCTCGCAGACCCTGGCCACGTCTTGGCCATCCTCAATGACGGCCGGGATGTCATAGCCCAAGGCCAGATCGGCGATGTTCTCCTTTGGATAAGATGCAGATACAGGGACCCACATGCCCATACCGTTGTTCGAGCAGACCCATATGATCGGCAACTTCCAGTTGGCGCTCATGAGAAGCGCGGTGTGAAGGCTGCCCTCCCCGACGGCACCGTCTCCAAAGAAGCAGACGACCACCTGCCCGTTTCCGCGGAGTTTGGCCGCCAACGCCGTGCCGGCGGCAAGGGTGGACTCGCCTCCCACCGTACCGCCCATGCCGAAAATGCCCGCTTCGGGATAGCAGGTATTGACGAAGCCGATCCCTTGGCAGGAGCCAGTGGCCCGACCGTAGTGCTCGGCAACCAGCATCCTCGGCGGCAACCCTTTTGAGATGACTTCACAAAGGCCGTGGCCTCGATGCGTGTACCAGAGGTAGTCGTCGTCTCTAAGGAACGTGCACACTCCCACGCCGATCGCTTCTTGACCCTGCTGGCTGTGGAAGAAGTTGCCCGAGAGTCTCTTGCTGTAGAAGGCTTGGACAAGCAGCTCATCCAGCCTTCGCGCGCGAAGCAGGTTGGTGTACAGCTTGACATGCTGTTCCCTGGTCAACTCCATGCGGAGTCTCCCTCTCGCCCGGGGCCGTCGATGAATCGGGCATTCGTGAGTGACAACATCGAGTCTCACTTCCAACTGATGGACCATGACCTCGAAACCAGACTAACACACGTTAGGTTAGCAGTCCACAGCATGAACTACTGCTATGCGCGTGTTCGTGGCCATGGCAGTCGTCATTGTCGGCGGCGTGGGTTCGGTGCAGGCGACCTTGGTTGGGGCCCTCTCGATAGGCATCGACACGTCTGTCGCCCAGACGTATCTGCCACTGCTGGCGCCGTACATGTTGTGCGTGCTCACGGCGCTGGTCATGATCGGCCAGCCCAGCGGGCTGCTTGGTAAGAAGGCATGAAAGAACCATCGCAAGCAGCCGAGGCCGCAGTTCGGTGGAGTCCTATCCGGGAACGGTTAACGCTTCATGCGCCGGCGGCTGTAGTGTCCCTCCTCATCGCTCCGGAGATCCTGAGGCCGGACCTCGTCAGCCTATGCAACGGGATCCTGATAATGGGGATCCTAGCCATGAGCTCGACCTGGTGATGGGCTATGCCGGCCTTTGTTCCTTTGGCCACACGGCACTGTTTGGGGCTGCGGTGATAGCGGCCATGATCTTCGCCCTTCTCGGTCTTCGGTCTCGAAAGATCCGCGTCCGGACTCTGGCTTCCTCGGTGGTTGACAAACTAGCAGGCCGCTACTAACATCCTTGTTGACCTAACAAATATGAGTTAGGCACAGAAACCCGTGTGAGCAGCGCAGTAAGGAGGGGTGAGCGATAGGAAGATCCAAAGCGCTCCTGCTACTGGGGCCCGCTAAAGTCAGGTCGTTTCTAGTCGTATCGGTGATTTGATGAGGCGCGACGACTCCCACTGTGGCCGGTCCAGAGACCATCGCAGGGTCGGCCGCGACATGAGCACCGAGCCTTCTCGGTCCCGACAAGGTAAACGTTGACCGTCGATCTGTCCATTCTTTGTCATTGGAGGGGCGAATCATGAGGAAAGTCAGCTTCGTATTGGGCTGTCTACTGATAGTGGCCATGGTGTTCGTTGCCGGCTGCGGAGAGGAAGCCACGACTACAGATTCAACTGCGGGGGAAGGCGCGTTCCTGGGTTTCGCGTCTCCGTCTCTCAGCCTCGAGTTCTTCAAAGCCTGCGACAACTCGTTAGCGAGAGAATGCGCTGCGGCGGGGATCAGGTATCAAGCCACGTCGAGCGAATTCAAGACGGCGGATCAAATCCTGAATATCGAGAACTTCGTTAGTATGGGAGCCACTCACATAGTCATCATGGGCTTGGACGTTCCCAGTCTTCTGGACACCATGAAGAGCGCTCGGGAAGCTGGTGTGAAGGTCCTGGTCGGAGGGACCCTGCCGACGGACCCCGACGCGTTTGACTTCGCCGTCATCACCGACCAGGGGGCCCAGGGTGATAGGGCGGCCAAGATGGCCGCCGCCTGGGTCGACGAGACCTTTCCTACGGCAGCCGACGGCAGCATTGAAGTCGCAATAATGGAGTTCAGTGCCATTGAAACGTTCAAGGCGCGGTCGGATGCGTTGTCGGCCGTGGAGACCTACTCATCTAAGGTCAGGATCGTGCAGCACTACGAGATTCCCGACGGGCAGGAGGCTGCCGCCAAGACCCAGGAATACACGCAGTTGCTGCTGACCACCAACCCTGACGTGAAACTGATTCTCTGCTATTCGGACGGCTATGCTATCGCGGCGAACGAAATAATCATGACCGCCCCGGGAATCGACCTGCCTGAGTTCGCGATTTTCGCCTGTGGCTGGTCTGACGTAGTCGCCTCAGCCGTCGCTGACTCCGCCACCGGTAAGAGTGTGGTTCGTGGGACTGTGTTGCCTGCCAAGGACGAGGGCAAGAACTTCTTCGACGTGATTATGGGGAACCTGCCAGTCAACGAGGACAAGGCATACTGGAACGAGATCGTCGATTGTACCGCGGATAATGTTGACGAGCTCTGGACCAAGAAGTAGCCTAGCGGCAGAATAGACAGCAGCGGCGGCGTAGCGGGGGCCCAGGCTCCTCTACGCCGCCGCTGTTTTGAAAGGAAGGATTGGCATGTTCCTGGGGTGCACAGCGTGAAGACCGAGTCTCAGCCAGAAGGCCGTCCGAGGGCACGTCCCCAAACCAGAGGACGGGTGTCTGCCGCTCCCGTGTTTGATCGCGTGCGTTTCGTGGGTTTCGTCAAGGCAAACATGCCTTGGTTCATACTGATCTTCTTGTTTCTTGCCTTCGCTGCGTTTGCGGACCACTTCATCAGCTACCGCAATCTCATGAATATCCTGCTACAGAACTCCTATGTACTAATAGCGGCAATAGGAATGACCCCCCTATTCCTCGCAGGGGAAATCGATCTGTCGGTCGGTTACCAAGTCTCGCTAATCAGCATTGTATCGGCCAAACTCATGATGGAGGCCGGAGTACCCCCTGTTCTCACGGTACCCATATGTCTAGTTGCTGGCATGATGATAGGCATTTTCAACTTCTTCGTAACCACTACTTTCCGCCTGTCGCTTCTGGTGGTTTCTCTCGGTACTGCGCTGATGCTGCAGGGAGCATCCTATGTAATCTCTCAGGCAAAGACCATATTCAACTTTCCAGTTTCATTCAAGAACATCGGTCAGGGCCAGATATTCAACATACCCGCACCGGTCATCATAATGGTCGTATGTTTCTGCATCATGGGTTTTGTGTTGGCTCGCACGCGGTTTGGGTACCACCTCTACGCCATGGGTGGGAATCGCGAGGCAGCGAGGTTGCATGGAATCAACATCAACAGGAATAGGCTATGGCTCTTCCTCATCGGCGGCCTCTTTGTTGGTCTAGCTACAGCGATCTTGATGGCGCGCATTGGTTCGGCACAGTCGATGTCCGGACCTGGAATAGAGTTCACCGTTATCACAGCCATCATGCTGGGCGGGGTGACGATGCGGGGTGGCGAGGGGCGACTCTCAGGGGTCTTGGCGGGTGTCCTGATTTTGGCGCTGCTTGGGAACGGCATGCAACTGGCAGGGCTTGGGCTCTACTCTCAGTACATCATCAAGGGAATGATCTTCTTGGCCGCCATCGGTTTCGACGCTTATCAGTACCGACGCAAGGCGAGCAGATCCGTAGGTATTGCGCCTACATCTTCGATTTGAGCGGCCCAGCCAGCAGTTTCGCGCCAAATTCCGGCCGGATTGCCGGAGAAGACGCGGCGAGGTATTTGTTGGACGGCGAGAACTGAAAGGAAAGGCAGTGTCCAACTTCAACAGCCGGCTGGATAGAGTCTTTGCCGCTGACGGTGGGCCCCGTACGACGGCCCTTGACTCGCAAACGATGTGAGGATGCGTTGTGGACGCGAATAGCGAAGATCTGGTTGTCGAGCTTAAGGGCATATCCAAGCGCTTCGGAGGCATCCACGCCCTAAACAAAGTGGACCTCGAACTGAGACGCGGCGAGATCATGGGAATCGTCGGAGACAACGGCGCGGGTAAGTCAACGCTGATGAGGGTTCTCTCTGGTGCGTACGTTGCCGACGAAGGCGAGATCTTCATCGATGGGAATATGGTGCACATCCGGAGCCCACTGGACGCGGCCAAGTTGGGAATTGCAATGATCTACCAGGATCTAGCCCTGTTCAACAACTTTGATGTCGCCAAGAACATTTTTGCAGGCAGGGAACCGGTCCGCGGACCGCTTCGAGTGGTAGACAAGAAGGCGATGTACCGTCGGACAGAACAACTTATCGAGGAGCTCCGGATTGACATCAAGTCGCCGAAGCATAATGTGGCTGCGATGTCGGGAGGTCAGCGACAGATGGTCGCATGTGCCCGCGCTGTCGCCTTCAGTTCGAAGATCCTCATAATGGATGAGCCAACTGCGGCCCTCGGTGTTACAGAGGCGGGCAAGTTGCTCACCCTGATAAGGAACTTGGCGGACAACGGGTTGTCGATTCTACTCATCACCCAGCGAATTCCGGACATACTAGCTATAGCCAACCGGGTGTTCGTTCTGAAAGGTGGAGTGCGGCAGGCAGTAATGGATGTTCCCGAGATCACCCTCGACGACGTGGTGACAATGATCGTAAGAGGCAAGAATCGTGCGCCCGATGTTGGCGCAAATATCGAAATCAGGTCATTTGGATAGTCTCTCGGCTTCACCCGCGGCAAAGAGTGACTTGATGGTTCCCCGATCGGGTGGACGCTCGACGAGGTCTTCGGCTAATCGCCTGTCCTACGCGAACGAGGCCGGTAGAAGGGCAATCAGCTCGGCGGGGTCGAGCAGCAGATGCTGGCAATAAGCTCGCGCGCTGCTGTGAAACCCGAAGATCGTCCTGATGGACCAGCTCTCAGAGGGCCTCGCCCCATGATCGTGGATGAGGGAGAAGGAGAACATAGTGGAATCCAAGAATACGGATCTGGCCATCTTCGACGAGTTCCATTTTTCTAGGTCTCCTGTCGGAGTCAAGTTCCTTTTCGACAAGCCAGAAGGCGTAGAAAGACTGGGCAAGCAACTCCGTCTATGCGCCATGCTCACGGAAGCCCAAACAGCTGATGCGCCTTTCTACGTGGACAAGGACAACGAGGAATGTGGCTACGCGGGTTCGTGGGTACTTGGCTGGCGCGACATCCCCGAAAGCTGCGTTGCAGGCGGTTTGGCTACAGTGGATAGTGTCTTCAAAGAGGCTAGAGCCAATAGAAGACTATATGACTACCTGCCCAAGTTGGAGCCGGGCACTCTCAACTATCTGGTCTTTGCCCCATTGCACAAGTTATCGTTCGACCCAGACCTGCTTCTCATAATGACCGATAGCGACAGCCAAACGGAAATACTCCTTAGAGCCATGAGCTATTCGACGGGCAAGCCGTGGGTCAGCAGAATGACAGGAGTCATGGGATGTGCCTGGCTATATGTATATCCCTATAAGACCGGGGAGATCAACTACATGAATACCGGTGTCTTCTACGGTCCGAAGAGATACGAGTATTTTCCGGCTGACAAACAGATTGTTGTGATTCCCTTTGACTGGCTGCCCACTGTCGTACGGAGTCTAGTAGACATGACCTGGGTACTTCCTGAGTACCTCTAGAGGGAGGGCCTACAAACAGCCAGCCGTGCTCAGGGACGACAGGACCATCGAGCGACACGTAAGCGTCGATGTCCCGGGCGCGCGCTTCCACTGGGGAGACCCAAGTGCCAGCGCCTACTACAACCGGATGCGGCGCGGCAGGGGCATCTCCTGCAAGACCATGTTCGACGACACCGTTCCCTTCGCCCTTAGGGAGCGCTTCGAGCGCGTCCAGTCCGCGAATGTGGACCCGAGGCAGTTCCTACCTGCTTGATCGCCTCGTAGGCCTTGCGGGGTTGGAGGGGCCTCTTGACAAAGCGTGGCTGCTGCACCTAGCATGCGTTAGGGACCTAATAGCACGTTAGGAACCGTTGCTCCGTTCGGGCACCGCTATCTGGGAGAGGTGGGAGATGAGAAAGAGCCGACTAATAGTGCTACTGCTGGCAGCGATCGTCGTATCAATTCTTGTTGTTTCAATGGTTGCGTGTGGGGAGGAAGCGACCGATACCACGGGAGAGGGCACCGAGACCACGGCGGCCCTCACGGGTGAGCCGATCAAGATCGGCGTGCTTCTCGATCTAACGGGGTTCCTTGCCTGGACGGGCACGGACAACCAGAAAGGCATGGAGCTGGCACTAGAGATGGCCGGCGGAGGTGTGGCTGGTCATCCTGTTACGCTGGTAATCGAGGATGCCGCCAGTGACGGGGCAATAGCGACTGAGAAGGCCAGGAAACTGGTCGAGACCGACAACGTATGCATGGTCTTGGGTCCCGTCAACGGTATGGGGGACGAAGCGATCACCGGATACATGGAACAGCAGCAGAGGCCCCGCGTAGAGTTGGCGCCCACGGAAGAGTTGGTGGCAGGGGGCGACTACACGTGGAACTTCATGCCCCATGGTTCCGGCATGATGTACGGGTACGCGGTGGCGGACTATGCGTACAATGAACTCGGGTACAGGTCAATAGCTGGCTTGGCGGCCGAGATGCATCCGGGCCACACTTTCTTGGGCGGCTTCATGGAGTCCTTCAGGGCTCTGGGCGGAACGACCCCCTATGAGACCTACTATCCCGTTGGTACGACCGACTTCCTGCCGTTCTACGCGAGCATTCCTGAGGTCGACTGTGTCGCCACCTGGTGGCCGGGCACAGACGGGCTCTCAGGGTTCCCGCAGTACAAGGAATCCGGGTTGACCTATCCCATGATCCAGCCCGAGGACGGTGGCCTGACGGCCGACCCGAAGGCCCTTGCGGATCTTCCCGATGCCAAGGACTGCGTGGCGGGCACGTTGTACACGTATCTCCTAGACACAGAGGGCAACTCTGAATTTGTCGCGGCCTTTGAAGCCAAGTACGGTACTAAGCCGGGTGTTTTCGCCGGCACAGGCTACGCGACCATGCAATACATCCTGGCGGCCCTCGAAGCCACAGAGGGCGACACCACGCCGGCGGCGCTACAGGCGGCCTTGAAGGCGGCCGACATCGAGACTGTGTGCGGCCGCTGCTACTTCCCAGTCGCGGAGAACAACATCTCCGTGGGCAGGATCGTGATAATGAAGGTGAACGCGGCGCTGGAGCCGGAGACGATCAAGACGGTCATCGTCAAGGAAGCGCATGACGCAGCCGGAGCCCCGGTGCTCACGGTGATCGAGTAACCGATTCTGGTGACAAGGCCTAACAATCGCTGACTGTCAGCCAATCGGAGACAGCGTGCCACGGCTTCTCGCCCAGAGTCGACTCCGTCATCTCGGAGAGGTGACTCGAGGCGGGAGCCGTGGCACGCAGCATTTGCTTGTCGTCCCGGGCGGTTCCCCCCGGGGGAATCGAGGCCACGGGAGGGTTCGAGCGCACTATGAGCGCAGTGTATTCCATCCTCTCCGGACTCTCCTACGGCATGGTCCTGTTCCTGCTGTCGGCAGGTGTCTCCATAGTGTTCGGACTGATGAACGTTGTGAACCTGGCTCACGGCATGCTCTTCATGTTGGCTGCCTATGCAGGCATAGAGATCGTGCGGTCCACGGGCAGCTTCTGGCTCGCCCTTGTGGTCGGCATCTTGGCGGCGGGTGTCGTGGGATTCGTCATCGAGCGGGGCTTTCTGCGCACATTGTACGCGAAGCAGCTTGTCTCAGATACTCGTCTGCTTCGGCTTCATCTACATCATCACCAATCTGCACCTCTGGATCTACGGACCGATCCCGAAGGCACTGCGCGTTCCCGAGACGCTTGCGGAACTCTGGTCCCCATAGGCCCGTACAACTTCAGCTACTACCGCATCATGATCATCGGCGTCGGCCTGTTCTTATGCGGGCTTCTCTATTGGGGCCAAGAGCGCACAAGAGTGGGGGCGATCGTCCGGGCGGGGATGGAGAAGCCCGAGATGGTCAACGCCATGGGCATCAACCTGAGGGCGGTCAACGTCGGGACCTTCTTTCGTGGCCTCTTGCCTGTCCGGTCTGGCGGGCGTTCTCGGCACCGGGGTCATCGGGGGCATCTCCTACTTCACCGGGGGAAACTACACCTTCATGGCGATCGCGGTGTGCATCGTCGGCGGCGTGGGCTCGGTGCAGGGGGCTTTGGCGGGGGCCCTAATCATAGGGGTGTGCGAATCGCTCGCCAAGACGTTCTATCCGCCGCTCGCCTTGTACATCATGTATCTCTTGATGGCTCTGGTGATCATGTTCCGGCCCACTGGGTTGCTGGGCAGAAAATGAGAACGACGGATCGATCGAGGGCTCCGCTTCAAGGAGCGGGCACGACCGATGCCTCTCGGTCGGCGGCTGGCCTACTTCAGCCCGCTGCTTCTCGCGCTCGTCTTTCTGGCTACGCTTCCTCTCTTCTTGCGTATGGACTTCGTCACCCTCTTCACCAAGATCATCATCTTCGCCTTGCTGGCCATGAGCCTCGATCTGATTTTTGGCTACTCGGGCTTGTGGTGTTTTGGACAAGCGGGGTTGTTTGGAGCCGCGGCCTACACGGTCGCCATCCTCATCAAGGCTGACGTCACCAGCTTCTGGGTGGTGGCTCCGTGCGCTGTGGGGGTGGCGGTGGTCACGGCTGCGCTGTTCGGCGTGTTCGGCCTGCGCTCCAGAGAGATCTACTTCATGCTCATAACGTTCGCGTTCGGACAGTTGATATACGTGGGCGTGTACACCACAACCAAATACACGGGGGGGTCGAACGGCCTTGCCAATATCCCCCTGCCGGATCTGGGCTTCGGTCCGCCTCTGTCCAGCAGGAGCTTCTACTATCTCGTGCTCCTGGTGGTGATCATCTGCGCCCTGGTCCTGCAGAGGATAATCAAGTCACCCTTCGGCTACAGCCTGATGGGCATCAGAGACAACGAGGTCAGGGCCAAGGCGCTTGGCTACAGCACTTGGCGGCGGCGGTTCATTGCCTTTCTGGTGAGCGGCTTTTTTGCCGGGGTAGCCGGGGTGCTCTACGTCTACTACAGGATGGGCATCTCGCCCACCGACGTAGGTATCGATGTCTCCGGCATAGTCATCATGATGGTGATAGTCGGCGGCGTGGGCACGCTTTGGGGGGGAGCGATCGGCGCCGTGTTGATCCTGTTCCTTCAGTACTACATCAGCCTGTATGTGCAGGCCCGCTGGCCGCTGATCGTGGGCGTCTTGTTCATCGCGGCGGTCTTCCTCGCTGGGGACGGCATCTTTCCCCTATTGACCAAGTTTTGGAAGTGGGTCTGCTGGTACCCGTACCGAGAACTATGGGGGCGCATAAACAGGTGGGCGCGTCACGAGTGCCTGCCGAGCGGAGACGGGCCCATCCAGCAGACGAAGGTTGAGGGGGAAACGAAGCGCGGCGGCGACACCTATCAGGGGCTTGTAACGCTGTGGAAGCGAGTCGGCGGGTCCAAGGCGAACGAGAGCGGCCGCGCTGAGCAAGGGCCCGACACCCACTCCTCGGACGACTAGGGACTGACATGGCGCAAATGCTCAAGGTCGAAAACGTGACCCAGGCCTACGGCGGCCTCAAGGTGCTGGAGAATATCAGCTTCGCGGTTGCGCCGGGGGAGAAGGTGGCCCTCATCGGGCCCAACGGGGCCGGCAAGACCACAGTGCTCAACGTCATCACCGGTCTCTTGTCTCCCCTGTCGGGCCGTATCTACCTTGCCGGGCAAGACATCACCAGCCTCCAGGTGCAGAAGCGGATCGCTCTGGGGATGGGTCGCAGCTTTCAGATAACCAGCCTCTTCCCTCAGCTCAGCATCCTGCACAACGTCCTCCTGGCTCTGTTGGGGGTCCAGAAGTCTAGCTACCACATGCTCCGAAGCATCACCTCCTTCAAGACGGCGAATGCCGCGGCTGAAGAGCTACTCGGCTCGGTCGACCTGTGGAAGGCCCGCGATTGCCGTCCGCCAGAGGTCTCCTACGGGCAGCAGAGACGCCTGGAGCTCACCCTGGCTCTGGCTTCCCGGCCCAAGGTCCTCCTGTTGGACGAACCGAGCGCCGGCCTGTCGAATGAAGAGTCTGGTGGTCTTGTCCAGATGCTGCGGTTGCCGGCCTATGAGGACGTGGCCATCCTCCTGGTGGCCCACGACATGGACCTTGTCTTCGGGGTGGCGGACCGGATCTTGGTGCTCTACTACGGGAACATCTTTGCGGAGGGCACGGCCAAGGAGATCCAGACGAACGATAAGGTAAGGGAGATCTACTTCGGTTCGGAGGCATACGGTGCTTGAGGTCGCGGGCATCGACACCTACTACGGCCAGACCCAGATTCTAAGGAACGTATCCCTGGGCGTTGAGGAGGGCAAGATCGTCACTCTGCTAGGCCGCAACGGCATGGGGAAAAGCACCACCGTACGATCGATCATGGGACTTACGCCGCCTCGCGTTGGATCCATCACGTTCGAAGGCAAGGACATAGCCCACGAGAAGCACTTCCGCATCGCTCGCCTGGGGCTGGCTCTGGTGCCGCAGGGTCGCCAGATCTTCGCGTCGCTCACCGTGAAGGAGAACTTGACCATGGGGATGCGAGGAAAGGGATTCTCCCCGGAAAGCATCTACGAGTACTTCCCAGTCCTGAAAGAAAGACTGAAACACAAAGGCAACCAGCTCAGCGGCGGCGAGCAGCAGATGCTGGCCATAGCTCGGGCCCTGCTCGCCAATCCCAAGTTGATGCTGCTGGACGAGCCCTCCGAAGGCTTGGCCCCAAGGATCGTGCAAGAAGTCGGCGAGATCGTCCTGAAGCTCAAAGACATGGGCCTATCGGTCCTGTTGGTGGAGCAGAACCTGTCTTTGGCTCTGAGCACCAGTGACTATGCATACGTCATGCACCGGGGCGAGATCGTCTATCAGGGCGTCACTGCCGACCTGGCAAAGAACGAAACCATCCTGGCCGAGTACATCGGGGTTTCCGGTTCAAAGCAGACCACGGCCTGAACCGGGCGAAAGGAGAAGAATAGATGCACCAGATTGATTTCTCAAAGTACAAGGACGTGCCCCCCTACATGTTCATCCCCTTTGCCAAAGACACGATCATGGACATGTCCTACCACGACAAGTGGGACGTCCCGGACAAGGTGGGCATCACGGTGGCGCCGGTGGGGGCTTTCGTCAAGCGGGATCAGAACCCCTATCAGCCCTACACCCCTGAGGAGATCATCAAAGAGTGCATCGAGTCTGTCGAGGCGGGCGCGTGCGGAGTGCACATCCACGTGCGCGACGAGGAAGGCAACCCCTCCAGCGATCGCACCATGACGCTACAGGTTATCAATGCTCTGCGCGAGCGGTTTGGGGACACCATCTACATCGAGGGCGAGTCCAACACGGGACCGGACTTCGAGACCATGATGCAGCCGCTCGTGGAGGACTACCTGGAGAACGCCGCCGTCAACTGCATGGCGGACTTCATAGGGGACGCCTTGTTCTGTCTACCACCGCAGACCTGCCGGGCGACCGCCGAGGTGATCCAGGCCTGCGGGAAGAAGGTCACTCTCGCCGTATACAACGCAGGTGACATCGACAACACCTACCGGTGGATCATCAAGCCGGGCATCGTCAAGCCTCCGTTCTGCTGGGGTATCTGCATCGGCACGCCGGGCGGAGCGCCCATGTGGGATCCGCTGGGCATGGCGGAGACGCTGGTAGGCGTCATCAGGCGCATCAGAGACGTCGATCCCTCGGATAGCCCCTTCATGACCGTTTGCCAGGCAGGGCGGGCTTCCTCATACCTGTCGACCCTCGCGATGCTGCTTGGCTGCAACGTGCGGGTGGGCAAAGAGGACGCCATCCACGTCGTGCCACACAAAGACGACAAGATCGTCTCCTGCAAAGACGCCGTGGAGCAGCACGTCTCGCTGGCAAGGCTTCTCGGCCGAGAGCCCATGACCGCGGCCGAGTACCGGGTGGCTAACGCAATGGCTCCCTACGAGTACAAGGGGGCCTACGCATGAACCGGGTCAAGGACAAGGTCGCGCTCATCACCGGGGCAGCCAGCGGCATGGGGGAGGCCTCCGCCCGGCTGCTGGCCCGCGAGGGGGCCAAAGTCGTGCTCTCCGATATCAACGAGGTAGATGGCCAGAGGATAGCCCAGGAGATCATCAGCCAGGGCGGCGCCTGCGTCTTCCTGAAACACGATGTGGCCAGCGAAGCCGACTGGCAGCGGGTGATCGCGAGCACTCTCGACCTCTTCGGCAAGCTCGACGTGCTGGTGAACAACGCCGGTGTCACTGTGAACAAGGACATCGAGGAGACAACCCTTGAGGAGTGGCGCTGGGTCATGAGCGTCAACCTCGATGGCGTGTTCTTGGGGATCAAGTACGCCATCGGTGCCATGAAGCAGACTGGGGGTGGCTCGATCATCAACATCTCCTCGGCGGCGGGCATTGTTGGTCAACTGTGGGCCGCGGCCTACTGCTCCAGCAAGGGTGGCGTCAGGTTGCTCACCAAAGCCGCCGCTCTCGAGTGCTCAAAGGCGGGGCGCGACTACAACATCCGAGTCAACTCTATTCACCCGGGGTGCGTGCGCACCGCCCTCCTGGAACCGATCCTGAAGAAGCCGGAGATGGCGGCCATCATAGGCAGCCTGCATCCGGTGGGACATCTGGGGGAGCCGGACGACGTGGCCTACGCGGTCTTGTACCTGGCGTCCGACGAGTCCAAGTTCGCCACCGGCTCGGAGCTGGTCATCGACGGAGGCTACACGGCCCAGTAGATGAGCGCGGCGAGGGAGTGGTCAACGGCGAGCGAGAGGGCAGAATGATGAAGAAGATGATCAATGATCCGTTGGAGGTCGTTGACGATACGCTGGCAGGTATCCTGAAAGCGTATGCGTTTCACCTACGGATGACCCGCGAGAGCAGGCGCGCACTGGTACGGGCGGATGCCCCGGTGCAAGGCAAGGTCGCCATCTGTACCGGCGGGGGGTCGGGCCATATTCCCGTGTTTCTCGGATACGTGGGGCCCGGCCTGCTTGATGGGGTGGCCGTAGGCAACGTGTTTTCTTCTCCAAGCGCCGACGACATGCTGGCGGCCACCAAAGAAGCCAACGGCGGGGCCGGTGTTCTCTATCTCTACGGCAACTACCAGGGCGACATCATGAACTTCGACATGGCTGCGGAAATGGCCGCGCTCGAGGGCATTCCCGTGCAGACCTGCATCGCCAAGGACGACGTGGCCTCGGCCCCACGTTCGGAGATGCAGCACCGTCGTGGCGTGGCAGGCATCTTCTTTGCCTACAAGATCGCCGGGGCCAAGGCGGATACCATGGCCAGTCTCGACGACGTCAAAGCGGTCACCGACCGAGCGATTGACAACACCTGCACCATGGGGTTCTCTCTCGCCCCCTGCACGATCCCGGCGGTCGGGAAACCCACCTTCACCATCGCCGAAGACGAGATGGAGCTTGGCATGGGCATCCACGGAGAGCCCGGTATCGAGCGCACCAAGCTGAAGCCGGCCAACGAAGTGGCCACTATCGTCACAGAGAAGCTCATCGCCGATCTGCCCTTCAAGGCCGGCGACAAGGTGGCTGTGCTGGTCAACGGTCTGGGGGCTACTCCGCCGGAAGAGCTCTTTATCCTGTACAGCAAGGTCCATGACGTCCTGCAAGAGCACAGCATCGGCGTATCTCGGTCCTTTGTCGGCGAATACGCGACGTCCATGGAGATGGCCGGCGCGTCGGTCACGTTGTTCAGGCTGGATGAGGAATTCATCAGCCTGCTGGACGCTCCCGCCTACTCGCCCTTCTTGCCCCAGTGGCCCAAGCCATGAGTGTGCTCGCTCTCGACAGCGCCGACCTTTGTCGCATGCTGAGTCAAGTCGCAGCTGCTCTGGGGGCGCACAGTGAGGAGATACGGGAACTAGACGCAGAAGTGGGCGATGGAGATCTAGGGATAACCGTTGATTTGATCGGCAAAGCCTTGCTCGATCTTGCCGGATCGGCAAGCGAGACGGATGTGGGGAATCTGCTGATGCAGTGCGGCATGGCGATAAATAGAGCCAACCCCTCTACGTTCGCCACCATTCTTGCGTCCGGAGTCATGGGCGCCGGCAAGGCGGTTGTGGGGAAGACGTCTATCGGGCTCAGCGACTGGGTGGCCATGGGCCAGAGCGGTGTTGACAGCATACAGGGCCGCGGCAAGGCCTCGGTGGGAGACAAGACCCTGCTGGACAGTCTTGTGCCGGCTGTCGGAGCGCTGGAAGCCGAGGCGCGAAAAGGAAGCGGCGAACGCGCCGCAGTGCGGGCGGCGTCGCAGGCCGCTGAGGCGGGTATGAGGGCCACCACCGACATGGTCGCCAAATGTGGCCGGGCCAGGGCTTTCCAGGAACGGAGTATCGGCGTGCAGGACGCAGGCGCCACGGCGATGTTCTACATCATCAAGGCCTTTGCGGAGTTTGTGGACGCCAAGGAGGAGTGAATGCTAGAGCGCATAACAAAGGACGCTGCTACCGTATACCACCTGCCGGGCCGCGATTGGCGCTTGTGCATGGGTCCCAGCGTCAGCGCGGTCAAGAACCTGACGATGGGTGTATCGATCTTTCCCCCGGGATCCGCTCCGCCCGGCCATGTCCACGACCATGAGGAGGAAGTCATCTACTGCGTGTCGGGACTAGGGGAGTTGCGCACACCCGAGTACTCCGTGTCGTTGGAGCCAGGGACCTGCGTCTATGTCCCCATCGGCCTGCATCACGCTACCGCTTCACTCGGTCCGGAACCCCTCGAACTGGTCACTGCCTTCTCACCCCCGGTCGTCCCCGGAGCGTATGAGGTGCAGAAGAAATGACCCAAACCCCGCCCAGTATCGACGAGATGCGGGCGATCGCCCGGCGCGGAAGGCGCGAGATCGTCAAGGCGGTGGCTCACGCAAAGGGAGGTCATGTGGGTGGACCCCTCTCTGCCTTCGACCTCCTCACCGCCCTCTACTTCAGAGTGTTGAACGTGCGGCCAGACGAGCCCTCCTGGCCCGACCGGGATCGATTCATCCTTTCGAAGGGTCACTCCTCCATCGCTCTGTACACGATCCTCGCCCTCCGCGGCTACTTGCCGCTTGAGGAGCTATCGACCTTCGACGCGATCGATTCCCGGCTGCAGGGGCATCCGGACATGAACATCACTCCGGGTGTCGACATGTCGTCCGGCTCCCTTGGTCTTGGGTTCTCTGCCGGGATAGGGGTGGCGCTGGCGGCCAGACTGGCCGGGAAGACCTTCACGACCTGCGTGATGGTCGGCGATGGCGAGTGCAACGAGGGTGTCGTCTGGGAAGGGGCCCACGTCGCCCAACGTTATGCGCTCGGCAATCTCGTTGTCATAGTCGACCAGAATCAGCTCCAGCAGTTTGGATGGCGCGGCAAGGATGAAGCTGATCGGCTTTCTCCCTACACGGGCAACCAGCTAAGAGACCGGTGGACCGCCTTCGGATGGGAGGCGCTCGAGGTCGACGGGCACGACATGGCTGCCGTTGTCGACGTCCTTGAGAGGGCCTGGCACGTCAGCGACAGGCCCGTTGTGGTCATCGCCCGTACCGTGAAGGGCAAGGGCGTTTCGTTCATGGAGGGGGACTATCTCTGGCATAGCCGGGTGCCCACCGCCGAGGAGCTGGCCGCCGCGCTCGAGGAGTTGAAAGAGCCTCCGACTGAAGGGAAGGGGGGCGCGCGTGGCGCTTCCTAGCGGGAAAGCCTTACGGGTGGTCTTCGGAGAGACCGTCACGGAGATCGCGAAGCGTGATCCCCGGATAGTCATGTTGGACGGTGACGTCGGCAGTTCCACTCGCGCCGACATCTTTGAGGCAGCCTACCCTGATAGGTTCTTCCAAATGGGGATCGCGGAGCAGAACATGCTAGGGGTTGCCGCGGGCTTCGCAAGCGTTGGATTCGTTCCGTTTGTCAGCGCGTTCGCCTGTTTTGCCGTCGCCCGCGCGCTCGACTCGATCCGTATCCTGATCGCTCAACCGAGGCTAAGTGTCAAGATCGCCGGTGGGTATGCCGGGCTCTTGGCCGCCAAGACTGGGAAGACGCATTTGATCTTTGACGATATCTCGATCATGCGCGCCATGGCGAACATGTCCGTGGTCGCCCCGGCCGATGAGATCGAGACCCGACAGGCGATCGAGGCCGCTGTCGAGATCGAGGGCCCCCTTTACTTGCGCATCACCCGGGAGGTCTCTCCACTGCTCTTTGACTCAACCTACAAGTACCAGTTTGGGAAGGCGGTCGTGGTTCGGCAGGGCAGTGATGTGGCACTCATCAGCACCGGCGTGCAGACTTGCCGGGTCTTCGAAGCAGCGGAGCTCCTAGCCGCACAGGGGATCGAGGCGCTCGTCTTGCACGTGCCTACCATCAAGCCGCTCGACTGCGACGCGGTCGTTCGAGCCGCGGCAGATACGGGCTTCGTCGTCACGGTGGAGGAAGGCACGGTGCTGGGTGGCCTGGGCGGAGCCGTGGCCGAAACGCTCGGGGATCGGTATCCGGTGCACTGTGAAGCGCCTGGGCATCATGGACGTCTTCGGTGAGAGCGGGCCGGACGACGCTCTGCTTGAGAAATATCGCCTCTCACCGGCGAAGGTCGCCGAGGACGTAGCTGCGCTGCTCAGATCGAGCCCGAAATGATCCGCGGCACCGGCGTAGAAGAAGCGGTCTCCCGCTTCTTCTCGGCTGCCTCAGTCCGGCGCCGGTGACGCCGCCATATCGCGCAGAAAGAGCTCCAGGATTCTTCTGGAGATGCCGTCGGTCACGAACTCGTCTATTCCCATCAGCTTTGCAACGTCCTCTGCCCAGAAGATGATCATCATCTCGTAGGCCGCCACCCTCGAGTCCATGTCTGGACGGATGGTGCCCTGTCGTTTTCCTTCTTCCACGAAACCGGCGAGTGTCTTCAGTGTCTCTCCCTGCCTCTCACTGGCGACTTCGCATAGGCCGTATTCTGGGGGAGCCGTGAGGACCTCGAAGGTAGGGAGGACAAAACCGTCGAACTCCCCCGAGATATAGGTGGAGTGGGTCTCGGCGAGGGTTCGCAGGCGGTCGAGCATGTTGGACTCGGACGGCAGGGTCAGATGCATGACTACCCTCTCGCACAAGACTTCCACCGCGGCAAGCAGCATGGCTTTTCGGTTGGGGAAGTGGGCATAGAGTGAGGGTGCTTCCATCCCGACTTCCTCGGCGATTCGGGAGACCGTTGTACCGTGGAGCCCGTGGCGGGCCATCAGCCGCAGCGTCGCGTCGGCGATCTGGGCCTTCCGCTCTTGACCGCTCAGGCGAGTTCGGTCCATCTTGTTCCCGACCTTGCGGGGGCTCCTATCTTGTGGAGCTTTCCGGTCGTTTCTTCCTATCTCTGCCGTTCCGTCCAGCGGGGTTACCTTCTTTCGCAATAGCCCTCTTTACTACTATCCCTACCGTGCGCATGGCACAGATACTATTCTACCTAACACTCGCAAGTTAGTTAATGTGCTCGGCCTACCCCAAGACACTCCCCGCACCGGTTGCCGGTGAGATTCACTCTTGATGTGCAAGCCGTCACATGGTATACGCACAGCTATACCTAACAACCGTAAGTTAGGTAATCCGAAGGAGGGCTCAGGATGAAGAAGACGAGGCTTTGCCTCCTGGATAGCGGCACCTTGGCTCTAGAAGGATACAAGCTGTTCTGGGGGCGGGGCTCGGCCGAGCTTGTCCGCTTTGCCAGTTACAGCGTGCTGATCGATCACAAGGACGGCCTGTTCCTCTTCGACAGCGGATACGACGGCGACTTCATGGACAAGTGGACCCCGCAAGACCATGCGATCCACAGCCCGGAGCAGACCATACCGGCTCAGTTCGCCAAACTTGGGATCGACATGAGCGAGGTGCGGTACATCTTGAACTCGCACCTTCACATCGACCATGTGGGTGGATTCAAGTTCCTCCCCGGCGCGACCATCGTCGTGCATGAGAAGGAATACCAAGCTGCTAAGGACCCCATGCCGTTCGAATACCAGAGCTATTCAGACCTGTCCTTCGATCCTGAACTACACCGCCTGAACTTCATGGGGGCGCGAGACATCCTCGGCCGGGCCGGCACGGAGGAGACCAAGCCGGCCAACCCGCGGTCGCCGAAGTACGAGTTCGTCGACAAGGACATCGAAGTCGCCGAAGGCATCTGGCTTCATGAGACTCCTGGCCACTCCCTCGGTCATATGAGCCTCTTGGTCGAGGGGCTACAGCGCGCGCCCATGATGTTCCCGGCCGACGCCTGTCACCTCCCGCGGCACTTGGAGGAGATGATCGTGCCGGGATTCCATGTAGACCCGGTTGCTGCGTACCGGTCGATTGAGAAGGTGAAAGCGACCGCTGCTAAACACGGCGCCGAGGTCTTCTTCGGGCATCCTCCGGGAGATTCGCTCTGCTACCGCAAGGCTCCGGATTGGTACTGATGAACGCTGCGGACATCACCGACTTGCGCACGGCGCTGGCCTTCCTCGAGGCGATACCCGGCCAGCTGGTCTCGACTACGGTGGAGGTGGACCCGTACCTCGAGTTGGCCGGTATCTACAGGCGGGTAGGATCCGGCACGCCGACGGCGCCGCCCACTCAGATCGGCCCGGCCATGCTGTTCCGGAACGTCAAGGGCCACGACCTGTCGGTGGTCGCCGGGGTGCTGGCCAGCCGGGAGCGTACTGCCCTTCTCCTGGGTAGCAGAAGGGAACGGCTGGCCTTCGATCTGCTCGCGGCCTTAGAACACCCCGTGCCGGCGGTGGACATCGCAGAGGGGGCCGCCGCCCCGTGCCAGGAAGTGGTAATCAGACCGCCGTTCGACATCCGGAGATTCATTCCGGCTGTGATCAGTACCGAGAAGGACGCCGGGGTCTTTCTGAACATGGCGATAGTCCGCGCTGAGGATCCTGAGAACGGCCAAGCGGACGTCACATTCCATCGCATGTGCATACATGGACCCGAGACCATGACGGTGGAGTTCACTCCCGGGCGCCATATCGACTGCTTCCGTCTCAAGGCTGAAGCGAAGGGCAAGCCCTTCCCCGCGTCGATCAATATCGGCTTGGATCCGGCCGTGCACGTGGCCACGTCCTTCGAGCCCCCCACGACGCCTCTCGGTTTCGACGAATTGACGGTCGCCGGCGCGCTACGGCAACGGCCCGTTGAGCTGGTGGATTGCATCACACAGCCCACGCGAGCCCTTGCTCGGGCCGAGATCGTCCTTGAAGGGGAGTTCAGACCGGGCGAATACGCGGACGAAGACGCGGTCAGCCAAACCGGGTGGGCTATGCCCGAGTTCCCGGGCTACGTGGGCAGGGCCCATCTTCATCAGCCTGTCTTCCATGTTACCGCCATCACTCACAGGACCGATCCTATCTTTCAATTGCTGATTGGACCTGGAGAGGAGCACGTGACCCTCACGGGTCTGCCTACTGAAGCCAGCATATACAGGCTCATCCATGACGCTATGCCCGGCTTCCTACAGAATGTGTATTGCCATTCGTCGGGCGGCGGTAAGTATCTGGCCGTGCTACAGGTGAAGAAGAGGGGTTCGATGGACGATGGCCGGCAGCGCCAAGCAGCGCTGACCGCGCTCGCCGCCTTCGCGGAGTTGAAGCACGTTATCGTCGTCGATGATGATGTGGATCTCTATGACACTAATGATGTCATGTGGGCCATGACAACCCGTTACCAGGGAGACGTAGACACCATCTTCATCCCGGGCGTGCGCTGCCACCCCTTGGACCCCACCGCCAACCCTGAATACAACCCGATGTTGCGCGATAGGGGCCTCTCCTGCAAGACCATCTTCGACTGTACGGCCCCCTTCGACATGAAGGAGCGCTTCGAGCGCTCCCAGTTCGTTGATGTGGACCTGAGGAAGTTCCTGCCTGAGGGCAAGTTCTTCTCAAACCTCCTTGAAGGAGACTACAGATGACATCTGATACTAGAACCAAGGAGCTTCATGAACGGGCCATGAAGGTGATGCCCGGCCCACAGAGCAATCTCCGCATACCCATCAACATCAGACCCACATTCATCGAGCGGGGCCAGGGGTGCCACTTGTGGGATGTGGATGGGAACGAGTACATAGACTACATGATCGCGGCAGGGCCAGGGGTGCTTGGACAGAGCAACCCGGAGTTCATTGACGCCATGAAGCACCAACTGGATAGACTCCTCTACTCAGTTTCAGGAGCTTCGCAGACGCCCATGGAAGTCGATCTTGCCGAGAAGCTCGTTCAGATTGTTCCCTGCGCAGAGAAGGTCAGGTTCCTCCTATCGGGAACAGAAGCGGTGCAGCTGGCCATAAGACTGGCCAGGGGATACACGGGGCGCCGTTACTTTGTACGTTTTGAGGGAAGCTACCATGGCTGGTTGGACAATGTCCTCGGCGGACTGGTTCATGACGACCCAGTGGAGAACCCTTTTCCGTACGAAGGAGAGAGCGATTCCCTGGGAACAGCTGGGCGAGATCCTTCTGCCTTCGAGCAGTGCTTCTGCCTACCGTACAACGATATTGAAGTATTCGAGAAGGTGCTTGATCGCTGGGGTGATCAGATTGCCATGGTCCTGGTTGAGACCATCCAGGCGAGTGGGGTCATATCCCCCAGACCCGGATATCTGGAACGCGTACAGGCACTGTGCCACAAATACGGTATCGTCCTTTGCTTCGATGAGGTAGTCACCGGTTTTCGAGTGGCGCTGGGAGGTGCCCAGGAGCTCTTGGGGATCACCCCGGATCTGGCCATCTACGGCAAGGCACTGTCGGCCGGTCTACCCTTGGCGGCATTGGCTGGTCGAAGCGACATCATGGATCTCCTGCTGGGATCCAAGGTAGTGGGCGCCGGTACGTTCAATGGTTACCCTCTTGGGATAACTGCGGCGTTGACCGCGGTGAACATCTTGGAACGAGATGAAGGCGCCGTATTCAGGCAAGTCGATCATGTGCAAACCAAGCTCGTTGAAGGACTACGGGCGATACTGAAGCGTCATGAAGTCAAGGCGGTGATCCAGAGTGTCAGGGGCATCTTCATCGTCCACTTCACCGACAAAGAGGTTGTCTGGAGCGTAAGGGACCTCACGACAGCGGATTCCGCCATGTCTCACCAGTTCCGCCTACGTCTGGCCGATGAGGGCATACTGATTCTATTTGGTGGCCGCTGGCTGATCACCAGCGCTCACACCGAGGAGGACATAGATAGAACGCTAGAGTGTGCGGATAGGGCCGTGGGCCGGTTGTGATTTGTGGACTGAAGAAGCTGGAGCAGAACGTCAGTTACATCTGAAACCCTGAGCAACGGCCATGGGCATCAACGTGGGCATCCCGGTGCCGGTCAGCTTCTTCCCCTTCGCCGGTCACAAGGACTCGTTCTTCGGCGAAAGTCACATGTTCGGTCGTGAGAAGGGACCGTCAACCGGTAACCGGCAACGCGCGCATGAGGTTCGGTCGAGCGGCTGGCCGCGGTGGGCTGATTGCGGCGGCTTCGGTATTATGACCGGCAATGGTTGGCTTCTGATGCGCGCGGCCCGATGGAAAGGTGACAAGTGGACTTCGAACTGACTCAAGACCAGCAGCTCATCCGCGATACGGTGCGCGATTTCGCCGAGCGCGAGATCGCCCCCAAAGCGGCAGAGATAGACAGCAAGGGCACCTTCCCCGCCGACATCATCAAGAAGATGGCCGAGCTGGGTCTCATGGGCCTGCCCATTCCCGAGCAGTACGGCGGCTCCGGCGCCGACTACACCAGCTACTGCCTCGCTTTGGAAGAGATCACCCGGGCGTGCGCGTCCACCGGCATCACCTACGAGGCCCATATCTCGCTGGGCTGCATGCCCATCTACCTCTTTGGCACCGAGGAGCAGAAGCAGGATTATCTGCCCCGCCTTTGCAGCGGCGAGAGCATCGGCTCCTTCGGCCTCACCGAGCCCGAAGCGGGCTCTGACGCCGGCGGTACCAAGACCACCGCGGTGCTGGAGAACGGCGAGTGGGTCATCAACGGCGGCAAGTGCTTCATCACCAACGCCAGCTATGCCAAGTTCGTCACCATCACGGCTATGACCGACAAGGGCGTGGGCACCAAGGGCATCAGCGACATCATCGTGCCCACCGATACCCCGGGGTTCAGCGTGCGCGCAGCCTACGAGAAGATGGGTCTGCACGGCAGCAATACCACCGAGCTCGTCTTTGACAACGTACGCGTGCCCGAGAAGAATCTGGTGGGCAAGCGGGGCGAGGGTTTCAAGCAGTTCCTGGTGGTGCTGGATGGGGGCCGCATAGCCATAGGCGCCATGGGTGTGGGTATTGCCCAAGCCTGCCTGGACGCCTCGCTCAAGTACGCCAAGGAGCGCGTGCAGTTCGGACAGCCCATAGGCAAGTTCCAGGCCATCCAGTTCAAGTTGGCCGACATGGCCATGAACATCGAACTGGCCCGGCTGATGTATCTCAAAGCGGCCTGGCTCAAGGACCAGGGCAAGCCCTACGCGCATGAGGCCAACTACGCCAAGCTGTTCGGCAGCGAGATATCAACCAAGGCGGCCCTTGAGGCCATCCAGATACATGGTGGCTATGGCTACATGAAGGAGTTCCCGGTGGAGCGCTACCTGCGCGACTCCAAGCTGCTGGAGATCGGCGAGGGTACCTCGGAGGTCATCAGGCTGGTCATCGCACGGGGCTTGGGGCTGTAGCAGAGCTTCCGCCCCGAGCTAGAAGGCCCCCCGGTGTTGCACCACTAGGTCCCACTCCGTCCAGTCGGTATACATGGTCGCACTGGGGTAGGCTGCTTTCAGGTCTAGCAGTGCGAGATTCTCTGGAGTGCCGGGCAGCTTCTCGTAGATGACGAAGTGGATGGTGGTGCCCTCGTTCATCTCCCGGTATTCGATCGGTTCACCGGTCTTCGCATCGACCAGGTAGACGTTCTCGGCATACACTCCCTTGTCGGGAGCGGGCTTTTCGACGATGCGCAGCGCATCTCGTCCGTCGACCTGCTCATGGCCGTCCTCAACAGCCCGGCCTGATTCGAGCAGCCCGCGAATCATCGTCATATATCCCTCCCCTGGCATCCTCGACGCTCCGGCGGTAAGTAGGGAGTCGTCCTGGACCTCCAGCATGCTGTTGGTCTTGCTGTCGTAGAACAGGCGCCGTCCGGTGGAGTAGGCAGCCCATTCCTGGAGGTCAAGGCCGGCCCCTCCCATCGCCCAGCGCCATCCCCACCGTGAGCCGCTATGCGTCCAGATCTCCTCCACCCGGGGCGTGCCGTCGGTGACATACCCGCTGGGGCCGCTGTCGCCGGGGAGGTAGTATTCGGCCATCAAGTCGGTGGAGGTCTTGATATGCAGCACTTCTCCCTCGGCCGGCGTTATGGCCTCCAGCGCCTGGGCCATGGTAAGCGGCTGCAGTGCTCCGCCGTCTCCAAAGATGCTGACGCACACCACCGCTACTGCGACCGCGGCCAGCGCGACCGCGAAGCGCAGCACCAGCGACCGCGAGCGGCGTGGGCTCGTTCGCTCGGTCCTTGTGATCTCGCTCATCAGGTACGCCTTCTGCCTCCGCAAAACGGCGGCGGGGAAGGCCCGCTGCTCTGGAGGTTGACAGCTATTCATGGGTGACCTCCTGCTCATTAGCGTTCATGAGGATGCGGGGCGCCGGCTGCCCGCATTCTTCGAGAAGTTCACGGAGACGCTTCTTTCCGCGGTAGAGACGGGAGCCGACGGTGCCGACCGGTAAGCTCAGCGCGTCCGCGGCTTCTTCGTAACTGAGCTCCATCCAGACGCACAGGACTATGAGGTCCTGCTCTCGTTTGGGGAGCCGGCCCAGCACTTCGAGTAGCTCCCGCATTCTCTGCTCCTCGGCCAGCTTGTCCACCAGATCATCGTCGGGGGTCCACTCGGCCGGGGCGGGCATGCGTTCAAGTGCCGCCCTGTGCCTACGTTCCGTGCGCCTGCGATTGCAGAGCACATTGGTAGCCACTCCGAGCAACAGGGGGAGCGCCGACGCATGTTGGAGGGTGATCTGCGCGCGCTTGCGCCACAGCTCCAGAAAGACGATAGACGTCAGGTCTTGGGCGGTCGCCCAGTTGCCACAGCGGCGGAAGAGGTAGTTGTAGACCGGAGTCGCGTGTCGCTGGAAGAGCTCACCGAACGCCGCCGCCTCTCCCTCGACGGCTCTTTCCCACAACCCGCGGTCTGAATAGGTGCTCATGTAGGGGTAGTGTCCGCTCGCCTATAGATTATTCCCAGCGCGGTGCGAGGTTGGTCTTCGTCCGACCGGAGAGAGCGCATCAGCCGTCGCGTTCTAGGATCGATCGAGCCAGCGAATCCACCACGTCTTGGCTCTTGTCCGAGAACTTTCGTGCGAACAGGATCTCTCCGTCGCCGTATACGTCATCGGGGCCGAAGCCGGTAGTCGAGGCCAAGCGTTGTACGTGTTCCTGTGAAAGCAGCGCCGGGCTCCACTGGCCGGCGGTCCAGTCGGCGTATGTCAGGTTGCGGCGTACCTTCGCCCTGTAGGGTGAGTTCCCGATGATGGTGTGAAAGAACATCTCATCCGGGATCTGCGTATTGCGAAAGAAGCTGACGATCCTAGGGTTAGCGGCACAGAAGCGCTCTACATGCTCACAGGCGCCGCGGGTGAGAGCCCACCACTGCCAGCCTGCATAGGGGATCAAGCTCCCGAAGACCTTGCTGAAATCGCGCTCGCGGGACGTCAATCGGAGTTTGCGAAGCAATCTTCGGATGAGCGACCTGAGCAGAGTCTCATCAGGGCTCGGGCGGAATCTGGTGAGCCGGTGCAGCGGCTTGTCCGCGGCCTGGGAGGGCATGCGGAGCATGCTGATGAACTCGGCGTCGGGATGGCGCTCGAAGAAGCCCTCTATGTACGACGGGGTGTGGATCGGATAGTCGACGCCGCTCAACAGCACCAGACGGTCAAAGCGGCGGGGGTCGCGCAGCGCTTGGCCCATAAGTGAGAGCGTGGCCTCGACCATGGAGAAGTCACCCCAGTGTACGGCGAAACGCTCGGAGGAGAAGCTGACGCAATCGGCATCGAGTGCGTGGGTGAACTCGACCGGCGACTTCTTGTCGACGTGCACGAAGAAGGCAGAAGTCGGGGACGCCAGCGCGGATAGGAGCCTGCCGAACTGGCGCGGATCGTCGTGCGCAAGTACCAGGTAGGCCACGGGCATCGGCAGTCTCCTTGGACGATTAGGGCTCAGCAGATGATACATTCACCTCATGCAGACAGAGATCATCGACGCGCCCGTCTCCCTCGCCTATCTGCGCGGACTCGCGGCCGCCGGCTTCGGCGACCTGGTCAAGGCGGTGGTCGATATCTCGCGGATTATCATGGCCGTGGGGGGCGAACTGCATTCCGATGAGGAGGCTGCGCTCATCGAACGGGGCTCCGAGCAGCGCGACTTGTGGGGGATCAACATATATCCCGATCTTGGCAGGCAGGAGCGCATCGAGTTCGATTCCATGATCAATATCCGTCCGGCTCAGGGCAATCGCTCTCGTGGGGTCGATGATTCGGCCACGCGGGATCTCATCCTGAAGGTGGTCGGCGAGTTGGTGCAGGAATGACGACGGCTTCGGCACCGCAGCATAGCGATCTGGCGACGGGAAGATGGCTCACGCTGCCTCTTCTGGAACAGCTTGCAAACACCGGCAGTGAGGTCGAGCGGGCCTTGAACTGGGCGGCGAAAGGCAACGCCGACTACAGCGGCAGGGCGCTGGACCGTGCGCTTGAACTCCTGGGCCTCACCATCGGCGACCCCAAGAACCGGTCTCGCCTTAAGGAGCTCACCCGGGTGCGGGAAGTGCTGCTGGACTACTTCATGGGGGCCAACGAGTACGGGTCGTCGCCGGCAGCTTGGCATTCATACTTTGGCGCGTACAGCATGGCGGTGGCTCTCCAGAGACAGGCGCGGCTGGTATCAAACACGGACGCAAGGGGGTTGCTGTGCACATAGGCATAATATCCAGCGGAGGTGATTCCCCCGGCATGAACGCAGCCATCCGGGCCGCCGTGCGGCACGGCATCGCCTTGGGCGCGCGCATGACGGGTTTCAAGTACGGCTACGACGGGGTCATCGACGGTGAGTCCGTCGACCTTCAGGCCCAGAGTGTGGCGGGCATCATAGACCGCGGGGGCACGATCTTGGGCACGGGCCGCTGCTCGCGCATGCTCACCCCCGAGGGTCAAGAGGCTGCGCTGGAGACCCTGCGCCTGCTCAAGCTGGACGGTCTCTTGGTGATAGGCGGCGACGGCTCTCTTCGCGGAGCGCACGCGCTGTGCAAGAAGGGATTCCCAGTGGTGGGCATCCCGGGCACGATCGACAACGATGTGTGGGGCACCGAGGCCACCATAGGCTACGACACCTGCCTCAACACCATCACCGACGCGGTCTCCAAGATCCGCGACACTGCCTCAGCCCACAACCGCGTGTTCGTGGTAGAGGTCATGGGCCGTAGATCGGGCGAACTTGCCCTCCATGCCGCCCTGGCCGGGGGAGCGGAGGTAGTGGCCATCCCGGAGGCGGAAAGGCCGGAGGCCGAGGCTTGCCGCATGTTGGAGTACGCGGCGAAGCGGGGCAAGCTCCATACCATCGTGATAGTGGCCGAAGGTACCTGCACCGCAGATGAGATGGCCTCCTACCTGAGCGAGCACTGCCAGGGGCACGAGGTGCGCAAGTCGGTGTTGGGGCACATTCAGCGAGGTGGGCACGCTACCGCGCGTGACTGCATCCTGGGCACGCGCATGGCGGCGCGGGCCATCGAGGCTCTGCTGGCCGGTGAGTCCGACGTGATGGTAGGCGTCCGCGGCGAGGATCTGGTTCTGGTGCCTCTCGAGGAGGTCATAACCAACAAGAAGGTCACCGACCTCACCCTGCTGCAGCTTATCGCCAATCTGGCTTCGTAAAGGGGTGTGCCGTGAAGGTTCTCGCATCGGTTCTCGGAGTCCTGCTCTGCTGTGGCCTGATCGTCGGTGAGGTGGCATGTAGCGCGGAATCCCCGCCCACTACTACCACTACTACCATCGCCCCCCCTACGACCACCGTGCTTCCAACCACTACTCTGCCCCCGGTACCGCAAGAGTTCTTGCTGGAGGGCACCTGCACTTGGGACCTAGACAACAATGCCTCGCTGGGTGCACCGGCGGACGACCTCTTCTTCAACCAGGTGAGCGTCCGGGAGCGAGAGCTTGTTCCCCAGTACGAAGCGAAGTTCGGGATCGTTGAGGGCAAGCCCTTTGACGAAGTGGGTTTGGATGACCTTATGTCGGTCGAGTTGTCTGGGGATCCGATCTCGCTGTCAGACAAGG
>CAVVEI010000017.1:0-152676 GCA_963747275.1 uncultured Actinomycetes bacterium
TCTGGACCGCTTGGGCACGGCCATAAGCCGTCTGCAGAAGGACACGGGGCTGCGACTGGGTGACCCGGACAGGCTGCTGACACTCTCCATAAGGTCCGGCGCGGCCATCTCTTTGCCGGGTCTTATGACTACCTTTGTCAATGTCGGGCTGAACGATAGGCTGGCGGAGGCCTTGGCGCGCAAACCGGGGTTTGAGTGGGCCGCCTGGGACTCCTACCGTCGCTTTCCTGCAGACCTGGGCCATGGCCTATGGCGTCGACCGTGACTTCTTTGACAACCTCATGACCGAGTTCAAGCATCGTTCGGGCATCGAGCGCAAGCTGGACTTCCCGCCCGAACAGATGCGCGAACTGGCCCTGGAATACAAGTCCCGCGCCAAAGACTTGGGGGTGAGGTTCGTCGACGATCCGTTCCGTCAGGTAGTGGGCTGCGTCCGCAAGGTGCTCAGCTCTTGGGATTCACCCGAAGCCAAACTGTACAGGCGCTATGTCGGCCTCGCAGCCGAATGGGGTACGGCCGTGGTCATCCAGCGGATGGTGTTCGGCAACCTCAGCCGGCAGTCAGGCTCGGGGGTCACCTTCACCCGCAACCCGCTGGAGCCGTACAGCAGCCAGGTGCGGCTGTTCGGCGACTTCACCGTCCGCAGCCAAGGGGAGGATCTGGTGGGCGGCCTGGTGTTCCCGTGGCCCATATCGGAGGCCCAACGCCTCGGCAGCCCGACCTACCACGGCATCGAGCACTCGCTCGAAGAGGACTTCCCCTCTGTCTACCAGGCCCTCCTCAAGGTGGCCCGCGACTTGGTGGGCAGCAGAGAGCACGAGCCACAGGAGATCGAGTTCACCTTCGAGTCAGCCTCAGGCGAAGACCTGTATGTGCTGCAGAAGCGCCCCATGGTGCACGAGCAACAAGACGACGCTCCGTACTTCGACGTCACTTCGCCCTTGTTCGGCCCTTCGGCGGGGGTGGGCATGGGCGTGTCGGGCGGCGCCTACTCTGGTCGGGTAGCCATCGATATGGGACAGATCGACAAGCTCCTCGCGAGTTCGCCGGATGATCCCATCCTTCTTCTCCGCCCCGACACGGTGCCTGAGGATATCGCCATGATCACCCGCGTCGCCGGATTGCTGACCGCGCGCGGAGGAGCTACTTCACACGCCGCCGTCACCGCCAAACGTCTTGGCAAGACCGCGGTAGTGGACTGTCGAGCACTGGAGGTGCTCGAGAACTTGGGCACTGCCCGCCTGGCCGGCGTGGAGCTCAAGGCCGGTGATTGGCTCTCCATAGACGGTCGAACGGGTAACATGTTCCTGGGGCACGTGCCGCTCAAGAGCAAGGCGCCTCTCCCTGCAGAACGATAGGGCAGAACGACCACAAGTAGACTCTAGAAAGGGACCTTTGATGAGTGCTCCGCGGACGCTTGGCATCAACGGCTTGGGTCGCATCGGCAAGCTGACCCTCTGGCACCACTTGGCACACGATGACTTCGACCGCATCGTGGTCAACCTGGGTCGGCCCGTCGGCACGTCGCTCGGGTCCGTGGTCGAGTACATGTCCAAGGACAGCACTTACGGGCCCTTGCACCGCTATCTAGGCGGTTGCCTGGCGAGTCCTGACACGAAGGTCGTGGACGAGAACGAGGGCCTCATAAGCGCGCATGGCAAAGAGATCGTGGTGCTGCGCGACGCCCGCAACCCCAAAGAGATACCCTGGCGCGACAACGGGGTGAGCTTGGTGGTCGACTGCACCGGCAAGTTTCAAGATCCGCACGCCGAGGCCGAAGACCCCAAGGGCTCACTTCGCGGCCATCTGGCTGCCGGCGCACGTGCCGTGGTGCAGAGTTCTCCTTTCAAGAGCAAGAGTGAGGGTGTCGGCCTGCCCGACGACTCCGCCCTTCTCATCTACGGCATCAACCACCTGGATTACGACCCGGGCAAGCACAAGCTGGTCTCGGCGGCCTCCTGCACCACCACAGCTCTGGCTCACATGATGCGCCCGCTCCTGGTGCGCGACCTTACTCACCGCATGATCACGGCCGGCATGAGCACTGTGCACGCCTCTACGGCCAGCCAGCCCACCATCGACGCCGTGCCCAAGGCCGGAGCCAAGGACCTACGCAAGACCCGCGGTGCCATGGGCAACATACGTCATCACCTCCACCAACGCAGCCAAGGCGCTGGAGCAGGTCATGCCCGAGATAGCCAACATCGGCTTCATGGCCGACTCGGTGCGCATACCCACCGTGACGGCTAGTCTGATAATCCTCAACGTCACCTTTCAGACCGAGATGCTCCCCGACGGCACCGTGTCTGTGGACCGTGACGCCATCAACACCATCTACCGTGAGGCCTCCGAGGGCGAGGCCCGCGACTTGGTCAAGTACAGCGAAGAGCAGAACGTCTCGACCGACATGATCGGCGAGGACGCGGCCGTGGTCATCGAGGGCGTCGAGACCCACACCCGCACCGGGTTCGTCGACCTCAAGCTCAGCCAGGGCGTCGAGCGGGTGCCGCTGACGCACGTGAAGGTCTTCGGCTGGTACGACAACGAGATGGGCAGCTACACCCACCGCCTGGGGCAACTGACCAGCCACGTGGCCAAGAGCCTCTGAGCCAGGCTCCGCGGAGACCCGGCTAGACTTCAGGCACCACCAAGAACTCCACGTCCACCCGTGCGGGCAACGAGTCCTGCGCGCGCTGCGTGATGCGCAGCACTGCCATGGTACGCGAGTGGCCGAAGCGCTCCGGTCCGGCGGACCCGGGGTTGAGATAGAGCACACCCTCGCGCTCCTGGCTCTCCATGCGATGAGTGTGACCGCTTACCACCACCCGGAACCCTGGCTGCTGCGCTCGCGCCAGCGTCTCACGCAGATGGCCCACGATATGACCTACCAGTATGCGCACACCACCCAACTCGACCTCGGCTTCCGCCGGCAGCCCTGCGGCCCAGGCTTCCAAGTCGCAGTTGCCCCGAACGACCGTCACGGGCGCCAAAGCCCGGAGCCCGGCCAACACTTGAGGAGACCCCACATCGCCTGCGTGGATGATGTGGTCGACGCCCTGCAGCGTCCGGAGTACCCGCGGATAGAGATGACCGTGAGTGTCAGAGAGTACTCCCACGACTATCGCTCCTGGGTCCGCCGTGACCTCGCGGGCCGCCCTACCCTCGCCGTCCGAAGCGCTTCCCATCAGTCGAGATCGTCCGCGAACAAGTCGTCACCCAGATCGTTGCCCACGGGCAACCGACCGTGGTCGCGCACGTATTCGCGCCAGCAGCTCCGTCTCGCGCTGCGTGTAGAGCGGTTCGAGCTCGAACCGGCACCAGACCGCCTCGGCTGCCGCCGGCTCCGCCAGCACCCCGGCAACACCCTGTGCCAGGTCGACCACACCTGCGATGCGAAGCACCTGCCCGGCCGCGTCCAGCACGGTGAGAACGCCCGGCGCCGAGGGCAAGGCGTCTAGCTCGTCGGGGACCTTCAGCCTTGGCTCCTCAGCCGGGGGAAGTATCTGGACCGGTAGCTGATGTCTCTCGCGGCGCGCGGCCAGCCAAGCCACGCCCGCAGTCCCGGGGGCCGTCAGGGCCCCGGTGGGACACACCAGCACGCACAGCCCGCAGAAGGTACAGCCCGAGTCACGCAATGTGCCCCGCTTCGGTAGGGCGACCCCTCCAGCCATCTCCAGCGCGTCACCTGCCTCGCCGGAGTCGGTGCACAAGCGCACGCACCGGCCACAGCCCACACACAGCCCTACTTCGCGACGGATCCTGCCCTCCACCGTCGCTGCTCGCGACACCCTGACCGCTCGCCGCGGGATCAGCACTTGTGGGTCGACGAACGCCACCACCTTGCCCAACTCGCAGCGCCCCAGTTCGTCACAGCACCGCGCCTCCATAGGGTGGCCGTGCACGCATTGATCCCGGTTGCAGCCGTCGCGCTCCGGACAACTCAGACAGACATGTGGATGCCGCGCCAGAATGACGGCCAGCCGCTCGGCGCGCAGCATCCGCAGCTCGGGTTCATCTGTGGCCACGCTGACCTCGGCCGTGACGGCGATGGAACAGGCCAGCGCGGTGGTGCCATCGGCCACGCGCACTGCGCACAGGCCGCAGGGGACTCCCTCCGCACCGTCCTCGCAAGCGCAACCACAGCCCGTGGCCGGATGAAAGCAGAGACGCGGCACGTATCGCCCGGCGGCATCACAGGCCTCGAGGAGAGTGCGGCCGGCCTGGAGGCTCAAGGCCAGCCCGTCTACATACGCGGTCACCATGCCGGTCATCACCAACTGTGCTTCAGAGCGCCCCCCGGGCAGGCGCGGGTGCACGGCAGCTCCCTGTCTGGGCCTTCGCCCGCAACTTGACCTTTGCAGGTGGAGCACAGTTCGCGCAGCCTCTTGCGCGCGCCCTCCACCACAAGAGCCACGTAGTCGTCGTAGTCATCCATCTCCACCGCGAAGACGCCCTGCGGACAGGCACCGACGCAGCCGCGATCGCTGCAGGTCGTACAGACATCACCATCGATGGTGATGTAGTAGAAGCCCGAACCGTCCTCGTAGCCGAAGTTAGCTATCACGGTTCTCTTTGCGGTAGAGCGAATGGGCAAAGAGCGCGGCGCCCAGGGCGCCCGCGATCTGCGGGTCGAGCACCGAATCGGCAGGCAGCTTGACCGCCTGTACGCCCACCAACCGCTCGATGCGTTTCGTGACCCCGATGTTCTTGCCGATGCCCCCGGTGATAAAGAAGTCCGGCTCCACCTTCATGCGCTCGATCAGGCCGGCGACCCGTTGGGCCATAGCCGCGCAGTAGGCTGCGAGCACCCGCTCGACGCTCCAACCCGCCCGCAGCAGAGTGGTGGCCTCTGACTTGGCAAACACCGTGCAGACATTGCTGACCGGCGGCGGCTCTTCGTCGATGTCGAAGGAGCGCACGCCTATGTCCTCTATGGGCACCGACAGCACGTCGGCGATGACCTCCATACCTCGGCCCGTGCCCGCGGCGCACTTGTCGTTCATTATGAAGTTGAGCACCTTGCCGCGCTCGTCGCAGTGGATCACCTTGCAGTCCTGCCCGCCCATGTCCAAGATGGTGCGGATGCTCGGACCAGCCATGAAGTTGGCCCCCCTGGCGTGGCAGGCTATCTCGGTGATGGTGCGCTGAGCGAAGGGCACGTTGACCCTGCCGTAGCCCGTGCCCACGCAGTAGCCCACGTCATCAAGCGTTACGCCGACCGCATCGCCGGCTCCCTTGAAGACGCGCAGCGCGCTGTCGGGGCTAGAAGAACCCGTGCGGGTGGAGAAGAAGGATAGCGGCTTGCCATCGGCCAACAGAACGGCCTGCGAACTCACCGACCCGACATCGATACCTACCGTGACCACCGAAGCATCGCGCCAGTCAAGGCCCGATGCCTGCCAGGAGGTGTCACTCCACCTCCAGTAGTCACCCTCGCACGAATCTTTGATGCTAGTAGCCGTATCCGCCGTAGTGATAGTGATAGCCTCGCCTGTAGTAGTGGCTACGCCGCATCTTTACACCGCCGGCCACCACACCGATGACCCGCGCTCCGGTGCGATCAAGCACCTCCCTGACCCCCTCCAACTCGCCCCGGGTGCTCGAGTGCAACCTCGCGACCAGTATGACCGCGTCTGTTCTGGGGGCCAAAGCAACCGCGTCAGAGACCGGCAGCACGGGTGGGGTGTCTATGAGCACATAGTCGGCCAGGCCCTCCAGCTCGGAGATGACATCCTCCATCCTGCTCGATTGGAGCAACTCCGTGGGGTTGGGCGGCAGCGGCCCCGAGGTGATGCAGTAGAGGTTCTTTCTCAGCACCAAGGGAGGCTGGCCATTCTCCCCCCGGCGGGCCCGCGCGGGTATGAGAGGGTCCATGGCCACCAACTGCATGACCCCGGGCACCGAGGAGGTACCGGCGAGAAGGTTGGAGAGACCCTTTTCGTTGTCCAGCCCTAGATACTTGTGAACCATCGGGCGCCGCAGGTCGGCCTCCAGAATGATGACCCGCTTTCCGGACATGGCCAGGGCGATGCCCAGGTTGACCGTGGTGACGGTCTTGCCCTCCAGCGGAAGTCCGCTGGTAACAAGGATCTTGCGCAGGTCGCCATCGACGTTGAAGTACTGCAGAGTCGAGCGTAGCGTACGGAACGACTCCAAGAGGGGCGAGCGGTCTCCGGCAAAACCGACTATATCCAGCGATCGCTTGCCTCTGCCGGTTTTCTTCCAGGACCGCCCCACGATAGGCACTCCGGCCAGAACGGGCACGCCCGCTACCTTCTCCAGTGTCCTCTCGTCTTTTATGCGCTTGTCGAGATACTCCAGTAAGAAAGCGAGACCGACGCCCAACACAAGACCCAACACAAGGGCCAGGGTGATGTCTCGCTTGGTCTGTGGGGTAAAGGGTGCTCCGGGCTCCGAGGCGTGAGTGAGCAGCTTGAAGTCGCCGTCCAGCGTGGCTTCGAGGATGCGCAGAGACTCGTGCTTGTCCTGCAACAGCAGACCGTAGCTTGAGGCGAGCTGCGTCTCGGTCATAGAGCTGAGCTTGCTCTGGATCAAATCCGTGGCTTCGGCCACGAGCGCTCGCGCCGAGATCTTTCTGTAGACGATGAACTGGTCGGCGAACGCGTTGGCTATGGCCGCGGCCTTCTTGGGATCAGCGTTGACCACAGTGATGGTGACCAAGTCGCTGCCATCAGCGCTGGCGGCGCTGGGCATGCCGGCCAACTGCTCGACCGAGAGATCCTGCCCCGGCAGGCTGGTCCCATCGAGCTGCTTCGCCACACCTTCGGCTATCGACTTGTTCCTGCCGACAGCTGTGATGGCTGTACTTATGGTGCGGTTGCGGTCGTAGTCGTACGAGAATATCTCGAAACCGACGATGGCGCTGTTGATGTTGGTCTTGTCGTAGATGAGCTCTGCCGAGGCTCTGTAGAGGGGCGTCGTCCTAAGCGAAGAGAGAAGGACAGCCAGAAACACGACAACGACGCACAGAAGCACGACCCAGGCGCGTTCTCTCAGTATCCTCAGGTAGTCCTCGAGCCTGACGCTCTCGTGCCTATCCTGCTGCACTTCAGCCATTGTCTCCCACCAACGATAGTCGGATGCTTGCACTCTCTTCGTCGGCAAGCCTCACGGTTTCAGGCGGCTAAGTTTACTATAGTCATACGTCCTCAGACTCCCCTTCGACTCCCTGTGCCCGGCGGCGTCCGTCGACGGCCAGCCCTAGCCACTTCACGGCCAGCCGTCCGGGGCGCAGGACGGGGTAGAGCCACTCCAGACGAGGCGGGAGTGAGACCGCCGCCCAGTCCTCAGGAGTGGGGGCAAAGAACCGCGCACCCAGATGTCTCAAGCCGTCCAGACGGCGATCCTCGCTGGCGAAGTGCCAGCGGATCAATTCCCATCTGCGGCGTGGGGCACCTCGAGACCCGGTTGACAGTCCCGACGGCCGCAGTGATCGGACCAGGGTACTTGCCGCCCCATCACGCGCTACGGCCTGCGAGATCGGAGCGGGCAGCTCCAGTCCGAACACCCTGCAGGCATGCGCCATCGCGGCCACCGCGCGACGCTCACAACCGGCGACTCGTGCCGCCGTGAGCACCTCAGGCCACTTTGCCGGCATGACTCCCTTGACCTGCACGGTCAGGTCCAGGAGTCTGGCGACGGTGCTCCATCGATCCCGCGTCCCCTCAATCACGGTCATGAGCAAGGTATCGGTCTTGTCGGGGACCAAGATCTGCCGACCAAGAAGCTCCAGCTTCGCGGCGCGGGCCAGGACCTGCTCGATAGTGAGCGGTTGGGGGCCCGTAGCCACAGCGACCCTCCAGTGCAGATCTACCACCACTTCGTTTGCGAGCTGGGCCATGGCGATCTGACCGGTGTCACCCCGACGAGGAGGTAGCATCCTCTCGTTGAAGGGTCCACAGTCTGACAATCCTTGAGCAAGCAGAGCTTCGCGGGCTAGGGCCGCCTGGTCAGCACCGACCAGCAAATCGAGGTCTGTCCAGTTCCGACGGCCGATATCGCCATAGAGAGCCTGCGCCCAGACCGGACCCTTGATGGCCATGACACGCACGCCCACGGTATCCAGCCTCGCAAGTATCTGCAGCAGAGAGGCGGTCTGGCGCAGATTGCGTAGAGCGATGGCACGCTGAAGCTCGGCGAGACGCTGGACCAGGGCCGCGTCTGCAGAGACCTCCTCAGCTGAGACCACACTATGCAGATGTCCGAGCATCCCGTGGACGAGCGCGACGCCGCAAAGCTTCTCTGTCGACGCACAGGCCGACAGCGCTACCCGCAGCCGATTCATAGACGTCCGCTCGACCACGCACTCCGCACATGCGAGCACCGCTTTCAGTTCTGGGGAGAGCGCGAGCGATGCCGACCAGGGCACGTCTGTTAGCTGAGGGTAGCTCATCTGGCCGTTCCCCCGCCTAGCAGGCCGCCATCGCCCTTGTCCCACAGCGCAGCCGCACGAGCATGCGCCACCTCGCAGAAATACTGCACCCAGGAGTCCATGGCCCCGGTCTCCAGACCGGCGTTTGCCGGGCACCACATGCACAGGTTGGCGAGCCTGCAGCGCCTGCATTTCTCGAGGAACTCGGGCGCGGCGCTCCGCAAGTTCCGCACGTGCGGCGCCCACTCCTGCCACGCTTCGCGTAGGGTGCCGTTGAGGAGGTCGTAGGTCGTGCCTGTATGGCACAGAGAACTGCAGAGACGGAACTTGCCGTCGTGGCCCACAGCAAAACTGCTCGTCCCGGCGCCACATTGCAGAAGACGGTCGCAGGTTTCATCTGCAAACGCGCGATCCACGAGCTCGCCAGTCGCGCACTCGTCTTGCAGAGCCACAAGGCGCTGATAGTCGGCCCGCTCAACGTCTACTATCTCCGCGGGTGACAGCCGCTCCGCCCTGATCTCCTCGTTACGCGCGACATCCCCGTCGAGTCGTAGATGCAGAAAGGGGTCGAAGCGGTAGTAGTCTTTGGTTCGCACGCGGCAGAACCGAGAGATCTCATCAAGCTCATGCGCGTTCGACCGCAAGGCCATGGCCTTCAGACGAACCTTGAGACCCCCGCCCAAGAGCAGGCCGAGTCCCCGCTGAAACTGGTCCCACGATCCCGACAGCCGCGTTACAGTCTCGTAGGTTTCCCGGGTCGCCCCGTACACGGTCACCTCGATGTCGCGAGGCGGATACTTGCTGAATAGAGCGACGTGCTCGGGTGTGACCAAGCACGCGTTGGTGAACAGACTCACGAGCAACCCAAGACGCTTCAGGCCGAGGTAGACCTCCGAGAAATCATCTCTGAGGAGCGGCTCGCCGCCTGTGACCAGACACCACAGGGCTCCCAAATCGACGGCCTGGCGGGCTATTTCCAGGATCTGCTGGCTAGAGAGCTCACTCTCCAGCGCTCGCTGGTCTCCCGCCGCGAGGTTGATGTAGCAGTGGCGACAGTTGTTGTTGCAGCGAGCAGTCAGCTCTACATCGAAAGAGATCAGAGTACGTTTGGCCTCCAACTTCGCCCAAAGTGGGAAGTCCTGGATGTCTATGCTGACGGGCAGGTGACATCCTCCTCGGATCAGCGCCTGGACGCACCAAATAACCTTCTGGCAACCAGATGTCGCGCACGGGCCGCCGCAGATTGTACCCTTCTCAAGACGGCCAACTGGTCATTCTGGCTGAGACCAGCATATCCCTTGGCCCATAAGGAGATACCAAGCCTTACGTTGCGCCCGTTCCTCTCTACAGTCGCCACCTTTCCCAGGATCTTACCTGGACCAACCAGACCATCAGGAGCGGCGCAGGCATCCCCGCGAATCAGCCAGCCTTCGGCAGCTTCCGCCACAATACGGTGCACCGCCAAGAGATCAGAATCGGGCAGCGAAAAGGCAACTACGTCCCCGACGCCCAGCGCGCAAGACGCGACAGGTGTGACGGTCACAATATCGCCATCGCGAATGCAGGGAGCCATGCTGTACCCGCGCATCGTCACGCGAAAGGGTACGTCCTTTTCGAGCACGGCTCTGAGAAGCTCCAGTTGGCCAAGGTTGGACAGGGGCAGTTCGCCGCCCATCGACACATAGACCGACTGTGATTGACCGATTCCGGTCGATCTGGAGGGCTCTGCCCTCAGCCCTTTGGCCCGCCCCGGCACCTAATCGGGGGTGTTCGATGAAATAGCGGTAACAATCCCACGCGCTGTCATCTCAGTGGCAAGACCCACCACATCGCCCTCGACCACCGACCGAGGCGCATCGAATCGCTGGGTAAGCAGATCCACAACATCGCCAAGAGTCCGTCTGCCATCCAGCAACATCCAGACCGCACGGCCCGTGTCGTTCAGACTGTACAGTTCGTCCTCTGCGTCACCGATACCCCCGGTCAGGGGAATGATAATGATCTCCCCCTCGATGTCGCGCGAAACAACATCGGGAGAAGCCACGCACAAGGTGTCAAGCGTCAAATCGGTAGACATGACAGAGACGATCACCTACCTGAGGCGCGCCACGATCAAGATGTGGCGTTGAGAATGCAGCGCCCATTGGCGCCCCCCAGGACACAAGAACCGCCGCCCTGGCCCATCGCCGTATAGCCTGTCGACTTGCACCCGGTAAGCACAGCTTCTTCGGGCTTGGTTCTGGCAAGTACGATCAACTCTGGTCTCTGCCACGCAGGCTTCTTGCCTGCCATAGACCCGCTCCTCAAGACCGCCCCCTCACCAACGGAGACAGCCACATTGTCATGTAGAAAGGCACGGCATTATCCCCGCCCTCTGCAGACACTGTCAAGGTCGTCTCCAAGGCGTACCTGCCACGAGGAATGTTGCACCCTACAATAGTACATCCTCCAACTCATCCATCACCTGTCCACTCTTGTCGAAACGCATCACATAGCAGGGAATGTGTTCGACGATACTTTGTAGGACGTCTAGCTCTTTCTGCCACCAATCTGCCGTCACGAGTGGCTTCACTAACATCGGAAGGAGACGCTTCAATGTCTGCCTGCGGTCAGAGACCAAGGCGATATCATTTCGCCGGTGCTGCTCCAGCAACAGGATGGCGCGGAGCGGCGCCGCCGCGGATGAGACTTCGGCGATGTCACCGTGACTCCATGCACCGTGAACGTACAGGCCGGGCGCGCCATTGCGAAAGCCGTCCGGCCAGCTGCGCACGATGTTTCTGTCGTCGCACAAGATCTCTACGCGATCGCCGAACTTCTCCTGAGCCAACTGCATAGTGGTCGACTTACCAGCTCCGGAGTGGCCTACGAAGAGAAGACCGTGCCCATCGACCACGAGGCCTCCAGAGTGTAGAAGACACCCGCCACGGTCGGCCAAGAGACGCGCCACGAATATCTGGTCGGTGGGGAACATCGTGAGCGAGTGAAGACCGCCGGCAAGCCAGTGGTCTCTCCATTCGTCGATGGTGTAGATGTCCCCTTGTGAGTGATCAGCGCTGAACACGGCGACGCGATAGCACCAAGGATCATCTGTATCCGCCGCGATACCCTGATAGACCCATGAATCGCCGGCGCGATGGATAGCCCAGGGCGGCTTGCGGTATACCTCGCGCGCATCCGCTGGTCCATCAGACCACGGGGGGCTTGTCGGCAGACCGAAGTGATGTCTGATGACTACAGTGTCAACCCCTGGGCCTTCGACTCTAAACTTCACGAACTTCTTGTCGAAAGTCGCGTCAGTGATCGGCAGGTCGCTCTCCACCTGCACTGTGATACCGGCGATCTCGTAGTAGCGGACGTGATCCCCCAAAGTGACCTTGCCCTCGTCCGGTCGAATAGGCCGCGAGATATTATCACCTGTATTTGGCTATATTGTCCCCATCGGCACTCTGCGCCGGACGGCGTGCACACACAATAGGAGCAGGGACTTGACAGTCAGGACGCCCAGATCGAGACCGCAAGACGTGCTGCGGCTGGGACGCGCGCTGAAGCTGGTGTGGTCTGTCGCTCCCGGCTGGATGAGCGCCAGCGTGTGCCTCACGGTGCTGCAGGGCGCACTCCCGGTCGCCGCCGTATGGCTGATGAAGCTGATCGTAGACGCTGTGACCAACGGATTGGCCGCGGCCGACCGCGGTGACGCATTCACCCACGTGGCGGTCCTGATCGTCATAGCCGGGGGTATCGGGCTCCTGTCCGTGATACTCCGCTCCGCACAGACGCTCGTAGACGAGGCTCTCGGGCATACCGTCACCGACCACGTTACGGACCTCATCCACGCTCAATCAGTCGCCGTCGACTTGGAGTACTACGAGAACCCCCGGTACCACGATGCCCTCTTCCGCGCTCAGCAGGAGGCTCCGTACCGCCCGGCCAGCATCGTCAAGAATCTGACCAGCACCGGTCAAGCCCTGGTGTCGCTCGTCGGCATGGCGGGCTTCTTGCTCACTCTGCACTGGGCCGTCGGGTTGGTGGTCATCGCCGCGGCCATACCCGCCGGCGCAGTCCGCTTCTACTTCTCAGGCCGCATGTATTCGTGGAAGCGGCGACGGGCGGAGGTGGAGCGCAGGGCCCACTACGCTCATTGGCTACTCACAGACAGCGACCACGCCAAAGAAGTGCGCCTTTTGGATCTGGGGTCTCACCTGCGCGCCTGGTACATCGAATTGAGGCGGCGCCTACGCAGCGAGCTTCTGGGGCTCGCGGGCAGACGATCCACTGCTGAGGCGCTTGCTGGAGCCGGAGCGATCCTTCTGACTTTCGGAGCCTTCGCCTTCATCGCTTGGAGAGCGGTCCAGGGAGCCATAAGCGTCGGAGAGATGGTCGCCTACTATCAGGCCTTCCAAAGTAGCCTGTCCTCGCTTCAGTCCGTCCTGCAAGGGTTCGCCGCTCTGTACGAAGACGGCCTTTTTCTGTCGGATTACGACGAGTTCATGGCTCTCGAGCCCCGAGTCCAGCGAGCGGTCGACCCGCGGCCGGTGCCGCCACGTATTGTCGAGGGGATTCGTTTCGAGGACCTGACCTTTCACTACCCCGGCACCGACCGCACTGCGCTCAGCGGGATCTCGCTGGCCGTCCGTCCCGGCGAGGTGACCGCGTTGGTGGGGCCCAACGGCTCCGGAAAGACCACCTTGGTCAAACTGATGTGCCGGCTCTACGATCCGACCTCAGGCCGCGTGACTCTGGACGGCATCGATCTGCGCGACTTCGACATCACCGATCTTCGACGCCATATGAGCGTGATCTTTCAAGACTTCGCCCACTATCAGTTGACGGCGCGAGAGAACATCCGCCTGGGCAACACCCTCTTAGAAGAGGACTCTCCGGCCATCCAGGCTGCCGCGCAAGACGCAGGAGCTCACGATACGATCACCAGCCTGCGACACGGGTATGACACGGTGCTGGGCAAGTGGTTCGACGAGGGCGAAGAACTGAGCGGGGGAGAGTGGCAGAAGATAGCCCTTGCCCGAGCCTTTGTACGCGACGCGCAGATCCTGGTCTGTGACGAGCCCACCAGTTCCTTGGACCCGCAAGCCGAGTGGGATGTGTTCCAGCACATCAAGCAGCTGGCTCGAGGGCGGGCGGTGGTACTCATAAGCCATCGCTTCTCGACGGTGCGCAACGCCGACCGCATACACATCCTCGAGCACGGGCACATAGTCGAGAGTGGCACCCATGAGGATTTGCTCGCGCTGAACGGCCGCTATGCACAGATGTACCGCATCCAGGCGCAAGCCTATCGCGAGAAACGCTCCTAGCAGCGTCCTGTCTTCTCTTCGGCGATCAGAGCCGCGCCGTGCGCACCCAGGTAGGGTGCATCGTCAGGCACTATGATGTCCACACCGCCCAGGGCCTCAGACAGCGACTTGACGAAACCCGTGTTCAGCGCAGCGCCACCGGCCAGCACCACCGGGTCCTCTATACCCACGCGGCGCACCATCGTCGAGACGCGGCTGGCCATGGCGTCGTGAACGGCACGAGCGATGTCGGCCGGAGCGGTGTTGGCGTGTATGAGGCTGACCACCTCCGACTCCGCGAACACGGTGCACTGGGCGTTCATGGGGATCACCTGCGACGACTCCAACGATGCCTTGGCGAATGTTTCCAGCGGCATCTCCAGGGCGCGGCTCATAGCCTCGACAAACGCGCCGGCGCCGGCAGCGCACTTCTCGTTGATGGCGAAATCCACCACCTTGCCCTTGCCGTCTACCCTGATGGCCCTCGCTTCGTCGGCTCCCACGTCGATCACCGTGCGCGCCTCGGGGCAGAGTGCCAGGGCACCGCGCGCATCGGCCGCTATCTCGGTGGGTTGCTCGACAGCGAAGGTCAGGGCCTTGCGACCGGCGCCGGTCGCCGCGACCGCCACTATGTCGCCGCGATCGACGCCCGCTACCCGGGCGGCCTCCGCGAGTCCGTGCTCGGCCGATACTTCTTGGTCGAAGCCGGTGGGCACCACCGCGCGGGCGACGACTTCGCCATCGCGTAACAGGACAGCGTGCACGTTCTTGGCCCCGATATCCAGACCCGCTACAAGCATGAGGGACCTCTGCGCCATTCGGCGACATCCATGGTGAGCCCCTGGGTTAGCGCCTTCTTCTTCGCCTGCATGGAACCTGAGAGGGCGATCTCGTCGAGGGTCTTCTGCAGCGAATCGGCCGAGACGACTCCAGAGACCGCGGCCGCGACGCCGAGGGCCAGCAGGTCCGGCGCAGTCTCTCCGTCGACCGCGACCTCCTGCGCCAATCGCGCGAACGGCACGCCGTATGTGACTCCGGCGAAGCATGGCGGGACGACGATCTGCTGCGAGTCGTAGAGAAGCACCCCATCGGGACGGAGCATGGGCACCTGGGCGTCGGCCGCTCCTGGACTGAGCGCAACTAGCAGGTCGATGCCCAATAGTTCCGGATAGTCCACCGGCTCATCGGAGATGATCACGTCACTGTGTCCCAGAGCGTCCGCTAGAACCTCCGGATCGCTGCTCTCCTCAGTGCCATGCGTCTGCGTTTGGGCGACGTACCTGTGGTCGAGAGTAGCCGCCGTAGCTAAGACAAGACCCATAACCATGACACCTTGGGCAGGCGTACCGGCAAAGCGCACCTCCAAGAAGCCCCGCATGGCTAGGAGCCCCACGCGCTTGGGGACCGGCCCATCCCCGATGGCCGGTTGCGAGAAGCCGCTCTTGCTACCGCTCATTTCGCCTCCTCTTGCCTGGCCGATGGCAGGACCACGACCTGATCAAGCGCGGCCCCAGGTCAGTCGTGCGACGGCACCCATTCTGACCGATCGACAGCCAACCCTTTGGTGAGTGCCCGGCTGTTCAGCTCCTGGGTGCCTGGAGGCACTTCTTCGAGCACCGCGTGCTGGAGCGAATCCACCGAGACTATGCCCGTGATACCCACCACCGCGCCAAGCGCAAGCACGTTGGTGGTCTGTACCCTGCCGGTCTCTTCTTTGGCCATGCTCGTGAAGGGTACGCCGAAGGTGGTGCCGGCGAAGTGCGGCGGCGTGGTGACGTTGTCAGAGTCGTAGATGAAGACGCCTACCTTAGAGAGACCATCGACATAGGCATTGGCCGCTTCTTGTGACAGAGCCACCAGCAGATCGGCCTGCACAAGCTTGGGATAGTCGATAGGGTCGTTGGCGATGATAACGTCGCTGCGGCTGTAGCCGCCCCGAGCCTCGGGTCCGTACGACTCGGTCTGCACAACGCTGCGTCCGTCGTAGTTGGCCGCCGTCGCCAGGATGATGCCCATGAGCACGACCCCCTGGCCGCCGCTGCCCCCTATACGCACCTCCAAGAAGTCACGGTCGGCAAGAAGTCCGGTCCGCACCAGAGCATCGGTCATTTCTGATCACCCATGGGGGGGTTCTCGATCTCTGGGGTCTGTGCATGAGCCGCCGCGCCTGCACGCGCGCGCGCAGCAGCAGCGTAGGCCGCTTGGTACTCGGGCGCTTCAGGATCGTGATAGAGGACGCCGGTGACTATCTTGCCTTCGAGCTCCTCAGGGGCGAGTTTGTCGGCCTTGACCTTTGGCACCGAGCGTTCGCGCTCATCGTCGAGCATCTTCACTGCCTTGCCCATCCCATTGCGTCTGCCGAACTCGGTCGGGCAAGGCACCACTGCCTCGACAAACGAGAAGCCCTTGTGCTCGACGCCCTGCTTTATGAGCTTCTCCAATGCCCGTATGTGGCCGTTGGTGCCTCGGGCCACGAAGCTCGCTCCTGCCGCCTGGGTAAGCCGGCAGAGGTCGAAGGGCGGCTCCACCTGCCCGTCGCGAGCGGTGGTCGAGCGGTCACCGACCCTCATGGTCGGCGAGGTCTGCCCACCGGTCATGCCATAGGTGGTGTTGTTGAACAAGATGCAGGTGAGGTCGATGTTGCGCCGGCAGGCGTGAATGAGATGGTTGCCGCCGATGGCCGCGCCGTCTCCGTCACCCGTGAACACGATTACGCTGAAGTCCGGCTTGGCCATCTTGATGCCGGTGGCCACCGCCAGAGCACGCCCATGGATGGTGTGCACGGTGTTCAGAATGGTGTAGTTGGGGGCCCGGCTGGAGCAGCCGATGCCGCTCACCAAGACCGTGGTCTTGGGGTCAAGACCAACGTCCAAGATCACCCTGAGCACGGCCGCGGTCACGCTACCTATGCCGCACCCCGGACACCAGATGTGCGGCAACTTCTCTGAGCGTAGCAGCTGTTCTATCTCTAGGGTCATGGCTAGACGGTCTCGTACTTGCCGATGAGTTCGGCTATGCGGTCGAGTATCTCGCGCGGGGTGAACAGGGAACCGTCGATCTTGTTCATGCCTACCACCCGAGTCCATTGCTCGGCCATCTTGCGGACCTCGTGAGCGTATTGACCCAGGTTGAGCTCGGGAATGAGCATGAACTCCACCCGGCGGGCTACCTGCTGGACGATCTCCACCGGCAGCGGGAAGAGAGTGTACAGGTGCAGCACCTCGACCGGCAGGCCCTCCTGCTCGGCCAGCTTCCAGGCCGCGCGGGCAGTGCGGGCACAGGAGCCATAGGCCACTATGCAGACCCGGCCCTTACCCTCGTTCTTGACGTCATACAGGCAGAGCTCATTGCGATGGTGAGCGACCTTGTTGTAGAGGTCGCGCAAGAACTCGCTGCACTTCTCGGGATTATCGGTCGGAAATCCGGTCTCGTCGTGAAACAGACCGGTGGCATGCGCCGGTCGACCTGAGCCGAGCACCACGGTACTGCGCACTTCGGGAGCCAATTCAGGGTGAATGTAGCCCGGCGTAAAGTTGAAGTCTCCGCTGGTCAGCCGATAGCGCCCCACCAGTTCGGGGGAGAAGCTCTCCCTCATTTGGCCCACCATCTGGTCGGCCAAGAGTATGACCGGCGTGCGGAAACGCTGAGCGAAGCGGACCGCGGCCATGGTGAGACGGTACATGTCGGCGACGTTAGAGGCCGCGAGTACGATCGCAGGATGGTCACCGTGAGTACCCCATCGCGCCTGCATGACGTCGCCTTGCGAGGGGGCTGTTGGCCGCCCTGTGGAGGGGCCGGCGCGCATCACGTTGACTACCAAGAGCGGAGCCTCGACCATGATCGCGTAGCCGATTGCCTCCTGCATCAGGGAGAAACCCGGGCCGGAGGTGGCGGTCATGGCCAGCTCACCTGTGAGTGACGCCCCGATACACGCGCAGATGGACCCTATCTCGTCCTCCATCTGCATGAAAACTCCCCCGGAGCGGGGGAGTTCGTCAGCCATGGCCTCCATGATCTCGGAGCTGGGTGTTATCGGATACCCGGCAAAGAAACGCACTCCGGCGTCCAGGGCACCCAATGCGCACGCACGGTTACCCTGTATCAGCAGGCTGGCTTGATCGACGCGCTCTCGTAGTAAATGACCGTGCCACTTCTCCATAATCATGGAGGAGTTTAGCATCCACCCAGGCTATGTTCCTCTTCTGACGCCGCTGCGCGGCCCCTGCGCCGGCGCCGCCTGACCACTAGGTAGACACCGGCGATGCACAGTAGCCCGGCCACCGAAAGCACCCAGGGCAGGATCTCCCAGAGCCTCACCACGCGAAGTGCGTGATCGAAACCGTCCACCACACTGGTGCCCACGAGCAGAGTCCCGGTCAGCTCTCCGGCCCCGCCTTCTCGCACGATATTGACCTGGAAGACAGTGCGCCCGGGCGGAAGCTCCACCGGCACTTGTGCGCCCTCCGGAAAGCTCAGTCCTTCGCCGGTCAACCTCAGCTCGGCCTTGACCGTGTATTCGGCGGCATTCTCTATGGTCAGCCGCACAGTGCCTTGCCCATCCGTCATCAACGGCGATTCCACCTTGGCGAAGCGCACCTTATCCAGTTCCTGCGCGGCCGCCGACAGGGCCTGTGCCGCATAGGCCAACCCCATGCTCGCGTCCTGTGGACTTGTGCCTTCTCGCGACCACCAACGGCTCTCAGCCACATAGAGCAGCTGATGGGCCTGGTCGACAGCGGCCTTGGTGGTATCCGCAGCTGCCGCCAAGTCGCTCACGGGTACGTGTGCCTTGCGCACACCATCGAATATCCGGCCTTCTATGTACCCCTCGGGCTGCGGCGTTGTGCCCTGCAGCAGTATCGGGCGGCTCTCGGGAGTGTGAGCACTGAGAAGCTCCTGCAGCTTCTGGGTGCGCATCCAACTCTGCCCGGTCAACATGCTGCCGATCTCTGCCACATAGTCGAGCGGGATAAGTCCGTGCACATCCTTGGGCGCGATGACCAACGCGACGTTGGAGTTGGCGGCGAGCTCCGCAGCCAGAGCAGCGCCGAACACGTCGGCGTCCCATGGCGGCTTCATCACCTCTGCCAACCCGCTGGAGGCAAAGACCAGAGTCACGCGATCACTCTCGGCGTTCTCGGTACGCACCGCCACCGTCCCCAACGGCACCTGTTCAGATAGAGAGCCCAAGACGTGCTGCCCCACCACCACATACTCCACTGAGGCCTCGGCATAGTAGGCGAGACTCTCTCCCACGACGGTCAGGTCAGGCGCATACGCCCCCACCAGGGGAGCGCTCAGACCAAGGGTCGACTGCAACTCCTGCTTGCCCATCTGTATCTGTTCCAGGCCGTCCCGCCAACCCTCCGCGGCCAGCAGGCCAAGAGCGGCCCCGGTGTAAGGGCTTGCCACGATCTCCACCGATTCGCTGGCGGCCACAGCCGCGAGGTCTGAGAGCACGGCCGTGGCATTCTGAGACGCCAGATCGTTGTTGTCCACCTCGGTCTCGTCACCATTCTGGTCGCGAAACAGGTATCCATCCGCCATGTCCCGCAATTGCGTTAGCAGGAAGGGTTCCACCGCCAGAGTCAGCCTCCAGTCAGGCAGACTACCCGGTATGGCGGCCAGCCCTCGCAGAGTATCCAGGCCCGAATCCACCGGAAGGGTGGCCTTCTCCAGCACTTGGTCATAAAAAGTGCCCGACCAGTCTCGGTGGATACCCAGCGACACCGGGAGCACGAAAGATACGTCCAGGGGAGTCTTGCGGGCGGCGACTTTGCCTATCCAAGCCCGGCCGCTCGCGATAACGTTGTTGCCAGACCGCACCTGCACCGACACGAGGTAGGCACCCGGCTTGGCCGGCGAGCCACCCGGTACGGTGACCGTCGCCTTGAGCTTGCCGGCGGTCAGCTCTTGAGCAGTGCTGGTGCCCGGAGCGGCGGGAGCGGGGGCTGCGCCGGCACCGGGCTGCCCCGCACCAGGGAGTGCACCCAGGGTCCGCGCTAACTCTACGGCGGTCGTGGCGTCGACTGTGGTCTGGCCGACCTGAGCGATCACGACCGGACCTCTTAGCGAAACCACCAACCTGCTGCCCACAAGGGACTGCCCGACATCCCCCGTCACCCTGACCGTGACAGAGTTGCCCACCAGGCTCAAGCTCTTGTCCACGTCTATGGAGAGAGTGGTGCCGTCGGCAAACGCGGGCTGAGCAACCGCGATACCGGTCACCACGAAGCAGACGAGCAGGAGCGCGGCGATGGCCAGAGTCGTCGGGGCCACGAAGAAGAAACGGCTTCGGATAGAGGCAGGCCTCATGGCGTCCCAGTGTAGCACCAACCCCAACCAGCGCAACGCGAGGGTCGCTTGTGAACGCGATGCTAGCGCAGTGAGGTCAGCGCGGCTCGGCGGGGCGCGGATCCAGTCGCTTCACCAGGCGGATGACACTCCCTCCGGCCTCACTCTCAGTGTGATCGACAACGTCCACCAGGGCCCTGATTATGGTCAGGCCCAGACCGCCCTCTCCCCAGGGATCGCATCGAGTCTCTTTGGGTATGCGATAGCGCTGTTCTGAGTCCGACACAGTGACCTGCCAGACTTCGGGCAAGATGTAGAAATCCACGCGGAGCGCAATGGGACTGTCCCTTCGAGGCTCGGATTCGCTGGGAGGATCCCCGTCCGGACCAGAGAGAAAGCAGGTGCAGGCTTCGGTCACCACCAACTTCAGATCGGCGATCTCTTCGGCCTCAAGGGACTCCCGAGCACCCACGACGCCCGCCATCAACCGGCAAAGGCCTATGTACTCAGCCCTGCAGGGGATCACCATGGTGATGGGCTGGCGATCCGGCCCCGTGTCCTTCATGTCGCGCTTTGGTTCCAAGGTCTAGAACGCTCCCCCACATCCTGGCTGGACGGGTCAGGTCAGATGCTACCCGGTGCCGTGAGGCTCTAAACAGCCCATAGCCCGCCGTCCCTAGCAGCCCGTGAGTATCAGGTCGGCGCCGCAGATCGAACAGAGACCGCGGTCGACCCCGCGCATGCTCGTCTTCGACCCGCTGCGTTCGATCACCGTCCGCCCACAGTCGGGACAGACTGTGTTCCTGCCCGCGTGGTCCGGGACATTGCCCACATATACGAAGCGAAGTCCTGCGGCCTTGCCGAGACCGAGCCCGCGCTCCAAGACGCTGATGGGCGTCGCTGAAACATAGGAGAGCTCGAAGTCGGGCAAGAAGCGAGTCACATGCCACGGCGTGTCGCGGGCCCAGATTGTCCCGCACCCAGACCGCCATCGCCGTCAGATCGGCAGGACTGTCGTTCAGACCCGGGACTATGTTCGACACCACCTCGACGTGACAGCCGTGCACCTTGGCTGGCGCGCACAGCCGCCTCACAGGCGGGAGCTGGGTCTTTGACCTTGCTCAGCTTGGCCCACCCTTGCGAGGTAGGTGCTTTCAGATCGAACTTGAAGGCCTGCACAACAGGAGCGACGTAGTCCAGGGCAGCCTCGCTCATGTAGGCGGCGGTGATGAAAGCCGTGTAGAGCCCGGCTTCTTTGAACAGCCGACAGACATCGTGGACGTACTCTATCCACACCACCGGGTCGTTGTAGGTGAAGGCGACACCGGCCAGCTTGTGCTTGCGGGCCATGGCCAGAGCTTCCTCGGGTCGCAGGACCGGCAACCGGGTGGTCTCGGTGCGCGCACTGGCGTGCGAGATCTGCCAATTCTGGCACCCGGCGCAAAGCACGTTGCAGCCGAGACTGCCCAGAGAGAGCGCCCGCGTGCCTGGGTGAAAGTGAAAGAGGGGCTTCTTCTCTATCTCGTCGCTGATGATGGTCGCCGGGCGGGAGTAGGTGAGGCTCATCATGCGCCCCCCGCGTACGCCTCTGACCTTGCAGAGCCCCTCTTCGTTCTCGCCCACCACGCAGAGATGTGGGCACACCGTGCAGCGCGCCTTGCCCCCGCCCAGGTCGTCCCAGAAGAGGGCCTCCGTGGCAGAAGCGGCCGTGGTCAGACTGTCCTTGTTGCTTGCCTCTCTCTTCATAGGTGGCGAAGTATACCGTCGCGTTGGACACAACCGCTTTGGCGTGCTATCTATCCCCGTACAAACCAGGGAAGTAGGTAAGTTGAAGAAGCGTCTTTTCCCCGCCGTGACCCTTATAGCGCTGCTTGGCGGCTCTGCTGCTCAGCGCGATGGGCTGCTCGGTCACCACCAACCAGGTGAACGCAACCGTGTACGGCGCCGGCACCGAAGAGATGCACCGCCGCGGCCAAGCTGGCCGACCAGGCGATAGAAGACATAGAGAAGTCCGCGGACATCAAGGTCCCTTCGCCGAGCGAAGCAGGCAAGCTGCGCATCGGCTCAGACGCGGCCTATCCGCCGCTCGAGTACCTCGCCAAGGTCAAGACCAAGCAGGATGGCGAGAACAAGGAGGCCAGAGAGATCGTCGGGCTCGAAGTCGACCTCAGCAGGGCCATCGCCAAGAAGCTGGGGCTTGAGCCCACATTTGTGACTGTCGACTGGAGCGAGATACCATCCGCGCTCACCGAGCGCAAAGTGGATATGGTCGCTTCGGGCATGGTCACCAGCCCGGAGCTGACCGCCAAGTTCGGCGCCAGCGATGTCTACCTCGCCGCCGACCTTGCCATCTGCACCCTCTCCGGTGCGCCGCTGGCCGATGAGGCCGCTCTGGCCGGCAAGACAGTGGGCGTGCAGTCCGGCTCTACCGCGGAGTCGCTGGTGGGAGCCATCCAGGGCCTGGGAGAGAGGCGTGTCTACTCGCAGCTACTTGGCGCCCTGGTCGACCTGCAGGCCGGCAAGCTGGACGCCGTTGTGGCCGAGCGCCCCGTCTGCCAGTGGATCCTGACCAACCACCCTGAGTATGCCGGCGTGATCAAGATCAGCGGCACTATCGAGACCGGCGAAGGCTATGCCTTCTGGTTCAACAGCGACGACCAGGAGCTACTGGCGGCCGTGAACGCCGCCTTGCAGGAGCTTGCGCCAGGGTGCAGCCGGGGCCCAGCCGACGACCACGTCCGGGGTGGGACGACCACGACGACTCTTGCCGAGACCGCTGCCACCGTCGGTGCGACGACAAGCACGACCGAGGGTGCCCCTGCCGCCAAGAGCGTACTCCAGTTGCTTTTCGAGAAGTGGGGCCTGACCGGCACTCTGACCGAGTGACCCGCGGCGGCACCTAATGCGCCGCAGATGCCGCACATCTCGCTGTGGTCTGTGATATCAATAGCCGTCGAGCGCCCACGTGGACGACAGGGTCGCGTGTCAGTGCGCCGTACACACATCAAGGAGGGTGTAGATGAAGCAAGTGAAGAAGTGGGTCTCTCTGGGCGTTCTACTGTTGTCGCTGGTGGTCTTACTCGCCTTTGCGCGCAGGGTGCGGCAGCACTGAGACCACTGCCGAGACCACACGTGGCCGTCGGCGAAGGCCACCTACGACATCGAAGCGATAGTGGCCGGCATCGAGGTCGACTCGGCAGCTGAACGCTGCGCTGCCCGAGGCCATCAGGACCAACGGCGTGAAGGTGGCCAGCGATGTGCCCTGGCCGCCGTGGGAGATGTTCGTCACCGAGGGTGGTACCGAGATCACCGGGTTCGACTATGACATCGCTCAGGCTCTGGGCGCTGTGCTCGGTGTCAAGTTCGAGTTCGTCCAGACCGGCTTTGACGACACCATCCCCTCGCTGCAGGCCGGCAAGAACGACATCGTCATGTCCGCCATGTACGACCAGCTCGTGCGCCGCGAAGTGGTCGACTTCGTCGACTACGCGTGGGACGGCACCTCACTGCTAATCCTCAAGGGCAACCCTGAGGGCCTCACCGACCTGCTTTCGCTCACCGGTAAGGCAGTGGGCTGTGAGAGCGGCACCACGCAGGCCGTGCTGCTTGAGAACATCAACGAGCAGCTCAAGGGCGCGGGCCAGGCCGAGATGACCATCAACCAGTATGATGATGGGCCCGCGGCCATCCTTGCCCTGCAGAGTGGCAAGATCGTCGCCTATCTCACCGACAACTCGGTTGCGGTATACACGGCACAGACCACTCGACGATGGCGAAGCCTTCGAGGTCATCACCGACCCCACCAACGAGCACGGCTACAACCCGCAGATCGACGGCATTGCGGTGCTCAAGGGTAACGAGCAACTGCGCGACGCCATCAAGGGCGCGCTGCAGGTGCTTATCGACAGCGGTGTATACACGCAGATCGTCGAGTACTACGGATTGATCCCCGTCGACTCGGCCGAGATCAACCAGGGCACCGACCCGGGTGAGTGAGCGATTAGCTCGGTGCCGTGCGCCTGTCGATAAGAGCACACCGCAAGAGCGACGCCTTTTTGGGCGCCGGACCCGCGGCCGACGGCCCGGGTCCGGCGCCTCACGCGATCAAGGCTATCCCGATCCGCCATTGGGGGCGCTGGACCGCATCCTTCGTCATCCTGCTCATCGTCGTCCTCGTCGCCATCTCGCTGGCGCAGAACCGCAATCTTCAGTGGGACGTAGTGGGGCAGTACTTCTTCTCCGACTTCGTACTCCGCGGCTCCCTGGTCACACTTGAGCTGACGCTTCTCGCGATGCTTATTGGCGCAGTGGGGGGCACTATCCTGGCCATCATGCGCCAGTCGAAGAACTATGTGATGCGGACCGTCTCGTGGGTCTACCTCTGGTTCTTCCGAGGTACGCCGGTCTTCGTCCAGATCATCTTCTGGGGCAACTTCGCCCTGCTATATCGCAGACTGTCACTCGGCATCCCCTTCACCAGTCACATCTTCTGGTCGCTAGACACCAACGCGGTGATCACCGTGTTCGTAGCGGCGATCCTCGCACTGGGACTCAACGAGGCCGCCTACGCGGCCGAGTTGGTCAGGGCAGGCATCATCTCCGTCGACAAGGGTCAGACCGAGGCCGCGGCCTCGCTGGGCATGTCTCCAGGCATGACTATGCGTCGCATCATCCTTCCGCAGGCAATGCGCGTGATCGTGCCACCGATGGGCAACGAGACGATCTCTATGCTGAAGACGACTTCGCTGGTCTCGGTGATCTCGGCCCATGAGCTCATGACCAATGTGCAAAACGCCTACTCTCAGAACTTCAAAGTCATCCCCCTGCTTCTCGTGGCAAGCATCTGGTACATCCTGTTCACCACAGTGCTGACCGTCGGCCAGCACTTCCTGGAGGCCTACTTCAGCAAGGGTCTCGGGGACAAGGAGAGCGAGGCAGCCGAGAAGCGGGCGATGAAGCGCTTGGAGCGCCAAACGGGGGTGGACCCTGGTGTCTTCTGACCCTACTCCCATGGTCAAAGCAGAACAGGTCTGGAAGTCATTCGGTAGACTGCAAGTCCTCAAGGGTGTCAGCATCGAGGTCTATCCGCAGCAGACGCTGGTTCTCTTGGGCCCCTCTGGAGGCGGCAAGTCCACCCTCTTGCGCTGCATCAACCACCTCGAGCGCATCGACGCCGGCCGGCTCTGGGTGGACGGCGAGCTCATGGGCTACAAGCAGCGGGGTGACGCGCTGCACGAGATGAAGCCCCGGGACGTCGCCCGACAGCGTGCCAAGATAGGCATGGTGTTCCAGCGGTTCAACCTCTTCCCGCACATGACCGCGATCCAGAACGTAATGGAGGCTCCCTGCCGCGTGAGCGGTCTGCCCCGCAAGCAAGCTGAGACCGAGGCCGAGGCCTTACTCACCCGGGTGGGCCTCAAGGACAAGCTGGACGTCTACCCCGCCCAACTCTCGGGAGGCCAGCAGCAACGAGTGGCCATAGCCCGCGCTCTTGCCATGAAGCCCAAGCTGATGCTTTTCGACGAGCCCACCTCCGCTCTGGACCCAGAGCTGGTGGGCGAGGTGCTGGACGTGATGAGGCAGCTCGCCGAAGAGGGCATGACCATGGTCGTCGTCACGCACGAGATAGGCTTCGCCAAAGAAGTGGCCGACAATGTGGCGCTCATAGACGGCGGAGTGATAGTCGAGCAAGGCCCCCCGAACGTCTGCCTGGTCGACCCTCGAGAAGAGCGGACGAAGATCTTCCTCTCCAAGGTGCTCTCTTAGGCCGACCGCCTAGACCGCGTCGGTCGTCTGCCTCCGGCGCTTGCGCCAGCGCCACACACCCCAGCCGATCACAGCAGCGACAAGCACGCCCAGGACTATGTAGAAGATGTGGTCGTAGCGGCTGAACTGCTCCTGAAGCTTGGCCCAGTTGGCTTCTTCGCCCCCCGCGGCCTTGCCCGCCCCGTAGCCCAGATACGCCAGAGCGGCGTTCCAAGGGAGCGAACCGAGCAGCGAATAGACAAAGAACTTGATCACAGGCATCTTGGCTATGCCCGCCGGAAGCGAGATGAAGGTGCGCACTCCGGGCATTAGGCGCGTGAAGAAGACGGTCACCTCACCACGCTTCTCGAACCACTGGTCGGCCTTGTCCATGTGGTGTTCTCGTATGAATATGTAGCGGCCGTACTTGAGCAGAAGCGGCCGGCCACCATACCTGCCCACCGCGTAGGCTATCCCCGAGCCCACCACGTTGGCCGCCGTCGCCACCGCGATGACAGCCCACAGCGAAGCGTGCCCGGTAGCGGCCAAGATGCCCCCGTAAGGCACCACTATCTCGCTGGGGATGGGGATGCAGGCACTTTCGGCCGCCATCGTCAGAAAGACGATCAGCAGCCCGTGGTCCCGCAGGAGTGGTAGTAGCCAATCTTCGAAGAACTCAGCCATGGCCGGCTATTCTACCGGGAATCTCCCACTGGTGTCGGCGAGACGACCGAGACCGTGTTCGAAGCACTCCCGAAGCCGGTCCTCCAGGTCTTCGTACGAAGGTTGGGGTTCGCGGCCTCGCTGGCGATGCCGCAGATCTTGCTCAACGTGAGCCGCCAGGTGGGTGGTCTCGTCGTCGAGACGGTACATGAACTCTTCGTGGCCCAGTTGCTCGTGCAGCCGGCCCAGGTAGGCGCGACAGGCGGCGAAGGCCTCAGTGGGGTCGGCGATGTCCGGAGACTGCAGTTCCAGGTAGTACTCCGCGAAGACGCGCTTGAATACGAGTCGGAGAGACTCCAGCGAAGCGAGGGGCATGGAACCTCTCAGCGGGTGTAGGCCACCTCGCGCCACGACGGGTGGGGAGGCGGACCTATGCGCCGAGTGCGATGGCCGGCTGGATAGTAGGCGAACTCGCCGGTCTCGTCGTCAAAGGCGACCTCCAGCTGGCCCTCCATGAGCCTCAGGTCGAGCCACGCGCTGCGGAACACCAGCTCGCGCAGCCAGTAGACAAGGCTTTCGCCGTGCAACGTGAGCACTTCGTCACCTTGCTGCAATAGATACTCACCAAGGGGGCTGACGGGGAAGCCTATGCTGCCCGCGGAGACCAACTGCACCAGGTCGGCGCATTCGTCCTGCAGAAGAGAGCCTGGTTCTATCAGCCCCAGTTCCTGGGCCGCCATCTCGGCGCGCTGGCCGAAGTCGACGCTGTTGAACCGATACCTGAAGCTGCGGAACTCGAGGATGTAGTCCTCACCCGACGCGTAGTTGGGATGAGCATGTCGATTCTCGGGAGTCATAGCATCCCCTGTGACACTTGCGGACGCTTACCAGACGGATTGTACCAAGGAGCGAGGAACACGTTTGCTTGCCGGCGGTGGCTTGTGAACAGCCTGTGCAGCCTTCATAATGTGCCCATGGCCTCCGCTCGAAAGAAGATCACTACCGCCGGCGCCATCGCGCTGCTTGTCTCCGGACTGGCCTTGCTCACGGCTTGTGGCGGGCCTACCGCCGATGTCGACCCGCAGCAGGTTCTTTCGGCTGCCTCAGCCCAGATGAAAGAACTCGCCGGTCTGCACTTCGTGTACGAGGTCCACCAACCCGAGTCGGTCGCTCAGCGGAACGGCATAGTGAGCATCAGCGGCGACGTCAGACCCAACGGAGACATGCAGGCCACCGTCGAGATCTACGCCGGCGGCTTCTTGATCGATGCCGACTTCGTGGCTTTGGGTGAGACGCACTACATCAAGTATCCGCTCAGTCCCAGTTGGACCTCCGTCCCGGCTGTTGAGAGCCCGGTTGGCACTCTGAACCTGGCCACCGGCACCATCCGGGTGCTGGACCGCATCACCGGTGCCGAGTATGTCGGCAATGACAAGAGGGGCGGAGTGGACTGCTACCACATCAGCGGCATGGTGGAGGCAGTCGAGGTCGAGGCCATAGCGGGCTCCACAGACACCGAGACTCCCTTCCCCACCGACATCTGGATCGGGGTCGCCGACAGCCTTGTTTATGAGGTAGATATCAAGGGACCCGCTACCCCCTCTGAGGATGCTGGCGTCTGGCGCAGTATCGCGCTCAGAGCCCTGCCTGCCGCGCCCCAGATCAAGGCGCCGCAATAACCGTGCCCGGCAAGGCGGCCGACCATGAGGCCGTGATCAACAGGTCATACCGCCGGGCGGTCTTCGCCATGGTCGCCCTGTGCGCGGCTGTGTTCGTAGCTGCGCTAGACCAGACCATGGTCTACACCATAATGAAGGACCTCATGCTGGCGCTCGGCATAGACGTCGAGCACATCAGTGAGGCGGGCTGGATCATCACCGGCTACCTGTTGGGCTACACGGTGGCCATGCCTCTGTTCGGCCGGTTGGCCGACGTGCGGGGCAGGCGTTCGATGGCCATCGTCGCCCTGCTGCTCTTTTTGGTGGGCAGCGCACTCTGCATCTTCCTCCGCCGCCTCGACCTTTTCGTCGTGGGTCGAGTCATCCAGGCGGCCGGAGGCGGAGCGCTGGTGCCCATCGCCATGGCCGCGGCCGCCGACATGTTCCCGCTTCGCAGGCGCGCATTGGTGTTGGGTGTGGTGGGCGGCGCTGCCGAGGCAGGCGGCGTGCTGGGCCCTCTGTATGGCGTGGCTCTGGCTTCACTCTGGTATTGGCCCTTGATATTCATCGTCAACATCCCGCTCTGCCTATTCCTGATAGTGGCCTGCTGGAGATGGCTGGGTGGAGAACTCAAGCATCCAGAGAACCTGGTCTCTGCCGCAGACCCCGAGGCCGAGCGCCAGGAGGCCGAGGCCGCCGGATCAAGCGAGGCGCAAGCCCGTTGGTGGCAACGCGGCCAGGTCGACTGGGTGGGGGCGGGCCTGATGGCTTTGACGCTGGCGGGCCTCACCGTAGGCTTCGGTACGGGCAGCGAGACACTCGACACAAGCGGAGCCCAGGGCCATCCTCCTGTCAGCTGGCCGTGGTTGGTGGTCGGTGCCGTGGCCCTAGTGGCCTTCGTGCTCTTCGAGCGGGTGCACCAAAGACCCCTGATCAGGCTGGAGTTCTTCAAGAAGCCCGCCTTTGCCGCGGCCAATGTCGCGCACTTCTTGGTGGGTGTGGCTCTGATAATCGGCATGGCCGGCATCTCGCTCTACGCGCAGACGCTCTTCGGGCTCTCTCAGTGGGGAGCGGGGCTTCTGCTCGTACAGCTGACCCTCCCCATACCCATCGGCGCCGTACTCGGAGGCTGGTTGGCCGACCTGATGGGCTGCAAGATCACGGCGGTGCTGGGCTTCTTGATCGCCGGCGCGGGCTACTACCTGGTCAGCCGCTGGCCTCTCGAACCCGCCTTCTTCACCCGCATGGGGTCGCTGGTGTTGAGTGGTCTTGGCTTCGGCTTCGTTGTCGGACCTATCGCGACCAGTGCGACCACCTCGGTGGGACCCAAGTGGATGGCCACTGGCGCCGCCGTCGTCACAGTTTCGCGGATGGTGGGCATGGCCGTGGGCCTGTCGGCCATAACCTCCTGGGGCGTTCGTAGGGTGGGCGCCCTTGCAGCGCGGTCTGCGGTGGTCGTGACGCGGACCCCAGACATGAGCGAGCTCGATTATCAGAGCAGCCTTGCCTCGGCAAGGCTGATGGACGCCCTGCACCAAGTCTTTGGGGAGTTCTTCTTGATCGCGGCCGTAGTCATCGTGCTGGCGGTCATCCCCGCTTTGTTCTTCTACAATCATAGGGAGCGCGGCACCGGTCGCCTGCCCTTCCTACCACACTGAATGAGGCCTGAATGAACGACGAGCAACTCGATCTGGGAGCCTCCTTCGACTCCCGAGAAGCGCAGCTCCCAGCAGCTGATTCGCGGTCCTCGGGCCAGCGGCGGCTGGCCATCGCTTCTTTGACCCCGGGCACTACAGTCGAGGCGGTCTGTCTGCTCTCAGGCAAGGAGGCCCGCACCACCAAGGCCGGCAAGCCGTATTTCAAGCTGCGGCTGAGCGACCGCAGCGGATCTGTCGACTGCATGGTCTGGGATGTCGACCTCATGGACGCCCAACTCAAGACCGGCGACCTGGTACTGGTGGCCGCGAGGGTCTCGGAGTATCAGGGCCGCCCACAGCTCGAGGCGAGCAGGGTCGCGCCAGCGCCCCCCGGCGCCGCCGACCCACGCGAGTTCTTGCCATCCACCTACCGTGACGTAGACGAGCTCAAGGGCTTTCTGCGCTTTCACCTAGACTCGGTTCACGATCGCGACTATGCAGCGCTGCTGGCGCTCATATTCGACGACACTGCATTCTTCGAGACGTTCGCCACAGCCCCGGCGGCTAAGGTCTACCACCATGCCTATCTGGGCGGACTCCTGGAGCACACCGTCGCCGTTGCAGAGATGTGCGACTTCGTCGGTCAGCAGTACGGGCGCATAGACCGCGATCTGCTCCTGACGGCTGCGCTCCTGCATGACGTGGGCAAGACTCAAGAGCTCGCCTTCGAGACCACCATCGACTTCACCGACGCCGGGCGCTTCTTGGGCCATGTCATCCAGGGCGTCACTTTCATCACCGAGAAGGTGGCCAAGCTGCCATCTTTCCCCGAGAGCAAGCTGCAACAATTGCTTCATTGCGTGGTCAGCCATCACGGGGAGCTGGAGTGGGGCTCGCCCAAGCGACCGAAGACGATAGAGGCCCTTATCTTGCATCATGTGGACAACCTGGACGCCAAGGTCAAAGGCTTCCTGGAGATAGTCGAAGGCTCAAGGGACGCCGCGTGGACCGACCTGCGCAACTTGTTCCGACGGCCGCTTCACGTACCGCGCGCGGCTCATCAAGAAGACGACTTCTTGCCTCCGGGCGAGGACGGTCCTGACGGTACCCTGCCCTAGAGCACGGGCCTAGAGGAGTTACTCCTCTTCTTCGCGCAGGCTGGTCTCGATGGTCTCGTCGATGTCTCTGTCGACCCCGGCGTCCTTGCTGGGAGCCCGCGAAGCGCCCCCTACATCGCGCCCAAGCAGGGAGGATTCTCCGGTCATCATGGCGTCGAAGGCCTTGGCCTTCAGACGGCTGCGGGTGCTCTCGATGCGATTCTTCATGGAGTCGTAATCTACGGGTTCTTCGAGTCCCAGCTCTACCGTCGCATCGGCAGACGCGATGTCGACCTCAAGCTCTACGGGCAGTGACGCCTCGGCAGAGATGGCCGGTTCGGGCTCAAGGCTCAGCGTGGGTGCAACAGCAATCGGCTCGAACGCCACCGGCTCTGCAACGACCGCCTCTGCAACGACCGCCTCTGCGAGCGGAGACTCAAGGGGCAGAGGCGCGATTTCGATCGGCTCCACAGCGATGGACTCAAAGGCCAGCGGCTCTTCGACGACTGGCTCGAACGCCACCGGTTCTACGACCTCGATAGCCTCGACCATGGGCGCCGCCAACAGAGGCTCCACTGCGATGGGCTCCATCACCACCGGCGCGACCAGTATCGGCTCAACCACGGCGGGGGCGGGAGCAACAGTCTGTGGAGCAGCAGGTATAGCGGGTGTGGCCGTCCAGTCTCTCTCAAAGGCCTTGGCAACGCCAGAAGTATCGAAAGGCTGCTCGAGCTCATGCCTGATGCGGCGCCGTGTCTCCTCGATGCGCGACTTGAGATCGTCAACCCTCCCGCTGTCATCGGGCAGAGGCGATCCCACGGTCGGTATCCTCCCGATCACGTCCGCCGCCTGGGCCAGCGCCTGAGTCTCCGCTGTGACCGGCGCCACGGAATCGGTGACCGCTTCTTCGACCACCGGCAGTTCGATGACTTGCTCGACGGACGGAAGCTCTATGACGTCTTCGACCACGGGAAGCTCTACGGCGACCTCTTCGAAGACCGGCAACTCCGAGGAGCGCCCTCCGGCCACGGGTGGGGCGGCAGGGGCCTCGGTGGGCGCCGGTTCGGTCATCAGTGATGGGCGAGTGATCTCTGGACCGTACTCGGAGACCTCTATCACCTGGATCTCGTCGATCACCGGTAGCTCTCGCATCACGTTCTCGATCGTCTGGTCTAAGGCAACCGGAGGCTCAGACGAGCGCCAGCCCGAACCAGGGACGGGCTCCTCCAGGAATTCCCGGGTCACTATGACTTCGGCCTGCGCGGGCTCCACCACGGCGGGGACATTCTCATACACCACGGGTTCAGGAGCAATCGGCGGCGTGGCAGGGGCCACGGGGGGTGCACTTACGGGGGCCGGGGTCGGCGCCGGAGCAGGGGTCGGCGCGGGCGCGGGCGCGTAAGTCGGGGTCGGCGCGGGCGCGTAGGTCGGGGTCGGCGCGGGCGCGTAGGTCGGGGTCGGCGCGGGCGCGGGCGCGTAATTCGGCGCCGGCTGCCAATCCGCAGGAGGCGCCGGGGGGACCATCAATGGAGGCGTCGGGAGGACGGTCCATGGGGATGCGGCTGTGGGCGCTGAGGATGAGGGCACCGCGAAGGCCGGTGATACTGACACAGGGGCCGTTGGCACTACAGCCAATGGAGCAGCCGGTGCGAATGCCACAGGAGCGGCGGGGGCGATCGCGACAGCAGGCGCCGGGGCGAGCGCCGGGGCAGACGCCTGAGCGGTCTGCTGACCCCTGTCATCACCCTTCTGCGAAAAGAGGTAGCCCAAGGCTGCGCCCAGAGCGCCTCCAACTAGAAATCTCGTGTTGCTATCCATCGCGATACCCTTCCCTGGCCCAGTACTATCGCGGCTGGTACCGCCCAAGCAGACTCATTCTACCCCCATGGCCCTGCTTCCTGCCTACCGTCGCACGACGGGTACCCCTCGGACGGGCCACGAACCTTGTATCGACCCGCTGCGCAGAAGCTTGACCCAGAATCAGTCGGCCGATCCTTTGTCTCGCTCGCGTCTTAGCGAACGCAGGTGTTCCAGGAACTCCTTGATCGCACTTTCGCGACCTTCACTCGTCGGATGGTAGTACTCGCGCCCCCACAAGTCCTTGGGCAAGTAGTTCTGGGCCACATAGCCCCCGCTGTCGTGCGGGTACTCGTAGCCGACCCCGTGTCCCAGAGTCTTCGCACCTGAGTACCCGGTGCTCCGCAGAAACACTGGGGGCGCCATGCCGCCGTTCTCCCGGACCTCTACCAGGGCAGCCTCCAGCGCCGCGTAGGAGGCGTTGGACTTGGGGGCACAGGCCAAGTAGGTGACCGCGTGAGCGAGGTTGATGCGGCACTCGGGGAGCCCCACGAACTCCACCGCGCGCGAGACAGCGACGGCTATCTCCACGGCCTGCGGGTCGGCGTTGCCCACGTCCTCTGACGCGAAGATGATCATGCGACGTGCGATGAACTTTGGATCTTCGCCTCCGGTAAGCATCACCGCCAGATAGTAGAGCGCGGCATCTGGGTCAGAACCGCGGAGGCTCTTGATGAATGCGGATATCACGTCGTAGTGCGCGTCCGCGCCTTTGTCGTAGAGCACGAGTTTCCGCTGAGCCGCCTCTTCCAGAGTGGCCTCGTCCAGTGCGGCCAGACCTCTGGCGCCCGCCAACACCAAAGCCCGGTCAAGCATCATGTAGGCGCGCCGTGCATCACCCAGAGCCCCCTTGGCTATTAGGTCGCGGACGCTTTCGGGCACGGCGACCGGCGGAGCACCTGCTCCCGCTCCACCCACGCCGGCCTCCAAAGCCCGGTCCAGCAGGCTGCGCACATCCGACTGCGACAGCGGCTCGAACTGGTACAGCTCGCAACGCGAGACGAGCGCGGGGATGACTTCGAAATAGGGATTCTCTGTCGATGCACCGATCAGGGTGACTATGCCGTCCTCGACCGCGTGCAGAAGCGCGTCCTGTTGGGCTTTTGAGAAGCGGTGGATCTCGTCGATGAAGAGGATGGTGCGGCGACCCGTGTGGGCTCGGCGATCGCGGCTACTGTCGATGACCCTGCGCACCTCGGCCACGCCCGAATTCACCGCGGAGAGCTCCTCGTACGACGAATCGGTGGCCGCTGCCACCAGACGAGCTATGGTCGTCTTACCGGTGCCGGGGGGTCCGAAGAAGATCATCGACCCCACGGTGCCGGTCTCTATGGCCACCCGCAGAGCGGCGCCCTCGCGCAGTAGCTGAGCCTGTCCCACGACATCCTCGAGCCGCTGCGGGCGCATTCGCGCCGCGAGCGGCCCCCTGGCCGCAAGGTCGGCCTTGAGTACGTCCCCAAAGAGGTCCGCGTCTATCATGACCGGATTCTACCAGTGCGGAGCGTGGCACCGAGCCGAGTCGCTACTTGGCGATGGTGTAGGCCCCCATCTTGAGGTACTTCTGGCGCCGAAGATCTACCAGCTTCGTGGCGTCGAGTTTGGTGAGCTCGCGCAAAGCCAGCTGCACTTCGTGCATCACCCGCTTCACCGTCACCCTGGAGTCGGTATGAGCCCCGCCCAGAGGTTCCGGGACGACCGCGTCGACGAGACCGAGTTGCGACAGATCCTTCGCCGTTAGGCGCAGTGACGCCGCCGCGCGTGGGCCCTCAGCCGCGTCCCGCCAAACGATGGTCGCGCAGGCCTCCGGCGAGATGACCGAATACCACGAGTTCTCCAGCATCAGTACACGATCGGCCACAGCAAGGGCCAGCGCGCCGCCCGAGCCGCCCTCACCGATGATCACCGTCACCGTGGGCACCTTGAGGTTAGCGAACACCTCGATGCTGCGGGCGATGGCCGCCGCCTGGCCGCCCTCCTCTGCATCCTTGCCCGGATATGCACCCGGAGTGTCCACCAGCGTGACCACAGGCAGCCCGAACTTCTCGGCCAAGCGAGCCAATCTCATACCCTTGCGATAGCCATCTGGGCGGCTCATGCCGAAGCTGCGCTCCTGCCGCTCCGTGAGAGTGCGGCCTTTCTGGTGGCCTATGAGGACGATGCGCTGCTTGCCCAGTGTTCCCAGGCCACCGATTATGGCCTTGTCGTCGGAGCGCAGCCGGTCACCGCTCAGCTCAAGAAAGTCGGGGAGGGTCTCGGCGATATAGTCGAGGGTCTGCGGCCGTTCCGCATGGCGCGCGATCTGCACGGTCTCCCACGCAGCTTCTGAGTAGCCCTTGTCGGTCACTTGCCCGCCCCTCCTGAGAGAAGTCTGAGGACGTGGGACAGCTTATCCTTAAGCTCCCTACGGTCCACGACCAGATCCACTTGTCCGTGCAAGAGTTGAGACTCCGACGTCCCGAAATCGGGCGGGAGTTTCTCATGGGTGGTCTGCTCTATGACGCGAGGTCCGGCGAAGCTCATCACAGCGCCCGGCTCTGCCAAGATGATGTCGGCAGTGGTGGCCCAGCTCGCGAACACCCCGCCTGTGGTGGGGTGCGTGAGTATGGTGATGTAGGGCAGCCGTGCCTCACCCACCATGCTGGCGGCGAAGACGGTCTTGGCCATCTGCATGAGCGAGAACAGCCCCTCCTGCATGCGTGCTCCGCCCGACGAAGCTATCACCACGAAGGCCCTGCGCTGCTCGATGGCCGCCTGCGCCAGACGATAGAAGCGCTCTCCCACTACCGAGCCCATCGACCCGCCCTGAAAGCTGAAGTCGAGTATACCCAGCGCGGCCGGATGCCCAGAAACCGTGCACAGGGCCGCCAAGAAGGCCTCGGTGAGGCCCGTCTTTGCTTGGGCCTCAGACATGCGGTCGGGATACGACTTGAGGTCGTAGAACTCCAGAGGATCAGAAGCCCGCACCTCTTCGCCGATGAAGGTGACGCTGCCCGGGTCGGCAAGCTGTGCCACCCGCTCATGGGCCGGCAACGGGTAGTGATACGAGCAGTGCGGGCAGACCCTGAGATTGCGCTTGAGTTCGGCCTTATCGAGGGGCTGGTTGCACTTCTTGCAGCATTCGCCCTCAGCCTGCTGTACCGGCGCCTGCTCTCGGGGCACTACCTGTATGGTCACATACTTAGCCATGCCACCTGCGGAACACTATGGTCGCGTTGTGCCCGCCAAAACCGAAACTATTGGAGACCGCCACCTCGACCTCAGCGTCTCGGGCCACGTTGGGCACGTAGTCCAGATCGCACGCGGGGTCGGGGTCGTCCAGATTGATGGTCGGGGCCACTTTGCCCGCCTCCATCGTAAGCACCGTGGCCGCGGCCTCCAGACCTCCGGCGGCACCCAGACAGTGACCGAACATGCTCTTGTTTGAGCTGACCATGACCTTCTTGGCGTGGTCCCCCAGCGCGAACTTTATCGCCTTGGTCTCCATGATGTCACCAAGCGGAGTAGAAGTGCCGTGGGCGTTGACGTACCCGACCTCGCTGGGGTCGACACCCCCGTCGGCCAGGGCCCGCTTCACGGCGAGTCCCGCGGGTTCTCCGGTCTCGTCCGGCTCGGTGAGATGGAAGGCATCACCGGTCATGCCATAGCCCACCATCTCGGCATAGATGTGCGCGCCACGCTTGACGGCGTGCTCCAGCTCTTCCAACACCAACACTCCGCTGCCCTCGCCCATGACGAAGCCATCGCGGCCCGAGTCGAACGGCCGGCTGGCCTTCTCAGGTGCATCATTGCGGGTCGATAGCGCCCGCAGCGCGGCGAAGGACGACATGCCCACTTGGTTCACGGCCGCCTCGGCGCCACCGGCGAACATGGCCGTCGCGTCACCGCGCCGGATGATGTTGAAGGCGTCGCCCAGGGCGTTGGTGGCCGCGGCGCAGGCCGTGCAGGTGGCGCTCACGGGGCCCTTGAGCCCCAGCGGTTATCGAGCTCAGCGCCGCTGCCATGTTGGCGATGATCATGGGTATGAAGAACGGGCTGACCCGCTCCGGCCCCTTCTCCAGCAGAGTACCTACTTGGTCCAAGAAAGTGTCGAGGCCGCCGATGCCGGAGGCGATAAACGCGCCGACGGCGTAGGGATCCTCAGACACCGGGTATCCGGAGTCCTCCAGGGCCATGGTGGAGGCCGCCACTCCGTATTGCGCGAAACGGTCCATCCGCTTGACCATCTTCTTGTCGATGAAGGTCAAGGGGTCGAAATCGCGCACCTCCGCGGCTATCTTCACCGGATAGTCCGTGGTATCGAAGCGCTCGATAAGGCGCACGGCCGACCGGCCGGCCAGCAGGCCCTCCAGGAAGGGCTGCTTGCCGATACCCAGCGGCGATACCACGCCCACGCCGGTAACGACCACCCTCTTGTATTCGACTGTCCTCTTAGCTGCGGTCACTCTCTACCTCCTTGGGCTAGATACCCAGACCGCCATCCACCGCAAGCACCGCACCCGTTATGAACGAGGCCGAATCGCCGGCGAGAAAGGCTACCGCGTCGGCCACACCTTGCGGCGTGCCTATGCGGCCCAGAGGGATCTGGGAGATAAGGGCATTACGAGCTGTATCGTCCAGAGCAGCGGTCATCTCGGTCTCTATGTATCCAGGAGCCACCGCGTTCACGCGCACGTTGCGCGAGGCCACCTCTTTGGCCAGAGTCTTCGTCAGGCCAAGCAGCCCTGCTTTGGCCGCTGAGTAGTTGGCTTGTCCGGCGTTGCCCCTGCGGCCCACAATGCTCGAGATGTTGACGATCGATCCACGGCGCCTCTTGATCATGCCGCGCATGACGGCTTTGCTCATCAAGAAGGCGCCCTTGAGGTTCACCCCCAGCACGGCGTCCCAGTCACTCTCGCTCATGGTGAGCGTCAGACCGTCTCGCGTTATGCCCGCGTTGTTTATGAGTATGTCCACCGGGCCGAGCGCCGCTTCGACCGCCGCAACAGCGGCCTGGGCGTCCGCCTCCTTGGAGATGTCGGCCTTGAAGAAGGTGGTGGCTCGTCCGGTCTCCTGCTCTATCTCACGAGCCGCATCTTGGCCGTTGTCGGCCCAGTCGACAATGCCTATCTTGGCGCCATCTGCAGCCAGGCGTAGAGCGATGGCCTTGCCGATGCCTCTAGCTCCCCCAGTGACAAGGGCCACTTGGCCCTGTAGCATCGCCTGCTTGTCGGTCATCGCGCACCTCCTGGTTGACTCACGGCCTGCAGCGCCTCCTCGAAGGAGGCAGCGTCGCCCGTAGAAGACACTCTGAAATCACGCGCGATCCTCTTGGTGAGACCGGAGAGGACGCCGCCCGGTCCGCATTCCAGGCCCTCGCCCGGCGCCTCGAGACCTCCCAGCAAAGCTTCCATGCTCTGCACGAACTTCACCGGTGACATCAGCTGCCTCGCCAGGACGTCGGCGAGTTCTTGTGGCTCAGGATACCGACTCTCGGTGGTAGAGAAGAAGCGTCGCTCACCCTGCCTGAACTTCGCGTTCGCCAGCGCCTCAGCCAAGGATTCGGCTGCATCGGCCATGAACGGCGTGTGAAAGGCTCCCGACACCGAAAGCGGTAGCACCCGTTTCGCGCCTTTCTCCTGCGCCAACTCGCCGGCTCTTCGCACCGACTCTACCGCGCCTGAGATGACCAATTGACCCGGCGAATTGTAGTTGGCCAGCCAGACATCTTCCAACGACCCGCAGATCTCTTCCAGCAACTCGGTCTCCAAGCCAATGATCGCGGCCATGGTGCCGCCCCGCTTCTCTGCGCAGGCCTGCATGCCGCGGCCACGCACGTCGACGACCCGCAGTGCGTCTGCGAAGCTCATATGGCCCGTGGCCACCAGGGCGGAGTATTCACCCAGTGAGTGGCCCACCGCGACCGCGAACGAGACGTCCTCGGCCTCGAATGCCCTCCAGGTGGCCACACTGCAGGTCAATATGGTGAGCTGCGTGCGGTCCGTCCGAGTCAACTCCTCCATGGACCCGTGGCGGCAGAGCTCTGCGATATCCCAGCCAAGTACGTCGCCGGCCTCGACGAAAGCCTCACGGGCCGCAGAAGAGCCCCACAGGTGCTCCGCCATGCCCGGCGCCTGGGCGCCCTGGCCTGGAAACAGTGTCAGCAGTCCTCCCACTTGTCTTCTCTCCTACAGTTCGGTTCCGTGCGTGTCAGATGTGGCCGTCTGGCCCCACTCCAGTAAGCAGGCCCCCCAACTCAGCCCCGCTCCAAAGCCCATGAGCAAGACCAGGTCGCCTTCGCGCAGGCGCCCCTCGGCCCGGGCCTCGCTCAGACAGAGGGGAATAGAGGCGCACGAGGTGTTGCCATACTTCTGGAGATTGGTGTAGACCCTTTCTGAAGCGATGCCGAGTTTGGAGGCGGCCGCGTCTATTATGCGTAGATTGGCCTGGTGCGGTACGAACAGGTCGACGTCGGCCACCGACCTGCCACATCGCTCGAGCACTCGCCCCGCGGACTGTGCCACCACCCTGGTCGCGAACTTGAACACCTCGCTGCCGTTCATCTTCATGTAGTGCTGCCCGGCCTCCACCGTGGCAGCCGAGGCGGGCAGGCGGGACCCACCCGCGGGAATGGTGAGGAAATCGACGCCAGAGCCGTCCCCACCCAGGTCGAAGCCCAAGATGCCGCCACCGTGCGCGCCGCCGCTGTCCCCCTTCGAACCGCGAGCAGTCACTACCACGGCGCCGGCCCCATCGCCGAACAGTACGGCCGTGCCTCTGTCCTGCCAGTCGAGGATGCGAGAGATGGTCTCTGCCCCGACCACCAGGACGTGGTCGTGCAGACCACCGGCCACCGCACCGGCCGCCATCGCCAGCGCAAACACGAAGCCGCTACAGCCGGCGGAGACATCGAAAGCGCCCGCATGACCGCATCCGCATTCGTGCGCTATGCGCGCAGCGGTGGCGGGCATCAGCTGGTCCGGCGAGATGGTGGCTGTGATGACAAGGTCTATGCGAGAGGGCTCCAGGCCCGCATCGGTCAAGGCTTCGCGGGCCGCGATTATGCCCAGGTCAGAGCTGCTCAGACCCGGTTCGGCGACCCTGCGCTCCCTGATGCCCGTGCGCTGCCTTATCCAGGCGTCAGATGTGTCGAGAGTTTCCGCCAGGTCTTCGTTGGTGACCACTTTCGCAGGTACGTGGGCGCCAAGGCCGATTATGGTCATAGGTCGCCCAAGGAGCGACACGGGGCTATTCGTAGTCATAGAACTACCGATCTGCGACCGCGAAGGTCAGCACTCCGCTGCAGGCTAGTTCTGACCCGACGAAGGCTTGGGCCTCGCCCTTGCCTATCGGACCCCGACTCTTGGTGAGCCGCATCTCCAGGCGTAGCGTGTCCCCGGGCACGACTGCTCGCTTGAACCGCACTTCGTCGGCTCTGGCAAAGAGGATTATCTTGCCCAGTGCTTCGGGTTGAGATAGAACGGCGACGGCCCCAGTCTGAGCTAGGGCCTCCAGTATCAACACTCCAGGGAAGACGGGGTGGCCGGGAAAGTGCCCGCGAAACACATCGTCTGCAGCGAGCACGTCTTTCTCGGCGATGGCGTATTCTCCGGGTACGAGTTCCGTCACCCGATCGATCAGCAGAAACGGCTCCCGATGGGGCAGGATCGCTTCGATTTGAGCTTTGTCCAGCAAATCCCACCTATTCGGCCTTGGGGGTGTGCTCCAGCTTTTGAGTGCTAGTATTGTCCAGGATGAGTCCTCTCTTTTCAAGGAAACCTGCCGCATATCTCTCAAATCCCGGTCTAGATGCAACTTCAACTGTCCCTCAAGATAGCCGACCGGCTTCACCATGATCTGCTGGTGCGCGGCGGCCCACTAGGTGCCCACGAGGCGGCCCGCATGCTCTTGGGCGCTGCCGCCACGCCTGCTCTGTCGCTCCAGGTTCTGGAAGTCCTCATACGCGATGACCAGCGATTCTGTTGGGACGGGCCGGCCGGAGGACTCCTCGACCTACGCAGTTGGGGATTCGTCGACCCAGACTTGCTCGATGTCCCCTTCGTGGCGCTGGACCTGGAGACCACCGGGGCAAAAGCTGGGGCGGGCAAGATCACTGAGGTGGGGGCGGTACGCATCGAGAGGCTCAGCATCGTCGACCACTTTCACACGCTGGTCAATCCCCAGCGCTCCATCCCACCTATGATCACTTGGATCACCGGCATAACCGAAGAGATGGTCGCCGATGCCCCTCGCATAGAGGAGGTGATCCCGTCGCTGCTCGATTTCCTGGAGGGCGCGGTGGTCGTCGCCCATAACGCGCCCTTCGACGTCGGCTTTCTCAACTACGAACTGCACCGGCTGAGGAGCCGCAGGCTGGGCGAGGGTGCCGTGGACACACTCCCGCTCTCGCGAACCCTGGTGCCGGGTCTTGCCAACTACCGTCTGAAGACCGTGGCGGACGCCCTGAGCGCTCCAGTGGCAGCCTGCCACCGCGCGTTGGCCGACGCGCAGGCGGTGGCTCATGTCTTCATACACTTGGCCGGGGTGCTTCAGGATCGGGGGGTCGCCACCCTGAGTGCAGCCAGAGAGCATGGGCGTCCCACGTCACCCTCTCATCTGGAGAAACTTGCGTTGACCAAAGACCTGCCCACCGGACCCGGCACGTTCGTCTTTCTGGGCGAGGAGGAGCGTGCTCTGCTCGTGGGCCGCGCCGATCACCTGGCTGACGACGTCCGATCGTTCTTCATGGCAGGCGCCCGCCGGCACAAAGGTCTTCGAACAGCGGTCAGGCTGGTGGAGCGCATCGATCACGAGCAGACCGCCACCACCCTGGAAGCCGTGGTCAGAGAACAGCAACTGCTACTCGAACACCGTCCGCCCTACAACCAGTACTGGACCGCACCTGAAGGTTACGTGTACATCAAGGCCGGCGCACGCGGGCCGGGGCTGAACCTCTTGGCCACTCGCAGAGCTCCCCGTTGGCTGGGAGACCCCTCCCATGATCCCCTGCCCCCGCAGGGCGACCTGGTCATCGGTCCCTTTCGCCGACGCGGCGCGGCATACGCGGCAGTGTCCCTGCTTCGCGAGTGCTATCCCATACGTCATTGCCCGCGCAGGCCAGAAACGCGCCCGTGCGGACGCGGGCTCGAAAGGACAGTGCTTGTCGCCCTGTACGGACGGTGCCGAGGCATGCGCTCGGCATGACGCCCTGGTGACCGACCTGGTGAGGTGGCTGGCGGGCTGTGACCTTGGCGAGAGGATAGACCCCTTGCATCGCGCTGAGGAGGTCGCCCTGGGACTCTCACGCCAAGGGCTTCACGAGCAGGCCGGCCAGATACGAGAGGGTCGCGACCACCTGGTAGCGGTACGCCATTGGTATGACGTTCTGGCGAAAGCCCGCGAGCTCTGTTTCGCCTGCCTGTGGCTGCAGGACCACGCCCAAAGCGACCCAGTCTGTCCGGGTCAACCTGGTCTGGAGGGGCCGGCTGGTCTCATGTCGTCGCTCACCCGCCAGACCCTGGAGGCAGGACTCAGCGAGATGCTGGAGACGCTGAGCAAGTCCACGCCGCTAGGGCCAGCGCGGACGCACCTGACCCTCGTGTCTGTGCCACAAGCCCACCTCGACCCGCTGCTGGCCGTGGGCCGGTGGTTTCAAGAAGGCGACCAGCGCGGCGCCGCGCTGGTTCCGCTCCAGATCCCTAGTGCGGATGCTCTACCAAGAACAAGGGCCGAACTGGCCTCGGCCGCCAGAGCGCTCCTGGCAGCAGTAAGCTACGAGAGTGCGGTCTGCACTTGGGGCAGGGGGATACCCTTGGCCTTCATCACCACCGTAAGCAGGCTGCGATCGATCTTTCCCTTGTAGATAGGGATGCCTTCGCTGACGCAGAGCCGGATTATCTGTCCGGTGTCCATACCCAACTCCTCCGCCAGCTCCTCGGGGGTGAAGTGATTGGCCATGAGGTCTCCTTTCCGGGTCAGGGTAACGGTCGAAAGAGAGCGCGAGCCACGAACAAAAAAAGCTCAGCAGCACACGCTGCCGAGCCCCTCGAGTCCACACCGAACACCGACTCGGGTATGCCAGTGGCACCACTCCCCCGTCGATGTCCGTTGGGAAATCTCATCGCTCTCATTCTATCTCCGCCGTCCGGACTAAACAACCATACGACGGCGCCCGGTCCTAGTCTGCTTCGAGAGACTCCGACAGCAGAAGCACGTCCACCTGATCCCCCGCTCGAAAGCCCGAAGAGGCCGCCGGCACCAGCACCAGACCGTTGGCGCCCACCATGGAGCGCATCCGCCCGGAGCCCTGGTCGCCGGTCGAAGTCGCCTTCCAGTAGTCACCTTCGCGCCATATTCTCACTCGCACCGCGTGCGTCCTCTCTTTCAGAGACTCCAGATCCTCAACGAGGATGGCTTTGTGAAGCGACCGGGCCGTCTTCTTGTAGCCCATGAGACGTAGGAGCGCCGGGCGCACGAATAACTCGAACGACACCATGGCCGAGGCAGGATTACCAGGCAGGCCGAAGACAAGCGTGCCGCCCTTCTTGCCCACCAACAGGGGTTTGCCGGGCTTGATCGCCACGCCCCACAGCACACGCTCCACGCCCAATTCAGCCTGGACTTCTTTGACGAAGTCGAACGCGCCCACCGACACCCCGCCTGATGTGAGCAGTACGTCGTACTCCAGCCCTCTGGACAGCAGCTCCTTGGTGACCGTGCGGTCGTCGGCGGCGATGCCCAAGACGTCGGCCTCTATGCCTAGTTGCTGGCACATCGCGCGCAGCGAGTAGCCGTTGGAGTTGTAGATCTGGCCCGCGCCAAGCGGTTCGGCCCACGTCCACCAACTCGCTCCCTGTGGACACGATCGCCACGCGTGGGCGGCGGTGAACCGACACGACCGCGAAGCCCAGGCTCGCAGCCATGCCTATCTCCGCAGGCCCGAGGACGGTACCGGCTTGGAGCGCCAGCGTCCCCGCGAGAACGTCGCCACCGGCGCGGCGGACGTTCTTGCCCTGGTTGGCCGCTTCGAAGATCAGTACCTGCTCCCCCTCTTCTCGCGTGAGCTCGAGCTGCACGACCGCGTCGGCCCCAGCGGGAAGAGGAGCGCCCGTCATTATCCTCGCGGCCTGCCCGCTCATGAGCTGCCTGTCTGACATGTGGCCGGCCGGGATGGTCTCGGTGAGACGAAGGGCGACGGCGTTCTCTGGGGAGGCCCCGACGATGTCTGAGGCCAGCACCGCATAACCATCCATGGCGGAGTTGTCGAACGGAGGGATGTCCTGGGCGGCCGACAGGTCCTCAGCTACGACCATGCCCAAGCTCTCAGCCAATCGGCGAGGCTCCGCGGGCAACGCGACCACTTGGCCGAGTATCCTCGAACGTGCTTCTTCGATCGTCGACAGTCGGTCCGGCAAGATCCTCTCCCTGGTAGGCCCGCTCCACGCCGAGATTGCACTCTCTGTGTAAACCATTCGGGGAGCTCTGGCCGATAGGAAGAATAGCATGAGCTCCAAAGGCCACAGAGACACCAATACCGCATCAGGGCCAGCCGCCAGAGACGGCCTCGACCTCCTCCGCGGAAGGGTCACGTCTGCAGGTCATCCATGAACTGGTACGCTCTGGCGGGTACAGTGTCCCGGCGTCCGCGATAGCCGATCGAATGATCGAGAGACTGATCAACGACGGGCGAGGATGCGAGTCCTGATTTGCCTCTAGGTCTCTGGGGGCTTAGAATCGCTCAGGCCCCCAGCGAACCGGAGTCGTGAATGCCGCTCACAATCCGCCGGAGTCTCATAGACCTGGTCAGGCAATGGCGCAAGATAACCTACAGCGTCTGCGTCGGCCTGACTATCGTGGCCAGTGCTGGCGTCTTCGTATCCATCTCCTCTCCGAGCGCGGTCATCGCACTGGCCCCAGGCGAGCCGTTCTTCGATGCCGGACGCGCCTATAGAGCCACTGAGGATATGTGGACCTATATCTCCACACCCAATCCGAACGGCAGCTCGCCGGACGTGTTCACCTGGTTCAGCGAGCAGATGCCCACACCCAATATGGCCCAAGCGGAACCGTTCGACGCCCCCATGGGCACCCAGACCGCCACGCTGACCAACTACACCGTCAAGCTCGAAGGGGCGACGAATGATGTGGTGCTCATCGCTGCGCCTCGGGATATGCCGGCGGTGGTCAGGGTGCAGCCACTCACCTACACGAGTGCGACCGGTGTCCTGGTGGAGCTCATCAATGTGTTTGCATCCCGTCCCAACAAGAAGACCCTCGTCTTCTTGTCTACCGAAGACTCCAGCAACGGCGGCTTGGGCATCGACCACTTTCTCGCGACAAGCGAACTACGCGGGCAGGGTCTCTGCGATCATCACTATCAACGGACTGGGCAAGGTGGCCGCCGGTACTTCGCAGGCCCACCCACTGGCGGTGGGAGTGACCAGCGCTCGCAGCACCACGCCGGGCTGGCTCTTGCAGCTTGTGAACTCCGCGTTTGACAAGTCGCAGGTAGATACGGTCGTCCCCAGTCTATGGCGTCAAGCCGCCGACCGCGCCATGGCGCTAGCCGACGGCGATCAGATAGCCGGCCTCACCAGGGGCATACCTTCTATCAGACTGTATGACGACTCTCCGGGCAGCCCCAATACCACCGGACTGCAGGCACATGGCCCCGCGCTGGAGCGACTTGTCATGTCCTTGGACGGCGGAGCCGAGCTGCCCGGCAATCCGGGCACCGCTCTGCTGCTGAGGTCGGGTCGCTATCTGACCGACAGCGCGATAACCGTACTGGCCGTCCTCTGCCTCCTGCCGGGTCTCGCCGCTTTCATCATCTGGATGGGGAGCGCCCGTTTCAAGTTCATGGTGACCATTCGCCACCTTCAGAATCTGCCTCCTTTGCCTTGCCTCTGGTGGTCACCTTGTTGATGGCCTACTTCTTGTACTTGGGCCGTCTGATACCCAACTACCGGTTCCAGGTGCCCACCGAGGGAGAGTCGGCCCAGCCGAGAGTAGGACCCATTCTCATCTCTGGTGGTCGTCTTGCCGTCTCGTTCGTCTTCTCGCGACGCTTCTAGGCTATCTGCGCCCACGAGAGGCCCGGCCGGTCACCGAGATGTCCAAGTTGGCCGCCGGATTCTTCAGCGCCGTTCATGGGGCTGATGCTCATGACTGCGCGCTCGGCCTTCTTGATGCTCGTCTGCTTGAGCCTGGCTTGGTCTTGGCCCCTCGCCACGTGTTTCTCCGAACCCGTGTACCGCGGGGTCTTCGTACGACAGGCGGTTGTTCACCAACTTGCCGTTGCTGCTCCTAGGCTTGCTCATGCCGCTGGTCTTCTACATCTACATCGCCTCGGCCCGCGGAGTGGGGTGGTTCAACACAGCTGGTTCTTGTCGTACAGACGATGTCGGGAGCGTACGGCCTGGCAGGTCCGGTCGGTTTCATCTTCTTGGTGTCCGGACTGGCAGTACTGCTCGGGGTCAAGCGCATGCGGGTCGCGCCTGTCGAGTCCCTGGACGTCCAGAGACGAGATGAGCATGCTCGAGCTGCCCGTCCCACGTTCAAGGCGCCGCAAGAGACCGCGACAAGACCCAAGGCGATTCCGGCCGCCGCTGTCACCCTGGGGCTAGAAGAACTTCTTCCTCCAGAACACCAGGGCCAAGCATCGTCGAGATCCCGAAGGCTACCGCGATGGTGATGGGATAGCCGTACACCCATCCCTCGAACGGCACCTTGACGTTCTGGCCCCAGAACGAGAAGACGATCGTGGGGATGCCCAGGATTATGGTCAGTGACGTCAGCAGCTTCATCACCCGGTTGAGGTTGTTCGAGATCACCGAGGTGAAGGCGTCCATCATGCCGGTGAGAATGTCTGTGTAGATCTTGGCCATCTCCGACGCCTGCTTGGTTTCGACCAACACGTCCTCGAGAAGCTCCTGGTCCTCCTCATACATCTTGACCGTCCTGGTGCGGTTGAGCTTCTGCAGCACCCCTTCGTTCGAGCGCAGTGAGGTGGTGAAGTACACCAGGGACTTCTGCAGGCTGAGCAGGTCGAATATCTCGGCGTTCTTCATCGAGGCGCGCAGTTCGCGCTCTATCTTGTCGGTCTCCCGGTCGATACGGCCCAGGTAGCGCAGATAGAAGGCCGCCACCCGCTGCAGTATCTGCAGGAGCAAACGGGTCTTCCAGAAGGTCGCGTAACCGCGCACGATGCCATGCTCGAACTCCCCCAGGATGGGATTGGGCCTCAGGCAGGTGGTGATGATGTAGTCGGGGTGTATGAGTATCCCTAGCGGGATGGTCTCATAGCCCTCGCTGCTCGTCCTCCCGAACCAGCACGGGGATGTCCACGATGACGTGAGTCAGCCCGTCTTCTACGTCTATGCGCGATTTCTCCTCTTCGTCCAGAGGGCCTTTGAGCAGATCGAGCGGGATCACCAGCTCCCGGCTGACCTGTTCCAGCTCCTCCTCGGTGGGAGCTACCAGATCGATCCAGGAGCCGGGTTCGAACTCCTCCAATCGCTTTAGACCCGTAGGGGTCGTTTTGAGAATGGCAAGCATGACTCACCCCCTTCGACAGACAGGCGGACGCTCCGCGCTCCACGGTACACATACCTCGCTGGTCTGAGGCTGACTCAGCCCCGTTCGGTCGGCTTCAGGTCCCGTGCATTCTCTCACGAAGCTGCCTGCTCGCGCTATCATTCTGCGGCCATGGCCGTCACCCCGCAATCCGTCGCACGACACCTACGGTCGCTCGTCAACGGGGACGTGGAGTTCGACGCGGTGAGCCGCCGCCTTTACGCCACCGACGCAGGTCTCACTCAAATCGAGCCGCTTGGCGTCGTCTCTCCCCGAGACTCCCAGGATGTCGCGCGCGTGGTCGCCTACGCCGCCGAGCACGGGCTCTCTGTTGTCGCCCGGGGTATCGGCTCGGGCCTTAACGGGGGAGCGGTCGGCCCAGGCATTCAGCTCGACTTCTCCAGATACATGCACTCGGTCCTCGAAGTCGCGCCAGATGCTTCCTGGGTGCGCGTGCAGCCCGGCATGGTGCTCGCCAAGCTCAACGCCTTCTTGCGGCCACTGGGCGTGTTCTTTCCGCCCGACCCGTCTAGTGAGAACCACTGCAGCCTCGGAGGCATGATAGGCACCAACGCTTCAGGAGCTCATACCGTCGCCTACGGTGCCACCAAGGACCACATCGCCGCTCTCGAGGTCAGTGATGGCCGACGGCAGTGCCCACCGCTCCGCGCCGCTGGCCGACGGAGGACCCGAGCTGGCGGCCCTTCTCAGCAGCGGTTGTGCTGCCGGCCGCGCTTTCGCCCAAGTCCTGCCCGAGCTCGCGCAGAAGCGCGACCTCATAGCCGGGCACATGCCCAAAGTCGTCAAGAACTCGTGCGGATACCGGGTCGAGACCCTGCTCGACCGGGCCGCCGGCCGGGCTGTCCCTCTGCAGAAGCTGTTTGTGGGCTCAGAGGGCACCCTTGGCATGGTGACTGAGGCCACTCTCCAGCTGGCGCCACTCCCAGCCGTGCGAGGCATCGCCATGGCCTACTTCTCGTCGGTCAGAGCTTCTGGCGAGGCGGTGCCCGGCATCTTGGAGTTGGGCCCCTCGGCTGTCGAGATCATGGACTCCCGCTTTCTTCGAACTGGTTCGAAGCCACGACTCCAGGGTGGACGCCATGCTGCCGGCAGGCGCTGACACCGCTCTGTTGGTGGAGTTCGAGGCAGATGACGCTGCCCAGCTCGAAGCGAAGTTCGCGGCTCTCGCCCGCCACCTGCGCACGACCTCGGCCCTCAGTCTGGTCCGAGCGACAAGCGAGGCTGAGACGGAGTTCCTGTGGAGGGTACGCAAGTCCGCGGTTCCTCTGATGCAGCAGTCACCCGGACGCCGTCAGCCCCTGCCCTTCATAGAAGACATCACCGTTCACCCCTCCAAGGTGCCGGAGTGCATCGAGTTCTTGCAGAAGCTCTTCGACCGCGAGGGCATCCAGGCGGTCATGGTCGGGCACGTGGGGGACGGCAACCTTCACACGCGGCCCATGCTCGACCCACGCGATCCACGCGACAGGTCGATAATGCAGCGCATCTACGACGAGGTGGCCGCCTACGTTCTTGGCAGCGGTGGGACTTTGTCGGGAGAACACGGGGATGGTCTTGTCCATACGCCTCGGCTGCGGGCGATGTACGGTGCTGAGGTCTACGAGGTCTTCGCGCACATCAAGCAGGCCTTCGACCCGGACGGTGTCCTCAACCCGGGCAAGAAGATAGGGCCACAGCAAGACTGACCACGCGCTCCTGGACCAGGCTCGCTACGGGCCCGACGTACTCCACCTTGCCTCAAAGCCCACTGTTGTACTTTCCGGAGCGCGGCTACGAGAGCGAGATCGAACGTTGCCACGGCTGTGCTGTCGTGCAAGGGCGCCGTCACCACCACGATGTGCCCCACCTACAAGGCCACCCATCGCGAACACGCCTCTCCAAGAGCCAAGGCCAATCTACTGCGCTCGGTCATCTCCGGGGCCATGGGACGAGGGGCAGGCGTACGGCGCGGACGCCACCAAGCAGGTGACCGATTGGTGCATAGGCTGTGGCATGTGCGCGGTGGAGTGCCCCTCCCACGTCAACATCCCCAAACTCGTACTCGAGGCCAAGAGCCGCTTCAGGCAACACCACCGCCCCACGGCCGTCGACTTCGTCCTCAGCCGTGCGGAGACGGTGACTCGACTGGGCAGCTTCGCAGCCCCCCTAGCCAACCGATGGTCGCCTCCGGTCTGGGCAGAGCTGTCGCTCAGGTGCTCATGGGCATCGACCGGCGACGGCCCCTGGCTCCCTTCGCGCGTCGCTCGCTTCAAGACGCACTGAGTGCTAGTCGACCCGCCTCGGCCGCAGGCTAGGCCGACGCGCCACGCGGCGTACTTCTATGACCTCTTCGCCCAGTACTACGACCCTCAGCTGGCGCTTACGGTCGCCAAGGTCCTCATGGCCCACGGAGTCAGTGTCTCGCTCCCCGACCAGAGGTCCAGCGGCATCCCCGAGATGCTCTACGGCTACGCTCGCAGGGCGCGGGCCGTGGCCGCGGCCAACGTGCGCGGGGCTCTCAGGTATGTGGAGCAAGGCGCCTGCCTCGTGAGCGCCGAGCCCACCGCGACCTTCGCGTTCAAGGTGCACTACCCGGACTACCTCGGCGATGCTCGGCTGCTCGCTGGTGGCAAACGCGACGTTCGATCTGGGCGAATTGCTTCTGTCTCTGCGCCGAGAGACACCCCGGCAGGTCACCTGTCCGCAGGCCCGCTGCGATGCTCCTCAGACACCGCTGCGCGTCGCTTACCACCAGCCCTGCCACCTCAAAGCACAGCGACGTCGGCAACCCGAGCATGGAGTTGCTGGCTGAGGTCCCCGGCATCGAAGTGGTCGATCTGGCGGCCGGTTGCTGCGGCATGGCCGGGACGTTCGGCATGAAGACCAAGAGCTACCAGTTGTCTTTGGCCGTGGGCGCGCCGCTCTTCGAGCGCATAGGGGAGGTCGCCCCCGATCTACTGGCCAGCGAGTGCAGCACCTGCCGCATGCAGTTGGCGCACGCCACCGGCCTGCCGGTGGTGCATCCCAGTCACGCTGCTGGCCGAGTCCTACGGAGTCTGATGAGCCAGTAGGCCAACGCAGGCACGACTATCAGCACGACCAGCGCTATCACCTGCGCCTCCTTCAGGCCCCACAGTATCGAGTCGTTCACCCGGTAGAAGGAGATCACGAACCGCCCCACCGAGTAGAGCCAGATGAAGGAGAGTATCGCGAGTCCGTCCACCCGCATGAGCCTGCGCATGTTCAGAGCGAGTACGACGATGACTATCACCAGCCAAAGCTGTTCGTAGATGGGAGTCGGGTGAGTGGCCACCCCGAGCAGGTCCTCAGGTATGTACGAGCGCGGGTTGGTGTATGTGATCCCCCAGGGCAGGTCGGTGGTCGACCCCAGGTGTCGCCGTTGATGATGTTGGCGCTCTTGCCGATGAGTTGCGCCACCGGGAAGGCGAGCGCTCCGCAGTCGAGCACCTTCAGCAGGGGCAACTTCCTCCATACGGAGTACGCGACCGCACCAAGCAACGAGCCTGCGATGACGCCGTAGATGGCCAGCCCGACCATGCCCACCCCGATGATCTCTCCGGGATGTCTGCGGAAGTAGTCCGATGTTCTCGAGGACGTGCACCAGACGCGCGCCCAGGATCCCAGCACGGCAGGGCACAGACGGCTATCCCCACGCGTGATACGGAGACGAGGCCACGGAGCTTGAGTTGCTCGGGCGACTATCCACAGGCCTAGCAGGATGCCCACGGCCATGATGACGCCATACCAGCCGAAGACGAACGGGCCGAGCCTCCCGATGACCGGGTCGACGGCGACCGTCATCACGCCGCGACTCGCCGCGTGCAGATGGCCCTCGGTTCACTTGTCGCTGAAGAGAACGCCGCCCTTGGCCCAGTTCTCGCGGGCGTAGTCTTCGATGATCACGTCCACCTGGTCTTCGGTCGTACCGGCATGCTTCACCACCAAGTCGGTGATCTCACGCGCCAAGAGAGCGCTTCTGTTCCGACGCTCCGACCTTCGAGCATCTTGACGATGACGAGAGGCATCAATGCCACCCCTCTTGTAGTCAGATGCCGCGGGGAATCCTGGCACCCGCGGCATCGCACACAACGACTGCGCCGAGCTCGCCTCGGCCTCAAATACTCCTACTTCACGTCCTTGCCGGCCGTCCAGATCCCCGAGTAGTTGGTGCCACCTTGCCACGCACCCTCGACCGTCACGTTCCCATCCTCCACCTTGACACTGCCGTCAAAGGTGATCCTCATGCCTGCTCCCGTCACGTCTCCACCCGCGGACAACGAGTCACCCGTGCCCAGCGTTCCCGTGATCTCGAAGGTGCTGCCATCAGGGACCGTTCCCGTGCCCTGGATGGCACCGTCGGCACCCACAGTGAAAGTGATGGGGAACTCGCCCCGATCGCAGGCGCCGTGTACGCGTACGCGCCCGAGTAGCTCCCGACAAAGGACACAGCCTCCGTGGTAGTCGTCGGCGCGAGAGTCGTCGGCGCCAACGTCGTCGTCGCACTGCCTCCTCCGCATCCCACTATGAGCAATCCGACAACGAGCATGACTGCAAACGCTACGACAAAGGTCTTCTTCATCATGTTCCTCCTACTGCGCTCTCAACCTGAACGATTGTGACGACGCCGACCGGGCCGTACAGCCCTGGCGTCCAAAGGTACCACCGCAACCCGCAGAAGCGTATCTACGGCGCAACCGGCCCGTAGGCCGGCTGCGCCGTACACTATCCCCTCACTCGCGGACTAACGACCGTGACGTGCTACTTCGCCTTCCGGAACAGCTTGCGCCGCACCGCCGCCTTCTTGAGCCACTGTATGCCCTCGGTGGGTATGCAGCTCCTTCGGGCACGCCTCGACGCAGTTCATGATGGTGTGGCAACGATACACGCCGCGCTCGTTGTCCCAACGCGGCATGCGCTCCCGGTCGGCCTCGTCACGCGAGTCGACCTCGAAGCGGAAGGCCTTGAGTCAGACGCCGCTGGGCCGATGTAGTTCTCTTCACCCCAGGCCGACGGACAGCTCGAGTAGCACGAACCGCAAAGGATGCAGTCCACCGGCATGTCGATCTTCTTGCGGTCCTTGGGCGACTGGAGTATCTCCTTCTCCGGCTCCGGAGAGTTGCGGATGAGCCAAGGCTTGATGTACTCGTACTTGGCGAAGAAGTCGGTCATGTCGACGACCATGTCCTTGATCACCTTGAGGTGCGGCATGGGGGCCACGGTGATCTCGTCCACATGCAGGTGCTTGACGTTGGTCTGGCAGGCCAGCCGGTACGCACCGTTGATGTACATGGCGCAGCTTCCGCACACCGAGGCGCGGCAGCAGTACCTGAACGAGAGGCTCGGGTCGAGGTTCTCTTGTATGTGGAACAGGCCCTCGAGCACGGTGAGGTTCTCGCCCTCGTAGTGGACGGTGTACTCCTGCCACCGGGGCTCGGGGTTGTTCTTGTCCTGCGGATCTTGGCGCTTGAGGCGAAACTTGATGTCAGGCATCAGTACTTCCGCTCCTGTAGCTCGAAGGTGCCAAGGGTGACCGGCTTGCTATCCAGTCGCGGCGCGCCGCGTCAGGCTGGTAGTGGGCCAGTGTATGGTGGAGCCAGTTCTTGTCGTCGCGCGTGTTGAAGTCGGTGCGGAAGTGCGCTCCGCGGGACTCCTTGCGCTTGAGCGCGCCCAGAGGCACACGCATAGCGCCAGATCGACCATGCCCTCGAACTCCACGGTGCGGATCATGTCGACGTTGAACACGCTGCCGGTCCAGCGGAGCCCGATGTTCTTCACCCGCTCTTTCACCGACATGACCTTCTCGAGGCCCGCCTTCATGGTGGGCTCGTCGCGGAACACACCGAAGTGCTCCTTCATGGCCAGCGTCATCTCGGCCCTGAGCGCGTAGGCGTCCTCGGTGCCGGTCTTGGCTGCCAACTCCTGGATCTTCTTCTCCAGCTCCTGGGCGGCAGCGTCGGCCGCGCGCGCGTTCGGCCGCGGGTCCTTCAGTGTCGCCAGGTAGCGCGACTACCTCGGCGCCGGCGCGCCGTCCGAACACGATGGTCTCGAGCAGCGAGTTGCCGCCCAAGCGGTTCGCTCCGTGCACCGACACGCAGGCACACTCGCCGGCCGCGTACAGACCGGGCATGACTGTGGCACCGTTGACGTCGGTGTCTATGCCCCCCATCCAGTAGTGCTGGCTTGGCACCACGGGTATGGGCGCTTCGATCGGATCGACACCTTCGAAGTGGATGGCCAGGTCACGGATGCCCGGCAGTCTCTCCAAGATCTTCTGGGCGCCCAAGGTGACGCAGGTCCAGGTACACGTAGCCTTGGCCGTTGATGCCCCGGCCTTCGTTGATCTCTGTCTGTATCGAGCGCGAGGTGATATCGCGCGGGGCCAACTCCATCACTTTGGGCGCGTAGTTCTGCCATGAAGCGCTCGCCCTTGTCGTTCAGCAGGTAGCCACCTTCGCCGCGGGCGCCCTCGGTCATGAGTATCTGGGTGGTGAAGAGCCCCGTGGGATGGAACTGGACGAACTCCATGTCCTTGAGGGGAACGCCCGCCTCAAAGGCCATGGTCATTCCGCCGCCGGTGCTGATGATGCTGTTCGTGGTGTTGATGTAGGTACGTCCGGCGCCTCCGGTGGCTATGACCACCGCGTTGGCGGTGAAGGCCTCGAAGCCACCGCGGGTCATGTCGTAAGAGACCACGCCCTGGCAGACACCTTCGTGGACTATCAACTTGGCCACGAACTGCTCTACGTAGATCTTGACCTCGTGCTTGTAGGCCTGCTCTACGAGGGTATGCAGCAGATAGTGTCCGGTCTTGTCGGCGCCGTAGCAGCAGCGCGGGTACCCGGCTCCGCCAAAGGGCCTCTGCGCGATCCTGCCGTCCTCGAAGCGAGAGAACGGGCAGCCCCAGTGGTCCATCTCGTAGATGACACCAGGGGCATCCTTGGCCATCTGGATGGCGCAGTCCTGGTCGACCAGGTAGTCACCGCCCTTGACGGTGTCGAACGCGTGCTTCTCCCAGTTGTCGTCCTGCGAGTCCGGATGGTTGGCCAGAGCGGCGTTGATGCCGCCTTGGGCCTGACCCTGAGTGGCTGCGCCCAGGATGCACCTGGGAGAGGATGGCCACGTCGATGCCGGCTCGCTTAGCTTCTACTGCGGCGCGGAGACCGGATAGACCTCCGCCCACGATTATTACGTCGTGATGAATCATGTCTGCCTCACCCTACCTGATAGCCGATCCAGGGCCATAGTGCCCAGGTACCGTATGCGACTGCCGCTAGTCCCACGACCCAAAGTACGATGTTCAGGCCGACGGCCAGCTTGCGGCTGCCGAACCAGTAGTCCATGAGCACCATGCGCAGACCGTTCAGCGCGTGGTACACGCCGGCCGCGAGCAGGATGATGTCGACAGCCGTGTACGCGCCGTGGGCTACCCGCTGGCCGATGGTGTCGTAGTTGATGTCACCGATGCTGAGGATATGCGTGAAGATGAGGTGAGTCCCCAGCGTGATGATTATGAGTACAGCGGTGATGCGCTGGAACAGCCAGGCCAGCATCCCGCCCTTGTGTGTGGCTACAACTTCGGCCTTCACTTCGTCACCCCCTGCACCTCAAGAAGGTGATCGATAGCCACGTAGGCGAAGAACACGAGGCAGATGACAGCGATGGCCATGACGATCCAGAAGACCACCTTGTGCTGCTTGATGCCAAGGCCGAAGTCCATCAGCACGATACGCACGCCGTTCAGCGCGTGATAGAGCACCGCCCACACCAAGAGCAGGTCTAGGAGGATGGCCAGTGGGCTGCTCGAAGAACTCCATGATGGAGTTGAGCGTCTCGCCGTCTTCGCCGAATCGGCCGGTGGAGATGACAATGATGTGCACGAACAGGTAGAAGACGAGGACCAGGCCGCTTATCCGGAAGAGCACCCAGGCCCACATGCCCGTCGCCTTCCAGAGACCGGCCCCTACGTTGGCCGTCTCGCGAGGTTTACCGCTCAAGAGTCTCCCTTCCTTTCGTACTTCTTGCGGCCCTCGACGTAGAGGTCGCCTCCGTACATGTCGTTTATGACAACTACCGGGAACTCCTTGACTTCGAGTTCTCGGATGGCTTCGGCACCTAGATCTTCGTAGGCGACTACCTTCGCCGAGACTATGCGCTGAGCAAGCAGAGCGCCGGCGCCGCCGGTGGCACCAAGATACACCGCTTTGTCGCGCTTGAGCGCCTCTTTCACTGCGTCGTTGCGAGAGCCCTTGCCGATCATGCCCTTGAGGCCCAGAGCTGTGAGCTTGGGCGAGTAGGAGTCCATGCGACCTGAGGTGGTGGGTCCTGCCGACCCGATGGCCTCGCCGGGCTTGGGCGGAGTGGGACCGACGAAGTAGATGATCTGGCCCTTGAGGTCGACGGGGAGAGGCTCGCCTTTGTCGATCAGCTCGACCAATCGCTTGTGCGCTGCATCGCGGCCGGTGTAGATGATCCCGGTTATGAGCAGACGGTCGCCGGCATGCAGGCTCTCTATGACCTCATCGGTGACAGGAGTGTTGACGACGCGGTCCATCACAGCACCGCCTCCTTGTGCCGAGCCGAGTGGCATTGCACGTTGACTGCTACAGGCATGCTGGCGATGTGGCACGGCAGCTCCTCGATGAAGACATCGATTACCGACGTCGTACCGCCCAGGCCTGCCGGACCGATGCCCAGGTTGTTGCAGCGCTTCTCGATCTCATCCTCGAGCGCCGCCAGGCGCGGCTCCGCGTTGGTAGAACCGACTGTCCGCAGCAGGGAGTGTTTGGCCATATAGGCGGCCTTCTCAAAGGTGCCACCCAGCCCCACGCCCACGATGATGGGGGGGCAGGGGTTGGGTCCGGCCTTGCTCACGGTGTCGACGATGAAGTCGACGGCGCCCTGCGTGCCCTGCGAGGGCTTCAGCATGCCTATGGCGCTCATGTTCTCGGCTCCGCCGCCCTTGGGGCATACGATGACGCGCACCTTGTCACCGGGCACTATGCGTGTGTGGAGCATGGCGGGTGTGTTGTCTCCGGTGTTCTTGCGGGCGCCTATGGGGTCGGCCGCGGCCGACTTGCGCAAGTAGCCTTCGGCGTAGCCTTTGCGTACGCCCTCATCAACGGCTTCTTCGAGGCTGCCGCCCACCAAGTGGACGTCTTGCCCCACTTCCAGGAAGACGACGGCCAGGCCGGTATCCTGACAAAGCGGGCGGTTGGTCTCCTTGGCAAGCTTCGCGTTCTCGAGTAGCTGGGCCAGGATGTCGCGTCCTGTCTCCGACTCTTCCTGCTTCAGAGCCTTCTCGAAGAAGGCCACCACATCATCGCCCAGGTAGTTGCACGCGTCTATCGCCAACTTGGCGACCGCGTCGGTGACCCGCGCGACATCCAGTTCTCTCACTTGTCCTCCCTGGATAGGTGTGGATCGATATTGATATATGTATACCAAAAACACGCTCGATGCGTACGAGCTACACTAGAGTTCACGGCACCTGGGCGATACATCTCCCATCGTCGTGGACCAAACTCGAGTAGATGAGGATCCTATGCGTGTTCTCTCGGGCATACAGCCCTCCGGCAGGCCCCATCTGGGCAACTACTTCGGTGCGCTGCGCCAGTATATCTCTCTGCAGACCGGCAACGACCCCTTCTACTTCATCGCCAGCTATCACGCCCTGACCGCCGTGCAGGAGCCTGCGCTCATGCGCGAATACACCTCAGGAGTCGCCCTCGATTTCTTGGCGCTGGGGTTGGACCCAGCTCAGAGCGCGCTGTTCGCGCAACAAGACGTTCCCGAGGTCACCGAACTCGCTTGGATCTTGTCGTGCGTCACCCCCATGGGGCTTCTCGAGCGAGCCGTCAGCTATAAGGACAAGATCGCCCAGGGTCTCGCCCCCAACCACGGACTTTTTGCGTATCCAGTCCTGCAGGCTGCTGACATACTCATATATCTCTCTGACATCGTCCCGGTGGGACAGGACCAGAAGCAGCACCTCGAGATGACCCGTGACATCGCGGGCAAGTTCAACCAGCAGTTCGGGGAGGTGTTCGTGCTCCCTGAGCCGCACATCCTCGATGCGACGGCAGTCGTCCCCGGAGTCGATGGCCGTAAGATGTCCAAGAGTTACGGCAACGAGATAGGCATCTTCGAGGAGGGCAAGGAGCTGAAGAAGAAGGTCATGGCCATCGTGACCGACTCTGCCCCAGTAGAGGCGCCCAAAGACCCTGCCACCTCCACTCCCTTCCAGTTGCTCAGCCTGCTCGCCCCCGCGGAGGAGACCGCGGAGTGGCAGGCCCGATACCAGGCTGGAGGCATGGGCTACGGTGAGGTCAAGACGCGCCTGCTACAACTCATCGACACCTATTTCGCTCCGTTCCGAGAGAGACGACGCGAGCTCGCGTCCGACCCCGGATATGTGAACGATGTGCTCAAAGACGGCGGCGCTCGTGCCCGGAGAGTCGCCCAAGAAGTGATGCACAGAGTGCGAGAGGCTACCGGGCTCACTACCACATATTGATTTGGAGCTCCACGATCTGACCTTGCCTCTTGGCCCCGGCATGGCCCAGCAGCCGGGTGATCCCCCGTTCACGCTGACGCCCGTCTCGTCATACGCGGCAGATGGGTACCAAGTCTCTTTGGTGTCGCTGGGGTCGCATACCGGCACCCATGTGGACGCACCTCGCCATTTCTATCCCGATGGCCTGACGCTTGACCAGTTCCCATTGGAACGTCTGATCGGACGAGGCGTGGTCTTTGATTGCCGTGAGAACGCGGGAGCGGGCCTCGACGAGTTGGTCGCTCAACAACTCGATAGCAACGCTGTTGCGCAAGGCGGCCTGGTGCTGCTCTGGACCGAGGGCCGCCTTCTCACCGTCGCAGCGGCGGAGATGCTAGTCGAGGCAGGGGTGGGGCTGGTCGGTATCGATGCGCCCAGCGTGGATGCTGAACCCTATCCGGTGCATAGGCTTCTGTTGGCCCATGACGTACTCATAGTCGAGAACCTTTGTGGCCTCGAGCGTCTGGGGCCAGGGCCCGTGGACTGCGTCTTCTTGCCCTTGGCCCTGACGGGTACCGACGGTGCCCCGGTTAGAGCCATCGCCTGGCGTTGACCCAAGACCTACTGAGTAGTGGTCTGAGTCTCGACCCCCGGCTGGGTCGTCAGACCGGTGGTGGTCGTGCCCTGGCTGCGTGTGGCAGAGCTGAAGCTGATTATGGCCGAGTACCACGGCGGGCTGTAGATGAGGGTCGGCTCCGCGCCCGTCGAACCTCTGAAGGTCAACACCAGGTCAAGCGAAGTACCATAGATGATGCTGCGGACTATAGGGCCTGACCGTGTAGCCTCCAGGGTGGCGAGCGTATTGCCTATGCGGCAGACAAAGTCTTCAGGGTCCACTCTCAGTGGAACAAGACCACGGTTTTCGACACGTACGTAAGCCTGGTAGAACGTCACCCCTGCGGCCGGCGCTACCAAGGCCTCGTCGCTCAGCCTCTGAGCTGGGGCAACCGGCTGGAAGGCCGCCTGCAAAGACTTGACGGTTATCACCGCGTCACCCACCGTCACGCCGGAGCCGATGCCCCCCTCGATGTTGCGCTCCGAGCCTCCACTGGGTCGACCCACACCCGTGTCCGACCCTGCATCCCCCGGTCCGCAGGCCGAGACGACCGCACAAAGAGCCACCGTCATCAATGCGACGGCCGCGCTTCTGGCTACTGTGGACCTGGCTTTCATCGCCAAGGGGCTGTCTCCTGCTCTTGTCTCATGGTTAGTAAGTATATCCTCTACCTATGCACGGACGAATCCGAGTAGGCACCTGTTCCTGGACAGACCCCACTATGGTGAGGGCGTGGTACCCGACGTCCGCCCGTACTGCAGCGGATCGCCTTCGCCACTATTCCAGCGTGTTCGACACCGTGGAGGTCGACTCGAGTTTCTACGGTCTGCCGACGGAGGCGACGGCGAGTCTGTGGGCGGAGAGGACTCCGGCGGACTTCATCTTTCACATCAAGGCCTTCGCCATGCTCACACGGCATGGAGTGCGACCTGAGCAACTGCCGCCTTCGCTGCGTTCAGGTAATCGGTACGAGTTGGACCGCCAAGGGCGCATCCTGCATCCTACGACCGAGTTGCGAGATGAAGTGTTCGACCTCTTCGCCTCCTCCCTGGAACCCCTGAGGGCGCTGGGCAAGCTAGGGTTGATACTCATGCAGTTTCCGCCCTACTTCGTGGCCAACGAGACCAATCGCGAGTACCTTGCTCACAGCGTGCGAAGATTGGCACCGCTCGACGTGGCGGTCGAGTTCAGACATGGTTCCTGGCTGCAAGGCGAGGCGGCGGCCTCGACGCTCGACCTGCTCACCGAGCTTGGCGCCGCCTACGTTAGCGTCGACGAGCCCAGGGTAGAGGCCGCCAACGTGCTCCCACCCCTGGCCGCCGTGACCGCCGACACGGCCTACGTTCGCTTTCATGGGCGCAACAGCGCCACGTGGAACGCCCGAACCGTTTCGGCCGCCGAGCGGTTCAAGTATCTCTATTCGGCAGATGAATTGGCTGAGTGGGTGGACCCCGTCCGCCATCTGACGGAACAGGTGGCGACCACGTATCTCATGTTCAACAACTGCTTCGGCGACTACGCCCCCACGAACGCTCGTCAGATGCTGACGCTGTTCGACACCCCAGAAGAAGCGGGGCCGGCCACTCCAGAGGAGTAGGCCGGCCCCAGACCTGCTGCCAGATGTGCTTGAGTCTCAGATCTTGGGGAGGCGCTTCATGGCCTCCTTGATCTTCTCCTCCGGGTACGCGTAGTCCTCGAGCTTGCCGTCGAAGTAGTTGTCGTAGGCCGCCATGTCGAAGTGCCCATGGCCGCTCAGGTTGAACAGAATGTTCTTGGCCTCGCCTGACTGCTTGCACTCCTCAGCCAGTTGCCTGACGGCGGCGATGGCGTGGTTGCTCTCAGGGGCCGGGATGATGCCTTCAGACCGAGCGAAGCTGACGCCGGCGGTGAAGACGTCGGTCTGCATCACCGACACCGCCTCGACCAGGCCGAGATGATAGGCATGCGACACCAGAGGCGCCATGCCGTGGTAGCGCAGGCCACCGGCGTGGATGCCCGGGGGTACGAAGTCATGACCCAGAGTGTCCATCTTCACGAGCGGCGTGAGCTTGGCTGTGTCGCCGTAGTCGAAGGCGTACACACCCTTGGTCATGCTGGGACAGGCAGCGGGCTCAACGGCGATGCAGCGCGTCTTCTTGCCCTTGGTAATGTTCTCACCCACGAACGGGAAGGCGAGGCCCGCGAAGTTGGAGCCTCCACCCACACACGCTACGACGAAGTCGGGATAAGCATCGGCCATGGCCATCTGCTCCAGGGCTTCTTGTCCGATGACGGTCTGGTGCAGAAGGACGTGGCTGAGTACAGAGCCCAAGGCGTAGTGAGTGTCATCGCGCTGCGCGGCGACTTCGACGGCCTCGCTGATAGCTATGCCTAGGCTACCCGGAGAGTCGGGGTCTCGAGCCAGTATCGCCCGCCCGCTTTCGGTGGTGTCTGAGGGACTGGCGATTACCTCTGCACCCCAAACGCGGATCATACTGCGGCGGTAGGGCTTCTGCTGGTACGACACCTTGACCATGTAGACCAGACATTCCATGCCCAAGAGCTGGCAGGCCAGAGACAGTGCCGAGCCCCACTGGCCCGCTCCGGTCTCGGTCGTGAGCTTGGTGATGCCTTCTTGCTTGTTGTACCAGGCCTGAGCAATCGCAGTATTTGGCTTGTGCGAACCAGCCGGGCTGGCGCCTTCATACTTGTAGTAGATCTTTGCCGGCGTACCCAGCGCCTTCTCCCACCGTGCCGCCCTCAGCAATGGAGTGGGGCGCCACAGACGATAGATGTCCCGTACTTCATCGGGGATGTCGATCATGCGTTCTGATGACATCTCTTGCATGATGAGGCCCATCGGGAACAACGGAGCCAAGTCTTCCGGACCGGCCGGCTGATGGGTGCCCGGGTGCAGCGGCGGCGGGGGCGGAACGCTGAGATCGGCCGCGAGGTTGTACCAAGCAGTGGGTATCCTGTCCTCGGGCAGAAGGAACTTGGTAGTCATGCCTTTCCTGCCTTTTCATGCTCGTTTGGGCGTGCAGGTATGCAAAGTAACACAGGGACTGGCAAGATGCATCGGTCGTAACCAACCGGGTTATGCTGGCCAATGCGCGCATGCGGCGCACGCAAACCTAAGGAGACTTCATGGCTGTCCTGCCCGGGCTGACACCCGAAATGCTGCACTTCGCCCTGCTTTCTTTCGAAGGTCCGGATGAGTACTCCACGACGCGCCTGGTCTTCTTGGGCTACCCTAGCCTACCGGCAGAAGAGACTCCGATGCCCAAGCTCACCCTGCATCGCTGGGCGCAATGGCTTTCGGCCACTTGTGCGGCGGGCGTCTACGATGGCGAAGACTCGCTGTTTAGCGCTATCCTTCTAGAAGCGGGCCGGGCGTCGGTGACAACATCGGGGCCGGCGCTTTCCCTTGACGAGAAGGGTCGCCTAGCGGGATGTGATCGAGATGTCGCTGCCTTCTCCCGCATCGATCTCTCTATGCGACAGTCGCGTCGGATTCGTGGTCGGCGTACTCGCAGAGGGCCATACAACACAGGAGTTCTACTGCTGACGTGAACGAGCGCAATAACAGACCAGAAGACCGGAGGCGCCCCGCTCCGGCTAGGCGTAAGGACTCGGCCGCATCTTCACCTGCGGCGCCCCTCGACGATATGGGGCTGCTCGCCCTCTACAGGCCCGATCTGTCTGGAGTTCTAGCCGCACAGACCTATCCTCCATATCGCCTGAGACAAGTGCTGGAGCACGTCATGCGACCGGAGTCATCCCCTTTCTCAGAGGCGACTGCGCTCCCGGGCGATATGCGAGCTCACCTTGACGGCCTGGGGGCGACCACACTTCGGTTGGTATCGCGCAGGGAGGCACGGGACGGGACGGTGAAGCTCCTGCTGGCATGTGACGACGGTACCTGTGTCGAGAGCGTCATAATGCCCCACAACGGCCGCACCACTGCGTGCATCTCTAGTCAGGCCGGCTGCCCGGTCGGCTGTGCTTTTTGTGCCACGGGTGCCATGGGGTTCACGCGGAATCTCTCCACGGCCGAGATAGTCGACCAAGCGAGGGCGGCGGCGGCCGTAGCATCGGAGAAGTCCGGACGCGTATCCAATATCGTGTACATGGGCATGGGTGAGCCGCTGCTCAATCTGCAGGCGGTGTTGGCTTCGATCCGAGTGATAACCCACCCGCACGGCTTGGGTCTGGGCCACCGTTCGATATCTGTCTCTACCGTGGGCATCCCGGCAGGCATCCTTCGCCTGGCACAGATCGAGCCTCAGGTGAACCTCGCGCTCTCTCTGCATGCTTCGACGGACCGGACTCGTCAGTTGCTCATCCCCCCTCGCCACCTTCATCCGCTGAGCGAGATAATGGACGCCGCCTGGGAGCACTTCGCGCTGACGCGCCGCAAGTTGCTGATCGAATACCTGCTGCTAAAGGGGGTCAACGACTCCAAGGAGGATGCCCGCAGGCTCGCGGGCCTGCTAAGAGGACACGTGGTCACGGTCAACCTTCTTTCGTGGAACGCTGTGGCTGAACATGAGCACGCCCGCAGCTTCTCCCCGTCGCCACGCGCCTCAGTGGCCGAATTCCGCGACGCTCTCTTGGCTGCGCACATAGAGGTCACGCTTCGCCAGAGCCGGGGCACCGACATAGATGCCGCTTGCGGTCAGCTGGCGGGCGGCCATCTACTCCCTGGATGAGCGGCGCAGCCGCAATTGCGCCAAGTGCCGACAGCGCCGCAAGCGTTTCAGGCGCCGCAAGTGCTGCCTGGTCGGATGGTCTTACCTAAGCTGCGGGGTAATCAGTACTCGATACCCTTGCGAGCGGGTATGCCTTGATCGAATGCGTGCTTCACGGCACGCATCTCTGTCACTGTGTCAGCGGCCTCCACAAGTTCGGCCGGCGCGTTCCGTCCGGTCACGATGACACACAAGCGGGGGGGCTTCTCTGCCAAGAGCGCGAGCACGTCCTCGACGCGTATGTATCCCTCTTCTATCGCACAGTTGAGCTCGTCCAGGACGAGTAGGTCGTAGCGGTCCGACAGCGCCAGTTCACGCGATACCCGCCACGCCTCTGCGGCGGACGCTCGGTGCTCGCTGGGATCGTCGGCCAACCACGTGAACCCTGACCCTATGCGCCTCAACTCGATATTGAGCGACTCTTCAAGAGCTTTGACTTCGCCGTAGTCCCAACTGCCCTTGATGAACTGCACGATAGCGGTCTTGTATCCGTGACCCGAGGCGCGCAGTGCGGCTCCGAAAGCGGCAGTGGTCTTGCCCTTGCCATCCCCTGTGTGGACTATGACCCTGCCTTGGCCCAGCATGCGACCTGCGCGCTCCAGGGGTCCGCTCAGCTCTGAGCCGGGCCACCCGACGCGGGTATCGCGACCGGAGTGCCCGCAGGAAGAGGCGTAGTAAGGTCCCCGGACATAGCTCCCAAGGAACCCGCATCCGCAACCAGGGCAAGCATCACATCGGGGGCGAACGGAGCCAGGACCACTGTGAGCTTATCGAACTCTATCCTCATCGTATCGAGGTATCCGGCCTGGACCTGGAGTCCGAAACGCTGGACTGTGGCCACCGTGTCGATAGCAAGAGCGGCGATGCTAGCGGTGTCCACTCCCACCCGGGCCGCCCGACTGATCACCAGCCCCTGGTCTGATACCAAGAGCGCCGCCTGCATACCGGGGATCGAGAGGTATTCGGCCAGCGCGGCCTCTAGCGGATCATCCAGTTGGCCCTCAGTGCGCTCGTCCACTCAGACCTCCTCGTTGATGCCAGCTTGAGCGAGTTGCGCACGCAACAACCCAAGAGTACGCTCCGCATTTGCCTGGTCTGTATAGCAGATGATCAGGCCCGAGGGCTGCGCTGCCACCTCGGAGACAAACATGCCGCTGCGCTCCGGTATAGAGGCGTCACCCTGTGCGTGGAGAAGCCCATCCGTCGGCCAAGACAGCATCGAATCGCCCGACAGAAACAGCTCGTTGGTCTCTGTCCGGCTCAGGTTGACGCGCACCGACACCATCCAGCGCTGCGAGCCCTGCTCCTTGGTGATTGCAGTCGAGTAGCCCATGGGCTCATGATATAGCAAGTCCGACCCTGACGCGTCAGGGTCGACTACCGTTTGAGTGCAAATGTGACCGTTATCGTTGCCGTAACATCGAGACTTGCAGCCATGACCGGAGTCTCAGCGACGTCACCAGCGGCAAGGGACTTGTCAACATATGACTCTGCGTACATGGGGTAGACCGGGACCTGGACATTGCTCTCGCTGACCATCACCACGTCACCCAGGTCTGCCCCTACCGAGCTAGCTAGCGCTTCGGCTTTCTGCCTGGCGTTTTCCACGGCCTTCTTCAGGGCCTCGGCCACTGCTTTCGCATCGTCGGAGAGTTGCCAAACTGGGCCGGACACGTTGTTGGCGCCCGCTTCTATGGCGGCCGAAAGGATCTCGCCAACCTGCTTGGCGTCAGAGACAGTAACGCGCACGCTGTTCGTGGCCCGGTAGCCTGTCAGCCTCTCTTGGCCCTCATTGGTATAGGTACGGATGGGGTAGAGGCTGATGTTGGCAGTCTCGATATCGGCCTCGTCTACTCCCTCGTTCTTCAAACGCTCGATGACGTCGACGACTGCCGCTGAGTTCTTGTTCATGGCTGCTGCGGGGTTTTTGCCATCGCTCTCGACCGAAAGAGTGATCACAGCTTCGTCGGGGAGACTGGTGACTTTGCCTTCGCCCACGACCGTGATCGTGTTAGCGGGCGGCAGCACACCCGCGGTCCCAGGGGCGACGACTGTGGTCGGTGAGTCCGAACAGCCTGCTAGGGGTAGCGCCACCAGAAGCGTGGCGAGGACTGCCGACAGCATGACGGCAGGCCAAGCCCCTCGTTGCCTATCCGACTTATTGCTTCGGACCGAACGCCCCAGACGAGGCGCGTTCGCCGGGCTGTCGGAGGTTCTCATCTTACTGAACATGCGGACCCCTTTCTCCCCGGGGTCCTCGCGCAGAACAACTTCACGCGCGCCCCATTGCATACGCGCCCACCAGACGGTCTGCCAGTCTGACCGGTTCCGCCGGTAACAGACACCGCCAGAGTCAAGAGCGCAGCGCGCGCGCCATGCGGCGCAGCTGCTCACCGTCCCTGAACGGCACCTCGACCACTCCTCCGTTCCCCCTGCTCTTCACGCTGGCCGCCAACCCGAGCAGAACGACGAACGCCTCTTTCACTTCATCCACGAGGTCCGGGTCCAGAGACGAGGCCGTACTGGTAGCGACGGGTCTGGCAGTATCCGCGCGCCGGACCTCGTCCTCGACCTGGCGTACAGACATGCCCTTTTCTATCACCTTGCGGGCAAGCTGCAGCTGTTTGCCCTTCTCCGGCAACCCAAGGAGGGCACGGCCATGACCTTCGGTGAGCGCTCCGCTGGCCAGCGCTTCCTGCACGGCCGCCGGAAGCTCCAGCAGCCGCACCTTGTTGGCGATGGCCGATCGGCTCTTGCCTACGCGAGCCGCCAGACTCTCCTGCGTGACCCCCAGGTCTTCCAGCAGCACTTTGAGCGCATACGCCTCGTCGACAGGATTGAGCTGTTGGCGCACGACGTTCTCTACGAGGGCGATCTCAAGACTCTCGACGTCCGAGGCCGCGCGCACAATGGCCGGTATGACGGTGAAGCCGGCCTTCTGGGCGGCCCGCCAACGTCGCTCCCCTGCTATCAGTTCGTATCCGCCCTCAACCACTCGCACTATCACTGGCTGGACCACGCCCAACGCTGCTATCGATGTGGCCAGCTCGTCCAAGGGCGCGGCATCGATGGCACGACGCGGCTGCCGGGGATTGCGTCGGATCTGGTTGACGGGCAGCTCTAGTACTCCGCCACCCGACGTCTGCGGGGCCCCTTCGGGGGCCTCGACTCCTGGTGAAGAGACGAATTCGTCTTCTTCGCCGAGCAGCGCGGCGAGACCACGTCCCAGGCCAGTCTTCTTAGCCATGTTCGACGACCTCCATCGCAAGATAGAAGTAGGCGTCTGACCCAGCGCAACTGGGGTCGAGCACCGACACTGGGACACCGTGACTGGGGGCCTCGGCCAAACGCACATTGCGAGGGACGATCGTCTTGAACGTCATGTCGGGAAAGTGTTTGCGGATCTCCTCTTCAACATCACGCGCGAGCATCGTCCGGTTGTCGACCATGGTCAGCGCCAGACCGGCGATCCTGAGATCGGGGTTTAGACGCTCTTTGACCGCTGCAACGGTAGACATCAACTGCGCAAGCCCCTCAAGAGCGTAGTACTCGGTCTGCACCGGGATGAGGACTTGGTCTGCCGCCACAAGGGCATTGACCGTTAGCAGGCCCAAAGAGGGTGGACAATCGACGAAGATGTACCGATAGGTCGAGCTAGGGCCATCCGCGCCCGTGAGCGCAGCCTTCAGCCGGAACTCACGGTTGTCCAGGTCGGGCAACAGGACGTCGGCACCGGCCATGTCGGGGGACGAGGGAACGACGTCGAGTCCTGGCACACAACACGGCCTGATCACCTCCGCGACGGCCCTTTCGCCCAGCAGCACGTCAAGGATCGCTGGCTCCCCGCTCTGAACACGGACGCCCAGACCATGAGAGGCGTTCGCTTGTCCGTCCATATCCACGAGCAGGACCCTCTCGCCCGACTGGGCGATGCTGGCAGCCAAGTTGATCGCTGTCGTGGTCTTGCCGACCCCGCCCTTCTGATTAGCGATCGCGTAGATCAAGGTCCCGCCCTTCCTGTTTGTTCTGTGCCTTGCTGACCGAGCGGCCGCTTCTGCGGCATCCCGGCACGACGCGGATAGGCGCTCGGTGTCTTGCGGACCTTCCTTGCCAGATAGACCAGACGCTCCCGAGCCCCGTCGAAGGGGTCCAGAGAGACCGCCTCCATCCCGTCGGCCCCAAGTATACCCAGCGCAAGAAGACCTTGGGTCCGCTCTTGGTCTGATAGGGGCCCCTTCATGGCCACCATGGCTCCGCCCACGGCCAACAGAGGCATGGAGTACTCAGCCACTACGGGAAGGGGGGCGACGGCCCTGGACACGACGACATCGTAGGCTTCGCGTGCATCAGAGCGACCATGGTCTTCTGCCCTCTCGCAGTACACCTGGACATTGTTGAGATCTAGTGCGAGCGCGGCCTGGGCAATGTGCTCACACTTCTTGCGTACCGATTCGATAGCCGCGACGGCAGTGCCCGGCAGCGCGAGGGCCAAGACCAAAGCAGGGAGGCCTCCCCCCGAACCCACATCAGCCAGGCGCTCCGCTGAGGCGACGTCACCGAGCTTAAGCAGGGAGAGCGAATCCAAGAAGTGGAATCTTTCTATGTCTTCTGGGTCCCTGATGCCTGTCACATTGAGACCGGCATTCAGAATGAAGTCGCCTAAGACCGCTAGACGTTCCTGGGCCGCGCTGTCTAGCCCATGACCCGCGTACTCCGCTCCGTAGATAAGCTCCATGGAAGGTCTTCGCTCTCCGTGGTCGGTGGGTGCGCCCCGATTGTTTCACGTGAAACAACAGCGGCCGCGATCTCCATCGCTGCCCAGCAGTCCGCGCACAAGCTACCCTTGGGCCCGCCGCAGTGCCTCAGCCCACGGGCGAGATAGTCACCGCCCGGTTGGGTTCGCGCCCTTCACTGGCCGTAGTTACATCGGTGCGCTCTCGCAGGGCTAGGTGCACGATTTTGCGCTCCGCTGCGGTCATGGGATTGAGCTGCACAGGACGGCCCCTCTTGGCAGCTTCCTCCGCCTTGTGGAATGCCACCCGCTCGATCTGCTTGCGGCGCCTCTCCTTGTAGCCCTCGGCGTCCAAGTCCACATGCTTTCTGCTGGCACCCCCAGGAAATGCGGCTATGCCCGCCAGGTACTCCAACGCATCAAGGGTCTGCCCGCGCCGCCCGATAAGAATCCCGAGGTCGTCTCCGCTGATATCAACGACCAGATCCTCCGGTCCCTCGGTGATCCTGACACGAGCCTTAAGGCCCATGCCCCACAGAACACGCTCAACGAAGTACCGCAGACGGGTGGCTGGGGACTTGTCCGGACCCATGTCATCCTCGGACCCCTCCCACTCCGCACCCCATCCGCCGAGCCCAGCTGACTGTCCCTCGTCCTCGTCGACGTCGTAGTCATCGTCCTCTGACTCGTCGGGCTCCGCCTCATTCTCGGGACCGTAGAAGTCGAAGTCCTCTCCAACAAGGGCCACCTCGACCACAGCGTCGACCACCCCCGCCCCCATGAAGCCATCCTCGGGGGGGATGACGATCGTCACCTCATACTGATCATCATTCAGCTCTCCCGGGGCAAAATCCAACTCCGCAAGAGCCCGCTGCGTCGCCATCTCCACCGTTCTGCCGCTGGCCCGAGCCACCTGCTGCCTAGCTCTTCTATCCTTACCTGCTGGCACAGCTACTACCTCCGCTCTTACCGCCGCTTTCCGGCAGACTGCTTGCCACTTTGTCCGGTACCCTTCGCCTGGCCAGGCTTACCTACACCAGCGCTCGCCTTGCCGCTGTCCGCCGAGGCCTTCCCGCTACCCGCGCCCGGCGTACCGCCGCCCTTGCCTTTCGCCAGCTTCACCTTGTCCTTTTCCAGGATGGCCGCAGCCGCCAAAGGCACCGGCATTATCTTCTCCGCCACGACCTGCTGAGCGATGCTCCACAAGTTGGTGGTGACCCAGTACAGCATGAGCCCGGCCGGCCACCTATACATGAAACTGAACAACCCAATGATCAGCGGCATGATGTAGGCGATCGTTTTCTGTTGACCGGCGCTCTTTCTTGACATCTGCCAGGACGCCGCGAACTGGCTACCGACATACCCCGCCAGCAGGATCAGATCGAACCTAGTGATGTCGGCTATCCACAACCATGAAACAGGTTGCGCATGCCACACGGTAGAGAACGCGCCCGCATCGATGTATGCATTGACAGAGCCTTGATTGCGAAGCATGAAATAGAGACCCAAGAACACCGGGAACTGCAGAAGCAGGGGAAGGCACGAGCCAAAGGGACTCACCTTGTTCTCCCGGTAGAACTCCATCATCTTCTGGTTAAGGAGCTCTCGGTCGTTCTTGTACTTCTCCTGTAGCAGCTTGAGATGGGGCTGCAGGGCCTGCATGGCTCGCATGCTCTTGATCTGCCGCCAGGTCAACGGTATTAGCACGATGCGGATGATCACAGTCAAGAGTACGATGGCCCACGACCAACTGATGGCAAGAGTGCCGTGAAGGAAGTCAAGAATAGTGAAGAAGAAGTTGCTGAGAGCCGTCACGGCCGCCTACACCCCACCCGTGGTCCCGCAGACCGATCTTCTGTGGCCCCCGCGTCCGAACACGTTTTGCCTCTCCACTGGATCATATCCACCATAGCTAAGCGGATTACAGCGCAAGACCCTCCAGGAAGCGAGTATCAGACCCCGCACGACCCCAAAACTCCTCAAGGCATCGATAGCGTACTGAGAACACGAGGGATAGTACTTGCACGACCTCGGGAGCAATGGCGATAAGATAGTCTGATACCCCCTCACGAACCACACAAGCATCGCTTCCATCGGCCTCCAGCTACTCCTCACGGGGCCAGCCGCCTTTCTGCGCCGGCACCGGCCAAAGAGGCCTTGCTGAAAACCTCCACCATCTTCTCCTTCACCGCCCCGAGACCGCCGGTCTCGAGCAGCTCGATCATAGGCGTGCGGGCCACGAAGACCAAGTCCATGTCACGATCAAGAGCATCACCGCAGTCTCGGAACGCTTCGCGAAGCATCCGCTTCACGCTATTCCGTTCAACCGCGCCGCCCAACCGCTTCGACACAGAGTATCCCACCCGGGGACCTTCCTCCGCACCGGCCTGCTCGGCTCCAGCCCGCTCGAAGTAGTATAGAACCAGGTATCGGTTCGCAACACTCCTGCCCGCGCGGTAGACGCGCGTGAAGTCCTCAGATCGCGTCAGCCGGCCTCGGGACCGATTCATCCCCGTTAGGCAGAGAGTCGCTTGCGACCCTTCAAACGCCGACGCTTAAGCACGGCACGGCCGGCTCGCGTGCTCATGCGCTCCCTGAAACCGTGAGTCTTCTTGCGCTTGCGCTTGTTAGGCTGGTAAGTCCTCTTCACATTCCCTCACTTGCATCTGGACGGCGCTCCAGGGGTCCCCTCTCGGACGACGGGGCCACACCAGGACCGACACGAAGTGCTACCGATCTCCTCAGACACCCGCTTCATACACAGGGCCATCTCCACACTACCCATCAAGATGGGCGAGCGCCGCAGTATATCAACTGGCGCGAGCGCCCGTCAATCGCCCCTTTCCCCCTACTGCCGGCACCTCTACACCCCCACGCCCCAAGCGTACACAGGCTCCTGTGGATACTGTGGAAAGCGCCCCCTGCCGCCCAAATCCTGGCCAAGTGGCGAATACGACCCTGTGGACCATGCCCCCAGTCCGGCCGCTGGCAGCGCACCACCTCGAGGCATCTCGACTCCTCACGCCACCTCCTAGCCCTCCACACGTGTGCGGAGGCCGAATCCCAGTGCCACCTCGACGCCACTGCACACCTGATCACCGCCCCGAACCGCAGTGTACAGCCGTTCTGCGTCCCTCAAGCCACGCATCCCGAAACGACTTTCCCCATTTTCAACAGAAAACCACCTAGATGCGACTGTCTCGTTCCAAGGTTTCGCACGTTTTCCACAGGTGTGGACATCCCTGTGGATTCCCCGGCCTTCCGGCCTGCAAACTGCCGGTATAGCACCCCGGCATCCTTAGCCCCCCGTACTCCTGGTAAGCCCAAAGCACTGCACTTTCCGAACATCATCAAGCGCTTGCCCTGTGGAAAAACCCCTCCGGCCTGGGTACAATGGCGCCGGGTTTCCGACACGCACTCCATAGTCCGCCCGTGAGGTCACCATCAATCTGTGAGCGCTGAAGATCCATCCACTCGACCCGACGAAGCCGGCGACCCCGCCAACGACCATCTAGGCGCAGGCGACCAGCCGCGCATCGCCGTGTACGGCGACCCGCATTCGCCACCGCACGTGGTCACCCTATCGGACCTACCTCTCGCCGACGCTCCTCTTCCCCGACTCATCGACGCGATAGCTGTCCGTTCTCACGCCCTCTCGCAGGAGCAAGGCGGCCGTCTGCCGCTGGGTGTCTTCCACGAGCTCATCGCCAATCTCGTCCACGCCTCGTTCGCCGACGTCATAGTCACTATCCTCGACGGAGGCAACACGGTGCGGGTCAGCGACCGTGGACCCGGCATTCCCGACAAGCAGGCCGCGCTCCGGGCCGGCTTCACTTCTGCCGACGCCACGGCCCGCCGCTTCATACGCGGTGTCGGGTCAGGATTCTCCTTGGTGACTGACCTGCTCGCCTCTTTGGGGGGGACCCTGGAGATCGAAGACAACCTGGGCACGGGGACCGTCGTGACCGCCCGAGTACCACCACGCACTGACGACTCCCTCACACCCAGCTCGCTGCCGTCATATAATCTCCTCGAGCGGCAACTCAAGACTCTTCTTCTGACGGTCGAGCTCGCGCCGGTCGGTCCGACCCGGGTCGCACAGGAGTTGGGCGTGTCCACCTCGACCGCCTACCGGGACTTGGTCTTTCTGGAAGAGGCTGGCTACGTCGCCTCTGCGGAGTCGGGACACCGTTCAGTCACCGATCAGGGGTTGGCCTACTTGACTGGCGTTCTATAGTGACATACGGAAATCCCCTCGCTGTTCGAGCGGGTATGGGGTGGATGTGCGAAGGGGCTTTGGGAGGGACTCGTGGACGCAAGAATTGGTGACCCCATCTGGGAACAGGCTCTTCGCCTGATCGCAGACCAGGTCAACGAGGGCACCTATCGCATATGGTTCGAGCCTACCCTGGGCTTGGGGCTCGAGGGTGACACCTACTCGGTAGCCGTCGCCTCCGACTTCGCCCGAGACTGGATAGACTCGCGCTTCCGGCCCCAGATAGCCGATGCGATATCCCAGGTCGTCGGCCACCCAGTAGGTTTTGACATAGTAGTCTCACAGGGCCTTTCCCACGCACCCGCGCCGGACAACGCGCCACAGTCGGCGGGCATGCCCGGTCCGCCCTTGGGCCCCACCTTCGCGGCCGACTCCCGTGTCGCCGTCACCCGACCACCGTCTGCTTCTACGAGCACGCGCGACATCACTCGCTCCCTCTCCGGCCGGGGGCTCAGTGATTCCCCAGGCGCGACCGCCACCCACGCCGATCCCGCGGTGGTGGCAGGACTGATGGCCAAGAATACCTTCGACACTTTCGTAGTCGGACAATCGAACCGTTTCGCTCACGCGGCCGCCATGGCATCGGCCGAGACCCCCGGCACCCAGTACAACCCCCTTTTCATATATGGGGGCGTGGGCCTGGGCAAGACGCATCTTCTCCAAGCCATAGGAAACTATGCCCTTCGCAATCATCCGCGGCTCAAAGTGCGTTGTCTCTCTGTGGAGACCTTCACCAACGACTTCATAAACTCCCTGCGCGATGACAGCATCGAGGGGTTCAAAAACAGATACCGCACTGTCGATGTGCTCCTGATCGACGATATCCAGTTCCTTCAGAAGAAAGAACAGACCCAGGAGGAGTTCTTTCACACCTTCAATGCTCTCTATGACGCTCAGAAGCAGATAGTCATCACTTCCGACAGACCTCCAAAAGGCCTCGCCACCCTCGAGGACCGCTTGGTATCTCGTTTTGAGTGGGGCCTTATAACCGACATCCAACCCCCCGACCTCGAGACCCGTGTCGCTATCCTTCGCAAGAGGGTCCGTGCCGAAGGCATCACCCTGGCAGACGAGGATGTCCTCATGCTCATAGCCTCGCGCGTACCCACCAACATCCGCGAACTCGAAGGGTGCCTAACTCGAGTGGTCGCTTTCTCTTCCTTCACCAACCGCCCCATAGATGTCCCGTTGGCTAATGAGGTACTCAAGGATATCCCCGAGACCCCCACCTCTCGCATAACCATGGACATGATCCTCTCGGCTGTAGCCGAATCCACCGGTGTCTCCATAACAGAGATGACCGGCGACAAACGCTCGCGTACCGTCGTCGATAGCCGCCATCTCGCTATGTACCTTGCTCGCGAACTCACCGACGCCAGTCTGCCCAAGATAGGTGGCCATATCGGCGGTCGCGATCACACCACCGTGCTACACGCAGTCGAGAAGGTCGGCAAACTTCTCAAAGAAGACCGCGATCTCTACAACCGCGTCCAAAGGCTTACCGCCAAACTCAAGAGTGCCCGTTGACATCCACTTACCCACAGCCCCCTGTAGAAAGCACGTGCAGTGAGTGTTCATATCTCTCTCCTCTTGCCTCTATTCCTGGATGTACTCCCATCAACCCCTCTCTATCCACACGCTCTCCACACACTCACTCTCGTCCCCTGACCTCTCCACCCGCCAGCCTAGCGCGCTACCGAATCTCTCCACATCTTCCACAACCCTTATTACACCAACTATATTTCTTACTAACGATTCATAATGGTAATAGCGGCCATCAATCTCACCACCGCAACCTCGAGGAGTCGCGATGAGACTTATAACCACCAAACAAGCCCTGGTCGAGTGTCTGGGGATCGTGAGTAAAGCGGTCTCGTCGCGCACGTCGATCCAAGTTCTATCGGGCGTGCTCTTGGCGGCCACCGACGAAGGCATCGTGCTCTCCGCCACCGACATGGAGATATCCGTGCGCGCTCCACTCGCCGGCAAGGTAGAACGCACAGGCTCTTTGGTGGTGCCCGCTCGTATCGCGGCCGACATAGCGCGCAGCCTGCCTGTCGGTGAGGTGATACTTGAACAGTCTCCTGGTGAAACACAGATGGAGATCAGAGCAGCCGGTTCGGTCTTCGACCTTCATTCTCTTCCGGCCTCTGATTTTCCGCAGTTGCCGGTGTGTTTGGGTGACCGCTTTGCTGTAGACAAAGCAGCATTCATAGAAACGGTCGATAGGGTAGCTCCCTCAGCCTCTCGCGATGAGACGCGACCAGTGTTGACAGGTGTTCTTATTCAGTTCGCGGCCACATCCGTGCGCATGGTCGGTACCGACAGCTATAGGTTGAGCGTCAAAGAGACTCCCTTGCAGTCCTCTGTATCCACACCCATCGAAGTCATAATCCCGGCGCGCACACTCATAGAACTCTCTCGCATCGCTGCGGGGGCGCCCGAGGAGACCATCTCGATACTGCCCACAGAAAACCAGATACTGTTCGAGGTAGGTGGAATATCTCTAGTCTCCCGTCTCATCGACGGCCAGTTCCCGAACTACCGTCAGTTGATCCCCGAGACCTTCGACCACGAGGTAGCCGTAGACCATGACGAACTTCTGGAGGCTGTCCGCCGGGTGGGTCTGCTGGCTCAGAAGAACACCCCACTCAGACTCCGTTTCGCCGACAACACACTTTCAGTCTCCGCCGAATCGCAGGATGTGGGCAAGGCCAAAGAGACAATTCCCGTGCAGTACGATGGCGAGGAGTTGGAGATAGGCTTTAACCCAGAGTTCCTTGAAGCGGGCGTCGCTTCCATCAAAGAATCGCCCGTCTACTTGCGCTTCATCAGCCCATTGCGGCCCGGGTTGGTGAAGGGCAAGGCCGACGACTTCCTCTATCTGGTGATGCCCATCAGGCTCAACGATTAGCATGGCTGCCCGCGCGGGTAGTCCGGGTAGTTCGCCGCCGGTACCGTCTCCGCCCGCACCTGTCGTGGTGCGACTGCCCATCACTCTCGGGCAGTTCGTCAAACTCGCGGGCATCGCGGACACCGGGGGCGACGCCAAACAACTCATAGGCGCGGGCCACATCGCCGTCAACGGCGAAGTCGAGACACGCCGAGGGCGTCACCTGGCTCCACATGACTTGGTCGCCGCCGCTTCCGGCGGGCTGTGTGTAGTCACCGAGGACGGCTCACAGCCGAAGTAGGAAGGGCCCCCCGATGCTTGTGCGCCGACTGACCTTGTGCAATCTCCGCTCGCGGCTCTCGTTGGACGTCGTGCTCGGGCCGGGTCTGAACATCCTGGTCGGGTCCTAATGGAGCGGGAAAGACCACGATCCTCGAGGCCGTCGCGCTCGTCCTGGACGGAGAGACCCTAAGGCCTGGTTCAGTGCGTGACCTCATGACCCATGGCCAGGAGCATCTACGCGTAGAGATGTTCCTGGAAGAAGAAGGCGCCCCTCTTGCGGCGGCCGCTGCGTTCTCACGCGACGGTGATCGCCGACTGACGGCAGGCGGTCTGCCTCTATCCGACTGCTCCCGCTGGCGTGAGACCCTGCCGATACGCACGTTCATCCCCGACGACCTGCGTCTTATCAAGGGCAGTCCTGGACGGCGACGTACCTATCTGGACACTCTCGCGTCCCGGCGCGACCCTGGCTATCTGCCCGCCTTACGGCAATACGATGAAGCCCTCTCCCAACGCAACATGCTGCTAAGGACAACCCGTGGCAACCGAGATGACAGCGGAGTTCGGTCCCTGGGAGAGGATCCTTGCCGAGACAGGTCTCGGCTTGTGCGAGCGCAGGTCCGCTACTCTGGGTGAGTTCATCGCGTCCTTTCAGGAGATGCATCAAGACCTCACCGGGGAGCCGCTCGAAGCCTTTCACCTGACCTACAGAACCAACGTCGCCGGTCTGAGCGCAGACGCCTACTACTGCCGCCTCGCCGAGATGAGACCCGCGGACCGCCAGCGTACGTTCACTCATCTCGGACCACACCGCGACGACTTCAGGCTAATGCGTGCCGGGCTGGACATGCGCGACTGCGCCTCACAGGGCGAGCAGAGGGCCGCACTACTGACCCTGGTGCTCGCAGAGTGGGAGTACCTTCGCGCTGCTGGTCCACCACCCCTCTTGTTGCTCGACGATGTCATGAGCGAACTCGACGAGGAGCGCCGCAGGTCTCTCCTGCGGATCGTCCGGCGCGGCGGACAAGTGCTGATAACCTCGACCGACCTTCGCTACTTCTCCGACGACGAGATAGCGGATGCTGCCGTGGTCCAGTTGGACGCAGAGGAGGAGAGTTGTGTCGCGACCTAAAGACTTCGACCGCGTAGGCGACCTGCTTGGTGATGTCTGCCAAGGCGCCGTCTCGCCCCCTGCTTCGCCGGGCCGGCCCGGCGAAGCACGTGTCAGTTGAGCCTCAGACGCGGAGGTTCACTGCCGGTGACACGCGGGCTCTAGCGCAGGCTTGGCCTGAGATCGCAGGGGCGGACGTGGCCGCCAACGCCTCGCCGGCACAACTCAAGGGGGGCAGGCTGGTGGTCGCTACCTCGTCAAGCGTATGGGCTCACACCCTGCAGTACATGAGCGAAGACCTCATGGCCCGCATCAACGACCGACTTGGAGCGGGTGTGGTCACCCGCATCGTCTTTCGTCACGCGGGTTGGGAGGAACGTCCGCAAACTGGCGACACAGCTCCGCTCGGATATGAATCGGGTGCGCGCCTGTGCCCGGACACCTTCACCGAGGAGCAGAAGAAGGCCCTCGCCGACCTCGCCGACCTCGATCTGCCGGCCGCCACAAGAGAAAAGATGGCGAGTGCCATGAGGGCTGCCTTCGTACGCGGTCAGTGAAGTCCTGTTCGCTGACAGCGTATTGCGCAGGGCGTCGCGGGTGCCGTTGTGGTAGAATGACCGTGAAGCTGTGAGACAAGTCAGCGCGCGGCGGGAAGGCTGTTTGCCCTGTAAATGGTCATGATTTGACTAGACCGCAATGGGGCGCCGGTCGCCAAGACGGACCCAGACCTCGGGTGGCCAACCGACCGCTGGTGGCATCGCGCGCGACGAAGGTCGTTTCAGCAGACAGCAGGATATGAGAGAGGCCGGGTAGTTTGGCAGAACACAGATACGACGCCGGTGACATCCAGGTTCTTGAGGGTTTGGAGCCTGTTCGGAAGCGACCCGGCATGTATATCGGGTCCACAGGTCATCGTGGCCTACACCACTTGGTCTATGAGGTTGTGGACAATTCCGTAGACGAGGCCCTCGCGGGTTTCTGTACGAGCATCGACGTGACCATCTGCGAAGACAGTTCGGTCAAAGTCGTGGACAACGGACGCGGCATCCCGGTGAAGGTGATGCCTCAGTACAACAAGTCGGCTCTCGAGATAGTGATGACCAAGTTGCACGCCGGAGGCAAGTTCGGCGGAGAGGGATACAAGGTCTCGGGCGGTCTTCATGGTGTGGGTGTGAGCGTGGTCAACGCTCTCTCAGAATGGCTCAAGGTCGAGGTCTGTCGTGACGGCCACCGCTTCGAGCAGACCTACGAGCGAGGCGCACCTGTCGCCGACCTCAAGAAGGTGGGGGCCTGCGGCGACCAGAGCGGTACGACTATACAGTTCAAGCCCGACCACCAGATCTTCGACGATCTGAACTTCAACTTCACCGTGCTCTCACAGCGCCTCCGCGAAGTCGCTTTCTTGAACCGCTCTCTGAAGATCACTCTCACCGATGAGCGGGAGGAGGTCGGCGAAAGCGACGCGGCCGTAGCCGACGACGACTACAACCCTCGCGAGTACCTAGACCAGACGGTGGAGCGGGAGGTGGTGCTCGAGCCGGAGGCGTCGGAAGGGGCTTCCGAAGAGGCAGCGCCAAGCCCGGTCCCTGTCAAGAAGAAGTCGGGTCCGCGCAAGGTGGTCTACTGCTACGACGGTGGCATCGTCGACTTCGTCAAGCACATCAACAAGCAGAAAGAAGCCATCCACCCTCGGGTCATCAACTTCGAGGGAGAAGAGGCCGACCACTCCCTGGAGTTGGCCATGCAGTGGAATGCAGGCTACAACGACAACGTATTCTCTTTCGCCAACAACATCAACACGCACGAGGGTGGCAGCCATCTCTCGGGCTTCAGGGCGGCTCTCACCCGCACCATCAACGACTACGCGCGGCAGAAGGGCTTCCTCAAAGAGAAAGACGAGAACCTCAGCGGCGAGGATGTGCGCGAAGGCTCTGGTGGCTATCCTCAGTGTCAAGCTGCGCGACCCTCAGTTCGAGGGGCAGACCAAGACCAAGCTCGGCAACTCCGAGATACGTGGCTTCGTGGAGGGCATCGTCAACCAGAAGTTCGCGGAGTTTCTGGAGGAGAACCCCTCCGACGCCAAGCTGGTGATCAGCAAGACCGTCCAGGCCGCGCACGCTCGCATGGCGGCGCGCAAGGCCCGCGACCTCACCCGTCGCAAGAGCGTGCTCGAGAACACCACTCTGCCGGGCAAGTTGGCAGACTGCTCCATCCGCGACCCAGCTTCATGCGAACTCTACCTGGTGGAGGGCGATTCGGCGGGGGGCTCGGCCAAGCAGGCTCGGGACCGGAGTTTCCAGGCCATCCTGCCCTTGCGAGGCAAGATCCTCAACGTCGAGAGAGCCCGGCTCAACAAGATCCTCTCCAACCTGGAGATCCAAGCGATGATCAGCGCCTGCGGCACCAGCCTGGGCGACGAGTTCGACTTGACCGCGGCACGATACCACAAGCTCATCATCATGACCGACGCGGACGTCGACGGGGCCCATATCCGGACCCTGATACTGACCTTCTTGTTCCGCAACATGGTGGAGCTGATCGACGCCGGCTACGTCTATATCGCGCAGCCCCCGCTGTACAGGGTCACCCACAAGCGCCAGGACTACTACGCCTTCGACGACGCTGAACTCGAGACGCTGTTCGCGCGCATCGGGCGTACCGGCATGGTGCTGCAGCGCTTCAAGGGCCTGGGCGAGATGAACCCAGAGCAGCTGTGGGAGACCACTATGAACCCCGACAAGCGTACGCTGCTGCAGGTGACGGTCGACGACGCTGCCATCGCGGACGAGGTCTTCACCACACTTATGGGCGACAACGTCGAGCCGCGACGCGAGTTCATCACCGAGAACGCGCGCTACGTGCGCACCCTGGACGTGTAGGTTGGGGAACGGAGCCATGGAGACTCTCGAAGGCCGCGTGGAGCAGATAGAGATCGCGGACGAGATGCGGGCCTCGTATCTCGACTACGCCATGAGCGTCATAGTCGGCCGCGCTCTGCCTGACGTAAGAGACGGGCTGAAGCCCGTGCACCGGCGGGTGCTCTTTGGCATGCACGACTCGGGCATGCGGCCCACCAGCCCCTATCGCAAGTGCGCCCGCGTCGTCGGTGATGTCATGGGCAACTTCCATCCTCACGGCGACGCCTCCATCTACGACGCCCTGGTGCGCATGGCTCAAGACTTCGCCATCCGCTGCCCGCTGGTCGATGGACACGGCAACTTCGGGTCGGTCGACGGCGACGCGGCGGCGGCTATGCGCTACACCGAATGTCGCCTCAGCAAGATCGCCATGGAGCTACTGCGCGACATCGAAGCAGAGACGGTCGACTGGACCCCGAACTACGACGAGAGCCGCGAGGAGCCGAAGGTCCTGCCGGCCCGCTTCCCGAACCTGCTGGTCAACGGCAGTTCGGGCATCGCCGTGGGCATGGCGACCAACATCCCGCCTCACAACCTGGGGGAGGCGATCGCGGCCACGGTGGCCTACATCGACGACCCGACCCTGAGCAACGCGGAGCTGACCAAGTTCATCAAGGGTCCGGATTTTCCGACCGGCGGTCTCATCATGGGCAGCGCCGGCATCCGCGAGGGCTACGAGACCGGTCGAGGCAGGGTGGTGGTGCGGGCGCGGGCCCACACTGAACCGCTCAAGCAGGGCAAGGTGGCGATCATCGTCACAGAGCTTCCTTACCAGGTCAACAAGGCGCAACTCATCGAGAAGATCGCCGACCTGGTGCGGGAGAAGCACATCCCCGAGATCTCCGACCTGCGCGACGAGTCCGACCGGTCGGGCATGCGCATGGTTATCGAGCTCAAGCGAGAAGCCATCCCCAAGGTGGTCCTGAACAAGCTCTTCAAGCACAGTGCCATGCAGACCACGTTTGGCATGAACATGTTGGCGTTGGTCGACGGGGTTCCCAAGACGCTGTCGCTTCGCGACATGCTTCGCCACTATGTGGCCCACCAGAAGAGACGTCATCGTCCGGCGCACCAAGTTCGAGCTCGACAAGGCCAAGAAGCGCGCTCATATACTCGAAGGCCTGCTGATCGCCATCACCAACCTCGACGAGGTCATCAAGATCATCCGGTCGAGCGAGGACACCGAAGCGGCCAAGATGGGCTTGATGACTCGATTCGGTCTAAGCGACGAGCAGGCCCAAGCTATCGTCGACCTGCGCCTGCGCAACCTCACCGCTCTAGAGCGCCACAAGCTGGAAGAAGAGCACCGCGACCTGCTGGAGCGCATCGCCTATCTGGAGGGGCTGCTGGGAGACGAAAGCCTCATCTACGGCGTGATCAAAGAAGAGATGCTCGAGATCAAGCAGATGTACGCGGACGACCGTCGCACCGAGATCCTGCCCTCCGAGGACGAGATCGACATCGAGGACATGATCGCCGTCGAGGAGATGGTCATCTCCATCACGGCCTCGGGGTACGTCAAGCGGCTGCCTGTGTCTACTTACCGGCTGCAGCATCGGGGCGGCGTCGGAGTCATGGGTATGGACCACAAAGAGGGCGACTACATAGAGCACCTCTTCATCACCACGACGCATCACTTCCTGTTGTTCATAACGTCACGGGGCAAGATCTACCGGCAGAAGGTGCATGAACTGCCGCTGGGCAGCCGGCAGAGCAAGGGCCGACACGTAGCCAACCTGCTTCCGCTTGCCCAAGGGGAGAGTATCAAGGCCGTCGTTGCGACCAAGGACTACACCGACGCCAAGTACCTCGCGTTTCGCTACCCGCAAGGGCATCGTAAAGAAGACACGCTTTCTCGACTATGCCACCAGTCTCAAAGCCGACGGCATAATCGCCATCAACCTCGACGCACGACGACGAACTTGTCGCGGTTGCCCATACCAGTGGGCACGACGACCTGATACTGGTCTCCAGCGAGGGCAAGGCCATCCGCTTTCACGAGTACGACGTGCGCCCAACTGGTCGCAATACCATGGGTGTCACGGGCATGCGCTTGCCGGCGGGCCACGTACGGTGCTGGGCATGGCAGTGGCCGAAGACGACGCCGACATCTTCTGCGTCACCAGAGAGGGCTACGGCAAGCGTACCCCCGTCTCGAGCTACCCGACGCAGAAGAGGGGCGGTCAGGGGGTCATCACCATCAAGGACAGCCCCGATAGCGGCGACCTGGTGGGCGTGGCCACAGTGCGCAACAACCACGAACTCATGTTGATAAGCCAGGAGGGCACGGTCATACGCGTGCCCGTGGAAAGCGTGCGCACCACCGGCCGCAATACCATGGGTGTCAGGGTGATGAACCTGCGCGGCGCCGACAAGGTCTCCAGCATGGCGCGGGTGGTCAGCACCTCGGCGGGCGCGAATGGCAACGGGGACTGGCCTGAGCTGTCCGGCGAATACGAGGGGCTTGACGAAGAAGATCTGACAGATGGCGACCTTGACGAGGCCGTTGCCATAGACGATCTCGCCGACGACCCTGAAGCCGAGCCAGACATAGACGAGTAGGGCGCTCTGATATCATTCGCCGCACGGTGGGCGGGTAGCCGCCTACGGCGGAAGAAGGAGCTTGCACTATGGTCTTCTGGGATTGGACACTGATCCTACTGATACCGGCCTTTTTGCTGGGCATCTACGCGCAGTTCAAGGTCACGTCGACATTCAAACACTATTCGCAGATAGCTTCATCACGGGGCATCACCGGCCAAGAGGCCGCTCGGCTGGTGCTTGACGGCGGGGGTCTGTACAACGTGGGCATACAGGTGGGCGGCGGCCATCTCTCCGACCACTACGATCCCCGGTCCAGGCAGCTTAGCCTCAGCCCCGACGTGGGCAACAGCAACTCGCTGGCCGCTCTGGGGGTGGCCGCTCACGAGGCGGGTCATGCACTGCAGCACGCGCAGGGCTACGCGGCCTTCAAGATCAGGAGCGCACTGGTGCCGGTGGCCAATATCGGCTCCAATCTCGGCATGATGCTCTTCTTTGTCGGATTGATCTTTGGGGCGTCGCAGGGTATCCCGTGGCTGATGAACATCGGCATCCTGCTGTTCTCGGGTGCCGTCTTGTTCACGTTGGTCACCCTGCCGGTGGAGTTCAACGCTTCACGCCGGGCCGTCAGGGAGCTCGAGAACAAGAGCATCCTCATGGGGGCTGAACTCGCCGGAGCAAAGAAGGTGCTCAGCGCCGCCGCCCTCACCTATGTAGCGGCCGCCCTCATGGCCGTTCTCCAGTTGCTGCGACTGATAATGATCTCCCGCGGCAGAGACTGAGCTGACCCAAGTAACGGACCGGACAGCGGGCCTGGGAGGTGCGTGGAGTGTCGGTGCCTCGTGTGCTGTTGATACCCACTCACCACACCGGGCTGGCGAACGCCATAGCCGCTGCCGTCGCAGAGATCGTGACCGCCCAAGGGCGTGAAGTCCGCTATCACCATGTGGGCCCGCTTGCCCCCGTCTCGGCCTGGGATCGCTGGGAGGGGGCGGTCTTCGTCGACCCGGCGCTCACGGGCGACGAAGCTCTACTGAGCCTGTACGACGTCGCCGTACGGCACGCCGACCTCTCGCTGCTCTCGTCGTGTACCGGGCTGCTCGACCGGCCGGACGGCATCTCGTGGTCGCCTGCCGACGTGGCGGACCTGCTGGACTGTCCCGTGGTGGTGGTCTTGGACTGCAGAGGTTGGGGCACAGGACTCAAGGTGCTGGCCAGCGGACTGAAGGCACACTTGAAGCACGCCAACCTCGCGGGCGCCATCTTGTCGGGAGTGGCCGATCGAGAACACTGCGCGCAACTCCGGCGGGTGCTGGCGGAGCGAGGATATCCGTGTGGCCGGCTGCCTTTACGAAGAGCAGGGTCTCGGGTGGCAAACCGAAGCTCCGGCACCGTGGGGCCTGCCGCTGCCGGCCGACATCTTGGAGGCGGTCGCCAGACAGGTCGATGTTGCGGGGCTGGTCGGGCTGGCCGGTGAGCGCGGCTTCCTAGCGACGCAGGGCCGGGTGCCGGACAGAGTGGCCGAGGGCCCCTTGGTCCTGGTGGCGAGCGGCAAGGGCTTCACACCCTGGAGCCGTGATTCCATCGAAGCGCTGCGTGCTGCCGGGGCGCAAGTCCGCCGCCTTGACTTGCTGGAGGACCTGCCGTTGCCCGCCCGAAGCAGCCGGCTTGGTTATAGCCGGAACACTTTGGCCGGACAGCATCCACGAGATCGCCATGAACACCACGCTGCTGCAAGACATGGCGGCAAGGATCAGGCGACGGCCTGCCGACACTTGCGTTGGGCGGAGGCATGTTGCTGATGCTCGAGAAGCTGCAGGACACTTTCGGGCGCACCTCTGAACTGGCGGGGGTCATACCGGCCAGCGGAGAGATCCTTTGGGATCTCGCCGACCCCGCTTACGTCCAAGTCGACTCGCTGGAAGACAACCTGCTGTTTGCCAAGGGTGAGAAGGTCGTGGGCTGGGCCTTCAGTGAGATAGAACTCAGTGCCGCGGATCAGGAGTGGCAGCCACCGCTGGCGTTGCGGGGTTTCGGCACCAGCAAGGAGCGGCGCGACACCTTTGGCAGTGAGTCACTGCTGTGTTCGCCGGCCATGGTGCACCTGGCCTCGACGCGCGGCGCAGCGCCCCGGTTCGTCGAGCGGTGCAAAGCCTACCAGTCGGCCGTCGTGCGGCCGGTCCAGGGCGACTTGGCGCCGGAGCAGTAAAATAGATCTTAAGAGAAGTGACTCGCAAGGAGGACAAGTGGCAGAAGCAGGCACCGATCCGGTAGTGAGGAACTACCGGGAGAAGATCTCGGACAACGACCTAAAGATTCTCGAGGCTCTCAACAAGAGACTCTCTCTGGTCAAGAGCCTGAAGGATTACAAGGACGCTCACGGCATAAGTTTTCATGACCCAGCCCAAGAAGACTGGGTGGTGACGTATCTCTGCAGGGCCAACCGCGGTCCGATCTCCAACGAAGGGCTCCGGGAGATATATGGGCTCATCCTTCAGAAGATCAAGCAGGAGGCCGCGGCCCTGGGTGAGGCCAAGGACAAGTAGCTAGAAGTCCTGGGGCGATACCTCGTCTAAGAACTCGCGGAACTCCTTGACGATGTCCTCTGCGTCTTCGATCTCCTGCTCGAACTCGATGCCACTGGCATTCAGCAGTTCGGTTGACACGTAGATGGGCGAGTCAGTCCTAACGGCCAGGGCGATGGCGTCGGACGGACGGGAGTCCAGCTGGATCTCCTCTCCATCCACATCCAGGCCGAATGACTGCGTAGAAAGTGTTGTCGCGGAGTTCGGTGACCACCACTGCATTCACGCTGGCAGACAGGCGCCCGATGACGGCCGCCAAGAGGTCGTGAGTCATGGGCCGGGGAAGGTCGGCCTTCTGGAGTCGCATGAGGATCGCGGCAGCTTCTGGATGGCCTATCCAGATAGGCAGGAAGCGGTTCTTGCCGTCGACCTTCAGGAGCACGATGGGCTGCTTGCTGGCCACATCGAAGCTGACCCCATAGACGTTGACGCGCTCGATGTCCGTCACGGCCTCCTGGTCAGTGGGTGTCGTCGCGCCTACGCGCAAGGTTACCGCGCCGATGCCCCTGCGTCATCAAGTCTGTGCACGTGGGCCGGCGAGGCCTAGCACGGCCGCGGTGCCCGTCAGCGATTCTTGACATCAATAGGAATGCCGGTAAACTTCCGGCGCGTGGGCCTATAGCTCAGTTGGTTAGAGCGCACCCCTGATAAGGGTGAGGTCAGTGGTTCGAATCCACTTAGGCCCACCATTGTCATCACCCCGCAACGCTCCTGCACCGGTCCCGCTCGGGGGATTAGCTCAGTTGGGAGAGCGCCGCCTTTGCACGGCGGAGGTCGCCGGTTCGACCCCGGTATCCTCCATATCGGTACGCTGATGGCGTACCGACATGTTTCATCATTTCTGATCGGCAACGCTCGTTGCAATGGCCTGAGGGTTGACCTATACTCAAAATAGGCCATATGAAAGCACACAAGACAGCCCACAAGGCACACGTGACCGAACGTCAGAAGGCCTGGGCGCGTTTGGCTCTACTGACGGTCGTCGGGCTGGTTTGTCCCCCGCTGGCGGCCGCAAGGTCAGGAATTGTCTGGGGCATATACCTCTTGGTTATGGTGCTCTACTCACTTGGGACCGTCCGCATCACCCGCGGAGCTCTGCGCGACAAGCAACTCGGCTATCTACTTTGCGTGACCGACGCCATGATGCTCGTGCCCATGATGGTATGGAGCATCGGCCTAGCCATGAGGGTAGTCTTGGTCGTGCTCTGGCTCGCGGGCACAGGCGCCTCAGTGCGCGCTGCCCAGGCGAGGTCTCACACCTCGCAACGAAGAGGTGTCGGAGCCCAATCTAGGCATGGGGCAACATCGTCGCCGCATGGCGCCTCCAGGACCGAACGATGGAAGGCGAACGGCACCGAGGCTCCGTTGGAGCGAGCACTTAGAGTGCGCCTGCGGGTGCTGGAAGCAGAGAGGACTCGCTTTGGTGTGGTGCTCTTGAGGATCGCGGGGCATGAGGCCATGATCGCGGAATGCGGGCACGACGCCACCAAGGGCGCTCTCAAGGACGTGGGCCGGCGAGGTCTGCGCCTGCTGGGGCCGGACGCCCAGCTGTTCTTCTTGCGTGGTGGGCGAATGGCATTCGTCTTCGCTACCGACTCGGCGCGAGAGTACAGCAAGTATTCGGGTCGCTGCCACGCCAATCACATCGACCCCTACGATGTCGAGAGTTTGGCGATGGCCTTGGCGGGCAAAGCGTGCGAGCAAGAGATGACCGGGCGCCCGCTCGAGTGCGTGGTCGGGTGGGCCTCCGCGCCCGCCGACGGGACCACGGCCGACGACCTCATGTACGCCGCCGAAAGTGGGGCTCTGAGCTCAGCGGCCTTCCGCCGCGTGGGCCGAGCCCGCGTCCCGGTGCCCGAGCCGGAGAAGAAGCGCGCTGTAGCCGGATAGGGCGGGCCCCAGCGAGCCCTGTGATACAGTTCCCCAAATGGACCTCCAGGGGCTGAAGAACAAGAAGATCGGTGTTCTCATGGGCGGGCTCTCGGGCGAGCGCGAAGTTTCTCTGCGCTCAGGCGCTAACTGTCTTCGGGCGCTGCTCAGCAAGGGGTACGACGCTGTCTCAATCGACGCCGTCCGCGACGTGGCCCAGCGTCTGGATGAAGAGCAGATCGAAGTGGCCTTTCTCGCGCTGCATGGCCGTTACGGCGAAGACGGGACAGTCCAAGGACTGCTCGAGATCATGGGCATACCGTATACGGGCTCGGGGGTTCTCGCCTCCGCACTGGGGATGAACAAGGTGGCCGCCAAGAAGGTAGTCATAGGGAGTGGGCTATCGACGCCGGCCTACTGCGAGGTGGGACCGCTGGAACCATCGGCGGAGGCGGCAGAACGGATAGCGTCCGAGCTAGGGCTGCCAGTCATGCTCAAACCCATAGAAGAGGGGTCGAGCCTGGGGGTTGCCAAGTGCGGTGACGCCGTCTCACTGCAGTCTTCGCTGGACCAGTCGCGGACCGAATACGGGACCATCTTCGCCGAGCGTTTCGTTTCGGGCCGTGAGGTGACGGTGGGCGTGCTGCAGAAGAACGGGGTGACAGAGAGCCTGCCCATACTCGAATTGGTGCCCAAGAACGACTTCTACGACTACCAAGCCAAGTACACTGAGGGCCTAACCGAGTTCGTACTGCCCGCGCGGCTGCCGGCACCTGTCTACGAGGCCACCGAGCGTCTGGCGGCTGCGGCTTTCGTAGCGCTTGGCTGCCGCGGTTATGCGCGGGTGGACATCATGATCGACGGCGACGGCCAGCCGTGGTTTATCGAGGTGAACACCCTGCCGGGCATGACCGACACCTCCGACCTGCCTGCCCAAGCCAACGCAGCCGGTATCTCCTATGAAGACTTGGTGGAGACCATCCTTTTCACCGCTGTCGCCTGACGAGGGCGAGAGCTGCGGCCGCGCGGCCGGAGGCCTGGTGGATGCACACGTGCACGTTTTTCCACCCGAGATCATCCGCCGGCGCGAGGCCTGCCTGGGCGGCGACCCCCGCTTCGACGCCCTCTACACCTCACCCAAAGCGCGCATGGCCACCGCTGACGAGGTGCTCACCCAGATGGAGGAGTGCGGCGTAGGGCTTTCGATCGTCTTCGGCTTCGCCTTCAAAGACCTCGGGCTCTGTCGCGAGGCCAACGACTATGTGATCGAGGCAGTGCGCGCGCATCCGGACCGTTTGGCAGGGCTGGCGTGCGTGCCGGCGGGGTCACCGGAGGCCGTCGCGGAACTCGAGCGATGCCTGGACTCCGGTATGCGGGGTTGCGGAGAACTGGCGCCTGTGTCGGCAGGAGTGGAGGAGTTGGCGGACCTGGCCGCCCTTGCGGTTTGTCTGCGCGAGCGCGGACTCCCGCTGCTGGTCCACGCCAGTGAACCAGTCGGCCATGAGTACCCAGGCAAAGGGCGTTTCACGCCCCAAGAGTCGATAGCCTTGGCGCAAGCCTTTCCAGGGCTGAGAATCGTGCTCTCACATCTGGGAGGCGGGGCGTTCGTCTACGAGCAGATGCCTGAGGTGCGGGCCATCCTGGCGGACGTGTTCTATGACGCAGCTGCCCTGCCGTATCTGTATGGGCCGGGTATGTACGAGGTGGCCGTGACGGCAGCGGGCGCTGACAAGGTACTCTTTGGCAGCGACTACCCGCTGCTCTCTCCGACCAGGTGCTCTGAGGGCATCGAAAGACTATCCGAGCCGGACCGAGACAAAGTCCGGGTTCAGAACGCCAGGAGGGTCTACTGCCTATGAAGAGCGACGATGTAGGCGGCACCGACACGCGCGAGACTCTGGAGTCGCTGCTGACGGGTGAGATAGGCATCGAGCAGGCTCTGCAGAGACTTCGCCTGCTGCAGATCGATAACCTGGGCGACTTCGCGCGCCTCGACGTCAACCGCGACCGCCGCAAAGGCGTGCCCGAAGTGGTGTACGCCCCGCGCAAGACCGCGGAAGCTCTGGAAGCCATCGTCCGTCAGCTTCTGCGGGCGAGGGGATTTGCCCTCGTCTCCCGGCTGAGCCCGGATCGTGCCGAGCTATTGCGCCAATCACTCACCCAAGGGTCAGAGGCCGTAGAGGGGCTCGTCTTTGAATATCAAAGCGATGCCGAAGTGCTGGCCGCACGCACCCCAGCCTACGCACCCCCCCCAACGCGCGGCTGCGTCGGACTCCTTACCGCCGGCACTTCTGATATCCCGGTGGCCGAAGAGGCGGCGCTCGTGGCTACATACATGGGGTGCCAGGTCGAGCGCGGGTACGACGTCGGAGTCGCCGGGCTGCATCGCCTGGCCGAACCCCTCGGCCGTATCGTGCGGAGTGGGGCCGAGGTGCTGGTGGTGGTGGCCGGCATGGAGGGGGCTCTCCCCTCTGTGGTGGCGGGGCTGGTGGACATCCCTGTCATAGGAGTGCCCACCTCGACAGGCTACGGCCTTGGTGGGAACGGCATCGCGGCACTCTACTCCATGCTCCAGACCTGCTCACCCGGCGTAGCGACTGTGAACATCGATAACGGGGTGGGTGCAGGGGCTATCGCAGGCCTCATAGCCCGCGGGGTGGCACGCTGATGGACAAGGTAAGCGTGCTCTCGGTGGACATCGCCGTATTGACGCGGGACGCTTTTCGCCGAGAAGCCGTCGAGCTGCTCCGTGGCCAGGAGAAGGCTACTGTCGCGAAGGTGAACGCGGAGTTTCTGCTCCGCTCACTGTCCGAGAAGGAGTTCCGGTCGTATCTGCAGTCCACACGGCTCAACATCGCCGACGGTGCGGGTGTGCTCTGGGCGGCGCGGTTTCTCACGCTGCCCACCATGAGAGTCCCCGGGCTTGGTGTGCTCCAGATCATATGGCAGGCCACGTATTCCCTCTCCAGTCTTCTGCTTCGCCCGTCGTTCTGCCGCCGACCGCTGCCCGAGCGCATCCCGGGTGTGGAGGCGCTGTTCGTCATGCTCCAGGCCGCCGAACAGGTCGGAGCCTCGGTGTACTTCCTAGGTGCGCGTGCCGAGGTCAACACCAAGGCTAGGGGGGAGATAGCAGCGAGAATGCCCGGCCTGGCTATCGCAGGCGGGCGCGACGGTTACTCAGAAGACCAAGGATCGCTTCTGAAGGAGATAGATGAGTCGGGGGCCTCCCTTCTCATCGTCGCATTGGGCTGTCCGAAGCAAGAGTATTGGATAAGGGAAAACCTGTCCCGGCTCAAGAACGTAAAAGTGGCAGTGGGAGAAGGTGGCTCCTTGGACTTCATCGCGGGAGACTTTCGCAGAGCCCCGCAGTGGTTGCAGAGCCTGGGCCTCGAATGGCTGTGGCGCATGTTCATGAATCCCAACCAGTCGGGGTCGTCGTCGCGGGCGCGGCGCATCTGGCACGCCGTCCCCGTGTTCGTCTACCGCACCGTGCGCTGGAAGCTGGCCAACGGAGCCGTGCCTCTGCCCGCCAAGGAGCCTTCGTGAACAAGGCCGCCGTTGTCTACAGCGGAGGACGCAACTGGGGCGGCATCGAGACCTACCTTGCCAATCTCTTCAGGCTGTACGACCGCGAGAAGATAGAGCTGCTTCTCGTCAGTCTGGGAGAGTGGGAGCTCACCAGGGTGGTGAAGGCTCTTGACCGGGGTGGCCCGGGGCCGGCGGTGCTGAGCGGCAGACGGGTGAGGTTGCGCACCCTGCTCGACCTGAGGCGTCTTCTGAAGAGCGAAGCTGTCGCACTGGTCGTGTCTCAAGGCACGGTGGCCAACGCCTACGCGCGCTTGGCGGCGCTCCTGGCGGGGGTCCCGAGCCTGGTGGTCGTGCACAGTCAGATGAAGCTGGACTACGCTCGGCCGGTGATCCGGCTGGTGTATGGCTGGTCCGACCGCCTGCTGCGACCTGTTACCAAGAGCTACATAACCGTTTCACGGTCTCTTGCAGACGGACTCATAGCCTCCGGGGTGGACTCCAATCGAGTACAGGTCATATACAACGGGGTAGAGGTTGCGGGCTCCGACCTAGAAGCCGACCGGCAAGCCGGCCGAAAGTGTCAACCGGTGCGGGGAGCGGGCGACGAGGTCAGGCTTGCCTCGGTGGGCCGGCTGCACCCGGTCAAGAACTTCGACTCTCTTATTAGGGCACTGGCGCTCCTACCCGAAGGGGTGAGGCTCACCATCTGGGGCGACGGCGACGAAAGACCCCGCCTGGAGGCGCTGGTGCGCGAACTGGGTCTGAGCGGGCGCGTCGCTCTGCCGGGGGAGTCAAAGGGCATGGCAGAAGCGCTTGAGCAGGTGCATATCTACGTGCAGCCCTCAAAGAGCGAAGGGTGCTCGTTTGCGGTGGCCGAGGCCCAACTTCACGGTAGGCCCGTGGTAGTGACACCTCGCGGCGGCCTGCCCGAACAGGTAGACCACGGAGTGACCGGGGTCATCGCAGAAGACATCAGCCCGCAGGAATTGGCGGAGGCGATCGCTCCCCCTGGTCGAGGATCGGGAACTTGCAGCCAGGCTGGGTGAGTCTGGAAGAATGTGGGCTAGAGAACAGTACTCCATCGAAAAGTGGCTGCAGCATACGATCGCGGCTGTTCAGGCCGCTTCCGGGGGCACCGCGTTGAAGGAAAGAGACCCGCAGCGGCGTAGTGGTTAGACATGATCCTTGAGTCGTCGTGGCCGGGTGTATACTGCTGCCCCTACCAGCGTAGAACATCCGCGCCCGGATACCCCCACAGCATTCTTATGGCTGAGTGCCACGGATATCGGAGGCAAACAAGTTGAACCTACACACCGCCCTCGTCAAAAACCGTCGCCCCAGCGCCAGCGCAAGGCTCCTGCGTCATCCGCGCCTTGCGGTCATGGCTCTTGCCGCCGCCGTGGCGGTCACCGCGAGCGTGCTCTTCACTGCTCCAGTGTCGGCCGCCACCGGAGACTTCGTCATCCAAGGCCGCGGATATGGCCATGGGGTAGGCATGAGCCAGTGGGGAGCTTGGCAGGCAGCGAGAGACGGCCAGCCCTATAGCAACATACTGGCCTTCTATTACCCTGGCTCTACACTGACCACCGCACCAGGCGGAACGACCATCGAGGTGCGCATCTCCAAGGACCCGACGTCGACTACCTACGAAGACCACTACTACAGGGTCTATCTTAAGCCGGTAGGCACCGCCGCGACCTTGTTGCTGCAAGACTCAGGTTCCCCGGACGAGATCGTACCCCTCACGGTGGGTACGGTCGTGGAAGTCCTCTATTCGGTGGTCGCCGGTGAGGGTCATGTCTGGGTGGCCGGCCGAGGAGCGCATGATCAGATATCTGTGGTTCCGACCGGACCTACGGGTCGCGTCGCTGTCTCCATGCAGGTCAGCAGCATCGCGACAGCGACCACCTATCGAGAGTATCGGGACACCATGATCGTCAAGCCCATGAGCGAGGGCGAGCTCTACCTGCATAACCTCGTCGACCTTGACAACTACACCCGCGGCGTGGCCGAGATCAAGCCGGAATGGGCCAATGCCTCGTACCCGACGTTGTATGCGATCGACGCGGTGAGGGCTCAGGCCGTCGCTGCTCGCACCTATGCCTATGCTGAGTTCGACGCTGCCGGGCTATGTGAACGACGACACCAGGGACATCTGTTACAAGGGCTACGCTTACGAAGTCACTAACCCCGGCGCCGCCGCGGCCGCAGGCGACACCAACGGAGAGATACTCAAGTACGGTGGGGTTCTCTACAAGACCTACTTCTCAGCCCATTCGGGCGGATACACAACGGCGACTGCGTGGAACGACTCTCCGCCCTTCTACATCGTCTCCCAGCCCGACCCTTGGAGTCGGGTCGCCCCGCCGACCGGCCTTGTGTCCGGCATTTCTCCGGGATATGAGTGGACGGTCAACATCACGCCGGCCGAACTGGGCACCAAACTCATCGGCGGGGGCTACATAGACAACGTGGGCACCATCACCCAGGTCGAGGTTATGGCCAGAGACACCATCGATGCTGATAGCCACGTGAAGGCCGTGCGGGTCACAGGCACCCTGGGTGTGGATACTCTGTCCGGGGCGCTCCTTCAGAGCGGCGCTCGCCCTGAAGTCCACCCTGTTCAGCGTGTTGGTCGACGGAAGCCTGACACGAACGGACAGTACGAGCTCTGATATCGCCTACCTTGGTTACTGGTCGAATGGTTCGGCCGCATCGGCCTTCGGCGGGAGCATAGTATCGGCGAATTCCACCGCCACGGCTTCGGTCAGCTTCGAGGGTACATATCTGGCGCTTGTCTCCAAGACGGCTCCGTACTACGGCAAGGCCACCCTCACCCTCGACGGCGGGACCCCGGTGACCGTCGACTACTATAGTCCGACAGTCCTGTACCAGCAGACCCTCTACACCACCGGCAATCTCGCTCCTGGTGGCCACACTCTGGTCATCAAGTGGGCCGGAACCAAGAACGCGGCGTCTACGGGCTACACCATTGGTGCGGATGCCTTCGACCTCATGGGGATTCTCACGCTGAGTCCCGAGAAGCCGCCGCGCTATGAAGAGGACTACGCCGACTTCTCGTACGGTGGTCCTTGGGGCACCTCCGTCACCGCGCAGGCTTCGGGCGGTGAGCAGACTACGCTCAACGCCACCGGGTCGGTGACGGTCGACGTTCACCGGGACCTACCTGGCGTGGATAGGCAAGACCGCCTCGTACTATGGCAAGGCACGGGTGACCTTGGACGGTGGCGCGCCGATAATGGTCGACCTTTACACCCCCGGCGATGCATACAAGAAGACCATCTACACCACGGGCTTCCTTCCTGATGTACCCCACACGCTGGTTATCGAATGGACCGGCACCAAGAATGGCGCCGCGAGCTACTATCAGATAGGCGTCGACGCGTTCGACATAATCGGGACCGTCACTCTCGCGCCTCCGCCACCGCCGATACCGACTCGCTACCAGGAGAGCCATTCCTATATCACCTATCTGGGCTCCTGGGGCAGCACCACTGCGTCCTTAGCCTCTGGGGGTTCTTACTGGTATTCAGACTCGACCGCGGCCCAGGCCATCGTGACCTTCAACGGCACAGAGTTGGCTTGGATCGGCACCACCAGCAAGTATTACGGAAAGGCCAGGGTCACCGTCGACGCAGGTCCGACCCAGTACGTTGACTTCTACAGCCCCGGTACCGTCTATCAGACAGAAGTCTTCAATACAGGACCGCTGCCTCCAGGGGATCACACTCTGCTCATTCAGCCCGATGGGACCAAGCACGCTGCTGCCCTCGGCTACTGGATCTCACTAGATGCCTTCGATGTCTTCGATGAGCTGACCGATGCTCCGAATGCCACCAGGGTCGAGCAGGGCGACTCGGCGCTCACCTACGTCGGCAGTTGGAGCAACTTGGTCACGCCCAGTGCCTCTGGGGGCAACCTCTACAGCCTCAACTCCGCGGGCTCTGTGACCGTGGAATTCGACGGTACCCACATATCCTGGGTCTCGAGAAGAGCGAGCGATCACGGGACGGCTTGGCTGAGGTTGGACGGCGGTTTACCCATAGCGGTAGATCTTTACAGTGCGAGCACGCAAGCGCAAAGGATCGTATGGTCCTCCGGCGTCCTGGCGCCGGGCGTGCACACTCTGTGCGTCTCGTGGGCTGGTGCCAAGGCCTACGCAGCGTCGTCATCCAAGGTGAGCGTCGATGCCTTCGATATCATGGGCACCGTCAACGCCGCTCCGGCACCGCCGGAGATGCCGCAGCGCTATCAGAACAGCAACTCCCTGATCCAGTATTTGAACACCTGGTCCACACGGTGGGCGGCTACTGCCAGCGGAGGCAGCTTCTACTACCGCAATGCAGCCGGCTCGGCGACGATCAGGTTCGATGGGACGTACTTCTCCTGGGTAGCCAGAAAGGGTCCTTCGTATGGCAAGGCGACGGTCACAGTCGACGGCGGACCTGCCACGACCATCGACCTGTACAAATGGATCACGGCCGACCAGATGCCCGTGTTCAGCACAGTCTTACTGCCGCCGGGCGTGCATACCGTAGTGATAACATGGCTGGGCACCAAGAACGCGTCCTCGACGAGCTACGTAATCGACGTGGATGCGGTCGATGTGATAGGGACCCTTGTCCCCTGAGCGTCTCGACAGTCTCGGCGGCCACGCGCTGGACCCACAGGTGGCGGGCTCGGCGCGTGTCCGTGCTATGTTCTGCCTCCCGGGGTCGACTCTAGTCTCGCGCGACTCCTGCCGATAACGAGTAACGAGTAAGGCAGTATCGTCCGGGGAATGTTCTTCGGACGCATGTAGTAAGGAGGTACCGTGTCGACCACCCACCATTCGCAGGTGATGGGCATAAGTCGCCGGGGGGGCATCGCACTCGCAATCATCCTTGCGTTCTTGGCGCTCGCAGTCTTCTCCGTCACGGGGCTCGGGGCCTCGCCCGCACGAGCCGCCGAGACAGTCACTTACAGTGCTGAGGAACTGATCTTCTTCGCGCAACTCAACGAATATCGCCAGGCCAAGGACAACGGACCTCTGCTGCTCTCCGACAAGCTGAGCTTGGCTGCCCAGCGGCACAGCTCTGACCTGGGCAAGTACAAGTACTTTGACCATCGCACTGGGTACGAGAACAACGTGAAGTTGTCGGGCACGCGGACGGACTATTTCTGGACTGGGGCTTGGCCATGGGACCGCATGACCGTCTCGGGCTACGAATACGGCACGTGCAAGGGTGAGAACATTGCTGCGGGGTACACCAGCCGGGGCCTCGGTCCTTCAAGGCTTCAAGGACTCACCTGGCCATAACGAGCTGCTTCTCTACAGTGACTACAAGGTGGTCGGTATTGGTCAGGTCTACGTGAGTGGCTCAGAGTATGGCTGGTACTGGACAATCGACTTCGGTGGGTTACGTCGACCCACACGGCCCATGAGGCCGGGGTCTCTACCAGCAGAGCGATTCGCGGACTCACCTACGCAGGCAGCTGGTCCTATGCAGCACGCGGCTGCGGCCTCTGGCGGCAGTCTGGTATATGCGGTGTCGCAGGGTGCGGGCGGCTGTGTGAGTTTGAGGGCACCGGCATTCAGGTCATCGGCAAGAAGGGTCCGGATCAAGGCGTGGCCCTGATCGGCCTGGATGGCGGCCCTGAAGAACAGGTCGACCTTTACGAAGCCGACGGTCGTCGCCAAGGCCTTGATCTATGAGATATCTGCGACCTGGACGACCACCACGCACACCCTGAGCGATCAGGTGGGCCGAGCGGACCGAAGGAACGATCGGTGGCAGCACAGTGAGTCATCGACGCCTTCAAGACCGAAGGCACGTCCGGAGTGCCCAGGAAGACTGGTGCAGGCCCCGATGCCCGACCCGCAACGAGCAGGAAAACGCGCTGCTCAAGTACTCCGGCAGTTGGACCTACAGTTGGACTTGGGCGGCCTCCAACAGCAGCTTCCGCTACGCGAAGGGCGCGGGCGTGGCCGTGACAGTCACCTTCGACGGCACCTACCTGGCCTGGCTGGCGAAGAAGGGTCCGGGATACGGCAAGGCGGCCGTCAGCCTGGACGGTGGCGACACCGGTCGCTGTGGACCTGTACTAGCTCCTACGACAAGTACAAGCAGAAGGTCTACTCCACTGGTCTGTTGGAGGACAAGCAGACACACCCTGACCATCTACTGGACGGGACAGAAGAACAAGGCTGCCTATGACTCACGCGTCAACGTCGACCGCTTTGACGTTATCGGGGAGTTGGTGCTCGAGCTCCGATCCCGCCCCGCTGACCTGGGTCTACGACCAGAACGACAGCCGCATCGTCTATCTGGGGTCGTGGAGCACGCTCACCACGGACAAGGCCTCTGGCGGCAACCTGTATCACACCAGCACGGCCGGGAGCCGGAGTCGTGGTGAGCTTCACCGGTACCGCGGTCGAACTGCTGGCCAAGACCGGCCCCGCGTTCGGCCAGGCGCTCGTCACCCTTGACGGGTCAGATACCGAGACCGTGGATCTCTACAGCGGCACGGAAGCATACAAACAGTCGGTCTACAGCCGAGAAGGTCTTAGCGACGGCCCGCACACGCTGACCATAAAGTGCACGGGCGAGAAGAATGGAGCGTCCGGAGGCTGTGAGGTAGACCTCGATGCCGTGCGCATAACAGGCGATCTGCTGCAGGGGCCTGCGCTCACGCGTGTCCAGCAAGAGACACTCACCAGCTTCAAATACGAAGGTGTCTGGAGCAGGGGTTGGACCTGGTCGGCCTCGGGAGGCAGCTTCGCCTCATCCAGCGCGGCGGGCTCGTTGGTGACGATCACCTTCGATGGCACCTATCTGTCTTGGCTGGCGAGGACCGCTCCCTGGTACGGCAAGGCCGAGGTGACACTCGACGGTGGGGCCCCCCAGACGATAGATCTCTACAGTGGCAGCATCGGCTGGAAGAAGACCGTCTACAAGACCGGGCTTCTGGACGACGGCTCCGCACACGCTGGTGATCAAGTGGACGGGCACCAAGAATGGAGCGGCCAGCGGCACTGCGATAAGTGTGGACGCGGCAGATATCCTGGTCACCACTCATTGATCCAGCGCCTCGCAGACAGATAGACCCAGAACGGGCCCGCCTTTCGGCGGGCCCGTTCTGTCTCTGGCCACAACTGAGCGCTCTCGCGACACAGTCCTTTCTAGGGGGCCGGCGAGAACTTCACTGCATCGGCGACCACGTATCCGGTGGTGTCCAATGCTGAGATGGTCACGCTGCCCGCGGTGATGGAGTAGCCGGCGTTGAAGTAGTAACGGCCCAGCCAATGCCATTGGCCACCGCCCGTGCGCTGGTCTACGTAACTGGTGTAGCTGCCGAGGGCGCCTCGGGTGGTCACCTTCGCAGAGGGGGTGCGGTCGGCCGCGCTGGTCCATCGCATGTAGACGTCGTAGTACCCAGTCGCGGGGATGCGTGGCGTCCAACGCGCCCAGCCGTCGGCCGTGCTGCCGGCGCGTACCTGGTAGTTGTGTCCGTAGTAGCCGGCGACGCCGGTAGACCTGGTCCAGTTGCTCCAAGTGTCAGAGCCACCCACGGTCTTGGCCGTGGGGTTGTCCAAGACTGATGTCGGCAGTCTCCACCAGGTTGCTGCGCCTACGAGGTAGATACTCGCTCCCCAGGTAGCGGCTGACCCTGCGGATGGTCAGCCCGGTACCCGGCGCCTCGTAGATCACTGGGTAGTTCCAGCCGTCGCCGGAGGCATAGAGCACAACGTGGCCGGACGAGCCGTCGTTCTTGACCAGGATGTCCCCCTGCTTGAGCTCGGCCCGGCTGCCAAGCGCGTACCACGCGCCGCGGCAATTGTAGAAGTCGTACGAGTTGTAGCGCGGGGATATTGTGCAGTTGCTGCCGTTCTCTTCGACGTAGAGAAGAGTCTGAGGCACCTCCCAACACTTGAGCACCAGTCCGGAGCAGTCGGTACCGGAGCCGGTGCCGGCGTTGGGCATCCAGCTCTCTTTGCCCCAGACGTAGCTGAGACCTAGGGCCGACTCGGCCCGGGCGATTATCTCGCCCCTTGTCATGGCAGGCGAGGTCGCGCTGGCCACAGCCGAGGCCGGTCCCAGGACGAGAGCGAATGATGCCGCTGTGAAAACGAGTGCCCGTACGGTCAGGCTATGTCTCTTCATGGCTGGACCTCACCAAAGACGTGGACGAGTATGGTGTACCCCTGGTCGGTTCCGGTTGCCTGGAAGATCCTCCCATCAGGAGCTACAACATACGGCTGGCCAAGGTAGGCAAACGACGACTCGGCGAGCAAGAGAACGAAGCCCTCGGGCACCTGCACCCGCGGCGCGCCGTCAACAGAGGACCCTATCTGCCCTGTGCCGACCTTGGTGATGGCGATAGAACGACTGCCTGCGCCCTTGCCCTCAGGCTGCGCCAACCGGGCACCGACCAAGAGGCCCCCGTGGCCGTCATCGTCGACCGAAAGCAGGTGGTCGATAGACCGGCCGAGGGCCAAGTTGGGCTGAAGCTCTTCAGGAGCAGCGGTCTGCTGGCCGGACTCGTCGACCGTCTGTCTCTTGATGCGTGCCCCGTCCTGCGGTTTGAAGGTGACCGAGGCGACATGGCCGACGTCCCCACCCACAGGGCGGCCGGCCAGCTCACGCCGGGCGGCCTGTCCGGCTGCAGAAGCCGCCGAGACAGAGACTCCGCGACCGGGAGTACCGAGCGCGTACGAAGCGCGGTGAGCGACCTCGACGAACGCCCCAGCCGAGGTGGCGAACAGCCCCGTGACAACGTCTTCGAAGGTGGGCAGCTCGACCATCTCGATGAGCTTGCCAGACCACGAGTAGGTGCTGAGCATGCGCGCGGTATCTGGGTCCAGCACGTAGAGACACTCATCGTCGACGGCGAGAAAGCGCGGCTGCGCTAGCTTGAGACTTATCTTGCCGAGGTATTTGCCCACAGGGTCGAGTAGCACAACACGTCTGTTCACCGAGTCGAGCACGGCGACGCGTCCATCGGGGGCGATGGCGAGGGCCTCCGGGCCGCGAGTAAGACCCTCATCGGCCTTGGCCAGTCCGACCTGGCCAGCGCCCGCACCCCAGGGTAGGGTCACCAAGACGGTGCCCGTGCTGCGCACCATGGCGGGCTGCTCCTCGGCAAGCGCTTTGGCACATACCGCGCCGCCGGCAAGCGTCAAAGCTACTACCGCCAAGCAGGCCGCGACGCAAAACCTCGGCCGAGTAGCCCTCGCTCCCCACAGGCGCCGAGATGGATAGATCTTGACCATAGCCTCCTCCTTGTGTCGTTTTGAAAGGAGGGTCGAGACTAGACCGGTCCGCCAACGGGACACCCTGCGACCTAGGTTGGGCCTTGGAGGCGGGCGAGGCAGGTGAGGTACACTTCACACCGTTCAAGTGAACCTGTGGGAGGGACCGACGGAGTGATAGTCATATTCTTTGCCGATGTGGTGGGCAAGCCCGGTAGGGACTTGCTGATAAAGCGACTCCCCGAGCTGCGCAAGCGCTTTGCCGCCGACGCGGTGGTCGCCAACGGCGAGAACGTGACCGACGGCAAGGGCATCAGACCGGGTCACGCCGACGCCCTGCTGGCCGCCGGGGTCGATGTGATAACCACCGGCAATCACGTCTGGCGGCAGCGCGAGCTCTATCGCTATCTCGACGACCAGGCCAGAATCGTTCGCCCTTACAACTTCCTCCCCTCCAGTCCCGGACGTGGGGTGACGGTGGTCGACACACCAGGTGGGCGATTGGGCGTGGTGAATCTCAGCGGCCATTTGTATCTGAATCCGGCTCGGTCGCCCTTTGAAGTCGTCGACACGGCGTTGGAGGAGTTGCATGGCGTGTGCAGCGTCCTCGTCGACCTACACGCGGAGGCGACGAGCGAGAAGGTGGCCATGGGCTGGTATCTGGACGGGCGCGTGAGCGCGGTCATAGGCACGCACACCCACGTGCGTACCGCGGACGCGCGGGTGCTGCCCGGAGGGACGGCCTACATGACCGACGCGGGCATGTGCGGCCCCCGCGATTCGGTGATCGGAGTCAAGAAGGACTTGGTGCTGGAGCGCATGCTCACCCAGATGCCCGTGCGCTTCGAGGTGGCGGATCACGATGTGTGGCTGGAGGGCGCGGTGGTCGAGATAGGCCCCGACGGCCACGCGGTGACGATAGAGCCCTTTGAAGTGGGGGCCGGCTCCTAGCAGAAGAGCAGCAGCATTCCCCAGGGCCCCAGGCCGGCGGGCGCTCTAGAGCTGTCCCTCGAGGTCGTGAAAGACCAGCCCAGTCGGCAACTTGGGGTAGAAGAACGTGGTCTTCTGCGGCATGCGCTCGCCGCCAAAGGCCACTTCGCACACTTGATCCAACCCCGTGGGGTTCATGAAGAACCCGATCTGGAACTCGCCCGCCTGCAATCTGCTGAAGGCTTCGGCCGTGTCTTTGAAGTAGCCTATGTGCTTCTCGGCGGCCACATCTGAGGCAGAGACACCCAGAGTCTGCTCCAATACAAGCGTCTGCAGGATGACGACGTCGAGCTCCTGATAGGCCTCGCTGTGGTCGCTTGACACGTGGGACGCCGCAAGGTCGGTGAGGCACACCCCATACGGTGCGTCGAACAAGGGGCTCCAGATACCGAAAGCTCCGCGTGGATGGCTCTTCAGATACTCGGTCACGGCCTGCTGGGCGGCAACTGCTCCGATGGTGGCCCGGTCTTCGGCCAGCCGCTCTACCGCAAAGGTGCTGGTCAGCGCCGCGGGGAGCTGTTTGACGACCTCGTCCGGCAATCCGCCCAGGAGTCTGTGGGTGGGATAGATGGTCAAAGCCGGGTCAGACCTATTGGCGAGGTAGACGAGGCAATAGTCGAAGGCCGCGTTGTCGGCCGGCGTTACGGATGTCTCAGAGCGCCGGGTCTTCTGATACCTAAGCGCGGTCTCGTACCGGTGATGGCCGTCGGCGATAAGCAGTCTGGCACCCCTCATCCGCTCTGCGATCAGGGCCAGCAGGCCTGGGTTCGGAAGTGGGCCACAGACTGAGTAGTGTTGCCCGTCTCATCCACAGTGGTGAAGGCAGGCTGCTCGGCGGCCAGTGTGCTCTTGCACGCCTCGGTAAGCTCGTCTCCGGGCAAGTCGTACAGCAAGAAGACCGGACTCAGGCTCATGCCGGTGGCGCTCATCAGACTGAAGCGGTCCTCTTTGGGGCCGGTGAGGGTGTGTTCGTGCGGAAAGACCACTCCGTCGCCGAACTCCGTCAAGCGCATGACCGCAAGCAGCCCGTGCCGCTGGCCCGCTACGCCGTCGGGACCGGTGAAGACCTCCTCGACGAACGTGACTGCCGGGGCAGGGTCGCGGACAAGAACGCCCGCTTCTCTCCAAGCCCGAAGGTGCGTGGCCGCCCGGGTGTAACGGTTGTGGGCTTCGTCATCGGCCGCGTCGGTGACCCCCAGGTCTACGCACACCACATTGTGGTCGCTACGTTCATAGAGGGCCGCCTGTAGGCCGGCGTCTATGACGTCATAGGGCGGTGCGACCAACTGTGAGAGCTCGCCGGCCTGCGGGGAGTAGCGCCACGCTCTGAATGGAACCACGGTATCCAGGGTATATCTCCTCAGGTACAGGATTAGAGACAGCGCGGCGTGTGAATAATATCACCGGGTGGCGCTGGTCCTTGCGTACGGAGACAGTGCAGCTAGATTAGAGGCAGACGGACGTTCTATCAGGGAGGATACGCTCATGGGCTTCAAAGAAACCATATCCAAGGGACTGCGCAAGTTCGGCAGCGAGGCTGAGAAGGCGCTCGACAAAGGCAAGGCCAAGGTCGGCGAACTCCAGACCGAGATGCAGATGGACGGTCTCGCCAAGAAGCTGGGCTACCTCACGTTCGACGCTCACCGGGGCCGGAAGGTGGACGAGGCCGCCCGCGTGAAGCTCCTCATGGACCTGACGCACCTCGAAGCCGCGCTCGAGAAGGCGAAGGCCGACGCCAAGGCTGCCGCCGGCAAGTAGCACGTGCAGCAGGTCTAGGCCAGAGTAACGAAGGTCTCGAAGGCCGGAGGGTTGTCCAGGTGCCGTCTGACCGCGCAGGTCTCGGCAGCGCGTATGACGGCGTCGCGATACTTCTCCGGAAAGCCCTCGGGCACCCTGATCTCCATGGACACCTTTGAAACCAGCTTGGTCTCGGGGTCGCGTTCGTGTCTCATCACGAGCCCGGCTCCGTCGGTAGGTAGTCCGCGCTGCTGCAGAAAACTGAGGACGTAGACTCCCGCGCATGTGCCCAGGGAGGCAAGAAAGAGGTCGAAGGGGGCCGGCGCGCTTTCGTCACCGCCGCTGTGGACGGGCTGGTCGGTCTGGATCACGAAGCCCCTGTAGCTAGCGTCCACACGCATCTTGCCGGGAAAGGATATCTCCATGTCCATCGCGGTCCTCCGTGCTAGGTGGTCGGGCGTTCGACGCACCAAGCATAGCGCAGGTCAGCGTCCGGCCGAGCGTATCCTGTCGGTCTGCGCTCTGTGGGCGAAGTCCAGGCACTCGGGTCCCGCAGCGGAGGAGTCAAGTTCGCCGAGTCCCTCCAACACCCAGACAAAACCTTCCTCGATGGCCAAGGAGAGATAGAGCAACTGTGGCCTATCAAGGGTAGCCGCCTGTGTGAACCCACACTCCGGGCACCACAGCCTCACCGTCCAACACGCGCCATCCTCCTGGTGCCAGTCGACTGCCTGCACTAGAGGCGAGTCACACGAGCGACAGAAGACGTTCGGGGTGACCAGTTTGGCGATGGGGCTGTCCGTTTCGTCCTTCATCCCACCCTTATCGACTAGCGGTGCCCTCAGGTTTAGCTGTTCGCTGCTTTTCCAACCTTGGTTGTATTCAACCAAGCCCCCTCTGCCGCTACCCTGCATTCCCCGACAGGGAGAAAGCGACGACTCAACGGAGGGACGAGCTATGAACAGCGTGCATCTGATAGGACGTCTGGCCACTGACGTGGAGGTGAAAGAGGTCAATGGGGGGTCCAAGGTCAGCAGCTTCATCTTGGCTGTGGACCGGAACGCCGAAGAGGCAGACTTCTTTCGCATCAAAGCGTGGAACTCGCAGGCCGAGGCGGCCGGCGATCACTTGGGCAAGGGCCGGCGTATCGCCGTGGAGGGCTCATTGCGCCAGGACGTCTATGAGAAAGAAGGCGAGGAGCGCAAGGCGGTGTCGGTAGTCGCCAGAAGGCTCGAGTACCTGTAGCGTTTCGCCGGCGAGCGAGGCCCGGCGCCCAGAAAGGCGCCGGTGCTCTCGCGGCGTGGTGCCGGCACCAGCGTGGCTATCACCTCGAGTAGTTGGGAACTACGGCATGGAAATCGTTGACAGCTCGGCTCCTGTTGATACGATGGCACCCGCGGGCTGCCGGGCGCCTTCAGCACTTCGGCTATGCCGGCCCGCGATCGGAGGAGGGGTGACGAACGCGCGGGAGGTCACTGAACACCAGGCAAGGGCGATCGCGGCTCGCTTGGGCCTGCCGCACACCGGCTTCTTGCTTGACCGCGCGCGTCTTCGCTCCGCAGTGGAGCCCATCTGGGGTGGCGGACTGCTGACCCTAGTAGCCGGGCCAGGATGTGGCAAGACCGCCTTCATCATGGAACTGCTCTCCTCGGCCGAGATGCGGCGAGTCTACCTCGCTCTGGACGAGGGAGATCATGACCCGGTCCGCTTTCTCACCTACCTGGTGGCCAGCCTCGGCGGAAAGCCACCCGATGCCACCAACGAGCCTGCCCTCGACTGGCTGGGCCCCGAAGGCGAGGACGGAGTGCTCGCCGAACTAGTCGAACGCTTCTTGCGGATAGTCGCCGAGCAGTCCTGCGATAGGACCCTGCTGGTCATAGACGATCTTCACCACAGTGCAGATTCGCCGTCGGTGGTGTTGGCGCTCGAACTGCTCCTGCGAGGACTCCCGCCGGGCTGGACTGTCATACTCTCCTCGCGCAGGCCGTTGCCGCTCCGTTTGGACGGTCTTGCGATGGGGGGCCGCATGGTGAGGTTGAACGGGCGCTCCCTGCGGCTGACGCCCAGCGAGGTGGCCTCTTGGGCCGCCAAGAACTGGGGCATCAACCTTCAGACCGATGACGCGCGGGCCCTGTGGCGGCTGACGCAAGGCTGGCCGGCGGCCCTGGTCCTGTTGGGTCAGCGGCTGCTTTCTGCCGGCGGTCCGGTATCGCGCAAAGACTTGGTCGCGGTAATCAACCAGGGCCGCGATCTTCGCAGCTACATGGAGCGAGACATACTCGCGGGACTCAGCGATGAGGCGGCTCAGGTCATGCTGACCGCCGGTCTCATGCCCAGGGTCACCCTTGCCCGCGATTGCGCGGTGTTTGCTCAGGAGCCGTCCGTTGTCGAGAGCGTCTTGGACGAACTCGTGGGCAAGGGCTTTCTGGTGACACGACTTGGCCTTCGCAGCTACACGGTGCACCCCTTAGCCAGGGCCTTTGCTGAGCGAGAACTGCTGAAGACCCAAGGGGGCAGATCACTCGTCGAGCGTGCGGCCGCTCATCTGGAGACGACGGGCGAGCACTACCACGCAGCCCGACTCTACATGCGCACAGGACTTCTGGATGACGCCTCACGGTCTCTGCGCTCTCTGGCTCTCTCGTCGCTTAACGCCGCGGCGAGCTTCGCCCGCGAGGAATGGTCCAGCTTGGTGCCACACGACAGCGGCGCCGGGTCGGCGCAGGGACCGTGGCTGTTGGTGGGACAAGCTCGGACTCTTCAGCAGCGGACGGAGTACAGGGAGGCTTCGTCTTTGTACGAGAAGGCGGCCCGGCTTCTCTCTGAGGCCGGTGACAGGGAGGGCCTGTTGCTGGTGCTGCTCAGTTCCGCTTTCTGTCTGTACACGCAGGCCAGATGGGAAGAGAGTCTCGCTGTGCTCCAGCGCTGCCGGGCAGTCGCCCAGACAGCGGAAGAGAGGGCCGAAGTACTGGTGGCAGAGGGTCACGTGCTTGTAAGCCTTTGTCGGTGGGACGAAGGCGTCGAGAACTGGGAGAGAGCTCTAGCGCTTGCGCCCGAGGAGCGCCGTCCCTCGATGCTGTGCCGTGTTCATTTGGGTAGGGCCAGACTGTTTCACTCTCTCGGCCACTATCGGTTGGCGAGACAGTGGGCAGACAAAGCCGCCGAGAGCGGAGGCAGGCGCAGGTGCGGCCACTCGGGCGATGGCGTTACACGGAGCCTCGTTGTTAGCCTGCCTTGCCGGCGACTACGAGGGGGCCGAGCAGTTGGGCTCGGAGTGTCGGCGGTTGGCCGCGACACACCGCATGACCTTCATGGACGCCCCCGCGCTGGTGGGTGAGGCGGACCTTGCGTTGGGCCGCTGGGACTACCGGACTGCGGTGGCAAGGTGCCGGGAGGCACAAGGCCTTGCTGTCAGGACGGGTGACGCTGAAGGGGCCTATTGGACAAGACAGCTGTCTGGGCGACATCTGCCGTTACAACCGCAATGCCGGACGTGCACTGCAGCATCACCGAGATGCTTTGGATATCGCGGTCTCCAACCACCTGGCGGTCTCAGAACGCGCCCGCTCACAAGGCGGTCAAGGGATGGACCTGGTGCTGCTCGGACGCGACTCCGAGGCGCGAAAGGTCCTGGAAGAGACGGTCCGCGTCAGCCGCCAATGGGGCCTCAAAGCTTCGCTGGTGCCGACGCTGTTCTACCTGGGCTGGCTTCATGCCAAAGAGGGGCGGGAGCACGATGCCGCCGGCTGTCTAGGCGAAGCCCTTCGAATAGCCGACGAGCACGACCACATCCACTTCTTCACCCAGGAGGCGCGGGTCGCCATACCCATCTTCGCGCTGTGCGACAGGTTCGGCGTGGGTCCGTTCTTGCGCGACAAGATAGTCCCCCTGCTGCCCGCACGGTTGGCGGAGTACTCTCGAAGCTCTGGCCGCGGGCGATGTCTACCCGACAGACTGTTGTCTGGGCGCACCCAAGAGGCTCAGGGCGCCGTCCGTGCCGCCGGCGGAAGCGGGAGAAGGGCTACCGAGTGGCCAGGGGGTTTCTGCCCGCGTGAGCACACTCACAGACCGGGAGCACGAGATCCTGAAGGCCATCGCGGGGGGAATGCCCAACAAGGTGATCGGTGCGCGCCTCTTCATATCGGAGAAGACGGTGAAGACGCACGCCAACCACATATTCCGCAAGCTGGGGGTCAACAACCGTCTTCAGGCCACCCTGGTCTTTCAGGGCCACATGCGCGCTGTGGCGGCCGGCACGGCTCTGCGGAATCGCTCGAAATAGAGAGAGCCGCCCCACCACGGCCTTGACCGTGGTGGGGCGGCGGGGACCGGATAGGGGTCCGGTGTGGGGCCTCTACTTCGAGAGCTGTAGTGGGATCTCGACCACGTTGATCTGAGAGCCGTCCTTGGGGGAGTCGGCGTAGACTATCAGAGCGCCCAGGCCGGCTTTGTCGACACTGAAAGGTATGGTCACGTCGAAGGTACCGCGGGTGCCCGTACCCGAGGAGGCCATCACCGTCTTCTCAGCGATTATCAGACCGTCCCAGTTGACTATGTTCACCTGGAACACAGCCTCGAACACGTTGGCCGTACCGGTGATGCGCATGGGGCTGCCGACCGTGGCTCCCACGGTCGGAGTCTCGACAAGGATAGCCGGCGACATGTCTTCGTAGTCTTCGCGGCCGACCGGTTGGTCAACGATGATGCCTTCTCCGCCGAGCGTGTCGATAAGCTTGCCATCGAGCTTGAAGCGCACCGCGTCGATGCTGGAGAACTGAGTCAGAGTGAAGACGACCTGGGCTAGTCGGGTGAACATGCTGAGCGATCCGCCGCCCGAGCCGTATTCCTGCGAGAGGTCGACTGTAGCGACGCCGTTCTTGATGCTGAGACCCAGGAAGGTGGTGCCCTCAGGGATGCAGGTCACCATGCCGGCCGCCTTCTCCTGGGGTGTAGGACCTTGCAGGAGCGCCTTCATGGCGGCAGCCCCTACCTGCTGGGTCTTGGGGACCAATCGGGTGGCCGCATACATCTTCTCCGCCTCTCCCAGGGGGACGACGTCCGGGGTGGCCGGGTCCGGGCTGGCCATGGAGAAGTAGACGCGTACGGCGACTGTGTCGCCGGCGACCGTGGTGGTGGGTGACGTGCCTTGGCCGGCAGTGGTGGTGGTCGCGCCGGCCAGGGTAGTGGCCGTGGCCTCGCCGGTGGTCAGAGTCCCGGCATCGCCGACGAGGCCCGGCACCTCACAGGCGATCAACATCAGGCTCATTGCGACAATGACCATGGCCACCATCACAAGAAGCCAGGACCGTTTGGACAAGCCGACCTTAGAGCACTTCATATGTACCGCCTCCCCAGATGCGACCCCGACCGGAGTCTTTTGCTGTGTATGGCTCCATGTTCGACCGACCCGATAACAGGCCTGCCGCGTTCAGGTAACGATCTCGTCACACTTCGGCAAGTGGCAGGGTCAGGACGAACCGCGCGCCACCGTTGCGAGTGTTGGCAGCTGTGAGGTCGCCGCCCAGCAGTCGGGCGTTCTCGCGAGCTATGGCCAGTCCCAGCCCACTCCCTTTGCCTGAGGCGCGACTGGGGTCGGCCTTGTAGAAGCGGTCGAAGATGTGCGGTAGATCGTGGAGCGGTATGCCAGGCCCACTGTCGCTGATACCCAACGACGCAGCACCCCTTGCCCCGGCGAGCGAGGCCTCGAGAACGCGGGACTCCGCCAGCACAGGCGGCGCCCCGTGGGCGAGAGCGTTCTCGATAAGATTGACGACTGATTCGCTCCAGCAAGCGTTTGTCGGCAAGGGCGACCGGAGACACGGGTGCCGTCGGCTGCGGCAGGTGCAACGGTCTGAGACCAGCCATGGGCGTCGACCAAGCCGCCGAACGAACGAGTCGAGATCCACCGGCTCGACGACGGTCTCGGCGGCCTGAGCATCCAAGCGGCAGACCTCCAGCAGCTCGTCCACCAGATGACGCAGCCGGGCGATGTCATGGGTAACAAGTTCGACCAGTCGCTCCACTTCCGGAGGGCAGGCGGTCGGGTCGGCCTCGAGCCTGGACTTGAGCAGCGAGGCCTCTCCCACCAGAGCGGCAATGGGGGTTCGGAGCTCGTGGGTGACGTCGGCGACGAACCGTCGCTCTCGGGCTTGGCCGGCCTCCAGGTCGAGCACTTTGGTCTGCAGGTTGGCCGCCATCTGATTGAAAGAGTGGGCAAGCAAGCCGAACTCGTCTGAACCGCCGGGCAGGCGTATGCCCAGATCGCCTCGCGACATCTGCGTGGCCGCATGACTGGCCTCTCGCACTGGGCGCATCAGCCGGCGGGCTAAGAAATAGCCGCCCACGGCTCCGAGCGCCGCCAGCAGCGCGCCGGCGACTATGAGTATGTTGCGTAGGTCGGCCAGTCCCGCCAGGCGCTCGCCTTGGGGGAAGAAGAAGTAGACCGTGAGATCCCCAGCGCGCAACTGCGATCCGACCACGATGGTGGGCTCGCCATCCACCCGGACCATCTGGTAGCGGATGCTGCCAGCGGCGAGGGCAGCGGTGAGTTCGGCGGTGACGGGGGTGGTCGTCACGTCCAGGCCGGAGCGGTAGGTCTCTGTGCCTGTCTGGAGCAGTGTGTCGAAGTCGCCGCGTATCCGGAAAGCAGTCATAAGGGCCTCGTAGTCGTCCGAGGTGGGCTCCGCGGCGAGCATGGCGTCGGCGACTGTGAGGTTCTGCCGAGACTGGTCGAGCGCCTCGTCCAGCGCGCTGCCGTCTTGAGTGTGCTTGGTGACGTAGTAGGCCGCCAGCGAGAGGGCGACCGCGGTAAGAGCTACCGCCATGGCGAAGGTCAGGGCGATGCGGGCGAGCAGAGAGCGGCGGAAGCGGCCCCCTGGCATATCAGCAGACCTCGCGGGCGGCACGGTAGCCGACACCGCGCACCGTCTGTATGAGCAGCGGATGCGCCGGGTCTTCTTCTACCTTGGCCCGCAGACGCTGGATGTGCACGTCGACCAGGCGACTGTCGCCCAGGTAGGTGTAGCCCCACACCGACTCCAGCAGTTGGTCGCGTGTGAGGACTTGGCCGGGGTGTCTGGCCAGCTCGTAGACAAGGCGGAACTCGGTGACAGTGAGCGGTATCTCCTGGTTTCCTCGCCGCACCGAGAAGGCGGCCGGGTCGACACTGAGAGGGCCGAAGTGCAGAGTTGCGGCGGTCTGCGCCGAGGCGCTATCGGGCCCACCGGCGGCTGAGTTCGATGCCGGGCCTTCGCCGGGACGGGGGGCCGCGGAGGCTCGGCGGAGCGCCGACCTTATGCGTGCTACAAGTTCGGGGAACTCGAAAGGCTTGGTGACATAGTCGTCCGCTCCGGCCTCCAGGCCCTCCACCACGTCGGAGGTCGAGGCGCGGGCGGTGAGCATGACTATGGGTACCAGCGACACCCTGCGCAACTCGCGGCAGACGGCGATGCCGTCCAGCCCCGGCAACATGATGTCCAAGAGGACCAGGTCTGGTTTGAGGGACGGGAAAGTCAGCAAGGCGGAGGGTCCGTCCTCGGCCGTGCCCACCCGAAAGCCGTCAGCCTCCAGCCCCAGGCGGGTGACCTCGCGCAACGAAGGGTCGTCCTCGACGATGAAGATAAGCTCGTTCACGTCTGGATTATCCCACGAAGGGATTGCCGCAAAAAGCGCCAATACAGACTTTGACAGACGATATATGGGGTGCTAGCATCACAGAGCACACCATATATGGTATGTGTCGCGAATCGGCCGGTCAGCGGGGGCCTGAGGATGTGTGCGCTGGACGTAGCGACTGTGCGGTATCGCCTGGGAGAATGAGGGATCCTTTTGAACTGTCCATTCTGTAGCTCCCCAGACAGCCGCGTGGTCGATTCTCGCGAGACGGACAGCAAAGAAGCCATTCGTCGCAGGAGGGAATGCATCGACTGCGGCCAGCGCTTCACCACCTATGAAAAGATCGAAGAGATCCCCATCACTGTGGTCAAGCGCGGCGGAGGCACCGAGCTGTTTCATCCGGAGAAGCTGCTGCGCGGGCTTACGCGGGCGTGCACCAAGCGGAACGTGCCGGTGGAGCAGGCTTCAGGGGATCGTGTGCGACATCGAGCGGGAACTTCGCGAAGAGTCGGCGTACGAAGTCACGTCCGAGCGGCTGGGTAACATGGCTCTCGAGCGGCTGCAGCAGGTCGATCTGGTGGCATACGTCCGCTTTGCGTCGGTCTATCGCCAGTTCGAGAGCGTAGAGGAGTTCAAAGAAGAATTGCACCAACTTGCGAAAGAGGGGATCAGATGACCGTCGCCGAGCTGCGGGCGCTGTCGGCTGAACTGGAGGGGAGGCTCTCCCCCAGCGCCGTCAAGGTCTTGGAGAAGCGCTATCTCAAGCGGAGCGCGGACGGTACGCCCCTGGAAACAGCCGCCGACATGTTCGCGCGGGTGGCCGAGAACATCGCTCAGGCCGATCGGTTCTACCACCCCAAGCAACAGCTCGATGCCACCATCGCCGAGTTCTTCGCCGTCATGGCGGGGCTGGAGTTCTTGCCCAACACCCCCACTCTCATGAACGCCGGCAGGGAGTTGCAGCAACTCTCCGCCTGTTTCGTGCTGCCCGTCGAAGACAGCATGGAGTCCATCTTCGGCGCCATCAAAGACGCCGCCTTGGTGCATCAGTCGGGTGGCGGCACCGGTTTCAGCTTCAGCCGCCTGCGCCCCAAGAACGACCTGGTCCAGTCGACCATGGGCGTGGCCAGCGGGCCGGTCTCGTTCATGCGGGTGTTCGACATGGCCACCGAGACCATCAAGCAGGGCGGCACCAGACGCGGGGCCAACATGGGCATCCTGCGGGTGGACCATCCGGACATAGTCGAGTTCATCCGCGCCAAAGAAGACGAGCACATTCTCAACAACTTCAACATCTCGGTGGGGGTCACCGAGGAGTTCATGGAGGCGGTGCTCACCGGAGACGACTACGCGCTCCGTAATCCTCGCGACAGAGAAGAAGTCGGGCGCCTCAACGCCCGCGAGATCTTCGACCTCATAGTCTGTCTGGCCTGGAAGAACGGCGAGCCGGGCATCGTCTTTCTCGACCGGCTCAACCGCGACAACCCCACCCCCAAGCTGGGCGAGATAGAGTCCACCAACCCATGTGGCGAGCAGCCTCTGCTGGCCTACGAGAGCTGCAACCTGGGCTCGATCAACCTAGCCATCATGGTCAAAGACGGCGACGTCGATTGGGAGCGTCTGGGCAGGGTCACCCACACGGCAGTCCACTTCTTGGACAACGTCATCGATATGAACCGCTACCCGCTGCCCGAGATCGCCAAGATGAGCAAGGGCAACCGCAAGATCGGCCTGGGCGTGATGGGTTGGGCCGACATGCTGGTGGAGTTGGGCATAGGCTACGACTCTCCTGAGGCCATCCAGCTGGCCCACCAGGTGATGGGTTTCATCCACGAGGAGGCCATCAAGACCTCCGAGCAGCTGGCCGAGGACCGCGGCGTATTTCCCAACTACGAAGAAAGCACCTGGAAGGCCAAGGGCAGGCGGGTGCGCAACGCGACCTTGACCACCATCGCCCCCACCGGCACCATCTCCATAATCGCCGGCTGTTCCAGCGGCGTGGAGCCCATCTTTGCCCTGGCGTTGATACGCAACGTCATGGACAACACCGAGCTCCCCGAGGCACATCCGGCGCTGGAGAGCGTCCTCAAAGCACGCGGGCTCTTCTCCGAAGACCTGATGAAGCAAGTCGCTGCAGTAGGCGGTCTGCACGAGCTCGACGTGCCCGAAGACCTGAAGCGCGTGTTTGTCACCGCCCACGACGTCGCTCCCGAGTGGCACATAAAGATGCAGGCGGCCTATCAGGACCACGTGGACAACGCCGTCTCGAAGACCGTCAACTTCTGCAAGGACGCAGAGCCGGAGGATGTAGAGCGGGTCTATCGTCTGGCCTACGAACTGGGGGTCAAAGGGGTGACCATCTATCGCGATGGCTCCCGGCAAGACCAGGTTCTCAACATAGGTGAGGTCAAGCGCACGGGCGCAAACGGCAACGGTTCGGGGCAGCTGTCGCTTGAGGGGCACGAGGATGGCATGATGCCGGTGCGGGTCGGCCGCACCCCGGTGTTGCGGGGCGAGACCCGCGAGAAGACCACCGGTTGCGGCAGCCTGTATGTGACCGTGAACGAAGACGAGTTCGGTCCGCGCGAAGTGTTCGCCAATATGGGTAAGGCCGGTGGGTGCGCCTCAGCTTCCACCGAGGCCATCGGCAGGCTCATCTCGCTGGCGTTCCGCTACGGGGTGCCACCCGAGAAGATCGTGAAGCAGCTACGCGGCATCCGTTGTCACGAGCCGCACGGCTTCGGGCCCAACCAGATCCTGTCGTGCCCGGACGCCATAGGTAAGGCTCTGGCCGACAAGTACGGCCTTGCCAACGGCAACGGTGCCCATGCGGTGGTGGGCCAGCTGGAGATGCCCATCAAAGCCGCGCAGGGCGCGTGCCCGGACTGCGGAGGCGCCATCGAGCACGAGGGCGGCTGCATGGTGTGCCGGGCCTGCGGCTACTCCAAGTGCTCGTAGATCCACTCGTCGGTCCAGGTGGGCCGCGGTGGGGCGGTGCCGGAGTCTAGGCGCAGGATCCACTCCTCGTCTGTGAGTCGCTGGCTGACTGGTGCCGTGAACTCGTAGTAGGAGTACGAGGCTCCCACGAACAGTTGGAGCACCCCATCGAGCTCGAAGGCCACGTACAGGTAGAGCGGATAGCCGGTCGCCTCTTCTAGCACTTGGGCTGGAGAAGTGACGTAGTCGGTGTGGACGTCGGCGACCACCGGGCTCTTCTCAGGGGCGGGCGAAAGCGTGAGGCCCTGCTCGTCGGTGCCGAAGTCCTCCAGGCCCTCCAACTCCCCGCCATAGGTCTGGATCAGCGAGATCTCGTCCTCGGAGAGGGCGTTGCCGTTCAGTTCTTTGCGGGAGATGGTCGCCAGCGCCGTGGCCAGAGCGACCATACGGTCGAGCTTGTCGGCTGAGTCGGCATCGAGCAACTCGTAGGTGGTGAGCCCCTGCTTAAGCGATCCCGCCAGTTCGGCGATCCTGTCGTAGAAGTCCGGGTAGGGCTCCACGTATCCCGGCGATACCGGCTCTTCGCCCCCCTCACCCTCAGCGGCGACAGACTGCTTGGCGTACAAGATGGTGTCGTGCCTGAGCTCGGTCCAACTGCCAAGTGCGGCGTTGAGGCTCTTGAGCGCCCAGGGTCGTGACCTCATGAAGGCGGGTGCCTTCTCGTCAGGCTTGGTCATGACCTGCTGCAGAGACTCCAGCCAACCGGTGTAGAGGTTCTCGGGCCATATCTCCGGGGCGCGTTCGGTGAACTCCTGCTTGATGACCCGCAGCTGCTCATCCCACTTGGCGTATTGCTGCTGCCCATAAGTCTCGGTGAGCAGACGGTAGGCTTCGGCGGACCCCAAGGCGGCCATGACGTCCAACCCCATGGGCAGGGCGCGCTTGTTGTCGGCGGTGCCTACGTGGTCCCAGACCATTTGTTGCAGGGCGTAGGAGTCGGGGATGTACCGCTGACCCATGACTCTGAAGCTGCGCTGGTCGTCCTCCCGGGTGGTGCTCGCGGAGGTCTCGTCGGAGGTCTCGTCGGCCGAGCCGGGCTGCACCGCGGATTGGATCTTGGGGGCGGGGAGTTCGTTGAGGGCCTCGCGGACGGCGGTCATCTTAGTGGTGTCGGCAAGGTCGTCAGGCTGAGGCTGGGCGCTGCCGAACACCTGGGTGATGACCTGCTGCATGTAATCGACAGTGAGGTCGTCCGCGCGGCCGACCATGAAGCTCGTTGGTTCGTAGACCGCCGACCACGCGTCCTTGGCGGGGCCGTTCAGCGAGGAGGCTATGAGCACGGCGCGCCGGGTCAGGCTGGCGGCCTCTTCTTCGGTGACGTCCGAGCCGAAGGGGTTGATGAAGTAAGCGGTGTGTCCGTACCACATCATGGCCTTGAAGTAGCGCTGCAGGCGTTCGCTGCGCGTGTAGTGGCCGCGAGGCTTGTATTGGCTGAAGTCCTCTGTGTAACCAAGGATGGAGGATTCATCTGGGCCGGCGGCTGCATCGATGAGCGCAACCTCGGCGGTGACCTGATCTTCGAGTTCCACCGGCTTGGAGGCCCCAGGGTCGAGCAAGGCGGCCGCGACAGCGAAGTAGGACATGTTGAGGCGCAGGTCTGCCTTGATGGTGGGGTCGGTGGCCACCGACCACTGGTCGTACGCGGCGGCGTACAACTCCTGGGTCATCAGTGAGACTTGCTCGAACAGGGCACCGTCCTCAGCAAGCTGCAGAAGGGTGTCGAACAACCCGTGGTAGGCGTTTAGAAGAGAGTCGGTGGTTATGAGGACGGGGAGACCCTGGTAGCGGGCCCCTTCGTAGATGTTCCAGAACTTATAGACGGCCTGCTCTACGGGTGGGCTAACAGCTACGAAGCTCTGTCGGGCGAGCGCAGTCTTCTCTGCGTCAGATAGGCCGGCCAGGTCGAGATTGGCGATAGCGTCGAGGTCGACCGGTTGAGGCTCCAGGTAGCTGACGCCCGGTGTGGTGGGAAGGGTGGTAGGCGAGACAGGGCCACTGGGGTCATCGCAGCCGGTCAGTCCGAGTAGCGCCAGCGCCAAAACCCCGGCCAAGGTGAAGATAAAGGCAAATAGACGCCGGTTCATGGGTCCCCCTCTTGTCACGTTTGCATGCACTTGATTCTACAACCACGTCGCAGGTCGTGCCGTGGGCAACGCCCGGAGGTCACTCCTCGCCGGACGTTTCGATGCGGGTGAAACCGAAGCCGTTCCAGCGGAGGAGCGTGCGGACCAGCCCTGTACGGCCGGGCAGATCCTCCTGCACGATGACGATCGAGTCACCGACGACCTCAAAGGCGACGGGGGCCGGATCGATAATCTGTGTGACCAAGCGCTCTCGGTACTCTCCGCCATAGTAGGCGAAAAGCCCGAGGTGGCGACCTTTGGCTGAGTCGAGTAGGGTGATCACCTCAGTGAGGCCGTCGCCGTCGGCATCGCCCAGCACGGCTTGGACAACGCGCCACTTGTGCCGACTGCGGTAGTAGACGGCGCCATCTGTTATAGAGAGGTAGTGCTCGGTCGGGTCGATCAACGCGGATTCGAGGGCACCGTCACCGTCCAAGTCCGCGGAAGCGGGGAGGCCAGGCACCAACTCGATGTGAGTGACCGGTGAGTCTACGCACCCGCCCGAGGCCCCCGCGGTGAGCAGGGTAAGGATGACGGCGAGCGTCAGGACAACGGGCAGGGCGCCCCTGGTCGGCCTACTGTTGCGGCAAGGGCGCTGAGCCTGGCCGGCCGTGCAGACGCCGCGCTTACGCGGCGGCGTGCCGGACGCGGTAGTCGTCGATGGCCGCGCGTAGGCCATCCGCTGCCAGATTAGAGCAGTGCATCTTGGCGGGGGGTAGCCCACCGAGGGCCTCCGCCACGGCTCTGTTGGTTATGGTGACGGCCTCGTCAAGCTTCTTACCCTTGGCCAGCTCGGTGACCATGCTCGAGGTGGCTACGGCCGCGCCGCAGCCCAGGGTCTGGAACTTTATGTCTTCAAGCGCGTCGTCTTTGACCTTTATGGTTATGCGCATCATGTCGCCGCACTGGGGGTTGCCCACCTCGCCCACGCCGTCGGCGTCTTCGATGGAGCCCATGTTGCGGGGGTTACGAAAGTGTTCCATGACTAGCTCGGAATACATCGCTTAGGTCCTTTGTTTGCAGGCGCAATTGGCGCACCAGATAGGGGACATCTCGCGGAGCCTACTTACGATGGGCGGAAAGACCTTGATGAAGTGGTCTATGTCTTCTTGGGTGGTGCTTCGACCCAAGGTGATCCGCAGGGAGCCGTGGGCGTGCTCGGCCGGTATGCCCATGGCTAGGAGTACGTGGCTGGGCTCCAAGGAACCGGTGGTGCAGGCCGAGCCCGAGGAGACACAGATGCCCTCCATGTCGAGCATCAAGATCATGGCCTCGCCCTCGATGCCGTCCAACCGGACATTGAGGTTGCCGGACAGCCTGTGCGCCATGTCGCCGTTGAGGTGTATGGCCTCGATACTGCCGCTTAAGCCCTGCCACAATCGGTCGCGCAGCGCGGCTTCGCGCGCTGCGTCGTCGGCCATGCGCTCAGTTGCGAGCTCGAACGCCTTGGCCATGCCCACTATGCCGGGCACGTTATGGGTGCCGGCGCGGCGGCTCTTCTCTTGTCCGCCCCCGTGAAGCAGCGGGCTGATGCGGGTGCGCTTGCGCAGATACATCAGGCCGACGCCCTTGGGTCCGTAGAGTTTGTGCGCACTTACCGAGAGCAGGTCTACTCCCAGCTCGTTGACATGCAGCGGCTGCTTGCCGGCCGTCTGTACGGCATCGCAGTGAAAGAGCACCCCGGCTTCGCGCGTGATCTTGCCGATCTCGGCAATGGGCTGGATAGTGCCTACCTCGTTGTTGGCGTGCATGACCGACACCAGGATCGTGTCGGGGCGCAGGGCCCTGCGGACACTCTCCGGGTCTACCAGACCGCCGCCATCCACGGGTATGCGGGTTACTTCGCAGCCGTGTTTCTCAAGGTAATCGACGCTCTCAAGCACCGCGTGGTGCTCCACAGCCGAGGTGATCACGTGGCGGCCCTTCTTCTGTTGGGCCTCGGCCGTTCCCAAGACCGCCCAGTTGTCGGACTCGGTGCCGCCGCTGGTGAAGTAGATCTCTTCGGGATCGGCTCCCAAGCGGCGCGCTATGGACTCGCGGGCCATCTGCACGGCCTGCGCGGCCGTCAGGCCCAGGCTGTACACAGTGGAGGGATTCCCGTATTGCTCGGTCATCCAAGGGAGCATCTCCGCGACCACGGCTGGATCAGCCGGGGTGGTAGACGCGTGGTCAAGATAGATGACTTTACCCATTAGGACATCCTCGAACGCTAGGTCAGGCTATGCCTTCCTCGGTCTCCCCCAGGGAGGGCAGGCTCAAACAGACCGCCCAGTCAGGGCACATGTCTTCGCACAGTCCACATGAGGTGCAGACCTCCGGACGGGCCAAGAAGGGATTGCCGTCGGCGTGAACGTCGATAGCCTCGGTGGGGCAGAAATGGCTGCAGATGCCGCACTGTTTGCAGCGCTCGAGCGAGAACTCGGGCAGCTTCGTCTTGGTGAGGTCCTTGGTAGGCATGCGCTGATTGTATCCCAGCCATCGCGGGACCGTCGCGGAGCCGGGCGTAGTCTGCGCCGTCCGAAAGCTACTGCGTCTCTGGGGTCTGAGGCTGGCCGGCAGCGACGATCGCCTGCACCAACTTCGGTAGGTCGCCCTGTGGCTCCCAAGCACGGCTGCCTCGGGCGATGAGGCCCTCGTTCAGATACAGCGTGTAGGTAAGGGTGGAGCGGTCGGGGAAGACGAAGGTGAGCGTAGACGCGGTGGCGCCGTTAGCAGTCCCCTGGGCGTTCTGCCCGAGGGCGGCGGCCGTGGCGTCGTCGACCTCATCAGACGAACGGACTGCGTCGAGCAGAGCCTTCGCGGCCGGAAGGGTCGCATTGGCACCATAGCTGGTGAGCGAACCGGCGGCGTCTACCAGCATGATGCTTACGTACGAGGCGCGCTCTACTTCCCCAGGGCCCTTCTGGTCGGGGAGCTCTGAGAAGTCATAGGGCGAGGTGACGCCTGTCAGCCCCGAGTCGGTCCCGTCGGCCCCGCCTGGCCGGGAGTCGTCATCTGGGCCGGTCAGTACGACCGCTACCACGATCACCGCGGCTACCACCAGAAGCAGCGCCAGCAGAAAGACTACGCGCCTCACGCTCACTTGCCTTCTGTTGATGGGATCTTCGGGCCCGATGGGCTCTTCTGGCACGGTGGCTCCCTTGCGCTCTGTCGGCAGAACGGTCTGCACTTGATACAAGCTTACCGCGACATCGGGAACGGTGCCAGAGGCCCCGGCGTCCGGCAGCGGCGACCAGGCAGGTCAACGCCTGCAAACCTAAAGGAAACGGGTACCGTACCGATATCCTTCTTATGGTGTACATTTATCCATCTCTCAGCGGCGGGCAAGACTGGTCCACCCTGGGTCGAGCGGGCAGTTTGAAGTGGTTCTGGCCATGGGAGGTACCATGCTGGGCGTAGCGATATCGTCGACGAGTAGTCATGAGGGGCAGGATCTGCGGTCAAGCGGCCGTCGCAGGAGGGTCCGTGCGCTGATCACCGGACTTCTTCTGGCTCTCTGTCTTGCGGTCGCCGTGCCGGCCCTCGCGTTTGCGGCCCCGGTGCAATTCTTCTACGTGCCCTTCCCCGAGGACGACGTCGCTGCAGATGATGATAGATGTCGAGATCGGCGGTGCCGGCACGACGCCTTCGAGCCCCATAACCAGCTACATCACCATCACGGCGGTGGGTGACGGGACCATCAATCTTCTACGACCAGTGGGAGAACGGCTACGACGTCGACCTTGCCAACACGCTGGACGTCTACAACGCCACCACTAACCCCGACGGCACCCAGATCTGGGGCGACGGCAACACGGCTAACGGCGCTGCCCCCGGCATCTCGGGCGACATCATCGACGCCGGCACGGTCATCCAACTGGAGAGCTCCGTGGTCACCACCACTCGGCAGTCGGTCATCGACTTCGACGGCGGCGACAAGATAGCGGCCGACAAGACCATCGCCGTCACCCGTACCACCTGGGCCACTGGGTCCGGCACGCTGTTCGCCGGCTGCGTGGAGGTGTTCGACACCAACAACTGGGGGACGGAGTACCGAGCCCCGGTGGGCGAGAATATCCCCGACACCGGGGGTACTCCTGACCAGGGCGACGCCCAGGCGTTCGAGTACACGGCCCTGACCATCATGGCCGGCGAAGACGGCACCACGGTGGACGTCGACGCCAACGCCGACGGTGACCTGAACGACGCCGACGACGAGAATGACTATCCGCTGGACGAAGGTGACGAGCTTCTATGTCACCAATGTGAACTACGGCGCCAGGGTCACGTCGAACAATCCCGTCCAGGTGGACATATTCAGCGGTGACGTGGCCTCCAACTACGAGAGCCGGGACTCGGGTCTCATGCCCACAAGCACGTGGGCGAGCCGCTACTACACTCCGGTGTCGACCCCTCCGGGCGGTACCGGAGATGCAAGGACGGCGGTGTGGCTGTACAACCCCGGCAGCAGCAGCATCACGGTCACCTACCAGCGACGTAATGCACTTGGCAACTTGACCACGAGCAATATCACGGTACCCGGCTCGGCGAACGCCGGGGGGTACTACAAGCAGATCCTCGAGAATCCCACCGCCGGCACCGGGGCCAGCTTCTACACATCGGGCGCGCTCTTCTACGCGTACTCGACCACCGACCTGGCCAGCACCACCACCACGAGCAACCAGGCCTGGGACTGGAGCTTCACCATGATCCCCGAGGACATGCTGACCACCCAGGCGCTCGTAGGTCTTGGTATCGGCAGGGACCCCACGTCGGCCACCAACCCGCTCGAGAACGGCAACCCCGTATGGGTGACCACCAGGGGTAACGGCAACACGGCAGCTCCGGTGTACGTGGACTGGGACGGTGACCCGACCACCGGGCTCTATGATGATGATGGTCAGGGCAATCACTACGACGCCGTGTACAACCTGCGCGAACTGGATCAGGCCAAGGTGTACGTGCCGACGCTGGCCATCGACGCGACCAGCTCCGACTCGACCAATGGCGTTGGCCGACCCGCGGATGGACGACCAACTGACCGTCTCGCATACCACGGGCACCGACCCCTACAGGCTGATGCTGGTGAGTGTGGGCATCGGCAACGACTCCAGCAACCAGTACAACGTCTCGAGTGTCACCTACGGAGGCATCGGCTCTGACGCTCGTCGGCAGAGTGATGGCCCCCACCGGGGGCGGGGGCGGCGGACTCACCACCTATGCTCGTCCGCAGACCGAGATCTGGGCGCTGGCCGATCCGGACTCGGGCACCGCGATGTGGTGGTCGAACGCTGGGCGGGCGACCGCACGTTCGCGGTTGGGGTCACCACGCTTCAGCGGGGTGGACATCTCTGACGACTTGGACTCAGCTCTGGACCTCAGCGACTACACCTCGGCCTCAGGCAACACTGGGGCACAGACCGTGGCCGTGACCGACCACCGCCGGTCAGCTGGTCTACGACGCGGTGGCAGTGATGAGGAACGGCGGCACCAGCCCGGCCGACCCCGACCGTGGGGGCTGGACAGACGCACGCGGTGGAAGCGCATCCGCACGGAGCAGACTGTCGACCGCAGAGTCAGGTCGGCAAGCAGCTACGAGGTCGCAACGGGCACATCTACCACAATGAGCTGGAGCGGCAACAACGCCTACCCCTGGGTGATAGGGGCTGTGCCCGTCAATCCCGCTCGCTTTCACCAGGGCGCAGACCGGCATCTTGATCTACACGCTGGGCACCGACCCCGTGAACAACCCCAACACCGACACCAAGTTGGCTGTGGCCTGGGGACAGGACCCCACCACTGCGACCGCGGGTGCTCCTGGGCTGGACGTGGGCACCAGCGTACCGCCCATGCCTGAGTTCCAGGCCGGCAAGGACGGCACCCTATACGACGACCCAAGCACGCTGACCGAGATCGAGGGTGACAACGACGACGACGGCGTGCTGAGCGCGGGCGATGAGATGGTGTACCCCATCACCGTGTACAACGTCAGCCGGCTGCCCGTGCCTAACGTGTATGTATGGGACCACGCACCGGACCCGACTCTCTATGACACCACCTACGTCGAGGACAGCACGGTCATCCGCAAAGACACCGACGGTGACGGCACCTGGGATTCGACCACCGCTATCGCCGACGATGCCACGGGTACCCCATTCCCGCTGGACAACGACAACGGTACGGACCCCGACGGCTACAACGCGGGGACTCTTCCGGTGAGCGGCATCTTCGAAGTCACCTTCCATGTGATCCTCGACGAGTACGACGATCTTATCGACGGCGCGGAGGCCATTCTCAACGGCGGTCAGGCTACCGCCTTGGGCTGGGACGACCCGGTCGATGACAAGGCCTTCCTCAAGGGACGCATAAGCGACTACGTCTGGTACGACACCGACGGCGACGGGGTGCAGGATGCCGGAGAGCAGCCGATACAGGGCGTCGTGGTGAGACTGCTCGACTCGGCGGGGCAGCAGATGTATGGCCCCAGCGGGATCCTGGAGATGCAGACTGACGCCGCCGGCAAGTACCTCTTCACCGGATTGCCGGCAGCCTCTTACATAGTGCAGTTCGTGGCCCCCGAAGGCACGGAGTTCACCACGCGAGACGTGGGCGCGGACACTCTCGATAGCGACGCCAACACGACCGCCGGTACCGACTACGGCAAGACGGCGCTCATCACCCTGGGCGGCGGCCAGAAGTACTACGATGCCGACGCGGGCCTCGGACTGATCACGCCCACTCTGGCTGTGGTCGGCTCCTTCGGTGCCAACCTCATGGACGGCAAAGTAGTGGTCAACTGGACCACCATCAGCGAGGTCGACACGGCAGGCTTCTATCTGGAACGCTTTGACCCGGCCGGCAAGCAGTGGTTGCCCGTGAACCAAGCGCTGGTTCCCGCGCTACTCGAGTCATCCAGCGGCGGTACCTACGCTCTGGTGGACGACGGCAGCCAGGCGAAGAAAACCACCACCTACCGACTGGTGGAGGTCGAGACCTCGGGCAGCACGGTGGTGCATGGTCCTTACACCGTGAAGGCTGAGAAGACGCAACCGGCCGGGCAGGCCCAGAAGGAGCTCGCGCGCGGCGCCAAGCAGGTGCGCGTACCCAAGGTCGCGCTCAAGGCCCTAGCCAAGACCCTCACGGCCTCGTCCTTCGTGCCGGGGGGCAGCACAGGTGTGTTCTCGCGGCAGGCCGATCGTTTGCGGATAAGCGTGACCGATGCCGGGCTCTACAAGGTCGAAGTCAGCGATCTGGTCACCGGGCTGAGGCTGACGACCGACCGAGCCAAGCAACTCATCCGCACCGGTGGGGTGGCGCTTACCTCGGGTGGGGTCAACGTGGCCTACCTGCCGGCTTCGGACGGGTCTGCACTCTACTTCTACGGCAAGGCCATAGAGAGTGTCTACAGCAACGTCAACATCTACTGGCTCAAGGTGGGCGAAGGCACGTTGATCGTAGAGCCTGAAGTGGTCACTGGTTCGCTGGACCTAACGGCTGAGACCACCACCAGCACAGCGACGACAGTGGCGCCTACCTCGACCACCGAGACGACGGTCACCGAGGAGGGCACCTCGACCACAGAGCGTGCTCCGGAAGACCAGGCCGGTGGGCTGGAGTTGGCGGTCGAAGAGACCAGCTCCACAGAGACCACCTCTCCGCCGGAGGTGCTGGTCGCAGTTACGGCCAGCTTTGTCGACGTGATACATGCAGAGCGGGATGTCATGGGCATGCCCGCGCTCTTCGAGGATCCTGAGGCTGACTTCTGGCTGTGGGACTACTTGGTGGCGGGGCACGATCCGCTCATGACCAAGACCTTCACGGTGGACGCGCCCGGAGCAGTGAACGGCATCGAACTGAGTGTCCACCTCCAGGGCGTGGTCACCACTGATATGCCGGGCGAGCACCACGTGCGCGTCAAGCTCAACGGCGTGCAACTTGGCGAGACCAGTTTCACAGGCGCTATCGTGCACGACGTCAGCTTGGCCATTCCGTCGGGGCTGCTGGTGGAGGGTGCCAACTCAGTCGAACTGACCGCCTTGCTGGACAGCGGCATAGCGTACAGCTTGGTGGCGGTCGACTCTCTCGACGTCTCCTACGAACGTTCGTTGCGGGTAGTGGACGATGAGCTGCGGTTCTCTCCAGCGGTGGACGGTTTGGCTGAAGTAGCAGGCCTGAGTTCGTCCAGTGCATGGGTGCTGGACATCTCTGAACCCGAGCTACCTACGGCGATGCAGGTGACTGCCACAGGCGGCGAAGCAGGCAACACTTGGCTGCGCTTCGAGGCTTCGGCGGGCCGGTCGTATGTGGTGGCAACAAGCAGTGCCGCTTCTAGACCAAACGCTGTGGCTGCAGTCACCGGCACCACGCTACGTGCGGCCAACAAGGGTGCCGACTACGTGGTGATCACCTCGCCTGAGCTGGCGGGTGCCGCTGGGCGACTGGCCGCCTACCGAGCACAAGACAAACTGCGCGCGATCGTGGTGACCACTACCGAGATCTACGACGAATTCAATCACGGCGTGGCGAGCCCGCTGGCCATCAAGAGCTTCATCGAATACGCCACCACCACGTGGATGCCGGTCGCTCGCTTCGTAGTGCTCGTAGGCGAGGGCAGCTACGACTACAAGAACAACTCCGGCAATGGTGACTGCCTCGTGCCTACCGTCATGGTGGGCACCGGTCACGGTCTCTTCGTTTCCGATGTGGCTTTGGCCGACAGCCAAGGCGCTGACGGGGTGCCTGAGGCTGCGATAGGGCGAATCCCGGCTCTGACCAATGCCGAATTGGACGGCTACCTGGCGAAACTCAAAGCCTATGAGGCAAGCAGCATCCGGGTGCCGCGCAAAGTGCTTCTGACTGCCGACAATGCAGACCATGCTGGCGAGTTCGCCGCTCAGAGCGACGCTATCGCCTCGCTGCTGCCGAAGACCGTCAAGGTGAGCAAGGCCTACTTCGACGGCACCAATCTGGCGGCCGTGCGGTCGGCCCTGCTGCCGAGCTTCTCCGACGGCACTCTGCTGGTCAACTACGTTGGCCACGGTGGCTTCGATCAGTTGGCAGAAGAAGGGATCTTGAGCGTGGCCGACGTGCCTTTGCTCAAGACCGGCAACACCCCGCCGGTGGTCACGGCCTACACCTGCGTGGCGGGCCAGTTCGGTCTGCCCGGTGCGGACAGCCTCAGCGAGATTCTCGCCATGAGGGCGAAAGCCGGAGCTATGGCGGTGTGGGCACCGATCTCTCTGCAAGAAGCCGGAGCGTCGGCAAGACTCGCCGGCTTGTTTACCAAGAACCTGTTCGCCGGGTCGCACACCGTGCGTCTGGGCACTGTCATCCAGACGAGTCTCAAGGCGGGTGCTGCCGAAGGCCTGCCGGTCGAGCTGCTCAATACCTACGGTCTCGCGGGTGACCCCGCGCTCAAAGTACGTTGGTGAGGCGCGACAGGTGTCGGGTGCAGGAACATTAGTGGAGTCGCGCGTCTTCAGCCGCAGTCAAGGTGTCGTGTGCCGCGAAGTGGCGGGCGAGACGTTTCTTGTGCCCATACACGGCCACATGGCCGATTTGAGCGAGCTCTTCGTGTTGAACGAGGTGGGGAGCCTGGTTTGGGAGCTGCTGGCAGAACAGCGCACCTTGGAGGCCTTGGCTGTACGGGTGGCGGAGGAGTTCGAGGTGGGTCTGGATCAGGCGCTGGCTGATGCTGGGGCGTTCGTCACGTCGCTGGTGGACGCCGGCTTGGCCGCGGAGTGCGCGGCGGAGGGCGTGTGATGGTGAGTTGTGGCGCACTGTTGGAGTTCGGCTCGGCGGCGTATCTCCGGCAGGCTTTCGAAAGGGCCTCCAAGGAGAGGGCGCCTGTGGTCGGTGCTTTCGACCTGACCTATCGCTGCAACTTCAGGTGCGTGCACTGCTACTGCGGGCATCTTGTCTCGTGCGCGTGTTCGCAGGCCGAGGAGTTATCGACCAAGCAGGCCGCCGACCTATTGAGACAGGCCGCCGATGCCGGTTGCCTCTTCATGGTTCTCTCGGGCGGCGAACCCCTGCTGCGCGGCGACTTTCTGCATCTATATGAGGTAGCCAAGCGCCTTGGTCTGCTGGTGACAGTCTTCACCAACGGCAGCTTGATCTCGACCAGGCATGCCGACGTATTTGTCGACCTTCCGCCTCAATCGGTCGAGGTGAGCGTATATGGGGCGACCGAGGCCACCTACGAACGGGTCACCGGCGTCCGCGGGTCGTACCAGCGTGCGCGGCAGGGCATCGAGACGCTGTTGGAGCGCGGTGTCCCGGTGGCGATGAAGACGATGGTCTTGCGCGATAGCGTGCATGAGGTCTTGCAGATAGAGGCTTGGGCGAAAGAGCTGGGTGTGAGTTTTCGCATGGACCCTGTTGTGACTCCGCGCCTTGACGGAGACCCGGGGCCGCTGGCGCAGAGGGTCAACCCCGAGATCGCCGTCGCAGTGGAGATGGATTCGGCGGAGCGTCGCGACAAGGTGGCGGCCTTTGTGGAGAATCAGCTGGCGCGGGGAGCGAGCGAGACCCTAGCTTCTGATCGCATATTCAGGTGCGGAGCGGGCAGGGCCAGTTTTCATTTGGACCCACAGGGTAAAATACGCCCTTGCCTGATGGGACGGTCGATTGTCAATAACACGAGCGAGATGGGCTTCACCGAGGCGTGGAGGGCGACAGCAAAGGCTGTTGACGAAGCGACCTGGGAAGGGGTCGGGGGATGCGCGGAGTGTCCCGACATCTTCTTGTGTGGGTACTGTCCTGGGATGTTCGAGCTCGAGCAGGCCTCGCCGGCGAGGCCGCCCGAGTATGTTTGCCGACTGGGCGAGTGTAGGTATGGTCATGTCAAAGCAGATAGACGAGAGGTAGCCGGTGTCAACGGAAACTGATTCATACTCCGCGGAGCCCAGCCCTCGCAAGGCCTACCTGCCACCTCTACTGGCGCGAGTCGATCTGCAGGCCGACGAAGTGTTGGCCATAGGCTGCAAGATGGTCACCTTCAGCAGCGGGCTTGGTAGCACGGCCAACTGCATAGTGAACACGTGCGCGGGCGCGGGGTCGTAGCCTTCGAGGGGCTTCTGGCGGCTTGAGTCCGCCCGGAAAGGCGGCTTGCATGGGGGCACCATCTCCGCACGCGGTTGCACTGTCTATAGCGGGTGTGCGGCTTGAGGTTTCTTCTCCAGTGCCCTTCAAGGACCGCTATGACGGCCCTTACGAGGACTTCGCCCACTCTAAGGTGGGGCCGGCCACTCCGACCTCTGCGATCAACCTCACCATCTCGACCGACAGGCCGGCAGCTAATCTCTCGTGCGCGGTCTTCGAGAGCGGTGGCCCCTGGAATATGCAGTCTGATCCTGAAGGGTACCGGTTCAACCTTCACCGGGAAGGCTGTGCCGTGTACCACACCGTTGCCTGCTCAGACTCGGCGACCACGAAGGTGCGGTTGCATGTCGCTCAGGACGTGGCTACGGAGAAGCAGCCGACGGAGCCCGCCGAGGAGTGCTTCAACCCGGTGCGCTACCCACTGGACCAACTGCTACTGATGAACCACCTGGCGGTGCGGGGCGGCGTGATAGTCCACGCGGCAGGGTTGATGCTCGGAGACAAAGCTTTGGCCTTTCCCGGGCCCTCGGGAGCCGGCAAGTCGACTATCTCCAGGCTCTTCATGGACGCAGGCCTCGGCTCGGCGCTGCTGAGCGACGACAGGGTTGTCATAAGGGCAGCGGATGAGGGTCCGGTGACCGTCTGGGGTACTCCGTGGCCTGGGGAGGCAAGGGTGGCGAGGAATGACCGCGCCCCACTGGCTGCTCTGCTGTTCCTGGCCAAGGCCGAGGTCAACGAACTAAGGTCGCTGACTGCCGCCGACGCGGCCCGACGCTTGATGCCGGTGGTCACTTGCCCCTGGTACGATCCGGAACGGCTGCCTGGTGTGCTGGACACATGCTCTCTCATCGCCCAACGGACCCCGTGCTACGAGTTGCGCTTTCGCGCGGACCGCGAAGCGACCGCGCTGGTCATCGGGCGGTCGTGGGACGGGTCAGAGTTGGGCCATGGGCGGTAGAGACTCGCTGTTGTCTGGATTGGTGGGGTCGTGTCTGGAGTCCGGAGTCCGCTGTGCGGTTCGAAGCCGAAGGTCGCAGCATGCTGCCACTCATAAGACCCGGGGACGCATTGCTGGTGCAGGGTCCCGAGGGCTGGAAGCCGCAGGCTGGGCGATGTGGTGGCGGTCAAGGGGATGCCCTTGGGTGGTCTCCTGGTGCACCGAGTGGTGCGTCTGCGCGACGGCGGCGTTCTGCTGAGGGGTGACAACAGCACCACGGACAATGGTGAGTTCACGGCTGATGAGGTGCTCGCCGTGGTCCTCCGCGTCGAGCGCGAAGGCAAGAGGGTCTGGTTCGGGGCTGGGAGACTGGGCCGAGCCGTAGCCGCTCTGGTGAGATGGGGGTGCATGAGATGGGCGAACCGAGTGGCCCTTCTCGCGCGGCGTCTGGTGCGGCGACGCAGCTGTGAGGCCGCGCGCCAAGCTTGAAGTTTGGCCGTGCTGACTCTAGACTACGCGAGCACAAAGGCGATGACGGGAACGAGTAGGCGTCGCTCTTCTCTCTAGCGAGCCGGGGACGGTGCGAGCCCGGTGAGAATCGACCGCCGAAGATCATCCCCGAGCCGCCAGCCGAACGGTGGACGTGCCGCTCGCGGACGCGGCGCCCCGCGGGGCCGCGCGGCTGATGGGCGCCTCTACCCAGTAGACCTGGCCGGGTCCTTCCCGTGACAGAAGGAGGGCGTCACGGACGTCCGGTGGGGCGCGAGCGCGCCGCGCAGGACGACTGCAGCGCTCAGTGAGGGGGCCGCGCCCAGCGGCGCCGCGAAGCGGCGCAGCGGGGCAGCAGTGCCGAAGCGCCAGAGGCGCGCCGGTGCGCGGCCAAGTAGGGTGGTACCGCGGGTGACGTCCCGTCCCTACGTGCAAGTCACGCGACGCACGAGTCGCGAGGCAGGCGCGTCGTAGGGCGGGGCGTATTTGTTTTTAGGGAGGTCACGATGGCAGGCCAGTACCGGACCGGTGGATGCAGGGCAGAGTTTCCCGGCTCTAGAGGAGCGGATACTCGGCTCTGGAAAGAACGCGCCATTTTTGAGAAGAGCCTGGAGCTGCGGGCCGGTGCTGAGGAGTGGGTGTTCTACGAAGGTCCCCCCACGGCCAACGGCAAGCCCGGCGTGCACCACGTGCTGGCGCGGGTGTTCAAGGACATCTATCCGCGCTACAAGACCATGCGCGGCTTCTACGTGGGCCGCAAGGCCGGGTGGGACTGCCACGGCCTGCCGGTGGAGCTGGAGGTCGAGCGGCGACTGGGCTTCGACCACAAGGAGCAGATAGAGGCCTACGGCGTGGCCGAGTTCAACAAGCTGTGCCGGGAGTCGGTGACCACCTACGTGGACGAGTGGAACCGCATGACCGAGCGCATAGGCATGTGGCTGGACCTCAAAGACCCGTACATGACCATGACCGACGGCTACATAGAGTCGGTGTGGTGGATCCTATCCGAGTTCGCCAAGAAGGGCCTGCTGTACGAGGGCTACAAGGTGGTGCCGTATTGTCCGCGCTGTGGCACGGCGCTCTCGTCGCACGAGGTGGCGCAGGGCTATGCGACCGTGACCGACCCCTCGGTGTACGTGCGCTACCCGCTCGTCGCGGGGGCGCGCCGGGCAGCCGCGCGCCGAGGGCGCCGGTGCCGACAGGCGGCGCGCCGACGGCCTGCCGGTCAGCCTGCTGGTGTGGACCACCACGCCCTGGACGCTCATCTCCAACGTGGCCGCGGCTGTGGGGCCCGAACGTCCAGTACGCGCGGGCGCGGCTGGGCGACGAGCACCTGATCTTGGCCGCCGACTTGGTCGGCGCGGTGCTGGGCGAGGACGCGGTGGTGGAGGAGACCTTCTCGGGCTCGACGCTGGTGGGGCGCGAGTACCGGCCGCCTTACACCTTCGTCACGCCCGACAAGCCGTGCTGGCGCGTGATCGCCGGCCGACTTCGTGGCCACCGACGAGGGCACCGGCATCGTGCACATCGCGCCCGCCTTCGGCGCCGACGACATGACGGTGGGCCAGGCCAACGACCTGCCCGGTGATCATGCCGGTGGACGAGGAGGCCCGCTTCACGGCCGAGATCACTCCCTGGGTGGGCGTGTTCGTCAAAGACGCCGACGCCGGCATCATGGACGAGTTGGAGTCGCGCGGCCTGCTCTTCAAGCGGCAGCCCTACGAGCACACCTATCCCTTCTGCTGGCGCTGCGACACGCCGCTCATCTACTACGCCAAGAGCTCCTGGTACGTGCGCACCACCGCCCGCAAGGACGACGTGCTGGCCGCCAACGAGGAGGTCACCTGGTATCCGGACCATCTCAAGCACGGGCGGTTCGGCAAGTGGCTGGAGAACAACATCGACTGGTCGCTCTCGCGCGACCGGTACTGGGGCACGCCGCTGCCGGCGTGGCGGTGCGAGAACGGGCACGACACCATAGTGGGCTCCAAGGCCGAGCTGGGCGAGCTGGCCGGGCGCGACCTCTCGGGGCTCGAGCTGCATCGCCCCTACGTGGACGAGGTGACCTTCGCCTGCCCGGAGTGCGGCGCCGAAGCGCGCCGCGTGGCCTCGGTGATAGACGCCTGGTTCGACTCGGGCTCTATGCCGGTGGCTCAGTGGCACTATCCCTTCGAGAACGAGGACGTCTGGAAGAAGCGCTTCCCGGCCGACTTCATCTGCGAGGCCATCGACCAGACCCGCGGCTGGTTCTACAGCCTGCTGGCCATCAGCGCGCTGCTCACCGGCCACACCTGCTACAAGAACGTCCTGGTGCTGGGCCACATCCTGGACAGCGAAGGCCGCAAGATGAGCAAGCACGTGGGCAACGTGGTCGATCCCTGGAGCGCTGCTCGACAAGCAGGGCGCCGACGCGCTGCGCTGGTATCTGTTCACCTCCAGCTCGCCGTGGTTCCCGCGCCGCTTCGGTCCCGAGAACCTGGACGAGGTGGTGCGCAAGTTCATGCTCACTCTGTGGAACACCTACTCGTTCTACACGCTCTACGCCAACATCGACGGCTTCTCGCCCGCCGAGCACGACGTGCCGGTGGCCGAGCGCCCGCTCATGGACCAGTGGATACTGGGCGACCTGCACCTGCTCATCAAGAAGGTGACGTCGGAGCTGGACCAGTACGACGCCTTCGCCGCCGGCCGCGCCATCGCGGAGTTCGTGGACGAGCTCTCCAACTGGTACGTGCGCCGCTCGCGCCGCCGCTTCTGGAAGAGCGAGGCCGACTCCGACAAGATCGCCGCCTATCTGACGCTGAACGAGTGCCTGGTGACCCTGGCCAAGCTGCTGGCGCCGTTCACCCCGTTCTTGGCGGAGGAGCTATATCAAAATCTGGTGGCTGAGCATTCTCCGGGTGCGCCCGGCGTCCGGGCGAGCCGGAGTCGGTGCATCTAGTGGATTGGCCGGTGGCCGACGAGGCCCTCATCGACGAAGATCTGTCGTTCCGCATGGGGGTGGCCCGGCAGGTGGTCAACCTGGGCCGCGCGGCGCGCAACGCCACGCAGATCAAGACCCGCCAGCCGGTGGCCAAGGCGGTGGTGGCCTGCGGCGAGAGGCAGCGCGCGGCTGTGGAGAGTCTGGCGGCCGTGGTTTCGGAGGAGCTGAACGTCAAAGCCGTGGAGTTCGTGGCCTCGGCGAGCGACTTGGTGAGCTACGTAGTGAAGCCCAACTTCCGCACGCTGGGCCCGAAGTTCGGCAAGAACATGCCCGCGGTGGCGGCGGCCGTCGCGGCCCTGCCCGCCGACGAGACCGGCGACCAGATCGCGGCCGGCCGCTCGGTCACGGTGACCGTGGATGGCCAGGAGTACGAGTTCGCCCCCGACGACTTTGCCGTGGAGACGCATCAGCGCGAGGGCTACCAGGTGGAGCGCGAAGGTGGGTTGGCGGTGGCCATAGCCACGGCTCTCTCGCCGGAGTTGGTGGCCGAGGGCTTGGCCCGCGAGCTCGTGCATCACGTCCAGAACACCCGCAAGGCGGCGGACCTGCAGATAGACGACCGCATCACGTTGCGCCTAGTCGGCCCCGCCGAGATCGCGCAGATGCTGGCGGTGCACGGCGACTGGGTTCAGAAAGAGACCCTGGCGGTGAGCCTGGAGGTCGCCGAGGCGGCGGCTGGGGCGGGCGCAGCCGGGCGGGCGCGGCGGCTACGCCCGGTACCTACCGCGAAGAACTGAAGGTGAACGGGCTGGCCGTGATGATCGAGGTGGCGAAGGCCTAGCCGGCGCGCGGCGCGGCAGCGCGGCGCGCGCAGGGCCCGCGGGGCGCGGCAGGGGGCGGCTGGCTGGGTGAAGCGTGCATGTGTCTTCAGGAAGCGTCTGTGAGACTACGCTGCTATTGCGTACAAAGTCTTGTACAGAATTTGCGCCACGTTCTGCATAGCGCTTCGCGGACCACATGCACAACGCGCCCCGGCGGGCGCCACGCCGGCTCGTGACCTGGCGGCGCCGCGCTACGGCACCAGCACCTGAGGGCGCGCGGCTCTATCTCCACGGTGGCCGGTAGCTGCCCGACCATCTCGCCGTCGGCCTGAATCCAAACGGGCGCGATGTCATCAAGCGGCGTGAGTTCGGCGCGCTGAGCGCGCAGGCAGGTGACGTTGCCCGCGCGGGTGTGAGCGCGAAAGAGGACGCCCACCCAGAAGCCGAGGATGCTCCGTTTGGTGGTGCCGCGAAAGAGCATGATGTCCAGCTGGCCGTCGGTCGGGTCCGCGGTCGGGGTCACCGTCACGTGGGCCGCGTAGTAGCGGAAGTTGCCCGCCACGAAGAAGGTCGCCCGGTGCACGTCCCCGTCCACGGTTACCAGGAACTCCGGATGTGCCTGCGCAAGCCCCTTTGTGAGTCCGGTGCCTAGAAAGGCCAGCGACCTCAGGCGTCGCTTGAGGCGGGGGTCGAGGTTGCGTATGGTCACCGCGTCTATGCCCGCCCCAGTCATCAGGACGAAGCGTCGCTGGTTCACCTTGCCCAGGTCCAAAGGCCTGGTCTTACCGGCCGCGATGACGGCGCAGGCCTTTTGCAGGTCGAAGGGGATCTTGAGCTCCCGCGCGACAACGTTGACGGTGCCGGCTGGCACTATGCCCAAGCCGGCACGCGGGCTTGGCCCTCCCTGAGGCTGTGGCCACGTCGGCCGCCTCGACGAGCCCGGTCGCCACCTCGTGTATGGTGCCGTCGCCCCCCACGGCCACGACGATGTCGTGGTGGCCGGCCGCTTGATGGGCGATCGCGGTGGCGTGCTGGGGAGCCTCGGTGGGGTGAAGGTCGGCCTCCGAGGCCTCGGGTCTGCAGATAGTGCTGGACCGCGAGCGCGATCGTCTCCCCCCGGGCGCGGCCGGAGTGAGGGTTGTAGATTATGGCGGCCTTCACTATCGGGCAGCGTCCGTGAAGGCCTCTGCTGCACGCTGGGCCCGCTTGCCCGGCGCGTCCTCTTGCAGGTAGGCAAATACGGAGTAGCCCGCGGTCCGCGCCAAGTCGGTGGCGTGCCTGAAGTCGCGGCCCACCTGTTCGGGCGCGTGCGCGTCGGAGCCGAAGGTGATCGGCACGCCGGCCTCGCACAGACGGCGCAGGATGTCGGGGTCGGGATAGGCTTCGCCGACCGGCTTGTGAAGGCCGGCGGTGTTTATCTCGACCAGGGTGCCGGCGCGCGCTATGCGGTCGACCAAGCGGGTGAGCTCCTTGTCCAGCGTCTTGGTGGGCCGATAGCCGAACTTCTTGACCAGGTCCAAGTGGCCCAGGATGGTGAACAGGCCCGACTCAGCTGCGTCGCCCACCAGCTCCAGGTACTGCACCCAGACCTCGTCGATGTCACGGTTGGCGTATTCGGCGAGGTTGCGGGGGTCGTCAAAGGCCCAGTCTTCTAGAAAGTGCACCGAGCCGATGACGTAGTCGAAGGGATAGGTGTCGAGGAGCCCGGTCACCTCGCCGACGGTCTCCGGGCGATAGTCGGCCTCGATGCCCAGGAGCACGTAGCCGGGGAAGTCGGCCTTGAGGGCCTGGACCTCGGCCACGTAGTCGGGCAGGTCGGGGATGCCCATGGTGAGTCGGGGGTCGGCGTCGGGCAGCAGCGGCAGATGGTCGGCGATGCCGATGTTGATCAGGCCCAGGCGCGGGCGGCCTGGACGTACTCGGCCGGCCGGCCGGAGGCGTGGCCGCAGCGCTCGGTGTGGGTGTGATAGTCGGGCAGTCGCATATCAGGCCTCCGTGTCCAGGAGGATGGTGTAGGGGCCGTCGTTGACCAGAGAGACGGTCATGTGGGCGCCGAAGCGACCCGCGGCGGTGGCGCACGCCCAAGCGCCTCGAGGGCTAGGCGGAACTCCTCCACCAAGGCTTCGGCGGGGGCGGGGTCGGCGGCGTCGGTGAACGATGGCCGGCGCCCGCGGCGGGTGTCCGCGTACAGGGTGAACTGGCTGATGACCAAGGCCGAACCGCTGTACGTCCAGCAGGGACAGATTCGAGCGACCCGACTCGTCGGAGAAGATGCGCAGGTGAGCGACCTTGTGTGCCAGGGCCGAGGCTTGGGCCGCGGCGCCCCGCGGCCGCGGACCGGCGGGGGCGACGTCCTCTCTGCCCCACGCCGACGAATATCAGCAGACCTGCTTCGATGGCGCCCACCGAGCTCGCCGTCGACCTCCACCGAGGCCCGCTCGACCCTCTGCAGCAGCGCGCGCACTGCTCAGGCCTCCGGAGCGCGCAGAGTGACTTCCCAGCGCCCGTCGGCCAAGGGCCGCTCCAGGGTCACGCGTACGAACTCGTTCTGCAGGCTCTCGTCGTCGCGGCACCAGCACCTCCATGTAGTTGCCGGTCAACCCTACCAGCCGGCCGTCGCCGTGCGCGCTCCTCCAGGACCAGCACCGTCTGCTCGCTCCCCACAAGCCTACCGCGGAAGGCCTCCTTCTTGCGCGCTCCCAGCAGAGCGCAAGCGCTCGCTGCGCTGCTTGATGACCTCGGGGCTGATCTTGGGCTGCATGCGCGGCGGCGGCGGTGCCGGGCCGGTCGCTGTAGGCGAAGACGTGCAGGTAGGTGAGCGGGGAGTGCTTCCACCAGGGCCAGAGTCTCCTCGAACTGGGCGTCGGTCTCGCCAGGAAAGCCCACGATCACGTCGGCCCCGATGGCCGCGTCGGGCAGCCGCCGGGCGATGGCGCCCGCGGCTTCCAGGTACCGGGCCGCCGTGTACGGGCGGCCCATGCGTGTCAGCACCGAGTCAGACCCGCTCTGCAGCGGCAGGTGAAAGTGACGAGCCACCCGGTCGCCGGCCTGCTGCACGACCTCCAGGAGGGCGTCGGTGACTTCCAGGGGTTCCACAGAACTCAAGCGCAGCCTAGCGGTAGCGGCACCGTCGGGTCGGCACCGCCGCGGGCGGCTCCGGGGGCAGCGCAGGTCTTCGCCTAGGAGCGAGGTCAGCAGACCGGCCAGGTCACCCTCGCCGGGGCAGGTCCTTGCCCCAACTGCCCAGGTCGATGCCGGTGAGAACGACCTCGCGATAGCCTTGAGCCGCCAGCAGGCGCACTTGCTCGAGGACGGCCGCCTTGGGCATGCTGCGCGCCGGACCACGCGCCACGGGCACGATGCAGTAGGCGCACTGGTTGTCGCAGCCGTTCTGGACTTTCAGGAACGCGCGGGTGCGGCCGTGAAAGTGAGCAAGGGTGTCGGTCTCGAACTCGGGTCGCTCGGGATAGGGCGAGACAGCGATGCGCGACGCGCCGGCGGGGTCGGCGCCCGCGACGAACTGCCGCCAGATGCGCGGCCAGGCCTCGCTTGTCGGGGTTGCCCAGCACAAGGTCTACCCCTGGGATGCGCGGCCACCGATTCCGGCGACACTTGGGCCAAGCAGCCCGTCACCACCAGCAGGCAATCCGGGTCGAGGCGCTTGGCCGAGTGGATCTCGTGGCGGCACGTGCGGTCGCTCTTGGCCGTGACAGTGCAGGTGTTGACCACGCGGACGTCGGCCGGTTGCTCCCAGTCCACCAGACGAAAGCCCGCGGCCGCCAAGGCTTCCTGCATCTGAGCGGTCTCACACTGGTTCAGCCGGCAGCCGACGGTGCGAAAGGCCACGGAGTGACCGCTGGGTTTTGAGGCGTCCAAAAGTCGCACTGCGGCTTGGATGCTAGCATATAGCCCGCTCGCCGCAGGCGGGCCGCTCATGGCAACTACAGTAGGAAATCATGGAATTCTACGCAGACTTCTTCATCGTGACCGCATGACCGGGCAGTTGGCCCGTTTCGCGGTCGTCGGGGTGCTCAACTCCATCGTCGACTTGGGCGCGTTCTATCTGTTCATGCACATCCCCGGTGTGCCCGCTCCGGGTGAAGAGGGCTTTACCTACTATTCCACCGCGGCCAAGGGCGTCTCGTACGTGCTTGGCATCTGCAACAGCTTCTTCTGGAACAAGTACTGGACCTTCAGTGCCGGCGGGTCGGCAAGGGCAAGCGCGAGTTCGGCATCTTCTTCTTGGTCAACCTGCCGCCGCTGGCGGTCAACGTCTTCGTGTTCGGGCTGCTGGGCCTATGGATAGATTCAGGGTCTCGTTTGGTGCAGCTAGGCAAGGCGTTCGCCGCGGCCATCGTATCGGTGGTCTGGAACTTCTTGGGCAGCAGGTACTTGGCCTTCAAGCACACGGCTGTAAGCAAGGAGACCGAGGAGGAGAGCAAGATGAGTAGTCCTACGGTGCGGCCGGGAGCGGCCTCAGGGGTGGCGACGTACACCCGGTGTATTCCATAGTCATACCCATCCACAACGAGGCTGAGTGCCTGGCGGCAGAGGTGGCTGAGCTGGTCGGCGGCTTGGAGGCCGGAGGGGTGGACTATGAGCTGCTGCTGGCCGAGAACGGCAGCTCTGACGACACGGCCGTCATAGGCGAGTCGCTGGCGGCCGCCAACGGCCGCATCCGGCTGCTGCGGGTGCCGGTGGCCGATTACGGAGCGGCCATGAAGGCCGGCATGCTGGAGGGTCGTGGCGCGCTGATCGTCAACTTCGACATCGACTTTCACGACGTGGACTTCATGCTCAAGGCCGGCGAGGCCTTGGGCTCGGGCAGGGTGGCGCGGCGAGGGTACGGGCGCCGTGGCCGGCCGGGGCGACGGCCGCGCAGCCGGGCATCGTGGTGGGCAGCAAGCTGGTGGAGGGTGCCGACGACCGACGGTCTTGGGCGCGGCACCTGGTGTCCCTGGGGTTCACCACCATCCTGCGGGTGCTCTTCGACCGCCGCATGGACGACACCCACGGCATGAAGGTGCTCAGGCGAGAAGTGGTGCAACGCTTCGCACCCCGCACCATCATGACCACCGACCTCTTCGACACCGAGCTCATAATCAGGGCCCGGCGCGAGGGCGTGGTCGTGAAGGCTCTGCCGGTCACGGTGGAGGAGAAGCGGAAACCGCGCTCTTCTATAGTCCGTCGCATTCCACGTACAATACGAGGGCTGCTGAGATTGAGGATAGCGCTGTTCAAGGAGGGTCGTCCTGGATCGTGAGCTGGGGAGATAGACGCCTCGTTCGAGGCGAAGAGCAGTACGGGTCTCGTTGGTCCCGTCGCTTCTTCAATATCTGGGACTGGCTGCCTACCGCCCTAGCTTTCTTGGTGGTCTATGGCATGCTCATAGGCTTCTTCAGCCGGCGCTGGCCTCTTGACCTTCTCTTCAGTCTGACCACGACCTCCGGGGGCGATACCGGGGCGCATCACTATCCCGCGCAGTACCTGATCCAAGAACTGCTGCCCAACTGGCGCCTGACCGGCTGGGCGCCCGGCTGGTACGCGGGCATGCCGATGCTCACCTTCTACTTCCCCTTCCCCTTCTTGGTCATCGCCTTGCTGGACTACATACTGCCCTACACCGTCGCGTTCAAGTTGGGCACGGTGCTGGGAGTGTTTCCTGCTGCCGCTCACGGTCTACGGCATGGGTCGGTTGTTGCGCATCCGCAAGCCGTTCCCGGTCATCGCGGCTGTGTTCGCGGGGGCCTTTCTCCTCATGGAGAAGTCGGGGGCGGGGCAGCTCTATTCCATCTACGGCGGCAACATACTCAGCACCCTGGCGGGTGAGTTCGGCTACATGCTGAGCTTCGCCCTGGTGTTCTTGTTCTTGGGCAGCATGTACCGGGGCATGGAGAAGCCCCGGTTCAACATGCTCTTCGTGGCCAACTGCGTGCTGCTGATGGCTCTCGCTCTGTCACACATAGTCACCACGATAATCTTGGTGCTGGTGGTGCCGGGTCTGCTCTTGCCTCACATCTTGTCTTCGCGACAGGAGGGCGAGCGTCTGGGCCTCTCGGAGATGGGCCTTCTGGCGGCTATCGTGGGTTCGTGCTCTGCTTCATGGCGTACCTCCGCTCGTCTGTCTGGGCATGGGCGCGGGTGGGGCGGTCCTCTTGGCGGGGCTCATTGTGGCTCTGTGCTGGCCTATCATCAAACGCCGCTCGAGCACCGCCGAGCGCGCCGTGGGTTACCTGCTTGCTGCGGAGATCATCGGCTTCTGGTTGGTGATAGTCGTCGGCATGTCGGCACTTCGACCATCCTTCTGGACTGTTGGTCGCAGCGGGGTCTACCTGGCTGGCCTTTCTTGCTGGGGTCATCGTGGCTCTGGTCGTGGCTCTTGTCCAGCACATTATCAAGGGGAGTCGCGCGCTCGAGTGACAAGCAGGCGCGCCCTGGGCTACCTGGTGGCGGTGGGGGCGGTCGGGCTTCTGCCTGGTGGCCTTCTGGTCGTTGCCGTTCGCCGCCAATCTCGCCTGGACGGCCCACATGAAGTGGGACCAACTGCCCACTGCTGGGCAAGCCCATCAACGCGGCTGCCCAGAGGGCCCTGGTGGTCGTGGCCGCGGTCGGCCTCGGGCTCTGCGTGGGCCTTGGCGTCTACGCCGGACTCACAGAAGCGCGTGTTACCGTTGGTGGGCGGCATCGGTCGCGGCGACGCTGACCATCTGTGCTCTCATCTGCATCCCCTTCTTGAGCGGCTATCTGCTCCCGGGCACGTTCATCACCGTCGTTCGTGTTGGGCATCGTGGGCATGGCCTTCGCGGTGGCCAGGAGAGAGACGCGGCTGCTGCCCTTGGCCTGGCTCACCGTGGTGGCGTTCTTGATGTACGCGCTGCTGCCCGACGAGAGAGCTGTGGAACGGGCGGCTGCTGAGCTTCTGGTACTTCTCGTTCTACGTCTGGGCGGCCTACGGCGTGACCTGGTTGGTGCGCCAGCTTCATGGTGCTGCTGTGGGACCTCCTGCGGCGTGCGCACGCGCTTCTCTGAGCGGCCGTACGCACCCTTTGTGGCGATCGTGGTGGTGGCCATCGTGGCGGTCACCTCCGTCGTGGCCGGGGGCTGGATACGGTGGAACTACACGGGCTACGAGAAGAAGGCCGGCCTGGACTGAGTACGAGCAGATACTCGACTACATCGATACGCTGCCCAAGAACAGCCGGGTGATGATCGAGCACGGGGACAAGATCGACCAGTTCGGCACCCCCAGGGCCTTCGAGATCATCCCGTACTGGACGCAGGCGGATACCATGGAAGGCACTCTGATGGAGGCCTCCTACACCGCCGCCTTCCACTTCATCAACCAGCGGGAGCTCTCTGAGCAGCCCAGCAATGCCATCATCGGGGTCAAGTACCCCTCAGACATCGACGTGACCCGGGGCATCACGCACCTGCAGATGATGAACATCCCCTACTTCTTGGCGTTCTACAACGACGAGAGCGAGCGGGTCATCCCCGCGGTGGACGCCGATGCGCCGCGCCGAGCTGCTGGCGACCTTCGGCGACTACCGCATCTACCGCATCAACAGATTGCAGCGGCTACGTGGAGGTCATGAAGAACGAACCCGTGCGGCGTGGCGGTGGAGCAGGACGACGTGGCGCGACATGGCGGTGGAGTGGTACAAGACCGCGGAGGTCTCGGACATCCCCCTGGTCTGGGATAACGGCGAGGAGGCGCTGCAAGCAGTTCCCCTCGGTATCGCCCGAGGCCGCCGTCAACCCGCCCGAGGTGCCCATAACCACCGAGGGCGAGGTGACCAACGTCAATTGGAGAACGAGAGTCTCTCTTTCGACACCACCGCGATCGGCGTGCCGCACTGGATCAAGATCTCGTACTTCCCTAACTGGCACGTGAAGGCGCTGAGGGGCCGTTCCTGGCTTCGCCCTCGATGATGATGGTCATACCCACTCAGGAGCACGTGGTGCTCTACTACGGCGGCACCTGGGCCAACACGGTGGGTCAGACGCTGCAGGTGCTCGCCTGGGCTCTTCTCTTGGGCTGACCGTCTGGCGGGTGGTGGTCATGGTCAGGCGGCGCCTGAGCCGGCTCCCGAGGGCCCGGCGGCGGCCATTGGTGGCGCCGCCCGCCTTGCCCGAAGACGGCGCCCGCAGCGGATGCGCAGAGTGGCGCTCTGGACGAAGAAGGCGCCGCCGACTACTTGCGCCGCAGGCCCTGAAGCCTCCGGACGAGCAACGCATACCCGACTTCGAAGAAGACCCGCCGGTCAGGTAGACCGAGCTCGGCGAGGCCCGTTCGGCGGCGCGGCCGGCGCCGCGTGCGCTTAGGGCCGGGGATGCCGGACTCGCAGGGCACTCCGGTCTGGCAGAGTCCGCAGCCGTACCCCTTGAAGCCGAACTCGCTCTGCACGAACTCAGCCGTGGTGACCTCCAGGTGCTGGGCGCAGGCGGTCTTGTCGCGCACCTTGCCGTCCATGGAGCCGACCGGGCACCGGTCGACGCAGGCGGTGCAGCCGCTCCCGTTGAAGTAGAGGCAGTAGTCAAAGGGCGCCGGAGTAGGCCGGGGTGTGGGCGGGATCTGCGCCTGCACGACCACCGAGCCCAACCTGACCGCCTGCCCGAGCGGGGTGATGAGTCCGCCGCACAGGCTGAAGGTGCCCAGACCGGACGTGTAGGCCACGTGGCGCTCCGACCAGTTGGAGGAGCGCCCTTGGGTCTGCGACTGCTCTCTCACCGTGCTGGGGGAGCAGGGCAGGCGCGACGGCTGAGTGGCCCTGGCGCGGCCAGGGCCGCCACCAGCGCCCTGTGGAGGGCGCGGTTGCGTGACTGCCCGTAGACGCGGGAGCGCGCCCAGCGCTCCGAGGGCAGACGTGTCTGCACGGCGGTTGTCGGCCTTGGTGGCCTCGGTGTGACTGAGGGCCCAGCTGATCACGGTGAGGTCGCGCGGCGGCCCGGCGCGCGCGCGCGCGCGGCGCCGGCGGCGCCGGGCGGCGCCACGTCGGCCGCTGGCGCGCGGCAGCCGCTCTCCGAGGCCAGGGCGTCGGGCTACATGCCCAGCGCGAAGGCTTCCGCCGGAGTCCAGTGGAACGCGCCTATGTGCTCTTTCCAGAAGTCATAGAGCTCGTCGTCACCGCTGGAGTAGCCCATGACGAAGTCCTGCCAGGCTCTCTCCGTCGGTGCCCGGGCCGAGATTGTTGTTCTCGGGAGTCGCAGAGGAAGTCGCGAGCGAAGCTCCTGCGATGAAGACCTCGGACGGCTCGTCTACTGCCGTCCCCGGCGCGGTGATGTCCACAAGTACCTCACGGCTGGGCGTGTGACCGAGAAGCCGAGAGTGGAGGTAAGGGGACTCGAACCCCTGGCCTTCGCGATGCGAACGCGACGCTCTCCCAACTGAGCTATACCCCCAGTCGACAAACAGCCCGTGCCAAGATGGACGGGCCGCGTATTTATAGCACAGGGGGCCGAGGCTGCACTGCACCTGAGCACCGCCGACGGGCGCCACGGTTGAGGGTGCAGGACGCTGGCTGCGGAAGCAGGCTGCGAACGCAGAGTCGAGGAGAGACATGGCCCCATCAGCGCCCACCGGCACAACCAAGCCCCCGATCGCTCACAGCCCAGCGCGATCGCTCTGATCGCGCACGACAACAAGAAGCAGGACCTGGTGGATTGGGCTCGTTTCAATCTGGCCACTCTGCAGCCGGCACCACCTGGTGGCCACCGGCACCACCGGCGGGATTTTGGAAAAAGAGCTGGGCCTGCAGGTGGAGAAGCTCAAGAGCGGCCCTCTGGGCGGCGACCAGCAGATCGGGGCGAAGATCGTGGAGGGCGAGGTCGACCTGGTGATCTTCTTCTGGGATCCGCTGGAGCCGCATCCTCACGACGTCGACGTCAAGGCGCTGCTGCGTATCGCGGTGGTCTATGACATCCCCATGGCCTGCAACCGGTCGTCGGCCGACTTCATGATCTCGTCGCCCCTGATGAAGGAGCCAGGGTTCACCGCGGAGCTAGAGCTCCCGGGGCTAGACGGTCTGCGGCGCCCTAGTCGTCTCGGCGCCCCTGGCCGGCGATCTCGTCCACAAAGAGGGTCACGGCGTCCAGGTCGATGCTGAGCAGGGCGGTCATCCCTCGCGCGACGGCCTCCTCCACCTCGCGGCCAGCTCGGGTATCACCGAGCCCCAGGCCACCCGGGCGTGTATCTCGACCTCCACGGCGCCGGGGCCATGGATCCTTGACCACGACGCCACCCGAGCGGGTCTCGCGGACTTTGGACGACAGCTTCTTCCAGTGCGAAGCGTGCAGGTCGACTATGCCGGGCACCGACCGGGCAGCATCGGCCACGTAGCTGGCGATGACTTCGTGAGAGACCAGCGGTCGCTCTTCTTCGGGCAAAGCTGGCCCATGCGGGACCGGCATGTCTCCGGAGAGCCTGTCGTCCTCTGGTTCAACCATGATGCCCCCTCTCTGGGTCTCGTGGTCTCCACGCCGCGGCCTGCGCAGCAGAAGTCTATAACAATCTCCACAAGGTCGCTTCGGGCCTGGTGAGCAGACGGAAGGGCAGGAAGCCCACTCCCACGCCGCGGGTGATGACGATTGTGCCCTGCCCCCACGGATGCACACCCGACAAGGTGTTCGTAGTCCTCCTTGTGAGGGGCGCAAGCCCGAGGGTCCGGGCACGCGCAGTTGGCCGCCGTGAGTGTGGCCGGCGAAGGCCAAGGGAAACAGCTGGGCCAGGGGCGAGTCGCTGAGCGGGGCGGTCGTGGATCAAGCAGGATGGGGAAGCCGCCTCGGACGCCGAGGCGCGGGATGCGCCTCGGGCTGCGAGAAGGCCATATCCGCCGGTGAGATAGTCGGCGCCGCAGAGCACGACGGAGCTGCCTCCGCGGGCAGGGAGGGCGACGCAACTGTCGCAGAGCAGGGTGATGCCGGCCTCCTGCCAGAGATCACGGGTGTCTCGCGGCCGGGCGCAGGGGCGCCTTGCTCAGTCCGTACTCGTGGTTGCCGGTGACGGCGAACATGCCCAGCGTAGGGCTGCAGCCGTCTAGAGCAGGTCGCAGGCAGGTGGCGACTGCTCTCGGAGGCCCGATGATGTCGCCGGTGAGCAGCACCAGGTCGGGTGCCAGCGGCGCCGCCCAGCGCACCACCCTGTCCAGGCTGCGCTCGTTGCCTGAGAACGAGCCGGCGTGCACGTCGGACAGGTGGAGCACGGTGAGCCCCGACCACGCGGGCGGCAGACCGGGCACGTGCAGGTCACGCTGGCGGCACTCCACCCAGCGGGCTTCGTAGGCCATGTACGAGGCCGCGGCTGCGCCGGCGGCCGCAGCGGCCAGCCGCCGAAGCGGCAGAAGTGGTGCGGCTCTTGTTCCCAGGTGCGTCCATGACGTGTCATGGTACCCCGGCGGGCAGCGGCGGTGGTATGGTGAACGCCGACATGGATGATCGAGCGCCCTTCACGAGATGAGAGGCGCGTCGCGCCAGCCGCTGTCTGCCGAAGAAGCGGTGGCTGAATTGCGCGCGCATATGGCCGCGGCCGGCAAAGCCGCCGCGCGGCCGCTGTACGGCACCGCGGCAGGGCGCGCGTCGCTGGGCAAGGGCGCCGGCGGCGACGATACCCTGGAGATCGACCGCGCCTGCGAGGCGGCCATCCGCGCGGTGCTGGAGCGGGAGGCGCCCGCCCCGTACCGGTTGGTGTCCGAGGAGGTCGGGTTGGCTGGGCCCACTGACGCACCCTGGTGCGTGGTGGTGGACCCGGTGGACGGCAGTCTGAACGCCAAGCACGGTCTGCAGCCGTTCGGGGCGTCGATAGCGGTGGCTCGCGGGGGCACCTGGCCGACGTGAGCGTGGGCTATATCGAGGACTACGTGCGTCCGCAGGCCTTTGCTGCCGTCAAGGGGCAGGGCTGCTGCTGGCCGGCGACCCTAGCTGGCGGGCCCATCTTCGCAGTGGAGAGCGAGGCCCGAGCGGTCGCTGACTCTCAGCGATCCGCAGCGCCTCGAGAGCGACGCCGTGAAGTGATGCTCCTGGAGGCGGGCAGGCCCGACCGCCACCACTTTCGAGTATCAGGAGCTCACCGCCATAGCGGCGAGAGGCGGAGTTCAGAGACCTACGCGTGCGACAGATAGGCTCGATCGCACTGTCGCTGTGCTACTTGGCCATCGGGGCGGCCGACGTGCTGGTGGCGGCGGTGCAGGCGCGCTCGGTGGACCTGGCGGCCGGGTTTCTGATACTGCGTGAGGCCGGCGGAGGGGTAGCGGCTCTCGACGCGAGGCGGACGTCTGGGCGCAGCCGCTGGACCTGGAGAAGCGGAGCCCGTTCGTGGCCTGGCGGGCCGGTCTGGACGGTGCGCGCATAGTCAGGCGCGGCGCGCAGTCTCTGCGGCAGTCTTGCTCCTATGCCCCGAGGAGTCTATCCGCGGCCTCTAGTGCCTTGGCCTGCATCTGAGGGTCGGGGTCGTCCAGCGAGCGATAGATGATGTCCAGAGCGGCAGGACTGCCCACGCTGGCCAAAGTGTCAATTACTGCCATCTTGAGCTGGGAATCCCCGGAGGTCTGCAGCACCTTCGCCAACTCAAGGGGTTTGAGAAAGGCGAGCAGACCCGGTTGCTCCTCGCGCGGAAGGGCCAACAGATCCTGCGCGCTGGTCACTCCGCCGGCGAGATCGCGCATGAAGGCGTCCGAATCAGATGCTCCGAATGTGGGGCGGACAGCCGGCGCGGGACTCACGGTGCCGGGCAGATCCACCACGGGGGTGGCAACAGTCAGAACCGGCAACTCCTGACCGAGTGGGGGCATCGTAGGAGCCTGAGCATAGGGCGCGGCCGGCGCGGGAGACGTGGCGATCGCGGCCTGAGGTATGGGCGGCGCGAGCGGGGGCGTGGCCGGGGTGGCGGAGGCTACTTCGGGCGGGGTGCTGTCTAGTCCCTGCTTTGACCAGAACGCCGCCGCCGCCGCGGCGATGGCAGCCTCAGCGCTCCTGCTGACATCACCCATATCGGCGACCGGTTGCAGCGGCGTCTCAGGCGCGACAGGAACCGGCGGGCTCGCCGGCGCCTGCGGGGCGGCTACTGGTGACGCGGCCGGCGCGGCGAAGGCGGGAGCCGGTGCCAGCGGGGTGGCCGGCGTCTCAGGGGCGAAGAACGCAGACGTGGCCGGTGCGGCAAAGGCGGGTGCCGGTGCGGCGAAGGCGGGTGCGGTGCGGCAAAGGCGGGTGCCGGTGCGGGCGCGGGCGTCTGGGCGGGCATGGGTGGCGCAAGGTATGCCGGAGGGGCTCAGTCTCTGGTCTCTGCAGGAAGGGGTTCGCGGGCTGCGGCGCGATGGGTGCGGGCGCAGGGGTGGGCGCGAGGCGCGGTGGGCGGCTGCGCCGGCGCCATTTGCGCGGGAGGCACCATCGGCTGTGAGGGTATGGCCGGAATGGCGCCTATGACCGCATATTCGGGTTGTGCAACAGGCGCGGCCGCTGGCTTGCGCGCGGCTTGTTCCAGCCCGGAGGCCCACCGCCTGAGTTGGGCCAGCCGCGCTCGGGCATATTCGTTGCTCTTCAGTTCTCGGGGGATATCTGCGCTACCGACGGCCGCCAGGACACGATCGGGGCGAAAGACGCTCAGACGGTTGGTGTCTTCTTGTGTGAGGTCGCCCCATCCACTCAGCAGGTCTACGATTATGGCCTGCAGCGGATCTGCGCCCGGGAGGATGTCTTCGATGGGTATGGCGTACGCACTGGGTGCCGGCGCTGTCTTGATACCGCCAGGCGGTGACGGAGGTACGTAGCCCACAGGAGGCAGAGGGGTCTGCGGCAGGCCGGCGGGCGCCGCGGCCCCTGTGGCGTAGTTGTAGCCCTGGGCCGGGACCGTCTCAAGGCCGGCCTGGGCCGCCTCCGCGGCCGCTGCCTGCCTTCTTAGCTCGGCATACATGGCGGCCTTTTCGGCTTTGGTCTGGTGCTTGGGGGACTTATCTGCCTTGGCGGCATGCTTGCCGCTCTTGCCTTTGGCGACTGGAGCTGCGCCTAGGTGAGCGGATAGCGCGGCCTTCTTGCGCCGCTGCGACACCGAGACAAGAAGCAGTATCACAAGAAGCACGATCGCAGCGATGACTGGATACATGCCCCAGGAGACTCCAAAAAGAGGAGGCAGCATTACCTAACTCCTTCAGCGCCCGTGCGCCACGGTATAGTGTGCTCCGAGAATATTCGCTGCAAAGCCTTTATACACCTGCATCGGCGGAGGATGAAAGCAGCTTGATAGATACCCATTCGCATCTGCTGCCGGGGGTGGATCACGGTTGCCCCGACTTGGATACGAGCATCCGCATGGCGAGGGCGGCGGCGGAGTCGGGCGTCAGCCTGGTGGTCTGCACTCCGCACCTGCACGAGCTCGTGCCGGACGAGGTGGCGCGGGTGCACCAAGTGGCCGAGCAGGTGCGGGCTGCGCTGAGCGAGGATGGGGTCGCTCTGGAGTTGGAGATACGCGTGGGCTTCGAGGTGGACCTGGAGGTGGCGCTCTCGTGCGACCCCGAGGAGATGAGAGCACTTGCTGTCGAGGGGACATCGGGTGTCTTGGTGCTGGAGATGCCCTATGAGGGTTGGCCCCGCTTCTTGGAGGAGGCGCTCTTTCGCCTCGCCGCGGCGGGGTTTCGGCCGGTGCTGGCGCATCCGGAGCGCAACGACCGGGTACAGGCCTCGCCGGACATACTCAGCGGCTGCCTCAGAGCCGGCACGGTGGTGCAGGCTACAGTGGCCAGCATCACTGGGGAATTCGGCCGGGCTCCCGAGCGGGCCTTTCGCAAGCTGCTCGCCTTGGGATATGTGGGGCTTCTGGCGTCGGATGCTCACGCCTACCGCACCGACGGGTGGACTCTGGGCCCCGTGCTGGGTCAACTCAAGAGTACTATCAGCGAAGAAGGCTTCAGACTGCTGGTGGAGGATAATCCCAGGCGCCTACTGGCCGGGCAGAATATGCAGAAGCTGCGACCGAACGAAGGTCAGAACGCGCCGTCGCGCTTCACCAGGGCCTTGACGGTCTTCAACAGGATGCGGAGATCTAGCAGCAGGTCGTCCTGCTCCAGTAGCGGTCCAGACCGACCATGTCTTCGAAGTCGGCGCCGCTTCTGCCCGAGACCTGCCAGAGACCAGTTATGCCGGGCAGGACCTTGAGGCGGCTGAAGTGCTCTCGCTCGTACAAGGCCACCTCTCTCGGCAGTGGCGGACGAGGCCCGACCATGCTGATGTCGCCCTGCAGCACGTTGACGAACTGTGGCAGCTCGTCCAGACTCGTGCGGCGTAGTAGGGAGCTACTTGGTGATGCGTGGGTCATTGCGCATCTTGAATATACGGCCTCCAGAAGAAGCAGCCTCGTTCTGCGCCTCGATCTCCTTCTACGGCGGCTCTCTGCGTCTTTGACCATGGTGCGCTGAAGCGGCGGCCGTTCCGGCCCACCCGCTCTTGGGCAAAGATGGCCGGGCTTCCGGCACTCTCAGCATGATGAGCAGGGCTATGGCAAGCAGGAGCGGCGAAAGCACGATGAGCAGCAGCCCCGCCATAGAGAGGTCCATGACGCGTTTGGCGAACCTACCGATGCGGTCGAGCGGAGTGACTCGAAACTCGACCACCCGCACCGCTATATCGCCAAGTGACTCGCTGGAAGCAGGGTCTCTTCGAAAAGGGAGGGTATGACGCGGTACGGACGCGAGCCAGGCTCAAGAAGGTCGCCAACCTGGACAGCACGGCCTGGGTCTTCGTCAAGGGCGATGACTATCTCGCTGGCGTGCTGGCGCAGGTTATCGATCTTTGAGCCCGTTCAGGTCGTCGGTGACAGTAAGCATGGGCAGCGCTCGGCGCTCTCGCGAGGCGTTCTCGCGGTCGCCGCAAGACCATTCGGGCAGGTCGAGCTTCATCGTACCCACCGCCGCTATGCCCATCTCGGGGTGTCGGGTTATGAATTGTATGAGCTCGTTGGCCGCGATGCCATCCCCGGCGATAGCGATCTTGACCACTGTCCGGCCGCGTACTGCCGGTTCTGCAAGATCCCCGCCCCAAGCACCACGCGGGCGACCATGCCGAAGGCCAAGAAGACCACTAGGTCAATTCCCACCGCCATGCGCGAAGGCGTGGTGTTGTCGGTGAAGAAGCGCTTTGGCCGAGCAGGGTGGTCACGGCGGCAGCGATAGCGGTGTCTCTTACCAGGACGGCCATAGCCGACAACGACGAGAGTCGCTTGGGCACCGAGTACTCCCGCGACTGAGCAGAAGAGCAAGGGCGAGCGCCAAGATGAGGATGCAGTTGAACACGGTGATGTGGTGTCGGCTTCCCAGGATGCCCCTGGCCTCGATATAGATGTAGGTGGCCCCAAAGGCCAGACTGGCCAGGTCGCAGAGAAGCAGCAGGCGCCGCGGGTGCACCAATCGGCCCCGCTTCTGATCGACCTGCATCCAGCTGGTGTCGTCGGAGATGGAGCGCATAAACCCTATCCTTTCAGCTTTCGCTCAGGAACAACTGGGCATGCTGATCGGCCACAGCCTCCCAGCTGAACTGCTCGGCCGCCCTCTGCTTACCTCGTACGGAATTGTGCGCGAGAACGTCAGGGTTATCTAGTGCGTAGCGTAGGGCGCGGGCCAGGTCTTCGGTATCTGCCTTAGAGGCGCAGGCGCTGCGGGCGAAAGGCGACGTTGCAGCGGACGATCTCCGAGCCGTAGTTACCGGTCAGCCTGATCGGCGCGATCGCACGGGCCGCGCGGTTCACGTACAACTCGACGGCACCCGACACGTCCATAGTGCCATCCGAGACCTGGACGCACTGCGCCGCCAGGTCCGGGAATGAGCGCAGCATCTCGTTGCCGACGGCGATGAGGTGGTATGGCTGCCCGCACACCTGGGCGATCTGGCGCGCGATGCGTACGTCGTGGCACTCGCGATAGGGGCCTACGAACGAGTAGCAGGGCAGAGTCGCTGGAGCGGCACGCGCCCACGCCATGATCATGCGGCCATCGAGCCCGCCAGTCAGCGACATGCCGACACCTGGACCTTGGAGGTAACGCGGCAGCAGCGCTGCGAACGTCGAAGTCAGCTGTTCCTGGAACTGCCCTTCCGGCAGGGTTTCCTGCGCTTCCCATGAACGCCGATCGAAATAGCATTCTCTTCTGATCGCCAGCGAATGGTCGAACGACCAGCGGGATGCTGGAGGCAGGATATGGACGCCGTGGAACAAGGTGCGGTTGCGCAGCACACAGCCGTAGGAGAAGCTTTCGCCCAGGGCGGTCATGTCGAGGCGGCGCGTAGCGGGAAATGCCCGCAGCAATGCCTTGGCCTCGGACGCGAAGGCCAGTCCGCCCGGGAAGTCGGTGACGTAGATGCGACCGATCCCGAAGCGGTCGTTGAACAGCATTGCGGTTCGGCGACGCAGGTCGATCAGCAGTCCGCTGACCCCTCCGTTCAGGATCTCGACGAATGCAGGCCCTTGCTCCTCGTACAGATGGACGACATGCTCGGCGCCCGCGTTGGCGAAGGAGTGGCCGCGTCGGCGCAGTCCTTCCAGCGTGTCGGCGTCAGTGAAGACTTCGCCGTAGAGGAACAAGCAGATGTCGCGCGTCTCGTTCCAGGCGGGTCGCACGCCAGCCTGCGAGCCGGCACGTTCGATCCAGGCGATCTGCACTCCGCTTTCGAGAAACCGGTGGATGCCGCAGGCGTCGCTCGGGCTGGCGCGTCAGCGCAGCGGACATCGCATCCAGGCTCACCGACATCGCGGGGTCGGCGCTGATGATTCCGGCAAGTCCAGGCATGGCGTCAGCGTTCGCGCACGGGCTGGAAGCCCAACGCCGCCATCAACAAGCCGGCGTGGTCGCAGAGGCGGATGCAGTACTTCAGCGCGACATGTTGGCCGAGCGCCGATGCGAAAGGGATCACGACCGCGTAAGTTGGGATCGCCAGCAAGGCGCGCGCCACGTAGCCGGCGTGACTGCCGGGCAGCATCATCGTTAGGCTGCCGCGGAGCAAAGCACGCTTAAGCATGTATGTGCGGCTCCATCGGTCGGGCGGTACGGTCTCGTACACGACGGCTTCGTTGCACCACCGGAAGACATGCCCGACGGCCGTCATGCGAAGGAAAAAGTCACCGTCCTCTCCGCCCTTGCCGAACTCCTCTCTGAACGGCGCCGCAGTGTCCGCGACAATGCTTCGCCGGAAGAGGACGTTGCCGGTGCGGCAGTCTCCCCAGTCCAATCGTTGCCCTGTCGCGTGCTCGGCCCGCTCGCAGAAGCGACCCTTGACGACCCATTCCGGTGGCGTCCCGTCGAAGTGGGGGCGCACCGGCCCGAGCACGCCGGCGGACTGGAATCGCTCACAGGCAGCAGATCATGTTGGAGAGCCAGTCAGCGTCGGGGAACTCGTCGTCGTCGATGAATGCGACGAACGCGCCACGGGCGTGCCGAAGCGCCTCGTTGCGCGCCAGCGCGATGTTCTGGCGCGGCTCGTGCGCGTATCGGACGTCCAGCTTCGAACTCGAGGCCGCTTCCTCGCAGATGCGCCGCGCCGAGCCGACAGGGTCGTTGTCGGCGACGACGACGGAAAACGTGAACAGACCGTCCGTCCGCAATCTCTCGAGAGAGTCGAGAAGGCGTTTGAGCAGCGCTGGCCGCTTGAAGGTGCAGACGCAGACGGAGACGTGCGCGGTCATCGATGCTTGGTCGCGTCCTGCTTCTCTAGGGCCGACGCGACGGCTTGTGCGATCACTTGGTATCCGTTGCCGTTCGGGTGCATGTCGGCCGCGGTGCGTGCATAGAGCTGGGCACCGCGCGCCGCGGTCAATGCCGGCAAAGTGTCGACGAAGCCGATGTCGGCCCGCTGCAGGAATTCGAACGTCCGGGCGCGTGCTTTGCGCTCGTTGACGAGCAGCTTCGAGATCACGTCACCGAGCAGCATGTCCGGCCTCTTCTCGAGCTCCTCGGCGAACACCATCTCCTTCGTCGGGATGACGACGACGAGGAAGTCGGCGCCGCTGCGACGGCACTGTTCCTTCATTTCCTGGAGCAGCTGAAAGGTGATGCGCATGCCTTCACGTACTTTCTCACTGTCCTGGTCGAGGTTGAGCAGCAGCCCTTTGGCCTGAACGCCTCCAGGATTCCGGCTTCGGGAATCGAAAGGGACGTCGCTGCATCCGAAAGCCAGGACGCATTGCGGATCTGGGCTTCGCCTTGTAGGCGTCCGAGGAGCGCACCGTGGAAGACGAGCTGATAGACGACGCTATGTCGCGACATCCAGACCCGAAGCGTCTTCTGGAGAGACTGCGGTGGTTCGGTCGCCCAGATGTCGAAGTTGGCGTGGCCCGCTGGCAGGGCGCGCAGGTGGCTCCAGTGCGCCAGACCGTAGGTGATCAGGAACGCGTTCTCGAAATCATCGCCCATATAGAGGCCGGCAATAACAAGCTTTGGCCTCAACGTGAGCGCTTTCGACAGCAAGTGGTGGTACTGGTTGGGGCCATAGCCGCCCAGGCCCATGTTGTAGATCTGCTTCCCGGTGAGTTGCGCCAGCACGTAAGGCCACGATTGGTCCATCGTCGCAGTATTACCGTAGGTGTGCGAATCGCCGATTGCGACGATCTCGGCCGCGTCGGGCACTGTGCGGTTCCGGAAGCCCCAGGCATCGAATGCGCCGCCCGCCGTCGCGCGCGACGGGACCGCTCCGAGAATCTCGTCCTGGTGCAATTCGACGGACAGGTAGTCGGCCGGATTGAGCACAGCCCGCGCCGCGGCCTCGGCCATCAACAGTGCGACGCCCAGCGAAAGCACGACGACAAGGGTGTTGAGCAGGAGCGGCTTGAGTCTCACGTGTTCTTCCTAGGGGACGACTGGTCCGGCGCATCCGGACGGGCCACAAGGCTGCGCGTGCCGGCCGTCAGCGCGCTGAACTCCTCGCTCATCAGCAACCGGTACTCATCCGCCCTCTGCGGGTGTGTCATCAACTCGACGTCCACCGTCTCGGCCAGACGACAGAACTTCGCGAGTGTGGAAAGGTCCAGGAGGCCGGAGAGTCCGTAAAACCTGTCTGTAAGCTTGTATCGCGCGCCGAGAAACGTATCGATGCGGGCTCGGTACCAACGATTCAACGACCCCCTTTCGCCGGGGTCGAACGAGAAGCTGCGGCGAACTCGTATACCTGACGGGATCAGGCCTTGCCACAGAACGTTCGTCGCCAGGTGCATGTGCTGGTGGCCGTCGAGCCGCCTGGGTGGGTGTCCGTACAAGCGCGAGAACTCGCCGATCTGCGCTTTCACCACATAGTCGAAGTCGCGCGCAAGCAGCGGGTTGAAGAGTACAAGAGCATACTTGCTAGAAAGTAGAAACCGGGAGATCCGTTGGTGGCGCTCACGTAGGCGCGGGATGACCTGTGCGGAGGATAGACGCTCCGAAAGGTTCAGGTGCAGGCCGATGTCCCACGATTCCCCGCGAGTCAGGTCGGCGGCGCGCTGGGAATCCTCCATGAACACCATTGCCGTTGCGGAAGAAACCCGGCTCGCCGCGAGACATTCGATCGCCCGATCGGTCTCCTCAGCGCTCCTGCCCAGATCGTCCGCGTTAACGTGTAGCACGCTTCTTTGAAATTGCCCGGCCGCGGTTGGACTTCGGATCCCGCGGAATTCGGGGGGTCTCGCCCCGGGCCGCCAGCAGAATCTAGGGGCGAATCAGTTGCCCTGTCCGGCCCCGACTTGTTTCTTGATAACGGGCGCAGTTTAGACCCATCTCGCGCCTTAAACTGTGACGTCTCGCACGGAGTTTGTGACGTCTTCGAGGGTACGATTTCTGTCTCGGGGAAGACTGCTCGTGCAGTGCACAGTCGGCCTCCTTGAACCTGCTTCAGACTGACGCTATCCGTATCAATCCGCCGACAACGCGCATGAGCCACGAATCGTTCCAGCGAGACGAAAAGGTACAAGGTTCGTCAAACCGCATCTTTGGCCTGACCTTCGGCGTTGTGTTCCTGATCATCGGGCTCTATCCTTGGCTGTCGGGCCGACCGGTACGACAATGGGGTATTGGGATCGCGGTAGCGTTCGTGGTCGTGGCACTTGTGCTGCCCAGGGTGCTCGGACCGTTGAACAAGGTCTGGACCCGATTCGGTCTGCTGCTGCACCGGATCACCAGTCCGATCATCCTCGGCATCATGTTTTTCGGTGTCGTCACGCCGACGGGATTCCTGATGCGACTGCTCCGAAAGGATCTGCTGAAACTGCGGATGGAGCGCGATGCGTCGACCTACTGGGTTGATCGCCAGCCGCCGGGCCCTAGGCCTGACACGCTCCCCAACCAGTTCTAGGAGAATTTCGACATGGGCTTGCCCACACAGTTGTGGCGTTTCATTCGAGTCCGAAAGAAGTACTGGCTGCTGCCCATCCTGATCGTGATGTTCCTGCTCGGCGGCCTGCTCGTCCTGGCGCAGGGTTCCGCGATCGCGCCTTTCATCTACACCCTGTTCTGACGGCTTCGCGATGAAGGTGCTCGGAATCTCGGCGTACTACCACGACAGCGCCGCCGCGCTGATCGCCGATGGCGACATCGTCGCCGCGGCGCAAGAGGAGCGTTTCACGCGCAAGAAACACGATCCCGCCTTTCCCTTACACGCGGTGGACTACTGCCTGCGCGCCGGCGGCATCACGCTCGATGACGTTGACCACATCGCCTTCTACGATAAGCCGCTGCTCAAGTTCGAGCGGCTGCTGGAAACCTATCTGGCGTTCGCGCCTAGGGGCTTCAAGTCGTTCAGCATGGCGATCCCGGTGTGGTTGAAGGAGAAACTGTTCCTCAACTCGTTGTTGACGAAGTCATTGCGATCGCACGGCGCGCGCAAGGACCTCGACGGGCGCATGCTGTATTCGGAGCACCATCTCAGCCACGCGGCGAGCGCTTTCTTTGCCTCTCCGTTTGAGGAGGCTGCGGTGCTGACGATGGACGGCG
>CAVVEI010000018.1:0-22516 GCA_963747275.1 uncultured Actinomycetes bacterium
CTATCTCCACGGTGGCCGGTAGCTGCCCGACCATCTCGCCGTCGGCCTGCATCCAAACGGGCGCGGTGTCATCGAGCGGCGTGAGTTCGGCGCGCTGAGCGCGCAGGCAGGTGACGTTGCCCGCGCGGGTGTGAGCGCGAAAGAGGACGCCCACCCAGAAGCCGAGGATGCTCCGTTTGGTGGTGCCGCGAAAGAGCATGATGTCCAGCTGGCCGTCGGTCGGGTCCGCGGTCGGGGTCACCGTCACGTGGGCCGCGTAGTAGCGGAAGTTGCCCGCCACGAAGAAGGTCGCCCGGTGCACGTCCCCGTCCACGGTTACCAGGAACTCCGGATGTGCCTGCGCAAGCCCCTTTGTGAGTCCGGTGCCTAGAAAGGCCAGCGACCTCAGGCGTCGCTTGAGGCGGGGGTCGAGGTTGCGTATGGTCACCGCGTCTATGCCCGCCCCAGTCATCAGGACGAAGCGTCGCTGGTTCACCTTGCCCAGGTCCAAAGGCCTGGTCTTACCGGCCGCGATGACGGCGCAGGCCTTTTGCAGGTCGAAGGGGATCTTGAGCTCCCGCGCGACAACGTTGACGGTGCCGGCTGGCACTATGCCCAAGCGGCACGCGGGCTTGGCCCTCCCTGAGGCTGTGGCCACGTCGGCCGCCTCGACGAGCCCGGTCGCCACCTCGTGTATGGTGCCGTCGCCCCCCACGGCCACGACGATGTCGTGGTGGCCGGCCGCTTGATGGGCGATCGCGGTGGCGTGCTGGGGAGCCTCGGTGGGGTGAAGGTCGGCCTCCAGGCCTCGGGTCTGCAGATAGTGCTGGACCGCGAGCGCGATCGTCTCCCCCCGGGCGCGGCCGGAGTGAGGGTTGTAGATTATGGCGGCCTTCACTATGGGGCGGCGTCCGTGAAGGCCTCTGCTTGCACGCGGGCCCGCTTGCCCGGCGCGTCCTCTTGCAGGTAGGCAAATACGGAGTAGCCCGCACTCCGCGCCAACTCGGTCGCGTGCTTGAAGTCGCGGCCCACCTGTTCGGGTGCGTGCGCGTCGGAGCCGAAGGTGACCGGCACGCCCGCCTTGCACAGACGGCGCAGGATGTCGGGGTCGGGATAGGCTTCGCCGACCGGCTTGTGAAGGCCGGCGGTGTTTATCTCGACCAGGGTGCCTGCGCGCGCTATGCGGTCGACCAAGCGGGCAAGCTCCTTGTCCAGAGTCTTGGTGGGCCGATAGCCGAACTTCTTGACCAGGTCCAAGTGGCCCAGGATGGTGAACAGGCCCGACTCTGCTGCGTCTCCCACCAGTTCCAGGTACTGCACCCAGACCGCATCAATGTCACGGTTGGCATATTCGGCAAGGTTGCGGGGGTCGTCAAACGCCCAGTCTTCTAGAAAGTGCACCGAGCCGATGACGTAGTCGAAGGGATATGTGTCGAGGAGGCCGGTCACTTCGTCGACGGTCTCGGGGCGATAATCGGCCTCGATTCCCAGGAGCACGTAGCCGGGAGATTCGGCCTTGAGGGCTTGGACTTCGGCCACGTAGTCGGGCAGGTCGGGGATGCCCATGGTGAGCCGGGGGTCGGCGTCGGGCAGAAGGGGCAGATGGTCGGCGATGCCTATGTTGATGAGGCCCAGGTCGCGGGCCGCCCGGACGTACTCGGCCGGCCGGCCGGAGGCGTGGCCGCAGCGCTCGGTGTGGGTGTGATAGTCGGGCAGTCGCATATCAAGCCTCCGTGTCCAGAAGGATAGTATAGGGGCCGTCGTTTACCAGTGAGACGGTCATGTGAGCGCCGAAGCGGCCTGCGGCCGTGCGCACGCCCAAGCGCTCGAGGGCCAGGCGGAACTCCTCCACAAGGGCTTCAGCGGGGGCGGGGTCGGCGGTGTCGGTGAAAGAGGGCCGGCGCCCACGGCGCGTGTCCGCGTACAGGGTGAACTGGCTGATGACCAAGGCCGAACCGTGTACGTCCAGCAGGGACAGGTTCGAGCGCCCCGACTCGTCGGAGAAGATGCGCAGGTGAGCCACCTTGTGTGCCAAGGCCGAGGCTTTGGCCGGGGCGCCCCGGGCCGCGGTACCGGCGGGGGTGACGTCTTCTCTCCCCACGCCGACGAATATGAGCAGACCTGACTCGATAGCGCCCACGACCTCGCCGGCGACCTCCACCGAGGCCCGCTCGACTCTCTGCAGCAGGGCGCGCACTGCTCAGGCCTCCGGAGCGCGCAGAGTCACTATCCAGCGCCCGTCGGCCAAGGGCCGCTGCAGGGTCACACGTACGAACTCGTTCTTTGGGCCCTCGTCTTCCGGCACCAGCACCTCCATGTAGTTGCCGGTCAACCCTACCAGCCAGCCGTCGCCGGCGCGTTCCTCCAAGACCAGCGCCGTTTGCTCGCTCCCCACAAGCCTACCGCGGAAGGCATCCCTCTTGTCGGCTCCCAGCAAGCGCAAGCGCTCGCTGCGCTGCTTGATGACCTCAGGGCTGATCTTGGGGAGCATGGTAGCTGCGGCGGTGCCTGGCCTGTCGCTGTATGCGAAGACGTGCAGGTACGTGAGGGGGGAGTGCTCCACCAGGGTCAGAGTCTCCTCGAACTGGGCGTCGGTCTCGCCAGGAAAGCCCACGATCACATCGGCCCCTATGGCCGCGTCGGGCAGCCGCCGGGCGATGGCGCCCGTGGCTTCTAAGTACCGGGCCGCCCTGTACGGGCGGCCCATGCGTGCCAGCACCGAGTCACACCCGCTCTGCAAGGGCAGGTGAAAGTGGCGTGCCACCCGGTCGCCGGCCTGCTGCACGACTTCCAGGAGGGCGTCGGTGACTTCAAGGGGCTCCACAGAACTCAAGCGCAGCCTGAGCGGCAGCGGAAGCGTCGGGTCAGCACCGCCGCGGGCGGCTCCGGGGGCCGGGAACGGGTCATCGCTAAGGAGCGTGGTCAGCAGACCGGCCAGGTCAGCCTCGCCGGAAAGGTCCTTGCCCCAACTGCCCAGGTCGATGCCCGTGAGAACGATCTCGCGATAGCCTTGAGCCGCCAGCAGGCGCACTTGCTCGAGAACGGCTGTCTTGGGCATGCTCCGCGCCGGACCGCGCGCCAAGGGGACGATGCAGTAGGTGCACTGGTTGTCACAGCCGTTCTGGACTTTCAGGAACGCCCGGGTGCGGCCGTGAAAGTGAGCAAGGGTGTCGGCCTCGAACTCGCGTTGCTCGGGATAGGCGGAGACAGCGACGCGCGGCGCGCCGGCGGGGTCGGCGCCCGCGACGAATGCCGCCAGATGTGCGGCCAGACCTCGCTTATCGGGGTTGCCCAGCACAAGGTCGACTCCGGGGAGCTCGGCCACCGATTCCGGCGATACTTGGGCCAAGCAGCCCGTCACCACCAGCAGGCAATTCTGGTCCAGGCGCTTGGCCGAGTGGATCTCGTGGCGGCACGTACGGTCGCTCTTGGCCGTCACAGTACAGGTGTTGACCACGCGGACGTCGGCCGGTTGTTCCCAGTCCACCAGCCGAAAGCCCGCGGCCACCAAGGCTTCCTGCATCTGAGCGGTCTCACACTGGTTCAGCCGGCAGCCGACGGTGCGAAAGGCCACGGAGTGACCGCTGGGTTTTGAGGCGTCCAAAAGTCGCACAGCGGCTTGGATGCTAGCATATAGCCCGCCCGCCGCTGCGGGCCGCTCATGGCAACTACAGTAGGAAATCATGGAATTCATACGCAGACTGCTTCATCGCGACCGCATGACCGGGCAGCTGGCCCGTTTTGCGGTCGTCGGGGTGCTCAACTCCATCGTCGACTTGGGCGCGTTCTATCTGTTCATGCACATCCCCGGTGTGCCCGCTCCGGGTGAAGAGGGCTTCACCTACTATTCCACCGCGGCCAAGGGCGTCTCGTACGTGCTTGGTATCTGCAACAGTTTCTTGTGGAACAAGTACTGGACCTTCGGTGCCGGCGGATCCGCGCAGGGCAAGCGCGAGTTCGGCATCTTCTTCTTGGTCAACCTGCCGCCTTTGGCGGTCAACGTCTTTGTGTTCGGTCTGCTAGGCATATGGATAGACTCAGGCTCTCGTTTGGTGCAACTAGGCAAGGCGTTCGCCGCGGCTATCGTATCGGTGGCCTGGAACTTCTTGGGGAGCCGCTACCTGGCCTTCAAGCACACGGCGGTAAGCAAGGATACCCAGGAGGAGAGCGAAGATGAGTAGTCCTACGGCGCGGCCGGGAGCGCCCTCAGGGGTGACGACGTCACCCATGTACTCAATAGTCATACCCATCCACAACGAAGCCGAGTGCTTGGCGGCAGAGGTGGCTGAGCTGGTCGGTGGCTTGGAGGCCGGCGGGGTGGACTATGAGCTGCTGTTGGCCGAGAACGGTAGCTCTGATGGCACGGCTGCCATAGGCGAGTCGCTGGCGGCCGCCAACAGCCGCATCCGTCTACTGCGGGTTCCGGTGGCCGATTACGGAGCAGCTATGAAGGCCGGCATGCTGGAGGGTCGTGGCGCGCTGATAGTCAACTTCGACATCGACTTTCACGACGTAGACTTCATGCTCAAGGCCGGAGAGGCTTTGGGCCCCGGCGCGGCGGCCACGCACCCCGGCATCGTGGTGGGCAGCAAGCTGGTGGAGGGTGCCGACGACCGTCGGTCGTGGGCGAGGCACCTTGTCTCACTGGGGTTCACCACTATCCTGAGGGTGCTCTTCGACCGTCGCATGGACGACACCCACGGCATGAAGGTGCTCAGGCGAGAGGTGGTGCAACGCTTTGCGCCCCACACCATTATGACCACCGACCTCTTCGACACCGAGCTCATAATCAGGGCCAGGCGCGAGGGCGTCGCCGTGAAGGCTCTGCCCGTGACGGTGGAAGAGAAGCGGAAACCGCGCTCTTCTATAGTCCGTCGCATTCCACGTACAATACGAGGGCTGCTGAGACTGCGGATAGCGCTGTTCAAGGAGGGTCGTCCTGGATAGTGAGCCGAGGGAGATAGACGCCTCGTTCGAGGCTGAAGAGTTGTACGGGTCCCGTTGGTCCCGTCGCTTCTTCAACATCTGGGAGTGGCTGCCTACCGCCCTGGCTTTCTTGGTGGTCTATGGCATGCTCATAGGCTTCTTCAGCCGCCGTTGGCCTCTGGACCTCATCTTCAGCCTGACCACGACCTCCGGGGGCGATACCGGGGCGCATCACTACCCCGCGCAGTACCTCATCCAAGAATTGCTGCCCAACTGGCGCCTGACCGGCTGGGCGCCGGGCTGGTACGCGGGCATGCCCATGCTCACCTTCTACTTCCCCCTCCCCTTCTTGGTGATCGCTCTGCTGGACTACATACTGCCCTACACCGTCGCGTTCAAAATAGGCACGGTGCTGGGAGTGTTCTTGCTGCCGCTCACGATCTACGGCATGGGTCGGTTGTTGCGCATCCGCAAGCCGTTCCCGGTCATCGCGGCCGTGTTCGCGGGTGGCTTTCTTCTCATGGAGAAGTCGGGGGCAGGGCAGCTATATTCCATCTACGGCGGCAACATACTGAGCACCCTGGCGGGTGAGTTCGGCTACATGCTGAGCTTCGCCCTGGTGTTCTTGTTCTTGGGCAGCATGTACCGGGGCATGGAGAAGCCACGGTTGAGAATGCTCTTCGTAGCCAACTGTGTGCTGCTGATGGCCCTCGCTCTGTCACACATAGTCACCACGATAATCTTGGTGCTGGTGGTGCCGGGTCTGCTCTTGCCTCACATCTTGTCTTCGCGACAGGAGGGCGAGCGTCTGGGCCTCTCGGAGATGGGTCTTCTGGCGGCTATCGCGGGGTTTGCGCTCTGCTTCATGGCGTACCTCCGCTCGTCTATCTGGTTCATGGGCGTGGGTGGGATGGTCCTCTTGGCGGGGCTCATTGTGGCTCTGTGGTGGCCTATCATCAAACGTCGCTCGAGTACCGCCGAGCGCGCCGTGGGTTACCTGCTGGCTTTGGAGATCATCGGGTTTCTCCTGGTGGCCGTCGGCGTGGTCGGGTACGTTCGTTCGGATCTATTGGTGCTAGGCGTGGCTGTACTGGGCTTGCTTGTCCTCTTGGTGGGGCTCCTTGTGGTCTTGGTCTGGCCTATCATCAGACACCGCTCGAGTGCGAGCAGACGCGCCTTGGGGTACCTACTGGCGGTGGGGGTCGTCGGATTCTGCCTGGTGGCTTTCTGGTCGTTGCCCTTCGCGGCCAACCTCGGCTGGACTGCCGATATGAAGTGGGATCAGCTCCCACTGCTGGGCAAGCCCATCAACGTGGCCGCGCAGTGGGCTCTGGTGATCATCGCGGCGATCGGTCTCGGCTCTGCGATGGGCCTTGGCGTCTACGCCGCAGCCTCACAGAAGCGCGTATTCCCTATAGTGGGGGGCATACTGGGGGCGACGCTGACCATCTGCGCACTTATCTGCATCCCCTTCTTGAGCGGCTATCTGCTGCCGGGCACGTTCATACCGCTTTTCGTTCTGGGCATCGTGGGCATGGCCTTTGCGGTGGCTCGCAGAGAGACGCGTATGCTGCCTCTGGCGTGGCTCACCGCTGTCGCCTTCTTGATGTATGCCTTGATGCCCGACGGGAAGATGCTCTGGAACGGGCGCCTGCTTAGCTTCTGGTACGTTTCCTTCTATATCTGGTCGGCTTACGGGGTCACCTGGCTGATCCGTAGCTTCATGGTGTTGAGCTGGGACCTGCTACGCGTTCGCACGCGCTTCACGCAGAAGGCCTACGCGCCCTTTGTGGCGATAGTGGTGGTGGCCATCGTCGCGGCCAGCTCGTCGGTGGCCGGGGGCTGGATACGCTGGAACTATCAGGGCTACGAGCAGAAGCCCGCCTGGCCGGAGTACAAACAGATACTGGACTACATCGACACGTTTCCCCAGAACAGCCGCGTCATGATCGAGCACGGGGACAAGCTGGACCAGTTCGGCACTCCCAGGGCTTTCGAGATAATCCCCTATTGGACTCAGGCGGCCACCATGGAAGGCACTCTGATGGAGGCCTCCTACACCGCCGCCTTTCACTTCATCAACCAGCGCGAACTTTCGGAGCAGCCCAGCAACGCCATAATCGGGGTCCTCTATCCCTCAGACATCGACGTGACCCGTGGCATCACGCACCTGCAGATGATGAACATCCCGTACTTCCTCGCCTTCGTGAACGATGAGAACGAGCGGGTCATTCCAGCCGTGGACGCCGATCCGCGCGCGGAACTGCTGACCACCTTCGGCGACTACCGCATCTACCACATCAAAGACTGCAGCGGCTATGTGGAGATAATGAAGAACGAGCCCGTCCGCGTAAGCGTCGAGCAGGATGCTTGGCGCGACATGGCCGTCGAGTGGTACAAGAACGCCAGCGTGCTCGACATCCCGCTCGTCTGGGACAACGGCGAAGAGGCGCTGAAGCAGTTTCCCCAGGTATCGGCGGAGGCTGCAGTCAACCCGCCCAGAGTGCCCAACCGGACGGTCGGCGTGGTCAGCAACATCGATCTTCAGAACGAGAGCCTCTCGTTCGACACCACGGCTATCGGCGAGCCCCATTGGATCAAGATCTCGTACTTTCCTAACTGGCACGTCGAGGGTGCTGAGGGGCCGTTCTTGGCCTCGCCGTCCATGATGATGGTCATACCCACCCAGGAGCACGTGGTGCTCACCTACGGTGGTACCTGGGCCAACACGGTGGGTCAGTCGCTGCAAGGGCTCGCCTGGGCGCTGCTACTGGGTCTCACCATATGGCGCGTGGTGGCGCGAGTCAAGCGTCGCCCAGAGCCGGCTCCCGAAGGCCCGGTGGCGGCCGTTGTCGTCATGCCGCCCGCCTTGCCCGAAAGAACGGCGACCGCAGCGGATGTGCAGAGTGACGCTCTTGACGAAGAAGGCGTCGCTGACTACTGGAGCGCAGGCCACGAAGCCTACGGTGAGCAGTACATACCAGACTTCGAAGAAGACCCGCCGGTGAGGTAGACCGAGCCTGGAGGCGGCGCGCCCAGCGGCGGCGCGGTAGGCGCCGCGGGCTCAGGCCACGGGGATTCCGGACTCGCAGGGCACGCCGGTCTGGCAGAGGCCGCAGCCGTAACCTTTGAAGCCGAACTCGCTCTGCACGAACTTGGCGGTGGTGACCTCCAGATGGCGGCCGCAGGCGTCCTTATCGCGCACCTCGCCGTCCATGGAGCCGACCGGGCACCTGTCGGCGCATGCGGTGCAGCCGCCCCCCTTGAAGTAGAGGCAGTAGTCGAAGGGGCCGGAGTACGGGCGTTCGGTCACCGGTATCTGAGCGTGCACGATCACCGAGCCCAACCTGACCGCCTGGCCGAGCGGCGTTATGAGCCCGCCGCAAAGACTGAAGGTGCCGAGTCCGGAGGTGTAGGCCACGTGGCGCTCCGACCAGTTGGAGGAGCGGCCTTGGCCATCCGACAGCTTCTCACCGTGTTCGGGGAGCAAGGCCGGTGCCACCGCTGAGTGACCGCGGGTGGCGAGCGCTGCCACCAGCGCCCTGTGGAGGGCGCGGTTGCCTGACTGCCCGTATATGCGGGCCCGGGCCCAGCGCTCTGAGGGCAAGGCGGTCTGGGCGCGGTTGTCGGCCTTGGTGGCCTCGGTGTGGCTGACCGCCCAACTGATAACGGTGAGGTCCGCGGCGCTCACGCCGGCGGCGCCCGGCGCGCCCTCGCCCGGGCGCGCGGCGGCCGCTGCTCCGCAGGCCAAGGTCTCGGCATTCATGCCCAGCGCGAAGGCCTCTGCCGGACTCCAGTGGAACTCGCCTATGTGCTCCTTCCAGAAGCCGTAGTGCTCGTCGGCGCCTGCGGAATACCCGATGACGAAGTCTTGCCACGCCTTCTCGTTGGTGCCTGGGCCGAGATTGTTGTTCGCTGGGTCGGCGAGGTAGTGGGCGAAGAAGTCGTCTACAAAGGCAGCGAGCCCCGCGACTGCGCCGGTGCTGGTCACGGGCGGGCCCCCAGCGGCACTATCTGCACCTTGCGGGTGCGCGGGCCGTCGAATTCGGCCAGATAGATGCTCTGCCAGGTGCCCAGCGTCAACCGGCCGTTTTCTACCGGCACGACCACTTGACTACCCACCAGGCTGGTCTTGATATGCGCGTCGGAGTTGCCCTCGCTATGCCGGTAGCCGGCGTCTCTGGGCACCAGGCACGCGAGACCCGCGATGAGGTCTTGAGCCACCGAGGGGTCGGCCCCTTCGTTGATGGTGACCGCCGCCGTGGTGTGCGGCACGAAGATGTAGGCGACACCGGTGAAGCCCGGGTCAGACTGGTGCAAGGCGGCCTGTACGCGGTCGGTTATGTCCACCAGAACCTCTCGCGCCGGCGTCAAGACTGAGATGACGACAGTCGACAACGCTATCTGCCTCCCCGGAACACTCGCACAGACGCAGGTGACGGAGAGGCGGGTAGCGTTGTCGCCGTCACAGTGGAGGTAAGGGGACTCGAACCCCTGGCCTTCGCGATGCGAACGCGACGCTCTCCCAACTGAGCTATACCCCCAGTCGACAAACAACCCGCCCTGAGATGGACGGGCCGCGTATTTATAGCACAGGGGGCCGCAGGCTGCACCCGAGCGGCCGGGCGGGCGCATCCACGGGCGTACCCCGTGCGCGGGGTACGCCCTGTGCGGTAAGCTTGCGAATGACCCGGCAGAAGTGTGAGGAGAGACACATGGTTTTACCGCCAGCCACCGCCACCGGCTCGGCCACCAGCGTCATAGCTCTGATAGCCCACGACAACAAGAAGAAGGACATGGTCGAGTGGGCCCGCTTCAATCTGGCCACCCTTAGTCAGTACCATCTGGTGGCCACGGGCACTACCGGCAGGCTCTTGGAGAAGGAGTTGGGCTTGCCTGTAGAGAAGCTCAAGAGCGGCCCTATGGGCGGCGACCAGCAGATAGGCGCCAAGATAGTCGAGGGGCTGGTTGACCTCATAGTGTTCTTCTGGGATCCGCTAGAGCCGCACCCACACGACGTGGACGTCAAGGCACTGCTGCGCATAGCCGTGGTCTACGACATACCGATGGCGTGCAACAGGTCGTCGGCCGACTTAATGATCTGTTCGCCCCTCATGAACGAACCCGGGTTCAAAGCGGCCGGCTAGGCGTCTAGACCTCGCCTGGTCCGGAGATCTCGTCCACAAAGAGGGTCACGCCCTCCAGGTCTATGCTGAGCAGCGCGGTCATCCGCTCGCGCACTGACTTCTCCACCTTGTCTGCCAACTCTGGTATGACGGTCCCCCAGGCCACGCGGGCGTGTATCTCGACCTCCACGGCATCCGGGGGCACGTCCTTGACCACCACTCCACCGGACCGGGTCTCGCGCACTTTGGGTGACAGCTTCTTCCAGTGCGAGGCGTGAAGGTCGACTACGCCCTGTACCGACCGCGCAGCATCGGCCACGTAGCTGGCGATCACTTCGTGAGAGACAAGTGGCCGCTCTTCGGCAAGCTGTCCCAATGGGGCAGGCATGTCGCCCGAGAGCCTGTCTTCCTCCGGTTCAACCATGACGCCCCCTCTCCTAGTATTGCGGCCCAGGACCGCGGTACATGCAACTGAAGTCTACAACAATCTCCACAGGGTCGCCTCAGGTCTGGTCAGCAGCCTGAAGGGGAGAAAGCCCACGCCTACACCCCGGCTGATGACGATCGTCCCCTGGCCCCAGGTGTGAACGCCCGAGAGGTGCTCGTGGTCCTCTTTGTGAAGGGCAGTAAGCCCCGAGGGTCCTGGTACCCGCAGCTGTCCCCCGTGCGTGTGACCGGCGAACGCCAGAGGGAAGCGGGTGGCTAGGGGGGAATCGCTGGGGGGCGGATCGTGGATAAGCAGGATAGGCAAGGCCTGCGGATCGCCCAGCCGGGGGATGGCTGCAGGTTCGAGAAGTCCATAGCCTCCGCTCAGGTAGTCGGCTCCACAGAGCACCAAGGCGCTGCCCTCGCGGGAAGGGAGCGCGGCGCAACTGTCGGTGAGCAGGGTCACCTCCACTTCGCCCCAGATGTCGTCGGTGTTGCGGGGTCGGGCAAGGGGCCCCTTGCTGAGGCCGTACTCATGGTTACCGGTGACCGCGAACATGCCCAGCGGGGGTCGCAAACGCTTGAGCAGGTCGAGGCAGGGCCGGCTGTGTTCGTGAGGCCCGATGACGTCGCCGGTGAGCAACACCAGGTCTGGTGCCAGCGGCTCCGCCCAGCGCACCACTCGCTCCAGGCTGCGCTGATTGCCTGCGAACGACCCGGCGTGCACATCTGAGAGGTGCAGCACCTTGAGGCCCGACCAGGGGGACGGCAGACCGGGCACTGTGAGGTCGCGTTGGCGGCACTCCACCCAGCGGGCTTCGTAAGCCATATATGAGGCCGCGGCTGCGCCGGCGGCCACAGCGGTGGCTGCGAGGCGCAGCAGAGCGCGGCTCTTGTGGTCAGGGGATTCCATGACTGTCATGGTACCCCGGGCGGGCTCCGGCGGTGGTATGGTGAACGCCGAAATGGACACAGTGACCACTGACTGGCTGAGTTGCGCCGCGCACATGGGTGCGGCCGGCAAAGCCGCCGCGCAGACTCTGTACGGCACGGCGGCCGGGCGCGTGTCGCTGGGCCAGGGCGCGGGCGGCGACCACACGCTGGAGATCGACCGGGCCTGCGAGGCCGCCATACGCGAAGTGCTGGATCAGGAGGCGCCCGCCCCGTTCCGCCTGGTGTCGGAGGAGGTGGGGCTGGCCGGGCCGGCAGCCGCCCCGTGGTGTGTGGTGGTGGACCCCGTTGACGGCAGTCTGAACGCGAAGCACGGCCTGCTGCCTTTCGGGGCGTCGATAGGGGTGGCTCACGGAGGCACTCTCGGCGACATGACCGTGGGCTACATCGAGGACTACGTGCGTCCTCAGGCCTTCGCCGCAGTCAAGGGCGCCGGACTGGTGTTGGGGGACGACTCGGAGCAGGCCCGAACGCGTTTCGACAGCGACCTCATAGAGTTGATGCTCCTGGAGGCCGGCAGGCCCGACCGCCATGACTTTCGGTATCACGATCTCTCCGCCATCGCTGACTGCGGCCGCAGCTCTGATATGCGCATCCGCCAGATAGGGTCTATTGCGCTTTCGCTGTGCTATCTGGCCGTGGGGGTGGCCGACGTCCTGTTAGCCGCGGTGCCCGCACGATCGGTAGACCTGGCCGCGGGGTTCTTGATACTCAGAGAGGCCGGCGGAGGGGTGGCGGCTCTCTCGGACACGGACGCCCTGGCTCAGCCGTTGGACCTGGAGAAGCGGAGTCCGTTCGTCGCTTGGCGAGCGGGCCTGGATGGCGACGAGATAACCACCAGAGCGCGCAGGCTGTCCAGCAGCCTGCTGCTAAGCCCCTAGGAGCCTGTCCGCGGCCTCGAGAGCTTTCGCTTGGATCTCAGGGTCGGGGTCGTCCAGCGAGCGATATATGAGGTCTATGGCCGACGGGCTGCCCACGCTCTCCAGTGTCTCTATGACGGCCTTCTTGAGTTCGCTGTCTTGGGAGGCCTGAAGCACCCTGCCCAGCTCAGAAGGCTTGAGAAAGGCCAACATTCCGGGCCGTTCGGCCGGCGGCAGTGCCAGGAGTGACTCAGCAGTGGTCACACGGCTGCCAAGATCCTGCAAGAAGGTGTCGGAGCCAAGCCCCATGCCGGGCGCTGCCTGTGGAGTCGGTGCCGCCGCAACTATGCCCGGTATCTCCACCACCGGAGCGTGGACTGTCAGCACCGGCAATTCCTGTCCCAGTGGTGGGAAAGCGGCCGCCTGAGGCCAGGACTGGGCCGGGGCAGCATCTACCGCAGGGGTACCCTGAGGTATGGGAGCCGTTGTACCCATCTCCGGCCGGGCCCAGAAGGCGGCTGCCGCAGCTGCTATGGCTGCCTCCGCACTCCTACTGACGTCATCCAGCTCGGCGGGCATGGGTGCAGCCTGCGCAGTGGGTGCGGGCGTAAACGCGACTGCCGGCGCCACCGGAGGCTCCGTCCCAAAGAAGGATGACGCGGGGGCGGGCGTCGGCGGCTGCGCGGGTAGCACCGGCTGCACAGACAGCATCGGCGCCGCAAAGCTTGGCACAGGAGCCACGGGCGGGGGCCCCGCTGGGGCCGCGGCTACCGTGGGGATGGGAGGCATAACCGCCGGGGTCGCTGCCAGAGCTGCCGCGGCCACGACGCTGGCTATGCCCGCGTATTCGGGTGAAGCGGAAGGCCCTGGTAGGTCTCTGCGGATAGTCTGCTCTAGGCCTGAGGCCCAGCGCCGCAGCTGCGCAAGCCGCGCGCGCGCGTACTCGTTCGCCTTGTCTTTGGGCATTTCGGCGCTGGCCACCGCGGCCAAGACGCGATCAGGCCTGAAGACGCTTAGGCGGTTGGTGTCTTCTTGCGTGAGGTCTCCCCAACCGCTCAAGAGATCCTGTATTACGTTCTGCAGGGGGTCGGACCCGGGCAGGATGTCTTCCATGGGCACCGCGTGAACATGGGGAGCAGGAGCGGGCGGGATGTTTGCAGGTATAGACGGGGGCATGTAGCCGGCTGGCGGCAGGGGTGCCTGTGGCAGAGGGTTCACCGGCAGGCCGGCCGCGTAGGCCGATCCGAGAGCCGGGGCGTACTGGGCGCCCTCCGCAGCCGCGGCCTCAGCGGCGGCTGCACGCCTAAGCTCGGCGTACTGGGCAGCCCTCTCAGCTTTGGTCTGGTGCCTGACGGGCTTGGCTTTGCCTGCCGACTTGGCCTTGGGTGCCGGCTTGCCCTCCAGGTGGGCCGAGAGAGCCGCCTTCTTGCGCCTTTGGGACGTCATGACAAGCAGAAGTATCAGCAGGAGAACGATCGCTCCGACGACCGCATACATACCCCAAGAAAGCCCAAAAAGCGGAGGCAGCATACCCTTACTCCTTCAGCGGCTGCGCGCCACGGTATAGTGTGCTCCGGTACTATTCGCTCCAAAGCCTTTATACACCTGCATCGGCGGAGGACAAAGAGCGCTTTGATCGACACGCATTCGCACCTGCTCCCTGGGGTCGATCACGGGTGCCCCGACATGCAGACGAGCGTCCGCATGGCCCAGGCGGCTGCGGCGTCGGGCATTCGCACGGTGGTGTGCACTCCGCACCTTCACGAGGTGATCCCTGCAGAGATACAGCAGGTGCGCGAGGTGGCCCAGCAACTGCGCTCCGAGCTTCGTGCCGCCGGCGTGGAGCTGGAGATCTTGGTGGGATTCGAGGTCGATCTGGCGGTGGCTACCACCCGTGATTCGGACGGACTCAAGGCTCTCACCATCGAGGGCACGCAGGGTGCGATAGTCTTGGAGATGCCCTATGAAGGCTGGCCGCATTTCTTGGAGGAGACCCTGTTCCGCCTGGCCACCCAGGGCTTTCAACCCGTGTTGGCGCATCCGGAGCGAAACGACCGGGTGCAGGCTTCTCCGGAGGTCCTGTTGGGCTGCCTGAGGGCCGGGGCGGTGGCTCAGGCCACCGTGGCGAGCGTGACCGGGGAGTTCGGGCGCGGTCCGGAGCGGGCCTTGCAGAAGCTGCTGGCTCTGGGGGCGATAGGTCTGCTGGCTTCAGATGCGCATGCCTACCGCACCGGCGGATGGACGCTATCTCCGTTGCTGGAGCAGCTGCGGAGCACCATGAGCGAGCATGATCTCAGGCTACTGGTGGAGGAGAACCCCAAGAGGCTGCTGGCCGGCCAGTCTATGCAGAAGTTGCGGCCGCTCGGCGCTCAGAAGGCGCCATCGCGCTTCACTAGCGCCTTCACGGTCTTCAGCAGGATGCGTAGATCCAGCAGCAAGGACCAGTTGTCTACGTAGTAGCGGTCCAGACCGACCATGTCTTCAAAAGTCAGGTCGCTCCTGCCCGAAACCTGCCAGAGCCCAGTGATGCCGGGTAGAACCTTGAGGCGGCTGAAGTGCTCTCGCTCGTACAAGGCCACTTCTCTCGGCAGCGGAGGGCGGGGCCCGACCATGCTCATCTCGCCCCTCAACACGTTCACGAACTGGGGTAGCTCATCCATACTCGTGCGGCGCAACAGGGAGCCCACCTTGGTGATGCGCGGATCGTTGCGCATCTTGAATATGCGGCCTCCGGAAGAAGCAGCTTCATTCTGCCCCTCGAGCTCCTTCATGCGGCTCTCCGCGTCTTTGACCATGGTGCGGAACTTGTACAGCACAAAGCGGTGGCCGTTCCGGCCCACCCGCTCTTGGGCGAAGATGGCAGGGCGTCCGGACTCCAGCACTATCACTAAGGCTATGGTGAGCAGGAGCGGCGAAAGAACGAGGAGTAGCAGCCCCGCCATACAGATGTCCATCACGCGTTTGGAGAACCTACCGATGCGGTCGAGCGGTGTCACTCGGAAGTCGACCACCCGCACCGCGATGTCGCCAAGTGACTCGCTGGCGAGTAGGGTCTCTTCGAAGAGGGAGGGTATGACGCGGTAGGGTACGTGAGCCAGGCTCAAGAAGGTCGCCAACCTGGTGAGCACGGCTTGGTCTTGGGTGTCGAGGGCAATGACTATCTCGCTGGCGTGGAGCCGGCGGAGCATGTTGTCCAGGTTTTTGAGCCCGCTCAGGTCGTCGGTGACAGTGAGCATGGGTAAGGCGGGCGCCGCTGAGACATCTTCGCGTTCACCGCAAGACCATTCGGGCAGGTCGAGTCTCATGGTGCCGACGGCCGCTATGCCCATCTCGGGGTGCCGGTTGATGAACTGTATGAGCTCGTTGGCTGCGACTCCATCCCCGGCGATGAGGATCTTGCGCACCCCTCGTCCGGCCGCGTACTGCCGGTTCTGCACAATGCCAAGCACCACGCGGGCTACCATACCGAACGCCAAGAACACCACTAGGTCTATGCCCACTGCCATGCGCGAGGGAGTGGTGTTGTCGGTGAAGAACCCCTTGGTGAGGTAGCTGAGCAGGGTGGTCACCGCGGCGGCGATGGCGGTGTCCCTCACCAGGACGGCCATTGCCGACAAAGAAGAGAGTCGCTTGGGCACCGAGTACTCCCGCGAGCGCAGCAGCAGCGTGAGGGCGAGCGCCAGTATCAGGATGCAGTTGAACACCGTGATACGGCGTTGACTACCCAGGATCCCCCTGGCCTCGATATAGATGTAGGTGGCCCCAAAGGCCAAGCACACACCGGCCAGGTCGCAGAGAAGCAGCAGACGGCGCGGATGCACTAGTCTGCCGCGCTTCTGATCGACCTGCATCCAGCTGGTGTCGTCGGAGATAGAGCGCATACTCCCCTACCCTTTCAATCTTTGCTCAGGAACAGCTGGGCATGCTGATCGGCCACGGCCTCCCAGCTGAACTGCTCGGCGGCTCTCTTCATACCTCGTGCGGAATTGTCCGCGAGAACATCGGGGTTATCCAGTGCGTAGCGTAGGGCTCGGGCCAGGTCTTCGGTATCTGCCTTCTTGAAAGTGACGGCGGTGTCGCCGACCGCGAACGTGTTCTCGGGTATGTCGCTGCAGATTACGGGTGTGCCGAAGCCCATGTTCTCCAGGATCACCGGTGAAAGCCCCTCTATGTCAGAGGGTTGCACGTAGGCATAGGCGGAGCGCATGAGGGTGTGGACGGCGGGTCCGTAGACGAATCCTGCAAAGACTACGCGCGCATCGGAGGTGGCCCTGATCTCGGCCTCGAACCCCGCCGGGTTGGGGGAGCCTCCCACCAATACCAACTTCTTGCTCGTCTGGGTCTTCGCAAACGCATCGACCAGGTACCGTAGACCCTTCTCGGGTATGAACCTGCCGACGAAGAGAAAGTACTCGCCGGGCGCAAGGCCGAGCTCCTGCAGAATAATAGGGTCGTCTTCTTCTTGTGGATTCTCGCTACCGGTCGAGATGAACACATACTCCTTGCCAAAACGCTCTTCGAAGGAGCGCTTGGCGAAGATGTTGTCGAAGATGACCGTGTTGGGCACACGGGCGGTGAGAGAAGTGGAGAGATAGAGAAAGACCTTGGCATACCACGGCCACTTGTCTCTCTGCCAATCGACCCCATCTTCGCTGACGTACACCTTCTTGCCGAAGAGTCGCAGTGGTACGGCCCACATGCTGTTGCCGCCGTTGCGGATGTGGACGATGTCGGCCGTGTTGTGCCGCAAGATGTGCCAGGTGGCTCTGAGAGAGTGCACCAGCGTGTCGAAGCCCTTGGCGTTGACCGTCTTGAGGTTGACCAGCTTCACGCCCTTGTAGGTGTCGAGGTGTTGCTCACCCTTGCCGTAGACACGGTTGTAGGCCGTCACCTCGAAGCCGCGAGCCGCCAAGCGCACGAAGAGCTCTTCTGCACACTTGTCACCGCCTGCACAGCCGGGCTGGGGAGGGATGGAGCGAAAGCCGAATGCTGCCACTCTTTTGCTCATAATGCGCCCCATGATACCGCAAGCGGGGTGCCCTGGGCCCCAGGATGGCCTGCTATAGTCAGCCAGAAGCGCATACCACCGAGGGGCCGGACAGCATGTTGCGAAAGATCCTGGAGAAGCTGGGGCGGCGTGCCAAGGGAGATGCCTCGTTCGGCATAGACGAGTCGGTCTCGGGTCTGGTGCTGCTTGGCTTCGCGACCCGTCGCTTCGGCATGGCGCTCAGGGGGCTGGTGCTGTCTGTGCGCACGCATCGCCTGGTGTGGCCGGTGTTTGTGGGCCGCCGGGTTCTGGTCACCAACGCCCGCTATCTTCGCTTGAGTCGCGGGGTGAGCATAGGCGACTATTGCCGGCTGGACTGCCTGGGTCACGTCGGCATAGTGCTCGGGCCAGGCACCACCCTGCGCCGGGGGGTGCAGATAGAGGTCACCAGCACCTTCAAGCAGATGGCCGAGGGCTGCGTCACCGGGACCAGGGTAGGCATCAGCGAAGGCACGTTCATAGGGGCCAAGGGACTTGTGAGCATAGGGGACGAGACCGATCTTGGTCCGGGGTGCAAGATAATCGCCGAGAACCACAGCTTCGATGACCCCGACCGGCCCATCCGTGAACAGCCTTTGTCGCGAAAAGGCATAAAGATCGGCAAGGACTGCTGGCTGGGCGCCGAATGTGTCGGTGCTGGACGGTTGCACCATAGGCGACGGGAGTGTCATCGGGGCCGGCTCGGTAGTCACCCGCGACGTAGAGGGGGGCGTGGTCGCCGCCGGCGTGCCGGCCAAGGTGATACGCGCTAGAGGGGCAGATACCCCTGGTAGTCGGTCTTGAGGTAGTCGACCAGCGCCTCGCGCCAAGGCCTCATCACGTCAAGGCCTCGCAGTGCCAGACGGCGGTTGATGAGGCGCTCGGAGTCAGGGCGCGGCGCGAAGTAGGTCTTTGCGAAGTGATCCGAACTCACCGGGCGCACCGCCACCTTCTCAGCAAGGCCCAGCTCTTCTACCAGCGCGCGCGCCACGTCGACACGACTGGTGGTGCCCTGGCAGACCATGTTGTAGAGGCCCCACCAGCTGCTTCTCGAGAAGCAGCCGCACGTTGTGGGCGAAGTCGCGCGTGTAAGTGGGGGTGCCGAGCTTGTCGTCGACCACAGACAACTCGGTGCTGCCGTCGAGCATCTGGCGCATGAGCTTCTGTATGAACTTCTTGTCCTTGGCGCGGCCCGCCACCCATCATCCAGCCGGCGCGGCAGATAAGGTAGTTGCGGGCGTTGGTCTGCACGAACCGCTCGCCGGCATACTTGGCCCGGGCGTAGACGCCCAGGGGATTAGGATCGTCCCAGTCGTCGTATAGCTCCTGCCGGCCATCGAAGATGCCCGCGGTGCCTATGTAGAGTACGGGTATGTCGAGGTCGTTGGCGATGTAGACCGCGTTCTCCACTGCCATGGCATTGGTGGCGTACGCATCGTCGGGGTGAGTCTCGCAGTACTCGAGGTCGGTGTGCGCGCCCAGGTGGAACAAGCAGTCGGGGGCGAAGTCGGTGACGTCCCGCCGGTAGGCGTCGAAGTCTCTGAAGTCGAGGTAGCTGAGCCACTTCTCGTTGACGTCGATGTCGGTGCACCTGAGATCGAAGTCGGCCGAGAACTCCTCGTAGAAGGCCGCGCCCAGCATGCCTCCGCAACCGGCCACATAGATGCGCTTCATTTGCCCTCCCCATGCCGTATGTACGCGGCAGACATGAACATCCAGAAGATCACCGGGGTAGCGCGCGCGCTGGTCCATTCTGCGAAGTAGAGCAAGGTAACGATGGCCAGAAGCACGGCCACCGGGGCCGCCCACCCTACCGCCACCCAGAACTTGTCGGGGTCACCCCTCAACCTCGGGACTGTGGCCAGCACAGCCGAGTAGATGGCCAGTAGCGCCAAGAGGCCCACGTAGCCCATATCGAGAAGCGTCGCGGTGACCTGGGTGCGCTTCGGATCGACGGGGATATCGTACTTTGGGCCTCCGGAGATGAGGTCGTGGCTGGTTGAAAAGCCGACCCCCAGACCGACCGCTCCGGTCTTGAGCGAGTCGTCGATGGAATCGTGCGCCACTCGCATCGAGTACAGCTTGCCCGCGGCGCCGCCCTCCAAGCGGGCGTCGGCGATGCCGAAGACGCCCCCGAATTCTCCGAGGCCCTCCAAGTTCTTGGCTACGGCCGATTGGACTGCAGGCACGGTGCCCACGCCTACAGCGAGGGTGGCGGCGATGACGACGGTGACCAGCGTCACGTTGCGCCAGTTCTTGGCGCCCACGCGTGGTAGCAGGGCGTAGATCAGTAGGGCCAGCACCAGCGCCGGCGTAACAAACAGAGATACGCGGACGAAGCCGAACACAGGCGGAAAGCAGACCAAACCGGCTGCCAGCGCGAATAGGGCCGTCTTGTAGCCACGATGCCGCAGCGCGAGGCCCACGATGATCATGATGGAATACGAGCAGAGCAAGAACATCTCTGTTGTGCCGCGCACCGAGAGTGTGCCGGGCACGGTATCGGTGAGGCCCTGGGTCTGAGACCATTGGATGACAGTGACGGGCAACTGCACCAGCGCCATGGTCAGTATCACCCACAGGAGCCACTTCATGGTCTTTGACTCGAGGCCCACCATCAAGGTGGCGAGGAAGAGCAGCGGCCACCGCAGGTAGGCCCGTATGCCCAAGATGACTTCGCCGGGCGAGGTGTAGTCGATGGCCGCCGACACCACGCAGAGCAGCGCGAGGGCACCGACCGTCCAGAGCAGGGCCGCGGGGGGCCGGTAAGTGATGCGCTTGTTGACCGCCAGATACAGCACTCGGGCGCAGAAGGCGATGAGAGTAAGGTCTGGCAGCCAGATGAGCTGCCGGGGCAGCCACTCGACGCTCGTCCAGTAGTCGAGCATCAAGAAGACCACGGCCATGGCGAAGAGCGCCACCGGCGGGCGGAGGGCGAACAACACCGTCACCCACACGGCCAGAGCGACGCCAGGTAGAACGTACAGATCCTTGATCATGCCGACCACGACGGCCGCGATAGTCGCACCTACAGCCACGGTGACGAGCGAGGCGAGGAGCGGACGGCGACGGTAGATATCGGCCAGTTGCGGCATCTTGGCAGGGGCGGCTTTCATCGCGTGTAGTATACAATACTGCGAAATGCGCGGATCATGGGCTTTCTCGCGTCCGCCGAGATGGAGAGTGACACGCATAGGTGAGGATCTGCTACTACAACCGGCTGCTTAACGAGCCGCGCGGCTGTGGCGTCCATGCGCGGAGTCTGGTGGAGAACTGGCGGAGGCAGGGGCATGAGGTGCTGTGCCTGCCGCGGGCGCTGACCCCGCCCGGACCGCAGGTAGACTCGGGGGTAAGAGACCTCTCCGCCCTGCCGCCGTTTGTTCGGGCGCTCGCACACGAGGCCAGCGCAAGGGTAAGGGCTGCGAGGAGCGCTTCACGGCTCGCCGGGCTGGTCGTGGAGTTCGCTCCCGATCTGCTGGTGACGCGACGCGCGGGCTACGACTACTGTCTCGACGGCGTGCTCGCCAAGACCTCATCTGCCCTACGTCGTCGAGGGCAACGCCATCGTTTCGCAGGAAGCCGGGGAGTTCAACGGCGAGCCGGTGCTTGCGTGGGAGAAGGCGCGAGAGCTCGCGTATTTGAGGCGGGCTGCCGGAGTCGTCTGCGTGACGCCCGAACTCGAAGTCGCGGATGCTGGCCGCGGGGGTGCGTGAGGGCGAGGACCGCGGTGTTGCCCAATGGTGTGGACGCCCAGCTGTTCTCGCCGCGGGTGGTCCCCGACGAGCCACCGCGGCATGGTCATGCAGTCATCGCACGGTGTTCGGCTTTGTGGGCTCGCAACTCTGCTCTCTGCACGATCTGGCGGGCCTGATGACGGTGGCCGGCCGAGCTCGTGGCGCAGAAGGAGCAGGTGGGCCTGGTGTTCGTGGGCCCCACTCGCTCTGAGATAGAGGAGACAGGCATCTGGCCGGAGCAGCCTGGCCGACCGGATGTTCTGCACCGGCCGAGTGCCACACTCAGACGTGCCCAAGTACCTTGCCTGCGCCGACGTTCTCTGGGCCTCGTTTCTGAACGACTACGGGTCGCCCCTGAAGCTCTACGAATACATGGCCATGGCCAAGCCGGTGCTCGTCGCCGGCGCCGGGGAGGCTGTCGACGCAGTGCGGGCGGCAGAGTGCGGCAGGGCGGTGGATAGGGGCGATGAGAAGGGGCTGCTGAGGGGCGCCCTGGAGCTCTGCCGGGCATCGGACGAGGAGCGGCGCGCTATGGGGGCCAACGGGCGCGCTTGGATATGGACGGCCACACTTGGTCAGATGTCGCCGCAAGGTTTGTAGACCTTGGGGTGGCCATGCTCGCCAAGGCCTAGCGTGAGAGCAGCTAGTCGCCAGGTTGAGGGGGGGCCGCGGCAGTCTCAGGGCAGAGCTCACGACTGCAGTGACGGGGAGCTTTGCGCTGACGGTCGGCAATATGGCCATCAGGCTGGCTACGGGAGTGCTTCTCGCCCGCGTACTGGGAGTCGACGGATACGGCACCTACGCCTTCGCCTTCGCGCTTGTAGGGCTGCTACAGATACCCACCCAACTCGGGCTGCCGCAGCTCGTCACCCGCGAAGTCGCGGCCTTACGAGAGCAAGAGCAGTGGGGCCTGCTTCGCGGCCTACTGACCCGGGCCAACCAAGGCGTCGGACTCCTGGGCATAGGCACCGCCCTGGTCTCGTTCGCCGTGGCTTGGATACTCATGGAGAGGGGCGACTTCTCGCAAGGCTCCACCTTTGTGGCTGCGCTGCCATGGCTGGTGATAGTCGCCTTCTCGGCGGTGAGGTGCGCCACTCTGCGCGGGCTCAGACACGTGGTGCTCGCGCAGTTGCCGGAGTTGCTTATACAGCCGGTCCTTATGATGGTGGTGCTTGCCGCGGGCTACCTGGCAGCCGGCGCCGGGTTCATGGATGCGACTCAGGCTATGTGGCTGAATGCCGGCACCATGGCCTTGGCCTTCGCCGCGGGGGCCCTGATGCTGGCCCGCAAGACGCCAAAGCAACTGGCCGACCATCAGCCGGAGTACCGCTCTCGTATGTGGCTGCGCCTGGCGCTACCGTTCATGTTGATGTCGGGGCTGAACACGGTCAACAACCGCATGACCCTGGTGATGCTGGGCATATTTCGCACCGATGCGGAGGTGGGCATCTACCAGGTGTGTCTTACGGCCGCGTTGCCGGTGACGTT
>CAVVEI010000019.1:0-109578 GCA_963747275.1 uncultured Actinomycetes bacterium
CTCGTGGCGCAGTGACCCAACAACCGCTTGCATTTGACGCCGTTGCGTAGTGCAACCGAAGTCAGCCGTTGGGCGAAAGTCCGCCAGTCGCTTCGTCGGGCAGGGGTGGTGCAGCCGAGTCTGCTTCGTCAGGGACGTGAGCGTGGCTGCCAGTCTGTGGGCGGGGTGACGCCGCAGCGGGCGAGCGGTTCGGTTTCTGCGAGGCTTTCCTGCTGATGCAGCGCCCCAACAACCGTTTCCAGCCGACTGGCGTGCCGCCCGATCTCGTAGGGAAGTTCAGGACGCCAGCGGCTGAAACTTGCCGTTGGGCGGCCACCATCGAACCACAATCCTGGTGCTTGACATGCGGTATATGCTGAGATGGTCCACAGTTCCCAATCCGCATGAGATTAGGAAGGTCATCATTAAGAACACCTGAGCTTTCGGGACGCTTCATCGAGGCCAATGGCGTCAACATCTATTACGAAGAGCATGGTAAGGGAACGCCGCTACTGCTGATTCACGGCGGCACTATCAACTCCAAATCGTGGCAGCCCTATCTCGCCGCGTTTGCCGAACACTACCGCGTGATTACTCCAGACAGCCGTGGCCACGGGCGAACCACCAATCCTTTGAACACCATGAGCTATCAACTTCTGGCGGATGATATGGTGGCATTTGTACAGGCGCTGAGGAGAACTTCAGAAACCTCTGATCTATGGCTATAGTGACGGAGGACAGATTGCGCTGGAGATCGGCATGCGGTATCCCGATCTGCCGCAAGCTTTGGTCATCGGGGGTGCTTGGTTCAAGTTCACCGAGCAATATCAGGCGCTGATGCAACACTTTTTTGGTGATGAGCCGGCGTACATTGTAGATACTGAGCACTTCGCACAACAAAATCCGGATTGGGCGGCCTGGTTGCAGCAGGAACCTATGGGCCAGATGATTGGAAGCGGTTGATCCAACAAATCAAGCCGATGTGGGTATCGCCGTTGAATTACACGCCTGCCGATTTCAAGCGGGTTGTAGCCCCTGCTCTCGTGCTTCTTGGTGGCCCGCGACGACTTCATCCCAATCGAGGAAGCCGTTGAGATGTATCGTCTGCTCCCCAACGCCGAACTTGCCGTATTGCCCGGCATCGACCACGGCGGGTTTCTGTCCGAAAAGGTTGCGCTCATCCAACCGCTTATCTTAGATTTTCTAAATCGACATGGTGACACAGTTGCACAAGCGACGACCGTTGCGCCTGCATCCGCGTAGCGGCACGATGAACGACGGCCAGCCAGTAGCGTGGCGAGCGTCATTTTGCTGCATCGCATCAACCACCAGGTGAATGTACTCCAGTCACCAAGCCGCCCAACACCACGTGCAGCCAACTCGCCTTCGTTGGGGCGATTTTCCGCGCTGGGATCCGCGATCATTCTTTCCTGCTTGGGAAGTGCCGTGCCAATCCGCCGGCGCGCGGATGACGCTCACCGTTAGGCGCCCAAACGGAGTCTGATAAACGACCGCGGCCACTTTCCTTGCCTTCGACCCTTCTCTGTTGAGTTTAACTGGTTGCGGTGACGGAAAACCGATCCCTGAGTGACCCATCCCACTCCCAACCAGAAAGCCTTCTACGAACAGGTGTGGAGTCTGGTTCCGCCAGTGCCCCACGCGGCAAGGTGGTCACCTACGGCCAGATTGCCCAACTGCTTCCCTGCGCCCGCGGAAATGAACCTCGAAACCTACCAGGCACTCAGTCCACGCTGGGTGGGCAGCGCCATTGCGGCCTGTCCTGATGATGTGCCGTGGCAACGCGTCATCAATGCGCAGGGGAAGATCAGCGATCGGCCCGGCGCGCGAGACAACAACAACTGCTCGAGGCAGAGGGGGATCGTGTTTGGTGAAAGACAGGGTTGACCTGAAGGTGTACCATGGCGCGGCCCGGGTCGGGAGGATGAGCCAAGGCAGGCTGAACTGGGCATGTGTGGTGGGATAGCGGTTGACCTTTTTGGCCTGCAATGCTACACTTGACTTCGTGCGGCAGCTTTCGCAGAGAAATGAGCGGCATTGGATTTCTGTTCTACCGTAACAGACGGAGCAGGAGAAGAGAACTATGGAATTTACCTTGAATGAAGTACAGGCCAAGTCTATTCTGAAAGAGATTGTGCTGGAGTTAGTCCAGGAGAGACGCGACTGGTTTTCTGAAATCATGGTCGAGGCATTAGAGGAAATCGGGTTGGCCAATGCCATCCAAGAGGGCCGGCAAGACGAGTTTGTAGATGAAAAGGAAATTATGGCGATACTCGAGAGCCAAGCGTGAAGGTCGCCTTCGAAGCTAGTTTTGCGCGGGACCTGAACGCGTCCGTGACAAACAGTTGCTGCAACGGGTACAACAAGTCATCGAAAGTGTCAGAGAAGCCGCCACGATTGACACGGTGGCGGGGGTGAAGAAGATGCAGGGGTACGATACGTTTTATCGCGTCCGTCTGGGTGACTATCGCATCGGGATAGAAGTAGTAGACGACCAGGTGATCTTTGTGCGGCTCTTGCATCGCAAGGATGTCTACAGGTATTTCCCGTGAAATTCGCCATCCCCTCCCAACCAGCAGGCCTTCTACGAACAGGTGTGGAGTCTGGTCCGCCAGGCGCCACACGGCAAGGTGGTCACCTACGGCCAGGTTGCCCAACTGCTCCCTCCGCCCGCGGAAGATGGAGTTCCAAACCTACACAGCGCTCAGTCCACGCTGGGTGGGCAGCGCTCAAAGCAAGTCGCGCATTTCAACTTACTCGAGGAGATAGCGAATGAGGATTAGCGCTCGAGTGCAAAACAGCCAAGGCCAACACCAGGTTTCACTAGCGACAAATGATACTGTGCACTCCCTCAGCATCCCGCCCAAGCCCACCGGCTTCGGCTCAAGTGCCAATGGCGGCGAGTTGCTGTTCCTAGCCTTAGCAACTTGCTATTGCAACGACATTTATCGCGAAGCGGCCAAACGGGGAATTGAAGTTGTGGGAGTAGAAGTAGAAGTGCAAGGCGACTTTGGAGCCGAAGGCGAGCCCGCCCAGAATGTTACTTACCAGGCCAAAGTCAGGGCGAAGGCCAGTGAAGCGGACATTCGGACGTTGATGCAACACACCGACCAAGTCGCCGAGATACAGAACTCACTGAGGGTCGTGACGCCCGTTAGGCTCAGTCAGATAGATGTCCAAACGGTATGAAGGGTTGCGCCTGAGCGAAGGCCAGCCCTGCTGGCGCGCCAGGCTGCCGAAGGTCTCGTAGGTGCCCTGGAGGATGCCCTGGGTGCCGATGTAGATCCAGGAGCCGGCGGTCATCTGGCCGTACATGATCAGGCCCTGCTGCTCCCAGCGGTCGAAGTTCTCCTGGGTGGCCCAGTGGGGGACGATGTTGCTGTTGGCGATCAGCACACGCGGCGCGTCCTCATGGGTACGGAAAACGGCCACCGGCTTGCCGCTCTGCACCAGCAGCGTTTCGTCGGGTTCGAGTTGCTCGAGGGAGCGCAGGATGGCGTCGAAGCACTCCCAGTTGCGGGCCGCCTTGCCGCGGCCGCCGTAGACGATCAGGTGGTCGGGGTCGAAGGCCACCTCGGGGTCCAGGTTGTTCTGCAGCATGCGGTAGGCGGCCTCGATCAGCCAGTTCTTGCAGGTCAGTTGCGTGCCGCGCGGCGGGCGGGATGGTGCGGGGCATGGGGGCCTCCTGGGGGAACTGGGGGAACTCGTAGGAGCTTCCATCGCGTTCTGAGCGATTTGGCGCTGACGGGGGCAGATGATATACTGCGGTGCAGCCGCGTCCATGGCTTGGTCATCGGACGTAGCACGATCCTCATTCTACCATACGTTAATTTTGGCAGAAAATCCCGGCACGGGAGACGATGCAACGGCTTTCTGGTGTTCTCCGTGCGGGACAAAAAGCGGAAATTCGGACTGGCGGGATATAACGAGCGGCATTTCTGCGAATCAGGAGTTGGGTTGGGTGTGCCGCTCACATCCCATCACCAGTGGAGCTTGCGTCGTTTACGCAGGGATTGGCATTGTAGCGCTCAAGATCGGCGCAACGGGACGGCATCGCCGCGCCGTAAGCAGCGCATCAACGCCATGAGGGTGAAAGGTAAACTTGAGTGTATATCCATCATGATCCCCCTGTAGAATATGAATATCAGCCAGCACATTCACCTTTCAACGAGATTAAGCTTCCGGATGATTTGCTTGACGATAATAGCACTAACTCGACAAGTGCAGGCAATCGTCCATCGGATGCCATATCTCGCATGGATCATTGGACGAACAGAATTTCATTGTTGGCTTCTCTGCTATTAGCTGTAGCCATCGTTATAATTGGGGTACGCTCACCTAGTAAGCTTATCATGGCTATCGGTATCTTGGTAGGTGTGGCAATTCTTTTTGTCTTAGGTAGAAGACAACTACGGGCACAGATGCTTTTCGCAATTCCATCGATTAGCTTTGTCTTACTATTGCTTATTGGGTTTGCTCTCCCTAGAGCCCTAAGTCACTCCTATTCTGAAAAGGGAGAGATCTGTTTTGCTCAACAAGATTATGAATGTGCCATTGCGCATTTTGACACTGTGATCATCGGGTGATAATGTACCAGCGATGTTCAGCCAATGTGTACCAGGCGTAGCCGGCCAATGTGTACCAGCGATGTGCGGCCAATGTGTACCAGGCTGATGGCATAACTCCTGCAAATCGGATATCCTTCCTGGTGAAATCAAGCGTCACCAGGAGGAGCTTATGCCAAACAGGAGAAAAAAGACCGTGGACATTCGTGAAGTGATCCAACACCTGCGCCGATATCAGAGCGACCGGGCCGTGCAGCGGGCCACGGGTGTACATCGCCAGACGGTGAAGCGATATCGGTCCTGGGCGGCGGAGCAGGGGTTGCTGGAAGGACCGTTGCCGCCTCTTGCTGAGTTGGAACAACTGGTGCGGCGGACTTTGCCAGAGACGCCACCGCCGCAGAATGTGTCGTCGGTGGAGCCGTACCGGGACATGGTCAGCCAATTGCGCAAAGAAGGGGTCGAGATCGCCGCCATCTGTGAGCGTCTGCGTGAACGCGGGTTCAAGGGCAGCTACTCGGCCGTGCGTCGGTTCGTGAACAACCTTGAAACGGTGGCAGCCAGAAGTCTTTGTGCGGGTCGAGTGCAAACCGGGTGAAGAAGCGCAGGTCGACTTTGGCTACGCCGGCCTGCTGCATTGACCCGGAAAGCGGCGAGCTGCGGCGAGCCTGGGCGTTCGTGATGACGCTGTCCTGGAGCCGGCACCAGTACGTCGAGTTCGTCTTCGACCAGAAGCTGGCAACCTGGCTACTGCTGCATCGCCACGCCTTCGAATGGTTGGGCGGTGTGCCGGAGCGAGTGGTCATCGACAACTTGAAAGCGGCCATCGTGAAAGCCTGCTTCGACGACCCGCTGATGCAGCAGGCCTATCGGGAATGCGCCGAGCACTATGGCTTCCTGATCGCACCCTGCCGGCCCGGCACGCCGCGCCACAAGGGCAAGGTGGAGCAGGGCGGCGTGCACTACGTCAAGCGCAACTTTCTGGCTGGCCGGACGCCGACGACCATCACCCAGGCCAACCAGGATGTGCGGATCTGGTGCAACACCACCGCCGGGCTGCGCATCCACGGCACGACCCGCGAGAAACCGCTGGTGCGCTTCCAAGAGACGGAGCGAGCGCAGCTCAAGCCGCTGCCCAAGGCGCCCTACGATCTGGCCGTCTGGAAAGAGGTGACGGTCGGCGCTGATGGCCACATCACCTTCGACAACGCCTACTATTCAATACCCTGTCGTTACGCCAAAGGCACCCGCTTGCTGGTGCGCGGCGGCGCCCAGTTCGTGACCATCTTTACCCAGGAGCACCAACCCGTCACGACCCATGATCGTGCGCGTCAGCCCGGCGAGCGCATGACCCATCCCGACCATCTGCCGCCGACAAAGTGCCTGGTCTGATGGTGAGCCGGGAAGGCTGCCAAGCTGCGGCCCAGGATATCGGCCCGGCCACCAGCCAGATCGTCGCCGAGCTGCTGGACGACCCGGTCGTCGATCGCCTGCGCACCGCCGGACGACTGCTGCGCTTGCGCGAACGCTACGGCGATGAGCGTCTGGAGGCCGCCTGCGGCCGCGCCCTGCAGTTCGCTGAACCGACCTACGCCACGGTCAAGCGCATCCTGGTCAACGGCCTGGAACAGGAAGCGACTCCTCCAGCGCCAGCGCCGACGTCTCGACCTGTTCGCACCTTCGCCCGCAGCGACCAGCGACTTGCTGGGACACCTGTTTGGAGGTGTGGCATGGAACTGACACACCAACTCACGCCCTACCTGACCAAGTTGCGCCTGTCGGGCATCCTGCAAACCCTGGAGGCACGCAATCGCCAGGCCGTCGACGGTCAATGGTCCTACGTCGAGTTCTTGTCTCGCCTGCTCGAAGACGAGGTGGAGCGCCGGGCTCAGAAGCAACTGACGCTGCGCCTGCGGCGTTCGACGGTCAACAGCACCAAGACCATGGAGACCTTCGACTTCAACTTCAATCCGGCCGTCAACCGCCAGCAGGTTCTGCAACTGGCCAGCTGTGACTTCATCCGCCAGAAGCGCAATGTGCTGATCTGTGGCCCTAGCGGCACGGGCAAAACCCATCTGGCCCAAGCCCTGGTGCACGAGGCGTGTCGCCAGGGCTTTGACGCTCTCTTTGCGCCAACGCACAAGATGCTCCAGCACATCAACGGCGGCCGGGCCGATGGCACCCAGGAACGTCGCCTGCAGACCTATCTGCGGCCTGACCTGCTGGTGCTGGACGACTTCGGCCTCAAACCGCTGCAGGCGCCCGGCCCCAGCGACCTCTACGATGTGATCGACGGCCGCTACGAGAAGGGCAGCATCGTCCTGACCAGCAATCGCGCTCCAAGCGAATGGCCCGAGGTCTTCCTCGACCCGCTGCTGGCTTCTGCCGGCCTCGATCGCCTCGGCGACCATGCCGAGGTGCTCATCATCACCGGCGCCAGCTACCGGGCTCGCAGCCCGGCTCACACCCGTGAGGTCGCCAGGCCGGCCGATCTGATGCCGCCAAGGCCATTGGCGTACTGCGCTCAGCCAGGCAGGCTGCGCGCGGCAAGCCGTGAGTTTATCGCTTTCGGGACAGTGTGGCTGGCTGCGCCATAAGCAACTGGGCAGAGCCAGGTCACCCAGCCCTGCCCAGCCACACCGTCCCCTGCGTCGGCGCTCAGGTCGCTCTCCAGCGTTGCCCTACCCTCCGCGCAGGCCACGACAGTGTAGCATATGTCGGTTGGAAAAGTGCAGCTTGATCGACAACAGGAGGCGCCTATCGCACCAAACTCAGAAACCCATTGAAGTGCAGGAGTGCCACCGTCAGCCCGGTACACTTTGGCCGCACATTGCTGGTACACATTGGCCGGTCAGAGGTCGTTCACTAGCGTCCGACATTTGACAAGCGGATAATAACATCGCCAACGTCAACATGATAACTGTGGGAGCGTCAGATTTCAGTGACCCGAAGGTCATTGGGGGAATTTCGACCTGGGCCAGTTCAGCACCCTGTACCGAACAGACCGGGCGAGATTTCAGTGACCCGAAGGTCATTGGGGGAATTTCGACGCGGATGGGTGTAAAACCTACCTGCCGCTAGTCTGCAAAGCGAAATTTCAGTGACCCGAAGGTCATTGGGGGAATTTCGACCCGGCGGCAGGGACGATGCTTCAGTGTCAATGACGCTGAGTTTCAGTGACCCGAAGGTCATTGGGGGAATTTCGACGCTCATCCTCTGCAAATGGGGGGCCAACCTGACAGGCGTCGCACTGACGGGATTTCAGTGACCCGAAGGTCATTGGGGGAATTTCGACCGTTGCAACCTTCGACTGGCCATGAGCGACGCATCGCAGCGTGGCCATTTCAGTGACCCGAAGGTCATTGGGGGAATTTCGACGCACGCTAGTCGCATGACGGCAGCAGCCGTAATGGACGCGAGATTTCAGTGACCCGAAGGTCATTGGGGGAATTTCGACCGTGGACGGCATATGGGTCGACTGCTCAGTGACGCTGCCAGGACATTTCAGTGACCCGAAGGTCATTGGGGGAATTTCGACGGTGGCCGGACTCGTCGCGGGTTCGCCGGCTAACCGACACGGATTTCAGTGACCCGAAGGTCATTGGGGGAATTTCGACCTACGTGGTCACTACCGACAGTCGCTGCCGCTGATATGCATTTCAGTGACCCGAAGGTCATTGGGGGAATTTCGACCCCTGGTCACGTGGTCGTCATCACGACGGATCGGGCAGGTGGCGCGTTTCAGTGACCCGAAGGTCATTGGGGGAATTTCGACCCGGTGCCAGCATGCCGCAGACGACCTGCGACGTGGCGACTGGCGTTTCAGTGACCCGAAGGTCATTGGGGGAATTTCGACACAGTGCTCGGCGCCAGTCACCTCGTCTGATGCTGGCATGATTTCAGTGACCCGAAGGTCATTGGGGGCATTTCGACCACGTGACCGCTTGACCAGCCGGACGCGGCAAGTCTCGGCGGATTTCAGTGACCCGAAGGTCATTGGGGGAATTTCGACGCACGGTGGCACTCACCAGCACGCTAGCATCTCATGGCTGCGCATGTTTCAGTGACCCGAAGGTCATTGGGGGAATTTCGACCATGCGCGCACTGTGGAGCATGGCTCAGACCATGACGAGGTTGGAGTTTCAGTGACCCGAAGGTCATTGGGGGAATTTCGACGCTCTGGGAGGCTGCACCTGAGGTCACCGCGATCTGTTCAACGAGTTTCAGTGACCCGAAGGTCATTAGGGGAATTTCGACCCGACTCAGGTACTGCTGCCGGTCGACACGCGGCAGGGCCAGCATGTTTCAGTGACCCGAAGGTCATTGGGGGAATTTCGACCCTTACGCTGGACGCTGAGCTGGGGCACGACGGCATCAGACGATTTCAGTGACCCGAAGGTCATTGGGGGAATTTCGACCTTGTCGCTGCAGGCGCGGGGCAGTGCGGCGCTCCGTGTGATTTCAGTGACCCGAAGGTCATTGGGGGAATTTCGACCAGTGCTGTGCGGGCAACGCCCGCGACAGACGTGCGACGGATTTCAGTGACCCGAAGGTCATTGGGGGAATTTCGACCCGGATCGAGGCTGGCGCAGGGATCTCTGCGGGACTGGTCATTTCAGTGACCCGAAGGTCATTGGGGGAATTTCGACGTGATGGCGGCCGTACGCTATGATGTGATGATGCCGTGCATATTTCAGTGACCCGAAGGTCATTGGGGGAATTTCGACCGGCAGTCGACGCCAGCCGCAAGCGTCGTGCAGCTGCGAGCATTTCAGTGACCCGAAGGTCATTGGGGGAATTTCGACACAGCGAAGCCTGGAGCCAACGTGCCATGCGCCGTCGAGGAATTTCAGTGACCCGAAGGTCATTGGGGGAATTTCGACGTTGCAGCCGGCGATTCCGTAGCGAGCACGCTGATGCGCAGATATTTCAGTGACCCGAAGGTCATTGGGGGAATTTCGACGTGCGATCCTCGCAGACTGGCCCGAGGCCATGAGCGTGCGAGCAGTTTCAGTGACCCGAAGGTCATTGGGGGAATTTCGACAGCGATCGGCGTCAGCCTGAGCTGACGTACGTGACGCCGATGGCAATGGATTTCAGTGACCCGAAGGTCATTGGGGGAATTTCGACCGGCGTGCCAGCCAGACCGCTGGTGGAGTCGATCGGCACGTTGCGAATTTCAGTGACCCGAAGGTCATTGGGGGAATTTCGACGTGTGGTGCGGAGTTGGCGCCGATATGGACTGCCCACGGGCAATGTTTCAGTGACCCGAAGGTCATTGGGGAAATTTCGACGAACTGGTACCAGGCCAAACGATCAGTGAGCTACGATTCGGAACCCGTTTCAGTGACCCGAAGGTCATTGGGGGAATTTCGACGCCCTGCCATGCAAGCTGTGGCATGGCGGAACTGAACGCCAAGCGGCTGTTGTTTCAGTGACCCGAAGGTCATTGGGGGAATTTCGACGGCCACGCGAGGTCACCGACTTGGCGCCCGTTGGCGCACTCTCGGCTGATTTCAGTGACCCGAAGGTCATTGGGGGAATTTCGACCGGCCAGCGTCTGACGCCGCGCATATGACGGGGGCCTGGGTGTTTCAGTGACCCGAAGGTCATTGGGGGAATTTCGACATGGTGACGAGTGCCACCGCGCGATCTCGGCCGGTCCGAGAACCGGCCGGATGCGCGGATGACGGGTGTCAGACAGACCAGCGATCAGCCCACGGGCGTGTGGGAGCAGCTTTGAGAACAATCTATATGGTTGTTAAAGTGCAGAGGGACAGGCGCGGAGTTAGCGCAGCCTGCCGGCGACGCCGTTTATCCCATCTGGCCCCCGGGCGCGGCGGCCCGGTGTGGCGGGTTTTTGGCGATGTCGACGATGTAACAGCGCTGCTGCCGGTCGATGGTCAGCAGGCCCAGGGTCTCGCCATCCTCGATCACGTCGCAGGTGATCCAGGCGTAGGGGCTGGTTACTCCCTTCAGGAACACCGCCCGATGGGCCGGCTCCTCCTGGATTTCCTTGGCCTTGCGGGCGGAGATGGCGCGCTGGACGATGGTCTGCTCGCCTTGCTTGACCAGCACGCGCCAGCGGCCGTAGCGCCAGGCCACGTAGCCGCGCCAGATGCCGTAGGTGAAGATGACGCCCGCGGCCACCACCAGCACCTCGGACACCAGGTTGGCGAGCACGGAATTCCAAAGCTCATTCATGGCCAGGCTCCTTGCTGTGGCTTGTTGTCATGGCCGGCCGGCGGGGCACTCACAGCCGTTTGGCCTGGCCCAGGCCCATGGCCACCTGCAGGCCGACGCCGCCGTAGAGCGCGAAGGCGGCCAGCAGGTGGATCAGGCCCATCCAGTCGCGGTCTTTGTTGCGAAAGCTGTAGCCCACGGTGCCGACGAAGCCGGGCAGTATCGCGGCGGTCGGCGTCCGCGCCGAACACCATCCGCTCGGTGCGCAGTTGGTAGCGGCTGATGGCCATGGTCTCGCCCGCGAAGCGGCTGACCTCCTCGGGCAGGTTCAGCGGCGCAAAGGCGTTCCAGCGCCGCGCCAGGCTCTCGAAGACCAGCTTGGGCAGCGGCAGCGGCACGAACTGCTCCTGCGACTTGAAGACGGTGGGCGAGCCGAAGCGCAGCGCCAGGCCAGGCGCGGGCGCCTGGCTCAGGGTGTGCTCCTGCACCAGCGCCGGATAGCTGGCGCGGCCGGCCCAAGGGTGCTCCTCGGCCGTGCTGGCCACGCTGGCCACCCGCAGCGTCGCCCCGGCCAGGGTGATGGTCTCCGGCAGCGCGGGCAGCAGGCGCTCCGTCAGCACCTGGGTCAGCTCAGGCTGCAAGCTGCTCAGCCGCAGGTAGCATGGCTGCCCCGGCGTCAGCGTGACCTCCTCTGCGCCGGCCGGGCCACGCTGGCCGCCCACGGCCCGGCGGTTGGCGCGGTGCATGCCCCACAGGTTGGACACGGTGAAGGGCCGCTCCTGGTTAGCCTCGGGTCGCAGGTTCTTGTTCGGTATGTCTTTCCCCGCGAGGACCTGGATCTCTCAAAAGGGATGCAGGGGGGTGCAGCGCCTCCGCGGTTTTCCACAGGGTATGCCGCCCTGCAGAACCGTCCATCCCTGCTGATTGAAACGCACATGTTGAAGCCGTACCGGATCCGGGTGGAGGCTACGTATGAACTCCTGAAGGCCGTTCTGACTGTCCTTCACAGCCACGGCCGGGAATTGCGGAAACTTGTGCGCAACGCAGATCGGGCCGTTGCGGGGTCGTTTGAAGGCTCATTCGAACCACTCCGGTTCGGGATCAGAAAGGGTTTCACACGCGCCGGTTCCTTGGTATCCGGCCACGTACGGAGCCCAGCCTCATATCCGGAGGTACACGGGTTGTCTACACCGGCAAACCGTCAAACTGGACATCCCCTTTTTTGACGAGATCACCGTAGAAGACTCGGTAGCTATTCCACGGGCGTACATCGTGCCGCCCGAGTGGACATTTGTATCCACTATCCTGCGTGTGCACGGCATCCGGTTCGAGCGGCTTGCGACCGCGCGGATGCTGGAGGTTGAATCCTACAGGTTCGGGGAGGTGAAGTCTGTCTCCATTTCCGTACGAGGGGCGCCAGGCGGCAACGTACTCCGCTATTCCCGTACATGAACAGCGGTTGTCTACCCGGCCGGGTCACTTGTGATCCCGATGAACCAGCGTGCAGCACGTGTTGCGGTCCATCTGTTTGAACCGCGCAGCGGCGACTCGTTTGTGGCCTGGGGGATGTTCAACAGCATCTTCGAGCAGAAAGAGTATGCGGAGGACTACGTGATGGAAAGGGTGGGTGAGCACCTGCTTGAAGACCGGCCGTTGCTGCGAAAGGAATTTGAGGATCTTTGGTGGCCGACTGGGTGTTTGCCCGCAGTCCCGGAGTACGATTGAACTGGCTCTACCTGCGATCGCCCTGGGCCGACAGCAAATTGAATCTCTACCCGGTAGGCCGGCTTTCCGCTATACCATAGCAGCTCCTCATGCCTTCCGGGGGTGAAGGCTCCGAGTCAGAGCAGTTCCCCGTACAGTTGTTCGAGACGGGTGATCTGCTTCTCCTGGTCAAAGTATTCCTCCACGCGCGCCCGTCCCGCTCTTCCCATCCGTACACGCAGATCCGGATCTCCAGCCAGCCGTTCGAGGCCGTCGGCCAGCGCCCGCTGATCCTGCCGCGGAACCATGATCCCGTTCAGTCCGTCCACCACAATATCCACGACGCCGTCGGTATTTGTGGACACCACCCCGCGCCTGCATGCCCATCGCCTCGATCAGGCACGACTCCGAACGATTCCGCATGGCGACGAAAGGCAGAGGTTATCGAGATGGTGCCGTGAGAGCGGGAATGTAGTGCGGTATCCGGTAAACGTGACGCGGTCTTTCCACTCCCAGTGAGTGTGCGGGTCGCACGGATTGTGCTTGCGTATTCCTCTTCTTTTTAACGTCGGCCATCCCCCACCACGAGAAAGCGAACAGTGCTGCCGCGGTCCCGGAGAATCCGTGCCGCCTGCAGGAGTTCTTCGTGGCCCTTGCCCGGGGACATTCTTCCCACAAAGCCGATAAGTACCGTTTGTTCGTGAACACCGAACATGTTCCGGGTGGACTGTCGGTTGTCCGGGGGAGATTGTGAACCTCTGGCAGATCGACGGCATCATAGAGCGTGAGAACCCTGTCCGGGGTCATCGGTGTCGTGTCCAGGACATTCCTGTTAATGACGTTGGAGATGGCGAGGACATAGCGGACACGTGCGTAGGTGTATCGGTGGAAAAGGTCCTTCTTCTGAATGTATGATCCCATCCGTTTGCTCAGGAGCACAGGCACAGTACCGCCGGCAAGCTGGCGTGCGGGGATGACGGTGGCGAGATCGCGTGAATGCTGGCAGTGAATGACATCGACCCGGTTCGCCTTGATGAACCGGGCGAGGTGCCAGGCCAGGAACGGGTGGACATAGCCACGCACTGCGAGAGGGAGGAGCCGATGGCGCGTTGCTTCCTGTGCTATGCGGGACCCGCCGGGAGCGGCGAGCCAGACGGTGTGACCCCGCGCGTGCAACTGTCGCGAGAGTTCGATCGCCTGCATTTCAAGTCCGCCCCATGAACTCGAAAAGCAGGTCTGCAGTATGGTCAGCGGTGCGGGCATGGTGGTGTGAAAATAGTGCGGCACTCCGCCCGGGAGGACCAGAGGGCCTTTCTTCCGGTGCCGCCGGGATCTGTTGGTGGTGCTACCCGCGCGTGTTCACTGCGGCACATCACGTTTGTCCTGGCCGAGATAGATCTGACGTGGACGGGCGATCTTCTGATCCGGATCGTCGATCATTTCCGCCCACTGGGCCAGCCAGCCGGACATGCGGCCGATGGCGAACAGTCACCGGGAACAGGTCCACCGGGAATCGCATCGCCTGGTAGATCAGACCGGAGTAGAAGTCGACGTTCGGATAGAGCTTCCGCTTGATGAAGTATTCGTCCTGCAGCGCGATGCGTTCCAGCTCGAGGGCGATGTCCAGTTTCGGATTGCGTCCGGTGACTTCGAAGACCTGGTCCGCCAGCCGCTTGATGATGTTCGCGCGCGGATCGTAATTCTTGTAGACACGGTGGCCGAAGCCCATCAGCCGGCCCTTGCCGTCTTTCACTTCCTTGATGAAGGCCGGGATCTTGTCCTTGGTGCCGATCTCATCCAGCATGCGGAGCACCGCTTCGTTGGCGCCGCCGTGCAGGGGTCCGTACAGGGCTGCCGCTGCTGCCGCAGCGGCGCTGTACGGATCGACATGTGAGCTTCCGACGGCGCGCATGGCGCTCGTGCTGCAGTTCTGCTCGTGGTCGGCATGCAGAATGAAGAGCACGTCGAGGGCCTTTTCCAGAACCGGATGCGGCTGGTACTTCGGCTCCGCGATCCGGAACATCATGTTCAGGAAATTGCCGGCATACGACAGATCGTTGTCCGGGTGCACATACGGCATCCCGATGCTGTGGCGGTAGGCAAACGCGGCCAGCGTGGGCGCTTTGCCGATCAGCCGGTGGAATGTGAGCTCACGTTCCGGTCTTGTCTTGATGTTTTGCCGTGGGATAGAATGTGGAGAGCGCAGCGAGGGCGCTGACGAACATCCCCATCGGATGCGCATCGTGATGGAAGCCGTCCATGAGCTTCTTGAGGTTCTCGTGGACGAACGTATGCGTGGTGATGTGTTCGCTCCATTCGGCCAGCTGTGCCTTGTTCGGGAGCTCGCCGTAGATCAGCAGATAGGCCACTTCGAGATACGTGCACCGTTCGGCCAGCTGCTCGATCGGGTATCCCCGGTAGCGCAGGATCCCCTTGTCGCCGTCGATGAACGTGATCGTGCTCTTGCATGAGGCGGTGTTCATGAACGCCGGATCATAGGTCATGATGCCGAAATCATCGGCGTTGACTTTGATCTGCCGGAGATCGGTTGCGTGGATCGTTTCGTGCTCGATGGGCACCTCGTACGACTTTCCGGTACGGTTGTCCGTGATTGAGAGTGTGGTCTTTGCGTTTCCCTGCGGCTTGCATGTGGATTCTCCTTAGGTGAAGTGAATGGTCAATGAACAAGGACAAAGCAGCTGTTTCAGCGGAAGGGAAGAACGTGGGCGCCCCGTGATGTCGGGCCGTCACATCACGGGCACGAGAAACGTAAAAGAGCAATTGAGAAAAACAAGCATTTCGGACCGGTTACTTCTTCGGATACGCCGGTCGCGGCGGGAACGAGAAGGGTTCCTCGTGATCTTCTTCAGCACCACTTCGATGGCCTTGTCGAGCTGGAGGTCTCTGCCCGCCATCACCGAGGCCGGGTCGTTGTCCAGGAGGATGTCCGGATCGGCACCATGGTTTTCCACGAGCCATTTCCCTTCCGGCCCCAGAACGCGTTGTTGGATTGCTGGACCGATCCGTTGTCGATGGTGGTCTGTCCGTTCAGGATCCCGACCAGCCCGCCCCATGACGGGACGCCGACGACGGTACCGAGTTTCCGCGCCTTGAAGTGCTCGATGAAGGCCTCTCCATCCGAGCCGTTGTACTCATTGGAGATTGCGACGTAGTGAGCCGAGGATGCCGTGCCGGGATAGCGGAAGGGGACCATGCCGTTGAGCACGTTGTACGACACCATCTTCCGTTCAAGCTTGTCGATCATGAAATACTCCGTCCATCCGCCTGAATTCCTCCGGACGTCGATGATCAATCCATCTTTGTAGCGGAATGCCCGCCAGAATTTGTCGAACTCCCCGATTCCCCCTGCTCCCATGGCGTTGATGTGCATGTACCCGACTTTCCCGTCGGACGCCTTCAGCACGTAGTCGGATGTTGTCCGTCAGCCACCGGAAATACCGGAGTGAGGCGTCGTACCGGATCGGCACGACGTCATAGGTTGTCGCACCCTGCGCGAGGGGACTGCATTCACGGTCACCGTGACCTTCTGTCCCGCTGTGATCTGCAGGAGCCGGTGATAATCGGCCGGCGGTTTCACTTCCGCCCCGTTGATGGCGATGAGATAGTGCCCCTCCTGCACGTTGATGTCCGGGCGTGCGAGCGGTGCGGTCAGGTTCAGATTGTACTCCGTCGGTCCGTAGATCCTCGCGAAGCGGTAGAAGCCGCCTTTCGGATCCGGGGACAGGTCGGCGCCGAGCCAGCCCGTGAAGACCGGGGTTGTGGGAGGGTAAGCGGACCCATGTCGCCGCCGCTGATGTAGGTATGCGACACGCACAGTTCCCCGACCATCTGCTGAGAGCACCCAGTTCAGCTCATCCCGGGAGGAGAGGGCGGGGATATAGGCCCGGTAGAACTCGCCCATCTTCTTCCAGTCCCGCCCGTGCATGCCCGGTCGTAGAAGAAATCCCGGTACCAGCGCCATGCGTCGGAGAAGATCTGATTCCATTCGGGCTGAGTGTCGACGGTATAGGGAAGGACGCCGAGGGCGCAATTTTCCTCCCCCTGTTTTTGTCTTGAAGGCTTTCTCGACGGTGGTGGTGTCGTACTCGTTTTCACGCCGGGTCAGGAGCTGTTCGCCGTTCGCCGAGAGTCGGTACTCGCGGATCTTCTCGGCGAGCGTGACCTCCTTCTTCTGTTCCATGTCGAAGATATGGAGATCCCATTTTGTGGCTGCGCCCGGTTTGAAGATCTCTTCGTATTCATCTTCTGTGAATTGCGGCACCGAGCACCAGGCGACTTTGCCTTTGCCCGCCTGCAGGAAGAAGTAGTTGCCTGCGGGAACCGGGAGCGGGAATGTGCGTTTCTGCATTCCGTCCACGTCGATGCGGAACGGATCTGCGGCTTTCCGGCCCGGGGTGGCAGCCTCGGCGAACGGCGGCTTGTCACCGGCGGCCAGCTGTACGACCATCACCTGCTACGGGGACTTCAGGACATGGTTGTCTTCGTAGAAGTCCATTGCACGGAGAAGTTGCGGCTCGAGAGGTAGTACAGGTACTTTCCGCCGGCATCGAACCGCGGGTGAAGGTTGTCAAAAAAGTCGTCGGTGACGGCCGTGCGGGTTCCCCGTTCCAGGCAGTAGACGAAGATCTGGCTGTTCCGGTTGAACTGCACGAGACAGTAGCAGATCCATTTGCTGTCCGGTGACCATCCGTAGTCGGCGATCTCCCAGTAGAATTCGTCGTTCTTCATCTGGTTGGAGGTATCCACTCTGGTCAGCTTCTTCGTGGCCGCATCCAGGACAAACAGTGCATAGTCCTTGTTGCCGAAGAGGAGCTTCTTACCGTCCGGCGACCAGACGAGGCGGTAGACGGTCCGGTCGAGGGTGGTCGTGAGGGGTGTCCATGCGCCGCCGTTGACGGGTTGCGTGTAAATCTGATATTCGCCCGATTTGTCGGAAAGAAAGGCGACCGTCTGTCCGTCGGGCGAGAGGGCCGGATGCATCTCTCGCGTGCCGGGGGTGGCGGAAAGGTTGACGGCGAGTTTCTTCTCACCTGCGACGGCGTAAAGGTCGCCGCGGGCTTCCACCAGCACGGTTTTGCCGTCATTGGCAATATCCGCTGCGTGTATGTATTTCTTCGCGTCGATGGTCCGTGTCCGCGTCATCCACCGGTCGCTCGGGATGTTCAGGTGCAGCCGGGTGATCGCGCGCGTAGCGACATCCAGGAGATGCAGGTATCCGTCGTGCAGGAAGACGATCGAGGTCCCGTCCGTGGAGGGCATCATCACGTCCACGTCGGTGTATGTGGTGATCCGGGTGATCTGCTTTGTCGCGAGATCCTGTGCGTAGATGTTGGCAATGCCGTTGGTACGGTCGGAAACGAAGTACATCGTATTGCCGATCCACATCGGATAGCTGTTCTTCCCGACATAGTCGGTGACCGCCGTGAAGGTGTCGGTGGTGAAATCATACCGCCAGATATCCTGGTACTGGCCCCCCTTGTAGCGCTTCCAGTAGTATTCTTCGCTCCCGCGGCGGCAGTAGAGCATGGAAGAACCGTCCGGCGAGAAGCTGCAGAGCACGCCGCGGTCGACGGGAAGCCGTTCGGGGAGGGTGCCGGTTTACCGACGCCATAGAGCATCGGATCCCGGGAGATGGCGATATCGAACATGGAGCGGAAGATGACGCGTGAACCGTCGGGTGTCCACGCAAGCGTCTGCACCGAACGGGGCATATAGGTGAGGCGCGTCGGGGTTCCGCCGCCGGCCGGCATGAGATAGACGTTCGTGCCGTCGTCGTACTGTGCGGTGAAGGCAAGGGTGGTGCCGTCGGGGGAGAACCGTGCCGCGAATTCCCGGCCGGGATGGCTGGTGAGGCGGACGGCGGTGCCGCCGGCGGTCGTCGCGGTCCACAGATCTCCCTCGTAGGTAAACACGATGGCTTTCCCGTGGATGTCGGGATAGGTCATCAATCGTCCCTCGTCCGCCGCACGCACCAGAAGAGGGAGGAAGAAGGCAAGGAGGCATGGGACCGCCGCCATTGTCGGAACATGATACCTCCGGAATGAACGAGAGTGTGAAAAAACGATGGTGAAACTTCAGGGTGTTTCGCGTGGCAGAACACGAAGGGTGCGCGTGAGACTGGGTTCGGGAGCGGATGATACGCGTTTGACTGTCCGTCTGATCGTCTCCCCCGGGTGTATTCAGGCGCGTGTACAGGCCGTCCGGGCCGAGGACGCGTGCCCGGACACGATCCTGGAGCGCGGTTTCAAGCACTTCCTCGGTGATCTGACGGAGAAGCACCGGGTGTTCGACCGGGAACATCAATTCCACGCGCCGGTCCAGGTTGCGGCCCATCAGGTCGGCGCTGCTCAGGAAGAGCTCCGGGTTTCCGCCGTTTTCGAAGAGAAAGACACGGCTGTGTTCCAGAAACCGGCCGACGATACTGATGACGCGGATATTGTCGCTGATGCCTTTGATGCCCGGTCTCAGGCAGCAGATGCCGCGAATGATCAGGTCGATGGAGACGCCCGCCTGGGAGGCTGCGTACAGAAGCTCGATCATCCTGGTGTCGGTGAGGGAATTCATCTTGAAGATGAGCCGTGCGGGGCGTCCGGCGCGGGCATGGGCGATCTCCCGTTCGACGAGTGCGGTGATGCGTGTCCGCAGGTTCACCGGCGCCACCGACCAGCTTGCGGTAGGCGTCAATCCTGGAGTAGCCGGTCAGGAAATTGAACACCTCCGTGGCGTCCGCGGTGATGTCTTCCCGGCATGTGAAGAAGCTCAGGTCGGTGTAGATGCGGGCCGTGACGGGGTTATAGTTGCCGGTTCCGAGATGGACATACCGCCGGAGACCGTCCGGTTCCTTCCGCACCACAAGTGCCATCTTCGCATGGGTCTTCAGTCCGACCAGGCCGTACACCACATGAACGCCGGCACGCTCAAGCTGTTTTGCCCAGCCGATGTTGTTCTCTTCGTCAAACCGTGCCTTGAGTTCCACCAGAACGGCCACCTGTTTGCCCGCTCTCCGCTGCCTGGACGAGCAGGGGAATCAAGCGGGGATTCTTTTCCGATGCGGTACAGCGTCTGTTTGATGGCCAGGACGCTGGGATCGTCCACCGCGCTTTTGATGAACTGCACGACCGGGGCGAAGGAGTCGTACGGGTGATGGAGAAGCACATCGCCGCGCCGGATGACTGCTGAAGATGTCTTCGGACTCATCATCCGCCAGCGGCAGGGCGGGATGAATGCGGTGGATCCTTGAGGTCGGGGCGCTGGAATCTTCAGCAGCTGCATCAGGTGACTCAGTCCGAGCGGCGGGGAGAGCTCATAGACATCGGCGGGGATGCACCTCGAGGTTCTCGATCAGGATATCCTTGATGCGGGCGGGCATGGTGTTCTGGACGCCCACACGCACCACCGAGCCGAAGCGGCGCGGAGCCGGATGGATTCTTCGATGGAGCTCAGCAGATCATCCGCTTCGTCTTCCTGGATTTCGATGTCGGCATTCCGTGTCACGCGGAACGCATAGGACTCCTTGACCGTCATGCCCGGGAAGAGCAGGCCGAGATTTTCCGCGATGAGGTCCTCGAGCCAGACGAAGCGCAGCGCTGCGGGGGTCGTCGTCCCCTCCGGGGATCTGTACCAGGCGGGGGAGCACGTCGGGGACCTTGACGCGGGCGAACCGTTCTTCTCCCTTCGGGTCGATCACGACCACTGCAAGGCTGAGGCTGAGGTTGGAGATATAGGGAAACGGATGACCGGGGTCGAAGGCGAGCGGCGTGAGGACCGGGAAGATCTCACGGGCAAAGAGATCTGCCAGGGCCTGCCGTTCACCGGCGGGAGTACGTCGGTCATGGTCAGGAGATGGATGCCGGCCGCGGCAAGCTGCGGATGGAGCTCATTCCAGAAACAGCGAGCTCATTTCCTCGAGCATGCGCGAGACGCGCTCGTGAATGGCGTCCAGCTGCTGCAGGGGGATGCGGCCGTCGGGGGAGAGGTCGGCCACGTTGGCCAGCGATCTGGTCCTTGATGGCCGCCACGCGGATCATGAAGAATTCATCCAGATTGGAGCTGACAATCGAAAGGAACTTTGGCGCGTTCCAGCAAGGGATGGCGCCGATCGCGGGCTTCTTCCAGGACCCGTTGGTTGAACTCCAGCCAGCTCAATTCGCGATTGATGTAGAGCCCGGATCGAGTGAGGGAGGAAGATAGGACAGGAGCCGTTCCTTGAACGTCGGACGCCGTTTCCGTTTGGTGCGGGGGGAACGGGTCTTACGACCCCCGGTGAGGCCGTCGGTTCCTCCTTTCGCCGGATCGACGGAAGGGGAATTGGGGTCCGCGGATTGGGGCTGTTGCACAGAACTGTTCCTGGTTCGTCGTTACCTATGCATACAATATCCTTTCTTTGATGGAAAGAAACAAGGTGAAGAGCAATGTCATGTTGGAACTTATCGAATCGTTCCTTACTATGATATGACGTACAATCAACGCCGGGGAATGCCCTTCTCCTTCTGGAACGAAAGGCCCTCATCACCATCTGCCGGGGTACTTCCATGAAACGCCGAATCCTTTCTGCACTCGTTCTGTCCCTTGTTCTCCTGACGCTCTGCTTTGCCCAACAGGAACCCTCCGAGATGGCCGGATGGACAATGGATGTTCATGCAGAATTATCGCGTCGTTCCGAATATCACATACGCCGTAGCGGACAACTACGAGTGTAAGCTTGACGTCTATGCCCGCCGGACGCCCGCTGTCATGATGCCGACCGTGATTTCCATCCACGGCGGGGGCTGGGTTGGCGGAACAAAAGAAGGGGCTCAGCTTACCCTCCTCCCCTATCTCGAAATGGGATTCTCCGTGGTAAATGTCGAATACCGCCTCGCCAGGACTGCTCTCGCTCCGGCCGCCGTCGAAGACTGCCGGCTCGCACTCCGCTGGGTGTTCAAGAACGCAAGGACCTACGGCTTTGACACGACGCGCATAATCGTGACCGGCGGTTCGGCAGGAGGGCACCTCGCGCTCATGACGGGAATGCTCGACTCGTCCGCCCTCTTCGACGCGTCACGGGAATGGGACCAGACCAATGTACCGCTCAGGGTGGCGGCCATCATCAACTGGTTCGGCATTACCGACGTGAAGGATCTCCTTGCCGGCCCCAACCGGCAGAACTATGCCGTCTCCTGGCTCGGCAGCCAGGCCGACCGGGACGAACTTGCCCGGCGTGTTTCGCCCCTGACGTACGTGAGGGGGGGAACTCCCCCATCCTGACCATCCATGGAGACCAGGACGAACTCGTGCCGTACAGCCATGCCGTCCGTCTGCACAAAATACTCGAGAAGGCCGGCGTGCCGAATCAACTCCTGACCATCCCCGGGGGGAAGCACGGCGGCTTCAGCCGGGACCAGATGGTCAACTGCTACGCGACGATCCGGGAGTTCCTGAAGCGGCATGGAGTGTTGCCTTGACTATGTCCTGTGAAGCTTGTATCATGGTTCGTTACTCACCACACCGGAGGTGTCATGTCCATCAAAACCTCAACGCTTCCTGAAGGCGGCATCGGACTGATAGAGCCACGCGGATCGCTCATCGGCGGCGAAGAGACTGTCGAACTCCGCCAGGCGGTGGCGGGATTTGCCGAACGTGACTACACAAAGCTCCTGATCGACCTCAGCCACGTGACGTATCTGAACAGCACCGCCATTGGCGTGCTGGTTTCCGCCCAGACGACATTCGTCCGCCGTAATGGCAAGGTGAAGCTCTGCGGCATCAACAAGAACATCCAGAACATCTTTGTGATCACGAAGCTGACGATGGTGTTTGACGTATACGACACGCGTGCGGAGGCGATCACGAGCTTCACTTAGGCTTCCTATGCAGTGCCCAGCCTGTGCGACGGAGATCCCGGAGCACTCCCGCTTCTGCCTGCATTGCGGCACGACGCTCGGCCCCACGCCGAATCCGAACCGGCCCTCGCATTGACGGCTTTTCCCTTCTGCAGCGTTACATTCCTCGCGATCTGGCGGAACGCATTCTTGCCGCCGGAAGACAGATCGAGAGCGAACGCCGCCTGGTGACCGTCCTCTTTGCCGATGTCACGGGGTTTACCGCCCTCTCCGAAAAAATGGATCCCGAAGACCTGTCGGCGGTCCTGAATGAATGCTTCTCCGGACTGGTCTCCGTCGTTCTGCGGTATGAGGGGACCATTGACAAGTTCATCGGCGATGGGATCATGGCGATTTTCGGGGCGCCGCTCGCCCATGAGAACGATCCCGAACGGGCGGTCCGGTGCGCACTGGACATGGTGGCCGACATCGAGCGGTTCAATGCCCACCGTTCGAATGATCTTTCCGGTCCGCTCGGTCTGCATGTCGGCCTGCATTCCGGCATGGTCATCGCCGGGAACGTGGGAAGTGATCTGCGCATGAATTATTCGGTCATCGGCGATACGGTGAACCTTGCCTCGCGGCTGGTGGAGATCGCGCCGCGCGGGGAGATATACCTTTCGACCGAGACGCACAAGCTGGTTGCGGATGTGGTGATCGCCGATGGTCCCATTCACGGTCACCCTCCGCGGCAAGATCGCGCCCGGTGGAGGTCTATCAGCTGCCGGGCGCTGAAGGCGGAAGCCGACCGGAAAGCCGCCGTGATCGGGAAGGACCAGTTCGTCGGCCGGCGCGTCGAGCTCGAAATCATCGGGCGAAACCTGGATGCCATGCTGCGGAAAGCCCACGCATGGCCGCCTGGGCATCCGCGGGCGAAGCGGGCGTCGGCAAGTCGCGCCTGAAGGCGGAGCTGATCAGCATGCCTACCAGCGCGGTATCGCAACCGTCGAGGGGGCCTGTTCCAGTTTCGAAACGAGCACACGCCGTACTACGTCTGGTCGGTCCTTCTCCGGAACCTCCTCCGGCTCCGGAGCGATGCATCCGAGGCCCTGATCCGGGAGCGGCTCCATGCAACAGCTGCAGCGTTCGGGCTGGAGCGACCACGACACCGTATCTTGCCACACTGCTGTCGGTACGCTACGAAGAGATCATGATGGTGGATGATAAGGTCCGCAAGCAACGGATCTTCTAGGCCGTGCGCACGCTGCTGACCGCGGTCTCCTCCGCCGGCCTGATGGTCTTCATCCTCGAGGACCTGCACTGGATCGACCGCTTCTCCCAGGAATTGCTGGAGTACGTCCTGGGCCGCGAGCCGCAGCGGTGCCCTCTCTCTTTGTGCTCACGTTCCGGGATGAGTATCCCCTGTGCGGCTGATCGAAGGAACGGAACTGATCGATCTGAACCGGCTGGACCGTGAGGATGCGCGCCGCCGATCCTGTACCGGCTGGACGCGGACAGCGTGCGCCGGAGGTGGAGGAGTTCGTCCTGCAGCGGTCGGAAGGGAATCCCTTCTTCATCCAGGAGATCATCAAGACGCTGCTGGACAAGAAGATCGTCAGCCGTCCGCAGGCGGAAGGCCGAACTGCTGACGGACAATATCGAGGCCGGTGTGCCGGGCACGATTCAGGGCATCATCATGGCGCGGATCGACCGCCTGCAGGACAGCATCAAGGAAGTGCTGTTCGGTGCATCGGTGATCGGCCGTGAATTCTCCCGGCCGCTGCTTGAAGCACGTCGTGGGGAAGCAGCCCGACCTCGTCCCCACCCTCGCACGAGCTGCGCTCGCTGGAGCTCATCCTCGAGAACGACGAGGCGCGGGAATTCGAATATCTGTTCAAACACTTCCTTATCCAGGAAGTGGCGTACAACACGATGCTCGTGAACAAGCGGAAGGAACTGCACGCGTCGATCGCCCATGCGATCGAGACGCTCTATCCCGACCGGCTGGTGGAGTACTACGAACTGCTGGCGTTCCACTACGAAAAAGCGGAACTGTGGGACAAGGCGGCGGAGTACCTCAGCCGGTCCGGGCACAAGGTGCGGCAGATGTATTCGCGGGAGGAATCGGAAGGTTTCTTCGAACGCACGTGAAGTTGCGGTCAAGAAGCTGTACCAGTCGGACAGCGCCAAAGCGGGTCTCCGCGCCACGCTCAAGGCGATTGCGCTGCCCGCTGCTGGCCATGCTCGTGCCGATTCTTCCCATCTTCTTTCGTCACGCTTCGTGGGGACATCCCAGAGCGTGAACGTGCTGGGCCGAGCAGCTGGTGATTGGCCGGGGCATCATCCTCGTGCTGGTGTGGTATGCGCTCTCTCTCTGGTATCTCGGCGTTGTGCCGTTCCTGCGGGGAAGCCACCGAAGCTATACGACCTGATGGAAGACCGGATCCGGATCATCTTCAGGGACGGGACCAATCCATCACCGTTCATTTCTCGGAGATCGACGAGCTGCGGCTGTGGGATGCCAAGACCAATGTCCTGCGGCCGCTGCGGTACCGTCTCTGGATCCGTTCGGGCGGCTGGACGGAGACCCAATCGCTGACGGTGCGGACATGGTTGCGGGAAGTGTCTGGGGAACATTCTCCCGCCGTATTCATTCGGGGTGGGGACCGGCAAGGCTGAGATCCATATCCGGCTCAACGGCGGGGCGACCGGGACCACGGTTCTTCTTCCCGTGGGTGAACACCGCCATGCGCAGCAAGCTCCTGAGCATCCATCCGTCCGATACGAAGGAGTTCTATGTCCAGTGTGAAGTGGCGTTCATGAAATGGGGAAAGCAGCAGATATGACCGACTCCGGATGAGCACGGCGTTCCGTGTGCGCCTCGCGCTCTGTGTTGCGTGGCTTGCTGGAGCGCGGCAGGCGGGCGCAGGTACGCGACTCCGGCAAGCGCGGGAGCTCGTGGAGATGGTGACGCTCGATTCCACGATCCATCTCGACATCCGGTACGCGACCCCGACAACTTCATGGGCAGGCCGATGTACTCGCAGGCGCAGGGCGTTTCTGCAGCGCCCCGCGGCGGAAGCGCTCGTCCGCGTCGCTCCGGACGCTGCGCGGCGCAGGGGTACGGGCTTCTGGTCTTTGACGGGTACCGACCCTGGTCGGTAACCAAGGAATTCTGGGACGAGACACCGCCGGCGAAACGGAAATTCGTAGCGAACCCGAAGAAAGGGTCGAAACATAATCGCGGATGTGCGGTGGATCTGACGCTGTATGATCTGCGGACCGGCCGGGAAGTGCGATGCCGAGCGGCTACGATGATTTCAGCGAGAAGGCCTCAAGTCGTTATCCGGGCGGGACGGCGGAAGCAGCGGCGGCATGCGGGGGCTCCTGCGGACCGCCATGGAAAAGGAAGGGTTTCGCGTGGAGCCCGGGCGAGTGGTGGCATTTCGATTACCGGGAGTGGCGGCGCTATCCCTTGCTGGACATCCCGTTTGAAAAGTTGTCCCCGCCTGTTCCTGCTCCCGTGCCCGCTCTCCGTTAGAGGGCCGGTCCAGAACCCCGCAACTCATCCATCATCGCAGAGCCACACGGAAAATCCTTCCACCGGGGGCGATCTTGTCCATAGTAACACTTCCGGCCTCCGGCATAAGGCCATAGGTCTGAAATTCTCTCCGGGGTGATTCTCTCCCGGCGGAGAAAACGCCGCAAGAATCTCCACCGTAGACGTTCCCGGAAACATGTCCACTGGGACTGCCCGCGTGAGCGTGTAGCCGGATGTCCTCCAGCGGTTCACTTCTGCGGCGACCAGGTCGATGTTGCAGAATATGTGGACGACAAGGCCCGGACCAGAGGCTGCGATGGTTTCCAGCACTCCCTCGGCCGTTCCCCGCGTGGCGGGTCGAGCAGCACACGGTCTTCCCTGCGGCACTGCCGGAGGAGTGTGTGGACCGCATCTGCGTTCAGATTGTTCCTGACAAAACGGGTCTGAGCGAGCCCGAAGTGCTTTGCATTCTCCTGTGCGGCATCGATCGCATCGGGAGAGATATCGGCGCCCACAACCCGGCGAACACGCCCGGCGAGCGAGAGGCCGAATAACCCGTACCCGCAATACAGATCGTACAGTGTGCCGGAGAGCGGGCTGCCGAGAAGCAGGGCGGTTTGCTCGACCATACCATCGAGCATTCCCTGGTTCACCTGCGAGAAAGCCAGAGGTCCGTACACAAATCGTCTGCCCGCAGTGCGATGCGAGAGGGTTTTCGATCCGTACAGTCGCAGGAGTTTCCCGGGTGCACCGGCCGTGCGTGTTCCGAGGTAGTACCGCCCGCCTGAATCATCTTCATAGAGAAACACGCCGGCCACAGGCAACCCTGAAGCCGTGAGTCCTTTTGATACCGCATTGGCCGCCTTCACCACATCCCGTTCAATCTGGCGGACGGTGAGCAGGGCGATACATTCCCGGTCGTTCCCCTTCAGTACGACATACTGCAGCATTTCCTGAAGCGCTCCTGCCTGCGGGCGGGCGAGCAGTTCTCCGACACGGCGGTAGACCGCGGCGTGCCATTCCGGTTCAATTGCACATTGCAGGACAGGCACGGCTCCGCCGCTCTCTCCTTCCGGATCAATTAATCCCAGAATCCGGTCACGTCCGGCGTGGAACAGCTTCCGTTTGCTGATGGTCCTGTAGCCCCGTCCGCGCGATGAAGGAATCAGCGGGTCGAGCGGGCAGGAGGGGACGGATGCGGACCAGAACTGCTGGAGGGCGGTCTCTTTGGCCCGGACCTCATCCTCATACGAGAGACGGGAGGCCCAGCAGAGCCGGCAGATCTCCCCTTTGGGTGTGCGGCAGGTTGACCCTTGCGGGGCGAAAGAGCCCGGACGCACGGCAAGTGCGGTACGGGTCCAGATGTCGTCGAAGCGTTCCATGGGCATAAATATACCCAAAAAAGAGGTGAGAAGATCTTCGAGAAGGTCTGGGGGAAAGCGGACCCGATCTACAAGGAGCCGGCGGATGCAAGGGCGAGGTTGGCGAAGTTGAAGCGGGGATAAATGGTCAGCGTCTACAGGTCGCCTTTGATCGATTCGAGCTCCTGAAGGAGATCCCGCCCGACGAACCTCACGAAAGGTCGGGAGCCACAGCTTCAGGTATGTTTCGTCAAGGTGCTTCTGGTGAGCGACGAATCGCCCCGGACATCTTCAAGGTCCCTCGGACGCCCTGCAACCAGCTTATGGATGATCAGATCCTCAGCAGTCGCGAATCGGACGGGAGTATTCAACACGCTGAGGGATGTGGCGCGCTCTATTGCCTGCGCCTCGTAGGGTGTGAAGGAGAAGATCAGATCGACCCGAATTGCAGCCGGTTCCTCAGAGAGGGGCAGAACATTGGTCTTCTGGACGAACTGCTCGACGCTCACTGAACCGACAGGCGTCAGGCCGATACTCTCAGCTACGGCAAGGACCCGAGTCAACGCACTGCTGTCTGACACCCAGGGTGATGTCGATATCCCGAGTGAGGCGAGGTTCGCCGTGGAGCAGGACCGCCTGGCCCCCGATCACCATGTAAGGGTATGCCGGCTCCATCCAGTGCCCGGGCGAGCTTAGCGAGGAGGGTTTGAAACATTGGCGTTCAGTTGAGCGGCAAGACGCACATCGTCTTCCAGACCGAGTGGCAAATCGTGCTGAGCTAAAATGTCCGAACAGACGGGCCTCTTCATAGAGCGCATCGAGGATCGCAAACTTCTCCTCAAAAGCGAGAGGATGCTCCGTCAGCCAGTTTCCGTTTCTGACGAGTCGAAATATTCGGCGTTTTTTACCATATACTCAACATACGCAGAAACGAGCCCGCTTATCAACTCGATGGACAACGGACTCATGTCCCGCCGCTGTTATTACGCCAGCAGCCGCTTGATTGAGAGCTCGAGGTAGTCCAGGTCGAACGGTTTGGTGATATATTCGTCTGCACCCAGCAGCATGCTTTCCGAACCCACAGAAAACCCCAACCGTCCGGTCAGCATAATGACCTTGGTGGGCAGCTTCTGCTCCCTGATGTACTTCAGCACATCGATGCCCGTCTTGCGCGGCATGTTGATGTCCAGCAGTGCAACATGATATTGCTCCTTCTGGAGTTGCGCGATGGCCGCTTCCCCGTCCTCGGCTTCATCGATCAGATACCCCGACGCTCCCAATTGCTCATGCAGAAGTCTGCGGAGAGGTTCTTCATCATCAGCGACAAGTATCCTGGTCTGTGCCATGGTGTGCATTCTTCCCCAAAGTCCACCGTATATAGGGATTCTCCCGCATAAATGCAACCTTGCGGGTAGTATCAAACCCGATGCCACCCGGATCGGAAGCATGAATCAGACGTGCTTCCGAGACAGCTCCGGGGCATCGGTGCGTTGGAAGCAAGATGGACCTGAAGCATGGATGGATCCAGAGCAATGAGAAGTCCAGGAAGGAGCACGAGGTCATTCATGAACCGGCACAGGCGCCGCACGGTTGTCCTGCTGTGCCTGCTTTTCGTCATCGCACTTTTCATCACAGCAGAAGAAATCCCCGCGCAGGAGCAGACGATCGTCTTCCGGGAGACGTTTGATAAACTGATACCACCAGGCTTGCCCGCCGGGTGGCGTTCTTCACAGGCGAGGAATGCAGGAATCAACGATTTCTCGACGACATCATCGAGTCCCGCTTCAACTCCCAATGCGGTGCTGGCGGCAAATGCGACCACCGCACAATGGCTGGCCGGGCCGGTTATTACCTGCGGACCCGAAGAGGCCGAACGCCTTCAGTTTATGGTCCGCAGGTCAGGTACATTCGGCGCTGCCGTGGCAGTGGAGGTCTCACTGGATAGCGGACGGTCCTACCCGCACTCTGCCGGGACTTTGCCCAAAACGCTCGGGGCCGGGGCGTATCAGGCATGCGAGATCATGCTGCCACAGGTCTGCGCAAGTGCTGCAGCCGTGTCGTTTCGCTGGCGCATTCTTCCTGATTCCACGGGAACAAGCGGGACGATCCGCTTTGATGACGTTGTCCTCCGGGCACACACGGTAGCTCCCGTAGCCGGGGATTCACTGGTTATCAACGAAATCATGTACACACCCGGTGCGCAGGAACCGGAGTGGATCGAGGTGTACAACAGAGGAAGAGGGCCGGTTGATCTGCGCGACTGGCTGATCGCCGATGCATTGACGAGTTCGGGAAAGAGAATCACCGTCTCTCCGGTGCTCGTTCAGTCGGAAGGCTGTGCGGTGCTTACGGGAGATTCGGCAGGCCTCCTGCATGTACGGCGGGACATTCCTTCGCGGGTGGTCCCCGTGGCGGGATTCCCCTCGTTGAACAACAGCGGGGACATGATCCGTCTCTTCGATGCGTCCGGAAGTCAGGTTGACAGTGTCGCCTATTTCCCTGTGTGGGGCGGAGGAGTCTCGGTTTCGCTGGAGCGGATTGACCCGTTCGGGCCATCCGGAGCGACATCCAACTGGGCGACCTGCATCGACTCCGCTGGAGCGACACCGGGTCGTCCGAATAGCGTCCGGATGCGCAATAGCGATTTGCATGCCGGCCGGTTGATGATCGTTGACGATCCCCTGAACAAACAGGTGACCATACGTACGCTGGTGCACAATGCCGGCAGGCAGTCAGGCGGAAGCTGCATTGTGCGTATCTTTGACAACCTCCGCCGGGACAGTGTGGCCAACGCGGAAGAGATGCTCACGTCAATTGCGCTGCCGGAATCCATTGCTCCGGGCGATTCTGCATGGTCCGAGGGAGTTCTTTCGGATCCGGTGCCCGGGAAGCACCTGCTCGGTGGCGTTCGTGGAATACGGTCCTGACGAACTTTCCGCAAATAACGTTTCTGCGACCGAAGTGTGCTTTCCCATCCCCTCCGGGGCTCTCTGCATAAATGAAATCCTGTTTGCGCCTCTCGCCGGCATGGCGGAGTATGTAGAACTCCTGAATGTGAGCGGCACCACGCTGGATCTCTGGGACTGCTGCATAAGCGACCGCCCGACACCTTCGGGGAGTCTCAATCGCTGGATGCTGTCTTCCATGCCGAATCGTCTGGAGCCGGGTGAGTTCTTTGTGCTGGCATCGGACTCGAGCATCTTTTCCTGGTTTCCCCCGTTGCAGGCGCACCGGGACCGTTGCCAATGGTACGGACAGTCAAGCGGACTGGGGTTTCAACAATGATGGGGATGCGGTCGTGGTGTTGGGGCCGGACGGTAGGCGGATCGACAGTGTAGAATACTCTTCCTCCTGGCACTCAAAGGACATATCCGAAACAGCCGGACGTTCGTTGGAGAAAATCCACCCCGCACTGGACAGTCGTGATTTCCGGAACTGGGGGTCTAGTGTGAACCCGTATGGTGGCACGCCGGGTTTCTGGAATAGCATCGCGGTGGAGCGCTTACCGACCGGCCGCACAGCTCTCATGCGCACCTAATCCATTCTCTCCCGATGGAGACGGTCGGGATGATGTCGTCGTCATCCGCCATCAGATGCCGATCAGGTCCGGACTCGTGCGGATCCGTTTGTTTGACGTCCGGGGCCGGAAGATCCGGGAGCTCCTGAACAGCGTTCCTGCCGGGGCGTACGGGGAGGTGGTGTGGGACGGACGGGACGATGAGGGGCGGTTTGCGCGAATCGGGATCTATGTGGTTTTTCTGGAAGGAATTGACGGGCAGGGAGGAATTGTGGTGTCCGCCAGGACCACCGTTGTACTGGCGAGGCGTTTATGATCTAGAAATCGAAAAATACACCCACGAGGCTGAAGTTGGACTTCGCAGATAAAACTGGCCACGATCGTCAATGCCCGTGCGGTATGTGTAGGTGATACGCAGCGCACTTCCGTTGCGTTCGAAGAGTTTGATGCCGATCTGGTAGCTCTGTGTGGATCCCCAGGCCACCTCCGATTTCAACTTGAGGTCCAGGGCCGCATAGATCCGCACTTCGGGCCAGAGAAGAACATTGCCTGCTTCGAAACCGCATTGTACCACCCAGTGTTTCGACTCCTCGGGAAGCGAATGAAAGTCCCAACGTCCCCCGCCGTACACATGTCCGCCGATGAGGGGCAGCGTGAACGCGCCGAGGAGTGTGACGAAGTCTTTTGCGTAGTTCACCGATCGCTTCTGAAGGATTTCGATTCCGTCGTCCACGAGGTGCGCGCTGAAATGCCCGTAGCCTGTGCGGAGCACGAGAGTTTCGGACACCTTGATGTCCACGGGGAAGTCCACGGAAAAGTCAGCGGTGACGACCTGCAGCACACCCGGTTCCCGGAGAATGCTGGTGTGGACTGTAGCCCCAATCCCGGCTTGTACGGCGTGTCCGCAAAACGTCACCTCCAGCACAGGTCGCAGTGCACCAATGTGACCGAACCACTGGCGTGTCAGAAGATCCTTGTCTATACCGAGCTGGTGAGTTGTACCGTCGGCGGGCAGGCGCGGGAAGAGACGTTCTTGGGGAAGGCGGAGAATTGCACATGACCGCGGGTGGTGTCCGGCAATTGTGCCGGCAACGGCGATCGGAGGAGCGCCAGCGCCAGCAGCACGCTCACCGTGCTGACACACCGCCCATGTGCGAAGTTGTGGTGGCTGTGACGCCATCCATGTGAGAGGTCCCGGCGGCCGAAACGCCGTCCGTGCGTGAAATGCCGGGGGCTGAGAGGCCATCCAGGTGCGAAGCGGCAACCGCTGGAGCGCCATCCACGCGCAGAGTGGCGGCGGAAGGTGGCGGAGAAGTTCTGGAGAAAGGTCATGGGGGTGTTACTGTCAGGCTGTATCCCGTATCGAGTATGTTTTCCATATCATCCCGGACCAACCGGTAAACGTGCCACTCCTTGAGGTGTGTTGCCCCGAACCGTTTGTAGAAGTCGATTGCCGGGGTATTCCAGTCCAGAACCGACCACTCCATCCGGCCGCAGCCGCGGCGGTGTGCTTCGGCGACCATGGCGACAAAGAGCCTGTAGCCCACCTTTTTCTTGCGGTATTCGGGGAGGACAAACAGGTCCTCAAGATAGAGGGTCGGGAGGGCGAGGAAGCTGGAGTATGTTTCAAAAACAAATGCGTATCCTGCTGCAACTCCCCCGTATTCGGCGAGAAACGCCTGTATACGGGGAGGGGTCGAGAACATATCCCGGATCAGGCGGTCCCGGGCGGCCCTGTCGGGGGGAGGGAGCCGCTCATAGTCGGCGAGTCCGCGAACGAGTTGCAGGATCGTCTCTGCATCTGCCGGCACCGCTGGCCGGACGGTAAGGCCGGGGACAGCAAAGGAGGGCTCAGAAAGGCGGTTTGGGGTTGTTGTACTCATAATCCGGGAGTCCGATGGAATTGAATAAGACCTGAATACTATGTATATTTACAGTATCCAATGGAACAACGTCAGAGGAGGTTTAATGGCTAAACTCTATGCTTCGAACAAGGATGAATCCGCCCGTCTCTTCAAGAGCGATCTGCTGGAGTTTTTCACCCATGTTCACTGGAGTGTGCCGATTTTCCTGTATATTCCCGTTGTGGGCTACTTTCTCTACCGGGCATCCAACACGCCCGGCCTGACATTAGGGACGGGTGCCCTGCTCTTTGTGGCGGGATTGGTGGTGTGGTCGTTCAGCGAATACATACTCCACCGGTATGTGTTTCACTATGAACCGACCAGTGCTGTGGGGAAACGTCTCCACTTCCTCATGCACGGAATACACCATGACTACCCGAACGACAGTACGCGCCTGGTGCTGCCACCGTCGATGAGCATTCCTCTGGCCGCACTCTTCTACGGGCTTTTCTTCCTCCTGCTGGGAGCGCAGTATGTCGCCCCGTTCTTTGCGGCTTTCCTCCTGGGATACGTCCTGTACGATGAGATCCACTATGCAACCCATCACGCACCGATGAAGGGGAGCATGTTTCTCAAACTCAAGCACCATCATATCCTGCATCACTATCACGCCCCGGAAAAGGGGTATGGAGTGAGCTCTCCCCTCTGGGACTGACGTCTTCGGGACGGTGGATCCCACGGAAGAGAAGACACCGGTAGAGGCCTGAGGGTCGAACTTCTCACTGTCCCGGGATCGTTACCGACGCCCGGACCCTTCGGGGTCCGGGCGTTTGCTTTCATGAGCATTCCCATGGCCATAGAGAGTACGCGCGCATCGGCATGATCGGCTCGCGAAGGGATGAGGACCGGGACCCGGGCTCCGACGATCACGTGCGCCAGGGGTTGCCCCCCGAAATACGTGATGCTCTTTGCCAGGCTGTTTGCCACTTCTATAGAGTGTGCGACAAGCACGTCAGCCGCGCCCGCCACCGCGGACCGGAGCCCCTTTCACGGGCAGCTTCCGGGGAGAGTGCATTGTCCAGGGCGAGCGGTCCATCCACCAGGCAGCCGGCGATTTGTCCCCTGTTCATTCATCTTTGCCAGTGCCGCCGCATCCAGCGTTGAAGGAAGTCCGGGGTTGACATACTCGGTTGCGGAGAGCACGGCCACTTTGGGGTGGCGATGCCGAGCGCATGGGCGACTTCAACGGCGTTCAGAATAAGTTCCTTCTTGGCCTTCCAGGTCCGGTGTGGTGGTGACGCCGCCGTGCGGTCATGAGGATCAGCCGTTTGCCGGTGGCGTGCTGGTATTCCACCGCGACCACGTCGCTCAGGAGCCGTCCGGTCCGCAACCCCGACTCTTCATCCAGTACCGCGCGCATAAGCGCGGCGGTGTCCACCGCAGCCATCTTGCCCTCAGGGTTGAGCCAGAAGATCATGCTCTCGGCGTGGTCTACAGAGTGCTGGGTGAGACGCAACTCCTTCTGCAGTTCGTTGCGGCGACTTAGATCCCAGCCGTAGATGAAGTGGTATTCGTGGCCCTCGTACTCCACGTGACTGACGCTGACCTCGATGGGTATCTCGCGTCCGTCTTTGGTCCGGTGCACCCCTTCGAAGGTGGCCGTGCCTGCCTGCTTGACCCTCTCCCAGGTGTCCTTCCAGGGGCGGGCTGTGTGGGGGTCGATGTCATAGATGGTCAGGCCCAGGATCTCTTCGCGCGTGTAGCCCAATTGCCTGCAGGTGGAATCGGTGGCGAAAGTCACCTTACCTTCGGAGTCGATCCAGATGACCTGCCCCTGGGAATGCTCCACCGAGTACTCGGTAAGGCGCAGCTTCTTCTCCATGCGCTTGCGACCGGTGACGTCGCGAGCAAAGACGAGATCGAACTCGCTGCCACCGTACTCCACGTAGTTGGAGTTCACCTCGACAGGTATGGAATGGCCTTCTTTGGTCCGGTAGCTCGACTCACGGGTGATCGACCCTTCGCGTTTGATATCCGCGAAAGCCTGGTCCCAAGACGCATCAAGTCCAGGGTCGAGCGCGCTGACGTCCATGCCCTCAAGCTCCTGGCGCTGGTACCCCATGCGTTCGCAGACCGCGTCGTTCAGATGCGATATGCGGCCCTGAGCGTCTACCCAGTAGATCATGTCCACCGCTTGTTCGATGGAGAGCTCTGAGAAACGAAGGCTCTCTTCGGCTCGCTTGCGTTCTGAGACGTCCTCGATGGTCATCACCGGGTAGGTCTTGCCGTCGACCTCCGTCACCTGGAGAGTCCAGCTGATCCATCTCTCAGCGGCATCCTCGCCGTCAAGCCTAACCTCACGGGTGACGGGTCGTCCGGCCGCCAGAGCGGCCCGGGCGTCGCCCACAAAGTCCTGCCCCCAGAGAGAGACACTCGCCAGCTCAGACTCCAGCATCTCGGCCAAGGAGATACCGGCGATACGCGCAGCGGAATCGTTTGCCCAGATACACTTCCCATCGGGCGCATAGACGATGACGCCCTCCGCGGTGTTCGACAGAAAGGCCTGACACAGCCCTTCTTGAAGAGGCATCTCCTTATCTTCCGTCATTCTCGCGATCACCCTCCCGGAGGCACGGACGCACGTGAGACCTCGACCTATCTAGCAGAGCCACCATCTATACGGTAATCGGCACATGAAGCGCAATTCTCAAGAGTCGCGGGCGTCATCCTTGGCCACGAATCCTCGCACGAGGTCGCCGACGGCGTCGGTACCCATGCCCATCTCGTTGGCGTTCATGGACTTCATCTGCCCGATGGCGTAGGCAATCCCCTTGTCGATCAACTCGGCCGCCATGGTCTCGCCCAAGTGCTCAAGCATCATCTGCACGGCACCGATGGCAGCCAGGGGGTTGATGGCGTTCTTGCCCGTCCACATGGGCGCTGTACCGCCGATGGGCTCGAACATGCTCACACCCTGCGGATTTATGTTGCCGCCGGCCGCGACCCCCAGGCCTCCCTGAGTTATCGCCCCCAGGTCGGTGATGATGTCGCCGAACATGTTCTCCACCACCATCACGTCGAACATCTCCGGGCTGGCCACCATGTACAGGCACGTAGCATCTACGTGGTAATACTCGCGCTTTATGTCAGGGTACTCTTCGCCGATCTCTGCGAACACTCGGTTCCACAGCTTGTACATGTGGGTGAGTACGTTTGACTTGCCGATGAGCGCCAGGGTGTTGTTCTCGCCCACACCGCGAGCCCTCTTGCCGTACTTGCGCGTGTAGTCGAAAGCGTAGCGCAGACAACGGGCCACTTGGTCGTAGGTGTAGACCATCTCCTGGATGGCCACTTCATCCTTGGTACCCGGCCGAGAGTTGCCCCCCATGCCCGTGTACATGCCCCCGCTGTTCTCGCGGATCACGCAGTAGTCTATCTCCTTGGGCCCCTTGCCCTTGATGGGAGTCTCTACCCCCGGGAAGAGCCGCACCGGACGCAGGTTGATGTACTGGTCGAGAGCGAACCTGGCCTTGAGCAGCACCCCTTGCTCCAAGACGCCCGGCGGTACATCAGGATGTCCGATGGCGCCCAGGAGGATGGCGTCGTGCTCCTTCAGTTCCTCGATGGCCGAGTCGGGCAGCGTCTCACCCGTGCGAAGGTAACGCGTGCCGCCGAAATCGTAGTGATTCAGCTCGTACGAAAAGCCGGCGGCGGCCGCCGCCGCCTCTAGGACCTTCAGTCCTTCAGCCACCACTTCCGGCCCGGTGCCGTCACCTGGGATGACAGCTACTCTATAGTTCACTCTCGTTCCTTCCTTCTGAGCGTTGTGCCTAGCGGGCAGCAGCGCGGGTCTTCAGGTATGGCAACAGACCACCGGCGGCCACCAACTCTTGCATGAAGGGTGGCAGCGGCTGGGCTTGATAATTCACTCCGCTGGTCAAGTCGTCGATCTCGCCCGTCGCCAGGTCGACCGTGAGTTCGTCACCCTGCTTGATGCCGTCGACCGCCTCCGGAGCCACCAAGATGGGCAGGCCCGTGTTGAAGGCGTTGCGATAGAAGATGCGAGCGAAGCTCTTGGCGATGACCATTGACACCCCGGCCCCCTTGAGTGCCATAGGGGCGTGCTCACGCGAAGAGCCGCAACCGAAGTTCTCTTTGGCCACCACCATGTCGCCCGGCTTGACCTTGCCTGCAAACGTGGGGTCGGCGTCTTCCATGACGTGCGGCGCCAACTCGGCGGCAGTCGCCATGTTGAGGTAGCGGGCCGGGATTATGAGGTCGGTATCGACGTCGCGACCGAACGTCCAGGCGTGTCCTCGCAATGCCGTCATGACTGCATCCTCTCAGCGTCCGAGGTAGGCGCCGGCACGGCCGGCGCGCCGATCTGCTGTGGGGTGGCTATATGGCCCGCCACCGCGCTGGCCGCGGCCACGTAGGGGTTGGACAAATAGACCTCAGAACCGGGGTCGCCCATGCGGCCCACGAAGTTGCGGTTGGTGGTGGACACGGCACGCTCGCCCTTGGCCAGCACCCCCATGTGCCCGCCCAGGCAGGGTCCGCAGGTGGGCGCCGAGACAGCCGCCTCGGCCTCCAAGAACACCTCGAACAGACCCTCGTCCATGGCCTGCTTCCAGATGGCCTGCGTGGCGGGTATCACCAGACAGCGCACGTCTTTGTGGACCTTGCGGCCGCGTAGGATGTCGGCCGCCTGGCGCAGGTCTTCGATGCGGCCGTTGGTACAGCTACCAATGACCACCTGATCGATCTTGACACTGTTCAGCTCCGCGGCCGCCTGCGTGTTGGATGGCAGATGGGGCTTGGAGATCATCAGTGGGATCTCTTCTGCCTTCCACGAGTAGGTCCTCTCGTACACGGCATCGGAATCGGACTCATAGTAGCGAGGGGTCCGCTTGAACCGGCCTTCAACGTAGGCCTTGGTCGTGTCGTCCGGAGCGATCATGCCGCTCTTGCCGCCGGCCTCGATGGCCATGTTGCAGATGGTGAAGCGCCCGTCCATGGAGAGGCCGCGGATGGCCGAGCCGGTGAACTCCATGGCCTTGTAGAGCGCTCCGTCCACGCCTATCTGGCCGATGGTGAAGAGCACAATATCCTTGCCGGTAACATACGGGGCCAGTGTCCCCTCGAAGCCGAACTCGTGGCTCTCGGGCACCCGGAACCACGCCTCGCCGGTGGCCATCGCCCCTGCCAGGTCGGTGGAGCCAACCCCTGTGGCGAAGGCCCCCAGGGCTCCATAGGTGCAGGTGTGTGAGTCGGCGCCCAGGACGACGTCGCCCGGACCCACCAAGCCTTGCTCGGGCAGGAACGCGTGCTCCACGCCCACCCGGCCCACGTCGTACCAGTGGGTCAGCCCATGCTTCTTTGAGAACTCACGCATCTGCTTCACGAGACCCGCCGACTTGATGTCCTTGTTCGGCGTGAAGTGGTCGGGGATAACTAGGACCCGGTCGGGATCGAACACATGGTCGAACCCTGCCTTCTCGAACTCGTCGATCGCCACCGGCGCGGTGACGTCGTTACCAAAGCAGAAGTCGACCTTCGCCATGATGAGATCGCCCGGTACCACCGCATCTTTGCCGGCCGCACGGGCCAATATCTTCTCGGTCATGGTCATAGCCATACCATGTACCCCCGTTCGTCATAGACTTGCCGCGATGAATGTGGGCGCCGCGCTCGACTCAGGAACGCCCACGGATTTGCCTCTATATTGTACACGCGCCGCCGAAGCACCCCTGGGACCGTGATAACCTGCCTCGCATGAGCAAATCGAGTCGCAAGCGCCGCGTCGTCTTCTGGTCGCTCCTCACGTTGGGGGCCTTCGTCCTGTTGGTTGGGATCCTCACCTTGACGGCCAATCTTGTCATCACCCGGACCACCAGAGACTCCGTGCTTGCCTCACCTGAGGACGCGCCCCATGCGCAGTGCGCCATCGTCCTCGGTGCCCGCGTTTTCAGCGACGGCACACTGTACGCCATGATGGCCGACCGGTTAGAGGTGGCCATAGCACTGTATGAACTGGGCAAGGTCGACAAACTGCTCATCTCTGGCGACCACGGCACAACCACCTACGACGAGGTCAACGCCATGCTCAAGTACGCGGTCGAGCGAGGGGTCCCCGACTCAGACGTGTTCACCGACCACGCCGGCTTCGATACCTACGATACGATGTACCGCGCCCGTGACGTGTTCATGGTGCGATCGGCCCTGGTGGTCACCCAGGGCTACCATCTCTCGAGAGCGGTCTACACCGCCCGCGAACTGGGCCTGGATGCTGTCGGAGTCAGCGCCGACCTACGCCCCTATCTGCACCCGTTGCGCAACCAAGCGCGCGAGATACTCGCCAGGGTGAACGCGGTGATCCAACTGCACATAACGAATCCGGACCCCAAGTTCTTGGGGCCACAGATACCGATCACCGGTGACGGCTCGGCCACGCGAGGATAGGGGCCCGATGAAGAAACACAGCCGAAGGTGGCACGCAGTCTTCTGGCCGTTCTTCGCCCTCGGCCTTGCCGTGGTGATCGGTGGCCTCATCGTGCTGGTGACCAACTTGGTGATCATCCGCGGGGCCAAGCAGTACATATACCCGAGCGTCGATGAGGCCCCGCGCGCGCAGACAGCCATCGTGCTGGGCGCCCGGGTCTGGGTGGACGGCACCCCCATGGACATGCTGGGCGATAGGCTCGAGACCGCCGTCCGTCTCTACGAACAGGGCAAGGTGGAGAAGCTCCTCCTGTCGGGCGAACACTTCAGGGTGCCCTACAACCAGGTGGATGTGATGCTGGAATACGTTCTGGACAGAGGGGTGCCCGAAGAGGACGTGTTCACCGACAACTACGGGCTCACCACTTACGAGACCATGCAACGGGCCCGCGACGTCTTCCTGGTGGACTCGGCCCTTATAGTCACCCAGGATTTCCACCTGGCGCGCGCTGTGTACACCGCGAGACAGCTTGGACTAGAGGCAGTCGGAGTGGTGGCCGACCTACAGACCTATCGTGACGAGGCGCCCAACGCGGCACGGGAGGTCCTGGCCCGGGTCAAGGCGGTGCTCCAGATCCACCTTACCGATCCCACGCTCTCGGAGGCCGATGGGCCCTTCCCCATCACGGGCGACGGCCGGATCACCAGGCAGTAGGGTACTCTCTGCAGACTCCATATCGGCTTTGAAGGCCCAGACTGATGCCGACGTAGTCGACATTCTCCTCGGCCGCGGTGGCCTTGACGCCGGTCAGCACGTCCTCGGCCTCGGCCTTGGAGCGGGCCACCGCGCCCTTCCAGTCGTTCTGCCAGTCGCCCACGTCGTACGAAGACCAGCCCACTACCGCGGGCACCCCATCGGCGTCGAACGTCCAGGCCTCGACTCCTCTCACCACGGCCCCCGCGTCCACCAGCACTTGTATGACTTCCGCGGCCAAGTCCAGCGGCCAAGCGAAGTCAGGCCCGTCGGCTTTGGCAGCGACCCGCAGATTGTCAGGGAGTACGCTCAGGTCCTTCATCGGTGAGGGATTCCTTTCTTAGCCGCGTCGCACATGGCGTTAATAGCAGCCGATAGCTTCTGCAGCGCCTCTCCGTAGTATGTGCTCACTGCCCACTTCGCGCCCAGGTCGTACACCGTGACCACGTTGCCCTTGTGGACAGAGCCGTCCGCCTGGACGAAGTGCCGCGGATCGCCGGGAATAGTGAGGGGACCCGTGGCCGGCTGCGTGACCTTGATGCAGTAGGGGTCAGAAGCGTGCTCAGGATACAGGTACCAGGCCAGGTGTACATATTGAGCGATGACACCGAGTTCGGCCGTAGACCAGGAGTTGCCTGGTACGCCTCCGCCTGTGGCTCCGATGCCCGCCATGTTGTTCTGCTCGGGCTGGACGTCCCCGCCGTACTGGCCATAGCCGGTCTCGTGGATCATCTGTGCCCACGCCATGTCTGCGCGGATGCCGAAACGGTCGCCGTACAGTATGTAGTAGCGGGCCAGAGTCCCCAAGGACACAGTGAACTTGCCGTCGTTGCCCCCGGTCTTAGAGCGAAAGTAGGCCACAAGATCGGAGGCGTCACCCACGAATCGTCCACACATGCCGTCGGGGTCTGTGCCCATGAGGTTGAAGACGAAGGCCGCTGCATGACCGCGAGACGCAGGTTGGCTTGGCAGAAGAGACTTGAGATCCCGCTCGGAGGTAGTGAGGCCGCGCAGCAGCCGGTTGTACTCAGCCTGGCGCAACACTGGTCCATGGGTGGGCTCGATATCGCCCCACACAGACTGATAGAAGTCCGGAGGCGTGGGTAGCGCCCTACCAACAGCCCCCATACCGATGGCGACCATCTGAGCCAAAGTCAAAGTCACCGCGGGTTGCAGGCCGTATGTGTCCATCGCCTCGACCGGGCTGCCCATGGCCTTGGAGACCATGTTCACATATTCCTGGCAGGTGACCGGCGCCGATGGGACGAACGTACCGCCGGCGGCGCCCTCCAGTATGCCCAGCTGAGCCAGGGTCTCTATCTGCACGTGATACGGATGGTCCTCTGGGACGTCGCTGAAGCCCACAGCCTCGGCCACCGGCAGAGACAGCGGCAAAGCCACTGCCAGCGCCACTCCCGCCAACACGATGGAGAGGCCCACGATAAGAGCTGCCCGCCGCGTCGGACGCCACGCCAGAACTCGCCGGATGTCCTGGATCTTCATGTCGTGCATCTTCATATGGATAATATTCCCCAAGATCAGGGTCTTGCCCTGCAAACGAGGCTGTCCTTGCCAGTCTACACTCGCGCGGAGCCTTTGCGCGGCTCTGGCACCAGCACCAGCATCAGAAGTCCGGCTGCTATCGCCGCTCCGGCTCCTACCCAGAACGGCGCAGACGGCGAGACCTTTTCGTATAGAAGGCCGGCCACCACACTGGCCGGCAAGGCTCCCAGCCCTACCACCATGTGATAGGCGCCGAACGCTGTGCCATGCCGCCCTCCAGAGGAGAACTCCGCCAGCAGCGCCCGGCCGTTGCCGTCGGCTATGCCCATGTACAGACCGTACACTGCAAACACCCCCCAGGCCGCCGCGGCTGACTTCGCCAGCGCCATCCACGCGTACGCTCCGGCGAAGACCGCAAAGCCCGCCAGAGCGAGCGTTCGGCGCCCCACCTTGTCGGCAAGCAGTCCGGCGGGTATTGAGAAGGCCGCATAGACGAGATTGAACAACAAATACAGCACCGGGATCAGAGCGGTGGCCACGCCCAGGTCGCTAGCACGCAGTATCAGGAAGGCGTCGGATGAATTGCCCAGTGCGAACATCCCGCTGATCATGAGATAGGCGAGCAGAGGACCGCCCAGACGGCGTTTTGCCCCGGCTTCGCCGGTCGACGCGTCTCGAGATACGCACGCAGTCGAAGCCGCCTCGACATCCACGTCCGCCCGGCGCCTGCGGTCTTTGATAAACAGCGCTACCACCAACACGCAGAGAGCACCGGGCAAGATAGATATCCAGAAGACGGTACGATATGCGCCCGGCCGCAGAAACAGGACCAAAGCAGCCACAGCGGGGCCCAAGACAGCGCCGAACTGGTCCATGGCCCGGTGGAAGCCAAAAGAGCGGCCCAGCTCCGCCCTGCTGCACGAGTCGGCGACTATCGCATCGCGCGGAGCAGTCCGCACCCCTTTGCCGAAGCGATCGACGAACCTGGAGCCCAGAACCATCCCCCACCCGCCGGCCAGAGCCAACAGTGGGCGGCTGAGAGTCGAGATGCTGTAGCCGAACAGCATCAGAGGCTTGCGCCTACCCAGCTTGTCGCTCAGCCAACCTGCGACCATCTTGAGCGTGCTGGCCGTGGTCTCAGCGATGCCCTCGATGACGCCGATCACCGCCTTGTTGACGTTCAAAACCGAGGAGAGGAATACGGGCACCAAGGAGTAGACCATCTCGGAACTGACGTCCATGAAGAAGGACGACACCCCCGCCCAGAACACGTTGCGCTCAAGCCCCCAGATCTTGCTCTGCGTCGTTGGACGGCTTGTGGCGCCCACCGGACTGCTACCCGCTCAGGCGAAGCGGAACGTAGTCTCTGAAGATCCCTCCATCGAGATCCTGAGCCAGTAATCCCACCACGTAGTCACCGGGAAAGAGTCTATCGACGACTACCCTAAGCGGATACGAGCCCAACTCTAGGGTATCCGCCACCGCCGGGGTGATCTCCCATCCGCTAGCGGTCGTCGAGGGAGTGAACACCTGTGCGAAGGGGGTGAAGCGATCGCCGTGCCCGGGGGTCACTACCTTGGGGCCGGACAGCTTGGCCTGCTCAGTGTATGTGATGGCCCGCTTCAAGCCGCCGTCACTCGTGAAGCCTAACAGCGCCCGGAGCGGCTCTGCTTGCCCAGCCGACTGGTATAGCCCACCCTGGCGATACCCTGAGGTCAAGTATGCCTCAGGCAGGGCGAAACAGAACGCCAAGTGCGCCCCATCGGTAGCCAGCCGAAGAAAAGGGCGCATCTTGACTCTTAGATCCACGGTCTCACCCCAATCCGGGCGCGTGATACCGCTGCTGCCGTCGCTGCGATCCGCTCTGACGTACTCCCGCAACACAGGACCGTAGTACCTGTCCAGATGGGGGTCCTTGAGCAGCAGTTCGGTATAGAGGTAAGCGATATTGGGCCCGCTCACCCGACCGGTGATCATAAGAGTATCTCCCTCCGGCTCCACCCTGAGTCCGGCGATCTGTAAGCTGCCCCCGCCAGAGTCCGGTGCCGCCACGCGCTGTGCGGCGTCGGCGCCGCCGGCTACGCCTGCTGGCTCCGCCTGGCTGAAGAGATGCAGTTCACCACCCTTGTGTACGTAGCTCTGCAGTAATCCCATCTATCGCAACCTATCCATCTCGCCGTCTACTCGGTGACTGTGACGCTCGCATAATCCCAGAGCAAGTTACCATCCATATCTTCGATGCCTATGCAAAGCGCATACTCGCCAGGCTCGGCGTCTTGGGCGACAAGTCGCAAGGAGTCCTCTCCGAAGACAAAAACGTCCCCCTCGTAGTCTACGGGCTCGCTCCCGAGACCGTTGCCGTAGTCGACGAACTCGTTCGCCACAGAGAAGACATCGCCACGCACAGGCAGGATCTCGTGCCAGTACTCGACATCGAACCAAGCACTGGGACAGTAGCCCCAGATGCCAAGCAGCTCTCCTCGTCCATCGAATTCTATCTGCGCATACACGGCTTCACCAGTGTTGAAGAATTGATACGAGCCCATGACGGTGTAACTTGCGCCGGGGCTGGCCGAGCTAAGGTAGCCCGGCTGCACGAAGGCAAGCACATCCCTTTCGTCGTCCCCGCCGCTGAGATAGTGGAGCACCGGAAGCCATTCGAACTCGACCGACACAGGGCTGTCTTTCCCCCAGTGCGCAAGACCAAGTCCGCCCACCTCCTCCGTGGTCGGGCAGTCGATGTATCCCGCTTCAGCGCACAGGTAGGAGTCTTGCTCTTCTACATACCGGGCGACGTAGTAGTAGACCTCGGCGACGTTTGCCCCCGTCACTTCGGTAGATAGCGTCACTGTCTCTCGACTATTGACTCTGGACCTGGACGCGATCGGATCAGAGAGCTTCACCCCTCCCGCCCCTGGCGCGACCACCTTGTCATCAACGGCGAGCACGGACCTGCCGGTCGCGTCGGAGAAGTCATGGTTTGCAGCCTGTCCGGCGGTCAGCACGCTCAGGTCGAATGCCTTGGAGTCGATAGGGCGACCGGCAAAATGATAGGTGAGGTAGTCGTCCCAGAGTGAAGCAGCAGCGAAACGGGCCACTGACCTGGGATAGGAGTCGTCCTCATCGCAGAAGGCCCACTCGTATTCCTCTGAGAGAGGAAAGTAGACGGCCATCCCGGCGGAACCCGGGCGCTCGGACCCGTGGCGCTCGGCAACTACCGCCTCATCCAAGGCCTCCTTGACCTCGACGCCGGCCACAGTCACCTCAGGGTCGTCAGTGAGTGCGAGCAACATGTCCACGAGGCTGCCCAAGTCGACCACCGAGGGAGGCCCCGGCTTGTTCGCACTTGGCGAACCGTACAGAGATTCGTAGGACTGAGCATACGTCCGCGCCTTGGCCACCAAGCCCTGGTCGAGAGAGGCAAGGGCGACCGCCAGACGGTTGAGCGCCGCGTTGACCTCGGTCATCTTGCCCAGATCGATCGCGGCCAGTGTGCAGTCACGCAAGAGATTGTCTATGGCCTCCTGGGCCGTGTAGTCTCCACCTGTCCAGCTTTCGCGGGCGTCATCATCCAGGAGACGCGCCTTTTGCTCTATGAAAGACTCCACCATCACTTTGCCCAGCTCAGCCCCGGTCATGGCCGGGTCATCTGTAAGCTGCTGTAAGAGACTCGCGTAGCTGAACCCCAAGGAGGTAGAAACCTCTTCTGAGGCCACCGCATAGCGGGCATGCGGCGCCAGAGCGCTCATGACCTCGACTTCCGACATCAGACAGGCGTCGAAGCCCACCAACTCGAAGGCATCAATGCCCGCATCTGCAACCACTGCCGCCAAAGCGGCATCGAGCTCCGGCATACTCAGCCAGTCCCCCTCATCCGGCTCGTCATCGTACCAGCCCCCGTACCAGCCGGAACCGTGGTCGGACAGCAGCAGGACGTAGTGCTCAGAAGGGTATTTGGAGACAGCCCAGGCGACAAAATCGTATAGGGTCTGCGGGTCGCCCATGCTGAGCTCGCCCAGGTACCCCGAGACCTCCGACGCCAATGTCTGGAGGTCGTCGTCCTTCTCCAGGAGAAACCGCTGGGTGACCACGGTGCCGCCGTCCTCTTCGTCGCTGCCCACGCACCTATCGAGCTGGGCGACTATCTTCACCTGCTCGGTGGAACCCACAGATTCGGCCTCGTTGACACTGAAGACTATGTCCTCCTCCAGCAACTGGTCCTCCGCGTCGGCGTAGAGCATCACCAGCCAGGTATCCGGGGCGCCCGCAACAGGCTCCACGGCCCTGCGCTCAAGAAGATCAAGGGCAGCGGAGCTTTCAGGAGTGAACCCCACACCCAGGCCGGCCACAACGGCCACGGCCGCCAAGCCCTCCACGACAGCCCGAAGACATACTCTCGAACGCCGGGACTCAAGAAGCCTCACAGACCTCAGACGCTCCCAACACGTGCGCCACTGGTCAACCCACATAGTCGCCTCCAACTCGGCATACGCAAATACTCTTCTGGGAAAGTATCGTACAGAACGCTCCGGACATGAAGTCACTGAGGGTGGTGCACTTTGGAGGAATCGGATCCGCAGATGCCAGATCTCCCGAACGAGCCACTCGCCGAATACAGGCGCAAGCGCGACTTCGACCTCACCGCCGAGCCCGCGGGGGGTGACCCAGACACCGGCGCCGCTTCAACAGCCCGCCTGCTGTTCGTTGTTCAGAAGCACGCCGCCTCGAGTCTGCACTACGACTTCAGGCTGGAGTTGGATGGTGTGCTCAAGTCATGGGCCGTACCCAAGGGCCCCTCTCTCGACCCCGCCGACAAAAGGCTCGCCGTCATGACCGAGGACCACCCACTGGAGTACGCGTCGTTCGAAGGGGTCATCCCTGCGGGTGAATATGGTGGTGGCACCGTGCTCGTCTGGGACGCAGGGTGGTGGGAACCCGACCTGGCCTGGATCAAGACCGCCAAGGAGTCCGCACCGCTCGACCCCAGGGACGCCCTCGCCAAAGGCGAACTCAAGATAGTCCTTCACGGAGCCAAGCTCTCCGGAAGTTGGGCCCTTGTCCAGATGAAGGGCCGGGGGGAGAAGAACTGGCTGCTGATCAAGCACCGGGACGAGTCCTCCCAGTCCGGCACGAGCATCGTCGAGGTAGCCCCTCACTCAGCCATCACCGGGCGCTCACTCGAACAGGTCGCCGCCGATGCGGCGAGCCACTAGGAGGCTCTGTGAAGATACTGGTCTGTGGAGCCACGGGATTCGTCGGCGGTGCCGTCACCCGGCATCTCCTCGGCGACGGCCACGAGGTGCGAGCGCTCTCCATCCATATGGGCACGACGGTCTAGGCGGACAGTCTAGGCAAACAGTTCGGTGGAGAGGTAACGCTCGCCGGCGTCGGGCAGTATGACCACCATGGTCTTGCCGTCGAACTCACCCGAAGCGGCCAGCCGTGCGGCCGCCGCCGCCGCGGCGCCGCTCGATATGCCGCACAGGATGCCCTCCTCTTTGGCCAATCGCCGGGCCATCTCCATTGCCTCTTCGCTGGTGACCGGTTCGACGCGGTCCACCAGGGATATGTCGAGATTCTTGGGGAGGAAGCCGGCTCCGATGCCTTGGATCTTGTGCGCCCCCGGTTTGAGCTCCTGACCTGCCAGGGTCTGGCTGATGATCGGACTGGCCGCGGGCTCCACTGCCACCGAGTACAAGGGCTGCTTCTTGACCACCTCGAAGTACCGGGAGATGCCGGTCAGAGTCCCCCCGGTCCCTACCCCCACAACCAGGACGTCCACTCGGCCGTCGGTGTCGGCGAAGATCTCAGGGCCCGTAGTGGTCTCGTGAATGGCCGGATTGGCGGGGTTGCCGAACTGGTCGGGCAAGAAGTACCGCTCCGGGTCGCTCGCAGCCAACTCTTCGGCGGCCCGCACAGCACCCTTCATGCCCTCGGTGCCCGGCGTGAGAAGCAGTTCGGCCCCCAGATAGGCGAGCACTTTGCGTCGCTCCAGACTCATGGTCTCGGGCATGGTGAGGGTCAACTTGTACCCGCGCGCGGCGCACACATAAGCCAGGGCGATACCGGTGTTACCACTGGTGGGCTCGACGATAGTGGTCTGCGGCCCGATGCAACCCTTCTCCTCTGCATCCCAGATCATCGACGCCCCCACTCGGCACTTGACTGAGTAGGCAGGGTTTCGTCCCTCTATCTTGGCCAGAACCGTAGCCTGGTTCTTACCGGTCACCCTGTTCAGCCTGACCAAAGGAGTCCGGCCTATGGATAGGGAGTTGTCCGCGTATATGGTGGCCATGACTTGCTCCTTGTCCTCGCCCTCAAGGGCTGCCGGACGTCCCCTAGGACGCCGGCTTCTCTGCCGCCCGCAACGCTTGGTCTAGGTCGGCGATGATGTCGGCCACGTTTTCGATGCCCACCGATACCCTCACCAGCCCAGGCGTGACGCCGGCTTTGAGTTGCTCGGCAGGGGCGAGTTGCTGGTGTGTAGTGCTGGCCGGGTGTATGACCAAGGTCTTCGCATCGAGGATGTTGGCTACGTGCGACGCCAGCTTCACTGAGTCGATGAAGCGCTTGCCTGCCTCCAGACCGCCCTTGATCTCGAAGGCCAACAGTGCCCCGGGGCCCAGTGGAAAGAAGCGCTTGGCACGCTCATGGTCGGGGTGGCCGGGCAGACCGGCGTAGTCCACCGAAGCCACCTGGGGATGGTCCTTGAGAAACTCCGCCACCGACTTGGCGTTTGCCAGATGAGCCCGCGCCCTGAGCGGCAGGGTCTCCAATCCCTGGATGAACAACCAGGAGTTGAAGGGCGAGAGAGAAGCTCCCAGGTCGCGCAACAGCCCCGCGCGGATCTTCAGCGCATACGCCTGCCCCCGCGCCACGGCCTTGTCGTGATCACCAAAGGCCTCCCAGAAGTTGAGTCCGTGGTAGGCCGGGTCTGGCTCGGTTATCTCTGGAAACTTGCCGGAAGCCTTCCAGTCGAAGTCGCCCTTCTCCACCACCGCGCCGCCGATGGAGGTGCCGTGCCCGCCTATCAGTTTGGTGAGCGAATAGACCGCGATATCCGCACCGTAGTCGAACGGGTTGGAGATGGGTGGCGGCGAGACCGTGTTGTCGACTATGAAGGGCAGCCCATGCCTGTGGGCGACTTCAGCGATAGCCGCGAGGTCATCCACATTGCCCTTAGGGTTGCCGATGGATTCGATGTAGAGCAGACGGGTGTTGTCGTCTATGGCCCGCTCGAAGTTGGCCGGGTCGCGCGAGTCGACCAAACGAGCTTCTATGCCGAACCGCTTCAACGGTACGGTGAATTGGGTGACCGTGCCGCCGTACAGTTTGTCGCCGCTGACGAAGTTCTGTCCGGCCGAGGTTATGGCTGCGATTGCGTAGAAGATGGCCGAGGCTCCCGATGAGGTGGCCAGCGCCGCTGTGCCGCCATGGATGGCGGCCAGTCTCTTCTCGAGCACATCGGTGGTCGGATTGCCCAGGCGTGTAGTAGATATTGCCGAACTGCTTCATCGCGAAGAGGTCGGCCGCGTGGTCGGCGTCACGGAACAGGTAGCTGGTGGTCTGGTAGATGGGCACAGCCCGAGACAGCGTGTCTTGATCGGGGGTGTGGCCGGCATGCAGTGCCAGCGTGTCCAGACCGAGGACTCTATCTTCGAAGTCAGTCATCAGAGCGCCTTTCGACTCGTTGATGCGCACGGCAGATGGTTAGACGCCCATCTGGTCCAGCAGACCCGGTAGGTCGGCCAGACTGTCGAGTACGTGGTCGGGCAGGACCCACTCCCCCGTGATCTCCGCCCGCCAGAGATCTTCGTTGGTGGTCACCCCGGTAAGGGTCAGCGCCGCCATCATGCCCGCGGCCTTGGCCATGGCGATGTCGGTGCTCAGGCGGTCCCCCACGAACAGGGTCTCGGCCGCGGGCACCTCCGTTATGGCAGCCAAGGTCTCGGCCAATGTCATGCTGGGCTTGCCCACGACCACCGGCTCACTCTCTGCAGCGGCGCTCACCGCCGCCACCAGGGACCCGGCTCCTGGCAGCAGACCGTGCGCCGTAGGAAAGGTGACGTCGCTGTTGGTGGCCACATAGAGGGCCCCAGCCCTGATGGCCTTCTGGGCCGCGGCCAGTGTCTTGTAGGTGAAGGCCCGGTCCATACCGACCACGACGGCGGCAGGCTCGACTCCCCGGGGCGCCTCGGCGACCGGGGAAGCCTCGAAGCCTGCCTCGCGCAGCTCGCGCAGCAGACCAGCTTCGCCCACCACCAAGACCACACCGCCCTCGGGTACCCGCGACCTGAGCCATTGTCCGCAGACGAACCCCGACGTTAGCACGCGTTCGATGCCGGCAGGCAGGCCGGCAGCCGCCAGACGCTCCGAGACCTCCTCGCGATGCGCGGTGGAGTTATTGCTGACGTAGCGCAGATCGAGCCCTCGGCGAAGCGCATCATCCAGCGCGTCCCCCGCCCCTGCGATGACGGCACTCCCACGCCAGACGACGCCGTCCAAGTCCAGGGCGAGCAACCTGGGCCGCGGGTCCGCCAAGGCTTCGTTCCCCTTGCCCATCAGACCAGCCTCAGCTTGTGCATGACCTTGCCCATACGCGAGTACTCCAAGTCGATCGCAGCCTGCGGGCACACCTCGTGGCAACAATAGCAGCGTATGCAGATTGAATAGTCGACCTTAGCCACTTTGGGCTTCTTGTCCAGCGTGATGGCCTTGACCGGGCAGGCTCTCTCGCAGGCGCCGCAGACAGTGCAGGGCCCTACCTTGGGTATGGGCCAACGGTTGAAGCGCCGCAGCATCCTCTTCGCGGGCTCCTCCATGAAGCGAAGCCTGCCGACCCCCATGCCTTCGTAGCTACCCGGCCGCACGTAGTCCTCCACGCGCAGGTCGGCGATCGACACGCCCAGGGTATCCACGTCGGCCGCACGGCCGCTCCACAGCCGCCGCTCGCGAGCAGCCATGAGCACCGGCACGTCCTCCACCGGGATGTTCGCTATGCGGCAGCAGGCCACATCCACGTGAACTGGGTCCGCGCCGGCCACCAGCGCCCCTATGTAGCGAGGCTGATCCCCCCGTACCAGGGCCGTCACCCTCCATTCCCAGTATCGCGTCCACTATCGAGAGACGCGGATTCACGAAGTAGGCCACGTCGAGCAGCATATCGGCGAACTGGTGCGGGTCTGGCATCCGGGCGTGAAGCGACGCCTTGTTGAGCCCGGGGATGACCCCGAAAAGGTTCTTGGTGGCGCCGGTGAAGATCATGAACATGTGCGTCTTGAACTTGGGCAGGTTGATGACTCCGTCTGCGCGCACGATGGGGCTCATGACTTCGAGGCGCTTCGCCACCTTGGCGTCCGGCGCCGAGACATTGTCCCAGGCTGTGTCGAAGCTGAGCTCGAAGCCGTAGCGCTCGGCCATCTCCACGTAGCCCACCTTGCGGAAGACCCTCTCGATGACCGGCTTGGCGTGTATGACCCCCGTACCGGGGCTCTCTACCACCACGGGATGGGCGCCGGCCTCCATGACCTCCACAGCCACCGCCGCCAACACGACCGGATGCGTGACCACGGCCCGTTCAGGGGGCGCCGGCGAAAGCAGGTTGGGCTTAAGTGCGATGCGCTCCCCCGGCTTGACGAAGGCCGCCATGCCCCCCAAGGGAGCAAGCACCTCGCGCAGAGCTGCCCGCACCGTCTCGAACTCATAGTCGGCGCAGCGCGCCGCCGCCACCGCTTGGCGGTCTGCACCGGGTCGAACGCACGTACCAGTCAAGTCGCTCTCCACTCCTTGGGGGCGGGACGGGACTGCTATTCTATCTTGTGGGCCCTGCCCATCGCCGCAAACCGACTGGAGGTCGTTACCCGATGACATCCATGACCTTCACCGGCACGCTTCTCGACAAGATCGCCCGCACCCCAGACGCAGTCAGCTATCACTTCACACGACCGCCAGAGTACAGCTTTGAGGCCGGCCAGTCTTACAGCCTCACCATCCCGTCCCCCGAAGGGCCTCTGGAGCACCGGTTCAGTCACGCCGATTCGCCCACCGAGCCCCTTACAGAACTCACCACCCGCCTGACCGGTTCGCCCTTCAAGAACGCCCTTGATTCCCTGCCGCTGGGAGCGGAGGCGACCTTCAGAGGTCCGGCCGGCCGTTTCGTGTTCCGTCACCAAGCGCCCAAGATCGTCTTCTTGACCGGGGGCATAGGCATCACTCCGGTGCGCAGCATACTGAGGTACCTCGTGGATACCCACGGAGCCGGCAGGAGTCAGGCACAAGAGCTGGTGCTCCTATATGGCTGCATGACCGAGCGAGGCATCATCTACCGGGACGAACTCGACGATTTCGCCCGCCTCCTGCCTGGCCTGCGGGTGATCTACGTGCTCACCGAGCCGCCAGAGGATTGGGGCGGTCGCAGCGGCTTCATCACCGCTGAACTCATAGCCGAAGAACTCCATGAGCCCGTGGCGTGGATCTACTACGTCGTAGGGCCTCCACCCATGATCGCCGCCATGGACAGGGTCACGGCGCAGTTGGAGATCCCCGCCGTGCAGATGGTCAAGGAGAACTTTGCGGGCTACACCTCCTAGCCTTGCCACGTGCCGGCGAACGCCGACATGCGCACAGCCCCGCCGGTGACCCCCACATTGCCCACGGGCCCCGGGGTGGCCATCTTCGCCGGCGGTGGTGCCTGGACCACTCCACGCCCCGCCTCGGCCGGCTACGCCCGGTCCGGCGATGCTATCGCCTTGAGCGACCCCATACGCGTTCTGACAGCCACCAAACCATCCGAGGTAACCGGGCTTCTAGAGCAGATGGAGATCGAACAGCGCGCTGGGCGCTACGTAGCGGGCTATCTGGCCTATGAGGCCGGGGCGGCCTTCGGCCTCACCGTGAAGCCAGACACAGCACTGCCCTTGGCCTGGATGGCCGTCTATGAGGCCGGCGCGGCCACGCATATCCCGGTCGCTGATTGGCACCAGGTGCTGGCTGAGGTAGATGTGTCTCGGGTCGCCGCCGCTCTGGCCGGCGTCAAACCCCGCCTGAGCGTGACTCGAGACGAGTACACCGAGGGCATCCGACGAGTGCGCGAATACATAGCGGCGGGCGACACCTACCAGGTCAACTACACCGTGCGTGGACGCTTCGAACTTGGCGCCTCGGACACCGACCCGATAGACCCCTTGGACTACTTTCTGGCCCTGGTCGTCCGCCAACCCGTGCCCTACGCCGGTTACCTCGACCTGGGCGACGCTCAGGTGATCAGCCTCTCGCCCGAGTTGTTCCTGCGCCGCCGCGGGCGACAACTCGAGAGCCGGCCCATGAAAGGCACCAGCAAGCGCGGCCTCACTCACGCCGAGGACGTCGCCCGAGCCTACGAGCTGGCCGAGACCGAGAAGGAGCGGGCCGAGAACCTGATGATCGTCGACATGGTGCGCAACGACCTGGGGAGGGTGTGCCGCGCCGGCAGCATCAGCGTGCCGACCCTGTTCGCGGTCGAGCCCTACCGGACTGTCTGGCAGATGGTCAGCACGGTCACCGGCGAGGTCAGCCCGCGGGCGACGCTCAGCGAGATCATGCAGGCCGTGTTTCCGGGGGCCTCGATCACCGGCGCCCCCAAGCACCACACCATGGAGATAATCACCGAACTGGAGACCGAGCCCAGAGGGGTCTACACGGGGGCGGTAGGGCTCTTCTTGCCCGGCGGCGATTTCACGGCCAACATCGCCATACGGACTATCGTGCATCAGCGGGGCCGATGCAGGCTGGGCATAGGCTCGGGCGTGGTCTGGGATTCGGGCGCGGCCTCCGAATACGACGAGACTCTGGCAAAAGCCGGCTTCGCCACGCCCCCCGCTACAGGCACTCCGCCCAGCGGTGGGTCTTGGCGGCCCGACCCTGAGGGTGTGCTACGCGCCGCGGTGGCCGGACAAGACGAGTTCTACCTGTTCGAGACTATTCTCCTGGAGGCCATGGCGACCGGCGCAGAAACCGATGACGCGCTCAGTCGACTCCACACCCTCAGCGACGCAGCCGTGCTCGCTCGCTACCGCTTGCTTCAAGAGCATTTGGACCGCATGGCCCGCTCGGCAGCCGTCTTGGGGCTGCCCTTCGAGAGTCAGTCCGCCCGCGAGGTCATGGTCGGCCTGGCCCGGGTCCATCCCGAGGCGCTGGTCGCCCGGGTGCAGTTGGACGCCGCCGGTCGCTTCAGCCTCTCGACCAGAGAGCCGCCCGCGGCACCTGCGGGAGCGGTCACGCTGCTGGTCTCCCCCTTCCGCACCGATCCTGACGACCCCTTCTTGGGCCACAAGACAAGCCTGCGTGGCTTCTACAACCGCGAGCACCGCCGGGCGCTCAGCCAGGGACACTTCGATGCCCTCTTCGCCAACCGTCTCGACCGGGTGACCGAGGGCGCCATCACCAATGTCTTCGCCAGGTTCGGCGTCCAGTGGGTGACCCCGCCTTTGGCCGACGGCCTGCTGCCCGGCCTGTGGCGCGCATGGTTCTTGACCGAGAGCGGCGCCACCGAACGGTCGCTGACACTTACCGACCTCCAGGCCGCAGACGAACTCGTGGTGGGCAACTCGGTGCGCGGCTCAGTCAGAGTGGAGCGGCTTGCAGTCGAGCCACTGGTGTTCTAGCGTCCGCGCGGACCTCCGGAGTAGAATACGGCCGTGCCACATCGCAAAACGCCGGGGGGAGCACATGAGGGTAGTCGACCTCACGGAGGACAGAAAGGACCTGTTCTGCCTTTGCCTTGAGGACTGGTCTGACGAGGCCCACGAGGCAGGCCCCAAACGCTGTCGGTGGCTGGAGCGCAACCAGAAGCTAGGCCTACGCGCCAAGTTCGCTCTTGACGACTCCGGCGTCGAGGGCGGCATGATCCAATACGGGCCCATCGAGCACTCCTTCGTGGACGGCGAAAGCCTCTATTTCGTCTACTGCATCCACGTTCATGGGCACAGGCAGGGGCGTGGAGACTTTCGCGGGCGCGGTATGGGCAAGGCATTGCTCTTCTCCGCTGAGGATGACGCCCAGGCGCGCGGCGCCAAGGGCTTGGCGGTCTGGGGGGTGGCCCTCCCCTTCTGGATGAAGGCGTCCTGGTTCAAGAAGCAGGGCTACCGCAAAGTCGAACGTCAAGGCATCTCGGTGCTCCTGTGGAAAGCGTTCACCGAGGACGCCCAGCCCCCGCGCTGGTTCCCCAAGACCGGCAAGCAGCCCGAGGTCACACCGGCCAAGGTGAACGTCACCGCCTTCTCGAGCGGTTGGTGCCTGGCGATGAACCTGGTCTACGAGCGGGCCAAGCGAGCCGCCGCCGAGTTCGGCGACGCGGTCGAGTTCCGCGAGATCGACACCTCCACTCGCGACAAGGTCGCCGAGTGGGGCCGCTCCGATGAGGTGCTAGTCGACGGCAAGAAGCTCCAGACTGGTCCGCCCCCCAGCTACGAGAAGATCCGCAAGATCATCGCCAAGCGGGTGCGGGCCCAGAGCAGAGTGCACAAAGGCACCGCGGTGCCCAAAGAGACATAACGGGAGGGAATGCAGATGTCCATCAAGATGAGACGTACGACTTGCGGTCTGGCTCTTGGTCTATTGGTTCTGTCGCTGGCGTTGCTCGTTGCCGCCTGCGGGGGCGAAGAGCAGACCACCACTACCACTGCCGGGCCGACTACCACCGTCGCCCCTGTGACCACGACCACGGCACTCTCCGAGACAGAGATCATCGCGGCTAACTGGGTGGCCTTCTTCGCCGCCGCGACGCCCGTGTCCGACAAGGTCACGCTGCTCGAGAACGGGGATGCACACCAGGCAGAGCTGGCAGCAGTGGGCCGCGAATCCAGCGGCCGCGGGCGTCTCCGTGCAGGTCACCGACGTCAAGGTCAACGCTGACGGCACCGCGGACGTCACGTTCGACGTCGTCTCTGGTGGCGCGACCGTCCTTGCCGGAGAGACGGGCACGGCCGTGCTGGATGACGGTGCCTGGAAAGTCAGCGAGTCAAGCTTCGCCGGGATGATGGCCGCCATGGGTGGCAGCGGAGGCGGCACCGGGACGCCGTCCAACTAGAGAAGAACAATGCACAAAACCGGGCGACTGGAGGCAACAGTACGAATGGACCGTGTCCGAAATCTGCGTCTGCCACTCGTGGTGATCGCTGTAACGGCGACCGCCTGCATAGCCTTAGCGTCTTGCAGCCAGGGGGCAACAGTTTCTGTGCGGCATGAGACCGCTGACGGTCAAGCGGCCGCTGCCGAACTACTCACTGCGCCGCAAGCGCTGGCCAGTGGACAGGAGGCCTGGGCCACCCTCACGCTCAGCACGTCGGACGGCTTGAGCGTGTTCGCCTGTGCCGTCGCCGACACCGAGTTCTACGAGCGCGGTCCGAACGACGACGGCTACAGCCTTGTCGATGCGAAGTCCGAAGGCTTCGTCGCCTACTCCAACTGGGCCGGCGGCGGCTCCTGCCCCGCGGAGTTCGAGTACGACCTGTACGACTCGGACGGCAGCCAGGTCAACGTGCTCACCAAGGTGCGGTACTTCCTGAACGGCGAATAGCGCGCCGCCCCCGGCAGCCTACAGGTAGACCCGGTCGCTCCTGGCCCCGCCGGACTCGCGGCCCATGGCCACGTTGTTGAGCGCCCGCACGTAGGCCTTGGCCGAAGCCTCCAGCACGTCTATGGAGACGGCCTGGCCCGCGTAGCGCTTGCCGTCCACCTCCACCACCACGCGCACCTCGCCCAGCGAGTCCTTGCCTGAGGTTATCGACCGCACCTGGTAGTCGAGCAGCTTGCCCTTCACGCCCACCGCGTCGTCGATGGCCAACATGATCGATTCGATCGAACCGCCGGTGAAGGCCTTGCCGGCCCGCTTCTTGCCCTGCGTGCTCACCCCCACCTGGCTGGACGAGATGATGTCGGTGCCCGCCGTCGTGTAGACGTGCTCCAGGCTGTAGACGTCCTCGCGCTGCCGTATCTCCTCGCCCACCAGGGCCTCGAGGTCGGCCGTGGTGACTTCTTTCTTCTTGTCGGCGGTCGCTTTGAAGCGCCGGAAGACCTCGTCCAACTCGGGGCCTTCCAGGTGGATGCCTATCTCGGCCAGGTGCGACCGCAGCGCGTGGCGCCCCGAGTGCTTGCCCAGCACGATGTCGGAGTCGCCGAGGCCTATGTCGCGGGCGTGCATGATCTCGTAGGTGGTGCGCTCTTTGAGCACGCCGTCCTGGTGGATGCCCGATTCGTGCGCGAAGGCGTTCTTGCCCACGATGGCCTTGTTGGCCTGGATGAGGTGACCCGTGAAGCTCGACACCATGCGGCTGGCCCGGGCGATCTCGGTGGTCACTATGTTGCAGGGCCGCTGCATCAGGTCCTTGCGGGTGACCAGAGCCATAGCCACCTCTTCAAGCGCGGCATTGCCGGCCCGCTCGCCTATGCCGTTTATGGCCACCTCCACCTGCGTCGCCCCGCTCTCCACCGCCGCCAACGTGTTCGCCACAGCCACCCCCAGGTCGTTGTGGCAGTGGGCGCTCATGACCACCTTCTCCAGGGCGGGCACCTTGGCGTAGAGCTGGTCGAACAGCGCCGCGTACTCGTCGGGCAGCGCGTAGCCCACGGTGTCCGGCACGTTGATGGTGGTGGCTCCGGCCTCGACAGCCGTGGCCAGAACCTCGCGCCAAGAAGTCCACGTCGCTGCGGGTGGCGTCCATGGCCGAGAACTCCACATCGCCCGGGCAGAGCGACACGCACAACTCCACCATCTCCTTGGTGAGCTTGATGACCTCTGGCGTAGCTGAGGTGCATCTGGTGCTGCAGGTGGATGTCGCTGGTGCTGACGAAGGTGTGAATGCGCGGCCGCTCGGCGTCCTTGATGGCGTCCCAGCAGGTGCGTATGTCGCTCTCGGTGCAGCGGGCCAGGCCGCAGATGACGGGACCCTTCACCTCGCGAGCGATGGTCTGCACGGCCGCGAAGTCGCCCGGGCTGCTGGCCGGGAAGCCCGCCTCGATGACGTCCACGCCCAGCCGCGCCAGTTGATGGGCTATCTCCAACTTCTCCGAGGCGTTCAGGCTGCTGCCCGGCGACTGCTCGCCGTCGCGCAGAGTGGTGTCGAAGAAGACTGACGGGGACGCCGGTGTTGCGGCGTATCGTGGACATATGCTTCTACCTCCTGGCGATCCTACTGATTCTCGACTGCTGACATGCCGGGTAGCGCCGGCTGCGCAATATCTCCCCCTAGCGGGGGAGCAGCAGGAGGAGGCTGAGGGAGAGAGCCAAGCGCGAAGGACCGGCCGGCCGGAGCCGGGAGGAGACGCCCCCTGGGGGCGCGACGCTTCTTGCCTGTGGTTTCGTGAGTCTCTCCATGCCCGTCAGTTTAGTGGACTCTCCAACGTGCGACAACAAGACGATTCTGCGCCGCCAGGCCGCAGTCCTTCTCAAGCGGCCGCCTCGTTCATGACCCGTCTCATCTGTTCGAGGTCCGCGCAGCATCGGACTCGCCGTCCAACCAGGCCGTCTCCGGCAGGAACTCGATGGTGCAGTAGACGCAGAAACCACTATCGTGAAGGTCCGGAGACCATGGCGATGACCCATTCATGGCGTACATGGGTGTCAGGAGACAGTAGTCGTCTATCGCCATCCTGTTCAGCTCTCTGCATAGGCCGCGCTTCGCTTGTCCATGTCGCTCTCGGTCAACATCTCTCTGTACTTGGCATTCCATTCTTCAGGGATGAACAGGTACGGGCCGCCAGAATAGGCGTCCTCGCTCAGGTACCTCTGCAGCATGCTGGAGTAGGCGGTGCCGACGTTGTAGGACATCGAGAAGGCGGCCAGACCATCCCATCCTCTGTCGATGCTGTTGGCCATCGCCTGAAAGGACAAAGGAACCAGATCGACGTCGATGCCCACCCTCGCCAGGTACTCCTGCACTACCGTGAAGAGTGCGTTCCTGTCCTCCGACACCTGATACATGAGCTCGGTCTTCCATGGAGTGGCGGGAGTGATGCCCACCTCTGCCAGGAGCTCCGCTGCCTTCACCGGGTCGTAGGGGTAACCCTCGATGCTCGGCGTTCCACCCCGGTCCGTCTGCCACGGCCAGTTGGTTGGTGGGCGATGAAGTGCCCTCGTAGATGCCATTCGACTATCGCCGGCACGTCGAGAGCGTAGGTGATCGCCCTGCGCACGCGGATGTCCGCCGCGGGCGATTCGGGGTCACCACTGTTACCGGCCAGAGTGAAGAGAGTGGTCGTGCGGTATGCGATCTTGGCTCCTTCGTCCTTCAAGCAAGGGAATATCCGACGGGAGGACGCCATAGAGCACATGCCCTTCTCCGCTCAGGAAGGCCAGCTTCCTGGAGAAGGCGTCCGGGACGAACTTGACGGTCACGCCGTCCAGATAGGGCAATCCCTCCTGCCAGTAGTCCTCGAAGCGCTCGAACTCCAGCAGTCGGTCACGCACGAACCTGACGAACTTGAACGGCCCTGTGCCCACAGGATGCATCCTCACTCCGTCCGCACCGTACGAGCTCGTAGGCCGCAGGCGAGGTCATTCTGCCCGCCATGGAGGACGACAGTCTCTGCACGAACAGAGGGTCGTCTCTGCGAGAGTCCGGACCCGAACGGTGTAACGATCGATGACCTCGATGCTCGTCACGGCCTTGAGCTCGGTCTTGACGCCGTTCTTCTGCATCTCCAGGTTCCATTTGACAGCCTCGGCGTCGAAATCGGTGCCGTCGTGGAACTTGACCCCTTCGCGCAGGTGGAAGGTGATAGTCCTGGCCTCGGTCATCGACCTCCCAGCTGGTGGCCAGCTGCGGGACCGGCTGCCCCTCCGCATCCAGACCTACGAGATTCTCTACCGCGAACCTGGCAAGCTGTACGTCCACGAAACGGTGCGGCTCCCACCAAGCCCCCAGGTTGCTCGGGCTGTACTCGTGAAGGATCACGAGCGTGCCGCCGTACCGCGGTGTCTCCTCACCCCCGGGCCCTGAGGACACTGCAGGATCGTCCTGGGCACGTCGACCCTCGCGGAGACAGTCGTGCTGCCGCTCGAGCGCCGCGTCGGGTCGATCGCCGCAACCGACCATGCGAAGACGCCCATCAGGGCGACTCATCGAGCAACCATAAGAGTGTCGCCGGCCGAACCCCGGTCCTCACCAACGCTCCTCCCACTCCGTCCCCTACCGGACGGAGCCCTGCCTGGTCTGCGGGCAGAACCTACCACAAAAGAGAAGCCCCCGCCCGGATGTCCGGGCGGGGGCTCTCGCTGCCGGCTCTGGGGGGCAGAGCCGACAGCGCGCTCAGGCACGCTCGACTACTTCACCACCAGCTGGGCCGGATCGGCCAGGAATGATCTCATACGCGCCGGTGTCAAAGGCGTTGAGCACCACGGTGCCGGTGATCTCGACCGTCTTGCCGATCAGACCGTTCAGCATGTCCTCGGTCACGCCCGCGACGGGGATGGTGCCGCCCTCAGCAAGCTCGATGACGATGTTGAAGTGAGGGCTCGTCTGGACACCGCCCACCCGCACGAGGATCTTGAGAACGCCCTTCGTCTTGAAGACGTTGTCGACAGCGGCGATCTGCCCGGTGACGGTGGCTTCCGACCCCTCGTAGTCAGCCGCTTCACTCCAATCAACAGCCGGGCTGGCCGCCACCGTGGTGGTGACCTCTTGTGCCGCCGTCGTGGCGGTGGTGTCTTCCGTGGCTTCCCCGCCGCAAGCGACGACGGCAAATCCCATAACCAGCATCAGACCCAACAACAGAGCGATTGTCTTCTTCACTACTATCCCTTCCTTTCGCGTTCCTGTAACCGTCAAATACAGTTGCCTCTAGGGAACCTAGAACTGGATCACGTCGCCTTCCATCGGAGCGATGATCTGTCCCTTGTAGCCGGCCGTCTTGTTGGCCTCCATCACCGCGTCATAGATGAAGTCGCGGGCCTCTTGCAGCGTGTACTCCGCGCCGATGTTGCCGTAGTGCTGCAGCACCAGGACGGGGACGTCCAGCTCCGCAGCCAGCGCCACCACCACGGGTGCGTCGGTGTGAGAGTTGACCAGGTGCTTGTAGAGAGCCTCCATCTGACCGCCCTCGGCCGGGTCGGCTATCTTCACGGCCCAGTCGCTCAGTCCCACCTCGTGCACAAGAACGGTCGCTCCCTTGGCCAATTCTCTGAACTGCGCCCGGAACTGCTCGTTCACCGCAGGATCGCGGTTCGCGTTGTCGTCGTTCCTGTCTCCGGAGAACACCACTGACTTGCCCTTGTTCGCGCCCTCCAGGATGTCGAACCGGTACGCGTAGGCGTACTCGACATCGACGTCATGATCGACCTGAGTCGCTGACACTCTGACTCTCTTGTCCTCGAAGATGACCTGCACGCCGGTCTCGGGCAGGGCGATCTCGTTGACCTTGGGCACGAGCCAAGGAGTACCTGCCGCCCGCTGCCAGTTGTGCAGGTCAAAACCGCCTGCCAACCCTTGCATCAGACCGTCAGTGAGACTCTGCGTTCCCGGGGGGCCGTAGATATCAAGAGACGCCAGAGGAGCCTCGACGCCCGCCGCGTTGGTGTCTCTGGTCTGATAGCCACGCGCAAGCAGCTCCGCCAGACCACCGATGTGGTCGAAGTGCAGGTGGGTGATGAACAGATCGTGCAGCTTCGAGAAGCCTTGGCCGAGATCGTAGAGCTCTTGGGGAGTGCCTCCACCGATGTCCACCATGTACATGAAGCTGTTGACGTACAGCACAAAGCCGGTGTTGTTCCTGTCCGGCCAGAACTTCGGACCCGCACCGAGGCCCAAGATGCCTATGCCGTCCTGTATGACCTCGACCTTGGGCGCCGTCAGACCCCGCCGAGGCGTCATCCGTGCTCTTGTCGCCGCCGCAGCCCACTGCCAGCGCCGCCAACCCTAATGCCAAGGCCAGCACCAGCCCTGCGACAAGCAGACTAAGCCAAGTCCTTCGCTTGCCCATATCCACCTCCCAAACGCCCTGCATTCGAATTGCACTATGCGCAATGCCTCTTGCACCTGGCGCAACACTAGCACTATACTCGATTACTCGTCAACAGAGTTGCCATCAGCTATCGTTTGGAGTACATGAGCGAACGAACCAACAGAGCACCAGCACACAGCAACGGTCCGGCGCCGATACAGGCGCTGGCCCGCGGTTTGGACATCCTGGGCCAGTTCACCGCCCGCGATCCTATGTTCAGTCTCGCGGAGCTCGGCCGTCGCACCGGACTCAACCCGGCGACTGTCTACCGCTACGTGAACACCCTCCAGGCAAAGGGCTACCTCACTCAGGACCCCGTCACCGGCCAGTACCGGGTGGGCCCGGCCTTCGCCATGTCCTTGTTCTCGCTTGGCGGCAACAGCGTGCTCATCCAGATTCTGGAGGGTGACCTGGGCCGGCTGGCCGAGGCGACCGGAGAGGGTGCGTCGCTCTCGGTGCGCAGGGGTGACGAGGTGCTCAACGTGAACGTCATCCCGCCGTCCAGCGGGTTCGGCCAGGTGATCCCCGCCAATTCGGCGTGGCCGCTCACCGCCACCTGGAGCGCACAAGTGCGGGTCCATCTCGCCTATGCCGATGATGAGACTCGCAGCCGTGCGCTCGCCGCCCCGGCAGTCCGCTACACGGAGAACACCATCACCGATCGCGCGTGAGCTCGAAGCGCTGCTGGACAAGACGAAGCGCGAGGGCGATCGCCTACTCTCTCGAGGAGCGAGCCAAGGGCCGGGCGGCCGTTGCTGTGCCCATCTTCTCGCACGACGCCCTGGTGGCCGTGCTCGGTCTGCATATCCCGCCCGAGCGGTTCGACGAGGAGCATCTCAAGCGCTACGTGCTCGAAGCTCCGCGCCGCGGCGGAGGCCATGGGCAGACGCCTGAGGAGAAGTTCGCATTGGCGGCACACTGCCTCCGCGGACCAGTGACCCATGGTAGTGCCACATCCACCCGCGAGGATCATGTGCGAAGAGACCGATCGATCCCTGCCGCACCCTCATCCGCCCCCGCGACCGCCGCCGTCTGCGGACTCTGCTGCGACGTGTGCTCGATCTACATCGCCGCCACGAAGATCCGCAGAGCGCCTCGCCTTGCTTGCCCGGCCGCATGGGCTGGACCACCGGAAGACGCCCACTGCGACGGCTGCCGCTCCGACCGCCGTGACCCCCTACTGCCGCGACTGCGACCTGCGGCCTGCGCGCCAGCGGCGCGGCCACGCCTTCTGCAACGAGTGCGCCGACTATCCCTGCGCCGAGCTCGAGGGCTTTCAGCGCGAGAAACCTCACCGCGCCGAGCTATACCAGAACCTGGAACGCATCGCCGAGGTAGGCGCCGACGCCTGGCTGACCGAGACCAAGCAGCGCTACACCTGCCCGGCCTGCGGCACCCTCAACTCGTGCTACGACCTGAAGTGCCGCAAGTGCGGCCGCGAACCCAGCTGCGACTTCGTGGACGCGCACAAGGACCTCATCGCCGTCGGCGCTGCGCCAGGCGATGGCCCGCAGCCGCTCACCAGCCCGAAGCAGAAACCGGCGCCGCGACCCGAGGGTCGCGGCGCCGGCGGTGTGACTCGCTGGCAGGGCGCGCGCAGCGCCCCTCAGGCCCTAGACCTCGATGGTCTTCAGGTCCGGGCTGACGATCAGCTTGGGCTCGGTGAGCTTCTGCACGTCCTCGGCGGTCATGCCGGGGGCGACTTCTTTGAGCACCAGGCCCTCCTTGGTGACCTCGATGACGGCCTGATCGGTGACTGATCAGGTTGACGCACTTCTTGCCGGTGAGCGGCAGGGTGCACTCCGTGCGGAGCTTGGGCGTGCCGTCCTTGGCGTTGTGATCCATCATGATGATCACGTGCTTGGCTCCCGCGACTATGTCGCCGGCGCCGCCCATGCCCTTGATCATCTTGCCCGGGATCATCCAGTTGGCCAGGTCGCCGAACTCCGAGACCTCCATGGCGCCGAGCACGGTGGCGTCCAGATGGCCGCCGCGCACCATGGCGAACGAGTCGGCGTTGGAGAAGTAGCTGGTGCCCGGGCAGCTCGGTCACGGTCTCCTTGCCGGCGTTGATGAGGTCGGGGTCTTCTTCACCCTCGTACGGATAGGGGCCCGCGCCCAGGATGCCGTTCTCGGAGTGGATGTAGATGTCCTTGCCCTCGGGCAGGTAGTTGCTCACCAGGGTGGGCATGCCTATGCCGAGGTTGATGTAGTAGCCGTCTTCGAACTCAGCCGCGACCCGCTGCGCCTGCTGTTCTTTGGTTAGTGCCATCATCGCCTCCTAGAGATATCTGATCGGTCGGCGCCTGGGCCCTTCAGGCCTTCGGCTTCGGCCGGGTGGTGACCTTCTCGATCCACTTCTCGTAGTGCTCGCCCTGGACTATGCGGTCCACATAGATGCCGGGAGTGTGGATCTCGTCCGGACCAAGCTCGCCCACTTCCACCAGATGCTCGACCTCGGCGATGCAGATCTTGCCGGCGGTGGCGCACAGGGGGTTGAAGTTGCGGGCGGTCTTGCGATAGACCAGGTTGCCCAGGCGGTCGCCCTTCCAGGCGTTCACGATGGCGAAGTCGGCGGTCAGGCCCAGCTCCATGAGGTACTCGCGGCCGTTGAACTCGCGCACTTCTTTGCCCTTGGCCAGATCGGTGCCCACGGCGCTGGGGGTGAAGAAGGCCGGTATGCCGGCGCCGCCGCAGCGGATGCGCTCGGCCAGCGTGCCCTGGGGCACACAGCTCGACCTCGAGTTGCCCGCTCAAGAACTGCTGCTCGAAGTTCTTGTTCTCGCCCACGTAGCTGGAGGTCATCTTCTTGACCTGGCCCGACTGCAGCAGGACGCCCAGTCCGTACTGGTCGGTGCCGCAGTTGTTGCTGATGATGGAGAGATTCTTGATGCCCTTCGCATGAATCGCGCGGATGAGGTTCTCTGGATTGCCACAGAGACCAAACCCACCAGCCAGGATCGACGCCCCGTCTTCGATATCGAAGATCGCAGCCTCGGCACTCGGGAACACTTTGTTCATCGCGTGTCGCCTCCAGGGGACAGTTGCAGCTCGGCGGTCATATCTGGTACGAGAATACCATGTGACGAAGCCGAAATCGGACCCGTCCGCCGCGCCAGTCGCGCACCTGGGGCTTGTATTCCCCGCCCCTGGGCCATAACCTGGCACAGATTCATACTGTCCTATACTTGTCTTCTTAACATATGCCAGACTGTTACTACACCTGCAATCTCCTGCCCCTGGACCTGGTGGCCGAGCCGGCTACTCGCCGCGCTGGCTGGGCAACCACCTTCGCGACCCGGGAGCCCCGGCCCGCCGCGACGCCCTCAGCGTGCACCCCATGACCTGCCCGTACGTCACCAAGCTGGTCGCGGCTGCCGAAGAGGTGCTTGCAACAGCGACCAGGCCGGACGAGCACGGCCGACTGCATCTGGTGGTACCTGGAGGCTGCGACGCCATGCGCCGCATGGGCGACCTGCTCGCCGCCACCTACCCGGGCAGGGTCTTCGTGCTGCACGATGCCCCGCACTTCGGGTCCCGAGCGTCACCGCCCGACTCGCCGCCGACCTTGCGCGCTTCGACGGCTGGCTGCGAGACCGCCTGCCCGGCGGCGCGGCAACCCGGCGGCGCGCGGCGCCGGCCCGCCGCAACCCCCCACGCTCGACTACGCCAGCCCGCCGCGCCCTGGCGGAGTGTTCGTGGTCAGCGGACCTCTCAGCAACGACTCTCTGCTGGGCCTCATAGACAGGTTGGGCGCTCACGTGTCGGGCCTGGAGTCCTGCACTTCGCCCGACCGCTGGAAGCCGCTGGCTCCGACGAGGCACGGTCGGCGCGGCAGAACGGCGCACGACTACGAGGCCCTTGCGCCCGGGTGCTCGCGGCCGGCATGTGCCCGCGGCGCTCGACGGCCGACCGCCGCGCCTACCTGGAACGCCGCCTCGACGAGACGAAGCCCATCCTCCATCATCTACGCCCGCCAGAGCTTCTGCGACCCAGGCGCCTACGACGCTCTGCTGGTCGCCACCTGGCCCGCGAGCGCGATCTACCCTATCTGGAGATCGAGGTCGACTTTCCCTTCGACGCCAACGGACCCTTGCGCGTCAGAGTGGAGGCCTTCCTGGAGGCTCAACTCATGGACGACGACCTGCTGAACGACGACGACTCTGTTCGAGGAGGTCTGACAGCCATGCCCGCCCTCAGCGACGCCACCGGCGACTCCCTCAGCGCCTCGCTCATTCGCACGGCGCTTCCTGGCCCGCACGCGGCTACCAAGCGCTGCACGAGCGCACCGCCCGCGCTACATGTACCTGCACGCGCTCACGGCCTCGCTCGATCTCTTCAAGCCCGGCGCGATCGTCCCCTGGGTGTCGTACCTGTTCCCCACGGAGCTCCTCGCCTCGTACGGCATCACCCCCATGATCCCCGAGATCGGCGCCGCCACCCTCACCGGCACCGAGGCGCGCGAGCCCCTGGAGGCCGCGGCCGCCCGCATGCCCCTGGCCCGCGACGTGTGCAGCTACCACCGCATCGCCCTGGCCGCGGTGGAGAACGGTATGCATGCCGCGCCCCCGACATGTGTCTGGGCACCACCCCGCTCTGCCTGGGCAAGGAGTGCCTGCTCGAGATGCTGGCCGTACGCCACGGCGTGCCCTTCCGCGAGATCGACGTGCCCCTGCCCCCCGACGAAGGCGAGGCCTCGCCAGAGGTGGTCGCCGATGTCGCCGAGCAGTTGCGCGCAGCTTCACGAGGACATCGGCCGCTGGACCGGACGCAAGCCCGACCTGCGCAAGGGCCGTCGAGCTCTCCAACCGGGCCTCGGTGGCCTGGGGCCACATCATGTCCGAGCGCCTGGCCGGACGGCTGGAGATGGACGGCCGCGAGACCTTCGCCATGGTCTTCTTGGGACAGATCCTCTGGGGCACCCGGCACGGCGCCAGGGACTTCGAGCGGCTGCTCACCGAGCACGGCCGCAGCGACCTGATGGCCACCCCCAGCGCCAGACGGCCGCCCGCTCAAGAAGCTGCTCTGGCTGCACACCTTCCCGCATCACGACTCAGGCATCATCGACCTGATACGCGCGAAGGGCGCCATGGTGCTCTTCGAGGAGATGGGCCAGATGCACCCGGAGACCATCGACCCCGACGATCCCTTCCCCGGCCTGGCCAGGCGTCTCACCGACAACGTCATGTGGGGCAGCTCCAGCAGGCGGGCCCGGCTCGATCTGGCGCTGGCCAAGCAGCTCGGGTCGATGGGGTGGTGCACTTCAACCACTGGGGCTGCCGCCACGGCCTCGGCTCGGTGCCGGTGCTGCGCGCCGCCTTCATGAAGGCGGGCATCCCCTTCTTGGCCATCGACGGCGACGCTCTCGCCCGCGGGGGTCCGCAACAGGACAAGTCCCGCCAGGCCATGGAGAGCTTCCTGGAGCTGCTGTGAGCCGCGAGCAGCGCACCGTCGCAGGTCGATGATGAGCCATGTACTGCCGCGATCACCACGCGCCCGCTGCCCGCTCGTCGAGCGTGACCACCCTGGGCGGCGACCGTCTCTGCCCCGACTGCGCCGCTCTGCTCGACTACGCGAACCGCCGCATAGACGCGTGCCGCTTCGGCGACGCGAAGCCCACCTGCGCCCGCTGCACCGTGCACTGCTTCCGCGCGACCGAGCGCGAGGCCATCACGACCGTGATGCGCTACTCCGGGCCGCGGATGGTGCTGCGCCACCCCTACCTGGCGGTGCGGCACCTGCTCGACCGGCACCACACACCGCAAGACCGCCGCCTAGCGCGGCCCACCACACCGAGAGAGAGGACGATTCACCATGAGCGTAGCCGAGGCCATCAAGACCTACCTGGCCAACGAGGCGGGCGCCCAAGTGAGCGCCAAGGGCCAGGGCGGCGAAGCCAAGCTGGTGGTGGCCGAGCAGAAGTCCGATGCTCTCCAAGAAGAAGGTCGAGTACTCGGCCAAGTTCAAGGTCGACGACGGCGAGCGCGTGGTGCGCTTCTTTGAGATGCTCAAGGAGTCGGGGTCCGGCATGTCCGGCGGTGACTCCGGCGACTTCGGCGGCGGCTGGGGCGTCTCCAAGACCACCTACAAGACCGGCACCGGCGGCATCGAGGGCACCCTCGAGGCCCAGGGCGCGCTCTTGGGCAAGAAGTTCGCCTTCACCTTCGACTACGGCAGATCCGGAACGCGGTCAAGGCCATCGCCGAGCAGAACGGCTACCGCTTCGAGTATCAGGTGACGCCCAAAGGGGTTTTAGGGCTCACACCTTGTCCTTCAGAAACGCACGGACCCGCTCCCCCGAGCACACAGCGACCGCCGGCCGTGCCGTCCAGGCAGACGCCGCACCCCGAAACGCCGCACATCGGCTAAAGTGCGCACGGCCCTTCTTCGATACAAGTATCTGAAACCCATGAAGGAGCACATGCCGATAGTGAGCGTCTTACGCAGGATATCCGTGTGGCTGGGCCTCGCCGGTGGTGCGGCAGGCTTGGCTGTGCACGCCTACCTGCTGGCCGGCGTGCTGGCTCAGTCCGACGCCTCATCAGAAGAGGTCAAGCGTTGGCCGTTGGAGTGGCCTTGGGGGCGGCCGGCATCGCCGCCGCCTTGGCGCTTGTCGCTTCGCGCCCCGTAGGCATGACTTTCTCTGTTCTCACTCGCAGTACTCGGCCTGTTCCCCAACCTGCTGACCTGGGCGCCCGCGCGGCGCTGATGATTCTCGCCGGCATCGCCGGCCTCATCGATCTGCGGCGCGCGGCGTCACCGCGCCCCTCCGGGGTCAAGCCCGCGGCCGGCATCGCGCCCCAGGCGGCGCCCACACCATCGACCGTCGCCGCCGTCACTTACGCAGCCCCTGACGGCTACCTCTCTGCACTGGTCGGTGATCCCTCGCTATGCGCGCACTGCGCTGCCAGCCAAGAGCGGCTCGGCGCCCGTCTTGGTCTCGCCGTTCGTGCCAGAGTCCGCCGCGCTGCCTGGCGACGCCCCGCAGGTGGCGGCAGCGCCCGAACGCGTCTCGTGGAGCATGAGGAGCCGCGCCTTGGTCGCCGTCACGGTCGTAGCGGCGGCGCTGGTGGTCGTGCCCTTCTCTGTGTGGCCACAGGAAACGGTCGCCGCCGCAGCAGTCCTGGGCGGACTCGACCACTCCGGCCGCTGCCAGCGACCGTGACCGCCGTGGCCGGTCACCCGTGGTGCACCAGCCCGACCGCGTCGACCACCACCCTGGTGACCACTTTGTCCGAGGTCGGCCCTACCGGCACCAGCAGTCCGACCACCTTCGTGCTCTACTCCGACGTCCGCTTCGGCCTGACCATCTCCATGCCCGCGGACTGGGCAGAACTGCCCGCCAGCAGTCTGGCCGATTACCGCGCCGACGACTACCATCTGGCCGCCTTCGCCGACGTGAGTGGCCCCACTCGCCAGGATGCATACCTCAACGGCCTGACCGTCAAGGTACTGGCGGGTTCCCAGACCGAGGACCCACCGCAGGAACTCGTACGACAAACCCTGCAGCAGTTCTTGGACCGAGGTCCATCGGCATACGACTACTTCAAGGTAGTCAAGCCCATTCGCGAGACCAAGGTCGGAGGGGTCGACGCCCTCGTCGCTACAGTGCGCATAACCTGGAACGAGCGGGTCATGGTCAAGTCGGTGTACACCTGCATCGCCAACCATTGCCTCTATCGCGTCGACCTACAGACCGACGACGCCGACTGGACCGGCTACCAGCCCCTCTTCGAACAGATATCTGGCGTCATTCACATGGGCGACCAACGGTGCCTCGCTCTAATACGCGCGCACTACAGGATTAGAGCAAACGTGCAAGAATTCGTAATGAAACAACCTATCCTGGTGCCATCATCGCGGGGAAGGAGCACCTGAATCATATGACCGAGACCGACCGTACCTTGGCCGTCTTCATAGACTTCGAGAACCTGGCCATAGGCTTCAAGAATCGTCGGGGCGAGTTCGACATCGACAAGATCCTCGAGCGCCTGGTCGAGAAGGGCAAGGTCATCGTCAAGAAGGCCTACGCCGACTTTGGCGAGTACAAGCAGTACACCAAGCCGCTACACGAGCACGCCGTCGAGCTCATCAACATCCCGCGGCGCTCGATGACCGGCAAGAACTCCGCCGACATCCGCCTGGCCGTGGACGCCATGGACCTGGCCTGGAGCAAGCAGCACGTGGACACCTTCGTCATCGTGTCCGGCGACTCGGACTTCTCGCCGCTGGTGTCGAAGCTCAAGGAGAACGGCAAGCACGTCATAGGCGTGGGCATGAAGGAGTCGACCTCCAACCTCCTGGCCGACAACTGCGACGAGTTCATCTTCTACGAAGACCTGGAGAAGCAGGCCGCCCGGCCGGTCGCGCCCAGCCCGAAGGCTCAGGACATCCCCGAGGACAAGAGAGAGGTCTTCGACCTGCTGTACGAGTCCATCGCCGCGCTCATACGCGAGAACAAAGACCCCATCTTCGCCTCCATGGTCAAGGACACCATGCAGCGCAAGACGCCCCTCGTTCAACGAGTCGGCCTTTGGCTACCGCAGCTTCAGCGCCCTACTGGTCGACGCCGAGAAGCGGCAGCTCATCACGCTCCACCGGGAGAAGAAGGCCGGCGGCACCTACGTGGTCGAAGGGTTCGTCGAATAGGGGCCACTCTCGCTCTGCAAGGCCAGGGGGCACACTGCCTCTGGTCCGCCCACGTTCGAGTACTCTCGACCACTCCGCACAGGCAGTGGGCCCCCTGGCTCAGAGTCGGGTGGCCCCTATTCGACAGCCCTCAATGTCGGGCGACCGGCACGGCTTGCGACCCCTCTTTGCCAGAGCACCTCATGGCCCTTTGAGAGGAGTCGCCGGCAAGCGCTGCCGGTGCAAAGGGCTGTGAGGCGCGCCTACTGGACGCGATCTAGGGTCACAGGTCCGCCCACGTCAGGGTTGACCATGGTCAGGACGTCCCCGTCGATGGAGTAGGGCGAGGTCTGCTCGAACCCTGCCGGGCCGTAGATAACGTTTGCTCCCTGCACCTTGTACGTGAACTCTATCGGGGCCGTTGCCCCATCGGCGGCAGTGACGATCATCTTGCCGTCGGCCGTGAACTCAAGAGTCTCGCCGGTCTGCGTGCTGTGCCACTTGCCCACCAGAGCCTCGTCGATTGCGGCAACCGCCTCCGACGTGACAGTCTCTCCGGCAGTCGTGTCCGCGCCCTGCGCAGCAGTGCTCGTGACTTCGCTCGTGGTTCCGGTCGTGTTGTCCCCTCCGCAAGCGACAAGCCCCAGCACCGCGACGAGACATAGTGCCGCTGTCAGGAGAACAGTCCCCGCCACCCTACTAGGTGAGCCCCTAAGTGAGTCAGACACCTTCGAACCTCCCGGGCCCGTGCATCGAACCCCGTCACAATTTGTGAAGCCACCTACGCCTTGCGCTGGGGCTCCACCATCGTGGCGTAATGTACCCAGAACCCTACACGGCCAACCAGCCACGGCATCGGCAGCGGTATCTCGGCCCGGGGCGCCTCCAGACTCGCGCGCCCTACTTGGCGCAGACGACCTCCCTGGCCTACTCCGCCAAGCGGGTGTATTCGACCATGGCGCCCTGCTCGGGATCGAACAGAGACAACTTGTCACCATCGACCGTGTACGCGGCGGGGACCTCCATGGTCCCGTCACTGACTACGATCTCACTGCCGTCCGAGGTGTACGACAGCTCGTAGGACCCTTCATCGGTCTCGCTGCTGACGCGCATGATGCCCTCAGCTGTAAATTCGAGGGTCTCGCCTGTCGCTTCGCTGAACCACTTGCCCAATAGGGCCTCATCGATGGCTTCGGCCGCCACAGACGTGACCGTCTCTTCGACCGTGGTCTCGACGCTCTCGGGCGTCGTCTCGGTGGCTCCGAAGGTCGTCTCAGTGGCCTCGTCGCCACCACACGCGGTGAGCGCCCGCAACCATAGCCAAACCCAGGCCGACGGTGATCGCCACTATGCCGGCTGCTCTCATGACAGATCTTGATGGATCAGGCACTCTCTAACCTCCCGACCGGTAGCTACTTCACACGTCGCATGGTCTCGACTTCGCTGGGGTTCTCTAGATTCGTCAGCTTGAGGCTGTCACCCTCGATCGCGAACTTGGCTTTCATGAAGTCGGTCCCCAAACCGGTGACAGTCAACCTGTCGCCTTCGACCTTGTAGGTTATGTCGACCCCGGCCAGCTCTTCGTCCTCGAAGAGCACCTTGCCATCAGATGTGAACTCCGTGATGTCGCCCGTGGTGCTGGCCCATTTGCCAACCAGACTGGCGCCTCCGCAGCCCGCCGCGAGCATCAGAACGGCTATCACGAGAACGACCACAGCCGTCGTGACAACCGCCGCCCACCGCTTTGACAAGAAAGAAGAAGTCATAGTGCCGCCTCCTGGGGAGACCACTCGACGTGCCCCCCGTAGCGATTGTGGATGCACCCCGTCCGCTCCAGGTGCTCCGAGTCGCTCCCCACTATATACGGGGTGGTACGCACCTCACAACTCGAACGCGAACGGAGCAGCTCTGCCCTGCGGTCCCCCCTAGCCGGCCCGCTGCAGCGTGCCCGAGATACCCGTCTCGTTGTCGATGATAGTCAGCGTGCCACCGCTGATGGAGAAGGTCTGGGTCACCAGGATGGTACCGAGGGCACTGATGGTTATCTGATCGGCGTTGATGGCATAAGTGACCTCTATGCCCTTCATGTCAGCGTAGCGGCTGCCGGTCACGACACCGTTCGGGAAGAACTCCAGGGTCTCGCCGGTCACGCTATTGTGCCACTTGCCTAGGATCGAGTCGCCCGACCCGCCGGTGACAGGCGTTCCGCCCGGGGTGACAGTTGCTCCTGTCGCAACGCTGGTGAGCGTGGTCGCCCCCGCCGGCACGGTGTCACCAGGGCCGGTCGCCCCTCCGAGCACGGTGGTGCTGGAGCCATCAAGCGATTCGCAGCCGGCTAGCACTGGGCCGACTGTAACCAACAACAGAACAACTGACGCTAGCATGATCCGCTTCACGGTCAACATAGTCCCTCCTGTTCGGCCTACGCCAATAGCTGCCTGGTCCCACCGCACAGCACTATCTCGTCTGATGCACTTATACGGCAAGCGCGCCGGGGGCGTGCCTGCGGAGTGGTCGAGAGACCTTGAACGCGGGCGGAGCAGGTACGCCCCCAGCGCGCTACGCCCTGCCTATGACCAACCTGAGCGGGTCGACCTCTTCGCGCAGGATGCGCAGCTCCTCGGCCGTGGGCGGCTCGGTGTGGTCGATCTTATCCGGGACGATGAGCTCGAAGCCCGTCTCGGACTGCACCTTGGCCACGTCTACGCCGGGGTGCAGCGACTCGATCATCATGGCTTTGGTCTCTTCGTCGAAGCCCATGACCGCCAGGTCGGTGACGATCTTGTAGGGGCCGCCCTCCGGCAGACCGGCGGCCTCGCGGGCGCCCTTGCCGGTCAGGAACCCCGGCGAGGTGATGAAGTCGCACTTCTCGACGAACCGGGCCTTCTCGTGCACGGTCATGATCATGGTGCGCCAGCAGAAGGAGGCGAAGTCGTTGGCCCCGCCGCTGCCGGGAAAGCGGACCTTGGGATGGTGATAGTCGCCGATGCAGGTGGAGTTGATGTTGCCGTACTTGTCTATCTGGGCGCCGCCCAAGAAGGCGTAGTCCACTTGCCCGCGCGCGCACGTGGTCATCATCTCGGCCATGCCGGCAGCCATGACGGCCCGGTAGAAGGTGCGCGAGTCGCCCACCGAGATGGGCATCTGCGGCAGCATGGGCGCGACACCCCCGGCCTCGAACAGGATCACCAGGTCCGGCGAGTTGAGCTTCTGCGCCAGCATGGCGGCAGCGCAAGGAGCTCCGGTGCCCACGGCCGCGGTCTTGCCGTCCTCCAGGTACCGCGACGCGATGCAGATCATCAGCTCCATCATGTTGTATTCGGGTGTCATATCTAGTCCTCGAGCACGCGTCTCGAGTTTCTGCAGCTCTTCGATCCTCTTGAGCCCTCCGCACCGCACGACGTACTCCTGGAAGTTGGGGCAGTCGTAGATGTAGTGATCGAGGAACTTCTCGAACTCCGCCGGGTCTTTCTCCACGTTCAGCCACTCGGCCAGATGCTTCTCGTCGGAGAAGTACACGCAGGGCATGTTGCCGGGATAGCTGCCGTAGGGGACCTCGACCACCGCGTCCACCAGGTAGAAGGGTATCGAGGTGAAGGTCGGGTGGTCGCGGATGACGTTGTTGTGCACCAGCTTCTCGGTGGTGATGATCAGGCGCTTGGCGGCCCGGGCCAACTCCAGGTCGGCCACCGAGATGCCACGTATGACCGAGTTGCCGTACATGTCGGCCATGGTGCACATGAATGGCGGCAACGTCGGGCCAGAGCGCCGGCACGGCTGCCATCTTCTTGCCGGTGAAGGGGCACTCGATCTCTTTGGCCGCCGAGCATCTTGAAGGTGTCGGTGCCCAGCATGCTGCGGATGACCGCGAAGGAGTTGCCGTCGGCCGCGGCCCTGAGCCGGGCGGCCAGTGCGTAGTTGCTCCACTCGGTGACTTCGACCTCGCCGGACTCCATGTACTTGCGGGCGTTGCGCGAGAGACCCCGCGCCTCAAGGCCCACGATGTAGGCGGAGTCCAACCGATTGAACACCTTGCCGGCCGCGAGCACCTGAAAGTCGTGAGTGGAGGTGTGGCCGAGAAAGCCCAGGTTCTTCTTGCGCTGGCGCACGATCTCGTGAACGATCGCGTTGGGGATGCGCACGGCCCCAAAACCGCCGATGGCGAGGTAGCAGCCGTCCGGCACGAACCTCTCCACGGCTTCCTTCTCAGTCATCCGCTTGTCGACCATGGCCCGCGACTTCTCGCGGAAGAAGTCCCGCGCCTTGTCTGGGTCAGGGTCCATGAAAAGGGGGTTTACCCCTTCGTCCAGCACCTTCATACCGTTTCCTCCGACGCAAGAAAAAGCAAGCCAGAACGCACCATGACAGAGAAATCCCCCAGGCAATGAAGGCTACCACGAAAGCCGCAAATCTTCCGAAAGAGCCTGATGAGAATGGGTCGAGCGGCCGGCGGTGATAGACTCGCACACATGCGCAGAACCGGCCGTTCACGATCTCCCTACGCCGCCTTGTTGCTGGCCCTCATCGCCGTCCTGCTGGTGGCCCTGATAGCGCTGACCGCCGCTCTTCTGGTCTGGGGTCAGGCCCTCCTGCGCCGGAGACCAGCCCACAAACGCCACCGTCACGCTGCCGGTCGCCGACGCACCCAGCCCTACTACAGCCGCGGCTCCCACCTCCACCACGGCCGCTCCCACTACCACCACCGCGCCCGTTCCGACCCCGCCCTTGGCCTTTGACGAAGCCACGGCCATGGCCCACCTCAAGGTATTGGCTCAGGATATCGGACCCAGAAAGTCCGGCACTGAAGCCGAGGCTGCCGCGTTGGACTACGCCTCCGGCTACCTGCAGAGCTTGGGCTACGACGTCCTCACCACGCAGGTGTCGCTACCCGGAGGGTCTCTACTCGCGCAATGTTTCGGCGGTCAAACGAGGCACGTCTGACTCACTGGTAGTCGTGGGAGCCCACGTCGACACCAAGGCGGGCGCCCCCGGTGGCAACGACAACGCTTCGGGGGTGGCCGTCGTGCTGGAGTCGGCCCGCGCCCTGCGTGACGCCGACACCACGGCCACCATCGAGTTCGTGGTCTTCGGCGCCGAAGAGATGACCGACTCCGACCCCGACCACCATCACTACGGCTCGCGCCAGTTCGTCGCAGGCGCTCACTTCAGAGGAGCGCAGCCTTCTGGTGGGCATGGTCTCTGTGGACATGGTGGGGTACGGCAGCGAGTTCACGGTGCGCACCATGGACCGGGGCCCCCGTTTGCTGAGGGACATGATCAAAGCCTACTCCAACGAGCACGGCCTCCCCGCCCGCTACCTCAAGGACAACGGCAGTTCAGGCATGAGCGACCACGAGCCTTTTGAGTTGGCCGGGTACTCCGGCGGTCTGGCTGGAGTGGCGCCAAGACCCGTACTATCACACGGCCCGGGACACCTACGCCCACTGCAAGCCCGCCCTCGTCCGGCGCACCGGGGAGATGCTGCTGGGCTTTCTCTATAAGCTCACAGAGAGCGACCTGGAGTCGCTGGCCGCGGCCCGGCAGTCTGTGACCGCCGCCACCCCTGCCCGGATGGTGCGGACCTACTGCTTGATGTAGGTCAGGCGCCCGTACTTGGGGTCTACAGTGGTCAGGCTGTTACCCTCGAGAGTGTAGGGGAGCGTGTTCTCCATGGGGGCGTTGGGCTGAGTGAAGACGATAGCCCCCTCTTGCACCGTATAGGTGAAGGTCAGGGGAGCACCGCCCTTCTTGGTCCAGATCATCTTGCCGTCGGCGGTGAACTCGAAGTCCTCCCTGAGTCTCTCGCAGTACCACTTGCCCACAAGCTCCGCAGCGTCGACCGACTGACCTGCAGTCGTGGCCGTAGTATCGGGCACGGTGGTGACCGGTCTGCTGGTGGAGGTCGAATCGTCGTCGCCGCACCCCGCAAGACCCAAGCACCAGGGCGAAGCAGAGCGCAAGAACAAGCGCCACCGATGCGGCCACTTTCATCAGGGTCTTGACCGAATATGACACCTTGTAGCCTCCTTGTCGGCTGACCAGCGCTCCCGTTCGAGCACAACTCTAACATATACTACTTGGACCCCAGCACCCCTGCCTATGGGCCTTCTGAGCCGTCTTGCAGCCCCAGACGCGTGTACTTCGCAGGTGGCTCGTCGGGGTAGGTGAGCGTGAGCACACCGTCATCTATGGAGTACCTCAGTGTCCTCGTGGCCCCGCTCCTCCACGACCAGCGCCAGACTCCTGTCGTCTGCCTGCCACCGCAGGGTCTCGGCTAGACCATCCGCCGTCGTGAAGTACAGAGTGCCGTCCGCCCTGAACTCGAGGGTCTCGCCCTCTTCGGCACTGATCCAAGTGCCCACCAGGCTCTCCTGCTCTCCTGAGCAACCGGCGTCGAACACAGGTGAGGCCGGCCAAGAACGCCAGCGCGAGGATCGAGAGGAGGCGCGGGACCGCAGCCGAGGCTGGCCCCTGCCTCCCGCGCATCACGGGACCCGGGAGTAGATCGTGGTCAGCCCGCCGTAGGACATGGCCAGGATCTCTGACGCGACACAGTATCCCAGCACCACCTCGCCGCCCTCTGCGCTGCGCAGGGACAGACGTCCGGCACCGGCCCCGTTGTCCTGTGCTGCATACCGCTGAGCCGTCAGCACCTCTCCGGCCTTGCGCACGATCATCGACCCGTCGCCGGTGAACTCGACGACTTCGCCGCCTTCAGGATTCGACCATCTACCCAACAAGAAGGACACTTGACCTCTCTCCTCGACCCGCCTACCGGGTCCGTCGTCCTGCCGCTACGTCCTCGCGACTCACTACCGCCACGACTTCCCACTCCACCAAGAACTCCGGCCTGCCCAGCGCCGCCGGCTGGAATATGGTGCTCGCCGGAGGCTCTTTGACCAACCGAGGAGCGTGCTTCTGATAGTAAGCCAGTTCGGTGGCCCTCATCCCCTGGTAGTCTCGGATGTCCTTGAGGATTATAAGGTCTTTTACCACGTTCTCCAGCGAGCTACCCACTTCCTCCAGGTGCTTGCGTACCTTGTCCAGCGCAGCCGTGACCTGCTCTTCGATGGTGTCGCCCAGACAAGACCCGTCGTCTTCAGATTCCGCGGTCATGCCCGACAGAAAGACCAGGTTGCCCACCACCATGGCCGCGGCGTACTTGCCCTGCGCCGGGCAGCACGTGGGGATGGCATCGCTCGACCCCAGCCGACCACCAGCGGATAGTACTTGACCGTCTCGCCCACGCCAACGCCTCCGATTGCATCTACCCGGCCGTCCCCCATGTGACTACAATATCTAAAAGTACATGTGATCGGTACACCGTTATCGAACCGGGGAGCGTCATGCGTCATCTCGCCGACACTTTCAAGGCCCTCTCAGACGAGACCCGCCTGCAGATGATGGCTCTGTTGCTGGACAACGAGGAGCTCTGCGTGTGCGACTTTGTGGGCGCCCTGGACCTTACTCAGTCCAAGGCTTCCCGGCACTTGCGCTACCTCTACAACGCCGGCCTGGTCAAGGACCGGCGCGCGGGCGTCTGGATACACTACCGCCTCTCGCCGGAGCTACTGCCCGAGCAGGCCGTCTTGGTCGAGGCCTTGCGCACCGCCACCTCTGCCGACCGCGCCGGCCTGAGCAGGCGACTTGCCGCTTGGCGCAAGGCGCGCGACTCCGGACCCGGGCTCTGCTAGCGGCCTCTCCTCACGGCCATGGCCAGAGCCTCAGGCAGACCCACTGCTCTGACCCCGTCGGCCACCGCGGCGGCATCATAATCGACCCGCACCGTCTCAGCTTCGGCCGCCGACGCCGGATCCAGATGCAGCAAGGTGTAGGCTGCGCGCGGGTCTCCGTCTTTGGGGCGTCCCACCGAACCCACGTTGACGAAGTACACCCCACCGTAGTCACGCGCCCAGAGCGCGTGCGTGTGACCAAAGGCCAGCACGTCGGCCTCCTCTTTCGCCAAGTATCCTTAGAAAGGTACGCTCGTCCCGGTCGGGCAACAGGTATTCGTTGATCTTGCGCGGACTGCCGTGCACCAGGTGGAGTCTCACCCCGCAGTGCTCCACACGCAGGTCAAGGGGCAGGGCGCGCAAGAAAGCCTTGTTCTCGGCGGTGACCTCCTCGACTGTGAACAAGTACGACGCTTCGCCGATGGTCTTGGCCTCAGGCGAGTCGTAGTAGCAGCCGCAGTCCCCAGTCTCCCAGCCGACTCCCTCGTCGTAGTTGCCCATGACGGTGGGCATGCCTTCGCTGCGGATGAGCTCTATCACCCCGTTGGGGTCGGGCCCGTAGCCCACCAGGTCACCGAGGCAGTAGACCGCCTCTACTTCGCCGCAGCCGGATGTCGGCCAGCACGGCCTGCAAGGCCGGCAGGTTGCCGTGCACATCGGAGAAGAGGGCTATCGAGCAGCCCTGTCGTCTCGGCCGCGCCCACGGCGGCTAGCTACCGGGCTTGGTAGCCATCATGGAGGCGGAGAGCACGTAGTCTTCCAGCTTGTGCCCCGGCTCCCACGAGCGGATGAATTCGCGGCTGTCTTCTTTGGCGCGTATGTCGATGTCAACGAAGCCGGCCTCACGCAGCATGGCCTCCACCTCGTCCACCCGGGCCGCCCCTGAGATGCAGGCGGAGAGCAAGCTGCATGTCGGCCAGCCACTCCTCGGGCAGCTCGGCCGTGGCCACCACGTCGCTCACCGCCAACCGGCCGCCCGGTTTCAGCACGCGAAAGGCCTCGCGATAGACGGCCGCCTTGTCCGGCGAGAGGTTTATGACGCAGTTGGAGATGATCACGTCGGCCGTGGCGTCGGCTATGGGCAGGTGCTCTATCTCGCCCAGACGGAACTCCACGTTGGCGTAGCCCTGCCTTGCGCGCGTTCTCACGGGCCTTGCTCACCATCTCGGGGGTCATGTCCACGCCGATCACGGCGCCCTGCCGGACCCACCGCCCGCGCGGCCAGAGAAAGCAGTCGAAGCCGGCCCCCGCGCCCAGGTCTACCACCACTTCGCCGGGCTTGAGCGCCGCGATGGCCTGCGGGTTGCCGCAGCCCAAGCCCAGGTTGGCCCCCTCGGGCACAGCCGCCAGATCGTCTTCGCTGTAACCCAGCTTGAGCGACTCCTTGTGGCCCGTCTTGCGCACCAGGACTGCCGCCGCAGCAGCACGAACCCCCGTCGGAAGCTACGCCCGCGTAGCGCAGGCGCACCGCTTCGCGCACCAGGTCTTCGCGCGCCGCGTCTTCTGTCTCTGTCCTCAGCCATCACACTTCTCCATTCTTAGCCGCGGCCAGTAGCGCCGTTGAAACCAGAAGGCCACGTTCACCAGGCCGATCATCACCGGCACCTCCACCAACGGCCCTATGACCGCCGCGAACGCCTGCGCCGAGTTCAGCCCGAACACCGCCACCGCCACCGCTATGGCCAGCTCGAAGTTGTTGGAGGCGGCGGTGAACGCCAGCGTGGTGCTCTTGCTGTAGTCGGCGCCCACCTTCTTACCCATGTAGAAGCTCACCACGAACATGACCACGAAGTAGACCAGGAGCGGCGCCGCCACCCGCAGCACGTCCAGCGGCAACTGCACGATGATCTCTCCCTTGAGCGAGAACATCACCAGGATGGTGAACAGAAGCGCGATCAGCGTGATGGGGCTGATGCGGGGGATGAACTCCTTCTCGTACCACTCCTTGCTCTTGAAGCGCAGCAGCGTGAACCGCGTGATGATGCCCGCCGACGAACGGGATGCCCAGATAGATGGCCACGCTCTTGGCGATCTCGGCGATGCTCACGTCCACCGCCGCGCCCTCCAGCCCGAACCAGCCGGGCAGCACGGTGATGAACACGTACGCGTACACCGAGTAGAAGAGCACCTGGAAGACCGAGTTGAAGGCCACCAGACCGGCCGCGTACTCCCGGTCGCCCTTGGCCAGCTCGTTCCACACGATGACCATGGCGATGCAGCGGGCCAGGCCGATCATGATGACGCCCTGCATGAGCTCGGGCTTGTCGAAAAGCAGCAGGATGGCCAAGAAGAACATGAGCAGAGGGCCGATGATCCAGTTCTGCACCAGCGAGAGCCCCAGCACCCGCCAGTTGCGAAAGACGTCGCCCAGCTCTTCGTAGTGCACCTTGGCCAGCGGCGGATACATCATGACTATCAGGCCGATGGCGATGGGGATGGAGGTAGTGCCGATGGAGGCGCGCTCGATGGCCCTGCCTATGGCGGGCCACAGGTAGCCGGCACCCACGCCTATGCCCATGGCCAAGAATATCCACAGGGTCAGGTAGCGGTCGAGAAAGGACAGCCGTTTCATGCGGCCATCTTACCCGCGTCAAAGGCGTTATATGCAAGTAACCGCTTATACGAGAATATACGAGCCCACAGCCAGCCGAGGCCCCGGCAGGGTTGGCGCAGCAGCTAGCAGCTAGTCTCCGGGCAGCGTGCCTACCGGCACATACTCGTGAAAGTGCTGGATGGCCGCGTTGTAGGCGTCTCGCTGATGGCGCGCATCAGCTGTAGAAAGGCTTGGCGGCATTGGTGCTGCCCGACTCCCACCCGGCCTGGACTCCGTCCATGGTGGCCTGTACACGCCTTATCATGCGGCTGGTGGCCTCGGCCAGATGGCCGTTGGCCTCGGTGAACTCGTAAGGCGGGACTACGGCGAGCAGGTCATCGTACGCCGCCTCCAGCAGACCACGCATGTTCTCCAGATCGTCCATGACCCCCTGCGGAACATCGGGCGTGGTGGAGTTGATCATGTCTGCTAGCTCGGGTATGCGACCGTTGGCGAAGTCCAACTCCCGGAGCACGTTCTCTACAACGGTGGGGTATTCGCCGCGAGGTTCCTCTCCACCCGCGGTGGTCTCCGTCGCGGCCACGGTGGTCTCCGTCGCGGCCAGAGTGGTATCTGTCTGCTTCGGCCGCCATCGAGAGCCACGCTGGTGGGCACGGTGGCGTTGTCGTCTCCCCTGAGGCCAAGCCCAAGGCCCACTCCCGCCCCGGCCAGCACTACCACTGCGGCCACCACCGCTCCGACCACCAAGCCCGTGCGCTGGGACCCCTTGGGACCCGCCGCCGCACCGCCGGATGCCCGCGCGCCGCAACTCGTGCAGAACGCAGCGTCAGCCGCGACTTCTTTGCCGCAGTTCTTACATATCATCGGTCCCCTCCTCAGATCTCGCGCCCTTGCCGGCCGGCTCCGCCCTCGTCATCATGTTAGTCCACGAGGGGCGGCGATGCTAACATGGCTTCTATGCCTGACACAGAGATAGACAACCCGCTCCACAAGAAGCTCCGGTTGCGGTCCGGCGACGCCGGCTTGGTCATCGCTCCCCCCAAGGACGACGACAACCCACTTCTCCCGTTGCCCGAAGGCTTCTCGGTGCTGACCGGCCTCGGCGAGCTCGCCTCGCAGGAGGGGCAGTTCGACTACCTACACGTGTTCGCCCGCGACAAGGCCGAGCTCGCAGAGAGCTTCGCTCAGTTGCGCGACAAGCTGCGGCCGGGTGGCAGTCTTTGGATATCGTGGATCAAGGTTTCCGGAAAGCACGGCGAGGGCCAGTCCATAGACCTCAACGAGAACGTCATCCGTCGCCTCGGTCTTACGCACGGGCTGGTGGATCTCAAGGTGGCGACGCTCGACCGCTCCTGGTCGGCCCTGCAGTTGGTGCATCGCAAGCGCTGACTATTCAGCTTCTGCCAGCGACTCGGCCACCGCGATGAGTTCAGCCCGGGTCAGGTCTCCGGACACGGTTAGCATCAGGGTGTCGCTCATGACCCACAGGTGCGGCACAGCCCGCGCATCTATGAGCAACTCGGCGGTACGCCCCGCGAAAGGCCCCGTCTTCAAGACCACCTTCTCCGGCTCGTCGATGAAGCCTTCGCCACTCGAGAGGGGGTCGGTCCACAACGAAGCGTCGGGGCCCACCGACCTTGTGGAGACGACCAGCCGGTCGAAACCCCGAGTCCACAGAGCCGACACCACGCCGGCCGCCGCCGGGTTCATGCCCTCCTTGCCCGTGGGTTGGCCCAAGGCGGCCACCGTCACCTCGGCCTGCGTGAAACCCTGGGGCACGGCCAGAGGCAGCAACGGCGCATAGCCGACCACGGCTGATGCTCGATCGCCCAGCCGACCCACATCCACCCCTTCGAAGCCGAAGTCGGCGCGGTAGACCTCGGTGCCGGCCGGCATCTCGGGGAACTCCAAGGTGAAGCCGCCCTCTGTTAACTCGGGGTCGATCTCTAGCCCCTCCAACCGGAACTCACGCACCACCTCCGCAGACTTGGTCTCCACCACCCTCACCGGAAAGCCAGTGGCTTGGTCGACCGTCACCACCAGATGGTCTCCTGAGACCGTCGAAAGACGGTTGGGCTGTACATCTGCACTTAGCACCCAGACCGGACGCCCCTCATACGTATCCTCACTCACCGCCGCCTGCGGAGACTCCTTAAGGGCGCGCACCACCGCGCCAAGCTGCCTGCCCAGCGTCGATTCCAGGGGCGAGATGCGATCGGGCGGGCCGGAGGCCAGCCCGGTGAACTCGGAGGCATTGATCATTCCCGAGCCTACGGAGAGAAAGCGCTCGACGCCCGTCTCGTGGTCGTAGACAATCTCTTGAGTAAGACCGACCCCGCTGAGGCGAAAGTCGCCCTCTGCAGTGCAGACGAACTCGAACCGGGTCTCTTCGAGCGCGTCCGCACCCACGCTGCCCCCGTTCGCGTCTTGATATCCGCCGGGCAGCGCCGTCACCAGGGTGCCGCGCAAAGCCCGCGCCTGCGCCACGGCCGCGGCTGCCTTGCGAGCTATCTCGGCGGCGCTGACAGTGTCCGGTCCCACCACTCCTACGCCCAGCGGACCGACGAGCGCCCAGATAAGCACGGCCATGGCCGCTGCCGACGCCATAGGTATCCAGATCAGGCCCGCACGGCGGCGCGAGGCGGCCGCCGTGCGGGTGACGACCCTGCCTTGCGGGGCCGCGGCGCGGCGAGCCGCGCCGGCGCGCGCCGACTCAGCCTCGAGACGCGCCTCCAGGGTGGTGAAGAAGCCCGGCTCATGCTCGGGCACCTGCAACCGACTCAGGCGCTCTGCCATTTCGCGGTCTTGCTGTCCGTGGTACCTGCTCATCGTCCCTCCTTACACCAGAGTCCTGCGCAGCGCAGCGCGGGCGTGGTTGAGACGGGAGGCCACCGTCCCGCCAGGCACACCCAAGACCTCGGCCGCCTGACGGTAGGAGAGACCGGTCGCGTCGACCAGCCAGACCGCCGCCCGCTGTTCTAGCGGCAACAAGGCCAGAGCCTCGGCCAGACTCAGCCCGCTCAGCACCGCCTCAGCCGGATCGAGATGGCCCAGGTGGTCGTCCACACCCTCCAGCGGGATCTCCCGGCTCCTTCTCTCGCTCCGCAGATAGTCCAGACAGGCGTTGTATACGATGCGATACAACCAGGTGCCGGCCTGGGCATCTCCGCGAAAAGCAGAGAAACCTCTGAAGGCTTTGAGGTAGGCCTCCTGCAGCACGTCGTCCAAGGCCTCCCGGTTGCGCAGCAGACGAAAGACGAGGGCGCGGAGCCCCCGGTCGTGCCGCTTGACTATCTCCATGAATGCCTTGGTCTGGTCCATGTGCCTCAGTAGGTTATGACGTCAGCCGGGCGTGTCTTCTTCACCGATGATACGATTCCCCTACGATGCCTGATTTCATCGTCGACTTCCTCAAGACCATCGGCATCTACGAGCCCGGCCACTGGGGCTGGGTCACGATAGTCGCCACCTTCTTGATCGCCCTGCTGGTGTCGTGGTGGTTCACGCCCCGGGCGCTCAAGTACTCCCTCAAGGTCGGCTGGGCCGACGAGCCCAACGCGAGGCGGGTCAACAAGAAGCCACTACCCAACGCGGGCGGACTGGCCATCTTCTGCGCCGCGGTGCTGGCCGTGATGGTAGTCACCCTGCTGCGCCGGGTGATCATCACCGACGTGCAACTCCAGATACTCTCCATCCTGCTGGGCGGCACCTTGGTCATGCTGGCCGGCTTCATCGACGACCAGAACGGTCTGCCCCCCCTCTTCAGACTGGGAGTGCAGATAATCGCCGCTCTGCTTCTGGTGGCCACGGGCATACAGCTCGAGGTCACCTTTGGTGGAGACTTCGCCACCGCCCTTTCTGCGCTCTTCACCGTCATTTGGATAGTGGCCATCACCAACGCCATCAATCTCATCGACGGTGTCGACGGCCTCGCGGGCGGGGTGAGCTTCATCACCGCTATGAGCCTGCTCGGCGTGTCGGCCCAGTTCAGCAACCGAGCGGCTGCCAGTGTCCTCCTGGCGGCTCTGGGGGGCGCGGCGCTGGGCTTCTTGCGGCACAACTTCCCCCCCTCCAAGATCATCATGGGCGATTCGGGGGCCTACTTCTTCGGCTTCGTACTCGCCGCGTCGGCTTTGCTGGGCAGCCTCAAGTTCACGACGGTCTTCGCCTTGGGCCCGGCAGTGTTCTTTCTGCTGCTCATCTTTCTCCTCCCCTTGCTCGACACCGTGCAGGTGGTGTTCCGCCGTCTGCTCCGCCGCCAGAACCCGCTCTCGACCCCGGGTCGGGACCATCTGCATCACGTTCTGCTCGCCCGCGGGCTCTCTCCCCGCCGGACCACCCTGATCCTCTGGACCATCACCCTGCTGACCAACGTCCTTGCCATGTGGCTGCAGGACATGCGCTGGCCGGTGATAGTCACCACGGCGGTGGGCACCGTGCTGATGCTCGCCTTTGGTCATCTGGAGACGCCTGAGCGGACACCGCCGGAGCGAAACCCGCGCTGGCCGCTGAACGTCAGAGACCCGTGGCAGGGATAGTATGTCGACACAAGGGGGAGAGATGAAAGCGCGCACATCAAAGAGCCTAGTGGTCTGGACGGTCGTTCTCGCCCTGGTCGCGGTACCGGCAGCCCTGGCGCTGCGTGAGTTGCGGCTCCGACGACGGTCAGAACGGTACGGCACCACCACCGAGCCCGCGCTCGCCCTAACCAGCCGCGGACAACGGCAAGTCGTTCACGATCAGCGTCGGCGACACGATCACCATCGAACTCGAGGGCAACCCGACCACCGGATACTCCTGGGAATCGGCCATGGCTGACGAGGCCGCTCCCCTAGTTACGCTGGTCGGCGAGCCGGAATTCAAGCAGGACACCGTCGGCACCAACGTGGTGGGCGCTGGCGGCACCTACATCTTCACTTTCGCCGCCGCCGCAGCCGGGCAGACGGAGTTGAAGTTGAAGTACTGGCGCTCCTTCGAGGCCCAGGCCGAGCCCCTGGAGACCTTCGCCGTCAACCTGACCATCCAGTAGACGCATCCGGAGAAGCCCCGAGCCCGCGCCCCGGCGCGGGCTCGGACAAGAACGACGCCGGGTCGACCATGAAGTCCCGGTAGAGCTTGAAGTGCGCCGTTTCTTCGTAGGCTGTCTCCCCTATGCCCGCCTCGCCGAAGCTGAAGACCTGTGCACCCGGTAGCGCCATCAAGATCGGGGAGTGCGTCGCCAGGATGAACTGCGCATGCCCCCGCTCGCGGTACTCCACCAGCAGGCGCAGCAGGTCCAGCTGACTGGCCGGCGAAAGCGCCGACTCCGGCTCGTCTAGGAGGTAGAGCCCCGGGGTCTGGTAGCGACCCCTGAAGTAGGCCAGCAAACCCTCGCCCCGTGACCGCAGGGTCAGGTCGGCCCCCCCGTGATACTTGGCGTGCCCCGGATCCAGTCTGGCTGACATCGTCCAAGAACTCCGCCCATTCGCGAAAGTTGTCTGCGCTGAACAGGCCGCCGCGCACCGGACCGCGCGCGACGGTCACCTGCACGTAGTCGCTCAGGCTGCCCAGCGCCGGTCGCCGTAGCCGCGGAACGCCCGCCCACATGTGCAGGCCGCAACGCCGGGCGATGGCGTCGATGAGGGTCGACTTGCCCGAGCCGTTCTCGCCCACGAAGAAGCTGACGGCCCCCTCGAACCGCAGCACCTGCCGGCTCTGAAAGAGCGGCAGGTTGAACGGATAGGTGTCGTGGCGCGGCAGTCGATCACCCAAGATCTCCACTTCGCGCAGCCATATACCACCGGTTTCGGTCATGCTCGTCTCCCCCCGCTCACATAGACTGTGCGCTTTTAGCGGCCCGCGGGCGGCTTGCTCTCCACGTCGTGCAACCGGCGCAGACCCGCGGCCTTGGCCATGCGCACAGCAAGCGCGTGCTCGGCCATGGTCGCGCGTCGCGACATGTCCTCGCGCACTTCGGCCTTGTGAGCCGGACGATACTGAGACATCACATTGACGTAGGTATCGCGGGAGACTTCGGTCGCCAAGAACTTGGCCGTCTCGGCCGTGCCCGCCAGACCGCCGGGCAGCACCAGATGACGCACCAGTAGCCCCCGCATTGCCATCCCCTTATCGTCCAGCACCAAGTCGCCCACCTGCCGGTGCATCTCGCGGATGGCGGCGTGGTTGCGACTCGCATATCCGCGCACGCCCGAGAGGCGCTCGCCCACCTTGTTGTCGGAGTATTTGGTGTCGGGCATGTAGATGTCTATCACCCCGTCCAGAAGGTACAACGTCTGCAGAGCGTCATACCCACCTGTGTTGTAGACCAAGGGAAGGTGAAGACCCCGCTCCGCGGCCATGCACAGGGCCGCCAGTATCTGCGGCACCACATGGCTGGGCGAGACCAGGTTGATGTTCTGGCAGCCCGTCGCCTGCAACCCCATCATCAACCGGGCGATGTATTCCAGAGACTCCGCCCAGCGCGGCGTAGTCTTCCAGATGCCCGCCCCTGACTCGACGTTTGCGTACCGCCAGTTCTCCGCTCCGGGCACATCGCCGATGGAGCTGACGGCGAGCTCGCGGTCGTCGAGCGGATGGCTGATCTCATGGTTCTGGCAGTACACGCAGTCCATGGTGCAGCCGACGAAGATGATCGTGCCCGAGCCGCCCCCGCCCACCAGCACCGACTCCTCTTTGTACTGCGGGCCGCCCCCGTTCACCCTCGCCAGCGCGCCTGTGCGGCAGGCCCCCAGTTCTCCGGCCAAGCGGTCCACCCCACATTCACGGGGGCAGAGCTTGCAGCCGCGCAGTTGCTCCCAAGCCTGTCTGGCCCGGGCGGCCAACTCGCCGCTGCGGTGCATCTCGATGTAGGCAGGCCAATCAGCCCCTAGAGCCGGCATGCTGCCGATCCACCTCGCCTTCGTCGCACGTCCAAGCGCACAGGTATACGCAACAGAAGGGACGGCTCACAGGCCGCCCCCTTTGAGTTCCTCCCCACAGGACCTCACAGCGGACAATCATAGACCAATAACGCACCGCGCGTGCCGCTTCAGTGGTCGCGCCGCACCAGCCCAGCAACGAGCGGGTCAGGGCAGTGAGCGCCTCGCGTGGAGATCACGATGGAGATCGGTGAACCATCTTCTTCCCACGCGGCCCCCGGCCCCTGGCCTCGATAAGCGGCAGCTCCCCCTTGGCCCCGATGCTCTCAGCCAACAAAGTGACCATAAGGGTGTTCAGCGACACGTTCTCCATCAAGGCGCGGCCTGCCAGTTTTTGGTGGAGTGTGCGCGGCATTCGTACTCTGGTCTCGCCACTGAAGCTGGAGAGCGTCAGGGGTTCGGGCGCGGCGCGACCCTCTTCCTCCAAGACCTCCACAACCGCCTGGGCCACGGTCATCGCCTCCGCCGCAGCTCTCGCCGGGGTCGAGGCCAAAGCGCTCATATGTGGTAATTCCGGCACCAAAGCGACATACTCCCCATCATGCTCACTCCAAAACAACTGCATCGAATACTTGAACACCTCACCACCTCCAGAGCCCCAGTCGGTCGATAGCGCTCAACAACTGGCGCACCTGATACTCCTTAGCCCGTCCGTGATCGGGCACAAGCACCAGGATCTCGCCGCTTTCGTCACCGTGCATGAAGATGTGGTGTGAACCCCTTATCCTCCTCAACACGAACCCCACGGTCTCTGCAAGGTTGACGACATCCTCGAACCGCGCGTTCGCAGGCGCTGAAGCCACGCGCATATACAGCTTGGCCGCCCGGGTCATGAAACACCGGCCGTCGTGTCGCCCATGCAGCGCCCGCGGCCTTCGAGCCTTATGGTACCACTGCCGGTCTCATAGCGCACGCTGCCCACTCCCCTTGTAAAACGAACGTTTGTTCATCTATACTCCCTGCCTCTACGAACATACGTTCACCACCCTGCGATGACAGAGAGAAACCCCATTCCTTTCGTTCACCTGCATGTGCACTCCAACTTCTCGTTCCTCGACGGCGGCAGCCGGATAGAGGAGTTGGTCGCCCGGGCGGCGGCCCTGGGGCAGCCGGCCCTGGCCCTCACCGACCACGACGGCCTCTACGGCGCGGTGCGCTTCGCCAAGGCCTGTGCCAAGCACGGCATCAAGCCCATCTTCGGCGCCGAGGTGCGGGTGGAGTCGCTGTTGGGCGGCGACGCGGCCCTGCGGGCGGCCCGAGGCCCGCGCGCGCGCGCTCGGCGCGCGGCAACGCGCGGCGCCGACCGACGACCCTCACCACCTGGTGCTGCTCGCCGAAGACCGTGAGGGCTACGCCAACCTCTGCCGCCTGATCTCGGCCGCGCACCTGGCCGACCCCGAGCGCAAGTCGCCACCCCTGGTCACCCTCGAGTCGCTTCGCGCCCACGCCGGCGGTCTCATCTGCCTCACCGGTTGCAGACACGGAGAGATCGGCTACCTCATCGACGCCGGCCGCGACCATGAGGCCCGCGACGCGCTTCTCGCTCTCCGCGAGATCTTCGGACCCGACCATCTATATGTCGAGTTGCAGTACTTCGGCTACCGACCTCATCAGGAGGCATACGCCGGCCAGCACGGCGCCGCCGTCTATCACAAGGCGCCGGCCGCCAGGCGGCCGCCTGCGCCACCGACCCGTCGAGGGCACACCCCCCGGCGCGCCGGACGGCGCGGTGGGGCCGGGGGGAACCGCCACCACCGCGCACGCCGGCGCCTCGTCTTGGTCGACCGAAGCCCCACCCTCTTCGATCGGGAGCCGTCGGAGTCACCAGCCGGCTCCGCCTCCCCCGCCTTCTCCGCCCGAATACCTTGTCGCCCCTCCCTGTCGCTACACCATTCTGACTCATTGCACCACACATGCTCTGCAACTTTGGTTGCATCTTGGCGCACGAGGCAGGCGGTGTGGCGGTAGACGCGGCGGTGGCTCCGCCGCCGTGCGCGCCGCGGCGCGCACGGGAGGCCGGCCGCCCCGACCTACCCAGCGGTTCCCCTTACCGTCTCAACCCCGCCGACTACGACGTGGGCTTTCACCGCGACGGCCGGCCGTGGCGGCTGTCGTGCCTGACCTACTGCGAGCGCCTGGCCCGGCTGGCCGACGCCTGCGGGCTGCCCACCGTGCTGACCACAAACGCCCACTATGCAGGGCCGGACGACCGCGCCCTGCACCTGGTCTGCCGCGCCGCCGGACGCGATCAGCCACTGTCCGGACTATCCCGAAGCCGGTGCCGGGGCATCGCTGTCTGAAGTCGCGAGCGGAACTGGAGGAGTCCGCCCGGCCGCTCTTGGAGCTGATCGGCGAGGTGGATCCCTGGGACCGGCTGCCCGACTGGTGCGCAGACTGGGCCCCATCTGACTACGGCATCTCTGCAGGAGTATCAAACTGCAACGTCTGTTGCATTCAGAGCACTGGTCGGGCCGGTGGCCCACTAGACAACACGGTACGCCATCGCAGCGCGCTGCAACGTGGACCTGGAGCTGGGGGTGTTCCACTTCCCGCGCGTGCAGGTGCCGCCCGGCGAGACGGCCTACTCCCTCCTGGCGCAGCGATGCTTCCGAGGCATCACCCGCCGGTACAAGCCGGTGTCGCCGGAGGCGATGGCTCTGCTGGAGAAGGAGCTCCGCATGATCCAGCAGATGGGATTCGCCCATTATTTCTTGGTGGTGCACGACATAGTGAGGTGGGCGCGCGCCCGCGGCATCGCCTGCAGCGGGCGGGGCAGCGCCGGCAACTCCATCGTGTGCCATGCGTTGGATATCACAGCCAGCGACCCTATCCGCCACCATCTGCTGTTCGAGCGCTTTCTCAACCCCAACCGCCGCGAGATGCCCGACATCGACGTGGACTTCTGCTCCTCGCGCCGGGACGAGGTGATAGACAACATCTACAAGACTTTTGGAACGAGAACGTGGCTGTGGTGGCCAACGTCAACACCGCGAGCCCCCGCTCGGCGGTGCGCATAGTGGCCGAGGCCCTGGGCTTCGCCCCCAGCGAGATCAACGCCCTGGCCGCCAACGTGCCCCACCATGGCGACGCCGGGCCGCATCCGCGCCTACCTGGCCGGGGAGTGGCCCGAGCTGCGCGACTCACCGCTGCAGGACGGGGCGCTCGCGGCGCCGGGGCCGCGCCGGCCGAGGACGATGCGTACTTCATATGTTCTTCGCGAAAAGCCGGGACAGAATGTACAAAAAATACAAAACGTACAGAAGAAGCCCGGTTTTCAAAAAACGGATGTATCAATCGACGAATGCCAGGTCGCCAAGCGCCGCCCTCGCGCCGCGCCCCGAGGGCCGCTACGCCCGCTTCCTGGACCTGGTCGAGCGCCTGGACGCCTTCCCCCTCCACCTGGGCACGCACCTGGGCGGGTTCGTCATAGCCGACCGGCCCATCACCTACTACGCCCCGCTCCAGTGGGCGGCGAAAGGGGTGGTGGTGATGCAGTTCAACAAGGACGATGTCGCCGCCCTGGGCCTGGTCAAGATGGACATCCTGGGCCTGCGCACCCACTCGGCCGTCTCGGAGTGCGTGCACCTCATCCGGCAGCGCACGGGGCGGCGCATCCGTCCCTACGAGCTGCCGCCCGACGACCCGGCGGCCTACGAGATCATCAGCAACGGGGGCTCCATCGGGCTCTTTCAGCTGGAGTCGGCGGGGCAGCGCAACCTGGCCTCGCGGCTGCAAGGAGCAGGACTTCGACGACGTCATAGCCGCCATAGCCCTCTACCGTCCGGGGCCGCTGGAGGCCGAGATGATCGGCCCCTTCATCGACCGCCGCTGGGGCCTGGAGCCGGTGAGCCTCCCCCACCCCGCCATGGCCGAGGCGGTGGCCGATACCTACGGGGTGATCTTGTATCAGGAGCAGGTGCTGCGCATCGCCCAGTCGGTGGCCGGGTTCGACCTGGCCGACGCCGACAGCCTGCGCCGCGCCATGACCCGCGACCGCAGCCGGGAGGAGATGGCCAAGATAGGCGAGACCTTCATCAGCCGCGCGATCGCCCGGGGCGTGCCGCCCGACGCGGCCCGCGAGGTCTTTCGCCAACTGGAGGGCTTCGCCGCCTACGGGTTCAACAAGAGCCACTCGGTCTGCTTCGCGGTGATCAGCTACGCCACGGCCTGGCTGAAGGCCCACTACCCGGCGGAGTTCCTCTGCTCGGTGCTGAACAACTACCCCATGGGCTTCTACACCCCCCGGGTGGTGCTTAACGACGCCCGCCGCTTCGGGCTCGCGGTGCGCCCGCTGGACGTGAACCTGTCGGGGCGCGGCTTCACAGTGGAGGACGCGGCGCCGCCGGGTGCCGGCCGACGGCCCGGCCGGGGCGCACGCCCGCGACGAGGCGCGGGGCGCGGCCCCTACGACCCCTTCGCCCAGGCCTGGACCGCCGACCACGCCTGGGGCCTGACCGACGCCGATCTGGCGGAGCTGGCCGCCGAGCACGGAGGCGGCGCGAGCACGCGTGGCAGACGCCTGCCTGTGCAAATGTGTATGCTCCGGAAGACCATGACTGCTGCGTTTCGCGTACAGAATCTTGTACAGAATCTGCGTACAGAGAATGCGCCGAGTCCTACAGAGCGTTTTGAGAACCACATAGACACTTCGCTCGGCCCGGCACCTCGGCGCGACAGCCGCTCGGCCCGGAGGTGCCGCCCAGCTCGGAGGCACTGCCCGGCCTGGCGCCTCGCGGCGTGCGCCCCGGCGACCTGCTGCTGCCCCGCGCGCCGCGGGCCCGCGGCGGCGTCGAGCCCGGCGCCTGCCTCGCCCCCAGCTGCGGCATCGCGCCGGACGCCGGGCGGGCGCTGCGCGTGGGCTTCAGCTACCTCAAGCAGATGAGCGAGCGCGCCCTGGCGCGCATCGAAGAGGAGCGGCGCCACGGCCCCTTCACCAGCTTCGAGGACTTCTACCTGCGCACCCGCGTGGAGCAGCCCGTGGCCGAGAACCTCATCAGGGTGGGGGCCTTCGACTCGCTGGAGCCCGACCGCACCGAACTGCTCTGGAGGCTGCCCCTGCTGCACGACCGCCTGGAGGCGCTGTCGGGGTCGTCGGGACAGCGAGGAGCCGCGGCCAACTGCGGGCGTTCTTTTGCCCGCCGTGCCGCGCGGGGTTGGGGCGTGAGTGGAGCGCCAGAGGACAAGGTCCGCGCCGAGCTCGACCTCCTGGGGCTCACCGTGAGCTGCCATCCGCTGCAGCTATATGAGGAGGAGCTGCGGCGGATGGGGGTCAGCATGAGCTACGAGCTGCCCGACCTGGGCGACGAGGTGCCGGTGACGGTGGCCGGCGTCTACGAGCGGGCCCAGAACCCCTGGATGCGCTCCGGCCACCGCACCATGTTCCTCACGCTCGAGGACGCCTACGGCCTCTATCGAGTGCGTGTGCTTCGAGAGCAAGCTGGCCCAGATCGCCCCGGTCGTGGCGCGGGCCAGCTACTTCTTAGTGCGTGGCCGCCTGCAGAACAACCACAAGCGCGGGCTGGCCATCGTGGCCGACGAGGTGCGCGATCTGGAGGAGGTGGTGGGCCGTGGAAGGGCCGCCAAGGGCACCGTCGCCGCGGAGAAGACGACGCTCCCCAAAAAGGTGGGCTGACAGCGACAGACCACTTGGACATCACGCTCGTTCAGTCGGTCTTCTGCTCACCAGCACCAAGCAGGTTGGCGGCCGTCACGAGCAGGGCCGTGATCGGAAGCGGCTCGCGCCGCGAGCATCTCTTCTCACAGGCGCCACATCCGGTACACATGTCGGCCCGGTGCCCCTCGGCCTGGTAGATGGCCGAGGCGGCTTTCACATCGTCGTAGATGATCGCGTCATTGCAGATCTCGAAGATGCGAGGGATGTCTATCCCCTCTGGGCAAGGCAGACAGGGCCGACAAGAGGCGCAGTCGATCGACCTCAAAGCATCGTAGGCCTCCCTGACCCGGTTGATCGCCAGCTCATCCCTCACAGAGAGAGCTCCTGCCTCAGCTCCATCGGCAAGCGCCAGGTCTTCGACCAACTGCTTCATGTTCTCGACGCCGCAGACGGCCGTCGATACCGCTGGGTGGTTCCAGACGAACCGCAGTCCCCAATCCGCCAAGGATCGCCGCTGCGGAGCAGACGCCCACGCGTCCGCCGCCGACCCGGGCGGCTCCCTGGTGAGTCGGCCCAGCTTGAGAGGCTCGGTGACCACCACCGCCAACCCCTGCTCAGCAGCGTAGGCCAGCCCCGCAGATCCGGGGTCGTGGTCCACGTCCATGTAGCTGTACTGGAACTGAGCGAACGTCCAACGATCGTAGGCACGCATGACCTGCTTGAGCGTCTGGAACTGGTCGTGAAAGGCGAATCCGAGACCCCCCACCCTGCCATCGGCCATGGCCGCTTCCGCCTTCTGCAGCAGACCTAGCTCGGCTACCGCCGGCCAGGTCGCTCTGTCGATCCTGCCGAGGACGCAGAAGTCGGCGCGGTCTATCCCCAGCCACTCCAATTGGGCGTCCAGGTGATGGTCGAAGGCGCGCGCGGGGTCGGCGCTGGCCACTGGGACGGTCACCGCAATCTTCACCCTCCCCCGGTACCCGCCCTGCAGCGCCCGGCCGGCCACCTCGGCCACCCGCCGCTGGCGGGCCAGGTCGTACGGATAGCCCAGGTCGAGATAGTTCACCCCATGGTCGATGGCGTGCCTGATCAGCCGGACGAGATCCGCCTCAGTTGAACCGGCGGCCCCGCCTGCCCCGTCGGCCCCACCCGCGCCGCCCGGCCTCGCCTCTTGCAGGGGCAACCCGCCCAGACTGAGACCGAGGACCGAGGCCTCCCAGTCAAGGGTGCCAAACCTCCGATAGCGCAATCAGTCCTCCGTCCGCGAAACCTGTTCGGGCCTGTTCGGGCCTCTGCCGGCCTACTCGGGGTTCACCCACGGGGCCGCGTGCGAGGAGCCCAAGCAACCCACCAGGAAGCCGTAGGGCTTGTCGCACCACCTGGTGATGCAGGGAAGGTGCACGAAGCCGCCCGGGCAGATGACGACGCTCGGCTTGTTAAAGACCGACGACTCGAACTCCTTGCCCAACTTGAACTCCACCTCAGCACCCAGGTAGTCGGGTTGGTCGGGGTCGAGGCCCACAAAGACTAGGGCTTCGGTCTCCGGGTGGGTGTGACCTTCGCCAAACCGATGCCAGATGCCGGCCCCGCTGTAGAAGCCCCAAGTGAAGTTGAGGTCGAAACCGTTCAGATCGTCACCGAACAACCAGACGATGGAGTCTCCATTCCCTGGTCCCATGACCAGCTTCGGGGTGAGAACGCCCGTCCTCTCGGCCTCCGCCAGGTCCACACCCACGGGGGGAGCCGGGCGGCCCACCGCCGCGGCGGCGAGTCCTGGATCCTCCACGTTGGCCATATTGGCGATGAACTCGATGCTGACATTGGTGCGCAGCGGATGGACCAGATCGGCGTACTTCTTGCCTTTGCTGGTCGTGGCCGGCCGCGCCGCGTCCGGGATGGTCTCGGCGCTGTAGACCGGGTCGAGACCGAACAGGTAGTGGACGATGGGCCGGCCCACTTTCCTGACCTTGACCGGTCCGTGCGGGGTGCCCTTGGGGATGCAGACCACCGTCGGTTCGGTGAAGACATGCTCCTCCCGCTCTTCACCCAGCTCGATGGAAATCTCTCCGCCGTCGAAACTGCGCATGTCGTCCAAGTCGAGGCCGGCAAAGACGAGCGCTTCATCGTACGGGTGCATGACCGCGCCCTCTACCGGATGGCAGACGCAGGGCTGCTTGAAGAACCCGAACGAGAAGTTGCCTTGGTAACCCTCCCAGTCCTTGCCTTCGGCCCAGACCCTGGGTTCGGGGTACAGCCCCGCCGGGCCGGCCTTGGTCTCCAGCGTCTTGACGAGGTGCCCCCACTGCTTGCCTTTGATCTCCACTCTTTCCTCCTAGGGATGTATTTCTACCGCGCGCGCCTTATCAGCGCCGTGACTTGCTCGTAGGCTCTCTCTTCTCTAGCCGTGCCACCGTCGTCCCGTCTCGATCATGGCTCTTCAGGTTCTCCGGCTTGGCGTCGTCGAGTATCGCCCCGTTCTGAAGCATGAAGCCGCCGTCGGTCGCGCACGTGTCGAGCAGACTCGGCTACGTACTTCTCGACCTCCCCGACCGTGCTGAGGGCAAGCAGCGCGGTGGGCACGTTGCCGGCGATGCAGCTACGGCCACCCAGCGCGCGCTTAGCTGCCGCCATGTCGGTCTGGTCGAACATCCAGAGGACACTGCCCGCGGGTATCTCGTCGTCGGCGATCGCCTCGAGTCTCTTGTTGTAGGCGCCTTCCGCGAACATGGCCGGAACGACGCCCTGCTCGATCAGACCTTTCATGACCGCCTTGAGCGTCGGCCAGTAGAAGGTGCGAAAGTCGGCGTCGGACATGAAGCTGTCGGCCCCTTTGTGCAGGACGAAGACAAGTAGCGGACTCTCGGCCCTGGCCGCCTGGCGCAGACCCCAGTCGATCATCAGGGGGACGAGGCGCTCTGAGGCCTCAAGTATCTTCTCCGGCTGCCGGAAGCGGTCCATGACGATGCCCTTGGTGCCTCGCAAAGTGTCGGCCAGGACATCGTAGGGGGCCTTGGCTATGCCTCCGGCCTGGGGCGGTATGCCCAGACGAGCCGCCGCATCTGCGCGTGGCCGCGCCTACGGTCATCAAGTGCGCGAGGCTCTCCCGGGCGGCCTCAGCCAGCCGTTGCACGCCCTCCACCACTGCCGGGTTTGCGAAGGGCAGAATGCCGAACATCATGGTGGTGGCTTCCATCATTTCTGAGAACGGACTGAGCGTCGCCAGGGGCGCGAAGGCCGAGCCGACGCGAGGCAGGAACGTGCTCCTGAAGTAGTCGGAGGGATCGGCGATGAGGGCGTCGTATTCATCGGCCTTCATGTACTCAGCCTCGACGTACTGCCAGGAGCTCTCGTCCGCCAAGCCGTGCCCCGGCCAGTTGACGAAGCTCAACCCCAACAGGTCGAAGACCTTAGCCGGGGCGGTCGGCATCAGCTGAAAGTCCGGGCGGAAATCGTCATAGAACTTGGTGTGCGCCGCCGCCACCCTCTGGTAGTCGCTCATGGCCTCCTTGGCAGTGAGGCCGCTGTACTTGGTGACGTAGAAGCCCATCAGTGGCGATACCGGCACCCGCTCCGGCTTGTCGAGCTTCAGGGCATCGATGAGCAGCTGGATGCGGTCCCTGTAGTCGCGGCTAGCCGAGTCGGTCACGAACTCGACTCCCCGCGCGCTCAGCCAACGCTCGAACCTGCGTTCGCGGCGCTCCTTCCAGTCCAGCTTCATCCCAGTCTTGGAACATCGGGTCGGGGCCTTCATAGTGCATGGACGCTCCCCTCAGACTCCGAAAGCGCCTCTGCGCGGGCGCGCTCCCATTGCTCGAACATAGGTCCGAACTCCTCGGTGAAGAGCTCTGTCCAGTACTGGATCTTCGCTATTTGGAGATCCCCTGAGGCATCGCTCCTCAAGTGGTAGTGCGCGCTCGCCTGCTTGAGAGGCCACTCCCTGCCCGACTTCTCATCCCGAAAGACTATTGCGAACTGCACCACGGCCTTCATCGCGCTGACGTCGATGACGTAGTAGTTCGGGGTGATCCGCTCGAGCAGGCCAGGGTGTACGAACGACATGAGGAGCTGTTCTCTGCCAAGTACCGAAGACATCAGTTCTGAACCTGCCGCCGTGTACATGCGGAATTCGAGGTCATCGGAGAAGTATTTGCTGAGTTGCTGTGCAGACTCCAGAGAACCCTGGTTGGCATTGACACCGCGAAAGTACGCGTCCAACCAACTCGCGATCTGTTCATATGAGTGAGCCAAAGCAGTGCTTCCTTTCGCGCTTCCGGATGAGCGGGCGCCCGGCGTCACACGGCCGGGCGCCCCTCACGACAGGGAGGGCGTCTAGTTGAGGGTCCTCACGAAGGTGAACACGCCTGACTTGATCTCCCACTCGCTATAGCCACCGTGTAGCTGATGGTCGGTGGGGCTGTAGTTGACCACACCCTGCATGACCGGGAAGCCTTGGATGCCTTCTATCGCGTCGCGCACCTTGGCTTTGTCGTCGCCGCCGGCCTTCAGACCCTCAAGCAGGATGTGGAAGCTGTCGTAGGCCGCTCCCGCGAAGAGCGTCGCGCTTTCGTCGAATTCCGCCTGGTAGCGCGTGGCGAAGTCAACCATCGCCGCCCTATTCGGATAGTCATCGGGCAATTGTGAGGGGTTTGTTATGCCTGCGCCTATCAAGAGCACCCCTTCGACCACGTCGTTCCCCTTCATGAAGATGGTCGGATGGCCCGAGACGGGACCGGCCTGGATGGGCACCGTCACGCCAAGGGCTCTAAGACCCTTGACGAATATCGGGGTCTGATGGATGGACGACATGAGCAGGAGCACGTCCGGCTGCACCTTCTTGTACTCCGCGAAGACCTTGTTGATCATCGGCGTCGAGTCGGTGGAGTCCAGCTGCCAGTTGTCCTCAAGCACGGTGATCTTGACGCCCAGCGCCGGAAGGGTCTCCTTGAGGAGATCGAGCGTCTGGTAGTTCGGGGGCAGCACATCGGCTGCCGCCATGATGTTCTTCCAGCCCGCTTCCTTGATCTGCTTGGTCAGCGCGTCGGCCACGTCCTCCGGACCGACGCTGCATATGAACGACCAGTGAGCATCTACTGCCGGGGCGTCCAGAGTCACGGTGTCCCACCGGAGCAGCGGGACGCCATATCTTTCGGCCAAGGGCTGCACCGCAAGGGCACAGGGCGTGTGCAGCGGCCCCAGGATGGCCGTCACGTTGTCCTGTGTGATCAGCTTGGTCGCCGCCGAGACCGCCGTGGCCGCGTCGGTCTTGTCGTCCATCATGATGTACTCGATAGGTCTGCCGCCCACCCCGCCGTTTGCGTTGAGCAGGTCGGTTTCGAGCGCCAAGGCATCGAGCATGGACTGGGTGGGGATAGCGGCGCCACCGCTCATGGAGGTCACCACCCCGATCTTGATCGGTTCTCCGGTCGCCGGCCCTGTGCCCGTCCCGGTGGACGAGACCGTCGTGGCGGTCTCGGTGCCGCCGCCGCACGCGACAGCGAACAGCACGGCCATCAGCAATAACCCAACACATCCTGCCACAATGAACTTCTTGACCATCGCCCTACCCCTTCCTATTTGGCGTGCCTCACGTGTCTCTTGCCGATCACTAAAGGCCTCACGCTTGCCCCTCACCTAGATAGGCACCGCGAAGCCGATCGTCCTTTCTCAGCTCGCTTGCGAGTCCACTCAACACGACTGAGCCCGTCTGGATCACTGTCGCCCTCGTCGCGAGCGACAGCGCCATCTCCGCGTTCTGCTCCACCATCAGCATCGTCAGACCCTGAGCGTTCAATCGCGCCAGGGCGTCGAATATGCGCTCCACCGCTTGCGGCGCCAGCCCCATCGAGGGCTCGTCCAGAAGCAGAAGGCTGGGCTGCCCCATGAGGCCCCGACCGATCGCGAGCATCTGTTGCTCGCCGCCCGATAGCGTGCGCGCGGGCTGCTTCCGCCGCTCGGCCAGAAGCGGGAACAACTCGTACACGTAGGCAAGGTCGTCCGCATAGCCCTTCTGCCAGGAGCGTTTCCCGGAGGCGCCCATCAGCAGGTTGTCCTCCACCGCAAGGGTGGGGAAGAGCTGCCGCCCTTCGGGCACCTGGCAGACCCCGCGCCTGACGATCTTCTCCGCCGCCAGCGAGGTGATCTCCTCACCCTGGTAGCTGACCGTCCCACTGGTGGGCCGCAACATGCCCGACACCGTGCTGAGCAGAGTCGTCTTGCCTGCACCGTTCGCGCCCAGCACGGCCACCACCTCGCCCTTGCCGACGCTCAGCGAAACGCCCTGCAGAGCTCGGATCGATCCGTAGGCCGCGCACCAAGTCCTTCACCACCAGCGCTTCCTCGGGCGCGGCACAGGGCTTCTCTGCGCCGCGGTCGCCTGTGCCGCAGACCTCGGTCGCCCGCTCACGCCCGGTACCCAGATAGGCCTTGATGACCGCCTTGTCGCGTTTGACCGCGTCGGGAGTACCGCGACGCTATCAGCTTGCCGTAGTTGAGGACGTTCACGGAGTCCGAGATGCCCATCACCAGACCGATGTCGTGCTCCACCAGGAGGACGGTGACACCGGATCATCGGATGACGCCGATCTTGCTGCACCAGGTCGGCCCGTTCGGCGGCGTTCATGCCGGCCGCAGGCTCGTCGAGCATGAGCAGTCGCGGTTCTGACGCGAGCGCGCGGGCTATCTCGACAAGGCGCTGCTGCGCCGTACGGAAGGCTGGCGGCAGGTGTCGACTGCCCGCTCGCGAGCCCCACGAGCTCGAGCACCTCCATGGCCCGGGCCCGAGAACGCCTCTCCTCGGCCCTCTGTCGCGGTAACCCGAAGCGCACGACCAAAGCCCCGAGCGTTCGTGACGGTGACAGCCCACCAGCACGTTCTCGAGCACGCTCATGTTCCAGAAGATGCGGAGGTTCTGGAAGGTGCGCGCGAGCCCGAGTCGCGCAGTTCGGCCGGGCTGAGCTTCGTCAGGTCCGTGCCGCCAAGCCGCATGCGCCCCTCCGACAGCTTCTGCTGCCGGCTGATCGCGTTGAAGAGCGTGGTCTTGCCGGCGCCGTTAGGGCCGATGAGCGCGGTGATGCTGCCCTCCACGACGTGAGGGACACCCCTTCGACGGCCTTGAGTCCACCGAAGGCTACCGAGACATCCTCCAACGAAGCAGCGGTGGCCGCGGCCGAGTTGATCGGCCGGCGTAGCCGCGGACGGACAGCTGCGTCCGGGGCGACCGCAGGTCCACGCGTGGGCATCGGGCGGACCGTTTCCGCGACGGCAGCGTGGCGGACCCGCTTCCGATAGCCGCCGTATCCACGCGCGCGTGGGCCGGAATGATGCCCAGGAGGCCGGCCGGCAGGAACAGCAAGAACAGGATCATGATCACCGCGTAGGCCACGCCGCTGTACTTCTGGAACCGGTGAACGTAGTTAATCACCCAGGTCATGAGGATGGCGCCCAGGATGCCGCCCCAGATGTTCGCCGCCCCCGATCAACCCCATGACGATCGGGAGTACGAGCGGTGAAGCTGAAGGAGTCGGGGCTCACCGCCCCGTAAGAACGCGAACAGACCACCTGCGAAGCCACAGATGATGGCGCTGTCGACGAAGGCGAGCAACTTCCAGTTGGCGGTTTTGATGCCAGGCGTGGACGACGCTATCTCGCTGGTCGCGACCGCGCGCAGTGACCGTCCGAATCTATACTTGAGCGCCCGCTCGACAAGGAGCAGGGTGACGAGGGCACGTATCCAGACCACGTAGTACTGTCGTGAGAAAGGAGCCGACCGTCAATCCAAAGATGATGAGCGTGGGAATGCCGGCGAATCCGTTTAAGCCGCCGGTGGCGTGGCGCATCTGCACGACCAGAACGATGAAGATCTGACCGAGACCGATAGTGGCCAACGCGAGGTAGAAGTAGCGCAGCCTGAGCACCGGCCGCCCCACGAGCAGCGCGACCAAGCCGGCCGCGAGCGCGCCGATGACTATGCTGGCGAGCGTGGGCACGTGGAGACGGATGGTGAATAGCCCGGCCGCGTATGCGCCGATGCCGTAGAAGGCGGAGTGCCCGAAAGAGAGTTGGCCCGCCTGTCCGAGGACGATGCCAACACCGATAGTGAGCAACGCGTACAGACCGGCCGTTGTCATGATGCTCATCGCGTACTGGCTCTTGTAGATGAGCGGCCAAGCGAGGAGGATGACGACCACCGCTACTTTGGCAGCTTGGCCCGCCGCATGCCGTTGCGGCGAACTGGGCGCGACATCAGAACTCACCCTCCGCGATGGTCGTGCCCAGGAGCCCCTGCGGCCTGAAGTAGAGGATGAGGATGAGCAGGCCGAACGCGATGGCGTCTTGGTATCCGGCGGGCAGCACCCCACTCGCGAGCGACTGGATGACTCCCAGCGCCAGACCCCCCAGCGCCGCGCCGCCGGCTGGAGCCCCATCCTCCGAGGATGGCGCCCACGAAGCCGTTGAGGCCAAGGACGCCTCCCGACGTGTACGACAGCGGTATGAGCGACGACACGGCCAGGCCCCCGAGATCGCCGACGAAGGCGGAGAGATGCTGAAGGCCAGAATGATCATCCGGTTGGCCGATATGCCCGACATGCGCGCCGCGCGCGGATCGGTGGCCGTCGCTGTCATCTTCTTGCCCATGCGAGTGCGCATGCCGAAGAAGTACAGAGCCACGAAGACCAGCACCATGAGGCCCACGATCCAGAGGCTCTGAACGGAGAACGCCACTCCGCCCACGAAGAGCATCTTCTCCCCGGTGAAGGCCGGCAGTCGACTTGCCGTACCCGCCCCACTTGAGCAGAACCAGGCTCTCGAAGAGAAGACTGAGGGCCACCGTGCCCAGGATCATGTTGACCGGAGAGGTTTTCATGAGCGGCTTGAGCACCAGCAGGTACATGATGATCGATACCGCCACCACTCCGGTCAGCCCGACGATGGTAGCGAGCCAGAAGGGCAGTCCCACCTCGTTGAGGAATGAGAACGCGAAGAAGGAGCCCAGCATGACGAAGCTGCCCTGAGCCATGTTCACGATATGCGAGGTGCGGTAGATGGTGACGTAGCCTAGCCCGATAAGAGAGTAGATCGCCCCCATGGTGATACCGGTAACAATGAGCTGGAACCACGTTGCCACTTGTCGTCTCCCTTGGCTCTACGTCGTCGACCTACCGATACAACAGCAACCTCAAAGCACTCAGGGCCTCTTGAGTCTTCAACTGCGGACGCTCGAGCCCGGGCTCCAGTCGCGCCGCGTACCAACCCCCCTGGACACCGTTGGTCATAGCGAGGTACACCTGGGCCAGCGCCGCCCCGCTGATGCCCGCCTGTGCAAGAGCCGGCTGGCCAGCCACCACCGCGTCGCACAACTCGTGGATGCGGGCCAGATACCGGCGGTATTCCTGTCTGGCCTGGAAGTCGGCGTCGCTTTCGAGGTGCCCGTCGGCGCCAGAGCCGGCGGTCTCTTGAAAGCCAAAGGTGGTGAGCATGAAGTGCATCAGGGGCTCGGTGGCTTGGTAGTCCTCCAAGGACGCGCGCATCACCTGCATAAGCACGTGGCGGGGGTCCGGATCTTCTGCACTTGCGGCCGCTGCCGCCTTGTCAAGGCGTCCGTTGATCTCGGCCCAGCAGGACGCGTATACGCATTGGAGCAGGTGGATCTTGCCGTGGTAGAACCTCAGCACGCCGCTTTCGCTGGTGCCGGCCTTTTTGGCGATGGCCCGCAGGGAGCTGTTGTGAAAGCCCCTAGCGAAGAAGACCTGCCGCGCAGCCTCGAGCACGCGCTGCGCAACGTCTGACTTGGTCTCGCCCGGCATCCCACACCTCCTCGATGCTGCTGGTAGTAGTGGCCACTACCAGCCATGCTATACGAACTTATCACCGGCCGCGTCCCTTGTCAAATGGCCGCACCCGCTGGCCCTAACGCCCCGCGCACGGGCGTCCGGGCGCGGGAGGTGGGAATCGTCGCGGAACGCCAGCCCCCGGCGGAGACTGCTCACGTGCCTCCAGAAACCGTCAGTAGGATTCCGCGTCTTTTGCGTACAGAGTCTTGTACAGAATCCGGTGCAGAAACCAGGACAATCGCGCCTACGCGGGTGCCACCCACTCCAGCGGGTCGACCACCACGACTCCGGGAATGGACGCGAAGCCGGAATCGACCGTGAGTATCTCGCGTAACCCCTGGCGGCGTGCCACTGCCGAGTGCACCAGATGACGGGCTGAGACTCTGGAGTCTCCACGCGTGCGATCGCACAGCCGCCTAGCTTCTTCGACATCGTCGGCGGTGACGGGCAGGATGTGCTTGACCGAGGCGGAGATGGCGTCAAACGTGGTCTGGACGTCGCCCTGCCGGCCGATGCTCCGGTAGCGGTGCAGGACTTCCTGCAGGGTCTCGGCGCTGGTGACAAGCACCACCCTATCGGCCGCCCCGGCGCGGAGGATGCGGGCGCATGGCTCTTTGAAGCTGCTCTGCGCACCAACGGCGTACATGAAGATAGTCGTATCGACGTACATGCCGACCAGAGCTAGACGCGGACCCTAGCGACCGCTCGACGGCACGGGCAAAGCGGCGACCTCAGCGTCGTAGCGGGCATCCAGTTCTCTGACGAGATCGGCCGGATTGCCAGGCACAGGCACATCGAGACTCAGCCCTCTCTCCAGGGCCTGAAGACGCGAACTCTCGTAACCACCCTGCAATTCGCGAGCGATCGCTGCACGCACCAGTTGGGCCACACTGACATGGTCCGCCGCGGCCCGAAGCTCGAGCCGCTCGTAGGTGTGCTTGTCCAGACGTAGTTCGAATCTAGCGTCGAGTCTAGCCATGGGCCCTCACAATGTCCGTACAACCTATGTACTACATTGTACACCCGCTGGCGGTCGTGCTTCACGCGATGCCCAGCTCACCGACCTTGCTCTTGCCCCGCTGCTGGGGCGCGACTATGCTCAGGGCATGAGATACCTACCCGGACGCAGGCAGGGTTTGGCCCTTCTCGCGGGCGCGGCTGTCTGGGCCGCGCTCTTCGCGGGGATGTTCACCTGCGCCGTTTACTTCGTCCAAGGCGAGGCAGTGGCCTATCTGTGCCTGCTGTTCTTGCCGCAGGTGGTCTCGTCGGTGGCCGGAGCGGCGGCGTACGTCTTCGCACCGCGAGGACGGACGTCCTTGGCGCGCGGCGGCCGGCGGTTCGCCGTCGTCACCTGCGTGATAGCGGCCTTCGCCGGAGTGTTGACCACGATGCTCCTGGACCACGAGATGCCGGGGGGTGGGAGTTCGCCGGGTTCTTCGTGCTGGTCTTCTTCGTAACGGCCGCGGTCGATAGCCTGGTCGCGCTGCTGGGCGGTGCGCTGGTGGACAGGATCGCGGCTTCAGCTCGTTCGGCCTCCGGCGGTACTGGTGACGACTCAAGTGATGGTCGATAGCCGCTCAAGCAGTTGGTTCAGAGACAGGCCCATGCCTTGAGCCAGTCTCCGGAGAGTACCCAGACGCGGGTCGCTATGGCCCGTCTCTATCCTGCTGAGCGACTCCTGGGCGACGCCACTGCGCCGCGATAGCTCCAGTTGGCTGAGGCTCGCGCCCTCCCTGACCGCGCGTATTCGCGCGCCCACCAGCCTGCGTTCGCCGTCGTCTGCGCGACGCAGAGCGGCGCGATAGTGGTCGTCGAGGGCAGCCCTAAGACTCTGGGCGCTCACGTCGACCTCGCGGCCTGTCGCGTCGCCTAGGACGACAGTCTCTCCCCCGTGACCCACGTGGGCGTCAGTGGGCTCAAGCGCGAGCGCACGAGCGAAAGGGAGGCTCGTCCAAGGGACCGCTCTCTCAAGTCCGTCACGGAAGCGCACGTAGAGCACCGCGTCGAGTTCAAGGAACTTCGCCTCGGTAACTCTCGCGAACTCGGTGTGGGCGATAGGGCTGGCTTCAGAACTGATCTGTGCGCTCACTGGTCGTCTGATCCAGCCCACTCACGTGACAATGCGGAGGCCCGTGATCAACCTCCCATATCTCGATCCTTACCCCGCCACATTCGAGTCGAAGGAGACCCATCAATGCCTCCACTATACGTCATATGATGTTGCCGTCAAGACCAATGTGCCACCAACGTGGTCATCGAAAGCGCGGTGGCGCGATAGGAATACTGCCATTCGCGGAGGAGAAGGGCGTCAAACCAAGGACCTACGGTGCTTTGCTATGGCGCGCACTACCGTGGGCCTGTTGTTGACGCGCCCCAGCGAGAGGGGTAGGATGTACGTGTACACACAAGGAGCCCTTGGAATGGCCACCACCAGGATCTTCAAGAACGGCAACTCCCAAGCCGTGCGCATCCCCGCCGAGCTGGCCTACGAACGGTCGGATCTGGACGTCGAGATCGAGCGTGTCGGTGACGAGTTGCGCATCCGCCCCGCTCGTCGCTCGCTGGAGGGTGCGCTGGCCAAGTTCGGTCAGTTCTCAGACGACTTCATGGCCGCGGGCCGAGAAGCGAACGTCGAGGCCGAGCGAGACGGGCTATGACACCGCGCTACCTTCTCGACACCAACATGTGCATCTACCTGATGAAGCACCAACCGGCGGAGGTAGCGGCCCGCTTCGCCCAGTGCTACGTGGGCGAGGTGGTGATGTCGGCAGTGACCCTGGCCGAGCTCGAATACGGCGTCAGTTGCTCAGGCGAGAACGAGCACCGGAACCGGAGGGCGCTCGACCAATTGACCCAGGACATCCCGCCCGCGCCCTTCGATCAAGCAGCCGCACGCGCCTACGGCCCGATCCGCCTGGCCACTCGCAACAGGAACCGTGACGCGCTGGACAAGCTCATCGCCGCCCACGCCGTCGCACTCGACGTGACGCTCGTCACCAACAACGAGGCCGATTTCGCAGGTTATCCCGGTCTGAGGGTCGAGAACTGGGTGGCTCCCCAGCTCTTGGTAGACGCAGCCCAGACTACTGCCTCAGCGAACAACCGGTCGAGATCCGCCATCGGGAAGAACAGCTTCAGCCTTTCACATGGGAAGGGTAAGAAGTCGTGCCGCAGATAGAAGTCCCTGGCCTGCTCGTCCGTCGCGTCCACCCGCACCGCATAGGAGGCCACCGCCTTAGCCGCCTGCCAACTCCGATGAAGCGCGTCCATGAGAAGCAGTGAGCCCAGACCCTCGCCTTGGCGCCGGCTATCGACCGCGAGACGCCCCACTAGCGTCGCGGGCAGCAGAGGGTACCTGGGTAGCTTCTTGGCGAGCACCGCCGGGATATCACCGAGACTGATGACCTGCTGAGAGAGCGTGTAGTACCCCAGCACGATCGGGGAGTCTCGCAGTAGCTACGAAGGTGGCCGCCACGTGCCGCTTCGCGTCCTGGCCCGCTCGTTCGCGCAGGTACGTGTCCAGGTCGCGAATGCCGCAAGAGAACCCGCGCCGGTCATGTCCGGGGGCCAGCGCCTCGATCTGGTACTTGCGCACCCGAGCGACCTGCCAACTAGGACCCGACCCGCTCCCGATAGGCATCGCGAGCCGCCTTCAGCCTCTCGCCGGGCTCCCGGGGGCTCAGCAGCGCAGCCGCAAAGGCCTGCTGATCTTGCACGCAGAGCCTCAGCACCTCATGCTCCGTGACGGTCTGCACGGCCGAGTCTTGCACCGCCCGGCGCACGAACTCGGCCACCGACGCGCCCTGCGCCGCCGCGGCGCGGACCACCAGCGCCTTCTGCTCACGCGTGAGACGGATCTCCAGGCGTGCCTCTCTGGAGGCCGGCTCCCCGCTCGGGGCCGACTCGGCGATCGATGCGTCATCTTCAGGCGTTGAGCACCGGCTGGGCCATTTCTCTTCCCCTCAGGTCCGCTCGTGTTCCCCGTGCAGTGTACGGCGCATAGCCGTACAAAGCAATGCGAACCCACGACTGCAGTCTAGCTCGACACTCCCGCCGTGCGCCGGCGACCACCAGCGCAGCCACAGGCATGCCGAAGGCGTCGGCGACCTTCTCCAACGTCTCCAGCGACGGCAGGTGTCTGCCGTTCTCCAGCCGCGACAAGTTGGGGACCTTGAGCCCCGTGAGCCGGCCCAGCTTCTCTAGAGTCCAAGACCGCTTCAGGCGCTCTGCGCGGATGTGCTCGCCGATGGCTTCGCCCGTGCTTCGTTCATCTGAGTCCCGTTGGCCGTAGAAGGCGTACTCCGGCTCGGCGTGGTAGAGCACCACGTCCCAGGGGATCTCGATGCGGTTGCCGGAGCGTTGCTCCAGAAGAGCGGCGTACCCATCGGAGCTCAGCGACACCCGCTCGACTGGGCTGTCGTCCACGCCCTCCAGGTCGGTCAACGCCACCGCGTAGACACGTCCGTCAACGAACTTCACGGCCAAAGCCGCCAGCGCGTCCACGTAGGCCACAGCGGCCAGTCTCGTCTCGGACGATGTAGCCATCAATCCTCCTCGCAGACCATGTATCCGGCCTCTCTCAGCGCCTGCGCAAGCCTATTGGTGACGACGAGGTCGTCCATCGCCAGTTGATGCTCGATGTCCCAGCGCCCGAGTTGCTGCCCTTTGCGGAACACGTGGACGTGCAAGGGCGGATGGTCACCGACGTAGGTGCGGAACACATAGCCTCTGACTCGCTTCTCGCCCAGCCGTACTCCGTTCCATCGGTCATGTTATCACTGTTGATAAGACCGGCACTTGCGGGACGGCCTCGATGAGCTTGGACGCAGGACGGGGTGGACGGGACTCAGTTAGGAGCTTGAGCGCCACCGAACAGACCGCGACCTTAACCCGCCGGCGCGGCCATCCAGCGCGTGACCCGAGCCCAGCCCTTCCGCATGAGCGCGCTAGCTGAGTCATCTTGAGGATGTGCTCGGCGGTAGAGGTGTCGGCGATCTCGTCGACGACGAGGCACAGGCTGGCTGACTCTGGTGCCCAGGGTCTCTGATACCAGTCGTGCTTGCCGCCCATCGCGGTCGGATCGAGCGATGACGCGATCCAGCGCTCGAGCAGCCGCATGGCCAAGTCGGTGCGTTTCACGCGATGCTCAGTTCACCGACCTTGTGCACGCAGGGTATGCCGCCGGAGGTGAGGTCGTGGTAGAGGTCGAGAAGATTGGCCCGGAGCTCGTCCATGGTCTCGCCCTGAGTCCGGTAGTCCGGGTACTCCTCCAGCCAGCCGACCAGCACGCCATCCTCTTCGTAGTAGATGAAGCGCTTCGTCTCCATGACTGCATTGTAACGCCTGGTGTCGAGGCTCATGCCGCACGGTTCCTGGTGGTGGACGTCAGGGCCAGCTTGCCGCAGTGTGCCTCAAGAGGCATGCAACCGAACGAGCTCGCTTCGGGCCGCTCAGGCAATGTGCATTTTCTGCCGGCGCAGACGACTCGCGGCCGCCCAGCGGAAGAACGCGCACCCTGGCCAGGTCGAGGTCGATGGATACGATGGCTCCCTGTTCAAGTTCAGCCGTGAGAGCCTCCAAGACACGCACAACGCGCTCGCCCATTGTCGCGGGCATGACGTCTCGAGCCCTGATCTGCAGCACACTGGGAGTGTGAGCCTGGGACGCGGCCAGAATGGCCCCGAAATCGAGATCACAAGTCAGCACCACGGCACTGTGTTCTACCGCCCAGGCGAGGATCTCGCAGTCTTTCGCGCCGAGAGCGCCGATTTGCGACCAGTGCTTTGCCTCATGCCCTGCGGTCGTCAGTCGATCTGCCCACGCAGGGGCAAGATTGACATCGACCACTATCCTCATGTGTGTGCAAGGTCGACTTCGCGCTCTTCCGAGCGCCAGGCTGCGTAGGCCAGCGCCTCAGCAACGTCTTCCTTTGCGAGATAGGGGTAGGCGGCAAGGATCTTCTCAGTGTCGTGCCCGGCAGAGACCAGGCCCACGATGGTGCCAACGGTCACGCGAGTACCCTTGACGCAGGGCTTCCCCCCCATCACAGTCGGGTCGGCGATGATGCGATCCAGCGTCATGCGCTGCATGGCCAGTCCTTTCGCGGTCGCAATGCCGCTTCCAGTATAGCCCTCTGGCCTGACCGCGCAACGCGCCACCTGCCCATCTCCTTTCGTCTAGCCAAGGCCTTCCGGCCCGTTGATGCGAGCACGATAGCGCCGGCGCGCGGGGCTGCGCATCAGACCAAAGGTGGAGCTTGGCGCCTAGCGGTCAGGAGGCGTGCCCGCGCCCCGCCGGCGGCGGGTCAGGCGGGAGAGCAGCCCGCGCGTCTCGGTGCTGAACGACTCCAGGAAGCGCTTGGGGGTGGTGTTGCCGAAGAGGCTGTTCACGTTGCTCATGACCAGGTTCTTGAGGTCCTCTTCGCTGAAGCGGCGCTTCTCGAGGCGGCGGTCCTCCTGGCTGGCGAGGTCGTGGCGGATGGTGGTGGAGAGCTGCCCGAGCACATCCATCAGCTCGGCGCGCTCCTTGCCGGTGACCTTTCTATCGGCGGCCACGAGCGAGAACTGGCGGGCGAACTCGTTGAACTTCTGAGGACGTCGGTGCTGGCGAACAACGAGAGGCGCAGGTTGAGCATCTGGACGGCGATCTCATCCTCCAGCGAGACCTCGCCTTTGAGCATGATGGCCTCCAGCCGGTCCATGAGCCCGGCGTAGACGGCGATCTTCTGCTTGAGCAGCTCGACGTTGCGCTCCTAGGAGCCGTGTCGCAATGACCTCTCGCCGACAGGCTGCGATTGGCACGCCGGAGGCAAGGACGCAGGGAGCGGGCGTAGCAGAGCTACGGACGCGACTGAGGACGAAGCATCCGGCCGCCAAGTGCAGACTCGGTGGCCGAGATGTCGTTGCGATACGAGCGACCACGGTGTCTCGACCTCGGACTGGCGGTTGAGCGGGACCATGGTGATGACCACGGTCACCAGCGCCCCCATGAACGCGGCGGCGATCTCGTAGGCGTAAGGGATGGTGGTGTTCTCGAGGAACAGGCTGAACAGGAAGTACAGCGCGACCACGAGGACGACGGACAGGCCCAGCAAGGTGACG
>CAVVEI010000020.1:0-52236 GCA_963747275.1 uncultured Actinomycetes bacterium
GGTGAATCTGCTCGATCTCCAACGCGACAACGTCGCATTGTTTCGCCAATTCGATCGCCGCATCAACATCGTCAAAGCCCGCGGTGATGGTGCGCGATGCCACAGGGCGCGCGGCACAGGCGGCATCGGGGTCCAGCACTTGAATGTCGTACCCCATGGAGCGGGCTGCATACGCAGTCATGCGGCCCAGTTGACCGCCACCAAGAAACCCGATTGTCGCGCCGGGAAGTATTGGGCCTTCGTTCACGGCTGAATGGCGTTCGGGGCGGGCAACGGGCGGGCGAGTGCTTCGGTGGCCTTCCGGGCGCGCCGAGCAGCAAGCGCGGCACCTAACGCCGGATTGCAGGCGGCACAGCAACTGTGCAGCAAACAGCGCGGCATTCGCGGCGCCGGGCTTCCCGATGGCGAAGGTGGCTACCGGAACACCGGCCGGCATTTGGACAATGCTCAGCAATGCGTCAAGGCCGTTAAGAGACGTGGCGTTCACCGGAACACCGAGTACCGGCACCAGTGTCTTTGAGGCCAGCATTCCCGGCAAATGGGCCGCGCCGCCTGCACCGGCGATAATGGCGCGGATGCCGCGCTGTTGTGCGGTTTCGGCATACTCAAACAGCCGGTCCGGCGTGCGGTGCGCCGAGACCACCTGCGCCTCGTAGGGGATTCCCAGTTCCGCGAGTATCTCGCAGGGCAGGAGCCAGAGTTTCGTAGTCACTCGCACTGCCCATCACGACGCCGACCAAGGGCCGTGTGGCAGTTGCGTGAGTTGTAGACGTATCAGCGGGCACACCGAGCTCCCATACGGGCCAGAGACGAATCGCAGCGATCGCCTAAAGGTATCCCCGTGTGATCATCCGGTCCAAGCGTCAGCGACGTTGGGGCTGCAGAAGTGTGGCCAGAAAATCCACATCATTGAAGGTCCCGCGGGAGCGAACGGGCCCCAGACGCACAATGACCAATTCCTGCGACGGGACGATGTACAGGCGCTGATCACCGGCGCCGGCTGCAAGCACCAAATCGCGGGGAATCCAGTCCGGTGTCCCGGTCCGACGCCGGGTGCTGCCTTGGCGCCGTGCACGACGGGGGAAACGACCGGAACTCGAACCTTCCGGTCCGCCGGCAGGATTATTCTGTGCGGTTGCATCGCGCAGCCACCACGACATGCCGAGCTGGGATTGCTGGTGGAAGGCCGGAACAGCTGTTGCACGAGGGAATCGGGGAGGAGGTGTTTTGTTACATCATGCACACCGCCACGACGGATAAACTCACCAAACGTTGCCCAGTCGCGGGCGGTCATGGCGGCTCCACCGGCGAGTTGCGGCTTGCCGTCGCCGCACTTGGCGCGCCATTCCACTGTCACACCCAACGGCTTCAGAATGCGTTGATCAGGTATGTCGAGCCATTCGCCGTGCCGCACGCGTTCGAGAGCCGCGCCCATGGTGATAAACGGAAATGGGCCATAAGCAAATGTGGTGCCGGCATCAGCGACGGCGGGGGCGGCAATGGCATCGGTCCAGGTGGCCCCCCGACCGCCGCACCCCGTTCCCATGTTGCCGGTGGCCACGCCGCTTTCCAGCGAGAGCAGCTGACGAACGGTCACGCGGGCTTTACGGGCGTCGCCGTTCCACTCCGGAAGGTACGTCGCCACGGGGAGCGTCAAGTCGAATCAATCCGTCGGCGACTGCAGCAACGGCGGCCACGCCGACGAAACTCTTGCTGCCGCTCGCCAGCATTTGTCGCGTCGATACACTGCCGCCGCGCATATACTTCTCGTGCACGATGATGCCGCGATGCATTACGAGCACCGCTTGTCCATTGGTGCGGGCGACATACGCGTCGGCTGCGGCAAATGCAGTGCTGTCCAGCCGTTGCGCAGCGAGTGGCGGCGCGGCGAGCGGACGTGTGCCGGATACCAACGCCAGTGCGATCAGGACGCCGGACGATCTGGTCATATGCTGTGTGACGGCGGAATCGACCGGAGGCTGAATCGCTGCCGGTGAAAATGGTGTTCTACCGCAGCGCGCCCGGTGGACCGATGACCGTAATCGTTCCGTACCACTCCACTCTTGAAACGAACCGTCGAACAGTTTGGCGCTGTAGCCGAGGAATGTGGCGACAGTACTCACGCCATGCTGGCCTGCTGTCCAATGTGACAATAGGTCACGACCGGCTTGCCGCTTGCGACTCCAGCAGCGGTCAACAGGGCGCGTAACTCTGACGTGGGCTTCAGGAAGCCATTGGTGCTCAGCGTCGAATACGGCACGTTGACGGCCGTCGGAATGTGTCCGGCCCGCGGATAGCCACCGCCGTCGCCGTTGTAAAAGCGGGGGGAGTCGGGCATCGATGATTGTTGCCGCTTGGGATTGCGTCAGGGACTCCACGTCGGCCAGTGTGGCGATGAGGGCTGATGCCGGACGTGGCGTAAACGTGACGGCGGGTGCCGCGCCCGGCGCCGATGTCGACACCGCGTTGCCTTCGGATTTCCAGGCCGAAATGATCCGTCCAGCAGCGATGTGCGATCGAGGGCGCCGATGACGGCAAGCGACAGCACGACCCGTGCTGCCGATTGCAGCGATCCGTCATGAGGCACGACCACAACGCGCGTTTGATCACCGATACCCTGGGCACGGGCCCACGCGAGCAGTGCGGCGGGATCGGCCATCTGCAGTGTCAGACCCCCCGGTACCATCGGCAGCGAGACATCGTTTAACGTCACCAATCGCGCGCCGGCGATATGGCCGCTGTCGCGCTGCCGGCACGATTGCCAACGTGCAACACGACAAGATTCGCATCGCGGATGTGTCCGGCCAGCCACGTGGTACTGACAATCATGCCGGTGCGGGGCGTTGCGGTTTGCGCCTGCGCAATGACCGCGTGCGACGAACCACTGGCCACCGCCACGGCACCGGCCATGGCGTTGACCGTGTAGGCGGCGTGATCGGAACGGGTATTCGTGTTCATGGGCGTACGACGCGTTGCCCGGCGGCATCGCGAATCTCCACCGGGGCAATCTTGAGCGCCTTGAGCGCCGGTTCGATCGTGGCCCGGCTGCCGGACACGACGATCGCCAATTTCGACGGGTCGATGTATTGGCGGGCGACGCGCTGCACGTCAGCCGCAGTGACGGTACCGATGCCGGCATTGAATGCGTTGAGCGATGTCAAGGGCATGCCGGTGGGTAACGAGCGACGCAATCTGTTGCGCGATATCCCCGGTCGATTCAAACCGTTCCGCATAACCCAATTGCAGATAGCGTTTGGTCTTCGCCAGTTCGACCGCCGACATCGGCTCGCGGATATTGCTCAATTCCTTCATGAACTCGATCAACGCCGAGTCGGTTTTCGCGGCAACGATCTCGCCGCGCGCGGTAAATGCGCCCGGTTCACGCCGCATCGCGAATCCGGATCCGGCGCCGTAGGTATAGCCTTTGGTTTCGCGCAGATTCTGATTCAACCGGCTGGCGAACGACCCCCCCAACGCCGTGTTCATGACCATGATGGGGTAGTAGTCTTTGGTGCTACGCGCGACACCGAGCCCACCGATACGAAACGACGTTTGCGGCGCCTTGGGTTTGTCGACGATGTAAATCGTGGTCGCCGCCGCCGGCGCCAACCTGGCCGGCGGCCACCGTGGGCAACGCGGCGCGCTACGCATGAAGGCGCGGGTCACGCGCTGCACGGCGTCATTGACCGTCAGGTCGCCGACCACAATGACCGTGGCGTTGTTGGGGCGGTACCATGTGCTCCAGAAGTGCTGCACGTCTTCGCGTGTGATGCTCTGCACGTCGTCCTTGGTTCCGCTGGCGGAGTGACCGTACGGATGCTTGTCGCCAAACACGATCGCGTTGAAGGCCCGATCGGCGAGCGCCGGACCACGGTCGATTTCCTGCAACAGACTTGTCAGCCGGGAGCTCTTCTGCCGTGCGAAATCGGCCGCTGCAAATGTCGGGCGCAACACGACATCGCTGAGCAATGTCATGGCACTGTCGAGCGTGGCCTTGGTGGCGTGCAGTGTCACTGTGCTCTGGTCAAAACCCGCGCCGGAGAACAAGCGGACGGCAAGGTATCCGATCTCCTCGGCCATGGCCGTGGCGTCGCGCGTTCCGGCACCATCGGTGAGGAGGCCGGCGGTCAGTGTCGCGAGACCGGTTTTGCCTTGCGGGTCGGCCTCGGAGCCGGTCCGCATCACTACCGTGACATCCACCAGCGGCAATTCGTGATGCTCAACGACGATGATCCGCAGCCCGTTCGGCAATGTGCGCTCGACGATAGACGGCAGCGTCAGCGCCTTGGGCGCGGCCAGCGACGGCGGCACCGTGGCCGCCGGTTTGGCTTGTGCCAGCGCAGCAGTCCCAAGTACCGTCGTGGCGATCAACGCACTGCATGCCTGCGCAGAAAAACGTGACTGGGTTCGCATCAGTTGGCACCTCCGATTGTCATAGCCATGTCGCGTTTGCCATCGGGCACGACGGTGAGGATGATCTTGTGCGGCGCCTGCACATATTGGCGGGCCACGCGCTGCACGTCGGCGACCGTCAATTGCTCATAGCGCGCGAGATCCTGGTCGATATAGTCGGGCGTGCCGGCGAAGTAGTTGTAGTAGTTCAGACGATCGGCCTTGCCCAGCACCGACGACAATTGATCCAGCAGTGATGCGCGCACGCCGTTCTTGACGCGGGTGAGTTCCCGTTCGGTGATGCCGTTGGTGGCGATGTCGGCAATGGCGGCGTTGAACTCGGCCGCAATCTGTCTCGGTTGAATGCCCGGCTTGGCCGTGCTGCTGAAGAAGATCATGCCATCAAGTTTGTTGGCAACGTTGCCCATGTTGACATCCTGCGACAATTGCTTGTCGTAGACCAACGTGCGGTAGAGTCGGGGGAGTCTTTCGCCGGCCAGAATTTCGGCTGAAGTCATCAAGCGCGGCTTCATCGGCGTTGAGGGCTTTCACGCCATGCCACACGAAATACAGTCGGGGCAGCTGCACGCGGTCTTCGAGCACCAGAGCGGTGTCCTTCCTGATAGTGACCACCGGCACCGTGGGTCTCGCCGGCGCGACGGCGTTGCGCGGAATCGGCCCGAAATACTTGCGCGCCCATGCTTTCGCCGAGTCGGCATTGAAATCGCCGGCAATGGCGATGCTCGCGTTGTTGGGGGCGTAGTTCTGCCGGAAGAATTCCTTCACGTCGTCAAGTTTTGCCGCGCCCAAATCGGCCAATGAACCGATGACGGGCCATGAATACGGGTGATCGGCGGGAAAGAGCACCGGCAGGATGGTTTCGTACGCGCGCCCGTATGGTACGTTGTCGGTATTTTGGCGCCGTTCGTTTTTCACGACATCGCGTTGCAGATCCAGCTTCGCCTGATCCATGGTGGGCAACAGCCAACCCATGCGATCGGCGTCGAGCCACAGCATCAGCGGCAGCGCGTTTGATGGACCCGTCTCGTAATAGTTGGTCCGGTCGTTGTTGGTCGAACCGTTGTTGTTGGCGCCCGCCGCTTCCAACCATTCATCGAACTTGCCAACCGGCACATGTTCGGAGCCCATGAACATGATGTGCTCAAACAGGTGCGCAAAGCCGGTGCGCCCCGGCTTCTCGTCGCCGGAACCGACCTTGTACCAGCTGTTTACCGCGACAATCGGCACCGAGCGGTCGATGTGCAGATGGATTTCGAGACCGTTGGGCAGTGTGAACTTCTCGAAAGGTATGCGCCCGGTCTTTGCGGTTTGGGCAAAAGAGGGGCGGCACGGTCAGCGGCAGCAACAACGCACACGCCGCGAACAGGCGAATTCGTGCAAGGATAGGCATGGGCAAGTCGGCAGGAGGACGAGCAGTTTGGCGACAGAAGAGCATCAAAGCGGCCAAGCGACCGTTTGGCGACCACCGCAGTGGCGCTTGTAATGTATACGGTGCACTTTGGGCCGATGGTTTCGAACTCTTCGTTGGACACGCGCCATGAGGCCACCGTTGGCTATGCGCCGCGATTGGGTACCTTCTCGGGCACGATGCTGGTGGTTGGCGGGATGATCCGGAGCGGGGATCTTCCTGTCTCCAGCCGTCGTCGCCCAGCGTGTCGGGTCGGCGTCGTTGACGTTGGCGGCCTGGGGAATCGGCGCCGTGGTCGCGATCATCGGCGGATTTATCTACGCGGAATTGGGTGCGCGACGACCGCGGGCCGGCGGTACCTACGTCTATTTACGGGAAGCCTGGGAACCATCGCCCGCATTTCTGTACGGATGGGCACTATTCCTGATGATCGGCACAGGCGCGATTGCCGCTGTGGCGATGACCGGCGCCGGTTATATCGCCTCGTTGCTCGGCTGGTCGGGTTCCACGATTTCGCCGCTCGCGATCGCTATCGTCGCCGTGTTGACCGTGTTGAATATCATGGGAGTGCAGGTGGGTGCGACCACCGGAAACATCCTGACGGTATTGAAGCTGTCGGCCATCGCCATGCTCGTGCTGGTCGTGTTGATGTTGACGCCACAGCATGTGCTGCCGGCATCCACCGTGACCGCAGCTGCACTCGCTAGGCCGACGGGGAGCATCGCGACCATTGTGGCGATGGGGGCCGCGCTGGTGCCGGTGTTGTTCTCGTTCGGCGGTTGGCAGCAGACCAACGCCGTGGCGGAAGAGTTGATCAGTCCGACGCGGACCCTGCCGCGGGCATTAATCGGCGGCGTATTGATCGTGTCTGCGACGTATTTGTTAAATCAATCTCGCATATTTGCGGGCGCTCGGTGTCCAGGGGTTGGCCGCCAGTCACGCGCCAGCGGCTGACACCATGTTTGTCTACCTCGGTCCGATCGGGCGCACGTTGATTGCACTGGGCATCATCATTTCGACGGTGGGGTTTCTCAGCATGTGGATTCCGTTGTCATCGCGGGTGTTTCAGGCGATGGCGGCAGACGGCCTGTTCTTTCGCCGGATGGCGGCACTGCATCCGCGTACGCGAACACCGGTTTGGGCGCTCATTGGACAAGCGGTGGTCGCCATCGTGTTGATGTTGAGCGGCACATACGGTGATCTGTTGGACTATGTGGTGTTTGCCGACTGGATCTTTTTTGGACTGACGGCGGCGTCGATTTTCGTTTCGCGCGCGCGCGACACGCGGAAAGGAGTCGCATTCGCTGCCACCAGTGTTCCGTGGCATCCGTATACCACGCTTGTATTCATCGGTGCGGCGGGATATGTCACGATCGGTTCAGTGACGACGAATCCCGGCAACGCGCTGCGAGGAACGGCGTTGCTGGCGCTGGGTATACCCGTGTATCTGTATTGGCGACAGAATGGCGCGCGCCTGCCCACCGATCCACCTGCCACGTGACGGTCTCCAGATGACAACGATTTCAGCGGAGGGAGCAACGTTACCGCAGACGGCGTTGGGTGCCTCCGACGGCACCGCGACCGGCGACCTCGCTCTAGACCCCGCCCTGGCCACTACCACCACTCTCTCCCCGGCCCAGGTCGCCATAAGTACCATGACGGTACGCCAGAAGGCCGCCCAGGTACTGATGTTCGCCTTCTCGGGCCAGTCGTTGAGATCGGTGACTGCCGACCTGGTGGCGGCCGGCCCCCCCGGGGGTCTCTTGATACTCAACTACAACTTCTCCGGGGCCGCACAGCTGACGGCTTTGACGGCCGCGCTGCAGCAGGCAGCCGCCGCCACCGGCTCACCGGTCGGCCTCTTCATGGCGGTCGACCAAGAGGGTGGGACGGTGCAGCGCGTCAAAGAGGGCGTGCCGTCGGTACCGTCGGCCAGAAAGCTCGGCACCGAGTCCACGCCCGAAGAGGCGGCCGACCTCGCCAGAAGGACGGCGCACGGCCTCCTTGCCTTGGGCGTGAACATGAACCTCGCCCCCGTGGCCGACGTGGTGGGCGACAAGAAGTCGTTTCTCTTCTCCCGGACCTACTCCGGCGACCCGGAGGTGGTCTCATCTTATGTCGCCGCCGTGGTGCAGGCGGCCCAGGGCCAGGGCATCATTCTTGTGGTCAAGCACTTTCCGGGTCACGGCAGCGCCCCGGGTGACACTCACCACAACGCGGCCGTGTCTGATGCTACCAGGCAGGAGTTCGAGACCGTCCACCTGCCCCCGTTCCGCGCTGCCATGGCCGCCGGCGCCGAGGGAGTCATGATGGCGCACATAGTGGCCAAGGCCTATGACGAGACCCAGCCGGCATCAATATCCCCGGCGGTGGTGACCGGCCTGTTGCGGGACGAGATCGGTTACCAAGGCCTGGTGGTCACCGACGACCTCTCCATGGCCGCTGTTCTGGACAGCGTGAAGAGCAACTCGACCCAGACCGAACTCCCCGGGCAAGACGCCAAAGAGAGGCGCATCAGCGCTGAGGCCTTGGCCGTGGTGGCTGCACTCAACGCGGGGTGCGATCTGCTGATAGTCACCGAGGCCGAAGCCGACTCCAAGGCGCTCTTGGATGCCCTGGTCGCTGCCATCGAGCAGGGCAAGGTCAGCGGTGACCGGCTGGACGAGGCCGTGCTCAAGATACTTGCCCTGAAATATCGCTACGGTGTAGTCGCTCAACAGGCCCCTGCCACTACCACCACAGAGGCACTCAAGGAGAAGCAGCCATGAAGAAGATCCGCATCCTGCTTACAGCGCTCCTTACAGGCCTATGCCTACTTCTCATCGCCTGCGGCTCGGCCTCCCCCGGTGGGACCGCCTCCGACGTGCCGGCAGATGGCGACCCGGAGAAGCTGGCCAACGAGATCGTCAACACCTGGTCGCAGTCGATGCAGTCACTCGTCGCTCTGTTAGAGGGCCGGCCGGAGGCCTCAGCGGTGCGCGACCGAGTGGAGCAGATGAAGGAGGACGCCATCCAAGAGCTTGTCGCCCTGGGACTTCAACGTGAGGCTCTTAGCGACACCGACAAGGCGACAGTAGACTCGCTCGAGTGGTCGGGCATGCAGACGTCTGGCCGAGCATGCCGTGGTACACAAGCTACGACGCTCTCTGGAGCCACTACTCAGGCCTCGACTTGGAGTTCGCCAATCTCGTGGCAGGTTTCAACACTCTCGCCCAGTATTCCGACTTCAAGCTCCTCACCGAGCAGCTCCCAGAGGAAGCCACTCGTTTGGGAGTCGACTGGAGTGAAGACGCAAGAACCCGCAGACAGCCCACGCTATGTCGTGACTTTCGAGCCGGCCGGCCGGAGAGAAGAGGCCGGCCACGACGAGGACCTCATGACCATCGCCTGGCGCGCTGGGGTCGAGATCGAGTCCTCCTGCGGAGGCAAGGGTAGTTGTGGCAAGTGCCGAGTACGTGTTCAGTCCGGCCCGGTCACCCCGCCGACCCAGACCGAACTGAGGCTGCTGAGCGCAGAGTCGCTGGCTGCCGGACTGCGTCTGGCCTGTCAGACGCGCTTGCTGGGTGACGCGCGAGTCCACGTGCCCGAAGAGAGCCGTCGAGACTCCCAGGTGGGGGCGAAACACGCGCGCGAGCGGGCCAGAGCGCTCGACCCGGCCGTGCGGACCTACGTCATCGACCCTCCTGCGAGCGCGGGCGCCGGCGAAACCGGCGCCGCCCGCGAACCGGGGACTGTCGCCGACCTGACTGCCGCGCTCGCTCAGCAGCACGGTCTGACCGGACTCACAGTCGAGTCCACCGCGGCAGAAGCCTGGGCACACCTCACCAGCGGGCCGCCGGCAGCGCTGGTCGCGGTGGTCTGGCAAGGTCGGGCTGCCGCTGAGGGCGCGGCGCCGACCGCCACGGACGCCGCAGGTGCTGCCACGCCGACCGCCCCGGGCGCGCCCGGCGGCGCAGTCCTCGATGTCCGCCCGGCGTCGGCTCCGGGCAGAGTGCCCGGTCTGGCCCTGGACGTGGGCACCACCACCATCGCCGCCTACCTGGCCGACCTCACCACCGGCGAGATCATCGCCACCGAAGCCGCCCTCAACCCTCAAGTGGCCTACGGCGACGACATAATCGCCAGGCTGCAGTACGCCGCTCACCACGCCCACAGGGGCCGCTGAGTTGCAGCAGAAGGTGGTGGCCGAGGTCGACCGCCTCGCGCAGCGGGCCGCGCAGCACAGCGACACCGACGTCAGAGACATCTACGACGTGGTCATGGTGGGCAACACGGCCATCCACCACCTGTTCCTGGGGCTAGACACCACCCCCCTGCGCCGCGCGCCCTTCGAGCCGGCGGTCAAGGCGGCCGTCGAGACCACTGCCTCCGCGCTGGGGCTGCACCTGCATCCCTCGTGCCGTCTGTACGCCCTGCCCAACGAGGCGGGCTTCGTCGGAGCCGACAACGTGGCGGTCATAATCGCCGAGGAGCCCTACCGTCAAGACGAGCTGACCCTTCTCATAGATGTGGGCACCAACGGCGAGTTGGTGCTGGGCGATCGCACGCGCATGCTCTCGGCCTCCTGCGCCACCGGGCCGGCCTTCGAGGGCGCCCACATCGAGCACGGCATGCGCGCCGCCCCCGGGGCCATAGAGCGGGTGCGCATAGACCCCGAGACCCTGCAGGTGCGCTTCAAGGTCATAGGCAAAGAGCTCTGGAGCGACCAACTGCCGGCAGACCAGGTGAAGGCCCGGGGGATCTGTGGGTCGGGCATCATCGAGGCCGCGGCCGAGATGCTCGAGTGTGGCGTGATACGACCCGACGGTGGGTTCTCCCCCGATGTCGCGGGCGAACGTGTCGTGCTTTGAAGATGGCCGCCCCCGCAAGTTGGTGCTGGCCACCGCCGAGCAGTCGGCTACCGGCAATCCCATCACCGTTTCGCTGAGAGACATCCGCGCGCTCCAGCTGGGCAAGGCCGCGCTGCGCGCCGGGGCGGAGACCCTGCTGAGCGAGTACGGGGCACAGAAGCCCGACAAAGTGGTGCTGGCCGGCGCTTTCGGCAGCTACATAGACACTGACGCCGCATTGGCCATCGGCATGCTGCCCGCCTGCGAGCCCGACCGGGTGACTTCGGTGGGCAACGCTGCCGGCGATGGCGCCCTGCTCGCCCTGCTCGCCCTGGCGAAGCGACGCGAGGCCGAATGGGCGGCGGAGGCGGTGGAGTACGTCGAGTTGGCTTCGGCCGCCGACTTCCAGCGGCGCTACATGGAAGCCATGCGCTTCGAGGCCTCGGGGAGCTAGCCCGGCGGTCACCGCGCGGAAGATTGCGGCATAATGGCTCTGGAGACGAGAGAACGGAGCCGCGATGACCCTGCTGGATCTTCTGAACAGCGAGCGCAAGACCATCTACCTCGATGGGGCCATGGGCACCCAGTTGGGCGACATGGGACTCGAGATGGGCGGACAGAACTGCGTCACCCATCCGGAAGCCGTACTGGCTGTTCACCAGAAGTACGCAGCCTGCGGACTAGACCTGCTTATCACCAACACGCTGACCATGAACCAGGTCAATCTTGCGGCCCACAGCGTGGCCGTGGACGTGCGCGAGGTCAACCTGGCCGGCGCGAGGCTGGCCAAGCAGGCCGCCCTGCCGGGGCAGTTCGTGCTGGGCGACATCAGCTCCACCGGCAAGCTTCTCAAGCCTTATGGCCCGCTCGCTGAGGACGATGCTGCCGCCGCGTTCAGACGAGCAGGCCTCCATGCTGGCCGAGGGCGGCGTAGACGGCTTCATAATCGAGACCATGACCGACCTGCGTGAGGCCCTGTGCGCGGTACGTGCGGTGCGAGAGGCCAGCAGCCTGCCCGTACTCGCCTCGGTGAGTCTGAAGACCGTCGCCAACGGTGGACGCACCATCATGGGAGACACTGCTCGCGACTGCGCCGCCAAGCTGGCTGAAGCCGGTGCTTGTGCCGTAGGTGCCAACTGCGGCGAACTGGACCCCCTCGAGATCGCTCAGATCGTCGCGTTCATGCGCGAGGCCACAGACGTACCCATCATCGCCCAACCCAACGCGGGCAAGGTGCAGTTGGTCGATATGCGCCCCACTTACGGCATGTCACCCGCCGACTTCGCCGAAGGCCTCCGGGCCTGCGCGGAGGCAGGCGCCCGTCTGGTGGGCGGCTGCTGTGGCACGTCGCCTGCTCACATCAAGGCAGCGGTAGACCTGCTCTCGGGACGAGAAGGGTGACCGTTGCGGGCGGCCCCCGCCGGACTCCGTTCTACGAGCGACATGTCGCCCTGGGCGCCCGGATGGTCGACTTCGCCGGCTGGGAGATGCCCATCAACTACCCCTCTGGGGTGGTGGCCGAGCATCTGACCACCCGGAGCCGCGCGGGCCTGTTCGACGTGTCACACATGGGCCGGTTCTTGGTCAAGGGGCCGGAAGCCGTCGGCTTCCTGCAGCGCGTCCTGACCAACGATGCCGCTGCGCTCCCGGTCGGACGCTCGCACTACACCCTTGTTCTGCAACCAGACCGGCGCGGCTATAGACGACGCCTACCTGTACCGGTTCGTCGAGGATGAGTTCCTGTCTGGTGGTCAATGCCTCCAACCGTGAAAAGGACTGGGCACCACCTGACCGGACAGCTGGGCTTCGAGGGCGTCGACCTTCAAGACGTCAGCGGGCAACTGGCGATGATCTCGCTTCAGGGTCCCGCCTCTGAGGATATCCTTGCGGCGGTCCTTGAGGACGGCTCCGTACCCGAACCGCGTCGCAACGCCCTATCTACCGGCATCATCGCCGGAGGCGAAGTGATGTTGGGTCGCACCGGATACACGGGCGAGCCTCTTTGCTTCGAGTTCTTCGCGCCGCCTGCCCACGCCCAGGTGGTCTGGGACTTGTTTCTCCGGGAGGGCGCCGCGCCTATCGGCCTTGGTGCGCGGGATACCCTGAGACTGGAGGCCGCGCTGCCCCTCTACGGGCACGAGCAGGGAGTCGACCCCGACGGACGTGAGATACCGCTGCTCTCATGTCCGGTGGCCGCTTACGGAGTCAGCTTCTCGGCGACTCGGGGGGACTTCATCGGACGTGAGGCCTTGGCACGACAGCAGGAGGCCTACAGGCTGATCGCCGCCGGTGACTACTCGCTCAAGGCCGACCTCCCCCGCCTGATACGAGCGGTAGCAGTCACCGGGCGCGGCATAGCTCGGGCGGGCTCGCCCGTGATGCGTGACGGCAGGGCCGCCGGCTGGGTCACCAGCGGCACGATGGTGCCCTATTGGAAGTCATCGGTCGAGGGCCTCGACGGTCTGCCCGCCGGCGAGCACGACCTGCGCTCGATCTGCTTGGCCTATCTGGACAGCGACATCGTGGTCGGAGATACGCTCACCATAGACGTGCGCGGCAAAGGCAGTCGCGGCCGTGGTGGTAGATCGCCACCTGCGGAACGACAGGCCGCCCTACGCACGGCCTGTCATCTACCAAGTCGAGCCTAGGCGTAGTCCCGTTCTCGCGGGCCACTGGGCGGTCAGTCCTTGGGCTGGGGCGCCTTGCCCTTCTGGATAGTGCCTTCGATCTCGGGAGCGACAAAGACTATGTCTTTGCCCACTTCCATAGCCGGCGGAGTGGGTAGGAAGTGATGACCAGAGAAGATGCCGCCGGAGAGCTCGTAGCCCTGCACGGCTCCGCTCCGCTCATCGAACTGCAGGTCGTCTATCTCCCCCAGGTCTTTGCCCCCCGTAGTCTGCAGCTTGCGGCCCTTGAAACGCAGCTTGCCTTCGAGCACCGTCTTGATCTCAGGAGCACCCGCGAGCCTTGACCACATCGCTGGTGGTGTTGAAGATGACGTTGTCCGCGCCGATGGTCTGCAGTCCTGCCCAACGAGCCACTTGCGTCTTCTTCAGCGCCCCTTCCACAAGCACAAAACCTAGGATCTGCCGGCCGGTGGGGTCTACGACCAAGTCCTTGACCTTGCCCGCCTTCTGTCCGCCCTCACGGATCACCGCCGCCCGCCCCAGGATCTCACTAGCCCTCATAACCTCGTACCTCCCGCGGACCTAGAATATATCGGCCGTGCCGGTGACATGTAGAACTACCAGTATCACCAAGATCAACACTGCCAGAGTGAGTAGCTCCCACCAGATCAAGTGGGTCTTCTTACCGACGAATCTGGGCATGCCTGCCTCCAGTGGCGCCAGGGATGAGATGCACTTCTGCCCTCTCATTGTATCCAAGCGTCGCCGCGGACTAAACCGCGCGGCCGCGCGCGACGCACAGACGAGAACAAAGGGGGCCGCGTCACCTTGGTGACGCGGCCCCGACAAGTCTACCTAGACAGCGGGGTTGCCTGCTACCAACTGGAGCCGCCGCCGCCGCCACCGTAGCCGCCGCCCCGCCACCGTAACCGCCGCCCCGGCCATAGCCGGCCACCGCCGCCGCCACCGCCGAAGCCGCCCGGACGACGCTGCTCCTGCTCGCGAGCATTGTCGACGTTGATGGTGCGGCCATCGATCTCGAGCCCGTTGAGAGCGGCCTTCGCCGCCTCAGCCGCTTCGGGAGTGGCCATCTCGACAAAGGCGAACCCCTTTGGGACGCCCGGTTTGGCGGTCGGTGATGATGTTCACGGCCGTCACCTCGCCGTGCTCACTGAACGCCTTCTCCAGTGCTTCTTGGGTGGTGCCGTAGGAGATGTTGCCGACATACAGCCTTGCTGTGCTCATCACGCCCTCCCCTGATACCGGTAACTAGAAGCGCATACGTTCGGATGCACCTACGGGCGGACGAGCTGATGAAGCACACTGCACGTCGCTGCAAGGCTTCCTATCGATGCGGCCCCATCATACAACATCGTCCTCTGCAAGGGCGAGTAGTATGTCCTCAAGCTCCGCCACCCGGCTGCTGAGCGCGGAGAGTTCGCTCGTCAGCCTCTCGGCCGCCTGGCTGACCTTGGAGCCCGCGGCTTCGCTGAGGTCGTCCTCTTGTATCAGTTCCTCGATCTCATCGAGATAGAAGAAGGCCTCGTCAAGCTTGAGCTTGGCCTTGTCGAGATTGCCGATTATTCGGTCCAAAGCACCCTCCCTTAAGGCTTCTGGTCGTATATTACACATATCCGTCAGGAGGACAAACGCATGCCTGACTCTAGTACCAAGACGTTCAAGCTCCAGATACCCGGCGGCGGTCACCGTCACCGCCAAGATAGACGCCCCCTTGACACCCGTCCCGGGAGCCCCAGCGCTGGTGCTCGCACACGGGGCCAACAACGACCTCGACTATCCGCTGCTCGTCTACGTGGCCCAGAAACTGGCCGCTGACAATAGGGGCGACCGTCATCCGGTTCAACTTCCCCTATGTGGAGCGCGGCGCCGAGTCGTCATCAGACTCGGTCGACACCCTGCTCGGCACCTTTCGCCAGGCGTACGAACACCTGGTGACCGAAGCCGCCCCGTCCGGCGCCCCTGTGTTCGTGGGCGGCAAGTCCTTGGGGGGGAGGATGGCTGCGGAGCTGGTATCGCGACGGCCCGAGGGCGACGGCCTGCAGACTCAAGGCCTGGTGGAGCTCGGCTACCCGCTTCACGCGCCCGGGCGCACAGACCACATAAACACCAAGCCCCTCAGACACATAGACATGCCCAGCCTGTTCTGCGTGGGCAGCCGCGACGCCTTCTGCGACCTAGAGCTTCTGCGCCCGGTGCTCCCCACGCTGCTGGCCCCGGCGCAGCTCTTCGTAGTGGAGGGCGGAGACCACTCCCTGCTCGTGCCCCGCTCTTCGGGCGCGGCGCCCGACTCCGCCTACCCAGAGGTGCTGGCCAGGGTGGCCGCCTTCATGAGCTAGCTCAAGGCCCCGGAGGCGCCGCCTCCAAAGTGGGGTCTGAGGTCTTGTGCGAGCCCAGCCGAGCCATGATGGTACCTGCGAACACAAGCGCAAAACCGATCGAGTTCCGCATTGTAAGCGTGTCGTAGCCCAAGATGATGCCGCTCAGCAATGCGAAGACCGCTTCTAAGCTCATGAACACGGTCGCCAAGGTGTCCGGCGTATGCTTCTGGCCGAACGCCATCAGCCAGTAGGCCACAACCCCGCCCATGATGCCCGTCCAGATCACCACCCCGGTGGCCTCCCATCCGGGGAACAGCGTCGGCTGCTCCCAGGCGAGACCTGTGCCCAGACACAGCACGGCGCACATGCCCATCTGCAGGAGCACCAAGGCAGTGACGTCGTACTTGGTGCATGCATAACCCACGACCACGATGTGTAGGGCCCAGAAAACGCTGGCCAGAACAGTGAGAGTCTCGCCCGACCCAAACTGCATCCTGCCGTAGAGCGAGAGCGCCGCCATGCCGCCCATGACCACCGCTATGCCCACCCAGACCATCACTGAGGGCCAGCGCTTTCGCACCAAGCCAATAATCAGCGGCACCAACACCACATAGACACTGGTCAAGAAGCCCGAGATGCCCGGCGAGACGGTCTTGAGCGCGACCGTCTGCATGACGAAGCCGGCGAACAGAAGGGCCCCCAGCCCGAGCCCCAACATCCAGCCGCGACGATCCAACCCACGCACGCGCCGGATGCTGAACGGTATCAGCACCAACGTGGCCACTAAGAACCTCAGACCCAGATAGTAGACGGGCGGCATTTGCTCGAGCGCCGCCTTGACCAGGGTGAAGTTGACCCCCCAGATGATCCCCGCCAGAGCCAGTCCGAGTTCGGCGAACAGCCGTATGCGACCGGGGCTGGAACCCGCGCGCGCCACAAGACGCCGGCCGTTCAAAGCACTGAGATTGGGCATGCCGAACACCACCCGCTGTAGGGCCATGGGCCGATCACGATTACCCCAGAAAATAGCATAGCCGGCTCCGTTGGGGGGGAGTCGGCCATGCTGCGGGAAAGCTGCTCAGCCCTGCCACGGTGTAGGAGGGGGGGTTCCGTCGACCGTGCTTGTTCAGTGCTCAGCGACTCGTACTTTAGTCTAGCCCTTGCTATAAGTCCAATACGATGTGTTGATGCTATAGATTCAATCTCTTTATGATACGCTCTAGCCATGGAATTGGCTCAGCTCAGGCATTTCGTCACCATCGCGGAGACTATGAGTTTCACCAAGGCCGCCGAGTTGGCGCACATCTCGCAGCCCGCGCTGAGCTACCAGATGAAGCGTCTTGAGGCAGAGTTGGCCGTCAAGCTCTTCATCCGGCGCGGTCGCTCCATCGCTTTGACCCCCGAAGGCGAGATCTTTCTGCCCATGTCCCAATCCCTTCTCTCGCGGGCTAACGAGGCCGTGCGCATGGTCCGCGATCATTCCGGCGTGGAGACTGGAGAGGTCAACGTAGCCCTCCTGCCCTCCGTAGCCACCTATCTGGCTCCCGAGATGCTCGCGTCGTTCCATCAGGTCTTCCCTCGGGTGCGCGTCAACGTAATCGAGAATGGCGACCTCATACTCCAACAGCTGGTGTCTGCCGGCACAGCGGACTTCGCCATAGTGGGCGAGACGGGAGCCTTCCACACCCTGGAGGCCATCCCCCTCGGCTCTGAACACCTCATGGCAATAACCTCACCATCGCATCGGTTGGCAGGCCAGTCGGTCGTCGAGCTCACCCAGCTGAAGAACGATGACTTCGTGCTCCCCGCCCCCTATCACCGCTTTAGAGACCAGATCATCGAGGCCTGCCGACGAGAGGGCTTCGAACCCAAACTGGCCTATAGCGCGGGCAGTCTGGGCACGCTCAAAGGTCTGGTGCGCGCCGGACTCGCAGTCTCGATAGTGCCGGCCATGGCACTCAGAGGCATGGGGCGAAACGGCCTGGCCGTTCTCAGGCTCAAGCACAGACTCAGTCGAGAGCTTTACCTGGTCCGCTCCAACGACAGAGACCTCTCCCAAGCTGCACAGGTGTTGCTGAATCACATGCGCTCAGCAGTGAGCCACAACATGGACTTCCCCTCACCCGGCGAGCGCCCCCCGCACCGGATCCCGTTGGCTCCCGCCGGCTGACCCAGAGACGCCGCGCCCGCTCAGAGCCGGCGGCCCGCTCGGCCGAGGCCAGCGCTACTCGAGCTTGCCGGACTTACCCAGCCAGGGCATCATGCCACGCAGCTCTTTGCCCACGGTCTCGATCATGTGCTCTGACTCTTCGCGCTTGATGGCGTTGTACACCGGGCGGCCGGCCATGTTCTCGAGAATCCACTCGCGGGCGAACTCGCCGGTCTGGATCTCTTCCAGGATGCAGGCCATCTCTTCGCGCACCTCGTCACTGATGACGCGCTTGCCGCGGGTCATGTCGCCGTACTCGGCGGTGTCGCTGATGCTGTAGCGCATGCCGCTGATGCCGTGCTCGTGGATGAGGTCCACGATCAGCTTCAGCTCGTGCAGGCACTCGAAGTAGGCCACCTCGGGCTGGTAGCCCGCCTCGACCAGGGTCTCGAAGCCGGCGCGGACAAGCTCGCTGACCCCGCCGCAGAGCACTGCCTGCTCGCCGAAGAGGTCGGTCTCGGTCTCTTCTTTGAAGGTGGTCTCTATCACGCCGGCGCGCAGGGACCCGATGCCCTTGGCGTAGGCCAGGGCACGCTCGCGAGCCTTGCCGGTGGCGTCTTGGTAGACGGCCACCACGGCCGGCACGCCGCCACCCTCGGTGTACACACGACGCACCAGATGACCCGGGCCCTTGGGGGCGACCATGGTCACGTCGACGCCCTTGGGCGGGACTATCTGGTTGTAGTGGATGTTGAAGCCGTGGGCGAACATGAGCATGTCGCCGTCTTTGAGGTTGTCGCGGACGGCCGACTCGTAGACCACCTTCTGGGTCTGGTCGGGCACGACCATCATGATCACGTCGGCCATGGCAGCGGCCGCGTTCGCCGTCATCACCTGGAAGCCGGCCTCGGCGGCGCGGTCCCAAGCGGGCGTGCCTGAGGCCTCGGCCACCACCACGTTCACCCCGCTGTCGCGCAGGTTCTGCGAGTGAGCGTGCCCCTGGCTACCGAAGCCGATTATGGCTACGGTCTTCCCCTTGAGAAGACCAAGATCACCGTCTTTTTCGTACAACATCTCTACCGTCGACCTCCTCCTACCGATTCGTCCACGCAAAGTACCACAACGCGCCCACGCCGCTCAGGTCGACCGTTTGCCCCGGCTCATGGCCAACCGGCCGGTGCGCATGAGCTCCACCACACCGAAAGGCTGCAGCAGATCGGTGAAGGCGCTCACCTTGTCGCGCGGGCCGGTCATCTCTATCAGCAGCACCTCGGCGCCGACGTCGGCGACACGGGCGTCGAAGAGCTCAACCAGCTGCATTATGTCGGGGCGAGTGCGCACGTCGGCCCTGACCTTGACCAACAGTAGCTCGCGCTCCACGCTCTCCTCAGCGTCGAGCTTGGTGATCTTGAGCACGTTCACCAGCTTGTGCAACTGCTTGGTGATCTGCTCCACCGAGCGGTCCTGCTCGCCCACGGTTATGGTCATGCGCGAGAGGCTCTCGTCCTCGGTCTCGGCGACCACCAGACTGTCGATGTTGAAGCCCCGCCGGGCGAACAGCCCGGCCACCCGGACCAGGACGCCCGGCTTGTTCTCCACCAGAACGGACAGCGTGTGTCTCATGGCTCGCGCTCCATCATGTCGTGCACCGACCCACCCGCTGGGATCATGGGGAACACGTTGGCCTCGCGGCGCACGTGGATATCGATGACGGCCGGGCGGTCGCTGGCGAAGGCGGTGCGCAGCACCCCCTCCAGCTCCTCGGGCTTCTCGGCCCGGTAGCCCTCGGCACCGTAGGCCTCGGCCAGCTTGACGAAGTCGGGCTGGCCCTCCATGCAGGTGCAGCTGTAGTGCTTGCTCCAGAACAGCTCCTGCCACTGCCGCACCATGCCCAGGTAGTGGTTGTTCAGGATGCAGACCTTCACCGGCAGGTTGCACTGCACCGCGGTGGCCAGCTCCTGCAGAGTCATCTGGAACGAGCCGTCGCCGGCTATGTCTATGACCAGCTTGTCCGGACAGGCCACCTGCGCGCCGATGGCGGCCGGAAAGCCGAAGCCCATGGTCCCCAACCCCGCGGAACTGATGAACTGTCGCGGATGCCGGCACAGATAGTGCTGGGCCGCCCACATCTGGTTCTGGCCCACCTCGGTGGTGACTATGGCCTCGCCCTGGGTGAGCTCCCAGATCTTTCTGACCGCCCATTCGGGCCCGATCTCACCGGCCTCTGACTCACGCACCACCAGAGGATGCTTCTTCTTCCACGTCTCCACCTGCTTCATCCAGGGCAGATGCCGCTCGGGAGAGAGTTCCAGCTTCTTGAGTTCGGCCAGCAGAGCCGCGAGCACGCTCTTGGCGTCGCCGACTATGGGCACGTCCACGGCCATGTTCTTGCTGATCTCGGCTGGGTCGAGGTCTATGTGCACTATGTGCGCCTCGGGCGCGAAGGCCTGCAGGTTGCCGGTGACGCGATCGTCGAAACGGGCACCCACGGCGATCAGCAGGTCGGCCTTGCTGACCGCGTAGTTGGCGTACTGCGTGCCGTGCATGCCCAGCATGCCCATGGAGAGATGATGGTCTTCGGGGAAGCAACCCTTGCCGGTGAGCGTGGTGGTCACCGGGATGTTGCTGTACAGGGCCAGCTCGCGCAGCTCTTCGGAGGCGTCGGCGATGATGACGCCACCCCCGGCGTAGATGACCGGGCGCTCGGCGGCGGCGATGACGCGCGCCGCCTCCCTGATCTGCTTGGGGTGTCCCTTGAGGTTGGGCTTGTAGCCGGGCAGGTGCATCTCGGGCACCGCCGCGGGGTCGTAGTCCATCTCTTCTTTGGTGACGTCCACGGGGATGTCTATGAGCACCGGGCCGGGACGGCCGGTGCTCGCGATGTGAAAGGCCTCGCGGATGATGCGCGGCAGGGTCTTCTCGTCTTTGACCAAGTAGCTGTGCTTGACGATGGGCAGGGTGATGCCGGTGATGTCGGCCTCCTGGAAGGAGTCCAGACCGATGAGGTGCCGGCTGACCTGCCCGGTGATGGCCACCATGGGCACGCTGTCCATGTAGGCGTTGGCTATGGGGGTCACCAGGTTGGTGGCGCCCGGGCCCGAGGTGGCTAGGCACACGCCCACCTTGCCCGACGCCCGGGCGTAGCCGTCGGCGGCATGCCCGGCGCCTTGCTCGTGCCTCGCCAGGACGTGCCTGATATCTGACGAATAGATGGCGTCATACAGGGGGATCACAGCTCCCCCGGGAAAACCGAATATGGTGTCGACCCCCTCGCGCTTCAGCGCTTCGAGGATCACTTCAGATGCTCTCACGATAGTTCCCTTTTGCGGGTCAGGAGGCGGCGGGCGTGTCGCCGGCGGGCGTGGTGCCCGTGGGCGTGTCGCCCATTACCGCCCCGGTGTCAGCTCCGGACACGAAAGCTACGTAGCGGCGCAGCACGCCCGACAACTCACGTGTCGGTCGCTGCCACGCCGATTTCCTCCGTAACATCTCGTCGTCCGTCACTTTCAAGGTGAGACTCCGCTTGGGGATGTCGATGCTGATAAGGTCACCGTTCTGCTACCAGCGCGATAGGTCCTGCCTCGAAGGCCTCGGGCGCCACGTGGCCGATGCTGGCGCCGCGGCTGGCGCCGCTGAAGCGGCCGTCGGTTATGAGGGCCACGCTGGAGTCCAGGCCCGCGCCGGCCAGAGCCGAAGTGGGAGTGAGCATCTCGGGCATGCCCGGTCCGCCCTTGGGCCCCACGTAGCGGATGACCACCACCGCGCCGGGCTTGATCTTGTCTTTCTCGATGGCCGCCATGAGGGTGGCCTCGTCGTCGAAGACCATGGCCGGACCCTCGTGCACCAGCATCTCCGGCCGGACGGCCGACTCCTTGACCACCGCGCCCTTGGGCGCCAGGTTGCCGAACAAGATGGCCAGGCCGCCGGTGGGCTGGTACGCGTCGGCGAGCGGCCGGATGACCCGGTCGTCGCAGATGGTCGCCGCCCGATACTGCACTTCGAGTCTGACACCGGCGACCGTGGGTGCCGAGCCGTCGACCAGCTTGGCCTCGCTGAGGCGCTTCATGACGGCCATGACACCGCCCGCCCGGTGCAGGTCTTCCATGAGGTCCGGACCCGCCGGCGCCAGCCTGACCAGGTTGGGCGTAGCGTCGGCCACCTGGTTGAAGGTGCGCAGGTCGAGCTGCACCCCGGCCTCGTTGGCGATGGCCATGAGATGCAGCACGGTGTTGGTGGAGCAGCCCAGGGCGGCGTCGACCGCCAGGGCGTTCTTGATGCTCGTCGGGGTGATGAACTTGCGGATGCCCCAGCCCTTGCGGGTGACCTCCACCGCGGCCTTGCCACTCTCGCGCGCCAGGCTCAGCCGGGCCGAGTACGGCGCCGGGATGGTGGCGTCGCCGGGCAGCGACAGGCCCAGAGACTCGACCACGCAACCCATAGAGTTGGCGGTGAACAGACCGGCGCACGAGCCGCAGGTAGGACACACTGCGTCTTCGAGGTCGGCCAGGTCGGCCTCGGACATCTGGCCTTTGATGTACTTGCCCAGCCCCTCGAAGATGTTGGAGAGGCTCACCTTGCTGCCCTTGTAGTCGCCACCCAGCATCGGGCCCCCGGTGACCACCACCGCTGGGCACATCCAGCCGAGCGGCGGCCATGACCATGCCGGGCACTATCTTGTCGCAGTTGGTGACGAAGACCACGCCGTCCAGGGCATGCGCCTTTGACCATTATCTCCACCGAGTCGGCGATGACCTCGCGCGAGACCAGCGAGTAGTTCATGCCCTCGTGGTTCATGGCCAGGCCGTCGCAGACGCCAATGACGTTGAACTCCAGCGGGAGTCCGCCGCCCTCGTACACGCCGAACTTGACCTGCTGAGCCAGGGTGTTGAGGTGCATGTGCCCAGGGATGAGCTCGTTGTACGAGTTGCAGATGCCTATGAGTGGCTTGCCGGCGTCACCGCGGCCCACCCCGAGCGCGCGCAGCAAAGAACGGTGCGGCGCGCGCGCCGGACCGGAGAAGACAGACTGACTGGTGGTCTTGTAGCTACTCATGACTGCTTGGTTCTCCACGGGTCGAGTGAGGCCTCAGTGGCCCTCGCGGTACGGTCTGCCTAGTTTACTCGCAAGCGCGGCCTGTCTGCCACCCCGCGGGGCGTGGCGCGACGCGGGGCGCGGATGACGACGCGCGGCGCGGGGCGCGGATGACGACGCGGGGCGCGAGGCGGCGGCACCCGGAGGTCCACGACTGCATGTGGTAGCTCCAGCGACACTATGCAGAACGACGCGCATATTCCGTACAACAATCTGTACTGGATTCTGGACAAGATCCAGTACGTTCAACCAGCGAGGTCCCACAGACACTCTCCGGAATACATACGCACAACAGGCAGGTACAGCGGGGAGCGGCCGCACGTCCGTGCAGTCGTGGTAACCTCGCAAACATGACCAATGACGATCTAACAGCCCTTCGCACGGCCAACCTGCCGCGCGGCGTATCCGCCACGGCGCCCGTCTACGCGGCCAAGGCCAAGAACGCCATCGTCACTGACGTCGACGGCCGCGAGTACATAGACTTCGCCGCCGGCATAGGCGTCATGAGCGTCGGACACTGCCATCCCAAGGTGGTGGAGGCCGTCAAAGCGCAGGCCGACCTGTTCTCGCACACCTGCTTCGGGCTGACGGGCTACGAGCCCTATCTGCGCCTGGCCGAAAAGCTCAACCAGCATGCTCCCGGCGACTCGCCCAAGCGCACCTTCTTTGTCAACTCGGGCGCCGAGGCCGTAGAGAACGCCATCAAGATCGCCCGGTACGCCACGGGCCGCCCCGCGATCATCGCCTTCGAAGACGGCTTCCACGGCCGCACGCTACTGACGCTCAGCCTCACCTCGCAGGTGGTGCCATACAAGACGGGCTTCGGGCCCTACGCCCCCGAGGTCTACCGCATCCCCTACGCCTACTGCTACCGGTGCCCGCTGGGGCTCACCTATCCGACCTGCGGCTGCGAGTGCGCCGAGCTGCTGCGCAAGGCCTTTGACAAGTACGTCAGCGCCGAAGAGGTGGCCGCGCTGGTGGTCGAGCCGGTGCTGGGTGAAGGCGGCTTCGTGGTGCCGCCCGCCGAGTACATGAGCAAGATCGACAAGATCTGCGAAGAGCACGGCATCCTGCTGATCGCCGACGAGATACAGACCGGCATGGGCCGCACGGGCAAGTGGTTCGCCATGGAGCATTGGGGAGTCGAGCCCGACCTCATGGTCACCGCCAAGGCCTTGGGCGGCGGCTTCCCCCTCTCGGGCGTCACGGGCAAGCAGGAGATCATGGACACCGTGCATCCCGGCGGAGTGGGCACCACCTTCGGCGGCAACCCGACGGCCTGCCGCGCCGGCCTAGCCGTCTTCGACATCATCGAGAGCGAGGGCCTGCTGCACCGGGCGGCCGTCATAGGCGAGCAGATACGAGCCCGCTTCAGGGCGTTGCAGAGAAACTATCCGGTCATAGGCGACGTGCGGGGTATCGGCGCCATGGCCGCCATAGAGCTGGTTGAGGATCCGGCGAGCAAGAAACCTGCCGGCGACTTCGCCAACGCTTTTCGGGCTGCTCTCTACAAGAATGGCGTTATCAACATCGGCGCCGGCACCTTCCACAATGTGGTGCGCATCCTGGTGCCGCTCACCATCGAAGATGAGGTCCTGGCCCGCGGCCTCGACATCTTCGAGCAGACGCTGGCCGAGACTCCGCCGCCGCTAGTCGGTCGCCTGACAGACCCAGGCTTCTGGGGTCCACCGGCACGATGCCTTCGTCGGGCCGGTAGAGCAGATCGGTGAGTTCGGCCCACACCTGGTTCAGGCGAGTCTGCTCGTCCAAGGTCATGGCCGTGTCGGTGGCGGGGGTCACCCCGGGCAGCACGGGCAGGATGCGGTAGGTCTGCGTCTCTCCGCTCGACTTCTGCACGTAGACCGGCAGGTATTCGACCCCGGTCACGCGGGTCTTCTCCCCCTGCTTCTGGATGTGAAGGTAGACGATCACCCCGCTATCGGTGTAGCGCCATCGCTGGCCGGTGAGAAAGTTGCCCAGGGAGTAGGCCGCGTAGGTGTCGTTGGCCTCGAAGTCTGAGTACTGCACCACCTTCACGATGCGCTGCACCACGTGGGGATGAGCGCCCAGGATCACGTCCACCCCGCGCGAGAGCAGCCCCTCGGCTCCGGTCGAGCCTTCGGTCACCTTGACCTGCTCGCTGGTGGGGGTCCGCCGGTACTCCATGCCGTAGTGAAGCACGGCGACCACCACGTCGGCGCCCGCTTCGCGGGCGGCCTTGGCCTCCTCGGCCACCTTGTCTACGTCGAGCAGGTTGACCGCGTAGGCCTCGCGCCCCGCTATGGCCCCCAGGTCGTTGACAAAATCGGTGTAGTTGAGAAAGGCCACTTTGATGCCTTTGATGTCGACGATGCGGGGAGTGTTCTTGGCACCGAGCGACCGGTAGGTGCCCACGTGGGCTATCCCCGCGCGGTCGAGCTGATCGAGGGTGCGCACTATGCCCAGCCAGCCGAAGTCGGTGGCGTGGTTGCCGGCCGTCGCCGCCAGGTCTATCCCGGCGAGCCTGAGAGCGTCGGTGAGCGAGTAAGGGGCGTTGAACCGCATGGGGTCGCCACCGCTGATGGCGCCACCCGCCATGCGCGACTCCAGGTTGCAGATCGTGTAGTCGGCCACCGAGAGATAGGGAGCGACGGGAGCGAAGATGCCGGTGAAGTCGTACGACCTCTTCTGCGGGTTGTAGGCCGATTTGAGTACGCTGTCGTGGATGATGATGTCGCCCACCGCGGCGATGGTCACATCGACCACCGGCTCACCCGTGGTGCCGGTGCCGGTGGGAGCAAGACTGGTGGTGGTCACGCCCGCGGACACCACGCCGGGCACCACAGCCACCGGCGGCACGGTGATGACCGTCTGCGGCCTGTCGGTGGCGGCGGTCTGAGCTTCGTCCGTGGGCCAGAAGAAGAGTGGCAGGCAGGTGACCACCAGGGCCACCACCACCCCACCCAGCTTGACGGCCGTACTCAGCGGCATCCTCTTCAAGTGGCGCCACAAGGGCGCGGGATGCAACCGCGAAACGTGCAGACGCCAGACCACCCGTCTACTCCTTGGTCAGCGCTCAGACTGTCCAGGCTGAGCGGCAGAATGTTGTCGTCGGGGTCGTAGAACATGTCGGTGAGATATTCCCACACCCAGTCGAGTCGCCGCTGCCAACGCGCGGGCACTTGCGCGCCCGGTGGCGGGGAGACGCCGGGCAGCACGGGCGCGACGCGCCACAGGCGAGGGTACTCGCCCACCTGCTCGGTGATGGCTCCCAGGTAGCTGAGCCCGGTCACCTCGACCTCGTCGCCCTGTCTTCTTGATGTGCACGTAGACTATCGCCCCACTCAGGGTGCGCCACGAGTTCATGCCCGACACGATGTTGCCCAGCGAGTAGACCACGTAGGTGTTCTTGACCCCGTCGGGCGTCTGTTGCTTCACGCAGACCGCGGGCTGCACCACGTGAGGGTGCGAACCCAGGATCACATCCACACCTGAGGCTAGCAGGCCCGCGAAGTCCTCGTCACCCTGAGCCATACCCACCTGTTCGGCGCTCGGCTTGGTGACATACTCCGGACCCCAGTGCAGCACGGCTATGACCACCTCCGCGCCCGCTTCGCGGGCGGCCGCGGCCTCTTCGACTACCTGTGACGGGCTCCGCAGGTAGTCGAGGGCGTAGGCTTGGTGCTCCACCGGAGTCTTGATACCGTTCACACTCTCGGTGTAGTTGATGAAGGCCACCTTAATGCCCTTGATATCGACGATCAGCGGGTCGCTTGCGGCCTTCTCGTCGGCGGACCGATAGGTGCCCACATGGGCCAACCCCGCCTCGTCCAGCCGCTCCAGGGTGTTGACCAGGCCGGCCCAGTCTTTGTCCATGGCGTGGTTGTTGGCGGTGGCCACCAAGTCGACGCCGCAGGCGGCCAGCGCGTCGGCCAGAACATCCGGGGAGTTGAACCGGGGGTAGTCGGTGTACGGCAGTCGAGGCCCCGGCCAGCTTGGTCTCCAGGTTGGCGACGGCGTAGTCGGCGCCGCTCAGATACGGAGTCAACAATTCGAACGTGGGTTTGAAGTCGTAGGAGTCCCCAGGGCCCATGGCGTCCGCCGAGCGGAGAACGGGCGTGTGCACCATGATATCGCCCACAGCGGCGATGGTGATCTCGACAGGCAGCTCGATGTTCGGTCGGACGACGGTACGAAAGCTCTTCTGGGGCTCCGAGGCCGCGGGCAGCGCGACCATCAGCCCGCAGACCAGCAGGCCCGCGATCAACCCCGCCCCGATCTTCAGAGCTCTGCGCATAGTCGCCATATTAGACCACAGCGTAGTATCATGAGCGCATCGCTCGTTCCTCGCGCCCGGTTTGTTCGACGCGCGGTCAGCACCATCCGATTCTTGACCAATGATTGTTCTTGAGAGGACGTGAATTACTGATGCTTGAGTGTCTCCTCTATCCGAAGTCCGTGGCCGTGCATGGGCGCCTCGATGACTCCGGGCAAAGTGGGCAACGCCGTGGTGACCAATCTGGTCGAGGGCAAGTTCGAGGGCGAGATAGTGCCCGTGAACCCCGGCGGCGGCGAGTACCTGGGACAGAAGTTCTACACCAGCCTCGAAGAGTACGGCAAGCCGATCGAGTGCAGCGTCATCGCCGTGCCCACCAAGGCGGTCAAAGGCGCCGTGCAGAGCTCGCTCAAGGCCGGAGCCAAAGCGGTGGTGGTCATCACCGCGGGCTTCAAAGAGGTGGACGAAGAAGGCGCCCGTCTGGAGGCCGAGATAGCCGCCATGTGCAAGCAGGCCGGGCGCCCGCCTCATGGGCCCCAACTGCCTGGGCCTCATCAACACGCATCACAAGCTGAACGCCTCGTTCGCCAGCCATATGCCCGCGGCGGGCGGCATCTCGGTGCTGTCGCAGTCGGGCGCCCTTCTCGCGGCCATACTCGACTGGGCGGCCGCCCGCAAGCTGGGTCTGGCCACCCTGCTCAGCATCGGCAACAAGGCCGACCTGGACGAGATCGACTTCCTCTCGGCCTTCGCCGACGACGACGAAGACCAAGGTGATCGTGGGCTACCTGGAGAGCATCGGCGACGGCGACGAGTTCATCCGCGTGGCCGAGTCGGTGGCCACGCTCAAGCCCGTGATCATACTCAAGGCCGGCACCACCTCGGCCGGCTCCAAGGCCGCCTCTTCGCACACCGGCGCCCTGGCCGGCGCCGACATCGCCTACGGCGCCGCCTTCAAGCGCGCCGGGGTCATCCGCGCCGAGACCTTCGAGAGCCTGTTCGACCTGGCCACCGCCCTGGCCATGCAGCCGCTGCCCAAGGGCGACCGCGTGGCCATAATCACCAACGCCGGCGGCCCGGGCATCATGGCCGCCGACGCGGTGGAGTCGGCCGGGCTCAAGGTCACCACGCTGGAGGATTCGGTGGCCACGGCCCTGCGCAGCAAGCTGCCGGCGGCCGCCAGTGTGGGCAACCCCATCGACGTGCTCGGCGACGCCGACCCCTCGCGCTACGCCATGGCGGTCGAGGCGGCGCAGGACGACCCCAACGTCGACGCCGTGCTGGTGATCCTCACGCCGCAGGCCATGACCCAGCCCGCCGAGACCGCGCGGGCTATCGCCGCGGCGGTCAAGGGCGAGAAGCCCGTGCTCGCCACCTTCATGGGCGGCGAGGACATCATGCCCGGCCGCGACGAGCTGGTGGCCCACAACCTGCCCGACTATCCTTCGCCGGAGCGCGCCGTGGCCGCCCTCAAGGCCATGGTCGACTACTCCCTGTGGCGCCAGCGCCCCGAACGCATCGTCACCCGCTTCCCGGTCAACCGGCGCCGAGTGGAGCGGGTCATCGCCCGGCAGCTCCGCACCGGCCGCGGCTACATCGGCGAGGCCAAGGCCAAAGACATCCTGCGGGCCTACGACTTCGTGGTGCCCGACGGCCGCCTGGTGAGCACTGTGGAAGAAGCCGTCGAGATCGCCCCGCGGCTGGGCTACCCGCTGGCCATGAAGATCGTCTCCCCCGACATCATCCACAAGTCGGACGTGGGCGGCGTCAAGCTCAACCTCAACAGCCCGACAGACGTGGCCGACGCCTTCGAGCTCATGATGCTGCGCATCTCGCGCCGCGTGCCCGACGCCTTCTTGGAGGGCGTCTACCTGGAGCGCATGGTGCCCAAGGGCCGCGAGGTCATCTTGGGCATGACGCGCGACCCGCAGTTCGGGCCCATGCTCATGTTCGGACTGGGCGGCATCTTCGTGGAGGTGATGAAGGACGTCACCTTCCACCTGGCCCCCATCACCTCGGCCGAGGCCATGGCCATGCTCATGGGCACCCGGTCGTACAAGCTCCTGGAGGGAGTGCGGGGCGAGCAGGGCGTCGACCTGCCCGCCATCGGCGAGGCGCTGCAGCGCATCAGCCAGCTGGTCACCGACTTCCCCATGATCGACGAGCTCGACATCAACCCCTTCATCGTCGGCAGACCCGGAGAAGACTCAGTGGCAGCAGACGCACGAATCCAGTTGGCCGAAGGGGGTGCGCTATGAGCAAGCAGCCCACGACCCCCGCGCGGCGCCGGCGACAATCGACCCAAGGTCGACTACGACGCCGACTGGCAGAAGACAGTACGGCAACATGGTCATGACCGCCGAGGCGGCGGTCGGCAAGATCCGCCCCGGCCAGACGGTGTTCATAGGCAGCGCCAGCGCGCAACCCCTGCACCTGGTGCAGGCCCTGGTGGCCCGCCACAGCGAGCTGGCCGACACCCAGGTGCTCTCGTCGCTCACCCTGGGCGACGCTCCCTACGCCTACAAGGAGCTGGCCGACAACTTCTACGTGAACACCTTCTTCGTCTCCGCCAACGTGCGCGAGCATGATCCAGGAGGGCATCGGCGACTACACGCCCATCTCGTTCTCCGACATCCCCCGGCTCTTCGAGAGCGGTGAGATGCCCATAGACGTGGCCCTCATCCAGGTGACCCCGCCCGACAAGCACGGCCGCTGCTCCCTGGGCATCTCGGTGGACATCGTCAAGACGGCCGCGGCCAACGCCGGCCTGGTGATCGCCCAGGTCAACCCGCAGATGCCGTGGACCCTGGGTGACAGCTTCGTAAGCGTCTACGACATGGACATCCTGGTCCCCGTGGACGAGCCCCTCATCGAGACCCCGTACGCCGGCTTCATCGACGACGCCACCACCGGCGACCTCACCGGGGCCGACGACGCCCGCCCGATCGCCCGCGCCATCGGCGAGAACGTGGCCTCGCTGGTGGAGGACGGCTCGACCATCGAGATCGGCATCGGCCGCATCCCCCACGCGGTGGCCATGTACCTCATGGACAAGAAAGACCTGGGCATCCACACCGAGGTCATCACCGAGGCGGTCATCCGTCTGGTGGAGGCCGGCGTGGTCACCGGTGCGCAGAAGTCGCGCGACCGCGGCAAGATAGTCACCAGCTTCGCCATCGGCACCAAGGAGCTCTACGACTACATCGACAACAACCCGATGTTCTCGTTCAACCCCACCGAGTACGTCAACGACCCGTTCGTCATCGGCTCGCAGAACAAGATGGTGGCCATCAACACGGCGCTGGAGGTGGACCTCACCGGCCAGGTGTGCGCCGACTCGCTGGGCACCAGCTTCTACTCGGGCATCGGCGGCCAGGCCGACTTCAACCAGGGCGCCGGCCGCTCGGTCGGCGGCCGGGCCATCATCGCGCTGCCCAGCACCGCTGCCGACGGCACGGTGTCGCGCATCGTGGCCACCCTCAAGCCGGGCGCCGGCGTGGTCACCACCCGCGGCGCCGTGCACTACGTGGTCACCGAGCACGGCATCGCCTACCTGCACGGCAAGAGCGTGCAGGAGCGGGCCATGGCCCTCATCAGCATCGCTCACCCCGACTTCCGCGAGGAGCTGCTCTCCAAGGCCGTCGAGTACAAGTGGGTGCGGCCCGAGATGGCCGACGTCGAGGGCCGCTTCTTCGTCGGCCCCAAGGAGCTCCGCACCACCATGGTGCTGGACGACGGCACGCTGATCAGCTTCCGCGCCATGAACCCCACCGACGAGCCGGCCACCCGCGACCTGTTCTACTCGCTGTCGCAGGAGACCGTCTACTACCGGTACATGCAGAACCTCAAGCGCATCCCGCGCAAGCAGCTGCAGAACTTCGTCTATGTGGACCACCGCAACGAGGTGGCCATCGTGGGGACGGTGCCCGAGGCTCACGGCGAGGACATCATCGCCATCGGCCGCTACTACCTCGACCAGAAGACCAACCGGGCCGAGGTGGCCTTCGTGGTGCGCGACGACTGGCAGAAGCGCGGCATCGGGAGCTTCGTGATGAGCCACCTGGCCAACATCGCCAAGCGCAACGGCATCGCCGGCTTCACGGCCGAGGTCATGCGCGACAACAAGGCCATGCAGGCGGTGGTCAACCACAGCGGCCTCAAGGTGCGCAGCAAGCTGAACGAGGGCGTGTTCCACTTCGAGATGGACTTCTGAGCGACCGAGAGGTCGCGTACAGGCCCCCGGTCAGCTGCGCGGTGCGACTCTTCCCGGGAGCCTGTACGACCTCTCGGTGACGCTAGTGCAGTCTGTCGAGGGTCGGGCGCACACCACCTGGTGCCCTCGCGTCAGGATGGGGTAACGGAGGTCTTGATGGACGAAGAACAGTGGGTGTGTGCCAAGTGCGGCTTCACCAACGAGTACTACGCGGCGTACTGCGTCTCGTGCAGCGAGATACGGCCCGCTAGCCCTGCCGAGCCGCCGGCCGTTGAGAAAGTGGCGCCCAGAGCTGGGCGCCAGTGGGACTACACCCCCCCCTCGGCCATGCACAAGCCGCCGGCCTCCACCACAGTGGGATTGCCGCCCTCATCCCCAGCGGGGTTGCCCCCCTCCACCTCCTCCGATAGGCGACCGTTCGGGCTGCCCCGCAACCGCGGAAAGATCCGCCCCCTCCTGATCTTGGCGATCATATTCGCCGTCGCCTTTCCGGCGATACGGAGCGCCGTCGACAACGTTTCGACCACCGCGACCGCCGTTCAGTGGGAAGACACCTACCCGAGCGCGGGCGAAAGCGGAAGCCCCGCCGATATCGACCCCGCGCGAGCCGAGCTTCTGATCGCATACCAGACCAAGTGGCAGGCGTGGCTCGAGCAGGGCCAAGGCGAGTTTCCGGGCGTGGATTACCTGGTGATCGACGAGTTGCTTGTCTTTCCAGGCGCAGATAGCAGGCGTGAACGCCCCGGACGCCGCGGACGTGAGGGATCTTTACTGGACGTGGACCACGTCGCTCTCGCAAGTGATGCTGGCGGAGACGGCGCTTGTGGGGGAGCCGAGCCAGGCGAACCTCGACGCCCGGACCCAGGCGTGGGCGGATGAGGCGGCGGCCTACCAGGTCCTCTACGACCTCTACCTTGTGAACCTCTAGCCACAAGCGCCGGATGGTCGCCCGAGGGCGCGTAGCGCTGCACGGGCGCGTTGCGGGCGGAGGAACACACCGTGTCACTGCTTTCCGCAAGTGTCTGAGAGCGCTGCACAAGCGAGCGTACGAATCGCAGTACAAGATCTTGTACGTCTTCTTGTACGGAGTCCTGTACACCGCCCCCATACGCGTCGGGACCACATATGTGCAACATCGCGCCGAGCGCTCCCAACGCTCCGCTGCAGCGCGCCTTCACACTTCTTTCACAAACAGCCTGTAAACTACGCCCCACGCGGGACGGCCCCAGCGGGCGCGTCCCTCAACCCCCAGCAGCAAGGGAGTCAGAGTGCACAAGAAGATAATGATGATCACCATAGCCGCGATCGCTATCGTGGCCCTGACCTTTGGCCTATCCACTTTCGCGGCGGGCTGCGGAGACGATGACGCCGCTTCGAGCGGCCGTGTGGCCCAGATGAGAGGCGACCGCCAGGTCGACGGCGCGGGTTGCCAGAGCGCGGCCCAGGGCTGTGGCAGCGGCTCCGAGTGCTCCCGCGCCGCCGGCAGCGGCACGTGTGACGGCACGTGTGACGGCTCGTGTGACGGCAGCGCGAGTTGCGACGGCGACTGCGCCGGCGGCACCACGTGCGCGGGCAGCTCCGCGTGCCCGGGCGGCGCAACGTGCGCCTCGTGCACCGCGACCGAAACCGAGAGCCCCTTCGGGTCTGAGCCGCTCTGCTTCTAGACCCTCAGCGACTTACACCACGAAATGAACCGAAGACCGGCGGGTCCACCCGCCGGTCTTCTGCGTCTGCAGGGTCTGCGGACGCGCCTGCGCAGGCGGTATCCTGTCCGCATGGATCCTTTGCGTCCCATTGACGACAATCCCAACTCGGGCCCGGCACGTACCCGCCCCACCGGGGGCTGGGAGACCGACCCGCGGCTCGTGGACGCGCGCGCAGACGCCCCGGCCGCCCCACGCCCTGCGCGCGCGGACGCCGCCCCACGACCCAGGCCGCGGCCGCACCTTCGTGAAGGCACTTGTTCTTGGGCCTCGCGCTGGTGGTGCTCGCGGCGTGGGCCGTCGCTTACATCACCATCCTCACCCCGTCGTTCGCCAAGTCGACCCTGGAGTCCAGCGGCGTCTACGACGATTTTGCCGAGGTCTGCGTGAGCATCCTCACCGTCGGAGATCCCGGGGGCCGAGGCTGCCGGCGTCACTTCTGGGCTCACGCCGCCTTTTCAGCAGGCCCTGCACCCCGGAGCTCGTTGCGCGACCAGACCGAAGCCGTGGTGGACGGACTGGACGACTGGCTGAGCGGCGCCACCGACCTGCCCCACTTCTTCGTCGACACTGCAGGCCATCCGGTCCGACCTGAACGCGGCCGTGACCGGATACATCACCGAGCGCTTCGACTCCCTGCCCGTCTGTCCGGCGGGGACCGACTACACCCGCTACGACCCGTTCACGGCCGGCTGCCGGCCGCCGGGACAGCTCAGCCAGAACGCGATACTCGGCCTGGGCCGACGGCTTCACCAAGCAGATACCCGTGCTGGGGAGGCCCGAGCTCTCCGACGCCGACCTGGTCACCGACGGCGGCGCCGGGAGCGGCGTGGCGGATAGTCCCCCAGGCCTACTGGTGGGGCAAGGTGGCGCTGGGCGTCCTGGCCGGGCTACTGGTGGTGGCGATCGCCATAGTGCTGCTGGCCGGCAGCGACCGCCGGCGCACGCTGCGCACCCTTGGGCATGCCTGCGTGCTGCCCGCGGTGGTGCTGCTGATAGGCGGAGCGGTGATGCTGGGCCTCTCCACCGGCTTGGCTTTCGAGCCTGTGGACACCGAGACCCAGATACAGGCAGACTTCGCCACCGAGACGGTGTTGCCGGTGCTGCGCCAGCTGTTCAGGGGAGTGGGTGGCTGGCTGATGATCTTTGGCGCCGCGTTCGCGGTGCTGGCCGCGGCGGGTTATCTGGTGGCGCGACGACTGGGGCGTCGCGGGTCGTCGGACGTGCGTTCGCTGCCGCTAGCGCCCCAGAACCACGTCTATCCCCGCTAGCACCAGCTCAAGCTTGGCTTTAGGCACCTGGCCGACGGGCCCGAACAACCGCTTCCGGTTGAGCGCGCCGACCTGTGAGACATTCGCCACTGAATCTCTCGGCAGACCGCTCTCGTGGGTCGCGAGCACCACATTACCCGGTGACTCGGCCAGACTCAGGTTCCCCGTAAGCGGAACGCACAACACGGTGGCGATCCGACTACGGTTGAAGGAGTCCCCTTGCACGACCAGTGTGGGACGTCGATAGCCAACCTCCGAACCTGAGGGCTGTCCGAAGTCCACCCAATACACGTCTCCTTGAGAGATCACCACTCAGAGCGTCCATATGTTTCGCGCGCGGCAATCTCTACGAACTCCAACTCATCTTCCGACCCAGGGTAGATGGCATCAAGGGCGGCGGTGATCTTGTCAGCTGTGTGACGGGCTACGTACTCTCTGACCGCACGACTGTAGAGCTCGCTGCGAGAAATGCCCATTTCCGCCGCCAGGCGATCGGCCTGCTGAAACACCTCATCGGGTATCGAGATGGCAGTCTTCATACCCGGAGTATAACTATCGACCGAGACCGGCACAAGAGCCGCCGGACCGGACTCGACCAAGTGGATGTGGGCGCGTCTGTTCACGGGGAGCAGTCTACCCCGGGGCATAATCAGGGGCGTCAGACTTTGGGTCTACAATGGCAGCATGACCGATCCCTACACCTACCCGCTCGAGCCCTGGTGGTTCTTGCGCCCTCACAGCATCCACGGACTCTCACACACCCGCCGCGTGCTCATACACGCCGTCGCCCTGGCCGCGCCGGCGGGCCTCACCCCCACCGAGTGTGAGGCTTTGTTCTACGCCGCCGCCTGGCACGATCTGGGCCGCACCCATGACGGCGTCGAGCCCGATCATGGACGCGCCAGTGTAGCCCGCCTCTTGGACCTGAACTTGGCCTGCGACCTAGCCCCCGAGGTTGTCGAGCCGATGCTGTTCGCCATCGAGTGGCATTCCACAGACGACACGCTGGCGCTGGCGGCCGCGCAGGCCAGCGCCGACCCACCTCCAGAGGCGGCAACCAACGGCGCACCCGCAGTCACACCAACCATCGACCCGCGCTTGAGAGTGCTGTGGACTCTGAAAGACGCCGACGGGCTGGACCGCGTGCGTATCTACGACCTGGATGTCACTCGTCTGCGCTCTGCCGCCGCCCGGGAACGGGAGGCAGAGGCCTGGCGTCTTCTGCGGGAGTCGGAGGCGGACACTACTCTCTAGGCTCTATGCCCGTCGAGCGGCAGATCGAGCTCTTCACCCGCAGGTACGGCAGCACCGCGGCCCAGTGTGGGAACTCCGCCGAGCCGAAGTGCAGGTGCTCGCCCTCGAAGCGATCGGCGCCGTGGCGCGTGCGGTCGTCCACCAAGAAGTCGCCCCGGTTGAGGTCTTTGTGATGCGAAAGGATGAGCCGCTTGCAGGCTATCTCGCCCAGGTGAGCCTGCACCCAGATGAGCTTGTCCGACCAGGCCGAAGGATTGTCCCAGGGCGGGGTGGAGAGGATGTACGTGTCGAACAACTCCGTCAGCTCACGATAGGCGTCCAGGGCACCGGGCATGGGGTCCATGAGCGCGAAGATGCCGGGGATGTCCTCCTCGTGCCGCGCGTAGTCCGCGAGGGTCTTGGCCGACACGCGCGCTAGGCCCGATTCGAAGTCCACCAGCACGCCGTCCATATCGATGTAGAGGATCGTCTTCGACCGATCACCGTCTGACACCTGGCCCGCTGTGGCGCCGCTCATCGCGGCTCCCCGTCGTCGGAGAGCTCGTCGTCGCTGAACAACCCGCTTTGACCCAGGAGCGCGTCGATGTCCGCGTCGCCCGCCCCCATGAAGGCGGCCAGCGGGAACAAGTCGAGCATCGGAGCCGTTGACTGATCCAACTGAGCCAGGGCCACGGTCAACTGCAGGGCCTGCCAATAGGGCAGCTTCTGCACACTATCGAACCCTTCTAGGGCTTCCTCATCCCACCAGTAGGCGGCCACCATCATGGTCTCTTCGTCTTGGCTGCAGAGGTAGTAGTCCAGAAGCGGGTCCACGGGCCGTCTCCCTTCCTCGCGCGTTCGTGTCGGAAATGCTACAGGATGGGTCGGACAGGAAGCGCCGGTGGGTCGTCTATAATCGCCGTGTTGACCCTGTCCTAGTGGTGACCGCGTTCTTCGACCGCACCATGAGGGGGAAGTTGTGAGAGTACGCTTCGACGAACAAGCGGATGCGCTATACCTGCGTCTCGACGATTCACCAGTGGTGGAATCGGAAGAGGTTCGTCCAGGGGTCGTGCTAGACCTCGACGCACGCGGGGAGATCGTGGGCATCGAGATCCTCCGTGTAGGCCAGCGCCTGCCCAACGCCGAACTCAAGCATATGGAGTTCGACCTCGTCTGAGGTCCCGGCCGCCCGGTGCGCGAGCGGGCCGGCGGACGCCCCGCTCGCGCCCGCGCGCCTAGCCCAGTAGCTCCGCCAGCGTCGCCGGGTCGCTCGTGGGCAGCTGACAGGCGTAGTCCTCGCAGACGTAGGCGGTGGCCTTGCCGTCGATGCGGACGACGCTGCCGATGAACTCGTTATGCAGGGCCAGCGTCTTCTGGCCGGCGCCTCCGTCGGCGAGCAGCAGGATCTTGTTGGGGATGAAGCGCTCGTGCACGGCGCGCGAGCAGGGCGCGGGTGTCGGGCGCGTCGGGGTCGCCGGCGATGACTATCTGCCTGGGCTTGTCGAGGCGGAAGGCGAGCGCCGACATCATCTGCGGCATGGCATGCGGCGCCGCGGTCAGCACCCCGCTGAAGGCGGCCAGCGTCCTCTCCGCCTTCTGGCCGTACTCCGCGCTGTCGGTCATCTGCGCCAGTCGCGCGAGGTTGAGCAGCAGCGACTGAGTTGGCCGAGGGTTCCGCGCCGTCGTAGTCCTCCTTGAGGCGCAGGAGGATGGTCTCGTCGGTGCCGCCCGTGCTGAAGTAGCCGCCGGCGGCGCGTATCCCAGAACAACTCGTCCTGCTTCTTCTGGAGCGCGAGCGCCCACATGAGGTCATCCACGTCGAACGAGGCCTCGTAGAGGTCGAGGAGCCCTTGGATCAGGAAGGCGTAGTCGTCCAGATAGCCCTCGATGCCGGCATCGCCCTGGCGATAGCGGCGGAGCAGGACGCCGCTCTTCGCGTCGTAGAGCTGCCGCCGGATGAAGTCCGCGGCGGCCCTGGCCGCCGCCAAGTACTGTCTCTTCTCCCAGCACCTGGTAGGCGCGGGCGAAGCGCGGAGATCATCAGACCGTTCCAGGCGGCGATGGTCTTGTCGTCCACCTGCGGACGCGGACGCTCGGCCCGGGCCTCGAAGAGGCGCCGGCGGGCCTCCGCCAGTTCGTCCCGCACCGCCTCGGCGGACAGGCCGAAGCGCCCCGCGGTCTCCTCGACGCTGTGGGTGACGATGAGGACGTTCTTGCCGTCCAACTCCCCCTGCGCATCGCCGGAGGCGTTCCCCTCCTGCTCGACGCCGTAGTGGAAGCCGAAGATCTCGGCCAGTCTCGGGCCCAGGATGCCGGCTATCTCGCTCTGCTCCCAGACGTAGAACGCGCCTTCGGCGTGCTCCTGGGGATCCGCCGGGACGGGGCTGTCGGCGTCCTCCGCCGAATAGAACTGGCCCTCCGCCCCCGTCAGGTCGCGCCGCACGTAGTCCAGGATGTCGCGGGCCGTCTCGGCAAAGAACGCCTCGTGCGTGATCTGGTAGGCGTCGAGGTAGGTGGCGGCGAGCTGCCCCTGGTCGTAGAGCATCTTCTCGAAGTGCGGCACGTGCCAGCGTTCGTCCACCGAGTAGCGGTGAAAGCCACCGCCCAGGTGATCGTGCATGCCGCCCTCGGCCATCTTGCGCAAGGTGAAGAGCACCATGTCCAGGGCGTCGCGGGTGCCCGTGCGGGCGTAGTAGCGCAGCAGGAACGCGGGAGCCGACGGGCGCGGGAACTTCGGGGCGCCGCCAAAGCCGCCGTAGACGCGGCTCGTAGGACCTCTTGAGGGCTTCGTACGCCCGGGTGAGCAGCGCGGCGTCCAGCCCCGGCGCCGGCCGACGAGCCTGCCGCCGTGGCCGGCGCCTCGGCCGCCTGCCGCAGCTGCTGGAGCACGTGCTCGCTGGAGGCGAGCAGACGAGCCCGGTCTTTCTGCCACACTTCGGCGATCTGAAGCAGCACATTCTTGAAGCCCGGACGTCCCCAGCGATCATCGGGAGGGAAGTAGGTGCCGCCCAGGAACGGCTTGAGGTCGGGGGTCAGCCACACGCTCATCGGCCAGCCGCCCCCGCCGGTGGTGGCCTGGACGTAGGTCATGTACACCCTGTCCACATCGGGGCGTTCTTCGCGATCCACTTTGATGGGGACGAAGTGCTCGTTCAGGATGCGCGCGATCTCTTCGCTCTCGAACGACTCCCGCGCCATGACATGACACCAATGGCAGGTGGAGTAGCCGATGGACAGAAAGATGGGTTTCTGCTCCCCGCGCGCCTTCGCAAACGCCTCTTCGCCCCAGGGATGCCAGTCCACCGGGTTGTGCGCGTGCTGAAGCAGGTAGGGGCTCTTCTCGTGGACCAGGCGGTTGGGCTGACTATCCACGTGCTCAGTAGGTGTAGCGGCTCACGAACTTCTCTGTCTTCGACGGTGCCGTCGGGCCAGGTGACCGTGCGGGTCACAGTGCACCGGCTGCTGCGGCGATCCGCTGAAACTGGAGGTGACGGTGCGACCGTCGGAGACCCCCCAGATGAAGAACTCCGTGACTATGCCGGTGGACCAGCCCCAGATGAAGATGTAGTGGTCGGTGTCGTTGCGGAACCGCATGTTCTTGCCGCCGCCCCCGGCGACGGTGGCGTCGCGGCCGGCCGGATAGTGGTTTATGTACATGGAGTGGTTGTGGCGCTCCACTATCTCAAGCCCGGCTTCGAACACGGCGTTGAAGAGCGTTGTGGACACCTGGCATATGCCGCCCCCGTAGACCTGCTTCAGCACGCCGTCGCCCACGATACCGGGCGCCCTGCGCCATCCATGGGCCCTGTCGCGCTTGCCCAGCCGTTTGTCGGTGTCGAACTCCTCTCCGGGCGCCAGCAGGGTCCCGCTGCACAGGCTGGTGCCAAGGCGCACGTTGTTCTGCCGGTTCCTGCTGCCCCGGTACGGGGTGGTGGCGTAGCTCGCCAGCAGATCGCTGATGCCCATCGCATTCGACTTCCGCGGTGGTGAGGTCGGGCTCGACGACCGTCAGCACCACCTCGGCCGTTCGCCCGCCGACCCAGAGGGCTGCCTGCGCGAGCGCCGCGGCGGTCCTCTCGCGGTCCAGAGCCTGGCCATCCGCCGAGGGCACCACCCACACGGTCTTGCCGTCGCTGTCCATGGTCGCGTTCACCGCCGGCTTATCCACCGAATCGGCGACGCCGTCTAGGAAGGGCTCCATCTTCGCGGCCGAGAAGGTGGGCGCGAGGGTAGACACCCCGTCCACCGTCCTCTAGGTGAGGTCCATGAAGGAGGCGATGTCAGCGGGGGTGAGGGTCCAAGTCTTGTCGCCGTGCGTGAGCGCGAGCTCGGAGCTGATCATCGTGCTCGCTGCCTCGAGGGCTGGGATGACGTCCGCCACGCCGATGTCCGGCACCAGGGTGATCATGGGGATCTGCAGTTCGGTGCTATCCAGCGTCGAAGAGACAAGCCTTGAGCTGCGCGCGGAGCGCCTGCTTGTCGACCATGGCGCCCGGACTTCTCTGCGACTATGGTGATCTCGTCGGCGTCCGCGACCATGCGGGCATTGCGCGGCCGCCGGTCGAGCTCCGCGGCCAACTCGTCCACCAACTCGGCCAACTTGTCGTCATCTACAGTGCCCTGCAGGGGCAGGTCATGGCCGCTGAAGTAGAGCTCGATGCGTCGCCCCAGATCTGAGAAGACGTCGCCGTCACGGGTCAGGCCCTCGGCTGCTGATACCGAGGCCTCTATGTCGATAGTCGTGCCCACGTCGCCCGGCAGTACCTCCCAGCTCTTGTCACGGCGCGGTGAGGATTATCAGCCGGCTGCGAGTGCCTTGCACTACGGTGGTGAGGGCAGCGGTGGCCTCGTCGCGGCTGAGACCGCCCAAGTCCTGCCCGGCGACCCTGACGCCATAGTGGGTCTCGTCGTAGTAGAGCCCCCCATCCACCGAGACAAAGACGACAAAGAGCAGCAGCACGCCCACGAACCCCAGCAGCACTGCCCACTGCCAGCGACGCAGAGTGGGCCGGTGCAGAGCAGGCCAGTGCAGAGCAGGCCAGTGCAGGCGCGACCGGACCGAACTGAAGGAGGGCTTGTGCGCCCGAAGCCACTGAGCCCCAGGCGATCGGCTATCTCACGTGGGTACTTGAGACTACTCATGCATATTCGCGGCTACTCACTCAGGGTCGCCTCCTAGGTCGCACACTCCCTCTTTCGCCCCGGGCGGGCGATACCCTGGCGCGGCTCTGTCCTACGCAGCTCTCACCCGCGCCCACACGCCGCCTTTGCCACCCGGTGTGGGGTGATGACCAGGGGGGCCTCGGGTGTGATCGTGAAGTCAAGTCCCAAGGCTTTGGACACCCGAAACAGGGTGTCTAATGTGGGCATCGTCCGGCCGACTTCCCAACGGGCGATAGCGGACTGTTTGACCTGGAGGCGCTGGGCCATCTCGCGCTGGGTGAGCTTCAGGTCTATGCGGGCCCTGATCAGAGCCCTCTGGAACTCGTACTGCGGCCGCAACTCCTCCATGGCGGCCTTGAATTCTGGGTCGCGAGCCTCACGCTCGGCTATGTACTGGTCCAAGTCGTCCATCAATCTGCCCACCTCCCAAGTTCGCTCATCCGTCTTCTAGCAGTCTCGAGCTCCGCACGGGGCGTGCGACTTGTCTTCTTGCAGAACGCATGTAGGAGAATGAGCCGCCGCCCTGGCGCGGCGAAGTACAACACACGATGCTGCAGCGACCCGGCAACGCGCAACTCCCAGAGCTTGCCCCCGAGAGAGCGGGTGTGTGGAGCCCCTAGTTCAATCCCGGACTCTCGCAGCAGGCGTAGTGCGTACGCGACCCTACCCGCTTCCCACCTGGACAGCTTCTCGATGTACTCCTTCACCGGACATCTCCCTGCCGCGGTCATGAAGAACTCGACTCGCCAGCGGCCCTTCGCATTCATTATAACATCCTAGTTATCAGCGCAAGTATCATGCCCTCACGGTAGAGCGCCAACACCAGCACAGTACTCGGTCTTTCGGTGGAGTCTGGCGACCGAACGTCCGCCACGCCCACGCCCCGCCGGGGCTGTCACCTCCGCCCTTAAAGCACTATGCTTTCCCTCATGCCTCAGGAGACGTACAAGGACCGCATCAGCGTCGTGCAGGGTGATATCACCCGCCTGACCGTCGACGCCATCGTCAACGCGGCCAACACCTCGCTGCTGGGGGGCGGCGGGGTCGACGGAGCGATCCACCGCGCTGCCGGCCCCGGTCTGCTGCAAGAGACCCGCGGGCTGGGCGGATGCCCCACCGGTGAGGCGCGCATCACCGCGGGCTACGACCTGCCGGCCCGCTTCGTCATCCACACGGTCGGGCCGATCTATCACCCTGGGGACGCAGCGCAGGCCGGTCTCTTGCGCTCCTGCTACGAGTCGTCGCTGCGGCTGGCAGCCGGCGCCGGGGTCGCCACGGTGGCGTTCCCCTGCATCTCGACCGGGGCCTACGGCTACCCCAAGGACGAAGCGTGTGACATCGCCGTGTCGGCCGTGTCCGAGTGGCTGCGTTCGGCGGAGCTGCCCCGGTCGGTGGTGTTCTGCTGCGCCAACGCCGAGAGCGCGGAGCTCTACAGGCGGAGGCTCGAGGCTCTCGCCTAGTCGGCGACTCTTCTCAAGATCTGGGGATGTTGGGACGGGGCTGTGCAGGACCGCGGGCGGTGAGTCTGAGGCCGGGAGCTAGCCCGCCAAGCCGCCTTCGCCCATCCCGACGTTGTAGTCTGTCCGATCGGCCACTGACAGATAGTCGTCGTCGCTCAGCCAATGACACCAGATCTTCGCGGAGGGGATGCTCAGGCGCGGGCAATGGCAGCCAGCCTTGCTCCAGGCCGCCACTTCGCAGATGGGGCCTCCCTGCGGACGAAGTCGATAGCCAAGGCCACATCGATGCCCTTCTCCTGAGCACGGGCGTTCGGCCAGTCCGGCGGATAGCGCAAGGTGCGGGTGATGACATTGACTTTGCCGCCGCCCGCTCGGATCTGTTCCTGACATTGGCGCATGTGAGCCATGTAAGTCTTTGGATCCTTCGCGGGATCCGGGCGACCCCGATACACCCTCACTTCAGCCAGCTCGCGCACGCAAAGACCTCTCGCGGCAATCAGTTGACCCAGTTTGAGCGGGGCGACTTGACCAACCCAGCGAGGTCCAGAGTCCTGATAGAAGGCCTCTCTGGCCGCGTTGTAGACGTTGTGGTGGTCAAGAAACAGAACTACCCGGGCAGCCATGACTGCTCCCCCGCCCATCGCCATGGCAAAAAAATAATCCCCGCGAATTGGAGCCGAAGCCCGAACCACGGGGAACATTAACGTCAGTATAGGCTAGCGGGCTCAGATCAACAACCTCACGCTGTGGTTCGATTCTGCGGCGGCACGCACGTGGCGGCCGTCGAGTCGCACGGTACACTGGGAAGAGACGAGCCCGCCCTCAGCCCTTGGTCGTAGTCTGACTGAGCGAAGACAGCAGACTCTGCACCCGCTCCTTCACAGAATCGAACGCTCTGGTCTTTCTGCCGGTCTTCTCGTCCATGTAGAGGCCGCGATTCACTTCGATCATGATCGACGCCACTCGGGAGTCCTTCTTAAGAAAGGCCACCGGCACCAGCGTCCCTGGATACGGCCGGTTCATCCGCACTCTGTAGCCCATCCCCTTGAGACTGAGCTCGGCCGCCTGCGCCAGCGCCCTGGGCGTGTGGAATGGATCTGTGCCGAGGCAGAATTGCGGTCTGGGCACGCGATTGGTCCTGGTCACACGGCAGGGGCCGGCTCGGGAAGCTGTGACAGTCGACTATCAGCGCACTGCCGTACTCAGCCAACTCGGCCTCCACTTCCCTCACGAGCGCGTCATGATGAGTCTCGTAGTAGAGGGATACGAGACTGTTCTTCTCCTCCGGGCTCAGTGTCCGCCTGAGCTTCCTCCCGGAGGCCGTGCGGGTGTATATCATGCCCATGCCCTTCTTGCTCATGGGTTCCCGGGCGACGTCCCGAAACCGCTCGACATCGACCACCAGCCTCGAGACGGGAAACCTCACAGTCGTCGTCTCCGCCGAGGGCAAAGAGCTCGTCGGTGAACGCATCGGTCATCAAGAGCAGCTCGGCGGCGAGGGCGTCGTCTGAGAGCACGAACTGGTCCCGCAAGTCCTCGGGAATCACGGCTGATGAGTGCGGGATATGAAGGATCATGGTGCGACGCCTCGCTTGGGTGGGTCAACTGGTCTCATTGTACGGATTCCCCGCCGGCATAATGGCGCCACACGAGGTCAGCCCACCGTGGCCCGGGTGCGGGTTGTGTTCGCCACCGCTTGAAATCACAGATTGTGATTTCAAAGCGGCCGCGCTGTTCTCGCAACTTGAGGTCACAAATTGTGACCTCAAGTTGGCCACCTCGTAGCTAATCCCCGGGTCTAACCGACAGCAAGTGAGTCACGACTCTGATTATGAGTTCCCTCTCCTGCGGCACGCTTTCCGCGATTAGAAGCGTGGTGGCCACCAGGGCCACCTCGGAAAATCGTCGGTCCCCGTTCTTCGTCCACAGTCCACCATTGATTTCCAGGAACCAGAGGAACAACGCCGCACCGATGCGCTTGTTGCCGTCGACGAAGGGATGATTCTTCACCACGAAGTAGAGCAGATGAGCGGCCTTGGCCTCCAGGGTGGGGTACGCATCCACTCCACCGACGCTCTGCATGACCGCGCCGAGGGAGCTCTCCAGACCCACGTCTATCGCCACCCCGAACAAGTGGCCTCCACCGAACCGCTCACGAAGCCGATCCACCGTCCTCAGGACTTCCTCGTGTGTGAGGTATCTGGTGACCTTCTCCCCTGGGGGGACTGGCGAGACGGCCCGGCGGTCATAATCATCAAGCAGATCGAGGGCAAAGCTGTACTCACCCACTACCGCAAGAAGAGCCTTGGCCTCATCTCCGGAGAGGTCTCTGCGATCAACAACCTCGGATATGAGCCGGATGGTCTGGTTCAGCTCGCTCAGTCGCCTCTCGTTGGCCGTGTAGCCCTTGGTCAGATGCTCGCGCAGCACCTTGGTGGCCCAGATACGGAATTGGGTGCCTCTCTTGGAGTTGACCCTGTAGCCGACGGAGATGATGGCGTCCAGACCGTACATGGCCACCGGGCGATCAGACGTGGCAGTGTGCACTTTTTGCACATTGGTTTCCCTCTCGAGCTCACCGGATCCGAAGATGTTGTTGAGGTGCTTGGTGATGACGCTGCGTTCAGTGGCGAACAACTCGGCCATCTGTCTCTGCGTGAGCCAGAGATTCTCGCGCTCCAGCCGCACGTCCAGTTTGACGGTGCCATCAGCGTCGGCATACAGAACGACCTCACCAGCACTCGCCTGCCGCTCAAGAGTGCCCGCCCCATTCACCGCTGTCCCTGCCTTGCTGTTCATGCCCGGTCGCTCCTTGCCGACATTGCCGCCCGATGAGCGAAGCATCTCAGGCCACCGGCAAGACGGGCATCGGACTATGGTTGGAGCTTGGCGCCGCCCGAGTGCCGTGGCGCTGGGCCTCCTAGGCCACGAGACGTTACCCCCTGACGAACGTCACCCGCTCCGCGGTGAGCGACAGATCCTCAGTGCGCCAGCCGGCGTCCATCCACTCGCGGGCTTCGACGTGGTCGTAGATTGTTGGCCCACCATGCGTTGTGACGATACGCCGAGGCAGGTAGAGAGCGGCCGATGATCGTCGCGACGTCGTCGAACGACAGGGTGATGTAGTCGCTCTCTTCTGCCTCCAGGTAATCACGCAGCGGTGTGTACATGCCCGTTCTGGAGCCCTCGGCCCTGCGCGCCCCCTCGGCCCCGCGCGCCTCCTCGGCCCTGCCGGCCACGGCGATCGCGCCCTCAGGTTGCGGTTGAGGTTGCGGTCGCCCGGCGTCTTCCGTGCTCTGGGTGCGTTGCTCGATCTGGCGTGGTGTGCTCCTAGGGGCTGCCGGCGCCCGGAGCGCGAGGGTCTGGCGTGGCGCCCCGTCGCGGCGCTGCCAGATGAGGTTGGCCAACAGGTTGCAGGCGTACCAGCCATCGCCAGTGCCGAACACCTGAGGCTTCGCGCTCTTTCCATCCGTATAGATGGCAAAGCCGTCTTGGAGCGGGAAGAAGCGAGATGACCTTGTCGTAGCTGATGCGGACTGTCTTGTTGAAACTGAAGAAGTAGAGGTTCCTGTCGGTGACGTAGAGTATCCCGCTCCCCATCAGTTGGGGGCCGGTGACCGTCACTGGGTACCCTTTGAACGCACTACGCCGGTAGTAGAGGCCCTTGCCGAGCCGAATACTGAACCCGCTCGAGCTGCCCACGTGGAAAGTGTATGGCCGGATCTCAGCGTACTCAGTGTTCCAGTTCCGCCAGATCAGACGCTCGCCCTTCTGCAGCACCACGGGCAGTTCATCCACCGGGTCCGACACTGTCGGAAACTCCCCGTCAAGCACACTCCTGATGACGGTGCTCTGTATGACTCGGGTGCGGAGCTCCCCTTGCGTCCAGATCCTCTGCCTCCAGGCCGAATCTATCCTCAAATGAGAAGAGCGCGGCAAACTCGGACAGGGTAACCAGCTCATCTATGGCAGCTATCTGCGGCCGGTCTGCCTCCTCGTCGGGCGACCGGGCGGCAAGGACCGCGCCTGCCGCCTTCTCCCACCCTCTCGCATAGAAGGTCTTGAGCGGCACGGTAGAGAGGAACGAGCGCGAAGCTACGGCGGCGAGCCTGGCACTCAGCCTCGAACGCTTGCGCGGCTGCAGAACAGCCTCAGCGACCATGTCCACCATCGTGGACCAGCCCGCGGACCGCCTGGCGTCGCAGGTCACATGCCGCCAGCTCCAGAAACCGGCCTTCTCGCCGCACAGTGCACACACGCCCATTTCGTACCCCTCTACTCGGGATAATTCCCGCCTACTTGACCCTCAGCTTGGCCGCGAAGGTGGGCATGAAGAACACGCGCTCGCCCCGCTCGTACGCATCGATCTCGTCCTGGTCGAGCCAGACGAGGCCCGGCTTGTCGCACTGCTTCAACCCGCAGACCACGGCAGTCTCCGGATAGCCGACAGGCTCGACTGCACCCGCGTACGTCTTGGTCCTACCGATGGGTTCGTGGTTGGCACATCTGACTATCGCCATCTCCTGCCTCCTTGAGCCTGGGACCTGGGACCTGCTGGCATCATAGCATTCATGTTCATGTTTGTAAAGTACATCTTGTGGCTTGCAGTTGGCTTCTGTATGTACTAGCATAGGAACATGGACAAGAACGAAGCTCAGAAATGGCTGGACAACCTCAACGCCGAACTCGACGCACTGAGAGCTCAAGCTCGAGCCGCTGCTGGCAGAACGAGCCGTCCTAGAGGAGCGCAAGAGGCTGCTCGAGGACCTACTGGCGTCCTTTGACCCGCAGGCGGCAGAAAGGGCGGCAGTCAACGCAGGAGACAAGCCCGTCCCGGGCGGCGCTGGTACACGAGACCGTGACCACACGAGTGGCCGATATCCTTAGGGAGGAGGGCGCCGCACTCCACATCGACGAGATCGTCAGGCGCTACGAAGCCAAGGGCTATCGCATCCCCGGCGCGGGAAACCCGTGAACCTCATCGCCCACTTGCGACTCTCTCCTCTATTCGAGTCAGCAGGCCGGGGCATCGTATGACCTCACGGAAAGACGACGGGACGCCGGCCTGGACGCGCCCGTGCGCGGCAGTATGTACGCACCCATAGCCGAACACCTCAGCCGGCAGACCGGCGACCGCTTGACGCTGAGCTTCGACGGAGATCGAGGGACTCATCGGCACGAGCCTCCCTTCTTCGGCAAGGAACTACCGCGCCTGGTGGAGCAGCGATGCGGCAGGCACCCATCCCTGGGTGAATCAGTGGCAAGAAGTCGGATGGCGGCTTGAGACGGTCTCGTTGAAGGAAGAGCTGGCTACCTTCGTGAGAAGGGACTGAAAGGGGAGGGCGAGATGGCCGACAGACTGCGTGTCTATCTAGCCGGGCCGATCACCGGTTGCACGGACGAGCAGAAGACCTGGTGGCGCGAGCAGGTCAAGCAGCGCCTGAGTCGACAGTTCGACTTCGACGATCCCGTCGAGTGGAGCGACAACAAGGAGCTCCAGCGCGAGATCGCCAAGATAGAGGCCTCCCACATCGTGCTCGCCAACATGTGGAAGGAGTCGATAGGCACCACCGTCGGCATGATACGAGCCAGCCGGCAAGGCAAGCCTGTCGTCCTGATAGACCCCAATCACATGAACAACCCGCATCTGGAGTCCCTGGTGCTCCCCGAGAAGCCGGTGAGGACTATCGACGAGGCCTGCAAGCGCCTCGTAGCAGCTGGCTGCAGAGCTGGGACCGCTTAGGGTGCACAAGAAGAGTGGCGAAGAAGAGCCGTTCTATCCGGCCAAGGTGGCCCGGTCGCTGGCGCTCGCCGCGGCCGAAGCCGGAGCGACGGATGCAGCCTTTGAGGAGAGGATATCCAGTCAAGGCGATAGCCAATCTGCGGCGCAAGGGCGAGAAGCGGGCCAACCCCCACGAGACGGGCTATGTGACCAGCCAAGAGGTACGGGATGAACTGTTCGCCCAACTGGAGAACATGAGCGCCCGCGGGGATACGCCGCCCGATCTCAAAGACCGGGCCAAGCGCGTGCTCGACGCCTGGCGGAGCAAGGAGCACCTCAAAGAGGGCGAGCAGGCCATCAGAGAGGCGGATGCCCGCGCCCAAGAGCGCGGCGGAAGAAGCGGCCAAGTGGAAGAGGCCTGTACATGGACGTCCGCGAGAAGGGCGTCCCGGAGGTCGACGTGCCCGACGAGCAGCAACCGGTTGCTGCCGCGAGGTTCAAGAGCGTCGACCAGGTGCTGGACCAGTTCACCAAGAAGTGGCGGGGCTTCGTCTCATCCATCCTGAGGCCAAGTCCACCGCCCGCGACATCAAGCCGGCGTTGACCGCCCGCGGTCGAGAGGAGCTCTACGAGCTGCTGGAGGAACTGGCCGAGTTCGCCCGCGACAGATTCGATGCGGGAGGCGGACGATCGAGCCCCCGCCCTCATTCGAGGAGCGGTTCGGGGATCGCTACGCGCCGACCGAGTCGGCCGAGACCAAGGAGCGCTATCGCAAGGAGACTCGAGAGTACGAGGGCAGGCACTACCGCGGACTTCCACACCTGAAGATGAAGGCCGAGTCCGGCCAGCGGATCCGCCTGTACTTTGACGAGCTACCTTCGGGTCAATACCTGGTCGGGTGGATCGGGCACCGCCAGACCTACAGTCACGACGGGTAGCCCGAAGAGGGATCAGGCCGAGGCAGAATCCCGCAGCTGCAATCGCCAGATGTTGTCGCGGCACCAGCCCAAAACTTGGACGAACGACCGAATCGCCTCGTCGACCTGAGATGGCTGAAGTGTGCTGCCCGGATGCGCACCCTTGTTCCCAAGAACACGGAGGTTCTGCATAGCTGACACTATGTGATCCGGGGTCACTCGCGAGACCCCGAGCATCCGGATTCTGGCATCAAGCTCCTTGGGTGGCGAGGCCTCTGGCACAAAGAGGCGGTACGCCTCGCCAACCATTTCCTCGAGGCAAACGCGCAGGTCCGCAACGGATGACTGCTCCGAATCGATACGGGCCAGCGCTGAAAGCGCCCTGACCCTCAACTGGTGCGGCGCCTGGGGACCAGGTGGACAGCATGAGACGCAATCCACTGAGCGGGTGCGGTCTTGAACGACTCCGGGATCGTCACACGCTGAAGGGCCCTTCGGACAACCGCCTTCCACTGAGGCATCAGAATGAACTGTTCAGCACGTTCGTAGTCTTGCCGCGCCCGTTGGATGTCGCCCAAGTACTCGAAGGCCTCACCTCGCTCGTAGAACACCATCCCGTCTTCCGGGTGCCTGCGAAGCAATTCGTCGAACGCGTGCTCACCGAGCCTCGGATCCAGCGCCATACGCGATCCTGCCAGGATTGCCTCGGACCAGATGTTCCTCAACTCTGACACTGTGTACCCCCTAGGAGAGTGCGTCTTTGGTGGTAGGACTGGTGTTCTAGCGTGTCAGCGGCGACCTTGGCAGTCCGGCCGCACGGGCCTGTTTGAAGCTTAGCGGGTCTTCGCCCATCCACTCAGCTCGGACACGTACTCATCTGGGAGCTCCGCCTCGATGGCACCCCGTACAATCCTTTCAAGGTAGCCCGTTCGGGGCTGCCCGGGTTCGTTGTCTGCGGCGACGTATACCAACGCTTGCGCCTCACCGCCGCCGTCTAGACACACCTGCACCTGCTCTTTGGAGTAGCAGCCGGACGCCACGCCCTCGTATCCGTCCGACTGCGTTCGTCAGTTGCCTTGAGATTCCATATCACCCCATGAACTCGACGCCCCGGAGCAGCCACAATCGAAGCGAAGCCTCTTGAATTAATGAGAAAGCGCCAGCCATCGAGTTCGCCAGTCGCGTGAAGCGTCGCTGTCGGGCACCTATCAGCCATCTGCGAACGATTCATATTCGAACCGTAGGCGAAGTACAACACGTGAACCCCCACTGATACGTCTAACGTTCTAGAGCGTCCCCGTCAGAGGAAGTGTTGCGATTCACACTTGAACTTACAACGCCCCTATCCCCTGCCGCTGTAGTACCTAACGGCAGTCGCTCCAACAACCTTTGTCGCCGTCCAGTCAACGCCAAAGCCGATTGGAGCACCCACTAGCGGTACGAGTTGGTGAAACTGGTGAGTGACTTTGCTCCGGCTTTGGTGATTATCTTGCCCCCGATAACCTTCGTAATCTGAGTCATCACCTCGCCGGTGATGTACTTGTCGACGGCCTTCTTCGTAGTAGCCTTACCAACTTCTATCCCGAACCGCTTGAGTGCTTGCTTAGCGGAATCGCCTGCGAGGACGAGGAAGATGTCCGTCTTCAAATCGGTCGTACTTGCATCATGGCCGTAGACATGTGCAATGCAGAGGATAAGATGGACTTGCAGCTTCCAGGTGGCGATTGAGTGGCAGGCACGGTAACCGGAAGCAGAAGCACTCCCGGAACTCCCGTTACAGCCCCCGACCCAGCCATTCTTGGCTACTTTCACCGAGATCTTGCGCGCAAGGGTGTCATCACCGATTCCGGGATTCTGATTCCGCAACTTGGAAACGTAGCCACGGATACTCTCGTGATCGGCACGTAGAAACCAGTCAATGATGCGTTCTAGCGCCTTCTGCTTGTCCTCGTCACTCGCCAGGTCTCGGCCCACGAGAACCGGCTCATCCGGATCAGGAATGGTCAAATCTGACTCCATAGGTCCCCCTCGATCTAGTAGCGCCGCGACGAGAAAAGGTGCTGTTCGCAACGAGCCCCCGGTCGTTCTAACTGGCGCTGTGCAGACTGCGGAAACCCTTGGCACCAGTTGCGGCCCGCGATAGAACGCTGCTCATGCATCTGTGACGCGCCTCCCTTGCCACTCTACCACCGGGCCGGCACGAAGCGGTCGGGTGCTGTCGTTGCTTGAAGCTGCGCACATACGTTGACTGGGCGTCACAGCAAACCTCGCACCAGCCCGAGCAGCCGCTCAAAGAAGTCCGAAGGCGTGGCCACACGCAAAAGCACCCCACCACCCTCGGTGTCAGCCCATCCGTCCTGAAAACCTCTCATCAGCGCGACCAGCCTAAAGAGAGGGCCATCGAAGAGCCGGCGGCTCTCATCCGTCGTGTCCGTCCATCGCTCGATGCCTTCCCTGGCCGGAATCAGCAACAATGAGTCGACGCCTAGCTCCATCCGGAGCACGAAGTACCTGTCTTTGTAGTAGAGATGCGCGTTAACGTCCGTGCCAAGCCCAAAGTCGCGCGGTGAGCCGTCCATCAGCCTCGTCAGGAATGCGCCCGCAGCTGGACATCCGACCTGTAGCCGATTGACCCCGCGGCGGAATTGCGGCTTGATCTTTTTGGCAGCCATCTCGCTCCTTGTCTACCGTGTTCGAGGCCACTAAGATCACTGCGTGACATTGTCCACTTCAGCGGCATATTGCGCCAGGACATCAATCATGCATGATTGATGTCTCTGCCCTCGAAGCGGGCAGGGTTCACTCGCCTCCCTGGGCCCACAGGTGCACAGATGGCAGGAGGAGTGCGGATATCCCCTCAGCGAGTTCGCCGTCCTCTACCCCATGCGCACCTATCACGGCGAGACCGAGATCGACCTGCCCCTGAGCATCCAAAGCGCCCTGGACTCAGCCGGGGTGCTGTGGCGCTGGGCCTCCCAGGACTCCCGCAGCAAGACCGACTACGACATCGCCACCGACAGCGTGACCATCAGCACGGTGCACAGCGTCAAGGGCCTGGACTTCGCCTGCGTGTTCCTGGTGGGCTTCGACTTCGTGGAGGCCACGCCCTCACTGGCCCGAGGAGCACCTGAGCAGCCTGGCCTACGTGGCCATCACCCGGGCGCGGACGCGGCTGTATGTGCCGTATGAGCGGGAGGGGTGGGTTATTGGGAGGATGGTGGGGTAGTCGGCTGGCCTGCCGGGTTGGCGGCGCCTCGGTTTGAGGTCGACCGCGCGGTTCTCTGTCAAGTCTGGGGTTGTTGGGACGGGGTGGCGCCGGGGTGCGAGCGTGAGTCTGGCACTCTAAGCCTAGGTCGACCCCTTCTGCTCACCTGCCATGGCCGCAGCCAGCCGTTGAAGTGAGGTTGGAAGGCAGACCCCGCTCTGCAATTCGGCCGCTG
>CAVVEI010000021.1:0-66043 GCA_963747275.1 uncultured Actinomycetes bacterium
TACAATGGTGGCGTCCCTTAATGGCGCCCGAGCGGCGGCAGCGACCACGGCACTACTCGGAGCCTCTCGCGGCCTGACCGATCCAGATGAGCTGGCCGTCCTGGCCTCCGCTGCGGCCCAGGCTTTCGCACTCCGGGCAGAAAAGGAGGCACCCCTCACTCTGCAACAGAGAGCACCCATCGTCGACCCGGCCAAAGATCAGCCAAGCCCCAATGTGGCGAGTCAAGTGCTCATAGGCATGATGCTCTTCTTCATTCTGTTCGGCGCCGCCACTCCAGCGCGCACGATCCTGGACGAACACCGGGAGGGCACACTGCCTCGCCTGTTCACCACACCCACGCCGCGCAGCCTGATCCTGGGCGGCAAGTACCTCTCGGTGCTGCTGGTGGTGCTCGCGCAGGTCATCGTGCTTCTGGTCGCGGGACGCTTTCTCCTTGGGGCCCATTGGGGTGAGGTGGGTCCGGTCATGGTCCTGGCCGCATGCAGCACTCTGGTGGCCGCGTCCTTGGGCTTGCTGACTGTCTCCTTCGCCAAGACCCCGGCCCAGGCGGGAGCTGTGGGGTCGGCGGTATTCGTCTTCCTGGGCCTCATCAGCGGCAATTTCACAGGAACGGTCGGTCTCAGTGGTGCCTACGCCATCGTGAGAAGGATCAGTCCCGTGGGATGGCTCATGGAAGGATGGAACTCTCTCCTGTTCGGCGGTTCGTGGGCAGACATATGGTTGCCGACCGTCGTGAGCCTCGCCTTCGCGCTCGTGTTCTTGTCTGTTGCCACCTTGTTCTTCAGGAGACGGTACGCGTGAGGCGCACGTGGCAGATAGCCTGCAAGGAGCTACTTCAGAACCGTCGCGACGGACTGGCGGCGCTGTTCACCATACTCCTGCCCGTCATCTTCACTGTCTTCTTGGGCCTGATCATAGGTGGCGCGGTCACGGAGACCGTCCCCTTGGGGGTCTTGGACGCCGATCGCTCTCCGTTCTCGCGCGTGCTGGTGGAACGTCTCGAGGCCTCCCCTCTGCTACGCGTAGAGGAGATGGACCCGGATGAGATCGACCGCGCGGTCAAAGATCAAAGAATAGCGGCCGGACTCATCATCCCTACGGGTCTTGGCGCGAGCCTGGCGGCCGCCGACGGCACGGGCTCCCCGGCTCTGGAGCTCATCCGCATAGAGACCTCCAGTGGAGCACAATCGGTACAGCAGGCCGTCGGCGCCATAGTCGCCGGACTCAACGCCCGCACATTGGCCGCTCAAGCGGCCGTCGACCAGGTGGCGCAGGTACAAGGCCTTCCAGGCAGCGACGCTCTGCGTGACCAGGCCACTGCGCTCGCCGACTCGCAGCTGTCTTCGCCGGCGGTCACGGTCACCGTGCTTGATGCAGGAACCACTAGCGGCACCATCCGTGCGACAGGATTCGACCAGTCCTCCACCGGTGGCCTAATCAACTGGGTGCTGTTCGGCATCATGGGAGTCGCAGGCATGACCGTGTGGGAGCGTAAGCAGGGTCTGCTCCGACGTCTGAATGTGGCGGGTGTCCGACCGCCCCAGATCGTAGGCGGCAAGATGATAGCCATGATCATCATCACCTTCCTCCAGCAGGTGCTGCTCATAGTCGTGGGCAAGTTCGCCCTGGGGGTAGACTACTTCGGCAGTCCTCTGGCCCTAGTCCTGGTCATGCTCTCGCTGTCGGGCCTCGCAGCCTCCTTTGGGCTCTTGATCTCGGTCCTCTTCCGCTCCGAGCAGGCGGTCATCGCGACGACCGTCATCTCAGCCCAGTTGTTGGCTGCGATGGGAGGTGCCTGGTTCCCGCTGGAGGTCACCAGTGCCGGCTTTTCTAGTGTCGCCCACGTGCTCCCCTCCGCATGGCTCATGGACTCGCTGCACGGCATCACGCTGAGCGACTGGGGTGTCATGGACGTCCTGCTGCCGCTGAGCATCGTCTGGGCCTGGATCGTCGGCTTGGTCGCCCTCGCCGTCTGGCGGTACCGTCCCGACTAGCCTCGTGTCCGTCCTCCACGAGTCCTGGGCCGGCCGGATGGTAGAATCTTCAGCCGATAAGCCGCCCAAGGAGGGGCCATGAGCAAGGAATACCGGGTAGCAGTCGTCGGCGCGACCGGCGCGGTAGGCAGAGCGATGAGGACCATCCTCGCTGAGCGGGGTTTTCCGGTCAAAGATCTGGTCGCGTTGGCCACCGCCAAGTCCGCGGGCATGAAGCTCGAATACCGCGGCCAGGAAGTCACTTGCCAAGAGCTCACTCCTGACAGTTTCAAGGGCATAGACCTGGCGCTGTTCTCCGCCGGCGGTGGCACTTCACAGAAGTTCGCCCCCCTGGCCCGTGATGCCGGCTGCGTCGTCGTCGACAACTCCTCCGCCTGGCGCATGGACCCTGAGGTGCCGCTGGTGGTGCCCGAGGTCAACCCGGACGACGTCGATTGGCACAGGGGCATCATCGCCAACCCCAACTGCTCCACCATCCAGATGGTGGTAGCCATGAAGCCGCTCCACGACGAGGCGCAGATCAAGCGAGTGGTGGTCTCCACCTACCAGGCGGTGTCTGGCACCGGCAACAAGGCCATCGTCGAGCTGCTCGAGCAGACCCCAAAGATCATGGCGGGTGAGTCCGTACAGCCCAACGTCTATCCGTACCAGATCGCCTTCAACTGCCTGCCCCAGATCGACGTGTTCCTCGAAGATGGCTACACCAAAGAGGAGCAGAAGATGGTCGACGAGACCAAGAAGATCATGGGCGACGATTCCATCGCCGTGACCGCCACCTGCGTGCGCGTGCCCGTGCAGAACGGTCACTCCGAGTCTGTCAACCTGCAGTTCGCCAAGCCCATCAGCGTGGAGCGGGCGCGCCAGCTTCTTGCGGCCGCGCCGGGGGTCAAGCTGGTGGACGACCCGGCCGCGAAGGCCTACCCCATGCCCATAGACGCTTCAGGTCAGAACGAGACCTTCGTGGGCCGTATCAGGCTCGACCTCACCGCGCCGAACGCGCTCAACCTGTGGGTGGTAGCCGACAATCTGCGCAAGGGGGCGGCGCTCAACGCCGTCCAGATCGCGGAGCTACTGGCCGAGCGCGACCTGGTGCGCGTGCCGCGCTAGTACCTAGGTTGTCGTGCGTCTCGAGTCTAGGCAGACTCCGAGGCCCAGCCTGAAGACGCAGGTGCTGCTTCTGGCCGCGCTGGTTTCGGTCGCCGTTATGTCGACGTCCTGTGGCCTGCTTGACACTTTCCGCGTGGAGACGGTGGAATACGTCTGTGAGAGTCCCGACATACCGGCGGCCTTTGACGGCGTCCGCATAGCTTTTGTGAGCGACATACATCGTGGCCCCTTCTACTCGGAGGCCCAGGTGGGACGCCTCGTAGACCGCGTGAACGCGCTTCGGGCCGATCTGATCCTGCTCGGTGGCGACTACGTGTACACAGGTACAAAGTACGAGTCTTCGTGCTTCTCGGAGCTCGCCCGCCTTCACGCTCCGCTGGGCGTCTTCGCCGTGCTTGGCAACCATGACTACGGACGTCCAGACAGCGCCTCCCCGGGGCCCGGCAACGCGGTCGCCGCAGCAGACGAAGCCGGCATCCCCGTGTTGCGCAACCAGGGACTGTGGATCGAGAAAGAAGGGCAGCGTATCCGGCTGGGCGGGGTAGCCGACTACAAGGCGAGCACTTCTGACTTCGGCCCCGCCCTTAAGGGCACCAAGAAGAAGCGACTTCGTCCTGCTTCTCTCTCACCATCCCGACCTCTGCCGAAGACCTTCCCAAGGAGGCCGTAGATCTTGTGCTGTCCGGCCACACACACGGCGGCCAAGTGACGCTCTTCGGTCGAAGGGCGCTGCGCGTGCCTTCAGACTACGGGCAGAAATACCGCTCGGGGGTCGTCACCAATGACATGACCACCGTCATAGTCTCCAACGGCATCTGCTACCAGCAGTCCGCTGCCCATTCGGCTCTATGCCCCAGGTCAGATCGTAGTGGTCACTCTGCGCTCCGCCCCCTCCGCCTCGGTGCAACCTTAGTCCCATGACGCTTCAGCCCCTGACCGGCTAGGCTTCGCGAGGTGGTGGCGATGATCTATAGCGAAAGCAGGCCCTGTAGGTGTCAAGTGTCTTCTCGCGGCAGTCTCAAGTGAGGCCGCCTCTCTTCGAGCTTCTGTCTCCCGAACGTTTCCCTCAGGTCGAGACGCAGACCGTACTACCTGGCCGTCCAGGCAAGCCGACTCCCATGCCGCCAGACCTGAATCTACAGTTGGTTGACTCGTTGGCCGCGCAGGGCATCCGGCAACTCTGGACGCATCAGGCCGAGTGTTGGGATACGGCGCAGCAAGGGCACCACCTCATAGTCACCACAGGCACGGCTTCGGGCAAGAGCCTCTGTTTCAACCTTCCGGTCCTCGATGGCCTGCTTCGAGATCCTCATGCGCGGGCCATCTACCTCTATCCCACCAAGGCGTTGGCCCAAGACCAGCTGCGCCGCCTGCGCCTCATAGCCGGACGCGCAGTCGAGATAGCCACCTACGACGGCGATACCCCCACCGCCGCGCGCCATGTGGCGCGAGAGAAGGCCCGCATCTTGCTCACCAATCCCGACATGATGCACGTCAGCCTGCTGCCCCGTCATGAACGCTGGGACGACTTCTTGTTCAACCTCAAGTATGTTGTCATCGACGAGGCCCACACCTACCGTGGGGTGTTCGGCAGCAACGTGGCCAATGTCCTCAGACGGCTCAGGCGAGTCGCCTCTTTCTACGGCGCCGACCCGCGCTTCATCCTGGCCTCGGCCACCATACGCAACGCCCGCGAGCATGCCGAGCACCTGACCGGGCTGCAGGTCGCTCACGTGAGCGGGGACGGGGCACCGCTCGGTCGCCGCAAGATCGTGTTCTGGCAGCCACCCCTGGTCGAAGACCAACTCAACTTGAGGCGCAGCTCCAACACCGAGGCCGCTGAGTTGCTGACCGAGCTCGTGCGCAACGGCGTCCGTTCCATCTGCTTCACCAAGTCCCGGCGCGCGGCAGAGGTGATCTACCAACAGGCCGTCGACCTGCTCAAAGACATCGACCCGCGTTTGGCAGAGCGCATCACCCCCTACCGCGCGGGCTACACGCCCGAGCAGCGTCGCAAGATCGAGGAGATGCTGTTCGGGGGCCGGCTTCTGGCTGTAGTCAGCACCAGCGCATTGGAGCTGGGCATAGACATAGGCGCCCTGGACGCCGCCATGACCGTGGGCTACCCGGGGACCATGGCCAGTCTCTGGCAGCAGTGGGGCAGGGCGGGCAGGGGCAAGGGTGAGAGCCTGGCCATATTCATAGCGGGCAACGACGCCTTGGAGCAGTTCTTCGTAAAACACCCCGACGAGCTCCTGAACCGAGAGGTCGAAGCTGCCACCATAGACTTCTCTAACCCCTTCATCCACGGCAGCCATCTAGCGGCCGCCGCCTATGAGGCCCCACTCAAGTCCGACGACCAGAACTTCTTCGGACCCGGATTGGCTTCTGCGCTCGAGCACGCGGTCTCCGAGGGGACCCTCAGGGGCAAGGGGGACACCTGGTTCTACAGCGGCGCCGACTTCCCCGCTGCCAAGATCGGGCTCCGGTCCGCCGCGGGGCAGCAGTTCACCATAGTCGAACAGGATACCGGTGACATCGTGGGCACCGAGGGAGCCGAGACTGCCTTCTCGGCATTGCACCCCGGAGCAGTCTACCTGCACATGGGAGACGCCTACCTGGTCACCTCGCTCGACCTCGACAATCACACGGCTCTGGTGCGGCCCTTCTGGGACAACTACCACACGCTGCCCCGTCGCGAGACCGAGACCCGCATCATCAGCGAAGACATGCGCGTGCCCCACGGGCCCGTGTCGCTCCACCTGGGACAAATCTCCGTAGCCACCCAGGTGGTCGCCTTCCAGAAGAAGAGGACAGGCAGTGACGAAGTCCTGGGCACTGAAGAGCTGGATCTGCCCAAGCAGGAGTTCGTCACCGAGAGCATGTGGTTCACCCTACAGCTGGAGCTCTTCCCCCAGCCTGAGGACCTAGCGCGTCTACCTGGGGCCATCCATGCCGTGGAGCACGCCCTCATCGCCCTGCTGCCACTCTTCGCGATGTGCGACCGCTGGGACATCGGCGGGCTCTCGACCCCGGTGCATGCCCAGACTGAGCTACCCACCATCTTCGTCTACGACGGGCACGCTGGTGGGGTGGGTATCTCCCGGCAGGGCTTCGAGCGCTTTGCCGAGTGGGCACGCGATGCCTGCAACCTCGTCCGCGACTGCCCATGCGAGGCCGGCTGCCCCTCGTGCATCCAGTCGCCGAAATGTGGCAACTGGAACGAGCCCTTGGACAAGGAGGCCGCCCTGCGGCTGCTCGGGGCGGTCCTAGCCGCCGCTCGAGGAGTCGCACGGGGCGCCGATGGTATCCTAGGACCATGAAGCCGCTATACATCTCGGTCATCGGTGGCGGCCACAGCGACGCCGCTCTGTCGAGACTCGCCGAAGAGGTAGGCAGGTTGGTGGCGGAGAGGGGCGCGACTTTGGTCTCCGGCGGCTTGGGTGGAGTCATGGAGGCCGCCGCCCGTGGAGCCAAGGCGGCCGGAGGCACCACTATCGGCATCCTTCCTGGGCACGACCGCGACGCGGCCAATCCCTACCTCGACCATGTGCTCACCACAGGCATGGGACATGCTCGCAATCTCGCCGTTGTTAGTTCGGGTGACGCTGTCATCGCGATTGGTGGGGGATACGGCACCCTTTCAGAGATAGGCCTAGCAGCCAAAGTGGGCCGCCCGGTAGTCATCCTGGACGGCTGGCGGCTGCAGAGCCGCGAGAGCACGGACGCACTTGCCTATGCTGCGTCTGCACAAGAGGCGGTGCGCCTGGCGACAGAGATGGCCTCGGCGGCCGGCCGATGAAACGTTTTCGGACGGCAGCCGCCCGTAAGCGCCGGCTGCGTGCCATAGCGCCCTGGGCCGGCGGAGCCTTGACCTTGGGTACGGCCGCTCTGGTCCTCGGCCTTGCGCTGGCCGGGCCCCCTGTACATCTAGCCGCGGAGGCCTCGACAACGGTCTCCGATGCCGCGACTACCGTCAGCGTCACCTCTACAACGGCGACCACTCTGGCCGCAACAGGTCCCTTCACCACGCTCCCGGCTTCTACCACCACAGAGTCATCAGCGCAACCGGCCACTCCGAGCGGCAGCTACGTGGTGGTCATCGACCCGGGGCATCAGGGCAAGGCCAACTACAACCAAGAACCCGTGGGGCCGGGCTCGACCAAGACAAAGGCCAAAGTCAGCAGCGGCACCCGCAGCATCAACACGGGCTCCCCTGAGAGTCTTCTGGTGCTCACCATCGCACTCAAGCTCCGCGACTCCCTACAGGCACACGGCATCACGGTGATAATGACCCGGACCGTCCAGGAGGTCGACATCTCCAACGTCCAGCGCGCGAAGTTGGCTAACGAGTCCGGCGCCGACCTCTTCGTCCGCATACATGCCGACGGCGCGGGTGAAACGCTGCGACACGGCATCCTGATGCTCTACCCCTCTAACATCAAGGGCTGGACCGACGACATAGCGGCCGAGTCAAAGGTCGCGGCCCAGATGGCCCTCGACTACCTTGTCTCGGCTACGGGAGCAAACAATCGTGGCATGGTCGCCCGCAGCGATCTGAGCGGTTTCAACTGGTCGGATGTTCCGGTGATACTGCCCGAGATAGGGCTGATGACCAACCGTGCTGAGGACGCGCTGTTGGCCACAGACGACTACCAGAACAAGCTCGTGCAAGGTCTCACGGACGCCATACTTGACTACCTGGGAGTGAGATAGACTGTGCCGGCGTGTCGCGAACCTGTTCTACAGGGGGATGGTGAACCTTGGGCAAGCTGACGGTGGTAGGCGTCGGGTACGTCGGACTGGTGACGGCCGCCTGCATGGCGGAGTTGGGCCACGAAGTGCTGGCCATGGATGTCGATGCTGAGAAGATCGAGCTCCTCCGTGGCGGTGGCAGCCCCATCTATGAGCCTGGGCTGACCGAGCTCATCGCCGCCAACCGGGCTCGCATCGAGTTCACCACCGATGCTGCGGGGGCCTACAAGTTCGGCAAGTTCATCTTCATGTGCGTCGACACCCCACCTACGCCGTCCGGTGACGCCGACCTCTCGCGCATCTGGCGGGCCGTGGCCAACCTGGCCGAGACGCACGATGATCACATCGTCGTGGTCAAATCGACGGTGCCGGTCGGCACCGGCGCCCTTGTCAAGGCCAAGCTGCGCGATATGGGCCTCGGCCGGACGGGTTACGTCTCCAACCCTGAGTTCTTGCGCGAAGGAACGGCTCTGGAAGATTTCATGCACGCCGACCGAGTGGTAGTGGGCTCCGACGACCCCGAGGTCGCCAAGCAGGTGGGGGCCCTTTACGGGGGTGTCGACTGTCCGGTGCTGATCACCGACGTCGCTTCGGCGGAGATGATCAAGTACGCCAGCAATGCCTTTCTAGCCACAAAGATCAGCTTCATCAACGAGATCGCCAACGTTTGCGAGTCTACGGGGGCCGACGTGACCGTCGTGGCCCGTGGCATGGGCCTGGACCGCCGCATAGGCCCGCATTTCTTGCAGGCCGGTATCGGATACGGCGGCAGCTGCTTTCCCAAAGACGTCTCGGCTCTGAAGCAGATAGCCTCCAACTCCGGCTACCACTTCCAACTGTTGAGCGCCGTAATCGAGGTCAACGACTTCCAGAAGCGCCGGGTGATAGGCAAGCTCAAGCGGCACTTGGGCGAAGAGCTGCGAGGCAAGAGGATCGCCTTGCTCGGGCTCTCTTTCAAACCGAACACCGACGACATCCGCCAGGCCTCTTCTATCGTCTTGGCCAGTAGGCTGCTGGCCGAAGGGGCCGTGGTGACCGGCTATGATCCCCTGGCTATGGAGGGCATGAAGGCTATCGTACCCAACGTGCACTACGCGGCCGACACCATGGAGGCGTTACGGGGTGCCGACGCCTGCGTGCTGGTCACAGAGTGGGACGAGTTCTTGAGCTTGGATTGGACTGAAGCCAAAGCCGTTATGACTCGCCCGATCGTCATCGATGGACGAAACGCCCTCGACGGGCCTGAGCTGGAGAGACTCGGTCTGGTCTATGAGGGCGTGGGCAAGAAGCCCGCCCCCGTCAACGGAGCCTAGCAGAGTCGGTCCCGGCTAGTCCTGCTTCTGCAGGTCCTCGCGTATCTGGGCGACGCTCATGGCCAACTCCATCATGATGCGCGTCCAGATGATGAGCAGGGTCACCAACACCAGGCTCGAGAATATCCCTATGCACCAGAACACGTGGTCTTGGGTCGCCGCCAAAATGCCGAATATCAGCGCAAGCAGCCAATAGATGCCAAGAAGCACCAGGGAGGTGGTGAAGAGCGTCCGGAGAGAGTCCCGGGTGACGAACCCCTGGAACGAGAACTTGAACAGCTTGCTGAACACACCGGGCTGTTTCAGCACGACGTACTGAGCCGGCAGAACATATTCAGGAGCGGGCTTAGTAGTCTCAGAGACGGGTGCCTCCCCAGCTCTCGGCGGCATGCGAGTCCCGCACTTCTGACAGAAATCGCCGGTCGCCTGCTTCTTACCACAGTTCGTGCAAGTCCTTACTTCGCCGGCCACGACGCCTCCTCTTGTGCAGTCATTCCGTGTCTACACGGTAACACGATATTGCTAGTATCATTGATTTGCTGGCCAGTTTGAGGCGCGCGCCGGCAGTCTGGAAATGGAGCCAAGCAGACCCGAGGAGGGGCAGGTGCTCAAGAGGTTAGCTCTTCTTGTCGTAGGGGTTCTGGCCATGACATCCGTCTTCGCAACGGTGGCCTCGGCTCGGGCTTCAGAGGACTGGCTGGGGCGAGGCGAATACCCGACCACCGGCACCCAGATAGCCATCGCAGCAGTCGTGGTCGTGGTCTTACTGGTGGGGGGCATCCTACTCTGGTACTTCTCGCACCCCCGCAAGCGCAAAGACCAGGGGCCCTCGCAGGACAGATGAGCGCACGCGCCGGTCAGAACGAAGGGGGCAACAAGACGGGCCGTTTTCTCGGGACCCTTCGTGAACGCTGGTGGGTGCTCCTGCTCGCCGTGGCTCTCTTCGGTGGCATCGCTTTCGCAGTCTCCCTCTTGCTCGAACCTCGATATAGCTCGACGGCCCAGGTCGCGTACTCCCAGAGAGACGCCGACGCGGTCTCCAAGGCCCTCACAGACGCCGGCACCGCCGGACTACCCCACACCCTGTCGAGCGACACCCTTGTGCTTCAGACTTCCGCCTTTGCCGAGCGGGTGAGCCAGGTGCTGGGCGGCTCAGTCGAGCCCGACACCGTACGGTCTTCGATCATCATCTCGTCCGCATCTGGTGTGGAGGTCATCTACATCAAAGCCTCGGCTCCTCAAGCGGGCCTGGCGGCGGACATCGCCAATGCCTGCGCCGACGAATTCGTGAAGACCAGGCAGGAGGAGATACGCACGCTCCTGCAATCGGCCGTAGATTTTGTGCAAGGCCGCATCGACACACTCACGGCCGCGGAACAGAGTGCCGGCACCGGCCTTGCGCTACAGCAGAATCGCTACGCGCTCACCAGTCTGCACTCCGCCTCCGTGGCAGACTACAAGGTCTTAGACAAGGCTGCAGTGCCCGCCGCACCGTACTTCCCCAATCGTTGGCTCAACCTGCTGCTGGGTCTGGCCGCGGGCCTGGTCCTCGGTTCACTGTTGATACTGATGATCAGTTCCACGGACCCTCGCATTAGAGATCAGGCGACTCTGGAAAGAGTGATGGATCTACCGGTCTTGGGTGCGATGCCTGCGACACAGGCAAAGCAGAGCGCGAAGCGGTCGGCGGTCGGTTTCGGTAAGGGCAACGAGGCCCTGCTCGAGTCCATGCGGACGCTGCGCTCCAACCTCAAAGTGCTTGGGTTCGGAGACACTAAGCGCAGCATACTCATCACAAGCACGGCCCCAGCCGAGGGCAAGAGCGCTTTGGCGGTCAATCTGACTCTGAGCATGGCCCTCGCGGGAGACCGAGTCATCCTGGTGGATGCCGACCTTCGCAGTCCTTCCGTCGATCGCTACCTTGGCATCCCCAACACTAGCGGCCTTGGCGACGCCCTGAGCGACCCGGGCGCGAGCTGGTCGGAGCGCATACAGGCAGTCGACCTTGCCCCCTTCGTCGATGCGCGGCTGATGTCATCCAGACGACCGGCCGAGACCGAGTCTGGAGTCTCCAAGTTCCTCTGTCTCACCAGTGGCAGCCTGCCGACGGACCCCACGGAGGTGCTCGAATCTCCGGTCATGGCGAATCTACTGGCTGAGTTGCAGGGCTACTCCGACTACGTGATCGTCGACGCCCCTCCGATGCTGGGAGCTTCGGACTCGTTGATACTCGCGCGGGCAGTGGACGCCGTCATCTTTGCCAGCACGCTTGGGCGACAAACAGCTGGTGAGGCCCGCCAGGTGCGTCAGCTGCTTGCCCGGGCGCAGATCGAGGCGCTGGGTCTGGTCATATGTGGGGCAAAACCACACGGACGCGAGGGTGATTACTACTATCAGACCGGCTATCAACGGCGCGGCGGTCGCCAAGACTGACGCCCCGAGAGCAGCCTCGCGGCACCAGCGATAGCGAATCGGATCCTTTGGCTCCGCTGACCTCTACCCGCTGGGAAGACGGATGACGAATCTCGCCCCCGGCCCGCCGGACTCCAGCTCTACGTCGCCGGCGGCCACGCGCGCCAGTCTGCGCGCCAAGGACAGACCAAGCCCTGCTCCGCGAGAGCCATCCGTTCTACCACCGGCGGCCGAGCCGCGCACGCCAGGCTCAAAGATCCTCTCCTTCTCGTCGTCTGAGACGCCGGGTCCGTCGTCTTCGATCACCAGACACACCTCTTTACCCCTGCGGTCTGCCGACATCGAGACCCGGCTGGTGGCAAAACGGCAGGCGTTCTCCACGACCGGGCGGACGATCTGTGCCACGATGTCCACACCGACCCCCACGCTGAGCGACCTGCCGGGATCGACAACGATGACGCTCACGCCGTTCTCCTCCGCGAGCACCTTCACACTCACCGCTACATCTTGCAGCAGGTCAGACACTTCAGCGCGCCCCTTGACCAAGCTGTCCTTCTCCTGAGCTGCTGCGAGCAGGGTCTCGACCGTGCTCGCCATCTGGTCGGCGCTGTGGACCACCGACCGCAGAGCGTCCTGGTAATAGTCGGAGTCACGCTCGCGCCGCAGGGCCAGTTCGGCCTCTGCTTTGATCTTGGCCACGGGAGTGCGTAGCTGATGGGATATCTCCGCCGAAAAGCGCCGCTCTCGACGGAGGCTGGCCGCCAACCTGTCGAGCAGTGCGTCAAGAGTGTGGGCGAGTTGGGTGAGCTCGTCGTGCGGATCGCCCATCTCGAAGCGCTTGTCCAGATCGGTGGTGCTCCAGGCTTCAGCCTCTGACGTCATGCGCGAGACCGGTCTGAAGGCTGCATTAAGCGCCCACTGACCGACCAGACCGACGACCAAGAGCATCAGGGCCGTGAAAGACACCGTGCCCAACAACGCCATCTTCTGCACTCTCGCATAGGAGCCCATGTCGAGCCCGGCCACTATGGTGCCTATCCGCTTGGTGAGGTCCTGGCGGTCCATGATGGGCTCGCCCAGCAGGCGCACGTTGTGACCCGGAACGTCGATGTAGGTGTACGGTTGTTCCTGCAATGCCTTGGCCGCGGCCTCGATCTCCGGGTCCACAGCAGGGGTGCTAACGGCCTTCCCCTGAGCGAAGACCCATATCTGCGAACCTAACTCTTTGATGTCCCCGGTCGGCCGGGGAAGACTGATGAGGCCGCCCTCGACGCGCAGTGAGTGGCTGGCGTCGGTGACCAGTGATTTCAGGCGATCGTCGATGTCGGCCGCCAGCAAAACCCCGAGGAGAACGTTGAAGGCTACTGTCATGGTCACCAGAGCGATGGCCACAGTTGACAGCACCACCGCGAGCAAACGGTCCCGCACGCCCATCTGGGAGAGCCGCGACCGCGCCCGTGCTATCGATACGCGCCCCCTCATTGCAGCGTGTATCCCACTCCCCGTACGGTGACTATCTGCGGTGCCCCGGGTAGGTCGCACACCTTTCGTCGCAGCCGCACCATGTAGGCGTCCAGAGTATTGTCATGCACTATGGCTCCGTGCGGCCAACCCGTCTCTGCAAGCACCTTGCGGCGGATAGCCTCACCCGGACAAGCCGCCAGCTTAGCCAAGAGCCGGAACTCGGTAGGAGTCAGCCGCACAGTCTCACCTCCGCAGGTGACCGCGTGCTTGGCCGGGTCTAGCACCATTCCTGCGACCGACGTCCCCCGCTCGGCGCCACTGCGTCTGATCAAGGCCTCGAGCCGCGCCAGCAACTCAGCGAAGGCGAAGGGCTTGGTCAGATAGTCGTCTCCGCCCACCCTGAACCCAGAGAGCCGGTCAGAGAGCGAGTCGCGGGCCGTCAGAAAGAGCACTGGCGCCGTGAGTCCCTGTGCGCGTAGAGCCTGGCAGACATCGCGACCGTCGGTGTCGGGCAGTCCGATGTCTATGACGAAGAGTTCGGGCGCCATCTCGGCAGCCTTCTGAAGGAGTTCAGAGCCCGTGGCGTAGCCATGCGCCTCAAAACCCTCCTCGCGCAGACCGCGAATGAGCAAGGAGCGCATCTGGGGATCGTCTTCTAGAACGAAGATGCGGGGCTCCAGCATAATGACAGTAGTATCGCGTGCTAGGCCGCTCCGCACAAGCTCACACGACGGCGCGGCGTTCGGCTAGGCCGAACGCCGCATACGCCGTCTCCGCCGTGTGGGCGTGGGGATGTCTCGCCCCGGCTGGGTCCGACATCCACCGGACAGGGTTGGGGCCACAGCTCAGGAGGGGGGTTGAGCACCGCTGTGTGACTCCATGGCTGTATGCTCGCACTATCTTCCTGAACTAATCCTGAACGCCTTCAGCGTGCTACATTGCGACGATGACTCCGACAGAACCGATCAACGCGGCAGATACACGCGCGCCCGACACCGGCGCCGAGCGCCCCGTCATCCTCTCCACTCACGGGCTTACCAAGGATTTCAAGAAGCTCAGAGCGGTGGACCGACTCGATCTCGAAGTACGGCGTGGAGATGTCTTCGGCTTCTTGGGCCCTAATGGAGCGGGCAAGAGTACGACCATCCGTCTGATCTTCGGGCTTATATATCCTACCGAAGGCCATGTCGAGATCCTGGGCAACAAGGTGCCTCACGCGCGCCAGGAGGCTTTGCGACACGTGGGCGGCTTCGTGGATGACCCTGTCTTCTACGGCAACATGAGCGCCCGCCGCAATCTCCGCATGATCGGCAGCATGAACGGCAAAGTCACCGCGGAGCGCGTCGACCAAGTCCTCGAGACGGTCGGCTTGGCCGACCGCGCCGCATCGAAGGTGGGCACCTACTCTCACGGCATGCGCCAGAGGCTGGGGATAGCTTTGGCGCTCATCCACCACCCTGATCTCATCATCCTGGACGAGCCCACCAGCGGGCTGGACCCGCAGGGCATGAAAGACGTGCGCGAACTCATTCGCGAGCTTGGGCGACAGGGCACGACCGTGTTTCTCTCCTCGCATCTGCTGCACGAGGTGGAGCTGGTATGCGACCGCGCCGCGATCCTTCGCAAGGGCCGTCTGGTAGTACAAGGGCCGGTGTCGCAGCTACTGCCGGCCAGCGACAGGGTGAAGATGCTCACCGGCGACCAGAGGCGTGCTGCTGAAGTGCTCAGCCGCCTGGTTCCCGCCGACAAGATCACCGACGAGCAAGGCTATCTAGTCCTGGAGGCCTCCCCGGATTCGGTCCCCGAGATGGTGCGGCTGCTGGTGGCCGAGAGCATAGACGTCAAGGCGGCAGTCCCCGCCCGCGAGCAAAGCCTGGAGGAGATGTTCCTCGAGCTCACGGCCTCTGAGGACCTGGACGGACGAGGACGCGACAAATGAGCCATCTTCGACGTGAATTCATGAAGGTTCTTCTCCAGAAACGGACCTACTTCGGCTGGGCCGGGCTCTTCATCGTCCCCTGGCTGATAACCATACCCGCCCACTTCCAGTCCGCAACGAGCGACTCCCAGGACGGACAGGAGGCCGTGGTCGACTTCGCCTTCGGCTTCATCATGACTAACGGGCTATACGTTGCGCTCGGGGCACTCTTCGTATTGGCAGTGTCTGTGCTGCCCTTGTTGGCCGCCGTGTCGGGCAGCCAGACGTTCGCGGGCGAGGCGGAGAAGGGCACTCTGCGCACCACGCTGATGCAGCCCGTCCGCAGGGGAGCGCTGCTGGCAGCCAAGTGGGCGGTCGCCAACCTGTATGTCGCGATAGGCCTCGCCCTCCTGCTGGCCGGATCGTTGATTGCCGGCGGAGCGTTCTTCGGCCTCGACCCCCTGTTGTTGCTGGGTCCCGACTCAGTCCACGCTGCCTCTCTACTTCACAGTCTTGCGCTGGTGTTCGCAGCCTACCTGTTCGTGCTCATAGCCATGGCCACAGCGGTCTCACTCGCGCTGCTCTTCTCGACGCTCACCGATTCAGGGCTCACTGCCGTAGCTGGTGCTCTGGCCATCGTCTTTGTCATGATCGTGCTGGGCAATCTCCCCTCGCTTGAGTTCATGCACCCCTATCTGTTCACCAGCCACTTCTCGGCTTGCTTTAACTTCCTGCGCGATCCCATCCCCTGGGCCCCCCTCCGGGACGCCCTGGTCAACTTCGCCATCTGGATAGCCGTTACCACGGGAGCAGCCTGGCTTATCTTCAGACGCAAGGACATCCGCTCCTAAGAGAGAACCCCTCCGGCCGCCGGCGTACGCGATTTGCCTTTAGTTCCGCCAGATTATGCCGACATACACCTGAGGGAGCTGCCATGGATCTGGGGGTCTTGACAGGTGTAGCTGTGCTTTGCACGACGGCGCCGATCGCGCTGGTCGTGTTTGCGTTCGCCTGGAGAAGCCGCGCTCTGCCCGGTGTACGCGCTTTCTTGGTCGTTGTCGGGTTAGCGACCTGGTGGGCGATAGGCTACGCGCTTGAGCTGCTGGTCCCGAGCCTGGACGACAAACTTGTGTGGTCCGACCTGCAGTACCTTTCGATCGCCTTCTTACCTGTTGCGCTGCTGGGAATGACGGCGGACCACACCGGTCACAGCAAACGCATCACCCCGGTGCTTGCGGCCGCATTCTGCGTGATCCCCCTGGTGACCAACATCCTATTGTGGACTGATCGCTTCAGCGACCTGATGCGCTCAGCCACCTGGCTGGACACTAGCGGAACGTATCCGGTGGTAGGACACTCCTGGGGACCCTGGTTCTGGGTTCACGCAGGCTACAGCTACTTGCTCATCGCTGTCGCGGTCGGACTCGTGCTGACAGCGATGGTCTCCAAGCCCGCACTCCATCGCCACAGGCTTGCCGCTATTCTCGTCGGCACACTGGCCCCGGTGGCGGCCAGTGTGGTCGAGACAATCGTACCTTCCTCCTCCTCCGCCGACGATCTCACCCCCGCGTTCTTCGTCATCTCGATGCTGATCCTGGCCTGGGGACTCTTGCGCGTGCGCATCTTCAACCTGGTCCCTGTTGCGCGACATGCTCTGGTCGAAAACATGAGGGACGGAGTCCTAGTACTCGATGCCTCACAACGCGTAGCCGACCTGAACGAATCGGCGCGAGGGCTCATCGGACGTCCCAAGAATCAGATCCTCGGCCGCCCTCTCTCTGAGAGTTGGGCCCCTTGGGAGCAGATCGCTGCCCCTTACGCCGCGGGCGCCACCCAAGCTCAGTTGCGCCTGGAGGTGGACGGTGCTGAGCGCCATTACGAGGCAAGAGCGTCGCCGCTCGCGCAGAGGGGCAGAACAGTTGGCCATCTGCTTGGTGCTGAGTGACGTGACCGATCGGGTATTGCTGGAGCACAGCCTTCGCGACCAGGCACTCACGGACGGCCTCACAGGACTCCCAAACCGGGCGCTCTTCATGGGCCGGCTGGCCGACACCATCCACCAGGCAAAAAGGCACCCAGACGCGCTCTTCGCCGTCATGGTGCTCGACCTTGACAGCTTCAAGCTCATCAACGACAGCTTGGGCCATCTTGCGGGTGATGTTCTTCTGCAGAGCGTGGCAGCCAAACTCAGGCGGTGCGTCCGCGAAGCCGATACCGTGGCCCGCATGGGGGGTGACGAGTTTATCGTCGTCTTGCACGAGATATCCAGCCAGAGAGACCTTCTCCCCATATTGGCCCGTATCAGAGACGAACTGCGCACTCCCGTGTACTTCAGGCACCAGGAGATGATGGCACGTTCGAGCGTGGGTATCGTCATCTGGGACCCGTCATATGGAGACCCTGAGGCGATGGTGCGCGCGGCCGACACCGCCATGTACCAGGCCAAGGAAGACGGCAAGGACTGCTACCGCTTCTTCGACGAACAGATGCACAGCTCTGTACTCCGTGCGCTCACCGACGAGACCGACCTCCGCGCGGCCATAAGGGAGCGTGCGTTCTCTCTGATCTATCAGCCGGTGATCGAGTTAAGAAGTGGCACCGTCAGCTCACTCGAGGCCCTGCTCCGATGGCACCACCCTGAACGCGGCACGGTCTTTCCTCGCGACTTTCTCGCCGTTGCTGAGAACAGTGGATTGATAATCGCGTTGGGTGAGCTCGCCCTAGACGAGGCTTGTAGCCAGATGAACCACTGGCAATCGAAGGATGGGCAGGTCGCCCGACTGCCTGTGCGTGTCAACGTGTCGCCCAGACAACTCACAGAACCAGACTTCGTGTCCGCGGTACTGAGCCGTCTGGCTGCCTGGCAGATACCGGCAGATCGACTTGTCCTTGAGATCACCGAGAACGCTCTGGTCCGTGACCCAACCAAGGCCAGGCAAGTCATGAAGAGGCTAAGAGGTCTGGGGGTGCGTCTCTGCCTGGACGACTTTGGGGCAGGCAGTTCGTCGCTTCAGCACTTGACTGCCTTCCCCGTGCAAGAGCTCAAACTGGATCCTCTCTACGTCTCGTGCATAGGGCCGGACAACCGAGAACTTGAGGTCGTACGTCACATCTCGGCGCTCGCCCATACGCTCGGCCTTGAAGTCACCGCAGAGGGAGTGGAGAGGGTTGAGCAGTGCGAACTTCTACTGGATGCCGGTTGCGACCTGGCGCAGGGATACTACATAGCCAGCCCGATGGAGGCCGACGTTCTCTTGGGATTCCTAAAGGACCTGGGGCGAGGTGGGCTCCAAGCGCTGTTGCAGGAACATGGCAGTGCGTAGCCGAATTATCACGTGTCATTCGACCACAACAGCGCGATGGAGGATGTTGCGTGCATGCGGAGCCGCGCCAGGACCCACGTGCTTCGGTACACAGACGCCGGAGCCGCGCAGAAAAGGTGCAGGTCCGCCGTTTCATAGTCGCTGTCTGTCTTCTCGGACTGATGATAGTGGTCACCGCCGCCGTGTCTTACGCGTCCCGGGTCGAGGCCTCTGCGCAAACCTCTGCACGCCCGGCCGGTAACTCGACTGACACGACCCTCGATCCTGCGGCCCGCCTAGTCTCCAGCACCTACACCGCCGAGCTCAGAGTCGGCGGACCGACTCCGTCCTCTGCTGACCCCCGGGCCCTTCTCACCCTCCGGTACGACGCGGCTGCCCGAACGCTCTCCTACAGGTTGGAGGTAACTACCCCCTTGGCAAACCCCAGCGTGGCTGCGATTTGCCAAGGCCTGCCTGGCCAGGCAGGTAACACCGTCTTCACAGTCTTCCCCGGCCCGACGATCGCCGGGAGATTCTCCGGGGTCTTAGCTGAGGGCGAGATCACATCCACCGACCTGGTCGGAACGCTCCAAGGCCGCGAGCTGACAGACCTCGTGCTCATGGTCGAGAACGGGAGCGCGTATGCGACTATCGGTACCGCCAGCTACCCGGTGGATGCCATAAGGGGACAGATCAAGTAGCTACCACGCGGCGCTCTTGCCGCACCCTCTCCCAAGCGCGGCGAGTGACCCTGACGAAGCTCACCAGATGCGACCAAGGCTTGATGTCGCTCGTCTCAGTACCGTAGATAGTCTTGATGGGCACCCAGGCCAACCCATAGCCTCGCCCAACGCAAATGGCGATCTCTTCTACCTCGAAGGCGAAGCCCTGTTCGGTACTTGACAGGTCGGCCTCAGCTACCCGCCGCGTGCGTAGACGGTATCCAGATTGGTTGTCGGGTATCTTCTGTCTCACGGCCCACGAGAAGATCAGCTTGCTCAGGCTGTTGGTGAACCAGCGGATGGGTGGCATCTGCAGATAGTCCCTTGCGCCCACCACCAGGTCAGCATCGGTCTCCACCCAAGCCTCAAGCAGGGTGGGCACTTCGGATGGGTCGTGTTGGCCGTCGCCATCGAGGGTGATAATCGCCTCGCACCGAGGCGATGCTTCCTCACTCAGGACCTCTCGAAAGCCGGCTTTGAGCGCAGCTCCCTTACCGCGATTGGGATTCAAGGAGAGGACGCGCGCGCCTGCGGCCCGTGATTGGTCTGCCGTATCGTCACTGGACCCATCGTCCACCACAAGCACCGGTAGTCCCTGGTCCACCAGCGCCGCTACCACAGGACCGATGCGCGACCCTTCGTCATGGGCCGGGACCACCGCCACCACAGCACCCCGACTAGCGCTCATCGACTCTTGCGCTTTCGCAGTCTGGGCCACCACCAACTGGCCTTGCCCAGGTAGGCCATCACAGCGGGGACCAGGGTCAAGCGTACGAGGAGCGTATCCGCGATTATCGCCAGGGCTATGCCAACACCGAGTGTCTTGGTGGTGCCGATGCTGGTGAAGGCGAAGGCACCGGTCACTATGACCACCAGTAGGGCGGCACTGACTATTATCCGACCCGATCTCACCAGACCCGCGCTGACGCTCTCTCGGGAGTCGCCGGTGCGATGCCAACGCTCGTGCATGCGCGTGAGCATGAAAACCGCATAGTCCATCGTGATGCCAAAGAGTATGCAAAGCATGAGAACCCGGTTGACGGCGTCCACTGCTCCGGTCGATGTGAAGCGCAGCACTTTCTCCAGGGCGTCCCCCTGAAAGAGGATCACCAGCCAGCCGAAGCTCATGGCTATGGTCATCAGGTTGACTGCGACCGCCAGATAGGCAGAACCACGCTCCTGAGCATCAGAGGCGAACACCAGCAGACTGGACACGACTATCCAGACGAGCACCCAAGGAAGCCAACGGTTGAGTTGCTGCAAGAAGTCGTGGCTGAACGCCGACTCGCCCGCCAAGTACATCTCGTAACCTTGTGGAGGCGTCGTCTCGGCGAGTCCCTCGATCAACTGGTTGGCCTGCTCGCTTGAGAGTCCATCTTCTGCCACCACCCTGTACACGACGGCTCCAGGCGCGACGGTCAACTCGATGAGCTTCTTGAACTGACTGAGTTGCTCGGCAGTCACCGTCAGCCCCGAATCCAGCGTGATGCCTTCCGCGGGTATCTCAAACGAGTCCGGATCGTTCAACAGCATCTCGAACTGTGGCCACAGGCCGGCCAGTGCATTGGGGTCGCTGAACCCCTGGATGGCAAAGGGACTTTGGATGGAAGCGACCCCCTCGACCGTGATCAGGCTCTGGCCGAACAGGAATAGATTGGCGGCCCGCACTACGTCCACCGAGCCGTCACCCTCCCAAGTGAGCAGGACCAAGGTCGGGGAGAGTGCCTCCCAATCGAACTCGCGCTCAAGGATATCCAGGCCTTGGCGAGCTTCTGTGCTTGTCGGCAAGGTGCTGGCGCCGGTCATCTGCGTCTTCATCTGCAGAGAGGGAAAAGCCACGGCTCCGATGAGCACCAAAGCCACCACTATGGACACCCATGGGCGCCGCAGTACCAGCCCTGCCCACCGCTTCCACCGCGTGCTCTCGTGTGCTGCGTGAAGCCTGACGACCGGTATGGCGTTCACTCTGGTACCGAGGACGGAGAGTATCGCCGGCATGAACGTCAGCGACGCCACGACCGAGAAGAAGACTACCAAGGCGCCACCTATGCCGAGTGACCGCAGGCCGGGTGAGGGGAAGAAGACCAGCCCGATGACGCCCACCATAACGGCCGCGCCGCTGTAGAAGACCGAGCGCCCTGCGCGCGCCACGGTCACGATAACCGCGTCCTTTACAGACGACCCTCGATGCAACTCCTCGCGAAAGCGCCATACGATGAAGAGCGCGTAGTCTATCGCGACTGCCAGGCCCAGCAGCGTGGCCACGTTCATGGCGAAGATGGACATGCTTGTCACGCGGCCTATCAGATACATCGCGCCCAGAGTCACACTCACGGCCAGGCCACCGGTGACTACGGGCAACGCCGCCGCGACCAGGCTGCCAAAGACCAGCACCAGGGCAACCAGCGCCACAGGCAGACCGTACACTTCGACCTTGCGCAGGTCCTTGAAGGAGTAGCTGGTGAGATCCGCGTACACGGCTGGCTCTCCAGTCACGTAGGCGGTGAGTCCACTGTTCTTGAGAGCCTGCCGGATTAGTCCCACCTCGCCCTGGACCGTCTGCAGGTCGGCGGAGAAGTAGAGCACGGCCACAGAACCCTTGCCGTCTTCAGAGATCATGAGGTCGTTGCCCGTGGTGGCATAGGTGTCCATGCCCGTCAGGTGCGCTATCTTGGCCTCCGTAAGGCGCTCGAGCGCCTGTTTCTCCAACGCCTGGAAATCCTCGCTGGTCGCCTCTAGAGTCTCGCTCTGAAAGATCACCGCCAGCGTGGTCGGGCCCTGGGCGAACTTCTCCTCGATGAGCGCACCCGCCCGCTCGGCCGGGGAGTTCGGATCGGCGAAGCCGCCGGTGAGTACGTCTTCCAGATAGGGCGTCGCAATTATGCTGACCGCAAAGAGGACGAGCCAGAAGGCGATCACGTACCACCTGAAGCGGTGAGAGAACCTGCCGAGCGCACTCGAACATGCTCACGACTCCGGTCGTGTCGGTATGAGTAGAGATACGAACGCCTCGAGCACTCGGCGCGCGTCGGCCGAGATCAGATCCGAGACGGGCGTGAGGTCCACGTAGCTGACCGATACCAACCCATGGACGAGAGCCCACACACCGTAGGCCAACTCCGCCGCCGAAAGTGACTGGTTGGGGGCAAAGAGTCCTCTGTCAATACCCTCCGTGACGGTATCGCCGATAATGCGAAGCGCGTTCAGGCCCAGCGACATCGCCTCGGTAGACGTCAGTCCCTCCTGCGAGGTGGCCAGCAAGACGCAGCGCAGGTCCATGGGGTTGTCGCGTCCGAAATCGAGGTACGCCATGCCCAACTCCACCACCCGTGTCCTAAGGGGCAGATCGGTGGGCACTCGCTCCAGGTAGGTGTTCAGCCTCTCGAACGATTCAGCGAAGAGTGAGACGACTATCTCGTCCCGGCTGGAGAAGTAGTTGTACAACGCCGCGGGACTGAAGTCGGCACGGCGGGCGACCTGCCTGAGGCTCAGGGCCTCGGGGCCTACTTCCAGCAGTAGCTCTCGAGCGACTTCTAGTATCTCTTCGCGGGTATCGCGATGCCGCCGGTCACGACGCGATAAACGAGGCTCGTCTTCCACGATCACCGATCCAGGGTTTGAACGGTATTTAGTCTGTACGAACGCCAGACACCGGGGCGAACGGTGTTCGTAAATCATGTTACCGCCTTATCCCGCTCGGGGCAAGTCTGACCGCCCGGGGTGGAAAGGGGCCTTGTCAGCCCTCTGACTGCGACCCCAACACGTCCCGGACCTTCGCCACCAACCCCTGTGGTGTGAAGGGCTTCCCCAAGAAGCAGACCCCATCGTCGAGCTTGCCCGCGTGGACTATGGTGTCTCGGGGATGGCCCGACATGTAGAGCACCCGAAGGCCAGGGATGCCCGCGGCGGCGACGTTCGCCAGCTCGTTACCCTGGAGCCCCCCCGGCAGGATGACATCGGTTACCAGCAGATCAGGCGGGTCTTGCATGTCCTCGAGCATCTCCAGAGCTTCGGGACCACTCCCCGCCACGAAGACCCGATAGCCCGCCTCCCCCAGTACCCGGGCGACCAACCGCCGAAGCGGAGGTTCGTCTTCTACCACCAACACCGTCTCGTCACCCCTTACCAACGAGGCGACCCGCACCGGCCCCGGCACTTGCTGGAGTCTCAGTCGATTCGGCCACCCGCGGGAGATAGACCTTCAGAGTGGTCCCCTTGTCCACCTCGCTGTATGCGACCACGTGGCCACCGCTCTGTCTCACTATGCCGTGGACCACGGACAGCCCGAGTCCGGCACCCTCGCCCGGCGCCTTTGTGGTGAAGAAAGGATCAAAGATGCGCATCTTGGTCTCGGCGTCCATGCCCATACCGGTGTCCGAGATCGACAACACCACGTATGAACCGGCTGGCAGTTCCGGATATGCCCGGCAGTATTCAGCGGTCAGCTCTGCGTTGTCCACGCTGAGCAATACCCTGCCCCCAGATGGCATGGCCTCACGGGCGTTGTCGACAAGGTTCACGATCACCAACTCGAACTGCTCTGTGTCGACCTCCACCATGCCGGCCTCCGGAGAGCGGATAAGAGTCAGGTCGATGTCTGCGGTCAACATGCCCCGTAGCCGCTCTTCAAGCCCGCCGACCAGATCGTCCAACCGCACGCGCCGAGGACGCAACGGTTGGCGCCGGGCAAAAGCCAGAATCTGACTGGTCAAGGCCGCAGCCCGTTCGGCCGCGTTCCGGATCTCCTCGGCGTCCTTCCGCAGCGACCCCAGCCCTTGGGCATCCTCGTCGGCCAGTATCAAGTTGCCGTAGCCGATTATGGCGGTGAGCAGGTTGTTGAAGTCATGGGCTATGCCACCGGCCAGCTGCCCGACAGCCTCGAGCTTCTCGCGTTGGAGAGCTTCCGCATCGCCCCCGTAATACCCGCGCACACCGGCTCTCTCGTCACCTAGGTCACGGGCCACCGCGAGTACGTATTCGTTCTGCTCGTGTTCTGCGCGCGTGAAGACCACGTCCATAAGATGTTCTGTACCGTCCTTGGCCAGGTAGGGTGCCTCCCGGGCAAGAGCGCCTTGGGACAGAGTCTGCGCCCAGACTCTGTCCCAGTCCTTTGACGCGGTCAGATCGATGTCGAAGATGGCCATCGCAAGCATCTCTTCGCGGTCATAACCCAGGCTGTTGCACACCGCGTCGGTGACGAACGCCAGCCTCCCATCTGCATCGGCCCAAAAGATCATGTCGCCGCCGCGCTCCAGAGAGAGCTGGGTCAGCTTTAGGATCTCCTCCAAACGCTTGCGCTCACTTATGTCATGGGCCACGACGAACTTGTACTCCTCGACCCCGTGCGCGGCGTGGTTTATTGTCACCTCCACCGGAATCTCTCTGCCGTCCTTCGCTCTGTGCGTGGTCTCATGACGGCGAGTCTTAGACCTCTTGACCACGACCAGCGCATCGACAGAACCTGGGGAGAGACTGGGATTGACCTGGTAGATGGTCATCTGCAGCAACTCTTCTCGCGTATAGCCGAGTTGCTCACACGCCGACTGGTTGACATTGGTGATCTTGCCCTGCTCATCGACCCAGAAGACCTGATCGTCTGAGTGCTCCATCGAGTAGAGACCCAGATCGGGTAGGTCCGCAGCGAAGGACGAGTCGGTCACATCCTGCGTCACCCCAACCACTTTGGTGGGAACGCCGCCCTCGCCGGTGACTGCTGCCCCTACCGAGCGCACCTTGCGCACCGCGCCTGTGTCCGCCTTCTTGATCGTATACTCCACGTCGTATGAGCCCCCGCCGGTCATTACTCGCGACAGAGCCTCTCTGAAGGTGGCTGGATCCTCGATGAGATCGGTCAAGCCCCCAACGTCAAGAGGAAAGTACGCAGAAGGCCTCGCTATACCGAAGATGCGCATCGCCTCGGGCGATACCCAGATGCTCTGCCCTACCAGGTCCATCTCCCAACTGCCCACTTGCGCAGGCACCCGGTCGTCGAGCAGCCTCGCCTGACTTTCACGCAGGATCCTCTGGGCCTCGATACGCTCAGTCACGTCGCGAAACTGCACAAAGGCACGCAGATGACCGGTGGAGTCGTTCCAGAACACCGACGTGCACTCCGCGGCCAGCGTCGAACCGTCACCTCTGGTGAAGGTCGTGTCACGCACTGCGGTGCCAGAGGCCGAGCGCTCGTGCGTGTGACCTTTGGACTCTCCTGCCCAACTCACTAGACTCCCGGGCGCAGCCTCGCAGATCTGTTCCTTGGTCATGCCGAGCATGCGGCAGGCGGAGGGATTGGCATCTAACACGGCTCCCCCCGGAGCCAGCACCAGTATCCCGTCGAGACTGTGGTCGAACAGCGAGTGGTACCGCTCTTCGCTCTCCCGCACGGCCCGCTCGCTCTCCGCCTTCCAGGTGACATCTCTGATCGATTCGATCGTCCCGACCACGTCGCCGTCGGCGTCCCGCAGCAGTGTAGCCAGGTGCCAGAACAGGCTTCGCTTCGCCGGCGTATCGGGATGGTCCCACTCCTCTTCGGCCGAGATGGTGTCCTTGTCACGCCGAACGTTGAAGCATCTTGCCGGGGTCGCCTTGGCCGGGTCGAGCAGGACCTCGCTCAAAGTGGAATCCTCCCCCAATAGCAGCCTTGATCGGGGTCTCATTCAAAGGAATACCGACCACCTCCGACCGCCTGGACGCCGGTCTTCTCTTCCATCACCCGGTTCCAGGCGATGACGCGCCGCTCCTTGTCCAAGGCGAACGTGGCGTCAGGAAGGAACGAGACGATGCCGGCGAGTTGCCTGCTCTCCCTCTCGACCCGCCCGCGAGCAGACTCGAGTTCGTCCGCGCTCCATCTTGAACTGAAGACCAGGCAAGCTACCAGCCAGATGAACTCGAACGCCGTGATGGCTGCGAAGAAGACGATGTTGTGTGAATCGACTCTGCTCAAGTGGAAAGCCGCTGCGCGCCACCAGCCAGTGGATGCCGCTACCCAGCCAAAGCGCCCCGTACAAAGCGAAAAGCCCGGCCAGGATCCGCGGAAACATCCGGTTGGGACGGCTTGCCCCCCTGTACAGGAACACTGTCGTCGCCCAGAAGACTAGGGTGATCGCTACCGTCAGAACGCTGCTGCGGGCTGAGGGGCTGTCCCAGGCGTACGTGAACACAGCGAGCAGTACGAGCCACCACCACCGGCAGAAGCGGAAAGAGGCGGTCCACCCGCTTGCGGCCGAAGAACCGGCGCACGCCTTCAAGACGACAGATCGCGGCTACGGCCACCAGGCCAGGCACCGCCAGGGTCGTCACCGGACTACGGAAAATACTCTCTGCCCACCAGAAGCAGGCACGCCAGACCTATGAGCGCGCTGCTCACCGTCCACATGCCGTATCCCGGCGGGACACGCTGCATGCCCCAGAACAGGGCCATGACCGCGCATACGAACACAGCTGCGCCGGCCAGGTATGCCAACATGGTGCTTGCCTGAAGACCTGACATCCCCGGGTCCCCCTAGTGCGCCTTCATCTCCGCCCACTGACTATATTACGCGCGAGCGGCCGCGGAGAAGGGCCGCGGGACAAGGGCTGCGAAGATCAGGCCCTAGAGGCCGAGATATTTCTCGACGATCTCACCGAAGTCGTCAAAGGCGACCGCCGGCTCCGAGGCCGAACCGAAGCCGTATCGCGCGAAGGCGAAAGACATGCCGGCCTCTCGCGCCGAGTCGCAGTCGCCCTGTGTGTCGCCTACGTAGACGGCATTCGTGAGGCCTTGCCTCTCGGCCAGCCGGCGCAGCATATCCGCCTTGCCCAGGCCCGAGAAGCCGTTGCAGTCGCCCCCCACGAAACAGCCCCGCAAGGCCGCTGCTGGTCATGAATAGGTCGTAGTACCAGTCCTGGCAGTTGCTCACCAGATAGAGGGGGTACGACTTGGCCAGCCGACGAAGACCGTCGCACACGCCCGCGAAGAGAATGCCCCCCGACTCGATGATCGCCTGCTTCTCGCGGACGTCCAAAGCATGCAGCGTGGCCTCGCTGGGCGGACACAGTTCCGGCACGAGTATCTCGACGCAACCCACGAAGGGAGTGCCGGCCACCGAGCGGATGCCTTCAACCGTCACCCGGGTCCGGGCACCCAACTCCGCCAAGGCGGCGTTCCAGCCCCGAGCTGTGGGCACGGCCGCGTCCCAAAGCGTACCGTCGAGGTCGAAGATCAGAGCGTCAGGCAGACTCAAGCCAGCCACGTATGCTCTGCTCGAGAGTCCGCGGGTCACCCTTGACCTTCTCGGTGAAACGCACCGGGCGCGAACAGACCTCGTGTATAGAATCAGGGACGGGATGGCCCGGAGCTAGAGCATCGACACGGGCAAGCAGGTCTAACTCGTCCCCTGAGAGCGGCGCTCCAGGGGTCAACCCGCTGAGCCCACGCACCACGTCGGCTGGGAACTTGCTCCAGTGCGCCGTAGAGACCACCAGCATGGGTAGGTCGCCCATGTGCCGCTCCGCCACCTCCCACGCCACCGCGGTATGCGGGTCCATAAGATACCGGTGCTCTTTGTACACGCTCCCGATAGTGGCCAGGCTGGTCTCATCGTCCACCCAGTCGCCGACGAACTCCCGTCTCGACTCGCGCGAACGTCACCTCGTCCAAGGCGAAGGCCCCCGACTCGCTCAGACCACTCATCCAGGCGCCGACTTGCTCGCCGTTGCCGGTCAGTTCATACAGCAGTCGCTCCAGATTGGACGACACGAGTATGTCCATGGAGGGCGAAGCGGTCTGGATCAGCCGGCGATGGCTGATCTCGTACCTACCTGTGGCCAAGAAATCGGAGAGCACGTTGTTGGTGTTCGAGGCACAGACCAGTCGCTCGATAGGCGTCCCCATACGCTTCGCGTAGTAGGCAGCGAGCAGATTGCCGAAGTTGCCGCTGGGTACGCAGACGTCGATCGGCTCGCCCATGCGCCGGCGGCCTCTCCTGACCATCTCCACGTAGGCGCTGATGTAGTAGACGATCTGCGGCATGCAGACGGCCCCAGTTGATGGAATTCGCCGAGGAGAGCCGCAGACCGTGATCGGCAAGCAGATCGGCGCAGAACGCCTCGTCGGTGAACACCGCCTTCACGCACGACTGGCAGGCGTCGAAATCCCCGTCCAGCGCCAACACGGTCAGGTTCTTGCCCGGCTGAGTGACCATCTGTCGCTGCTGCAGAGGCGACACTCCGCCTGCCGGGTAGCACACCACGATCTTGGTGTGCGGTCGGTCGGCGAAGCCGTTCAGGGCTGCCACTCCGGTATCTCCCGAGGTAGCCACCAACACCAAGTACTCCGCTTCGTCCCGCTTCTCTTTGCGCGATTGCTCCACAGCCTCTGAGAAGAAGCGGGGCATGCACTGAAGAGCCATGTCTTTGAAGGCCAGCGTCGGGCCATGCCAGAGCTCCAGGACGAAACGGTCGACGCCCAGGTCGCGAAGAACAGCGACATCCTTGTGGCGAAAATTGGCCCCGTACGCCTGCCGGGCGAGAGCCGCGACCCGGTCCTCGGATATGTCGGTCTCGAAAGCTTCAAACAGACGAGCGGCTCGCTGCCAATACGGCAGCTCCGCCAGGGACTTCAGGTCCGCATGGTCAAGGCTGGGCAGCCGCTCGGGCACGAAGAGACCACCCCCGGGGGCGATACCTCTCAGCACCACCTCAGTGAAAGCAAGCGGCTGGGAGAGAGAAGCTCTGGTGTCGACGTACTTGATCAAGACTCTCGCCTCTTGAGTCGGATGCCTATGCAAGCGAAGTGCCCCCGGGAGGACTCGAACCTCCGCACGAGGTTTAGGAAACCTCTGCTCTATCCCCTGAGCTACGGGGGCACGACCGCTGCGAGCGGCGGCCAGATTCTAGCACCCCAGCCGCCTGGGGGGGCGCACCACCGCCAGGAAAGCCTGTGTATACTGGACCAAGGCCAAAGATTCTCTTACAGCGACGAGGCCAGGTCCAGCGTGCACGTAATTTTTGACAGTGTTTATGCACGTGCTTGTATGGGTGCAGGGTTGGCCGTGCTCTCAGGGGTGCGTGGCTTTCTGCCGGTTGCCTTCTTGGCCCTCTACTCTCGTGTGGAGTTCGCCAGCGCCCCGGTCTTGAATGGCACGGCCTTCGCCTTCCTGGAGGCGTGGTGGGTGGTCATCCTGCTCTTGGTGCTGGCCGTCGCCGAGCTGCTCTTGGACAAGTTCTTCCCCACCAATGCGCTTATTGGCCGCATCATGCAGCCCCTCAAGATCGTCCTCGGCGGACTTGTGTTCGCGATTGCAGTCGCCCCCGGTGGCTGGATCGCCAGCGCGGTCGGCGGTGTGCTCGGTATGGTGATCGCCGGCCTCACCGATCGCGTCCGACGCCAAACCAGATCTGGCATGACGTCTAACACCACTGCTGTGGTGCTGGTGAGCATCTACGAAGACATCGCGGTACTGGTCGGCACACTGTTGTTCGTCTTGCTGCCGCTCATCGGGGCTCTTCTGGCCTTTCTTCTTCTCTTGTTCTTCTACCGGGTCGAGCGCAGACGTAGACGCAAGCACAAGGGGTTACGCATCCTCAAAGGCTAGGCGGCACAGTGGATACGCGCGGGCAAACGACCGATGGCGATCTCGCCGCTCTCAGGCATCGCATGGTCAAGGAGCAGCTGCAGGCGAGGGGTATCCATGACAAGAGGCTCTTGGAGACCATGGAGAATGTGCCGCGCCACAAGTTCGTGCCGGCCGGCCAAGTCTCGTACGCCTATGATGACGGGCCACTACCCATAGGCTCAGGGCAGACCATCTCCCAGCCCTACATCGTCGCCTGCATGACCGAACTGCTGAAGCTCCAACCTGAGTCTCGCGTACTTGAGATAGGCACGGGCTCCGGCTATCAGACTGCGATACTGGCAGGGCTCGCCGGACAGGTCTGGAGCATAGAAAGACTCCCTGACTTGGCCGGCCGCGCCGAACGAATCCTGCAGGAGTTGGGCTACACCAACATCCAGTTCATCACCGGTGATGGCTCGCGCGGCCACGAGGACGAAGCCCCCTACAACGCTGTGTTGGTCACCGCCGCGGCTCCTCGAGTGCCGGACGCCCTGCGAGCCCAGTTGGCCATTGGCGGTCGGATGGTAATACCACGCACGCACGGCCCCTCCGAAGACCTCCTGCTCATCGAGAGACTGGAGAGGGGCTATCGCGAGACGTCGGTAATGAGGTGCGTCTTCGTACCGTTGATAGGTATTGAGGGCTACAGCGACTAGTAGTTGACCGGGCGCTCCTCCAGTGTCACCGTGATCACCTTGGTCTCACCGTTGCGATCGATGGTCACCTCGACAAGGTCCCCCGGCTTCATGTTGCGGATGGCGGCAAGCAGGTCGTTGGACTCGACCATCTGCTCATCGCCGACCTTGACGATGATGTCTCCCTGCGCTATGCCGGCCTTCTCTGCCGGACCGCCCACAGCTAGGTCGGCGACCAGGATGCCCGACGAGCGAGATAGCTGGAACTGCTGCTGCAGCGCCTCGTCGACTGTGCGCGTGCTAACACCCACGTAGGCGTGGGTGGCCTTGCCGCTTTCGATGATCTCATTGGCGATGCGTACGACGAGTGCAGAGGGTATGGCGAAGCCTATGTTCTCCACCTGTACACTCTGAACGGCCACAGAGGGTATGCCCACTACTTGCCCCTCGACGTTGGCCAGCGCACCGCCGGAGTTGCCGGAGCTGATGCCTGCATCAGTCTGGATGAGGTCCGAGTACAGCGTGTACCCCGACCCGTCCTGCACTTCGACGGTCCGGTCGAGGCCTGACACGATGCCAAGGTTGACGGAGTTCTCAAAGCCGTCCGGGCTGCCGAGCGCGACAACGTATTCCCCCAGGACCGGCAGGTCGGTCGCGAAGACCGCGGCCGGCAGGTTGATTCCAGCCTCCACCTTGATCACGGCAAGGTCGGTCAAGGGGTCGGTGCCGACCACTGTAGCCTTCAACTTCTCACCTGTCGCCAGTGTGACCTCGATATCCGCCGCCGGAGTGGCCGAGCCACCGGTGACCACATGATTGTTGGTGATTATCTTGCCGTCGGTCGAGTAGATGACCCCAGAACCTTCCCACTCCGAGGAGAACTGCCTCTGGCCAGGTATCTGCAGGTAGTCAGGCACACTTTGTGTACCCCTGCATCTGATGTTCACCACGCTGGGGCCAAGGACGCGAGCGACCTCAGCCGCCGGGCTGAGAAGCCCCTCCTTGCCTGGTACCACCTCTGCGTCTGAACCGGTCTGCGGGCCGGCGGTCGTGCTCGTGACCGCGGAGGCCGAGTCTGGAGTGCCGCCCCACTCGCCCTCGCAGCCGATGACGCCCAACGCCGACACCAGGACGATGATGATCACCGCCCCTGCACCGGCCGAGGCGCTGGCTAAGACTCGCCAGGGTCGCCGACACTTATGAGCTTCTGTATCCATTCTTGCCATTCTGCTTTCCTCCCGAGAATGCCGCCTTTGGTGCGGGTATGTTACTACCAGGCATGTAAGAGGGCCATAAAGGCACCGTCCGCCGAACACAACGCGCGTCACAGGTGCGTCACTGGTGCGCCGCATCCTTTACAGTGGCCTTAACACGCGCAGCGTAAACTCCCGGGCAGATCGAAACGAGCCTGAGCATGGGAGAGGCGATGAGGGTCCTGCTGGTGGAAGACGAGGAGCGACTGGCCGATACCATCGCTCGGGGCCTGCGCCACGAAGGCATGGCGGTGGATGTGGTGCTCGACGGCAAGTCCGCCCTCACCAAGTCCGCGGTGAACAACTACGACGTCGTCGTGCTCGACCGGAACCTTCCGGTAGTCCATGGCGACGATGTCTGCAGAGAGCTCATCGCCCGCCAATCTCCGGCCCGCATACTCATGCTTACGGCCGCCGGCTCCATCCAAGACCGAGTCACCGGACTGGACCTGGGGGCTGACGACTACCTGCCCAAGCCCTTCGCCCTCAAGGAGCTGGTGGCCCGCATCAGAGCGCTCAGCCGCAGAACGGCCGCCCCCACCGCTACCGTTCTCACCGCCGGCGACCTCGCGCTCGACCCTGCTCGGCACGTCGCCGAGAGAGCAGGCAAAGACCTGGGCCTCACCAAGAAGGAGTTCGGCGTGCTCGAGGTGCTGCTGTCTGCCGAGGGGCGCGTGGTCAGCGCAGAGGAGTTGTTGGAGCGGGTGTGGGACGAGAACGCCGACCCCTTCACCAACGTGGTGAGGGTCACCATAATGACGCTGCGTCGCAAGATCGGCGATCCGCCTCTGATCGACACCGTGGCGGGGGTGGGGTACAAGATATGAACTTCGCAGAAAGAAGCGCGAACGCGGGCTGACCATACGGCTGAAGCTTACCCTTTGGTACGGCTCTCTCTTTCTACTGGCGGGCGTTTTGCTCATAGCGGTGAATTTCTTGCTGGTGCGAGACAGTCTGGTTCCGGCCCCCGACAAGGCCCGAGAGCACGTCGAGGAGCTCTATGGGCTCGAACCCGGCATCTTGGGCCCGGAAGACCAGCATGGCAACCGCGGTGGCGGTGATCGTGAGATCTGGGTACTGGTCAACGGCGTCGCCACGCCACTCCGGGCCCTTCTGGCCGATGCTCAGCACGAGCTCACAGAGGAGGCCTTACGGCAGCTCTGGACCTGGTCTCTGGTGGCTCTGGGCATAATGACCATCATCACTTTTGGGTCGGCCTGGTTCCTGGCCGGCCGCATGTTGCGGCCCCTGCAGGCCATCACCGACACCGCGCAGCGGCTGTCGGGCTCCACTCTTCACGAACGGATCGCCCTCGAAGGACCACGGGACGAACTCAAGGGGCTCGCCGATACCTTCGACGCCATGCTTGGCCGCCTTGACGCGGCCTTCACCGCCCAGAAGGAGTTTGTGGCCAACGCCTCGCACGAGCTGCGTACCCCGCTCACCATCATCCGCACCGAGATCGACGTGGCGTTGGCCGACTCGGATCTCTCCCAAGCCGAACTGCAGGAGATGGGCGCGGCCGTCACCGAAGCGGTCGACCGCAGCGAGCGTCTCATCGATGGACTTCTCGTGCTGGCAGCCACCGATCGCGCGCCGCGTACTGACCGAGATCGACCTGGCCGATATCGTCCGCGATGAAGTGTCGTTGGCCTCCGGCGAGGCGGACGCGCGCAGACTCCGGTTGGAACTCGACCTGCGACCCGCCCCTTTGCGCGGGGAACGCGACCTGCTCGAACGAATGGTCAGCAACTTGCTCGAGAACGCTGTGCGTCACAACACCGACGACGGGTGGTTCTCGGTGAAGAACTCTGGCGGCTGGTGACAGCGCGATCCTTGAGGTGGCCAACGGCGGACCCGCGATACCTGCCGGTGAGGTCGACCACCTGTTCGAGCGCTTCTACCGGCCTGACCGCTCTCGCAGCCGCAAGACCGGAGGGTTCGGCCTGGGTCTCTCAATAGTCAAAGCGGTGGTCGCGGCCCATGAGGGCACCGTCGAGTTGGAGGCCCCCAACGAGGGGGGACTGCAGGTGAAGGTCAGTCTGCCCGCGCATCTGAGCCTCGACCCTTCGGCCGAGGAGACGCCGCCGGCTACAAAGCCGAGACGATGATCACGAAGAGGCCCAACACAGCCGTGTAGATGGCGAACACTCGGAACCGATGGTTCCTGATAAGGCGCATGAGTAAGTAGACTGCCAGAAAGCCGGTCACGGCGGCAGTCGCGGCCCCCACCAAGTACGCCCAGATGCTCGTCCCTCCGAAGCCCCCACCGGCGCCGCTCAATCCGGCCACGAAGGCACCCAAGATGGCGGGAATGCTGAGCAAGAACGAGAACCGCGCCGCCGTCGGCCGGTCGAAACCCAGAAAGAGTCCGGCGGAGACGGTCGAGCCCGAGCGGCTGAGGCCGGGAGCGATGGCCAGCGCCTGGAAGCACCCGATGATGAGAGCATCCGCCGCTCGCATCTTGCCAAGCTGCGCAGGCTCTCTGCGCGAGTGATCGAGGGCGTAGTCTGACCCGAAGAGAAGCGCGCTGGTGACAAGCAGGAAGATGCCCACGGCGATGGTGCTCTCGATCAGCCCCTCGAAGAAGTGCTCGAAGCCGAAACCTGCTATGGCCGCCGGAATAGAGCCGATCACCAGCCACAAGAACAGACGCCGCCAGTACTTGACCTCCGGCCCGCTCATGCGGCCAGAAGCGAAGAGGGCGACGACCATCTTCTGCACATCGCGGAAAAAGTACGCGACGACCGCAAGCAGGGTGGCGAGATGCAGAACGATGTCGAAGCCCACGGTCGGCTGGGTGAGGTTGAAGAACTCGGGCACCAGGACCAAATGGCCCGAACTGGACACGGGGAGAAACTCAGTCAGCCCCTGCGTCAATCCGAGTATGAAAGCCTCGAGGATCGTCAATTCGTGGTCCGCTACCTTCCTTGGCCATGCCCATCGGCAGGCACGTTTGTCACCTAAAAGGGCAGCGTCCCCCAACGCGACAGACAGGTTCTTGCCCCCGTACACGGACATGACGGCCACCGCCGCCTTGACCAGATCTCCCAGCACGAAGGGCACGAGACCGACCGATACCGCCGTGCCGGCGTCCTTGACAGTGGTGAAGGCCAGCCAGGGCAGCCCCAAGGCGTAGATGGAGACCTCGGCCGCAAGGGCCCCGACTACAAGCAATGCGGCCTTCTGCACCTTGCCGAGCCGCCCCGTGGCGAACTTCCAACCCGTGCGAGCAGCCAGCCCCATCAAGAAGGCCGCGGGGATGAACCCGACCAAGTACCCTCCCGTGGGCCCCGCCAGCAGAGCCGGGCCACCGAGACCACCATGAAAGATCGGAGCGCCGGTCAGACCGAGGGCGATGTAACTGGTCACCGCGGCCACGCCCAGCCGTGGGCCCAAGAAACCTCCCACCAAGAGCACAGCCAGTGTCTGTAGGGTCAAAGGCACCGGATAGAAGGGCACTGAGACCCAGGCGCTCGCGACAAGCACCCCCACTCCGGCAGTCGTCAAGGCGATGCTCAGAAGCAGCGGCCGTACCGCGAGAGCGCGAACGCCGCGCGCGTCGGCCGCTAGGGCATGCCCTCTTTCAGGCCGTGGGGTCTTGTTAGTGCGTCCCATACCGGCGTTCCTTCCCTACTTGAGTCGATCGACAACCATGTGCGGGGCAGTCTAACCGTCACGCGCCTCGGCTGTCAACGCTCAGGGTCACTTCCCCTGCAAACACGGGCACAGTGATGCCTTGAGCGTCCCTGACCAACAGCTCGCCCTGCGGACCGAAGCCCACCGCCTCACCCGTCACCAGCAACGCGCCCTCCGGAGGTCCGCTGAAGACCTGCAGGCCGCGCCCCCGCAGAGCGTCCAGGCGGCGCAACCCGTCGAGAAGTTCTGACCTGGCCGTGCTCATCCATCGCAACTGCAGTCGATGCCACCAGATCGGCCAGCAGTCTGCCGCGAGCCACCTCACCACCGAGCGCGACGCGCAGAGAGGTCGGCAGAGGCCTCCCGTGCCATGTCTCTCTCTCGGCGGGGGCGAGAGTCGCGAGCCTGGCCTCGGGGTCGCTGTTGACGTTCAGACCGATGCCGGCGACCACCCAGGCCAGCTCTGCGCCCACGATAGAACTCTCCAGCAATATGCCGCACACCTTCTTCTCATCTATGAGCACGTCGTTGGGCCATTTCACCCGCACCCGGCCCTTCAGACCCGGCAGCGACTCCAGCACCTCCGCCGTGGCCAGAGCCGCGGCTAGGGAAAGGACTGGTGCCTCTGCCGGAGGCAGCGAAGGTCTGAGCAACACTGAGAAGGTGAGGTCTTCGCCCGGTCTGCTGGACCAGGAGCGACCCAGGCGACCGCGGCCCTCGGTCTGGTGATCGGTGACCAGAAGGGTCCCGGTGGCTGAGAGGGCCGCGTCGGCCTTGAGTAGCAGGTTGGTCGAGCCGCACTCGGATTGATAACGGTAGGGCAGTCCGACGCTACCCGGATGGGAGTAGTCTATCCTCCCCAGCAGCAGCGGTATCACCGCCTCTGGGACTAAGAGATCGTCCTGGCGCGGTCGATCCACCAGCGCCAACAGCCGCGCTTCATCGGCGCTCATCAGCCCACGCGCCACCAGATGCGAGTACAACGTAGAAACCTTTTTCGCGCTGCTCACATCTGCTATTTTGTAGCATCCTCGAGGCAGGAGTGCGAGCATTTGTGACAGATTTCGACGACTTCGATTGGGTCGATAGCACTTCGGGGCGAGAGAGCAAGCAGAACGCTCCCTCAGACATCGGTCATCCCCGTCCATACAAAGAGCAGGGCAATGGAGTGCGTCCTGGCGGTCCTCCGAGCCGGGCCGACAGACCTTACGCTGCGTCTCGGCACCCTCAGCCGCCGAGTGCGCGCGGCGCGGCGCCGGCGCGCCGACCCAACGCCAACAGCCCAGCACGCCGTGCCGGTAACCCCGGCGGCAATGGTCGGCCGCCGCGCACCTTCCGGTCGCGCTCGTCGACAGGCGCCCGCGAGTTCTTCAAGGGGGTGGCGTCCTTACCCCGTCCGGTGCTCATAGGCATCGGGGCTCTTCTGTTCTTGGTCGTTCTTACCATGGTCATCGATTCGGCCTTGTACTACAACAAGGTTCACGCCGGGGTCAGCATGGCCGAGCAGGGCTTGGGTGGTTCGACCTATGACCAGGCCATGGAGTTGGTCAACAAGAGCGCTGAAGAGTTTCAGGACCAGCCCATAACTCTGGTGAGCGGCACCAGGGCTTGGACCGTCACCCCTGATGACTTGGGGCTACTCGTAGATGTCGACGGCTCCGTCAACGCCGCGATGCAGGTAACGCGCCGGAGCAACCTCATAGCCGACCTCGCGCGGCGCCTCAAGCTGTGCTTCGATGGCAACGACTACCCCCTTATGGGGCAGGTGGACCAAGACAAGGTCGACGCCTTCCTGGCTCGCGTGGCCAAAGATCTGGACGTGAAGCCCACCAACCAGGGGCTCTCCATACAAGGCGACACCATAGAACCTAGCCAGGGCCGAAGTGGCTTCGTGGTCGATCAAGACAAGCTCCGGGCCCAGTTGATGGGTGTTCTCCTCTCCCACAACACCACAGAGCTACAGGTGCCCATGGTGGCTAAGGCCCCAGAAGTAGTTGCCGACAGCTCCGAGGAGGCCGTCGCCGCGGTCCAGACCATGCTTAGCGGTGACCTCACCCTGACCTACTTGGCCCCCCCCGCTACAACCGCCCCGGCCCCTACCACCGGCCAGACAGTGGCCGCCACCGCTCCCCAGACGACCTCCACCACAGTGCCTCAGCCGCCGACGACCACCACGATAGTCAGTACGTCCGCGGGCGACCTGACCTTCGTACGCGAGTCAAAGACCTTCACCGCCTCAGATATCAAGGACCTTCTGGACTACACGGCCGAGGACCGCGACGGCGTCAAGGTTCTGGTGCCCTACATCTCGGCAGAGAAACTGCGGCCCTACTTCAGCAAGATCGAGGGGCCGATGACTGTGCCAGCCGTGGATGCCAAGTTCACCACCGACGGCGCCACCTGCTACGTAGACCCCAACAGTGGCAAGCAGGGCAAGGGCTTGGATCACGAGGCAACGGCCGCCGCCCTTACCACCGCCGCCCTCAGCGCGGGCAGTCGGACGGCCGAGGCCAAACTCAAGGACATCGACCCCGAGTTCACCACCGAAGAGGCAAACGCCATGGGCATAACCACCAACCTGGGCGAGTGGACCGAGTACTACAACCTGGGTACAGACGCGAGAGAGTACAACGTCGTGGTGGCGACCAGAAAGGTCGGCAACGTTTTCATCGCTCCTGGTGAAGAATTCGACTTCGTGAAGACCATGGGCCCGCGCACCAAGGAGGCCGGCTTCCATCTCGCCAAAGGCATTGTGGACGGCGCGTTGGAGGATGTGTACGGGGGAGGCATCTGCCAGGTTTCGACCACACTGTTTAACGCCCTCTTGAAGGCGGGGGTGAAGATAACCGAACGCTGGAACCACTCCATCTTCATCGACCACTATCCCCCGGGCAAAGACGCCACCATCACCGGTGGGGGTGAGCCGAAGAACCTTAAGTTCATCAACGACACGCCCAACTACATCTGGATCTACGGCACCTCGGATGGCGTGACCACCCGCTTTGTGATCTTCGGCACCTCAGACGGGCGCAGGGTGACGACGCTTGACGTCTCCACACCCTATGACGTCACACCCAAGCCTGACTCGACCCTCACCACCTTGGACCCGACGCTCGCGCCGAATTCGACGGACATCGTCATGAGCGGTCAAGATACCTTCAAGCTCAGACTCACCCGTGTGATCTCGTGGCCCAACGGCAGCACCACTTCTGAGACCTGGGTGAGTTCTTGGAAGATGAGCCTCATGGTAGTAGCCTTCCCGACTTCGACTACCACGACGACATTGCCCAAGTGGCCTACCACCGCCACCACTGTCCCCTCCGGGTCCTGAGCCGGCGCGGGAACCTTCCTGTGGTCTGACTACATCTGCTATCTTGTAGCATCCTCGATTTCAGGAGCATGATTGTTGGCGCGAGATTCGAGTGACTGGAGCCGCCGCGATCGCGACTTCTCGCGACAGGCAAACACTCCAGCGAGCGCAGGGCCCCAGGTTTGGAGCTCCGCTCAAAGAACGGATATCAGACGACCGGTCCAGCCGGCCGTTACTGTAGGTACATACCAGGCCGCCGACGCGGCCTGGGCAGTCGGCCCGGCAACATCCCGTAGGTCGACTAACCCGCCACGTTCTGCGGGCACGGCAAAGGGCGGTCCCAGAAAGAACCGCAATCATTCTGTGTGGCGCAAGACTCTCCGGCGCATCCCGCGTCCGCTACGGTGGGGCCTGTTCGCCCTCGTCGGCCTGGTCCTGCTGTCGATGGTAGTCGATGCCGCTGTCTACGCCAACAAGATCCACGCCGGAGTCACCATCGAAGGGCAGAGCGTATCCGGCCTGACCCAAGACGAAGCCCTCACCAAGATCGGGCAGTATCTGGCTGAGTCCCAGGACACTCCCATCAACCTCACGGGCGGGGGCGAGAGCTGGCAGGTCAAGCCCAGCGAGCTTGGCACTCAGGTTGACGTGACGGGCGCAGTGGTAGCGGCCATCGGCGTGACCCGCCAAAGCAACTTCGTGGTGGACATGCTCAACAAGCTCAAACTCTACTTCAGCGTTCGAGACGTGACTCTTCAGGGCACCGTCGACGCCACCAGCCTGGAGACGTTCATAGGTCAGGTGGCCACGAAGTTGGATCAACCCGCCGTGAACGCCGGCATCACGATCAGGGGCGCCGCGGTGATAGAAGTAGACGGTAAGCAGGGGTCGCTGGTCGATAGGGAGAGCCTCAAGCAGACGCTCACCAACACTCTGCTATCGCTTCACTCCGCTGACATCACCGTGCCCATGGTGGTGGATGAGCCCGATATCGCGGCAGAGGACAACGAGGCTGCGCTTGCCCAGGCCAAGGCCATGGTGAGTGCTCCAGTGACACTCGCCTGGGGAGACAAGAGTTGGACCTTCACCCCCCAGGAACTCGCCGGCTTCATCGAGTTCGCGCCAGCGGACGCCTCTGAGGCATCACCTTCGATGCCCTATCTCTCGGCCGAAAAGATGGCGGCCAGACTCCAGGAGATCGGCACGCAGACCACGGCGACACCTGTGGCTGCCTCGTTCAAGCTGGTCAACAACAAGGTCCAGGTGGTCCCGGGTGTCGAGGGAGTGGTTCTCGATCCGACCAAGACCGCCGAAGCGCTCACCAAGGCCGCCCTCAAGACCACCGAGCGCACGGCGGAGGTCCAGGGAACCAAGCAAGAGCCCGAGCTAACCACGGCCGAGGCAGAGGCCATGGGCATCAAAGACCTGCTGGCCACCTACTCTGACAGGTACGTGGGGTCGGCCAACCGGCAAACGAACGTACGCCTGACCACCCAGTACGTTCTCCGAGAAGGCAAGCTGCTCTTGGCGCCGGGCGAGGAGTTCGACTTCAAGAAAGAGGTGGGACCCCGTACGCCGGAGCGCGGTTTTGTGAAGGCGCCCGGCATCTCCCCCGGCATAGTGCTCGAAGACCAATACGGCGGCGGCATCTGCGAGGTGTCCACGGCTGTGTTCAATGCGGCGCTGTTGGCGGGACTCAAGATCACCGAGCGACGCAACCACACCATCTACTTCGATCACTATCCAAAGGGGCGCGACGCCACAGTCAGTGACCCAGGGCCCAACCTGAGGTTCGTCAACAACACCGAGCACTACATCTGGGTCACCGGCAAGTCCGACGGCAAGACGACCACCATCAGCGTCTACGGCACCGGCGATGGCCGCAAGGTCTCTCTTGAGGTGAGTAAGTGGTACGGCGTCTGGGGACCACTCACTTCGACCACACTCGACCCGGCACTGCGCACTGGGGTGAGCATCGTGGTTGACAAGGGTGAGACGGCCAAGATGTGCATGCTCAACCGCACCATCACCTGGCCCGATGGCAAGAAAGTCAAAGACCAGCTCGAGAGCAACTACAAGCATAGATACATGATCTTGAGAGTAGGCACCGCTGCGACCACGACCACGCTGTACAAGCCGCCGACAACGTTGACGCCGACTACTGTTCCCATGCCATGAGCCAAGCCTTGCTGCAGGGTTACGCAGGAATCGCTCAGCCGCATCCCGAAAACGTCTAGAAGTCCATAGCGACAGCTTGAGGAGCCTGAGTTCTCGTGAAAGACCAGAAACAGACACCACATCCAGAGGACGCCCCCCAGCCGCCCGAGGAGGTCGCGGCGGCGACTCCGGATGTCGCCAAGCCGCTCGAGGAGGCTACAGAGAGCCTCGAAAAGACCCTCGACTTGGACAAGACCCTGGAGTTGCCTGTCGCGGCGACCGCCGGACCCGCGGCGCCGGTAGCTACCACGCCGCCGGCAGGACCCACGGCGCCGGCAGTGGAGCCCGCGGTCTCTCCGCCAGAGCAGCCGACCGAAGTCGCACCCGTGGTCGCTCCTGATCTCGAGATGACCACAGAGAGCCTGGTACCACCGCCCAGTGAAGCGGCCCCACCCGTGGCCGACATCGACATCTCGCTCAGCGACACCTCAGAATTCACCATGAGTGACATCACCCTTGGTGATATCGGTGGCAGTAGGCTGATGGGTTGGCTCCATGGGCTCAAGAAACGGCCGGCACCCCAGGACTATGCGCAGGCGGTGCCCGCCTCAGAGCCCGTATCAGAGCCCGTCACCAAGGCCAGGCGCTGGGGGCTACGTCCCTGGCAGTGGGCCCTGATCGGCGTCGGGGCGTTGGTATTCATAGTGGCCGTGCTGATCAGTGTCGATGGGGGCCTTTACTACAACAGGGTTCACCACGGCATCCAGGTGGCGGGGCAAGACCTCAGCGGTATGAGCAACGCGAAGGCCGTCGAGACCCTCGCGGTGTTCGCTGAGGAGTCCCAGAAACAACCCATCACCCTCACCAGCGGCAAGCGCACCTGGAGCGTACTGCCAGGCGATCTGGACACCGTCATCGACGTGCCCGCGGCAGTAGCCAGAGCCATGGCCCTCACCCGCCAGGGCAACGTCTTCGTCGACCTGGTCAAGAAGGTCGCTCTCTACTTCGCCGGCGACGATATACCGTTGGAGGGCACCTTCGACCAAGCCAAGATGGAAGCGCTACTGGCCAAGATCGCCAAAGCCCTCGACGTGCCTGCCGTCAACGCTACCCTGCAGGTCAAAGACGGCACCATCGAAGTGGTGGAGGGCAAGCAAGGCAACGTGGTCGACCAAGAGACGCTGCGGCAGGGCCTGACCCGCCTGCTCTTCACATTCCACGCGACTGAGCTGGCCATACCCATGGTCACCACCTCTCCGGACTTGTCGGCTGTGGACGTCGAGCCGGCCCTGGCCCAGGCAAACGTCATGATCAGCGACGACTTGGTGCTGACCCACAAGGGGGAGACGGTCGCCACACTCAAGCCTGAGGAGATAGTCACCTTCGTAGATGTGGCCCCGGGGAACGAAGCCGGTGGGTCGAAGACAGTGCCCATCCTCTCAGTGGAAGAGATGGCGACCTTTCTTCGACTCCATCGAGGACAAGGTGGGCACACCTGGTGTCAATGCCACCTTTGAGATGGACTTCGACGTCGAACCCTACGCCCTCAAGCTGGTCGAGGGGACGAATGGCGAAGGTCTCGACCGTGACGCAACAGCGACCGCGCTGACGCAGGCCGCGCTGAGCACGACCGGTCGTTCGGTAGAAGTCGTGCTGAAATCCATTCCGCCTGACATGACCACCGAAGAGGTCGAGGCCATGGGCATCAAGGATGTCCTGGGCGACTACAAGACCTCACCCTACGTGGGCACCAAGGACCGGCAGAGGAACGTTCGCTTGGGCACTAAACTATGCAGCGGTGTCTTCTTGGCTCCCGGCGAGGAGTTCAACACCGATCAGCGTCTGGGCATCCGCGATGCGGCCCACGGTTGGGCCATGGCCCCCGGCATAACGGGGCCCGGCAAGCTGGAGGACGTGTTCGGGGGCGGTATCTGCCAGGTGTCTACCACGCTGTTTAACGCGGCGCTGCTGGCGGGGCTGGAGATAACCAAGCGCTACAACCACTCCATCTTCATCAACCACTACCCCGACGGCCGCGATGCAACGGTGACGGCGGGCGGCAAGAACATGTGCTTCCGCAACGATACCGATCACTACGTCTTCATCTACGGATGGTCCACAGGCATAAACACCCGCTTCTGGATCTGGGGTGTGAACGACGGTCGCAAGGTTCTGCCCATAAAGTTCAGCGGCTTCTCTGGACTCACGGCCTTCCCGACGCAGACCATAATCAACAAGTCGCTCCCGCCCGGCACGACGAAGGAGATCTTCGAGGGACAGAAGAGCCGGAGGTGCAGCATCGCGCGCACGGTGGTATACGCCGACGGCACTCAGAAGACGGTGACGTTCTCCAGCTACTACCCGATGATGCCCAAGGTTGTCGAGACCAACCCCAAAGCTACGACACCCACCACCGGCGGAGGTAGCGGCACGACACTATCGACTGACGCACCAACCACTACTCTGGCGGCCCTAGCCGCCGGTCTCTTCTCCGAACATCTTCGAAAGGATGAGGTCCGGTAGCTCCTGGTTGATTTCAGGGTCGGCCTCGAACACCTCCGCCGGTTGCCTCTCGCAGGCTTGCCTCCAACTCGCCAAGCAGACCGGGGCGGCAAACGACCAAGGCTGCGCCGTAGTCACCTCTGCGAAGCACATCCAGCGCGCGCACCCAGCCGCGCCCCCCGGTCAGTTCGAGAGGCCCGAGCTCGTCCACGATCAGCAGGTCACAAGGTGTCGCCGACATAACCACCTCGGTCGCCCACGCGAAGACGTCGGCATTCAAGCTCCATCGGGGAGTCAAAGGGTCGGTGCCACCGTCACTGGGCACGCCGAAAAGCCGGTTGGAGCCGGAGCGGATGTCTATCACCTGACGGGGCGCGTGCAGCTCTGGGCCAGAAGGGGCGGTGAGTATGCCCGCGACATCCAAGCCCCGAGCGCGTCCCTCGGCTGCCAGATCTGTGCACACCAAGGTCTTGCCCGTGCTTCGCTCTCCCGTTAGCACGTAGTAGGCACTCTCTACCATGCATGGGCCCTCCTTACGGCTTCGAAGCGCGCACTACTCCTGGTAGTAGGATCCGCCTGCACATGCGCGGCACAACGTCTGACCACGCTTGACGACCTCGCGGGCATCCTGCACCTGCTCGCCGCAGGCCTCACAGACCACCCTGCGGACAGGCCGGCCCGGTCTGTCCTCCTCGGGTATCTCGACCTTGACCGGCACGCAGGCGAAAAGCTGCTCGTCTGTCCAATCCTTCCAGTACTCGAGCGGATCTTGGTCGCTGCCGGCGTGAGGCACATCCGGCCTGGGCGCTACTCTATACGCCTTGCCGGTGTTCAGGTCGACGAAGGTGGCCGCCATCTTGCCATAGTCCATCCACTTGAGCCGGCGTTTGCCCAGAGTCACACCGCAAACCACGCTCACGGCGTCGCTGGCGCACCGGTCCATCTCCACGTACACGATGAGGTCTCTGTACTTGAGAGGGTCACCTATGCCGAGCTCGCGGCAGCCCAAGCGGGCCATGCGCACCCCCATCACCATGCCGTGGCATAGATGGCCATGAAAAGCCTGTGCAACGGCTAGGTCTTGCTCCAAGGTGCGCATCGGTTACTCCCCTGCTTCAGCGTTGGGCGCCGGTGCGACCTGGCCAGGCTCCGGGCGAGCGCCAATCGGCGAAGTGCTTCTGAAAGACAGTCTCGAGCGCCTCCTCGGCCTCAGCGGCCACCGCCTGATAGCGGGCCACCAGATCACGGGCCTCGGGGGTCAGGTGCGACCCTCCCCCGGAGCTGCCGCCCACGTTGCGATCCGTGAGGGCGAAGCCCAGCCGCTCCTCGGCGGCGTGCAGAATGCGCCAAGCCTTGTTGTATGACATGCCCAGTTCCTGGGCGGCCTTGCGCAAGGAGCCTGACCGTTCTACGCCGGCAAGCAGCCGGGCAGGGCCGTCACCGAAGGCGCGGCCCCGATAGTCCAGCCAGATCTTGTACATTAGGCGCACCGCTGACGACCGTTACTGCGGGCCTTGAGGCAGTGTGTAGTCCTGGTCGGGGCTCTTCGGGGTCTCCGCCGGGGTCTCCGCCGTGGCGGAGGGCGGTGCCGCGGCAGGCGAATGCACGGACCTGATGCTGGAGAGCGGCGGTGACAAATAGGTCTCTGTGCCGCAGTAGGGGCAGCGCACCAGGCCTTTGCCGGCGAGCTCCACCTTGCCACCACAATTGGGGCAGGTGTCGGCCTTGATATGCGCAGCTTCCGCAGAGACCAGCTCGCCCTTCTCCCAGTTCACATAGCCACGGAACAAGTCCTTGCCGATGATGTCGTAGATGTAGTCGCGTACCTGCTCGCGGGTAAGGTCGAGCTCTATCGCGAGGTCGGCCACGCTCACGCGCCCGCGGGTCATCACCGCGCTCAGTATGGTCCGCTCCTTGTCCGCTTTGCTCTCCTCTTTGATCTCGCCACGAGACGTGAGGAGCATGTACAGAGAGACGGCGAACCATGGTAGCGAGAAGAGCACCAGGCCGAGCACATATCCGCTTACGCTCTCCTCTTCGCCCACCGCTTCTACCAGCCCGGTGATCAGCCAAGCGGCTATGCCCAAGCCGACCACCATGAGCACTATCCCGATCATCCTGGTGCGCACGGCCGCTACCTCCCGTCTACTAAGGTCCTATCCGGCGCGAAACCCTCCGCCGCCGCCACCGCCGCCTGAGAATCCTCCACCACCGAAGCCGCCGCCGCCGGAGGACCCTCCGCCGCCCCAAGCACCGCGACTGGAGCCGCCTCCGCTGCTAGACGGGGCCGAGGTGAGAACACTGGACATCTTGCCCAACGCTCCGAAGAGTCCATCGGAGACATCATCGAGACTGAAGCCGCCGCCCCCACCACCGGAAGTGGGTATGCCTCTCCCCAGTCCGCCGCCAAGGCCGCCCCCTGGCATTCCCGTGCTGACCGGCCCCGGACTACCGTCCAGGACCACGGGCGGGTGATACCAGGTGGGGGAGGGCACGGTCAGCTCCTCGAACCGGGTGGTCCATTGCTTCTCCACCCCGAGGGCTATTGCGTAGGGCAGGCAGCTCTCGAACTTCTCCTGAGCCGCCTCCATGTCCTGAAAGCGGGTGAGGTCCTTCAGGTATTCACGGAAGGCCTCCCACTTCTTCTGCTCCTGGGCGCCCTTCGCGGTCCGGCCCGGCATGCGCGAGCTGAAGATCCACATCACTATCGCCGAGACTATACCGCCAGCCGCGATCCAGCCGTAGCCGGCGATGTCGGCCTTGGAGAGGATGAAAGCCACGGCCACCGAGCCGATGAGCACCAGGAAGCCGTAGATCTTCCATGCCGACCGCGTCTTCTTGGGGTTCTTGCGGAAGAGTCCAGCCGCAGTCACGGCCTCATACACCTGGCCCACTATCGGTCCGACGTGAACGTAGAAGCGGTTCTTGAGGTCGCTGGTAGTCACCTGTTCCGGATGACCCTCGTCGAACAGGGACTCGGCTACCGTCTTCTCAAAGCCCGTCAGATCGTCGAGCGGCTTCAGTCGGGTGAAGATGGTCCCAGACTTGCCCACCGTCTTGCCGTCGGTCATCTCCAGGTAGCCCCTGCGGGCAAGGTCGACGATGGTGGCAATGACCTCTTTGGTGTCCACCTTCTCGTCTATTAGCGCACCCACCAGACCGGGTGATAGATCAGAGGGAGGCGCGTCCACATACTTCGCGTACACCTGCGCCCCAGGATCGCGCCCCACCCTCATCCAGATGATGAGCACCGTGAGAAACATGATGACGGGCAACAGAAAGCCAAACTTCGGCAGAATGTATTCCACCACCCTGCGGGTGGTCCAGTGATACTTGACCACGCCCTTGGGGAACCCGCATTTGACCCAGAAATGAGCGAAGGCTGGGATCTCGGAGGCCTCGAAGACGAGGGTCGAAGGGCCGAGCGAAAAGACGTTCGAAGTCGCCCCATAGCCCACATCGACATTGACCTTCTGCAGCAGCTCAGCTGGGTCCACCGAGCCCGGAAGCTTGATCGTGGCTCTCGATCTACCGACCGCCACGGGATTCACGGCATCGAACACATGCCACTCGAGAGCGTCATCGTCGGGCCCGAAGGAGACGACCTCCTTGGCACGATAGTGGAACGTCCAGACCCCCGTGGTGTCGGTCAGGTCGAAGCTCAGGATGATCGAGGTCGTGTCGCCCTGTACCTCTACGTCGTAGGTGCCCAGGAGGTTGCCCTCAGAAATGGCCGCGCCGGTGGCATCCCGGACCTCGATATCAGAGATGCCCCCGTAGCTGGATGTGGGGATGTCACGGGCGAAGAAGTGATAGTTGCCGTGAAAGGTGACGGCCATGGTCTCGTCGACGATCACGTCGCCGTTCTCCTGCACATCGAGCACCACATCCATGCTGTCCATGGTGAAGCTCTTGTCCAGCACCGTCTCGTCCGCGCCCGCTGTCGGGACCGACACCATGGCGACCAAGCAGGCCAGGAGTACGGTGAGCGTCGCCGCGCGCCACAGACGCACATGGCGGTGATGATGGCCTGTCAAAAGCCGCGCCGAGCGGCCGGGTACGGGACGCTTCACTTCTTGTCTTCCTTCTTGTCGGCTTCGGGGGTCTTGTTCTTGGGAGCCTCGGTGGACGCGCTCTGAGACGCTCCGCAGTTGGGGCAGAACTTGGAGCCCGCCGGCAACGTGGCTTTGCACTGCGGGCAGTTCTGGGTGGCGCTGAGGTTGGTGCCGCACTGCGGGCAGAAGGCGCTGCCATAGGCTACGTCGGCCTTGCAGTCGGGGCAGCGCACCTTGGGCTGCGCTCCGCCGGCCATGGCCTGCTGCAGCATACCGGGAATCATCATGCCCAAGCCGGCGCCGGCGCCCAGACCCAACCCGGCCGTCGCTGCCGAGCCGATGTCCGTGCCGCCTCCGCCGCCACCCGCACCACCGGTGCCCCCGCCACCCTTGGCGAGGTCGCCTATGGCCTGCGCGGCCTTGTACTGGAAGTAGCGGTCCATGCCGCCGATGGCCTCCATGCCCGAACGCTCGTCGATGCGCTTCACCACGTCTTCGGGCGGGGTGATGGCGTTGATTATGAAGTCGACCACCGCGAGGCCGTACTGCGCGAAGTCATCCCTGATGCGGGCCTTGAGGCCGGCGCCGAGTTCGTCGAAGTAGCGAGGTAGGTCGAGCACCGAATCCAGGGTCTCGCCCAAGATGTCGGAGAGGCGGCCGACTATGACTCCGCGTAGAAAGTCCTCGATGTCGGTGTTGCGGTAGATGCCCCTGGTGCCCACGATCTTGACCGCGAAAAGCTTGGGGTCGGTGATCTGGAACGAGTAGATGCCGTTGGACCGCAGGCGGATCATCTTGAACTCAGAGTCGCGGAAGGCTATGGGCTCACCGGTGCCCCACTTGAGGTCGGTGAAGGTGCGCTTGCTTACGTACAGCGCCTCGGCCCGGAACGGAGAGTCGCCGTACAACGGAGCGGTGAGAATGGCGGTGAGCAGGGGGATGTTCTGGGTGGTGAGGGTATGGCGTCCGGCTTCGAAGACGTCATAGGCCTTGCCGTCCCTGAAGAAGATCGCCCACTGACTCTCACGGACGATAAGCTGAGAGCCTATCTGGAACTCACCGGACCCCTTCTCAGGGATGCGGTGGACCATCTCCTGACCTTCTTCGTCGATGTACTCGATAAGCTGCATAAGGGCCATCGGTTACCTCCCCGCTCCTGTGATGAGTGTCTCCCGCTCAGAGAACCGAGCGTCCAAAGCCTCTATCTTGCCGTTCAACAGCCCGATGTCGGCGCGCAACGAAGGGCCGGCAGCTGAGAGGGTATCGACCAGCCCAGCTATGGCGCCGGCGTCGGCCTCCAGAGACTTGTCGAAAGCCATCAGCTCATCCAGTTTACCTTGACCCACCTTCACCGGGTCCATCAGGCCCGCGTACCCGTAGTCGGCAAACTGGATGCGGTCTCGCACCGTACGCAGTTTGCGCATGGTCACGTCTACCTCGCCCAGAGCCTCCATGCCGGAGACCTTGATCAGATCCAGCTTCAGCGCGTCCAGCTTGCCCAGGCATGAGTCAAGTCTCTGACCCACGTAGAGGCGCTGGATCTTGTCGGCTTCGCGCTTGCTCTCCTTCTTCTTGTAGCCCTTGACCCCAGGGATCTTCTCGAGCAGCTTCTCGAGCCAGTTCTTATCTTCTTGTATCCGCTCCTCGATCCCCGCCATGGTCTCCCCTTTCCTTGCTCGGCCGCGGTCAACAAGCCCGCGCCCTTCACTCTACGCCACTCGACCGTCGAATTCGCGCAATAGCAGTCTCCAACTGGAATCGTGCACATACCGCGGATCCCATACCGCGGGAAGAAACACCAACTCTTCGCCCAGCGTCTCCAGCCGATAGTCCACCGAGCTCAGGTTGGCCGACTCGTGCGACTCCACGGCTAGAAAGATGAAATGTGCCAGAACCCGGCAGTCAGACCGTCCCACTACCACAGGCGAGAGCGCGCCGAAATCCGGTCCGGTGAGGGCCAGTCCCGCGGAACCCGGACACGGGATGGCATCCACCGCCACCAAGAGACGGTCTACTTCCGCTATCGGGGACGAGTCCCGGAGCCAGCTGCAGGGCAGGCTGGGCTTCGGCCACACTAACCCCCAGCCGCTGCATCATCGCGCGCGCCAGAGTGAAGGCCGGCACATAGAGGTGACACCGGGTCAGGAGCGTGCGCCTTGCGCAGACGAGTCCACGCACTGTCTGTGGACTCTGCGAAGTCCACATCGAGGCGCCAGAACGCCAGGTGCTGGACTTCGCCACCCACGGCCAGCTCTGTGGTCGCCTCGGCGGTCAGTGGCCTGAAGCTTGTGAGCTCTGCCTCGACCGGCTCGTAGGCCAGGCCGCAGACCGAGACACAAGAAGATGGCGGCTTCGTCGCCGCCTTGGAGTGGCGAACCGCAGTTCTTGCACAACAGGGGCACCAGGTCAGCCGGAGAAAGAGTCGTGATACTCCACCTCCTTCTCCGGTCTGTACCGGATCCCCAACGCGACCGCCATTATCGACAGTACCACGGCCGCCGCCAGCAGTGGCCCCCTGCCGGGCTTGTACGTGGCCCCGTAGTAGGCCAGTACCACCACGCCGACCGCCAGGGCGGCGAGCTTGGCCACCAAAGCGGCTAAGCGCTTGCTCTGATCGGCCGGCGCCCGGCCTGAATTCACGGTGCCGTCGCGACCATCCACCACGACGCGGCAGTAAGAATCGCCGTGGCGGAACCTGAGGAGCCACAGGGGGTAGTAGAGCAGCGCGACCGACTCCCTGAAGAGAAAGATGTGCAGCTCGGGGTTCAACGCCCCGCTCAGGGGAAGCTGGGCCGCCGCTCTGCCCTTGGAGACCACTTCTGAGGCCTCTCCCTTGGCCTCCAGGACAATCGCGGCAGGGTCGAGCTCTCCGGCCAGCAGGGGCACCATGAGCTCCCTGCCGGTGACGCGAGGACGGCACGCGTCGAGCGCCTCGAAGTCTGCTGCCGGCAGGTAGTGTCGCCGCTCATGGAGTCTCGGTTCCTGGACGCCTTCGTGGAGAAGCTGCAACTCCATGGTCTCGTCCGGTTCACCGGTCATGGGGTGGCGGCCGGCGACTATGCGCGTGCGGTGCTGAGAACCGAACTCCCAGCCGGCGGTGAGCACTTTGTGCTCCCAGATGGGAGCGTAGGCCAGCTTGGCCTCGACAGGTGTCGCCCCGCGAACCGTCTGAGGCCACCCCAGGGTAGTCTCGCAGCCATGCGGCTCCGACCTCGAGCGCCCTCGCTCTGTCGACCCGTGCCGGGAAGTACCAGCGGGTGAGTCCCTCGTGCTCCAGCACGGCCACCCGCACCCCGCAGTGGTCACAGACCAACACGCGCTTGCCCTCGTAGGCGCTGAGAGGACCGGCGCATTGAGAGCAACGCACGGAGCGCAGAGGCTGACGCTGGGCCCCGTTCTGCCTCTCCGCCTCCGACACCCGCACCTTGTCCCGCTCCACGGTGGTACCGCAGTAGGAGCAGACGGCGGCATCCGCATAGTCGGGCAGGGCCACAGGGCCCCCGCACTGCGGGCAGGTCGGTTGGTTCGTGGCGATAGGGGTCTTGTCGGTCATGCTCACAGATTTTACGCGTAGCGCGGCCGTCAAGCTACGGGCGAAGGCGGTTTGTTTTTTGCGGTGGCGGCGCATATTGTGAAGACCGGCGGATGAATGACCCAAGGGAGTTGCCTCGATGAAAGACTACGAGAAGTCGGGCGTCTTCTACCTCGGCCGCAAGTACGACATGGCCAAGAAAGAACTCGGCGATCTCCTGCTCTACGATTCCAAAGGATCTGGTGACCCACGGCGTGTGCGTGGGAATGACCGGTAGCGGCAAGACCGGGCTGTGCGTCGGTCTGCTTGGAAGAGGCTGCCATAGACGGTGTGCCTTCTATAGTCATCGACCCCAAGGGTGACCTGACCAACCTGCTCCTCACCTTTCCGGAGCTGCGCGCCGAAGACTTCAGGCCTTGGGTCAGCGAGGAAGAGGCGAGCAAGCAGGATCTGAGCCCCGATGAGTTCGCCCAGAAGCAGGCAGAGAACTGGAAGACAGGCCTTGCCCAGTGGGATCAGGACCCTGAGCGCATCACGCGCCTCAAAGAGGCCGTCGATATCGCCGTCTACACGCCCGGCTCCAACGCCGGACTGCCGGTGAGCATCTTGAAGTCGTTCGCGGCCCCGGCGAAGGCGGTCCGCGAGGACCCAGAGGCCCTGCGCGACCGCATCAACACGGCGACCACCAGCATCCTGGGGTTGGTCGGGTGTCTCGGCCGATCCAGTCCAAGACAGGGAGCATATCCTGCTCTCCAGCCTGTTCAACGCCGCCTGGTCCGCCGGAGACGACCTCGATCTGCCCGCCCTCATCCAGCAGATCATGGCCCCACCGTTCGAGAAGGTGGGGGTCGTCGACCTGGAGTCGTTCTATCCGTCAAAGGACCGCTCACGGCTGGCCATGCTCATCAACAACCTTCTCGCAGCCCCCACCTTTCAGACCTGGCTTGAGGGAGATGCGCTCGACGTGCAGAGCCTGCTCTACACAGACAAGGGCAGGCCTCGGGTCTCTATCTTCTCCATCGCCCACCTTTCGGACAGCGAGCGCATGTTCTTCGTCTCGCTGCTCTTGAACGAGATCCTGGGCTGGGTGCGTTCGCAATCAGGGTCGGGCAGCTTGAGGGCGATAATCTATATGGACGAGATCTTCGGTTTCTTCCCGCCCGTCGCCGAACCCCCGTCCAAGCGCCCACTTCTCACGCTGCTCAAGCAGGCCCGCGCCTTCGGGGTCGGCGTGCTCTTGGCCACCCAGAACCCGGTGGACTTGGACTACAAGGGTCTGGCCAACGCCGGCACTTGGTTCATAGGCAGGCTCCAGACCGAGCGCGACAAAGACCGCCTGCTCGAGGGCCTGGAGGGTGTGGCGGCCGGGTCGGCGGGCAAGTTCGACCGCGGCAAGACCGAGGAGATACTGGCGGGGCTGGGCAAGCGGGTCTTCTTGCTCTACAACGTTCACGAGGACGCCCCGGTGACCTTCCAGACACGCTGGACGCTGTCGTACTTGGCGGGGCCGCTGACCCGCATGCAGATAAAGACGCTCATGGACCCCCGCCGCCCCGCGCAGCCCGTGGTGAAAGCCGCGCCGCCGGACCGCGGCGGCGCCGGAACAGCCCGCCCTCGTGGGCACCTCTCCCGACGCCAAGCTGCCCGACGGTCCGCTACCCGGCGCGGTGGCCGCTGAGTCTGCGTCCGCGGCCGGCGGTCCGGCAGCGGTCCCGGCCGAGGTGCCACAGTACTATCTGCCGCTGCGCGGTGAGACGGTCAAGGACTCGCAGTTGGTCTATCAAGCGGGAGTGCTGGCAGCGGCTACGGTGAGCTTCTTGAGCGAGAAGAGCGGGGTGAGCACCTCCACCCGAGTCCGCCACGTGGCCCAAGCCCCCGAGGGTGCGCTGGCTATCGACTGGCAGCAGGCTGCCGCTCTGGAGACAACACTGGAGGACTTGGATCGCAAGGCCGCCTCCGGAGCGGTGTTCGCACCCCTGCCCGCCGATCATGGAACGTGCCGCCTCATACCGCACCTGGGGGGGCGGCTATGCCGACTGGGCGTTCCGCACACAGACCGTCGAGGTCTGGCAGAGCCCGACCCACAAGCTGACCTCTGACCCTGGCGAGAGCGAGCAGGACTTTCGCAAGCGCCTGCAGTCGAGCGCCGACGCCAAGCTGCAGGAGGCGACGGAGCAACTGCAGAAGAGGTACACAGCGCTCAAGGCCACCCATGAAGCGAAGGTGGCCAAAGCCCAGCAGACCAGGGACAAGGAGGCCGAGCAGTCGCGTGGCCGCAAGATGCAGACCGCCATCTCCTTTGGCTCCACCGTGCTGGGAGCTCTATTCGGACGCAAGGTGCTAAGCACCGGCAATCTGGGCAGGGCGACGACCACTATGCGCGACGTGGGGCGCAGCATGGACGAAGCCGGCGACGTCAAGCGCGCCGAACAGCAGGTGGAGGAGGCCAAGAACAAGATCGCCGAGCTCGATTCTCAGCTGGAGCAGGAGCTTGATGCGCTGAAGACCAAACTGGACCCGAACAAGGAGACGTTGGAGAAGGTACTGGTCAGACCGCGCAAGGGCGATATCAGTGTGGATGCCTTGGGGCTGGTCTGGATGCCCCATTGGAGAGACCCTCGGGGTCTCTGACGAGCGCGTGGGTTTGACAGAGGCAACGAAGGAAAGGGGAGGTACGAAGACCTATGGATGTTCAAGCTTCTAATGACGGGGGCGCTGTGGTGCCCGCCGAGGTACCCGCAGTACTATCTGCCGCTCAGAGGCACTACGCCGTCGGGGCAGGCCCTGGTCTACCAAGCCGGCGTACTGGCGGCAGCAACGGTCAACTTCGTCAGCTCGGGCAGCGGAGCGAGCACGCTCAACAGAATACGCCGCATCGCCCCGGCCCCAGAGTCTTCGCTGGCCATAGACTGGGAGAAGGCCACTAGTCTCGAGGCCACTCTGGAGGAACTCGACCGTCAGCCCGCGTCTGGCGCGCACCCTGTCCCCATTGCCGGCCGCCATGACCAAGGTCACCTCATACCGCTCCTGGGGGACCGACTTCTCCGACTGGGCCTTCCGCACCCAGACCATGGAGATACTCAAGAGTCCCGCCTTGGGTCTCACCTCCAACCCCGGAGAGACCGAGGCCGACTTCCGCAACCGGCTCTTGGGCGTAGCCACCAGCAAGCAGAGTGAGGCCACGAGAAGCTCAAGAAGCAGTACGACGCCAAGCGCCAGACGCTGGAGTCGAGGCTCCTCAAGGCAGAGCAGGCCCGTGACCGGGAGAGCGAGCAGTCTCGCGGCCGCAAGATGCAGACCATGATCTCGTTCGGTGCGACCGTACTGGGTGGCATCTTTGGACGCAAGACGCTAGGCACAAGCACCCTGGGCCGAGCGACCACCGCCATGCGCGACGTCGGGACGCTCCATCGACCAGGCCGGTGATGTGAAACGCGCCGATCAGAACGTCGCAGACGCCAAGCAGAAGCTGGCGGACCTCGAGACCCAGCTGCAGAGCGAGATAGACGCCCTGACCGCCAAGACCGACCCTCAGACCGAGAGCCTCGAGAAGATATTCATGCGGCCCCGCAAGAGCGACATCACGGTGGACGCCTTGGGCCTGGTCTGGATGCCCTACTGGAAGGACGCGGGCGGCAGTATGACGCCCACCTGGGGGTAGCATGGCGCGGGCTCTGCTTCACAGAGTCAAGGAGAGGCGCATGCTCAAAGAATTTCGCGCGTTCATCGACAAGGGCAACCTGATACAACTGGCCGTCGCGTTCATCATGGGCGTCACGTTCGCGGCGCTGGTCAATTCCCTGGTCAAAGACATCATCATGCCCGCAGTGGGACTGGCCACCGGCGGTGTCGACTTCGCCAACCTCTTCGTGGTCATCAAGGATGGAGAGCCGGCCGGAGGCTACGCCACTCTCCAAGCAGCTCAGGATGCGGGGGCGGTGACGATCAACTACGGTCTGTTCGTGAACGCCATAATCACCTTCGTGATCGTCGCCATCGTGCTCTTCTTTGTGGTCAAAGCCGCTTCTAGGGTCTCCAAGCCCAAGGCGGTTACGACCAAGGACTGTCCGTTCTGCGCTTCAGCCATACCGCTCGCGGCACAACGGTGCCCGCAGTGCACCTCGGAGTTGCCGGCGGACGTCAAGCCCTGAACTGACTCTGAACCGAGGGGGCGGGACCCGGAGGTCCCGCCCCCGGCTATACTCCACAGGGTCATGGGTACCGCTGAGACCGATCACGCCTTCTTCGTCACCTGTCCGCGCAACACGGAGGGTCTGCTGCTGGACGAGCTCCGCTCGTTAGGGGCAGCGGACGCGGCTGAGACCCGGGGCGGAGTGAGGTTCACAGGGCCGCTCGCGCTCGCTTACCGAGTGTGCCTCTGGTCGAGAGTGGCCGGCCGCGTGCTCCTAGGCTTGACTGCTTTCCCGGTGACCAAGGTCGAAGACATATATCCGGCTATCTACGACTTCGCCTGGGAGGATCACCTGCTTGTCAGCGGGACGCTGGCGGTCGAGGTCACCTCGGCCATAAGCCAGGGGCCTCTCGCCGACCTGAACACCCACTTCGCCGAGCAGCGCGTCAAGGACGCTGTGGTCGACCGCTTCAGGGAGCGTTCGGGCTCACGACCGGGCGTCGACCTGGCCAAGCCGGATGTCCGCATCAACCTCCACCTCGCCCCTGTCGAGTCCTTGCTCAGCCTCGATCTGTCAGGGGATAGTCTGCACCGTCGCGGCTACCGCTTGGAGGGTGGCGAGGCGCCGCTCAAAGAGAACCTGGCAGCCGCCGTCTTGCTGCGGGCCGGTTGGCCGGAGGTAGCCAGCTCCGGCGGCGCCCTGGTCGACCCCATGTGCGGCTCGGGCACCCTACTCGTAGAGGGCGCCTACATGGCCGGTGACGTCGCACCCGGGCTCGCGCGACAGTACTTCGGCTTCTTGGGATGGAGAGCCTTCGACCCCTCACCGTGGCGGACCCTGCTCGAAGAGGCGCACCACAGACGCGAGGAGGGCCTGCGGTCGCTGCCGCCCATCTTCGGCTACGACTTGGAGCAGAAGGCGATCGGCACCGCCCGAGCCAACGCCCGGCGGGCCGGGCTTGCCGGGCGTGTGGTGTTAGAGCAGCGCGGCTTGGCCGATCTGGTGGCCCCCACCGGGCCGGGCAGCGCCGTCGGGCTGGTGGTCACCAATCCACCCTACGGCAAGCGGCTGGGCGATATCGAAGCCCTGGTACCCACCTACGAGACGCTGGGGGATAAGCTCAAGGCCTCGTTCGCCGGCTGGCAGGCCGTGGTGCTTACGGGCAACGCCGAACTCGGTGCCCACTTGGGCCTGCGTGCTCATCGGGTCAACACGCTCTACAACGGGCCGCTCGAGTGCAAGCTGCTTCAGTTTCACATCGGACGACCACTCGGATGCAGACCTGAAGTCGGTCGACGCGGGCCGAGATGCTGGCCAACCGGCTTCGCAAGAATCAGAAGCATCTGCGCAGTTGGATGATCCCGCGAGGGCATAGAGTGCTACCGGGTCTACGACGCCGATCTGCCCGAGTATGCGCTGGCCGTGGATATCTACGGCGACTGGGCGCACGTGCAAGAGTACGCTCCCCCGGCCACCGTCGACCCGGTCCGGGCACGACGGAGGCTGAAGGCGGCTCTGGCGGTCATACCCGAGGCCCTGGGTATCTCCCCCGATCAGGTGGTCGCTCAAAGTGCGCAGCCACCAAAGAGGCGCAGAGCAGTACCGCAAGCAGGACGGGCAGGGCCGGTTTATGGAGGTCACCGAGGGCGGTCTTCGCTTCTTGGTGAATCTCACCGACTACCTGGACACCGGCCTCTTCTTAGACCACAGGCCCACTCGGGCGCTCATACGCGAGGCGTCGACGGGCAAGCGCTTCTTGAACCTGTTCGCGTACACAGGCACCGCGACCGTCTACGCGGCGGCAGGGGGCGCAGCCACCACCACTACGGTCGACCTGTCGCCCACCTACTTGGATTGGGCCCGGCGCAACCTGGACCTCAACGGGTTACTCGGGCCCGGAGCACAGCTTCGTGCGCGCTGACTGCCTGGAGTGGCTGACTTCAGGAGCCGCTAGACCGGCCAGCTACGATCTGATATTCATGGATGCGCCCACCTTCTCCAACTCCAAGCGGATGGAGGACGCGCTCGACATCCAGAAAGATCACGCGCGACTGGTGAGGGCTGCCATGCGCCTGCTGAGCAAGGAGGGAGTGCTTCTCTTCTCGACCAACTTTCGCGGTTCAAGCTGGACGAAGTCCTGAAGCAGGAATTCGAGGTGGCCGACATCTCGAAGCAGACCCTGCCGCCCGACTTCTCAAGAACGGCGCGGATCCACCGATGCTTCCGAATCACCCAGGCCGGGCATCAAGGCCCTCAGCAGACGTGATGTAGCTCTTTCGGGCATATCGGTGGTCCAGCAACCGCAGACTGCGCGCGCCACCTGACTCAGTCGTTCGGTCTGCGGCCCATCGCGATCCACCCGGCAGTAGGCCGGCAAGGCGACCGCTGCACCACAGCTCGGACAAGTAAGTGTGTGCGTTGAATCCATGCGCGCGACGAGACCTTTTCTACGGATGTTCAACAGCTTCCCACACTCATTTATCGGCCCGAGGCGGGCCGCCCATGAGCGTTTACTTGTCGCCGAAGCAGTAGAAATAGCCGTCCCGGCTACCGATATAGATGCGGCCTTTCCACACCGCCGGAGTCGACTCCAGAGCCCCCTTGCTCACAGTCAGCGACCAGACGTCCGGCGGGTCGACCCGGGTGTTGCTTACATCCCAAGCATGAAGCACTCCGTGAGTGGACCCCACGATGAGGGTCCCATCGACAACGGCGCAACTGGCCCAGTCGTGGTTGCTGAGAGCCTTCTTCCATACGGTCTCGCCTGTCTGCCTGTCGATGCCCAGGAGCGAGCCGTTGTGTGTGGAGATATAGACCATGTCTTTGTACAGCGTAGGCGTCGCCCATACCCCTGCCTCTCCGCCACTCACCACGGTGACCGGTACCGACCAGACTATGGGATCTTCGTCTCCGCCCATCTTGCGAGGGTCGAGCTTGATGATCTGCCCCACAGCCGCGGCGCGCTTCTTGGACTTACTCGACTGCCGGGCACTGTCGCTGTGCTGGCAGACGTAGATGTACCCCTGCTCGTCGGCCACGATGGTGGCGTCGGTGTCTTCGCCCGTCCAATACTGGAACACCACCGGGTAGGCGTCTATGCCTTTGGCCGGCGCTTCGCCTGGAGCCAGTGGCCTGAGAGTGGCGCTCACGTCGAGGCAGGTGACCAGGCCACCGGAGTTGGAGAAGTAGAGCCTGTCGCCAACGACACAGGGCGAGTTCTCGATGCCCACGTCTTTGCTGCCGATGTTGGCGAGCAGGGTCTGCGTCCAGCCTTTGTAGTCCAAGACGATCTCGGGATCCACGGTGACCTTGCCGTCGCTGCCATAGGCCCGGTTGAGCTTCACGATGTAGAAGTGACCGTTCTCGCCGCCCTCAAAGGCATAGTCGTTGCGAATGAGCGCGCTCGAATCCCAGTCATCGTTCCAGATGCGACCCGGGAGTTCGTCGGCATCGAGGTCGAAGAGTTCTGTGGGCTCTGCCCGGTCTATGGCGATGACGCGCCAGTCGTTGTCGCGGCAGCCCATGTAGATGAGGGGGTATCCATCGGGGTCTACGGTGACCGAACCCTTGAAGATGTCTTTGCCCTTGAAGTCGGGCAGTAGCCTCTCGCCGGTGACGGCGTCCAAGAAGTGGATCTTGTAGTCATAGGCCCCGTACACCACCCAAGTCTTGCCGTCGCGCTCAAAGATGCAGGGCTGCCCGGTCCAGCCGGTGCCTGTCCAGGTGGTGGTCTCGCCCAGGTTGGTGGAGGTGCCCCTCATGGGGCCGAACTTCCACAGGACCTCGGGATTCTTGGGGACGGGCCCCTCGCCGTAGTAGGTGCGTGAAGCGTTGCCGCGAAACGTGGTCAGCCCCTCGAAGGACGTCTGCAGAGGACCGTAGAAGGTCCCGGCCACTCGCACGTCGCCAGGCTCGCTCGCGTCGTACTCGGCGACCGTGGTGTTGGGGTTGGAGGCGAGAGTGGTGGTGGTGCTCGCTGTCGACTGGGTGGTGGTGACCGCTTCACTGGTGGCGGTCGCGCCCGGCATGGTGGTAGGAGTGGCCGTGTTCAGAGCCGATCGCCGCGAGACCGCCGCCCAACATCACCACTGCGACTACGGCAGCCGCCGCTACCACGCCCGCGCAGCTAAGCAAGATCGTGAGGCGCCGGCGGCGCTGCTTGCGCCTCGCTTCGACCAGGTAGACGCTGTAGGGCCGGTGACTCATGAGGCTATTCTCGCACCAGTTCGAGCGTCTCGCGGCCGAACAACCCCGACGTGTTGTCGGTGAAGCTCACCCGCTCGGGGCTCACCCTATAGACCGCGATGTCCCGCAGCCGCGCCGCATGAGCCGAGTCACGCATCAAGCTCGCGGGCGAACGGGAACTGCTTGAAGTAGCGGGCCAGCGCCGCGACCTTCGCCACCCCGCCGAGTCGCTCGAGCGCGTGCCCCACAGTTGCACACCCTGGATGAGGCGCCAGTCATCGTAGTCCTCGCTCACCGTCACCGCGACCGGCCCCTCTTGCCTATGTGCAGGCCGTGCGCACTTGCCGGCCGGCTGAGGAATATCAGCCGCATGTCGTCATCCACAGCGTAGAAGACATTGGCAGCGTGGGGCGCGTTCCCGCTTGGCGTCGGCCGTGGCCAGAGCTCATGGTGTGATGGGCCCGCAGGTACTCGCCCACGCGCACCATGAGGTCAGTCCGCTCAGACTCTGCCATCGCCGCCCTCCCAGCGCCTGTAGAGGCTGTGCGGCACGCCGAACTGGTCGAGTATCTTGCCGACGGTGTGGTCCACCAGATCCTCGATGGTCTTCGGGGCCATGGTAGAAACCGGGCACCGGGGGCAAGACCACCGCCCCGTATTCGGTCACCGTCTGCCATCAAGCGCAGGTGACCCAGATGTAGCGGGGTCTCGCGCACCACCAGGACCAACCGGCGTCGCTCTTTCAGCGCCACGTCGGCAGCCCGCACCAAGCAGGGACTCGCTGAAGCAGTGCGCTATGGCCGAGAGGCTCTTGATCGAGCAGGGCACCACCACCATGCCCAGGTTCTGGAACGACCCCGAGGCGATGGGAGCCTCCAAGTCGTCGTTGGCGTACGACGTGGTCGGCCAGAGCCTCGATCTGCTGCGGAGCACACCCGGTCTCGAGCAAGGCCACTCGTTTGGCTGTCTGGCTCATGACCAGGTGGGTCTCGATCTGCCGCATCCCGCAGCGCCTCGAGCAGCCGGACTGCGTATAGCGGCTCCGGAGGCCCCGGTGACACCCACGATAAGTCGCTCAGGAGCTGACATCATCGACAGCACTCCCTGCATGGCTCAGTCTGGTGCTTCGTCGCGAGATGATTCTACCAAGGTCGCACTCCTGCCCGAAGTGGACCGCCGCGCAGCGCAGCTCGATGACGTATGATTCGGTGAAGAGAGGGGGCGAAGGCGATGACTGACGGCAGCGAGCACGAACAGCTTGTCGCGAGAGCCGCTGAGATAGTGGATCGCCTCGGGGCAGAATACCCCGACGCCCGCATCGTGCTGGACTTCGGCAACGATTGGGAGTTGCTGGTGGCGGTCATCCTCTCGGCACAGTGCACCGACAAGATGGTCAATCAGGTCACCGCCGGGCTCTTTCGCAAGTACCGCACGGTCGAGGACTACGCCTCGGCCGAACCGCCGGAGTTCGAGGCCGATATCCACTCCACCGGCTTCTTTCGCAACAAGGCCAAGCACATCATCGCCGCCGCGCAGAAGGTGCTGGCCGACTACGGGGGCGCGGTGCCGGCAAGCATCGCCGGCTGCTGACCCTGCCGGGAGTGGCCCGCAAGACCGCCAATGTCGTGCTGGGCAACGCTCATCCCGAGGCCTTTGCCATCGACCCCGATGCCGGCATCGCCGTCGATACCCACGTCCACCGTCTGAGCCGAAGGCTGGGGCTCGTGGTCTCGGACGACCCGGTGAAGATCGAGCGGGAGCTCATGGCGCATCATCCCCAGGCCCGACTGGTTCCGGCTCACCTATCTGCTCATCGAGCACGGCCGGGCCGTCTGCGACGCCAAGAAGCCTCGCTGCGAGGCCTGCGTGCTGCAGGACCTCTGCCCCTCGGCCTTCAGGGTCTGACTGGGCCCATCTTCCGCCTCGGCGGCAGTTGACGAAACCACTCGCCCAATATGATGCCCGATGCGACACACAGGTTGAGGCTCTGCGTGGCTCCCCGTTGCGGAATAGTCAGACGCACATCACAGGCCTCGACTACCTCGACAGGCAGTCCGTGGGCCTCCGAACCGAAAACCAGCAAGTCATCAATGCTGAACTCGAAGTCGTATAGGGACGTCGCCGCCTGGTCCGGCACGGTCGCGATTGCTCGATGGCTGTGGTCGGCGACAAACCCCATGGGATCGCTCACTGCCACGAACTCGACTCGAAAGAACGCGCCCGCCGAGACGGCCTTTAGCTTCCTGGTGTAGGACTTGCCATACGATGGGCGGACGATACGGTTTGGATCGAAGACGTAGCACCGACCGACACCCAGGACTTCCAGGGTCCGCGCAAGAACACAGAGGTTGTTGAAATCCTCCGGAGCATGGACCAGAACCTCCAACTTGGTGGACCTTCCTTTCAGTCGCTCACTTCGCCGCCGCCAAGACGCCCACGAGCCACGCGTACGCCTCTTGGACGTCGTAGTCGCCAGAGTGCGGTTGCATGTAGGCCGGCGCGCAATTGGCATCCTCGACGAAGAGACGCTCGCAGACTGGATCAGGGCTAAGACCAGAAAGCGGCTTCCTTCGTCCCGCTAACGTTCTAGCGCGTCAGCCACGCCCGTTGGCCATGGCACTCCATGCATTAGCCAACGCAGGCAAGTCGATCTGCGCGCGCTTGTTAGGCGTTTCTCACAAGACTCAGATCCATCAAGCGCTCGCTGCGCTGGACGCGCACGACAGTGACGACAGACTCGTCCCGCCTATAGACGATTCGGAACGGCGGATACTCGAGCTCGCGAAGCCACGGTGTATCTAGCTCCGGCACCACCCTGCCGCTGTCCGGGAACACGGCCAGCTGTCGAACGCGGTCCACGATTTCCAGCACCATGCGCGCACCCACCTGCGGGACCTCTTGAGACGCGTACCAGTCGAGGATGTCGCGCAAGTCGTCGCGCGCCAACTGCGCGAAATCGATGCGACAGCGTACCTCGCTCATTCCAGACCGAGGGAACGCACGACCTCGTCAAGTGACATCACCCGTCCGGCCTCAACATCCGCAAGACCTGCCACCACAGCTCGGATGAAATCGCGCTCCTCTTGGGCCGCTTCGTATTCATCCAGCCCTTGCAGCACCGCTACGCCACGCCCGTGACTCGTCAGAAGTACAGGACGTCCAGTCGCATCGACGCGGCGGACTATCTTGCCGGGGTTGACTTTCATGTCGCCCAGAGACACGACATCCTCTGAGAACTTCACCGCCGGGCTCGCCATACCAGACCTCCAAAGGCAGCTATATACTGGTGCTGATTATAGCACCGGGCTCGGATCCCCGAAATACGCCTAACGTTCTAGCGCGTCAGCCGCGCCCGCAGAGAGACTCAACACCAGGCCCAGGAAGCGACTAGGCTACCGGACACCGGAGGAGTGCTATGACCAGACCTGGTAGGAGAGAACGTCCCCGTCAGAGCAAGTGTTGCGATTCACACTTGAACTTACACAGTGACTCAGTTCTCTTGCCACACATAGTTACCATCAAGGTCGATGTAGGCCAGCTTGCCGTTCTGCTCCTCGACCAAAGCCATACCACCACAGAACGCGTGAACGCTGGCGAACCGCGCCGGAATCACCAAGTTCCCCGAGCCGTCGATGAAGCCCCAGCACGCTTTCATGCCGCTAGTATCAAGACCGGCTTCCCACGCCTCCCGAAGGTCTCCCATCATCACCGGTGCTCTTCCCTCACTGAATCCGTAGGCGTTGTCGAGGGACAACTCCTGCACCACATGACCCGTCGTGTCGATTATCAAGTGCCGGCGAGACTCCAGGAGATACTCGCACCGAACCAAGGCGAGGCCGCCGCTGAAGGCCGAAGCGTACGTCAACTGCGGTTTGATCACGAAGTTCCCGCTCCGGTCGATGTAGCCCATTCGACCATCGCTTGCGGTGACTGCACACAGCCCCTCGTTGAACCACCCCACGCTTCTGACATTGTGCAGTCGGATCACGACCTCACCGCGCGTGTCCATGAACCCCCAGTTGCCGTCACGGAGCACCACGCCGGCCAAACCCTCGCTGAAATCACGTGTGTACCTCAAGTCTGCGCTAGGCGGGATGACCATTCGACCCGTCTTGTCGATGAAGCCGTAGAAGCCGGCACCGAATCCTAGGCCGCCGACGGCTGCCAGGCTCTTCTGGGAATGAGCCCGCGTCGTCAAACCGCGGACCGATGACCATCTTGCCCGACTCATCGATATAGCCGTAGCGACCCTCAGTGAACATGGGGGCGCGAGCCCCTCTGAGAACCCCTCGGCCGAGTCGTACTGAAAGCCGATCACAAGCCGGCCGTTGCTGTCGATGTAGCCCCACTTCCCATCCTGCCTCACAGGGAATAGTGTCGGCGCTTCTTCCTTTGACCCAGACCACTCTTGGGCGATGCTCCAGGGGCGAGAGCGGACCACGTCCACAAGAAGGAAGACCGACCATGTCACGACGGCCAGCGCGACCGGAATGCATATGGCCCCCAAGACGGCTATCGCACGACGGGTTCTTGATGGGACACCCCGCAGAACATCCGCGGGATCATCAACGGTGGTCTCGCCATCTACTGCTTGAGTAGCTTCACTGGTCTCGTTCTTCATGCAACCGCCAGGTGGGCTTGAATTGAGTATCGCCCCTCAGATAGTTGAGGAGCCATGATGATTTGTGTGTTCCAACCGAACCCCCCCGAATCGCCGACCAAACGCCAGAATCCCAGGAGCCCCCGGCTGGCGTCGTGCCATCTGGCTAACGTTCTAGCGCGTCAGCCGCGCCCGTTGGCCATGGTACTCCATGCAGTGGCCAACGCAGGATGTCGGCTGCACGCGCTTGTTAGATGCCATCTCTCTGCCACATTCGGAACGCATCGACCCACATAGCCGTTCGCGCGTTTACGATTCCGACGAGCAACTGCACCTCGCCGAGACGCACGAGTGACGCCTCGATAGCGCGTCTGGAATCGTCACGCGATCCCGTTATGCCGCCCTGGTCCGCGATAGAACCGGGACCGCCCCACAGTTCGTTCGAAACGAGAAACTCACGGACCGAATAGTCACCACTCCGAAGAGCGTCAGACACTAGCCCGGATGAGTAGCTATCGCCGGCGGCCACCAGAGCTTCGAGAACCGACTCCAGTTCGTGCTGCACGCCATTCCCCCTGTGCAGCTAACGTCTCTGCGCTTCAGCGGCTCCCGCTGGCCATGGTACTCCATGCATTAGCCAGCGCAGGAAGTCCGTCTGCTAGCGCTTGTTAGCCTGCACCCTACCACCTGAGAAATGAGACTCGTCTGTCATTGGCGCCGACCCCCGCCTCTTGAGTCGAGCTGGAGCTAGATCCCGGTCTCAGCGATGAACACGGGGCTGGGGCCACCACCGAACCCACGATCTGAAGACCAGCCGGGGCCAGGTTATTCGGCCACCACAGAGCCCCGTAGAACACCCGAGAGACGAGAACCACCCCTGTCAGGCTAACGTCTCTGCGCTTCAGCGGCTCCCGCTGGCCATGGTACTCCATGCATTAGCCAGCGCAGGAAGTCCGTCTGCTAGCGCTTGTTAGCCTGCACCGTACCACCTGAGACAATGAGACTCGTCTGTCAATGACACCGATCGCCCGCCTCTTGAGTCAAGTCGAGCTAGATCCCGGTCTCACCGGTGAACACGGGGCTGGGGCCATCGACCGAACCCACGACTCTGAAGACCAGCCTGGGCCAGGTTATTCGGCCACCACAGAAGCCCGTAGAACACCGAGAGACGGACCACCACCCTTGTCAGGCTAACGTCTCTGCGCTTCAGCGGCTCCCGCTGGCCATGGTACTCCATGCATTAGCCAGCGCAGGAAGTCCGTCTGCTAGCGCTTGTTAGCGTTCGAACTCAATAGACGGGTTGGCCCGAACGATCTATGTAGGTCCAGTCAGAGGCAAAGTATCCTTGGGTCCCTTCCTTGAGAACGTAGGCGAACCCGTCCGGGCCAAAACCGTAGGCCACGCTGAACCGAGGTTCAATGACAAAAGCGCCAGTTTGATCTACATAACCCAGCTTCCCACCCACGGCCACGACCGCCAAACCGTTATGAAAGCCACCGTAACTGGACAAGTAGAAGCCCTCTGTGGCGCCCACCGCGAACTCGAACTGCGGTTCGATCACGAAGGAGCCCGAGGTGTCGATGAACCCCCATACATAGCCTCCCTCCTCGCCCAACTCCGCCAAAGCTAGACCTTCGCTGAACTCCCCGGCGCGGAAGAACGTCTGATCGAACGCGGGCTTGCCCGTCTTGTCGATATAGCCGTACACCCCGCCTCGCGAGCGCAGGCTTCGTTCAGCGGCGTCGGTCGACACAGGAGCCAAGCCATTCCCGAAGCGACCTATGGGGAGGTCTGTCGTCTCGTCCAAGACGCAGTTCAGAGGCATGATGGCCCTGAACAACGGCTCTATCGCCCACTTCCCCTCGCCATCGATGAAGCCCCACATGTCGTCAATAGAGGCGCAGGCAAGTCCTTCGGAAAAGGAAACAACGCAATCGAACTTGAAGGGGACGACAACCTCACCTTCGGCGTCGACGAAACCGCACTTCGCGTCCTTCATCACTGGGGCCAGACCTTCGCTGAAATCGCCGGCGTCCTCGTAGACACAGGGGACGACCACGCTGCCTGTCTTGTCGATGAATCCATAGTCGCTGGCCGAGACCAGCGTGTCCAACGTGCCTTCGATCTTTGGTCCCGCGGCCACACGAGCGCGCCCCTCGCTGAACTGATACGCCTCCGTGAATTGAGCGTCTATGACCAACGAACCGCTACGGTCGATATAGCCCCACTTCCCATCGACCTTCACCGCAGCCAGCCCCTCATGGAACCGGCTCGCATCTTCGAAGGCGAGGTCGATGACCCAGTCCCCTCGCTCGTCCACATAGCCCCAGCGCACGGGCCCCGGATAGCCACCAGGAGCGGGTAGCAGGGTGGCCGTGGGGTCTTGAGTACCGACCGACTCAGCTTCGGAACAACCTGCGCCAGCCAATACGCAGCCTGCGAGGAGTGCTGCGAGCAAC
>CAVVEI010000022.1:0-19270 GCA_963747275.1 uncultured Actinomycetes bacterium
CCGGCTCCTTCTTTCAGCAGTCATCGTTCGCCACCGTCGCTATAGCTCCGGCTGAGGCTCTGGTGAAGGTGGAGGAGGACGTACCCCCGGAGATACTCGCCGCTCTCCCCTGCGGGGTGATGACGGGGGCCGGGTCGGTGCTGAATGCGATGAAGGTCGGAGCGCAGGACGACCTGGTGGTGTTCGGCACGGGTGGTGTCGGGCTGAGCGGCGTCATGGCCGCGCGGCTGACTGGGGCGGACCCCATAATCGCGGTGGATGTGAACCCCGAGCGGCTTGCTCTGGCTATGGAACTGGGGGCCACCCACGTCGTCAATGCGGCCCAAGAGGACGTCGTCGCCCGAGTGCTGGAGATCGTGCCCGGAGGAGTGAAGCAGGTGCTCGAAGCCTCCGGCAGTGCCGAAGCGTGGCAGGCGGCCGGGCAGATACTCAGGTACGGAGGCACGTTCGGATCAGCGGGCGTTCCCATGGGAGACACTCTCAGTGGTCATCCGCCGGACATGTTCTCCAAGGCCATCCGCGTGCAGTTCATCATGGCGGGCTTCGCCGTGCCCCGCATCTTTCTGCCCACGCTCATCAAGTGGTACCGGCAGGGGCGTTTCCCGGTGGACCGGCTGGTGAAGACCTTCCCGTTCGCTCAGATCAACCAGGCCTTCGCAGAGGCGCACGCGGGTCGGGCGATAAAGCCCGTACTTCTGATGTAGGTCGACGCAGCGGAAGCGTCGAGGCGGCTAGCGGGAGGGCGTGCCCACCAGGCTCTGGCAGATGCGCACGCCCTCCATGGCGTCGGTGCTCCACGAATCGGCCCCCACGTATTCGCAGACGCGGCCGTCGATTATCGCTCCTCCCAGTATCACGGGGGGACGGTAGCCAAGTTCGTCCTGGTGCTCCCGCAACAACTGGACGGTCTGCTTCATGCTCTCGAACGCGGCCGCTATCAGACCGGACAGGCAGACCACGTCGGCTCTGGAGCGCCGGACCTCGTCCAAGAACCGCTCGGGCGGCACATCGACTCCAAGGTCTATGACATCGAAGCCGAAGCCTCGCAGCGAGGTGCAGAAGAGGTTCTTGCCGATGTCGTGGATGTCCTTGGCCACCGTGCCCAGGACGATGGTGCCGGTGGACTCTCGGCGGGCCATCTGCTCGTAGGAGGGCTGCACGAGCTCGAGGACCTCCTTGAAGAGCTCCCCCGCCATTATCAGCCCGGAGATGAAGTACTCCTCGCGCTCGTAGCGCTCCCCCACCACTCTGAGGGCGTCTTGGCAGACCCCCAGTATGGAATGCGGGGTGACGCCCTCTTGGGTCAGCAGTTCGTCGGCCAACTCGAGAGTGCGGGCCTCGTCCAGCTCGATCAGCGCCGACCGCAGGCTCTCAAGTGTGCCCACCTTCATACTCCCATCGTCTGTCGTTCAATCCGGGCCCAAGCGTGCACGCAATCGAAAGAGCTCGGCGCGTAGCAAGAACCAGCCCCAGCTTACCGGCTTCTTGTCCAGGGTCTGAAACAGGTGCTCGAGACATAGGGCCAGCGCGCCCTCGTCCTGCCCCAAGACGGCTGCGCCTTCGGCATCCAGCTTGACAGCGCTCAGGGTCAGCTCGCCGCGGGGGAATCTCTGGGCGTTGCCCGAGTCCAGAAAGGCATGCAGCGAGGTGAGCATAAGTTGTGATTCGACCAACGGTTTGCGCGGATCATAGGCGATGTACTCGGTGTGGTACATGGCCGGGCTGCCGTTGTATAGCACCAAGCGTCGCAGGTAGATGACCCGGTCGCCTTCACGCAGGCCGAGCTTTGCCGCCACTTTGCCGTCCGCCCGGGTCATCGCAGCGGTGAGCATACGTATCTCCGCCGATTCATCTAGCCACTCGCCGGTGGGGGAGTCTAATCTGAACATCGAATCGCTGAGACTCAGTGAACGCGCAAAAGTGCCACGACCCTTCTCACCTATCACGAGCCCCTGGGTAGCCAGGATGGCAAGAGCGCGCCTGACGGTCATGGGACTCACACCGAACTCTCTGCACAACTCGAGAGCCGGAGGGCAGACGACTGCCCGCCGCATAGATGCCCGAGGTCATGCGGGCGGCGAGTGTGTTCGCGATGTGCAGATAGGCCGGTGGCTCTGCCACCAAATGATCGGCTGTCACCAGGTCGCTCTGCATTTCGAGCATCTCATCCACAGAAGCATGCCCCATTTTGCAGCATGCGTAAAGTGCTGGAGCTTGTGCGACCGACCCCCGCCGTCGCTGCACTGCTTCTTTCCCGCGCTTCTCAACAGGCCACCCTGGCTAGCTAGCGCAACACATGACCACATACTAGCAGCTTAGCTAGATAGGTGTTGCTCTTGACGCGACGCTCTTGTATAGTGGGCTCTACTCAGTTCCTATCGATGCGCTGGGCAAGAAGGGTCTGAAGTGTTCGTGTGTGCTGCTTCTTAGAGGAAGGGAGCCGCGATGCATCAACTAGTCGAGGCCATGGCCAACATGCAGGAAGACGAGGCCCTGCGGATAGTCGACGAGCTTCTTGCCAAGGGCGAAGACCCCAACAAGATACTCGATCTGTCCTCCGAGGCCATGCAGGTGGTGGGCACCCGCTACCAAGAGGGCGAGTACTTCTTGCCCGAGCTCATCATGAGCGGCGAGATGCTGCGCAAGATCGGCGAGGTCCTGAAGCCCCTCATGGCCGCCCAGAAGGGTGAGTCCAAGAAGCTGGGCATCGTGGTCTTAGGCACCGTCCGCGGCGACATACACGACATCGGCAAAGACATCGTGGGCTTCATGCTCGAGGTGAACGGCTTCACCGTACACGACCTGGGCATCGACCAGCCCGAAGAGACGTTCGTCGAGGCCGTCAAAGAGTACAAGCCCGACGTGCTCGCGCTCTCCGGATTCCTCTCGGTGGCTTTCGACTCCATGAAGTCGACCATCGAGCAGGTAGAAGCCGCCGGTCTGCGCCAGGGCCTCAAGATCATCATCGGCGGTGGGCAGATGGACGACACCGTGCGGACCTACACCACGGCCGACGCCTTCGGCATGGACGCCATGGAAGCTGTGGCCTTCGCCAAAGAGACCGTGGGGGTGAAGTGATATGGCCGCCAAGGCCTGGAAGGACATGACCCCTGCCGAGAGGCGGGCCGACCGAATCGAGAAGTGGCGGAATCCCGGGCGCTCCCTTCGTGAGCGAGCAGGCCGCAGGCAGACTACAGGGCCCGGGTGGAGAGGCTGATCGCCGCCGTCAACCTGGAGAAGGCCGACCGGGTGCCGGTGAGTCTCACCACCGGGTGGTGGCCGGCTGTGAAGGCGGGCATGACCCCGTACGAAGCCATGAACGACCCGGCGGGGTCTGCGCAGGCTTGGCTGGACTTCACTTTGGAGTTCAAGCTGGACAACTTGATCAGTCCGCTTCTCTACACGCAGCCCTCTTCGATGTTCGAGACCATCGACTACAGGCTGTACTCGTGGCCCGGACACGGGGTAGCCAAGGATGTGGGCTACCAGTACAACGAGAAAGAGTGGATGCTGCCCGAGGAGTACGACCACCTGATCTCCGACCCCACCGACTACATGCTGCGCGTCTATCTGCCGCGCGCGGTCGGCGCTTTCGCCGGATTCAGCGGTCTCACGTCGCTGTTTGACTTCGTCGAACTGCCTTTTGTGGCTGGTCACATAGGCTCCTGGGGCTCTCCGGAGATGGTGACGGGTCTCAAGAAGTTGGCAGAGGCGGCGGAGATGGCCGGAGCCTGGGCCGGACCCACCTTCGCCAAGGTGGGCGAGATGGTGCTGAATGGCTTCCCCGCGTACTGGGGAGGGGCGACCAAGGCTCCGTTCGACATACTGGGTGACTCATTGCGGGGCACTCGGGGCGTGGTCACCGACCTGTACCGCTACCCGGACAAGGTGCGTGGCCGCCTGTGAGCGGCTGGTGCCCATAGCGGTCGACTTCATCACCAAGCGTCCGGGCCCGCAGCCGCCGACGCCGGTGATCTTCATGCCGCTTCACAAGGGAGCGGACGGCTTCATGAGCGACGAGCAGTTCCGCAAGTTCTACTGGCCCAGCCTGCGGGCCACGATCATGGGTCTGATCGAGGAGGGCTACATACCCTTCCTGTTCGCCGAGGGTGGCTACAACTCGCGGCTGGAGGTCATAAGCGACCTGCCCAAAGCGAGCACGGTGTGGTTGTTCGACCAGACCGACATGGCCAAGGCCAAGCGCGACCATAGGCAAGGTGGCCTGCATCCAGGGCAACGTGCCCCTTTCACTTATCTACGCCGGCACCGCCGAAGACACGGCCAAGTACGTGCGCGATCTGATCGACGTCGCGGGCGAGGGCGGCGGCTTCGTGGTGGACGTCGGCGCCGTGGCCGATGGCGGCAAGGAGGAGAACCTGCGCGCCATGATAGAGACGACCAAGGAATACGGCCGCTACTAGACCGTGTTCGATTATTACAGCGAGGAGGGTGTGGGCATCGGAGGCGGCTCAGGGAGGTGGTCGGTACGGATGATGGCTGAATGTGCGACGTGCTCGATTTCTTGTGCGTCGAGGTAGCAGAGAGGGAGGCATCCACATGTGGAAGAAGCACCGTAGAATCGCTGTTCCCCTAGTCCTATGCTTCGTCATGGTCGACGGTCGCGCTTGTCGCGGTGGCCTGCGGCGGCGACGGCAAGGGTACCGTGATCGAGGGCAAGGACACTATCGTCATCGGCCAGGTTCGGTCGCTGACCGGCCCCTACGCCTTCTACGAAGCCAATGCTTTCGGCCCCAGCCGCGAGCTGTGGCTTGAGGAAGTCAACGCCGCTGGTGGTATCTACATCGAAGACTACGGCAAGAAGATGAAAGTCGAGATGAAGATCTACGACGACGGCACCAACCTCGACATGATGACTCAGCTCTATGAGAAGCTCATGACCGAGGACAAGGTGGACTTCATCTTCGGCCCCAACAGCACCGCGTACAACTTCGCGGCGGCCGGCATCGCCAACCAGTACGGCTATCTGATGATGACCGCCGAAGGTGGCGACCGCACTCTCGAAGATCAGCTTGATGAGCTGCCGCTGTTCTTCGGCGTGCTCAACTACTCCACCACCGAAGTCCCGGCCCTGATCGAGATCTTCAAAGAGAAGGGCATCAAGACCGTGGCCATCGCCTACAACGACGACCTGCACGGCATCGAGTACACCGATGCGATGGTCGAGGGCGCGGCTGCGGCCGGCATCGAGATCGTCTACAACGAGCCGTTCCCCTACGAGACCGCCGACTTCTCTAACATCATCCGGCAGGTCCAGGCTCTGGATCCCGACTGCTTCTACTTCCCCGGATATCCCGAGCACAACTTCCCGTTGGTCCCGCAGCTGATCCAGGCGGGCTACAACCCCAAGATGCTGGTGCTTGGCCCCGGTGGCACTTTCGGAGCCTTCCCGTTCGCCATGGGTGGCGCGGCTGGTCCTGAGGCCGGCTATGCGATAGTCGAAGGTGTCTGCGGCTACGGTGCCTGGAGCGTCAACAGCTCTCCGGAGCTGAAGGCCCTGCGCGAGAAGATGCTCGCCAGCCCGGCGCTCAAGGCCAAGGACTTCTCTGAGGCCAACATGGACTACTGGGGCCATGCGTTCTACTACGCAGAGCTCCAGATGTTCCAGGCGGCTCTCGAGAAGGCCGGTTCTCTCGACAACGCCGAGGTGGCCGAGCTCCTGAAGACCGAGCACTTCACGACAGTGCTTGGGCGACACCTGGTTCGACAACCAGATCCTCGCGGCTGAGTGCCATCCCGGGACAGATCGGCCAGTGGCAGAACGGCCTCTTCGAAGTGATCGACGTCGGTGACAAGCGCACCGCCGCCCCGATCTACCCGAAGCCGGCGTGGCCTGCTCCTTAGAGCAACTAGCTACTTACGTCAACGGAGATCGTGAAACGAACGAATATGTAGTCTGATCAGCGACGGGCCACCCTGGGGGCGCACCTCTGTGCGCGAGGCACACCCTCCAGGCCAAGGTACTCCCCGGGGTGGCCCCGACTTCAGTTCACATCGGGTCAAGAAGGGTCGTGAATGGTTGCATTGAGGGACATAGTGATCGCCGGTCTGCTGCTGGGCGGGCTGTATGCGCTGGTCTCAGTGGGTATGGCCCTGCAGTACGGTGTCGCCCGGGTCCTCAACGTGGCCCACGGCGAGTTCATCATGATCGGAGCCTTTCTCACCTTCTCACTGCACATCAACGCCGGTCTGAACCCGCTCCTGACCTTGCTGATCACCGGACCGGCGATGTTCGTAATGGGTTTCATACTCCACAAGACCCTCTATCACAGCCTGATGAAGACCTCGCCCACGCTGGACATCTTCGAGGGCAAGTCGCTCTTGGCCTCCTTCGGCCTCTACTATGTGGTCCAGAACGTGGGCCGGATGATCTGGGGGGCGGACATCAATGGCTACACCTACTTGGTGAGCACGGTCACCGCCGCCCGGATCCCCGTCAACCGTCTGGTGGCGCTGGGCTTCGTGGTAGGTCTCTCGGCTCTCTTCTACGTGTTTCTCTACTGGACGCGTCTGGGCAAGGCCATCAGGGCTTCGGCCCAAGACCCGACCACCGCCGGGCTCATGGGTGTGAACATAGACAACGTACTTGCCATCTGCTTCGGTCTCGGCCTGGCGATGGCAGCCATGTCGGGCACTCTGCTCAGCATCGTCTACCAGAGCATCACCACCAGCATGGGTCTCCCTTACACCGTCTACGCCATGATCGTGGTGGTCTTGGGCGGATTGGGGAGTATCACGGGCGCACTTGCGGGCGGCATGATCCTAGGGTTCGTGGCTACGATAGTGCAGTACTTCAAGCCCTCCCTGGTCATGATCGCCTTCTACGCCATCTTCGTCGTACTCCTAGTCGTACGGCCCAAGGGCCTGATGGGTAAGTAGATGAAACGTAACTACCTTGCACTTCCCAAGAACTCACCCCTGCCAACTACTTCGCGCTGGCCGGTCTGGTGGCGGCGGCAGTCTTCTTCGGCAGTGTTCCCCGTCTGGTACGAGGGCTACTGGGTCACCAAGCTCACCGAGATCATGAAGTTCGTGATCCTCGCGGTGGCCTGGGTAGTCTTCTCCGCTCCCACGGGCTATATGTCGCTTGGCGACGGCCGCGTTCTTCGGGGTCGGCTTCTACATGGCCTCGGCCCTCAGCGGCACGGTGCCCTTCTTGGCCATAATCCTCATCGCCGGGGCGGCGGCCTTCGTGCTGGCCCTGCTGGTGGGGGCGCTGACGCTTCGGCTTAGGGGCGTCTACTTCTGCATCTTCACCTTCGGCCTGGTGCTGCTCATCTCGAACGTGGTGCGGGAGGTAGAACGGCAGCTGAGCGGCACTCGCGGACGTTTCGTGGACACAGAGCCCATAAACACGGTGTACTGGGCCGTGTTTGGCGTATGCGTGCTCACGCTCTTGGCGGCTTGGTTGATAAGGCGCTCGCGGCACGGACTCGCGCTGACGGCCATCGGCCAATATGAGGAAGCAGCGGCGCACAGCGGCATCAACGTGGTGCGCACCAAGGTGCTGGTCTTCGCGACTAGCGCGGTCTTCATGGGGATGGTGGGGGCCGTGATCGCCACGCGGCGGGCGTACGTGGACCCCACGGTCGCCTTTCATCTCGACCAATCGTTCCTGCCGGTGCTCATGGCTCTGTTCGGCGGCATGGTCAACCTGGCAGGGCCCGTGGTGGGGGCCGTGGTCTTCACCCTGATCAAGGAGGAGTTGGCTACCACCTGGCCTGAGATGTTCCAGGTCATCTTTGGGGCCATACTCATCATCTCCATCCTCTTCCTGCCCCGGGGCATCGTCGGGCTGGTGGAGGAGGTATGGCGAGCAGTCAAAGGGGAGCGGCCGCTCGACCGGGCGACCTTCCTGTGGTGCCTGATACTGCCTCCACTTGGATGGTACGCCATCCTTGCGCGTCTGCTGGTCGTGGCGCTCTGGAGAGACGCGCGGCCGACCGACGCCCTCGTTGGAGGTGGATAAGCCGTTCAGTTGGCGCTGGCTTGTCATAGGCTGCCTGATCCCACCTGTGTGGGTACGCGATCTTCATCTGGTTCGCGGGTTGGCTGGGCTGGCAGAAGTTGGAGGGAGGCAGCCATGCGCCTGCTTGAGGGTGAGGGGCTCAGCCGCAACTTCGGAGGCCTGGCGGCGATCTCTGACGTCGACCTCTACGTGGACGAGGGCGAGATAGTCGGTCTCATCGGTCCCAACGGCGCCGGCAAGACGACGCTCTTCAACCTCATCTCGGCTTCGCTGAAGCCGAGCCGAGGGCAAGATACGCTTCGGGGGCACCGATATCACCGGCATCTCGCCTCACAAGATCTGCCGGCTGGGCATAGCCCGCACGTTCCAGACGGTCAAGATCTTCGGTGACCTGCCGGTGCTGCGGAATGTCATGGTGGGTTCGCTGTTCGGCACCGGCCATCGCACCACCACGGCCGAGGCCCTCGAAGAGGGCCGAGGAGGCGCTGGAGTTCGTCGACATGACCTGCGTTGAAGGACGCTCCGGCCAAGGACCTGACTCTCGCGCAGCAGAAACGGCTGGAGGTGGCTCGGGCGCTGAGCACCCAGCCGCACCTGCTGCTGCTGGATGAGTTGATGGCCGGTCTCACCGCCACCGAAGTGACTGAGGCCATGGGCGACATAGCCGATATACAGGTCCAGGGGCATCACCGTCGTGATGATCGAGCACGTGATGCAGGCCATCATGAGCATAAGCGACCGCATCTACGTCCTCGACCATGGGCGCAAGATCGCCGAAGGCACGCCCGCCGAGGTGTCCTGCAACGCGGATGTCATCGAGTGCTATCTGGGAGAAGACGACGATGCTTGAGATCGACAGCCTCAGCGCCGGCTACGGCAAGGTCCAGGTTCTCTGGGACGTCTCGTTCGGCGTCGAAGAAGGCGAGTTGTTCGCTCTGGTGGGAGCGAACGGCGCGGGCAAGTCGAGTCTGCTGCGGACCATCTCCGGCGTCATGCACGCCCATGACGTGGCACGATGACCTTCATGGGCAAGCGCATCGACAGGCTTACCTCCAACGCGATCGTCAATATGGGGCTGTCGCATATACCCGAAAGCCGCAAGCTGTTCCCGGATATGTCGATACGGGAGAACCTGGAGATGGGCGCTTATCCGCGGCGTTCTTGGAGGAGCCGGCGCCAGACCCTGGAGCGCGTGTATGAGCTGTTCCCTCGCCTCAAGGAGAGGTCGGGCAATCTGGCCCGCACCCTGAGCGGCGGTGAACAGCAGATGCTGGCCATGGGCCGGGGCATCATGTCGCTGCCCAAGATGTGCATAGTGGACGAACCGTCCAACGGCTTGGCGCCCATGGTGGTCAAAGAGATCTTCAGCATCCTGAAGACGCTGCGCGACGAGGGCATAACCATCCTGCTTGGTGGAGCAGAACGTCAAGCAGACTCTGGGCATAGCCGACAGGGCCTGCGTGCTCGAGAACGGTAGGGTGGTCTTGGCCGGGGCCTGCTCGGACCTTCTGTGCAGCGACCACGTGCGCAAGGCCTATCTAGGACTGTAAGTCCACCGGTAGCAGGGGTCGGCCGCCGCGTGGCCGGGCCCGGCAGAGAAAGGCGAGGTCATGTCTCTTAAGTACAAGGTGTTCCAGCACAGCTACCTAGGTTTCAACGGCACTTCGACCCTGTTCTACGGAGAGCGCGACGCGGTGCTCATCGACACGACGCAACTGCTCTCAGACGCTCACCGTCTGGCGGCGGGTCTTCTGGAGATGAACAAGACCCTCACGCACGTCTACATCTCGCACTTTCACCCCGACCATCACTTCGGCACCGGCGTCATCAAGCAGGCGTTCCCCGAGGCCAAGGTGGTCGCTCTGCCCAGCGTGGTCAAAGACATCGTCTTCACCACCACCGACAAGACTCACATGTGGGGCGAGTGGTTCGGTCGCAACGTGCCCGACGAGGTGGTGTTCCCCATGCCTCTACCGGAAGCGGCGGTTGGAGGTGGAGGGCGAGGTCATAGAGTTCTCCGACGACTGGGATGGTGACAGCGCCAACAACACCATGATCTGGGTGCCCTCTCTGCGGGTGGCGTGCGGCACCGACGTGGTCTACAACGATGCCCACGTCTGGACAGCCGAGAGCGACGCGGCCCGCCGCAACAAGTGGCGCGCCTCGCTCAAGAAGTTGCGCGACATGGACCCACGGGTGGTGATACCCGGGCACTGCAGCCCCGAGAAGCTCAACCTGGAGGACGCCTCGGGCATCGACTACACCCTGCGCTATCTGGACGTGTACGAGGAGGTACTGGCCACGGCCAAGACCGGCGACGAACTGGTGGACGGCGTCCAGAGCCAGTTCCCGGGTGTGAAGGCCATAGACTACGGGCTGCATTGGCAGGCCAGGCTGTTGTTCCCCGACAGCTGCTCCGACCGGATCACCAAGTTGCCGGGCATATTCCTTGACCCGACGGGCGAGTTCAAAGGAGAGTCGGCCCCGTGCGGCGCGGCGCTCAGCAGTACGGGAGCGAACTGGGGAGTCTCTCAGGCCAGGTAGGCCGCCGGCGACTGCCCGTGAGGAGTGGGTCGGCCCGGCTACTGCTTGCCGTTTTGCACGAGCCGGGCGAAGTGTTCAAACGACCTATCGTAGGTGCGCTCAGCGGCCGCCGGAAAGGCGCAGGCCGGTAATTCCCTGTTCTTGAGGTGATAGCGCAGGCAGTCGCAGCACACGCCCTTGCGAGAGCATGGCTCATAGGTGCAGCCGCAGTCGGCGAGGTTGGTCTCTTTCTTGCAGTCCATGCGTGCATCATCTCGCATCGCGACAGGCTTTGACCATTGCGAAGCTGGGAATAGAAAGGCAGCAGCCAAGGCCCAGTTTCATGTTCCATCGTCCAGGAGGTGCTCGGTGCCCATCAAACTAATGGCAGCTTCTCGACGCCGCCCAGGCTTGACCCGGGCGGACTACTTCCGCTACATCGAGCACTACCACGGCACGGTCGCCCGCTTGGAGCGGTTCAAGATAGACCGCTACATCCAGAACCACGTGATCGATGGCGCTTTCGGGGTGCTCTCCGACACCAACCACCACTGCCAGACCGCCGACCGCGAGGCGGTGGTGGAGCTCCACTTCAGCAGCTTCAGGGACATGCTTGACACCCTGGAACCACAGGGAGTGACCCAATCGCGCGCCAATCAAGACGGCAAGTTCTTCGCCGACGAGCCGACCAACATCATCGTCATGGCCGAAGAGGTGGAGCTGCCTGTCGCCAACCCCCGGCCGAAGTTCAATCCCGGTCTGGGCGAGCCCAACCAGGGCGGGATCAAGGTACTTCACTACATAATGCGCAAGTCCGAAGTGTTTCCCAATGACTACTATCGTCTCTGGCGGCAGGCCCACGACGAGGCCCTGGCCAAGTCACCCTATGCGCAAGAGATGTTCCGCCGGATAGTCATGAACAAGCGCTCCCGGGTGAACGACAACGATGCGGCCGCCCGAGCGCACTTCAGGATGGTCGACCCGCCCGTCTACGACCTGGTGGTGTCCATCTGGCTCGACAGCATGGAGCAGGCGGGGGCCTTCCGCCAGTACCTCGAGGCTCTGCAGGCCAGCGGGCTCGATTTCGCCGACTGGTCGCAGTCGTTCTTCCTCTACTGCCGGCAGGTACGCATAATCGACGACGCGCCACCCAAAGACTGAGGGGATGGTCATGACCGCTGACACGAACAGGCCTGAGTGGAAGGCGCAGAAGACCTACGCGCAGAACCGCGCCGACAGCAAGCAGAAGGCCACTCTGCCGCCACTGACGCCCGAAGAAGAGGCGCGGCCCTTTGCCAAGTACTACTACGAAGAGATCAAGCAGCACGACCCTGCGCACTACGCCGCCATGGAGACTCCCGTGGACCCCGCGCGGGCCTTCGGCCCTGAAGAGATCAACCGTCTCTTGGACGTCAAGAAGTTGGAGACCGAAGAGGTGGAGGTAGGCTGGTGCAATCTGCCCAACGGGGCGGGCTTCATCGCCAACAAGATCTTCTACCCGGGCGTGACCGCCGACATGATCGACTGGTGGTTCGCGTGGCATCCGCTGGAAGACCTGCGCTATCGCATCTGGTACCCGCCGCAGCACGGCGGCATCATGCTCAGCCCCATCGACCGCGCGCGCATCCTCGACCCCAACATCCCCAACCGGGAGAAGAACTGGGGCGTCGTGCACTACGTGACCGAGAACTGCGACTGCGGCATGGAGAACGTAGACATCAGCTTCCGCTCGCCGGCCGACATGGGCTTCGACATGGAGCGCTTCGACAAGGTCATAGCCACCTTCGCCGGCGGTGGCGGCTGGGCGGTGACGGTATACAAAGACGACACGTCCATCACGGCTCCGGCGCTCATGTGCCACGTGTTCTACGACGCTCCAGGCGGGCTGATCCACCGCACGCGTTTCTGGATGGGCTACCGCTTCACCGAGGACGGCACGCCCGAACTGTGCCTGCCCCCGGGTGTCTCGGTGCCCGCGGAAGCTGTGCAGGGCCTGGCTCGTCACAACGTCAAGGAGTTCACTCGTTTCGGCGACTTCCTGCCCCGCATCTACAAGGAGTTGGGCCCCGGGATGTACTGCTAGAGGCGGGTTGCCAATGTGGTATGATGATTTCACTTTTTGGTAATCCCCGTCCGTTTGAGGAGACGCGAGCATGGCCAATGTGGTTAAGGACCCGTATACCGGGCTCCAGTTCGTCGAACTCAGTCATGAATGGGACCAGCGTGCGCCCTCGTATCCTGGGCAGACCGATGTACGCGCGGTCCGTGGAGTCAAGCACTCTCAACACGGCGTGTTGGCCTGGCGCATCATCACGTCCTGCACACCGGCACTCACATGAACGCCCCTCTGCATCTCGTCCAGAAGGGCGCCGACCTGGCGGCTATCTCGACCCGACCCGCTTCTTCGGCAACGGCGTGATCCTGGACATCCCCAAGAAGAACTGGGAACTCATCACCGCCGCCGACCTGGAGAAGGCCAAGCCCGGCGTGCAAGAAGGCGACATAGTGGTCATCTGCACCGGTTGGCACAAGAAGTACTCCGATGGTCTGGAGTACTACGGCGAGGCCCCCGGTCTCTCCAAGGACGCGGCCGAGTGGCTGGTCTCCAAGAAGCCCAAGATGGTCGCCGTCGATACCCCGCACGTGGACTCTCCCGCTGGCCACCAACATGGCCCCGCATCGCGGCGGTCCGCACATGAAGCGACTGGTCGGCGAGTACCAGGCCGCCACCGGCAAGGACTGGAAGAAAGAGCACGGCGAGTGGAACGTGGCTCATAAGACCCTTCTGGCCGCCGGCATACCCACCATCGAGCAGGTGGGTGGCGACGTCGACAGCGTGAAGGGCAAGAGGGCCACCTTGGCGGCGGTCCCGTGGAAGTTCGAGCACGGCGACGCCTGCCAGGTCCGGTTCATGGCCATGTTCGACCCCAGCGGCAAGCTCCGCATCGAGTCGGGCAAGTAGGCTTCGGAGAGACTAGGAAAGGATCAAAGTACATGAGCCTGAAGGTATATAGCCTCGGCCACGTGTTCACGCAGTTCGCGCCGGAGTGGCCGTCGACCCCGAGCATCAACATCGATGTTCTCAAGTTCCATGCCAAGGACGGCATGTACGAAGTGCAGTGGGAAGGCATCATGCACCGCTGCACCCACATGGACGCTCCTCTGCACGTGACCGAGAACACTGCCACCATCAACGATTACCCGCTGTGGCGCCTGTTCGGCACCGGCGTGGCCATCAACTGCCCCAAGGGCAAGTGGGGCCTCATCACCCCTGAGGATCTGGAGAACGCTACTCCCAAGATCCAAGAGGGCGACATCGTCATGATCAACACCGGCTTCCATCACAAGTGGGCCGACACCGACGAGTACTTCGCCTACGGCCCCGGCATCGGCGAAGAGGGCGCCAAGTGGCTGGTCAACAAGAAGGTCAAGATGGTGGGCTACGGCTGCCAAGCCAACGACCACCCGCTGGCCACCAAGTTGGTCGACCACGGCCTCGGCCCCACACAGCCCCACCTCATGGAAGAGTACAAGGCCGAGACCGGTCGCGACGCCAAGGTGGACTTTCCCAAGTGGGAGCCTGCGCACAAGTACCTCATGTGCGTGGGTGGCATCCCGGGCATCGAGAACGTGGGCGGCGACCTGGACGAGGTCACCGGCAAGCGCTGCACCTTCATGGCCCTGCCGTGGCGTTGGCCGGGTGGCGACGGCTGCATCGTGCAGGTGCTCGCCGTCACCGATCCGGATCAGACCTTCAAGTTCGAGACGGGCAAGTAGCAGGACTCACACGTCGCACCGGGGGCGCCGCAGGCGCCCGGCCCGGTGGGGTGGCAGAAAAGAAGAGGCCGGGGAGCAATCCCCGGCCTCTTTGTATCTGGTGCGGGGCTCGACTAGGTCGCGCGGCAGCGCTTAGGGTCGATCGCCTCTACTGTGAGTCTCCGGCGGCTATGAGGATGTGCCGGGTCGCACGGCTCTCCTCGGTGTAGAAGGAGTCCTTGTTCTTCTCATAGTAGGCGGCCGCCTGGTCGCTTGTGATCGCGGCCACGTCCTTGGTGAGGGCTTCGTACACCTTCTGGGTGATCAGGCCCTCTTTCACCTGCTGCGTGAAGTCGGCCATAGTCACCCCTCGCTCGTCGAGGTACGAATCGAATGCGGCTTGGTCGCCGTCGAAGTAGTCCTGCACCACCGACGAGACCTCGGTCTGTAGCTCATCGTCGGTCAGACTCACGCCCAGGCCCGCTGCCGTCAGCAGCGCCACCTTGGACTGGATGAAGTTCTCGAGGACCCACGCCTGCATGTCGGCGTAGGTGTCTGGATCGGCTTCTTCGCTCAAGCCGTACTGGGCCGCGGTGTCTTCTACCCGCAAGGTCAAGTCCTTGGTAGAGAGATACAGGTCACCGACTTTGGCCACCGCGTCAGACGGCAGAGTCAGAGGCGCCGGCTGGTGGGGCGGTCACGTCGTCTGGACGCAGATCGTCGCGATAGACCAAGCCAAGCTCGGCTTTCTTCACCGTGAGCCAATCGGACCAGATGTCCTGCTTGGCGGTCTCGAGGAGTTCCGCCGCTATCTGGTCTTCGACCTCCTGAAAGGTCTGTTGGCGTCCGGCATCTATCTGAGTCACCTGGATGACGTGGTACCCATAGGTGGTCTTGACCGGCTGAGATATCTCGTCCACCTTGAGGGTGAACACGGCCTCTTCGAACTCCGGCACCATCTGGCCCCTGAGAACGTCACCGAGTTCGCCGCCCGCATCCTTGCTGCCGGGGTCATCGGAATACTGCGCGGCCAGCGCGGTCCAGTCGCCGCCGTCCACCAACAGCTCGCGCACCTCTTTGGCGGTCGTGAGCGCCTCTTGCCACGACTCATCCAACTCTTCGCCGCATCCGACCGTCGAGATAGCCAGTGCCCCGGCGACAACACCAGGGCGGTGGCGATTAGTGATCTGCGCATAGCCTGGTCGCCTCCCTGGATCAGGGCTTGGCCGTGGTGGCCGTCGTCTCGTCGGCGGCCGGCAGGGTCACGGTGGTGGTGGGGCGCAGGTCTTTGCGGTAGGTCACCTTGATCTCGGTCCTGGCCTGGTCGATGAAGGCCTGCCACTTGACTTCTTGCGCGCTTGGCGAGAAGGCTGGCTGAGATCTGCGGCTGTCGCCTCTTCGAGCGTCTGCTGCCGTGGCTCGTTGACCTTGGTGAGTTGGATTATGTGGTAGCCGTACCCGGTCATGACGGGTTCAGATATCTCGTCCAACTGGAGTGAGAAGAGCGCGTTGCTGAACTCCTCTCCAAAGGCCTCGACCAGATCACCCTGGGCGATGACGCCCAGTGCGCCGCCGTTGTTCTTGGTCTCCGCGTCGTCAGAGTATCTGGCGGCAAGCGCGGACCAACTGCCTCCGGCGAGTAGGTCCACGCGCAACTGCGCGGCGGTCGCGAGCGCCTGTGCCCAGGACAGGTCGGAGTACTCGGTGGTCGTGGTCGTCTCGGCCGCGGGCTCGGTGGTCGTGGACTCAGTGGCGCGGACATAATCGCCGGCAACGGCCACCAGGATGTGGCGGGCCTCGATCGTCTCTGCGGTCATGTAGTCAGCCAGGTTCGCGTCGTACTCGGCAGAGATCTCTTCATCGGTGGGCAGGGGCACGTCTTTGGTCACCTCGTCACGGACCTTGCCCACCAGAAGGAAGTCTCTGACCTGGGCGCCCAGGTCATCCAGGGTCATGGACTCGGTCTCAAGTTCGGCCACCAAGGCGGCCTCGTCGCCTTGGTAGTAGTCGGCCACGATCTCATCTATCCTCGTCTGCACGTCGTCGTCGGTGACCGTGATGTCAAGACCTGCGGCCTTCTGCAGCGCCAACTCGGTGGTGATCATGCTTTCGAGCACATCCGCCGCCAGTGAGGCGTAGGTCTGTGCGTCGGTCTCCTGGCTGATGCCGTATTGCCCGGCATAACTCGCCACCTGCGCGGAGAACTTGGCATCGTCTATGATCACGTCTCCGACCTGGGCCGGAGCGTTATCCGCCAGGCCTCCGCAACCGGCCGCGAGAAGCGTGAGCGCCAACAGCGCCGATGCTGCCAGGCCCGCTATCTTTCTTCTATTCACGAGAACCTCGTTCCTATGTAGTGGTAGAAGTGCCCAGCGTTGTGCTGGGTGTGTCGGTGTCGGGAGCTTCTGTGGTGGTGGGGGCCTCGGTGGTGGTCGGTGCGGGCCGTAGATCGCCGCGGTAGATCACGCCCAGATCGGCCTTCTTGCCCGCGAGCCACTTCTCCCAGGCCGCCTCCTGCGCCTCGAGAAGCAACTGCGACTCGATCTGCGCCCGGACCTCGTCCAGCGTTTGCAGGCCACCCTTGGTGACGGCGGTAGCTTGGATGATCTCGTAGCCGTATACAGTCCTGACCGGCTGCGAGACCTCCTGTAGTTCCAGCGCAAAAGCAGCGTCTTCAAACTCCTTGATGGTCTCACCCAGCAGCACGGTGCCCAGATCGCCGCCCTTGTCCTTGGTGGTGAAATCGTCGGAGTGCTGAGCGGCCAGAGCGTTCCAGTCGCCTCCCGCTGCCAAGCGGCGCCGGACCTCTCGCGCGGTGGCCAGCGCCTCTGCCCAGTCATCCTCTGTGATGGCAGCTCCTGCAGCGGCTGCCTCGGGCTTGATCAGGACGTGCCGCAGACCACGGCTCGGCTCGACGTCGTAGCTCGTCAGATTGCTCTGGTAGTACGCGACTACGTCCTCTTCGGGCACCGAGGTGACGTCTTTGACCACCTCGGCCTTGACCTTGTCTCTGAGCAGGCCGTCCTTTGACGTTCTGCTCGAAGACTTCCAGCGTCAGGCCTTCAGCGGCGAAGGCCTCCTCCATGGCCGCCTGGTCGCCTCCGTAGTAGGAGTCGCGGAAGGAGTCCATCTGACCCTGCACCTCTTCGTCGGTCACGGTCAGACCGAGCTCAGCAGCAGCTTGGATCGCCACCTCGTTGGCCACAAGGTTCTCGACGACCCACTTCTCGATCTCCTTGTAGATATCGGGGTTGGCCTCCTTGGTGATGCCGTAGGCAGCGGCCTCTTGCGTCACTGTGGTCGCGAGCTCCTCGGCCGTGACATAGGCGTCGCCGACCTTGGCCACCATGCCGTCCGGAAGCTCGCTGTTGCACCCCAGGACACCGACTGCGAGAGCGGCAATGACTATCACCAGGACGATCTCGGGGAGTCTCCTCTTCACGAGTACCTCACTTGTGTTCGGCAGCGGACAGCGAGACGGGAGTATAGCCTTATCCAGGTGAGAATTCTGTAAAGCGCGCCCGGGGCGGAGCCGTCCCGGGCGCACCGTGAGGTGACTACTACATGCCCTGCCCGGGCACGAAGCTGTCGACGAAGTCGGCAAAGACCGCTTGGTCGGCTTCCCAGTTCTGCTCGGCGGCCTGGGCCACCAACTGGTACTCGACATCTCCGGAGAAGAGGAAGTAGAACGTCGTCTTCAGGGGAGTGCCGTCATCCCAGTCGAATGCGGCGGTGACCTGGTAGCCGGGCATGCCGCCTATGTTGATCTGCTCCAAGGGGCCTTCAGGCTCGAAAGTGGGGTCTTGTCCTTGATATTGCGCCAGCAAGGTCCTCCAGGACGGGCAGCACCTCTGGCAGCGCTGCCTCGTCCACCTCTTGAGTCAGCTGGTACACCCGGACCATGAACATGTCCAGGCCATCGTCCCCCACGCTCGCCCCATCCGGGTCGCCGGCCACGATCACCTTGACCGGATCGGCGCCGGTGTTGATCTCCGCGACGTCTGACAAGACCAACTGCCAATCGTCCGGATAATCGAAGCTGAATCCGAAGTCTTGGTCGGTATAGGTCTCAGCGGCAGGCTTCAGGAGCCGATCCGCAGGCTCCCATGGCGAGAGCCAGTGCCGATACGAGCAGGACTCCGGTCACAAGGCCGGCAAGAGAACGCCCATTGTGTGCGCGCATGTCTCATTCCTTCCCGAGGTAGGTACAGTCGAGCATTTTGCCACGCCGAGCCTCTATGTGTCGTTCGCGGCGGGAGCCTGGACCCTGGGCTACACTTAGGGCTATCGACACTCGGGGAGAGGGCAGATGGAAGCACGCATAGTAGGACTCAAAGGGTGTGGCAAGACGACGCTGGTGACCGCTCTCGCTGAGGGGCGGGGCGAAGGTCACATAGCCACTGTGCATGTGGGCGACGCCCGAGTGCGGGCTCTCTCTGAGATCTTTCGAGCCCAAGAAGACCACCTTCGCCGAGTTCAAGGTGCAGGAGGTGGCGTGGCCCGAAGCCAGCGCCGCGCAAGGGCGAGATGGAGCGCTATCTGGACGCTCTGGCGGGTGGGCAGCTGTACATCCACGTGATCCGCGGCTTCGATCAGCCCGCTGTTGGGTGAGCCGGCCCACCCGGAGGCCGACCTGGAGGAGCTGGACCGGGAGTTTCTGCTCTCCGACCTCATCCGCATCGAGCGGGCCTTTGAGAGGGCCAAGAAGGCGCCGTTGTCCGACACTGCCAAGAAGGCGCTCGCTCGCTGTCAGGAGGCCCTGGAGGCCGAGACCCCGCTCAGGCGTGCTGGAGTTCGACGAGCCGCAGTCGGCGCTTGTGAGGGGATACCAGTTTCTCACCCTGGCTCCGCAACTGTTGGTGGTGAACACCGAGTCGGAGGGCGGCGGCCCGAGCTCATGGGATCGGGCGGCGCTGGAGGCACTCGCTGGTGATAGGCACGTGGTGGCCTTCGCCTTCCCGGAGGCGCTCGAAGTGGCCCGGCTCTCGACGGAGGAGCAGCAGG
>CAVVEI010000023.1:0-49815 GCA_963747275.1 uncultured Actinomycetes bacterium
AGGTCACCGATGGCCCACCACACCGATCGCGCTTGGTCCTTCAGTAACAAGGCAATCTTATCCAGTGGGAAAGGCGGCTTATCCCTTCGCGCAACAAGGAAATGTCGTTGGCGTGTTTGTGGCCACCCCATATCTGAGGCCGACAGAACTCCAGTGGTGACGAAGTAACCCGCGCTATCCAAGAGCTGCTTGGCACACTCAACAACCTGGCCGGCATCGTTGAGGACTGCCGGCACGTTTTCGATTATGCACATTCGCGCGTTGGCGGCTACAGCAACTGCGGGCACAGCAAGGTATAGGCTATTGCGCGAATCAACACGACGGGTGCGATTGTTCAGATTCGAATGCCCTTGGCACGGAGGACCTGCCAGAACAAGGTCAACCCCGGCAAGAGAGGAGCCGAGCGTGGCGTCAACAAATTCAGGCGGATAGACGAACGTCGCCCCGCCGGAACCGTAGCTGATCGCGTAGTCAACAAGTTTCTGCACAGAGTGGGTGATTCGTTTATAGCTGCAGTGGTTGGCCGAGTATACAAACGTCGCCGATTCGTCCTGGTCCGCAACTAGCTCCGAGACAAAGCCATCCCAGCTTCAGCACACAGCTGGTGTACCCCATTTGCCAAACCACCGGGACCGCAGAACAGATCCACGGTTCTCAGGACTCGTCCATCTGGTTCAGTTGGCACCGGGGTCACGCCTGACAAGTAACTCCGCCACCAGCACCCCTTCGCGTCTTCGCAAGCATCTGAGATCTCTATGGATGCACGGAGACCGAAATCGCCGACCTTAAGCTCATGAACAATGCGATCCCCTTGGCGTATGTAGCGATCAAGGGACTCGCCAGAGGAGGAGGCTTCCGACGTCAACTTGTGCCATCCTCCAGATTCTGACCACCTTCCCAGAGCGCATCAATGACCTCCGCCGACTCCTCGTCATCGTGAAGGTACAGGACGATGTTCGTCCATGTGCGAGTTATCCGTTTCGCCACTTGTCGCAGTTGGTCTGTCGGAAGCCTAGCTTCCGCCTGTTTCCTAACAAAGGCTCTAGTCAGAGGAGGTGCAGAGCCAGTACGAACCCGAATGACGTGACTTCTCCAGAAGTCGGTCCCGTGCGGAACCGCCCCCGCCAGGTGCGCGTTTGCTGCCCCACCGATTGCCGCTGCCCTCACGTACATGCGCGGCAGCACTGACTCGGTGTTTGTTGAGGCGTCAACGTACTTGAGATGATTACCCTTGGAGAACGGCTCTGACTCTCTCCATGCGATGAACTCCCAGAAGTAGCGGAGGGCAAGGAAGCGCCGAGACCCTGATCATCAAGCACCTCTGTCGGCACATTTGACAGAGCTTGATACAGACCAATTGAGGCCTTGCCTTCAAAGCGGTCGCGGTCTCGATCGGTCCATTCCCTGGCACCCCGAAGAATCTCCGCCGATACCTCAACCACCGACTGAAGCTGAATGGCGTCTCCTACGCCAGTCCAGACAGCGTGTGGCTCAATCGGTGGCTGCTTGCCGGCGACTAGCTGAGCGGCCAGTTCCTCGCACTTTGAACGAGTGATCACGGGGTATCTCATGCGTCACCATCTTCTAGTATGCCCATTAGTCCAGCCGACACGTTGATGAAGTGCTCAGCTCTGGCGATTACTTTCTCGGGAGCCTCTGCAACATCGTCTACAAGACGCTTCCTATCGCTCTCGCTTGCACCCGTGCCTGCTGCTATTCGTATTGCGCTTCCCAGCAGACTGTCACGAACATCCTCCCAGCTTGAACCCGTCCAACCTGGGTCCGCCGCAGCTCGATGAATAATCGCGGACACAAAATCCAGGCCGAGCTGGAGTTGTATGGCCTTGCTGGCCGGGAAGTCCGTCGCGCGTTGAGCTCGGCAAGCACCTTCTCGTCGACATAGAGCACAGGGGGCTCCTGCCCCACTATGGGAGCCAACACATTGTGGTCTCCAAAATAGACGTATCTCACCGTCTTGGCAGGCAGGCCATGCCTGGCCCGGATATCGTCGGTGAGCGACGTCGGCGAGAGAAGAGCAGACCCCAGTGTCGTGTCCACCCGAAACCGAGCCGACGCGAGCCACGTGCCGCGTGTATGCGGGCGTAGTGGTCGTGGATCCAGGGTTCGTTCCAGGACAAGGTACACATCAACAACGAACCCGCTGTGCACGGCAGAGAAAGCAGCTGACCGTTTTCCATCGGTCAACTCGGCCGTAACTCCGAGTTCCCCGATTCGGCTCATCGGCCAGCCGAACACCACATCGGCTATCTTCAGGAATGGACTGCTTGCAATGGCCACAAGCGAGAGATCAGCGGAGAGAAGCGCGCGTCTTCTGATGCGACCGAAATACGCGTCTTGAACTGCTCAAGAGCCCGTTCGTCCGAGCCCCACTCAAGGCGAACTGATCGAAGCAAGAACTCCTGAGAAGCTATGTCAACCGTCAGAGCATCGTTGGCAAGGCACGCCTCAGACCCAAAATAGAGTACCGTTTCGTTCAGCGCGCCGTCCAAACCGCCGAGCCCGGTGAATGGCCTGATGGTCCGAGTCTCTTTGCTCATTCCGGCCCTTCCTCTTCAACAGACCCGCCTCTGTAGCCTACCGTCTACAATTAGACGACCTGACCAGGCCGGATCATATGGCTCGGAGACAAACTCAATCGTGCCTCTTGATCACGTCTTAGAGTGCCCATGAACAACCCCTCACCCATATGCACGAATCCCTCCGGAGCGCTGATACTCAAGACTGCACGCTCACCCACCCGATCATCCTCTACAAAACGGTAGATCATGGTGAGGGCGACGTCCGCCTTGTCGCCGTGATGGTGGCTGGATAGGCCGTACGTGGCAGAACCAGCCATCTCAATTCTGCCCTTGAGCGGCGACTCACGAGGCTGGTGCTCAAGATGGATTGAGATTGGCCTGGTATCGGCAATGGGCTGTCGAACCCCCTTCCCCATGCCCGACATGACCTTGCGCATTACGTCGTTCAGGAATGGGAGGTTTATCTCCTCAGGTGGTGGAGCCGACGGTCTGAGTTTCGTCCGGTGGTTGAAGACAGTTGTCCTTATCCGCCCAAGTACATGTTTCGCGATCTCTGCGGCCCCGGGATCGACTTCGCCCTCTTCTGCTTTCACAAGCCAAGCGTCATGGGCCTTCGGTTCGGTCTGCCTGAGTACCTCATCAATCACGGGGTCCGCAATAAACGCCCCTCGCACAAACGGGGGGCTTTGGCCCACGACATAGTATTCAACTACCATCCTTGGGGCACGGGTGAGAGCCACAAGGCTCTTCTCAGAGAACTCGCCATCGTCCGAACCACCCCCCTGGTCGGCATACGACCACCCAGACAGATCCGCCACAAGGCCTAGACTGCCTACAGTAGGCAGTTCGGGGATGGCATCAGAGGCTTGGCTAGATGGACCGGTAAGCGAACTCAACCTGTCATAAGTACCAGGTGTGCTTCGGCCGATCGCAATCTCCCAGGCGTTTATGAAAGTATGCATACGGGGTGTTACATCGGTCGTGGCACTAGAGTCGATCCATCAACATCCCGAACGGTTGCAACGAAATCTCCCTCAATGATCGCGGGCCACCATGAGATCTCAATCGCGCGCACAAGGTCCCTAGGCTGTACCTGAGCATCAACTACAAGGAAGGTGGTGCCTAGGCTGTCCGGGTTGGTCGCTTCTCTTGCCTCCAGCCCGAGCTCCGCCGCGATCTCGTCGGCATCTTCATTCTCATAAGGCCTTATCCTTCCGGCCTCCCCGTTGCTGAAGCTCGCTGTCCCGGGATGGTTAACGCCCTCATAGTCGTGCTCGCCCCAGTAGGTCACGCCTAATGGAGCCGCCTTGTGATTCCGGGGTCTTCGGCACGCTCACCAAAACACGAATAGGCTACAACAGATCGAATCCGCGAGGCATTGATCAGGCCAGCTTTGCCGTATCCGTAGGTCTCACTGGCGCCAGCCTGCTTCTGAGTCATACCCATACTCAGGAGAGCAAGATACATTCGGGACTTGTTCTGATCCCAGGGACCGTACATGCCGCTGGCGGCTCGCTCAACAATCACAAGCACCCTCAAAGGATCTTCGTCAGCGATGGTGTTGAGCAGTCCGTCGGCAGGAGTCCCACCCGCACGTCTCTCGTCAATCACCCTCGCGCGTTCGGCCAGATCCTTGAGCCCAAGCGCCGCAACAAGCCTGCGCTTCTCCTCCCCGCGCAGGTCAACGAATCGAAAGTCAATCGGCAACTGCGGCGCTGTCGGGTCTGTGCGCTGAAGATCGCGCGCTGCGTCCCATGAGTTCTGAATGACCTCGCGCCATCAGTGTCGCGACGGCCGGAGGTGGATCCAAGGCAAACACTCCTGGCGCCTTGGGGCTCTTCGTGGCGGAAGATCTTTGCTACATCGCCCGACCAACCATATTGCCCGGCCTCGGTCTTGGCCCACTCCCAGGTTCGGCTCATGGTTTTCTCTCCCTGGGCACGCCCATGTGCAACCCTCCCCTTCGCAATCCTACGACCGACAGCCCTGTGGATCATACTAGCTTGCCCGAATCTGAAGGCCAGCGATATTAGCCAGCAACTATGCTACCAGGACGTTGAGAGATGAGCCCCGAGATCGCGACGCACCTGGGATCCCGGCTCATCACCTCGGGCAAGACAAGCACCACTCCAATCTCTCACGGTTAACACTCCTACGCATGGAGGCTAGGATCACCGACTATCGGGGAGGCAAAGCCGAGACTAAGACCACGGGCCCCAGTATTGGCCGCCCCGCGCCCAGACTCACCCCCGGCGTGCCGTCACCCCCGGTCCAAACAACACCAGACCTTGCCAGCAAGAGCGGTCGAAGTCACACCCCGGTCGCCCTCATGAAGCCAGCGCGCCCAGTCACATCCCAGCCGGCACCCAGATCGCCGCCGCGGCATCCCCGCCGTTGAAGGCCGTGGCTCTGCCGTCCAGGTAGAGGGTCGCCACCCAGGCGCAGACGAGGGCGTCCAGTGCGTCCTCATAGCGACTTCAGTCCGGCCAGCGGCCCGGCTGCGCCGGGCGCGGGCAGGGGCAGGTCGAGGCCGTCGATATCTTGCAGCGTCGATGCCTTCCAGGATGAGGTACTGGCTCACGATCAGTCGTGTGTACCGCTCGTTCCGCGAGAGGTCCGGCCAGTTGGTCGCCAGAGTACAACCAACGGTGGAGGGATGACCCCCAGCCTTTGCGCCACAATCGCATCGTGCCTCCCGTGTGCTATCTTGGTGTCGTGGTGTCACGATACCGGGAGGCGACAATGGCGACCCCTACAGAGCGGAAGGCTATGACCCTACGTATCGACATGCAGACGGCGGAGCAGTTGGAAGCGCTTGCCCAGGTGCAGGGTGTACCTGTGTCTGAAGTGGTCAGAGAGGCGTTGCTTGAGCACATCGCCACACGCCGCGCAGACGCTGACTTCCAGAGGCGCCTGAGCGACTCGATTGCGCGCAACCAGGCCATCCTGGAGCGACTCAAAGGGTGAGCTGGGTATGGTATCTCGACCTCGCCGACTTCTTGCTGATAGCTGAAGCCGTGCTGGGCGTGGATGCCGCCGAGCTCACGCTGACCACTAGACTCGACCTCGCCGAGTCAGCACTGGTATCTCCCTCGGCCGCCTTTGAGGAACACGAGTTCTATCCGGAGTTCTCGCAGAAGGCCGCTGCCCTGTGTTACCACCTTGTCAAGAACCATCCTCTCCTCGATGGGAACAAGCGTGTGAGCTACCTGTGCCTCGTGGAGTTCGTTGAGCGAAACGGCTATCAGTGGGTCGCGCCCGCGGCCGACGGGACGACCGGCGACGAGACGGTTGAGGTGATCGAGCGCGTCGCGGACGGCTCGATGGCCCAGACGACCCTTGAGGCTTGGGTCGCCGAGCGCATCACAAAGAAGACCTGAGTCCGGCATCACCTCCGCCAAGACTCACCCCCGGCGTGCCGTCACCCCCGGTCCAACCAACACCATGATTTGGGCGTATCAGCAGCCGGCGTCAAACCCAGAGAGCCGCTCCATCATCTCGGCGACGGTGACGATCATCACGCCGGGTACCTCGGCGTCCAGCAATCGCTTGTCTCCGGTGACGATCAACGCAGCACCTCCCTGCAACGCGGTCTCCACTATGGGGTCATCTGCGGGGTCGCTGACCCAGCGCTCGCGCGAGGCCACAACGGGTACGACCTCCATGAAACGCACCAGTTCCACGGCCGACTCCTCACAGAGCACTGGGTCGAAGCCGAAGCGAGGACTGGACAGGACATCGCGGAACTCCCGCAGGATGTAGAGGGAGGTCACCGCCCGGATGCTTCCGCGGCGGGCGGCGTCGATCAGCTGCGCAGGCCTGCCACCGAACAGCACGCCGGAGAGAAGCACGTTGGTGTCGAGGACGACCTTCTCAGGTCCGTGGACCACGGGACTCCGCGAGAGCTCGCTCGACGTCGGCTTCGCTAAGACCCCGCTCGGCCGCCTGCCTTCTGACCTCGGTGAGAAGCCGCTCCCAAGGAGGTAGCACAGGTTCCAGGACGACTACCTGGTCGCGCACCTTGAGGTCCACTTCCATGTCCGAGCTCAGGTTCATCTCCAAGGCGATCTCCTTGGGTAACGTGACCGTGAGACTGTTGCCGACCTGTCGCACCTTGACTCGCATATCGCCTCCCTTGGTGTATACCGAGTATACACGGGCGAGCCATTTGGCGCGCATGACACTGAAGCACGCTCGCACGACACTCCCGGGCCGCGTATCCGACTTTGGTTTGAGCTTGGAGAGGGACCCGGCTGCGCCGGGCGCGGGCAGGGGCAGGTCGAGGCCGTCGATATCCTGCAGCGTCGATCCCTGCAGGATGAGGTACTGGCTCACGAGCAGTCGTGCTTACCGCTCGTGCCGCGAGAGGTCCGGCCAGTATTTGCGCGACTTGCTCACCTTGCAGGGCAGGCGCTCGGGCAAGTAGAGGAGCCCAGCGACCGGGTCGCCAGAGTCCAACCAAAGGCCTAGGGCCCAACGCGCCGCTGACCCATACTGGACACAGCCGCGACGAGTCGGCGCGATCATTGACAACAGAAGCCATGTTTGTTCCTTGCCAGCGGCCTTGCCAGCCTGCCAAGTTGGGTTACTATCAATTTGTAGTCTGATTGATAGTTAGGTGATAGTCACATGACCAAGCGACCGGAACCACCTCCCAATACCTCGGCAGAGGCCCTCGTCCGAAGCGGGACGGTCGCTCTACTCCTGGACGACACCGTGGCGCCGATCCTCCGGCGAGCGAATAGGGACTACCTGTATTGGGACAAGGTCAAGTACTTGGAGTTGCCAAACGGCCTGGCGGCTGAGGACGTCTGGCTGGCGCTCAAGCTCTCGCGAAAGCTGAGCCGGCACTTCGCCCCCTTCCAGGACCAGACGGGGCTACCCTTCAGCTACTCGCTCACGGAAGAGCTGCAGCGCTGCCTGATGGTCATCGACCAACAGGCGAGCGGCTCCATGCTCAGTCCGAGCCCATCCATTCCCGACCATGCCCGGAAACGCTACCTCATCAGCAATCTGATGGAGGAGGCCATCGCCTCCAGTCAACTGGAAGGCGCAGCCACGACCCGCGTGCAGGCAAAGGACATGCTTCGCAGCGGCCGCACGCCGGTCACGACGGCTGAGCGGATGATCTTCAACAACTACCAAGCCATTGCGAAGATCGGCGACGTGTTGGGGGAAGCCCTCTCCCCCTCGCTGCTGCTCGAACTGCAGGCGATACTCACAGACGGCACATGCGCCGAACCGGAAGACTGCGGCAGGTTCAGGGCCGCATCCGACAACATCGTGGTCGGAGTCGACGAACGGGGGCAGGCTCTATACGTTCCGCCCGCGGCCGGGGTCATCCCGAGAGAGCTGGAGCGTCTCTGCGCGTTCGCGAACTCAGACGACGGCGAATTCGTGCACCCCGTCATCAAGGCGGTCATGCTGCACTTCTGGCTCGCCTACCTGCACCCGTTCTGTGACGGCAACGGCAGGACCGCCCGGGCGCTCTTCTACTGGTACATGCTCCGGCGCGGATACTGGCTCTTCGAGTACATCTCGATCTCGCGCGTGATCCATCGGCGAAGGGTGCAGTACGAGCGGGCCTTCCTGTATTCAGAGATAGACGACCGCGACCTCACGTACTTTCTCACCTTCCACCTGCATGCCGTCGAGAAGGCCCTTCAGGAGCTTTCCTCCTACCTTCGACGGGAGAGCGATGAAGACGCGGCGCTTCGCAACCAGCTCTCGCACGACTTGACCCTGAACCATCGGCAGCGGGCGGTGCTCAGCCGAGCTCTGGCCGACCCTGCCGCGATCTTCACCATCGAGTCACACAAGACTTCGCACGGTGTGGTCTATGCCACGGCCCGTGCCGACCTCTTGGACCTAGTGGCCAGAGGCCACCTGCGGTCAAATCGCGAAGGACACGCATTTCGTCTTTCGACCTGACCCGTCGCTACGCGATTCACTGCGGGCTACACCTTCGGGTTGAAGGCCGAAGCCAACTATCAATTAACTATCAATGCCTATTGCTATTGATAGTTAGAGTCCAACGGCGTCCGGCCCCGCCCACGCCGCGCCTAGACTCACCCCCTGCCTGGCGTCACACCCGGTCCAAACAACAACAGACTTTGCCAGCACGAGCGGTCCCAAGGTGCCCGCTGAGCTTGTCGCACCTGCGGGGACGCGGGTCAGAGGCCCAGTTCGACCGCTAGGCCTCTGAATCTGAGGTTATGAGGCTCTTCAGTTCGAGAGCGAGCTTCTGCAGGCGCTGTACTTCCTGCTCGACCTGGCGAGTGCCGGTGTCGATTGGTTGCTGGCCTCGTTGATGCTGTGGATGGCCTGGGCTATCTGCTCCAAGCCGGCCAGTTGCTGCCGGCTGGACGCGGAGATCTGCACGTACCGCTGAGCGTTCTCGCTCGCGCCTTCCGCCATCTTCTGGAGGACTTCGCCCGATGCCTGCGGACTGTTGTCTGCCTGCCTCGACGGCCTCGCGGCCTTGCGCGGCGGCCTGCACGGCCTTCTGGCTCGCCTTCTGGATCTCGCTCAGCACGGTGCGCACCTGAGCCACTGCCTGCTTGGACTGCTCGGCCAAGCTCTTGACCTCTTGCGCCACAACGGTGAAGCCCTTGCCGTAATCGCCGGCCTTGGCAGCCTCGATGGAGGCGTTCACCGACAGCAGGTTCGACTGTTCGGCCAGGTCGTTGACCGAGGTGATGATGTCGCCCGCGGCTTGGGTCTGCTCGCTCAGACGGTTTATGGTCTCGTACAAGACGTCCATCTCGCTCTGCATCCGCTCCATGCCGGCAATAGTGTCTTCTACTATCACCTGTCCGGACTCCGCTCGTTTGATGGCGCCTTGAGCGCTCTCCGCCGCCTCCACCGACTTCTCGTGCGCCAGCGCGGCCGTCTGCTTGACTTCCTCGACGGTGACCGTGGTCTCGTTGGTAGAGGCCGCTATCTGTGCGCTGCCAGCGGCTACTTGCGAGGCGGTGGCCATGAGTTCGCCCACCGAGGCACTCAGGCTGGCCACGGCCGCTTTCAGTCTGATTATAAGGCTGCGGGAGAGTCGCCAGACTCAGGAACACGCCCAAGACTATGCCGACCGCAGCGAGCACCCCCACCACGATGCTCCCGATCAAGGGATCCAGCCCGAGGTTCAACCAGACTATGGCAACGACCGCCGATGATGATCACATCGAGCACCATCAAGCCGTATCCCACTACCAACCGACGCCGGATCGCCAACTTGTCGCCGAACCAGGCCATTCCGACCTCCCTACACCCTCGTTCGTGCCCCCCCGTCTTGGAGACTATCGGCCATTTCGGCCGCAATCCTTACCAGCCTGATGCGTTACTGGGTCGCCCAGCCCCTATACTCCCCGGCGATGACACAGATCTGGATCAACAACGTCTCGGTGAGTCTCGGCGGGCCGCTGCTGCTCGACGGGGCTTCGCTGCGCCATCGAGGCGGGCGAGCGCATCGGGCTCTTGGGCCGTAACGGGGCCGGCAAGTCCACCCTGCTCAAGATGCTGCACGGCGACCTGCCCCCGGATTCGGGCGAGATCGTGAGTGGCGCCGAGGTGCGGGTGTCGCTGCTGCCTCAGGAGGTGCCCGAGGCTCTGCCCGGGCACGGTGTACGACATAGTCGCGTCCGGCGGCCAGGGGCATCTGGACCTGCTGCACCAGTACCACGAGCTGACCATGCGGCTGGCCCAGCGGCGGGCGGCGGCGGGCGTCGCGGCACGCGGCGCGGGCGGCGCGGGCGGCGCGGACGCGACGCGGGCGGCGCGCGACGCTGCTCAAGGAGCTGGAGCGGGTACAGCACCGGCTGGAGACCTCCGGGGCCTGGCACTTTCACCAGCGGGTGGAGCAGGTGATATCGCTCACCAGTCTGGACGAGGACGCGGAGTTCGGGACGCTCTCGGCCGGACTCAAGCGCCGGGTGCTCTTGGCCAAGGCCCTGGCCAACGAGCCCGACGTGCTGCTGCTGGACGAGCCCACCAACCATCTGGATATAGACGCCATCATCTGGCTGGAGGACTTCCTGCTGAAGTGGGCCAAGACGCTGGTGTTCGTCACCCACGACCGCGCCTTTCTGCAGCGCATGGCCACGCGGATAGTCGAGATAGACCGCGGCCGCCTGCTGAGCTTCGACTGCGGATACGCCGCCTACCTGGAGCGCCGGCAGGCCATGTTCGACGCCGAGGAGAAGGGCTGGCAAGACTTCGACAAGAAGCTGGCCAAAGAAGAGGTGTGGATACGCCAGGGCATCAAGGCTCGCCGCACCCGCAACGAGGGCCGGGTGCGGGCGCTGGAGCAGCTGCGGCTGGAGCGGCAGGCCCGGCGCGAGCGCATGGGCAACGTGCAGATGGCCATCGTGGAGGCGAGTCGCAGCGGCCGGCTGGTGGCGGACGCCGAGAATATCTCGTTCGCGTACGCCGGCGGGCGCCGGGCGACGCCCGGCGCGGGGCGCGCGCGCCGAGCGCGAGCGCCGCGCCCGGCGCTGCGCGCGCCGCGGCCGCGCCCGGCGCCACGCCGATAGTGAAGGACTTCAGCACCACGATCATCCGCAAGGACAGGGTGGGCATACTGGGCCCCAACGGCTCGGGCAAGACCACTCTGCTCAAGCTCCTGCTGGGCGAGCTGGAGCCGCAGAGCGGCCGGGTGCGCCTGGGCGCCGGACCTGGAGATAGCCTACTTCGACCAACTGCGGGCGCAACTGGACGAGACAGCGCTCGCTGCGCGACAGCATCGCCGACGGCGGTGACACGGTGACGGTGGCGGGCAGTCCCGGCACGTGGTGGGCTATCTGCAAGACTGGCTCTTCTCCCCCGACCAGATACAGGCCCCGGTGCGCCATGCTCTCCGGCGGCGAGCGCAACCGCCTGCTGCTGGCCAGGCTGTTCAGCGTGCCCTCGAACGTGCTGGTGCTGGACGAGCCCACCAACGACCTGGACGCCGAGACCCTGGCCCTGCTGGAGGAGCGGCTGCTCACCTACAGCGGCACCATCCTGCTGGTGAGCCACGACCGGGCCTTCTTGAACAACGTGGTCACGTCGACGATCGTCTTCGAGGGCGACGGCCGCCTGCGCGAGTACGTGGGCGGATACGACGACTGGCTGCGCCAGCGCAAGGCGCGCCGCGAGCCCGCGGGGCGCGCGGGCGCGGGCGCCGTACGGGCCGCGGGAGCGGCGGCCGGGGGCGAGCACGATGCGTCGATGTCCCTAGAGAATGCGTCTGCAGAACCCGTGCGCTATTTTCTGTACGGAATTCCGTACAGAGTTCTGTACGTCAGAAGCGCAGTGATTCACAGACGGTTTCTGGAGGCACGTGTGCGCACGGTCGCCCCGCGCGCCCCAGGGCGCAAGCTCTCGTACAAGGAGACCAAGGAGCTGGAGGCCCTGCCCCAGACGATCGAGGCCCTGGAGGCCGAGCGCGACGAGGTCGCGGCGCACGCTCAGCTCGTCGGAGTTCTACGCCGCCAGCGACTCAGCCCAGGTGGCGGCTACCAACGCCAGGTTGGCGGCGGTGGAGCAGGGGCTGGCTGAGGCCTTTGAGCGGTGGGCGGAGCTGGAGGCGATGGGCGGGTAGCCCGCCGGACCCCGCCGGACCCCGCCGGCCGTCTGTCTCCCAGAAACCGCTAGGGTCAGCCTTCGGACCCGGCGGCTATCAGGCCGTTCAGTTCGGCGGCCAACTCCAGCAGATGCTGGACTTCCTGCTGCACCTGCCGAGTGCCCGCCGTCGACTGCTCGGTGGCCACGTTTATGTTGTTGATGGCCTGCGCTATCTGCTCCAATCCGGCCAGCTGCTGCTGACTGGAGGCGGTGACCTGCGTCGACGACTCGGCACTTTGGGCTGCGCCGTCTGCCAAGCGCCTTATGTCCTCAGCTGCCTCCACCGACCGCTGTCTGCCGGTGTCGATGGTCTGCCGGCCACGCTCTGCCGCCTGCACGGCCATCTGACTCGCCTTCTGGATCTCCATCAATATGGTGCGCGCCTGGACGACGGCCTGTTTCGACTGCTCGGCGAGACTCTTGACCTCTTGGGCGACGACGGTGAAGCCCTTGCCGTACTCCCCGGCTTTGGCGGACTCGATGGAGGCGTTGACCGCCAGAAGATTCGACTGCTCGGCCAGATCGTTTACCGCGGTGACCACGTCGCCGACCGCTTGGGCCTGCTCGCTCAACCTGTTGATGGTCTGGGATATGAGGTCCATGTCGCCCTGCATATGCTCGATGTCCGAGGCGGTCTCTTCCACCAGCAGCACCGAGGAGTGCAACTCCTGCGCGGCAGCGCCGGCCCCGTGGGCCACCGAAGACGCCTTCTCGTGCGATAGCATGGCCGTCTGCCTGACTTCCTCGACAGTCACAGTGGTCTCATTGGTCGAGGCAGCGACCTGAGAGCTGCCGGCGGCTACTTGCGAGGCTATGGCCATGAGTTCCGCAACCGCGCCGCTGAGGCTGGCGACGGCCTCCCTGAGTCTGTGCACGAGACTGCTCGAGAGCCGCCAAGTAAGAAAGACGCCCAAGACGACGCCGATCGCTGTGAACACCGATACCACGATGGTCCCGGCGGCCGGATCGAGGTCGCCGTTGAGCCAGGCTATGGCGAACGAGCCGATGATGACCACATCGAGCACCATCAAGCCATATCCAATTATCAGACGACGCTGGACTGAAAGCCTCTCGCTGAACCAGACCACTGCGACCCCCTACCCTTTTCTATGTGATTCCATCTGCTCGTCGATGTAGCTCTGGGGGATGAGTTCCCCCACCATGGCTAGAAACACGGGCGCAGAGGTCTCGCCCATGAAGCGGAAGTGCTCGGCTATGGCGGCGCGCTGAGCCTCGAAGCCACCCAGCGAGGCCAGGTAGCCGGCGAAGCCGCCGGGGGCAGAGTCCAGCTCCAGCAGCATGGCGGCATTGTCGGCGATGGCCTCGATCTTCTTGCGGTTGCGGATGACCCGAGTGTCGACAGCCAGAAGGTCGATGTCGGCCGGGGTCAATCGTGCCACCTGGTGGGGGTCGAAACCGCCGAAGGCCTCACGGATGCCGGGCCACTTGGCCTCCACCACCTTCCAGTTCATGCCCGACTGAAAGATGGCCTTGCTCATGCGTTCCAGGTAACCCGACAGATCGTCGGGCCTGCTATCGCGCGGATCGTGCATGTCTCCTCCTCGTTTACCCGCCGCGTGCTGGGCTGACCCTCAAGAACCGATCTCCGTGGCGACGCATGAACTCTGCGTACGCTGTGGCGAGCAGTCTGGAATTGCGGCGCGACGACAGATTGGTCACCAGCCTGATGGGCAGGTTGCGATGGCTGAAAATGCTGCCTGCTATCCTGCCGGCTATGCGAGGCCAGGAGTAGAACCTGCGGTTGCAGGTGGTCATCTCCTCGATCACATCCTCGAGCGAGAGCCCCTTGTACCGCGCGGTCGGATAGGTGAGCGTGTAGTACTTCCAGTCGTCGGGGAAGCGGTCCAGGGGTATGCGCCCCTCTTCTTTCATCTCGGCCCACAGCCGGGTGCCCGGTAGAGGGGTCAGAAAGGAGACGTTGAGGTTGTCCACGCCGTAGTCGCTGGCCGTGTCGGCGACATGCCGGCCGATTCCCTTGCGGTCCACGTCCAGGCCGATCATGAAAGAACCCACCACCATGATGTTGTGCCGTCGGATGCGGCGGACGCAGGCCGGCAGATCCCTGGCCTTGGCGAGATTGAACCTCTTGCCTATCTCCACCAGCCCCGCAGGCGTGGGCGACTCGAAGCCTATGAAGACCCCCACGCACCCCGATTTGGCCGCCAGGTACATGAGTTCTTCGTCGTCGGCGAAGTTCACGGTGGTCTGCGCGAACCACTGCTTGCCCAGCCGCGCGTCGGCCAGAGCACTGAAAAGCTCTTTGGCGCGGGCTATCTGCGCCGGCGAGGTGCCGATGAGGTTGTCGTCTACCACAAAGACGCGCTTCTCAGAGATGGAGCGGAACTCGCCCACTATGTCGGCGATGGGCCGCTGCCGGTAGCGTGCACCGTTGAAAGCCGTGACACTGCAGAAGTTGCAGCCCAAGGGACACCCACGCGTGGTCTGTATGGCACCCAAGACATACTGCGGGGGCAGCAGGTCGTGCCGAGCCGGACGGACCTTGCTCACGTCGGCCAGGCCTCCATCGTAGAAGGGCTTCAGGCGACCCCGCGCGGCGTCCTCCAGCACCTCGGCCCAGACCTCCTCCGCCTCTCCGCCGACCACGCAGTCCACGTGCTCCTGCGCCTCGTCGCGGCACATGGTGGCGTGGATGCCGCCCATGATCACGGGTACGCCCTGAGCGCGAAAGTGGGCTGCAATGTCGTACGCCCGATTCGCCTGTGAAGTGAAGGCGGTGATGCCCACCACGTCGGGCCGCGGCAGACTATCGTAGTCCGGATCACCTAGGTTCTCGTCCACGATGCTGATCTGCCAGTCCGCCGGCGTCAGACCTGCAAGCACCATAAGACCCAGCGGCTTCCATAGACGGTAGCGCCGGCTCCAGCGGCTCTGACTCGTCTTGGCCATGTTGACCAGGGAGTTGGTTGGATTCACAAGCAATAAGCGAGACACCTGCGCGCCCTCGTTGCATGTCCTGTACTTGAGCCAGGCCTGACATGCACATGTATACCCAGCGGGACGCAAAGCCATGTTAGGGGAGACGACACGCTCCACGAGATGTGAGTGAGAGCAGCCATCGGCCGGCAGTCTGGTAATGTAGCTACGCGGTTCACTCCATCGCTCGCCCTGCAGGGCGGACGCCACCTGAGCCGGCGCCGACGATCCCAGGACTTCTTATGCCTCAAGCGGGGTACCAAGTAGAAGCGTACCCCTGCGCACCGCACCTGCCAACAGACCGGGGGACAAGCGATACTCCGTAGACGATCAGCCTTCGCGGACACGCGTCATCTGACGCGCAGCGAACCGGCCATAGGAGTGCCATACGCCGAGCTGCTCAGCATCGAGCAACTCAAGCAGCATGCGGCCGCCCTGGCTGGGTCGTACCGTGTCGAAAAGCGCCCGGGCAAGAACCGGCTGCTGCCGCGGCTGGCGGCCGACGAAGAGATCTTGCTGGACGCCCACCGAGTCGTGGCGCGCGCCGCGGCAGCCTCTCACTCCATCACGCCCGCCGAGAACTGGCTGCTGGATAACTTCTATCTGATCGAACAGCAGATCGCCCTGGTCCGCCGCCATCTGCCGCGCGAGTACAGCCGGCAACTGCCGCGGTTGACCGAGGGCTCCTCGGCCGGATATCCGCGCATCTACGACCTGGCGCTCGACCTGATCTCGCACCAGGACGGCCGCATAGACAGGGACAACGTGGTCGCCTTTGCGGCCGCCTACCAGACCAGCGAGCCGCTCACCCTGGGCGAGCTGTGGGCGTTCCCCACCATGCTGAGGCTGGGGCTCTTGGAGAACATCAGCCATGTTGGGTCGCGCATAGCCCGCCGCCGTGAGGAGCGAGACACCGCCATCGCTTGGGCCGACCGCATACTCAAGGCGTCCGAAGAAGACCCCAAGCGGCTCATCCGCGTACTGGCCGAGTTCGCGGACGCTCCGGTGCCACTGAGCGCCACTTTCGTCGAAGACTTCTACACCCGGCTGCAAGCCCAAGGGCCGGTTGTCGGCTTCGTACAGGCCTGGCTGGAACACCAACTCTCGCAAGAGGGCCTTAGCACCGCCCGGCTCCTCGAGGTGGCCAGCCGCACGGCTGCCGCCGAACAGATCTCTATCGCCAACAGCATCGGCAGCCTGCGCTTCATCTCGGCGCTCGACTGGGGCAAGTTCGTCGAAGAACTGAGCCCGGTGGAGCAGCTTCTGCGACGCGACCCCTCGGGCATCTACGCCGGTCAAGACTTCGTCACCCGCGACCGTTACCGACATGCCATAGAGGAGGTCGCGCAAGGCAGTGTGCACAACGAGTTGGAGGTGGCGCACACAGCCGTCTCGCTCGCGCAAGCGGTGGCGAGCCAGGCCGGCGCCCAGAACCGCACCGCGCACGTAGGCTACTACCTCATCGACCGGGGCAGGCCCACCCTGGAGCGAGCGGCCGGCAGCAAGGTCCCGCTTCGCACCAGGCTTACTAGGCTGGCCCGCCCCCTCCGGCTGTTCGCGTACGTCGCGCCCATAGCCATCCTCTCTGCCCTGGCCGCGGCTTTACCGGTCTTCTACGCCGTGGTACCGGGTCACGGTTGGGGCGAGATCGTCTACTTCTTGGTCTTCGGACTCATCTCCGCCACGGCGCTGGTGGTGCCCCTGGTCAACCTGTTGATCACGTTCAGCCTGCCGCCTCGCGTGCTCCCCCGCTTGGACTTCTCAGAGGGCGTTCCCGAGGCCCACCGCACCATGGTGGTCGTCCCGACATTGGTGAGCTCCCAGCGCGAGGCCGAGCAACTGCTGGGGGAGCTTGAGGTAAGGTACCTGGGCAATCGCGACCCCAATCTACTGTTCGCCTTGCTCACCGACTTTCGCGATGCCCCAGACAGCAGTCAGCCGGACGACGAAGAATTGGTGGAACTGTTGAGCTCAGGCATCGAAGAGCTCAACGCCACCTACGCCGAGGACACTCCCGGCGCCTTCTATCTGTTCCACCGTCCACGCATCTACAACCCACGCGACAGGGTGTGGATGGGTTGGGAGCGCAAGCGCGGCAAGCTCGAGCAGTTCAACACCCTGCTGATGGCCTCGCGTCCGGCGGGTGACGACCTGAACGTGGACGCGGCAGGTGCGAGCGAGGCGTTCTCTCAGATCGTGGGCGACCTCTCGGTCCTCGGCTCGATACGCTACGTCGTCACCCTGGACACCGATACCCAGCTACCCAGGGGTACGGCCCGCATGTTGGTGGGTAACTTGGCCCATCCACTCAACCGCCCCGTTTTCGATGCGGCCAAGGGGCGTGTGGTAGAGGGCTACGCCATCCTGCAACCGCGCACCTCGATCAGCCTCACCAGCACCAGCGGCTCTCGCTTCACCCGGCTGTTCGCCGGCGAGGCGGGCATCGACCCCTACACCCGCGAGGTCTCCGACGTCTACCAAGACCTCTTTGGTGAGGGCTCGTTTGTGGGCAAGGGCATATACGACGTCGAGACGTTTCACAGGGCAGTCGGTGGGCGCCTGCCTCAGAACCTGATACTCAGCCACGACCTGCTGGAGGGCAGCTACGCCCGCTCGGCGTTGGTGAACGACGTCGACCTCATCGAGGAGCACCCCATCAGCTACGCCATGGACGCCAGCCGCAGACACCGCTGGACCAGGGGCGACTGGCAGGTGGCGGGCTGGCTACTGCCGCGCGTGCCCGGCTCGGGCGGCAAACGACAGCGCAACCCACTCTCGCTACTCTCGGCCTGGAAGCTCCTCGACAACCTACGCCGCAGCCTGGTGCCGGGGGCGCTCATTGCTCTGTGTCTGGGCGGGTGGTTCTGGGAGCTAGGCTACTCCTGGCTGTGGCCCCTGTTGGTGGCCGGGGTGTTGTTCGGGCAGCCCCTCTTTTCGAGCCTTATCGAGCTGGTACACAAACCTGCGGAGCGTGGTTGGTCGCTGCACCTGGCCCTCACCGGCAAGTCCACGGCTCGGCCTCTGGTGCGCGCCCTGCTTGCACTGGCCTTTTTGCCTTACGAAGCCCTGGTGAACCTGGGAGCCGTGGTCCGCTCCGTCACCGGCATGTTGATAACCAAGAGGGGGCTGCTGAGCTGGCATCTGCCCTCGTACGCCCGGCGGAACGCGCGGCGCACCCCGGGCGGCTTCTTGCTGGAGATGTGGATAGCACCAGGCCTGGCTGCAAGCATGGTGATAGCCCTGTTCTTCCTGCCGCGTCCGCGGGTGATCGACTGGCCCTTCATTGCCCCCTTCGCCCTGCTGTGGTTGGTGGCACCGCTTGCGGCTTGGTGGATAAGTCAACCCGTGCGGCCGCCCTCCGCGGCTCTTGACGGCAATCAACAGGCCTTTCTGCGGGTGATCGCCCGGCGCACTTGGCGGTTCTTCGCCGACTTCGTCGGTCCTGAGGATAACTGGCTGCCACCCGACAACTATCAGGAATACCCGACGGCCACCGTCGCCCACCGCACCTCTCCCACCAACATGGGCATGGCGTTGCTCGCCGACCTGACGGCGTTCGACTTCGGCTACATAGGAGGCGGAGAGCTCTTGCGCCGCATCTCCCGGGCCTTCCGCTCCATGGAGAAGTTGGAGCGTTTTCGCGGTCATTTTCACAACTGGTACGACACCCAGACTCTGCTGCCCCTGGTGCCTGAGTACGTCTCGGCGGTCGATAGTGGCAACCTGGCCGCCAGCCTGGTGGTATTGAGCACAGGTCTGCAAGAACTGAAGACCAGGCCGATAGTCTCGCCCCGCGTCTTTCAAGGAATCGAGGACACCCTGCTGGCGCTAATGGAGCACGTGCCAGCTCCGCCGCCCCCGGAGTTCCAGAAGCAGTTGCAGTCGCTGCGCGATATGCTCCGCTCCGCCCGCGGGGGCTCCGACAAGCCCGGCCCAGCCACGACCGGCCCGGCTGCGGTGAGTTCGCGCTTAGAGAGGCTCTGCTCCGGTACCCGGCAACTGCTCGACACCCTGCCCGCAGACGCCGACCGCGAGCTCAAGTACTGGACCAGGAACCTCAACCGGCAATGCCGGCGGTTCTGCGACGACCTGCGCTCGCTGCTGCCGGACCCCGAGCTCTGGAGCGAGATGCCCACCCTGGAGCAGGTGGCGCCCGAGCGCCGGCTGAAGAACATAGATGCCCTCATAGCCCGCTGCAACGATCTGGCCGCCATGGACTTCGACCTGGTCTACGACCGGCAGCGTCAATTGCTGAGCATAGGCTACGACATAGGCGAGCGGCGCCGCGATCCATCGTGGTACGACCTACTGGCCTCCGAGGCCCGTCTTACCAGCTACCTGCTGATCGCCCAAGACCAGGTGCCACAGAAGCATTGGTTCGCGCTGGGCCGCCTGCTGACCAGCCGGGGCGGCGATCTGAGCCTGATGTCGTGGAGCGGCTCCATGTTCGAGTACCTCATGCCGCTGCTGTTCTTGCCTGGCTACGAGAACACCCTGCTCGACCAAGCCTGCAGAGCAGCCGTGGCCCGCCACATGGAGTACGGACACCAGCGCCGCGTGCCCTGGGGCATCTCGGAGTCTTGCTACAACGCCGTCGACATGAACCAGGTCTATCAGTACCGCGCTTTCGGCGTGCCGGGGCTGGGCTTCAAGACCGGGTTGGCCGACGATCTGGTGATAGCGCCCTACGCGACCGCGCTCGCGCTCACGGTGGTGCCACGAGAAGCCACCCGCAACTTACAGACCCTCACCACCAGCGGCTTCTTGGGCAGCCACGGGCTGTACGAAGCCGTGGACTACACGCCGTCGCGCCTGCCGTCGGGCTCGACCCATGCCGTGGTGCGAAGCTTCATGGCACACCACCAAGGCATGAGCCTGCTCTCCTTCGCGCACGTGCTGCTCGACCGGCCCATCCAGCGCCGCTTCGCCTCCGACCCGCTGGTGCGCACGGCCGACCTGCTGTTGCAGGAGCGCATACCCAAACAGACCGTCGCCGTACTACCGCACGCCGGCGAGGCGCAGGAAGGCGTGCGGCCGCGCGCCGCCGAGGCGGCCGCGGTCCACAGGGTCACCACCGACCCAGACTCCCCGCTGCCCGAGGTGCACCTGCTCTCCAACGGCAGCTACAACGTCATGGTAAGCCACGCGGGCGGCGGCTACAGCCGTTGGCGTGACCTCGCCGTGACCCGCTGGCGCGAGGACGCTACCTGTGACAACCACGGCACCTATGTCTACCTGCGCGACCGCGCGACGGGCGACTACTGGTCTACCACCTACCAACCCACGCTCCACCGGCCCGACCGCTACGAAGCGGTCTTTGTGCAGGCAAGGGCCGAGTACCGCAGACGCGACCACAAGATCGAGACCCACTCCGAGGTCTGCGTATCGCCCGAGGACGACGTCGAGATCCGCCGCGTCAAGTTGACCAACCTCTCCGACTCCACCCGCGAGATAGAGCTCACCAGCTACGCCGAAGTAGTCATGGCGCCGCAAGACGCCGACATGGCCCACCGGGCCTTCAGCAACCTGTTCGTCTCCACCGAGATATTGCCCGAATACACGGCCATCCTCTGCCACCGCCGCCCCCGTTCGCCGGGCGAAGCGACCCCTTGGATGTTCCACATGCTCTCGGCGCCCCGCCCGCTCGACCAGCCGGCGACCTACGAGACCGACCGAGCGCGTTTCCTGGGGCGCGGAGGCACGCCCGCGGCCCCGGCCGCCCTCCAGAGCGACCTCGGAGCCCCCGACCTCTCCAACACGCAGGGGCCGGTACTCGACCCTTGCGTCTCCATAAGAGCGACGCTCACCCTTCCGCCTGACGCATCCCGCGCTGCACAGTTCATCACCGGTGTGGCCGAGACACGTGAGACCGCCGTGGCCGCCGTCATCAAGCATCACGACCGCCACTTCGTAGAACGAGCCTTTGAGATGGCCTGGTTCGAGAGCCAAGAGGTGCTGCGCCTCCTAGGTGTCACCGAAGCCGACGCGCAGGTCTACGGCCGTCTGGCCACCTCAGTGATCTACGCCAGTTCGTTGCGACGCGCCTCATCCGGGGTCATCGCCCGTAACCAGGCGGGCCAGACCGGCCTCTGGCGCTTCGGAATCTCGGGTGACCTACCCATCGTGCTGGTGCGCATAGGCGATCCCGGGCACATAGACGTGGTCCGGCAGGCCCTAAGCGCCCATGGCTATTGGCGCAACAAGGGTCTCGCCACCGATCTCGTGATATTCAACGAGGACTACTCGGGCTACCGAGCGGCCCTGCAGGACCAGATCATGGGACTCATAGGCTCGGGACCCGAAGCCCAGCTGCTCGACCGACCCGGGGGCGTGTTCGTAAGACGCGCCGAAGAACTCTCCGAAGAGGACAGGGTGCTGTTTCAGGCGGTCGCTCGCGTGGTGCTCACCGGCTCGAGCGAGACCCTCACCGAGAAGGTACAGCGACGCCCCACACCCGAACGGCTACCTGCGGTCCTGCAGCCCTCGCGTCCCCCGGCTGCGAGAAGGTCACACCTTTGGCCAAACCCAAAGGCCACTATCACAACGGCCTGGGAGGGTTCACTGGCGACGGTCGCGAGTACATCATAAGCATGGAGCCCGGGGTGGACACTCCGGCGCCCTGGACCAATGTCATCGCCAGCCCGCACATAGGCACTGTGGTCAGCGAGAAGGGAAGCGCGTACACCTGGGTGGAGAACGCTCATGAGTTCCGCCTTACCAACTTCAACAACGACCCAGTCAGCGATTCCAGCGGTGAGGCGCTCTACCTGCGTGATGACGAGACCGGCGCATTCTGGTCGCCCACTCCCCTGCCCGCGCCCGGACAGTCCGGCTATGTATGCAGGCACGGATTCGGGTACAGCGTCTTCGAGCACCTAGAAGCGGGCATCTCCTCGCAACTCACCACCTACGTGTGCATGACGGCACCCGTGAAGTTCATGACGCTGAAGCTGTCCAACCGCTCGGGCCGCACCAGGCGCCTGTCGCTGGCCGGCTATTTCGAGCTGGTGCTGGGTGAGTGGCGCCACACCAACCATATGCATATCGTCACAGAGAAGGATCCCGATACCGGAGCGCTCTTCGCCCGCAACGCCTACTCGCGCCGGACCCCCGGCAGGATCATGTTCGCTCAGGTGAGCGAGGCCAAACGCAGCCTCACCGGCAGTCGCACCGAGTTCCTGGGGCGCAACGGTTCGACCACCGACCCGGCGGCGATGCACCGCACACATCTCTCGGGCAAGACCGGCGCGGCACTCGACCCCTGCGCCGCGCTACAGACCCAGTTCGACCTGCCCGACGGCCAAGACCGCGAGGTGGTGTTCATAATCGGCGCCGCCGGCAGCGCCGATGAGGCACGCCGCCTGGTCATGAGTTACGGGGGCCCGCTGGGCGCCAGGCAGGCGCTCGAAGAGGTGTGGGCCCACTGGAACCGTGTCTTGGGGACCGTATACCTGGAGACCCCCGACCGCTCCCTGGACATACTTGCCAACGGCTGGCTGCTCTACCAGGTACTCTCGTCCCGCTTCTGGGGCCGCAGCGGCTACTATCAGTCGGGCGGCGCCTACGGCTTCCGCGACCAGCTCCAGGACACCGCTGCCCTGCTCTTTGCGACCCCCTGGCTCGCTCGCGAACACCTGCTGCGCTCCGCCGAGCGTCAATTCAGCCAGGGCGATGCCCAGCACTGGTGGCACCCTCCCACCGGTCACGGCGTCCGCTCGCACTCTTCAGACGACTACCTCTGGCTGCCTTGGGCCGTCTGCAGGTACGTGGCCGCCACCGGCGACACGGGCGTACTTGAGGAGCTAGTGACCTTCGTCGAGGGGCGCGAGCTCGGCCCTCAAGAGGAGGCCTACTACGACCAACCACAGCGCTCGACCGAGTCGGCCAGTCTCTACGAACACTGCGTGCGCGCCCTCAATCACGGTCTGCGTTTCGGACGTCACGGCCTGCCGCTGATGGGCTCGGGCGACTGGAACGACGGCATGAACCTCGTGGGCATCCAGGGTCAAGGCGAGAGCGTGTGGCTGGCCTGGTTCTTGTGTGAGAACCTCCGCCTGTTCGGCGACCTGGCCAAGAGCCGCGGCGACGCGCGCTTCGCGGCCATCTGCGATAGCCACATCCAGGAATTGCGCGCCAACATAGAGGCCCATGGCTGGGATGGCGGCTGGTACAAGAGGGCCTACTTCGACGACCAGACCCCTCTGGGTTCGTCCACCAACGACGAGTGCCGCATAGACTCCATCAGCCAGAGCTGGGCGGTGATCTCTGGGGTCGGCAGGCCGGCACACGCGCGCACGGCCATGGCCGCTGTGGACAAGCTGCTGGTCGACCGCGACGCCAGACTGATAAGGCTGCTCGACCCGCCCTTTGACAAGTCGGCCCTGGAACCCGGCTACATCAAGGGCTACCTGCCCGGAGTCCGCGAGAACGGCGGACAGTACACGCACGCGGCCGTCTGGACCGCCATGGCTTTCGCCCTGGCCGGCGACGTGGACAAAGCCTGGGAGCTCTTCGGCATGCTAACGCCCATGAGCCACGCCGCAGACCCGCAGGGCACCGACGTCTACAAGGTGGAGCCGTACGTCATGCCCGCCGACATCTACGGCTCGGCTCCGCACACCGGGCGGGGCGGCTGGACCTGGTACACCGGCGCGGCAGGCTGGATGTACAGGCTGGCGGTGGAGACACTACTAGGGTTCACGCTTGAGGTCGACAGGTTGCGGCTGCAACCCCGGGTGCCCCAGACCTGGCCTTCGTTCAAGATCCACTACCGCTATCGCGAGACCTTCTATCACATAGCCTTCACGCGGACCGGCGAGAGCGCCGTGGTCGGCGCACGCAAGACCGCCGCCAAGAAAGGCACCGGCGTGCAAGCCGTGACGCGCGTGGTGCTGGATGGAGTGGAGCTGCAACAGTCAGCCGAGGCCCGCAACACCATCCCCCTGGTGGACGATCGGCGGGATCACCGGGTCGAAGTGCAGTTCGGGTAGGCGACCCAGGCCGTCGCCGCGCCGGGCACGCCGAGAAATGCCCCGCAGCGCTACCTGACGGTCTTCAGCACGTACTTCCGGGTACCGAGTCCCCTAGCCTCCGCGTACTCCAGAGTGCGCGAACCGTCTACGCCGGTGACCTTGGTCAACTTGTCCTCGCCGGGCGCCATGCCCTCCCCCTTGCCGCCCACTGCGCCCGGGGCAGCCACCACCAGGTCGTAGGCCGCTTGGTCTATGGCTACCGGGTCGAGTGAGGCCAACACCCCTATGTCGCCCACCAGGGGCGCGTCGGAGAAGTTCCAGCAGTCGCAGTCGGGGGTGACGTTGGTCACCCAGGACAGGTAGAGCACCTTGTGCGCTTTTGCGTTGAGGACTGCGGCGGCGTGATCGACTATCTTCTCCTGCGCGACCTGAGGCTCGGTCTTCCACTGTGTGTCTATGGCCGCGTACGCGCAGCGGGCCACGCACTCCCCACAGCCCATGCAGATGGCCAGATCGACGACCGCCGCCTCAGCGTCGAGGGTCATGGCCTTCACCGAGCAACCCTCCACGCAGCGGCCGCAGCGCGTGCACTTGTCGCGAATGATATTGGGCTTGAAGTCGGCGTGCATGCGCTGCTTGGCACTCCGACAACCGAGGCCCATGCCGACGTTCTTGAAGACTCCCCCGAAACCGGTCAGCTCATGGCCTTTGAAGTGGGTGATAACCACCAGGGCGGCGGCGTGCATGACGGCGGCACCCACGCGCACCGTGTCGAAGTGGCGGGAGCCGGGCACTGGTACCTCGACCGAGTCGCGGCCATCGAGACCGTCGGCGATGATGACGGGGGCCTCCACCGTGGCAAACGAGAAGCCATTGTGGACGGCACACGCGATGTGGTCGACGGCGTTGGCACGTTGGCCGGTATAGAGCGTGTTGGCGTCGGTGAGAAACGGCCGGCCGCCGGCCTCCTTGACCAGGCGCACCACCTCGCGCACAAAGATAGGCGAGACGAAGCCGGTGTTGCCGGTCTCGCCGAAGTGCAGCTTGATGGCGACCAAGTCGTCCTTGGCTATCACCTCGCCCAACCCGGCCCGCTGCGCCAACTTGCCCACTCGGGTTACCAGCGACTCCTTGCCCGGTGTGTGCATGGGCGCGAACCAGACGTCGGGCGGGTTTGAGGTCGCCCCAGATGCCACGTGTTCGTCGTTATGTTTCTTGGTCTCTGTCACTTGCCCTCTCTCGTGCGCGCCCGACATTCCCAACCAGAACGCGTCTCAACCCCCCGTTTGGTACAGACTCGCGGGCGGCCAAGCGTCTTTCAGGGTCACCACGTTGCCACCCGAGACTTTGATGTTCCAGAAGCCCCAGTTGCTGTAGACGCCGGGTTCGTTGATCTGATCGAGCATGCCCACAAGCGCTTTGAACGAGAAGTCAGGATCGAATTCCACATTGTTCTCGATATCTTCAGGATCTTGCTCGCCGACGAACCACTCCATCTCCGCGTTCGGGGGCACGATGAAGGTACGCAGCTTCTTGTTGGAGTTGGTGAACTTGGGGCGATAGCCGCCCCCTTGAGAGTCGTCGATCCAGCTGACTTGGATGTAGTCCACCACTATGTAGTCGGCTCCGCCCACAGTGAAGGCATCCACGACCAGACAGGGCGAACTGTTGGTCTCGTGGGTCACCGACGGCGGCGCCACCGTGACTTGAGTAGTGGTAGTCGAGATGGTGCTTGGTTCTGCCGCCATCGTGCTCTGGGTGGTAGTGACCGTCGTCACCCCGACCCCTCCGTTGTTCAGGGATGCACAACCTGCCGTCCCCATCGCCAGCCCCATCGACAGTATGAGCATCGTGGCCAAGCATGTGACCAACACAGCTACGCGGACTCGTCTCACGAACTCCCCCCTCCTTGATCAGCGGGCCACCCCAGGTTGGACGTCCTTCGGTTGTCTACATTCATGTCTCTACAGGTGCTCAGCCAACCGCACAATGTAACCGTTGAAGACTTCTATGTCCCAGAACCCCCACGTGGTCGCAGAGTTCACCTTGCCCTCGGCCATCAGCTCCTCCAACTGATAGAAGTAGAGATCCTGAGGGTCGGTGGTCCACCCCTGCTCTTTGAGGCGAGTGGGAATCCATTTGAGAGTCGCGGTCTGCGGAATCTCGAAGGTGCGCAACTTTCGGTTGGAGTTGGTGATAGTGGGCACCAGGGCACCTTGAGTACCTCCGGGTCCCCAGCTCACCTGCACGTAGTCGACCACCAAGAAGTCTCTGTTGCCCACGCTGAACGTGTCCGTTATCAAGCAAGGCGAATCGCTGCTCTCGCGGCTGACCGCCGGCTCCTCGACAGCGGGAACGGGCCCAGGTATTCCGGTCGACTCGGTAGTGCTGGGCGGGACCTCGGTGCTGGTGGTGGACGGTGTCGCCTGAGAGACCGAGGTCTGGATCACAGCATTGTCGACCGGCGTGCTGACTTCGCTCTGCAGGCTTTGGCACCCCGCTAGGCTTAGCGAAGCACCAAGTACTACGGCGGTCCACATGTAGATGACGCGCATTGCCTTACCCCTTTGGCCGACGCCGCGCACTAGCCCGAGATGTCTTCTTTCAGACTCATCACCTTGCCGCCTGAGACCCCTATGTTCCAGAAACCCCAGGCCGTGCCCGAGTTGACGAAGCCACCGGCCCGTGCCTCCTTGAGTTGGGCTACGGTGATCGGAGGTTCGTAGCCATACGGCTCAGCGAACGTCTCGAAGCCACTTTCTCCGAGCAGTTCTACCATGACCTCCACAGCCGTGAGGTCGGCCCCTGCGGGGATGATGAAGGTGCGCAGCTTGGTGTTGGTGTTGCTGATCTTCGGCTGAGCGTCTTCCCCGTACTCGTCAGACACCCACTTGATCTGGATGTAGTCCACAACGAGGTAGTCCTCGCCGCCCTGGCTGAACACGTCCACCACCAGACAGGGGGACGAACTTGACTCGTAGGTGACCGCAGGCTCTGCCGACCCAGCCGCCGTCTGCGATGTGGGGCCCTCCGCAGCGTCGGACGGCGTGGTTGTGGATGCCATATTGTCCAGCGGACCCGTCGCCGAGGAGCAACCGGCTGTCACCAGCGCCATACACAATAGAAGACCGAGCATCACCGCGTAGGCTGCCGGCGCTAGGCCTGAGGTCCGTCTCATGACGTCTCCTTCGCTGGTTAGGGGCCGGCGCCCGCGACGCGGCCGGCCCCATGATAGCAGCGAAGGCATCGGCCACCGCCATCCCTCGTGATACTGTTGCCAAAGCCCCCGTGCCGACAGCAGAGGAGCACGCCATGGCCCTCACCGACAGACCTGAGCTGAGCGCCGCTGAAAAGCGGATGTCCATAGCCAAGTACTACGACCTGCCGCTGTATCCGCCCGGACCCCGCGAGACACAACTCATGCGCCATCTGCCCTTGGACCCCAAGGACGCTCTGCCCGTGGACCGTCTGGTCGACCTGCTTGAGCCCACCGGCTATCTGGACGCCGAGTACGGCTACTGCAAGATGCCCGACGGCTCCAGCTACATGGCCATGTACTTCGTCTACCCCTACTGCACCCCGCAGATGATCGGCTGGTGGTTCCGCTGGCTCAACGTCCTACCCAAGACCCAACCGGAGGGCACGGGCAACCTCAAGTACAAGCTCTGGTGTCCGCCCGACCATGTGACCCACGCCTACAACAACGGCAAAGACATGTCCGAGGGCCAGTGGGCCATCGAGTCCATCGACCTGGGCGAAGGCGACGAGCAGGTCCTCTATCGGCGCGATCATCTGGATGCCAAAGAGTACGGTCTGAGCCCCGAGAAGGAGAAAGAGCTGCTGGAGTCGGGCTGCTGGGTGGACCTCTCCAACGTGACCTTTCACTCCCCCGATGATCCCAGCGAGCGGCTCCCGGGCCACTGGCTCTGGGTTACCCTATCGCGTCCCTGCGCCCAGGGTGGCGTCGAGCTCCGCACCCGCCTGTGGATAGGCTGGGGTGCCAAGGACGGCAAGCTCTTCTACGACGACTCCACCCCGTCGGCCTTGCTCAGCGAAGAGACCATGCGCAAGTTCCTCATTCACACCACGGTCGAGCACCAGCACCTGGCCAAGCTGCTACCGAAGTTGCATGAGGAGTACAGCAACCGGCCGGACGACGAGGTCTAGCGCGGCGCCGGGGCCAGCCCCAGCGCCCCTGCCAGCCTCTCCGCCCCACGCGCGACCGCCTCACTGGTGGCGGTACCCGCAGGCCCTAGCTCGGCCGGACCGATGGGGGGCTGCACGTCGACTTGGATGCGCGTGAACAGCGAAGGCCACCAACGCTTGAGGGGCAGGGCCTTGCTGGCGCCCGTCACGCGCATGGGCAGCAGTGGAGCCTGCGCCTTGAGGGCCATGAACGCCGCCCCACCCGCGATGCCGTCCCGGGCGATGCCCCCCTGGGGGAACAGGGCTACGGTGCCGCCGCGCTGCAGTATCCGGATGGACTCGCGCAGGGCCGTCACCTCTTTGCCGTCGCCGTAGGCGGGTATGGTACCTACGCGGCGCGAGAAGCTGCCCGCGATGGGCTTGTCATAGAGCCAAGGAGCGGCCAGGAAGGCGGCCGGGGGACGCTTCATCAGGGCCACCCCTATCGCAAAGGGGTCCAAGAAGCTCTCGTGGTTGGCCACGACCACCAGCGGCCCCTCCATGGGGATGCGTTCCCGTCCGGTGACCTTGAACCTGAAGAACGCCTTGAGCAACAACCACGACAACCTTCGCATCAACCTGTAGAAGAGCATCTGGACCTCACAACTGGGAGCCGGCGCATATCCGGTCGATTTTGCACCACCCGCGGCCTCAGGGGCAAGGGCGGCCGGCCAGACATCGCGGCGCTCGGCTCAAGAGGTAGGCTCAGGCTCCTCGGTAGGCGCGGCGGCCCCTCGGTGTGCGCGGGCCCAGGGACAGGTGAGGCCTCAGGGACAGGTGAGGCCTCAGGGGCAGGTCCGACTCCCAGGTCCACCTCGGCCTGCTCGATCATGGCGCAAGCTGTCACGGCCTCGGCGATCGTGGTGCCCGGAGACACAAAGTCAGGGTCTAGGGCCGCTGCGGCGAAGTCCTCTACCACCTTGCGGTACGGATTACCGGGTGTCCTCTTGACCACCCGCTCTTCGCCACCAACCGTAACCTTGAACCAGGGGGCCGACTGCTCGGTGAAGAAGAGCGGCGCCACTATCTCCCCTTGGCTGCCGTTGATGATCAAGTTGTTGAGCACCGCGGCCTGCAGCCTTGAGACCTCGTACCTCACCCGGACCCCCGAATGCACGGCCAACACATCGCAGACTTCCATGACTCCTTCGCTCTTGTGCCGCCGCGAGTTCGCCCCCCATACCTTGCCGGCGCCGAACAGGCCGATGGCGATGTCGATGCAATGCACGCCGGCGTCGCTCAGGCAGGTGGGGCCGTTGAGGGCCGGGTCGAGCTTCCAGGCGGCGCTGGGGCTATCTCGATCGAGCAAGAAGTTCCACACGAACGAGGCGTCGTCGACCTCTCCGATCTCGCCTGACTCGATGATGCGCTTGATCTCGGCATAGGTGCTCTGGTGCCGCAACTGATGAGCCACCATGAGCAAGGTAGAGGTCTGCGCGGCCAGCTCCTGCAGCGCGAGTGCATCCTTCTGGCTGAGTGCCAGGGGCTTTTCGCAGAGGGTGGGTAGGCCGGCGCGCAAGAGCATCTCCAACTGCTCCCGATGCAAGAACGGCGGTGAACACACCACCGCGATGTCGAACTCGGCGTCGGCGATCATACGACCCAGGTCGCTGTAGACGTGCTTGAGCCCGAAGTCCTTGCCAAGCTGGTGGGCCTTGGCCTCATCGCGAGCGTGTACCGCTGTAACCTCGCAGGTGTCTGAGGCGAGCATGGCAGGTAGTGTCCGCTTTCTGCCTGTGCCGCTCGCCGAGACGATGCCTACCCGGACTTTCGACATCTGACTATCCCCCCCATAGGTCGCTTCCCGCATCTTACCCCAAGGCAACCGCAGCTATACCTGCTTGATCTGCGCATACGCCCAGTCCAGCCAGGGGAAGAGCGCCTCGAGGTCGTGCTCGCTCACAGTGGCGCCCCCCCAAAGCCGCAACCCGGCGGGGGCATCCCGGTACGAGCCGACATCGTAGGCGGCACCTTCGGCATCCAGCAGCGAGACGATCTTCTTGGGGACTGATGCCTGCTCCTCGGTCGCCAATGCGGTGAACCACGGGTCGACTATCTTGAGGCAGATCGAGGTGCTCGAGCGGATGTCCGGGTCGGCAGCCAAGAACTCCACCCAGGGGGTCTGCTGCACCCACTTGGCTACGGCGGCCAAGTTGGCCTGGCTGCGCCGCACGAGTTCGGGCAGTCCACCGATCTCTTCAGCCCAGCGCAGGCCGTCTAACGCATCCTCGACACAGAGCATCGAGGGGGTGTTTATGGTGTCGGCCTCGAAGATGGACTCGGCCAGCTTGCCGCCTTTGGTCAGGCGAAAGATCTTGGGCATGGGCCACGGTGGAGCGTAGCTCTCCAGGCGTTCGACAGCACGGGGGCTTAGGATGACCATGCCGTGTTGTGCCTCCCCGCCCAGCACCTTCTGCCAGGAGTAGGTGACAACGTCCAGCTTGTCTATGGGCACTTCCATCGCGAAGACCGCCGAGGTGGCGTCGCAGATGACTAGACCCTCGCGCTGATCGGGTATCCACGAGGCATCGGGCACCCGCACGCCCGAGGTGGTGCCGTTCCAGGTGAAGACCACGTCGTGGTCGAAGTCCACCTGGCTCAGATCCGGCAGCCGGCCATAGCCCGCAGAGAGTACGCGAGCGTCCTTGAGCTTGAGCTGCTTGGTGACGTCTGAGGCCCAAGTCTCGCCGAAGCTCTCCCACGCCAGTACATCCACGGGGCGAGCGCCCAAGAGCGACCACATGACCATCTCCATGGCCCCGGTGTCGGAGGCCGGCACCAGCGCGATACGGTAGTCGTCGGGCACGCCCAGCAGCTTGCACGAGCGGTCTGAGACCTCTTTGATGCGGGCCCTGCCGTCCTTGGCTCGATGAGAGCGGCCCACGAGCGCACCCTCCAGCGCCGCGGGTGTCCAACCGGGCCGCTTGGAGCACGGGCCGGACCCGAAGCAGGGGTTCTGCGGACGTATGATGGGCTTGCTGGCTGTCATGGACTGGTCTCTCCTACGTCACACTGTCGCGTGTATGCTCTGATGTGACGTAATGATACCAATCGACACATACCTGGAGCCTCGGCCCCTAGTCCCAGGTGTACCTGGTAAGAGGGTTGCCGCCATCCACCCAGGCCTCCATAGACCCGTCGTAGATCTTGACGTCTCGGTAGCCAAAGGCCTGCGTGAGCAGGAACCACCAACCACTGGCATAGCCTCCTGCTCCGCAGTAGCAGATGATCTCGCGAGCCTTGTCGGTGCCGGCCACCCCGGCGGCCATCTGCTCGATCACGTCGAGCGGCCGGTAGGTGCCGTCCGGCTCCCAGACCCAGACCAAGGGGAGGCTGCGGGCGCTGGGTATGTGGCCATGCATGTCTGCAAAAGGCTCGATTGCGGCACCGAAATAGAACTCAGGATCCCTGCCGTCCAGGAGTAGGGCTTTGCCGATGCGACTCTTGACGTACTGCGTGGACACCCACGAAGAGCTGTCGACGGGGCTCGCGTAGGGGCGGGCCGTGACAGAAGGCAACTCAGTGGTCGTCTCCCGGCCCTCAGCCACCCACTTGGCGTGACCGCCCGACAGCACGGCCACGTTCTTGACGCCCGCGTAGAACAGGGTGGCGGCCACCCTTAGTGGGTCGGCCAAGGGATAGGGGGGCTCGGGAGGTATGGGTAGCCTGCCCACCACTACCACTTGGGATTCAGCGCGTGAGGCCGCAGTCCCCGATGGTCTTCATGAGCGCCTCCTGCGGGGGGAGCTCCAGAAGCAGCTCCTCCGTGCAGTCCGACCAGGCCGACACCAGACCGAACGGCACCGAGAGGGCCCCGGGGATGTGTCCGGCCGCGTAGTCCTCGGCGAACCGCGTATCGATGACCGTGGGGCCGCTGGCGCCGACGGCAAGCCGCTCAGCGAGCTGCTCTGCAGATATGATCGGGTCGAGAGGCCGCTTGTTCATGGCCGCACCACCTACTCACTCATCCTGACTATGTCCAAGTACCAGGTGCCCTCCCGCAGGATGAGATAGAACACCTGGGGCTCCGCCGCGTCCTCAAGAGCCTCGACGGTGGGTTGCCCAGCGCTGACCGTGGTCATCTGCCCATCGACCAACGTCACGGTGGCCTTCTGGCCGTCAGACTCCAGGACTGTCTGCATCTTCACATCTTCGTACTCGACAGAGTCGAAGCCCATCAGCGCCTCGCCAAGGGCCAGTTTGAGTTCACCTGCCGGCACCGAGTTGGTGTTCTCGAGGTAGAAGACCCCTTGCGGGTCGATCAGGGCGTAGAGCGCATCGATATCCTGCTCCTCAAGGGTGGCGATGACTTCTGTCACTTTCTGCTCCGGGCCTGAGGTCCCTCCGAACACCTGGTCATGAAAGACCACGAAGACCAGCACGCATACGACTGCTACGACGACCACCAAGGCCGCCAGGCTTATCCAAAGCACCTTCCTGCTTTTGAGTCCGTCCATGTACATCTCCTTCGGCGATCATCTAGCCGACTCATCGTGCGTGAGAGAGGGTCCGGGGGTGTCGCCCCAGGTATACCCCGAGCAGGCCTAAGTCAAGCCGCCCTCGTTCCGATAGAATACCGACGGTCGAACCTACGATCTTGTGGGACGAGACGGGAGCGAATGCATGCAGATCTTGAGGAACGTGTTCAAACGAAAACTACGGGTGATCCTCACCATCTCAGGCATCACCATCGGCGTGTTCGCGCTGGTGATGATGGGCAGCATGGCCGAGCGCATCAACCTGATGGTGTCGGGTGGCACCCGCTACTACGCCGACAAGGTGACCGTGTCCGACGCCAGCGCGGGCATGTTCTCCATCCAACCGGTACCGTACGCGCAAGCTCGAAGAGATCAAGGCCGTGCCCGGAGTGGCCGAGGTGCAGGGAGAGATAGTCACCCTGCTCGAGAGCGAGATGACGCATGTCCTTCGGCATGCCGGCCATGATCGCGGGCAGCGACATGCGCGGGATCGAGTACGAAAGCTTCGAGATCCGCTACGCACAAGGGCGTGAGCCCGGGGCCGACGAGACGGGCGTGTGCGCGGTGGGCTCCGAGTTGGTCAAGAAGCTTAACGCCAAGCTCGGCGGCTCTGTGCTCATCCGCGGCGAGCAGTTCAAGGTGGTGGGCATAATGGAGCAGACCCTCACCGCCCCGGATACCTCGGTGTACATGAGCCTAGCCGATGCCCGGCGCATCTATCTGCAAGACGTTCCCGTAGCCACCCGGGCGGCGACCGAGGCCATCGAGCCGGTCACCGGGTTCACGGTCTACCCCACTCCGGGCACCGACCCCGAAGAACTGGCCACCACGATCAACGAGATGGTGGACGGCGTCAAGGCCTCCGGACCGAGCTACTTTCAAGACCAGATCGCCAGCATGACCCGCATCTTCAACTACATACTCTACGGAGTGGCCCTCATCGCCCTGGTGGTCGGCGGTCTCTCGGTGATCAACACCATGACCATGTCGGTCAGCGAACGCACCCGCGAGATAGGCATGCGCAAGGCCATAGGCGCTTCCGACCGGCAGATAGTGTGGCAGTTCCTGCTCGAGGCCGGCATCATCGGCTTCATCGGCGGAGTCACCGGATTGTTCCTCGGCTGGGCGAGCGTCGGAGCTTGCCAACAAGGCGCTGGAGGCCCAGGCCATGAGCCTGTTCTTGGTCACCTGGCGACTGGCGCTGGGCTCGGTGATCTTCGCCGTGTTCCTCGGCGCATTCGCCGGCCTGCTGCCCTCGCTGCACGCCGCCCGCATGAAGCCGGTCGACGCCCTCAGATACGAATAGGAGAACCAATGGCCAACGTCATCAGCGGGCGTGACCTGCACAAGCGCTACGTCATGGGCAAGGACAACTACGTCGACGCCCTGTGCGGAGTATCCCTCGACATAGCCGAGGGCGAGATGGTGGGCATAATGGGCCCCTCGGGCTCGGGCAAGTCCACCCTCATGCACATATTGGGCTGCCTGGACTCTCCCACCAAGGGTGAGGTCTGGCTGGCAGGCCGTCGCATCGACACTCTCGGGGGTAGTGGCCTCACCTGGCTGCGCCGCACCGAGATAGGCTTCATCTTTCAGAACTTCAACCTGGTGCCCAGCCTGACCGCCCTGGAGAACGTGATGCTGGCCGCCCAGTACGCAGGCAAGAAGCGGACCGTGGCCCGCGAGGCCGCCGAGACGGCCCTTGCCCACGTAGGCTTGGCCGACAGGCACCGCCACCGCCCCAACGAGCTATCGGGCGGTCAGCAGCAGCGGGTGGCCATCGCCCGCTCCTTGGTGAACGAGCCCAAGGTGATCTTCGGAGACGAACCCACCGGCAACCTTGACTCCGCCAGCTCTCACGAGATCGTCGCCATGATGCAGAACATCAACCGCGACACCCGCACCACCTTCGTCTTGGTCACTCACGACCCCGGCGTAGCTGAGGCCTGCACGCGGACGGTGCACATGCTGGATGGCTGCGTGAGCAACGGGGACCAAGCGGCCGCCTGACAGTGGCCCGCGCGCAAGCAGCCTAGATAGTAATGGGGCCGGGTGACCAAGTCACCCGGCCCCATCGGACCTGCACTAGCCCCAGAGGGGACTACATCATGCTGGTGATGTCCAGGTACCACTTGCCATCGCGCTGGATGAGCTGATAGATCTGCGGCTCCTCGGAGTCCTTGACGTCTTCAGTGGTGCTCTCGCCGCTCACGACAGTGGTCAGCTTGCCCTCGACCACGGTGACCACAGCCGACTGGCCGTCCTCCGCGATCTCGGTCGTGAACTTGACATCGGTGAACTCCATCGAGTCGTAGGTCATCTCCCGAGAGATCATCGTCTTGAAGGCTTCCAAGGTGAGCCCGCCGGCCTCTACCTGCGCCAGACCTTCCGGATCCATGATGGCAAAGAAGGCGTCGACGTCCTTGGCCTCCATTGCATCCAGCATCGTCTGCACGGTCTGCTCGGGCCCACTGGCGCTACCGCCACAGGCGACCGCCGCGAACGAGACCACGACTACAGCCGCGAGCACGCCCACCCAGAGCCACTTCTTGCTTTTCACATCAAACACCATCAACTTCTCCTTTTGAGCTCGTGTGCTTGTTTGGGCACACAAGTGGCCCCAAACCCTTGAAACCAGTATACAGGGGAGCAGCCCGGCCCCTATTCCGCGTTCGCCCGCGATTCAGCTAGAACGCGCTCTACCTGCTCGCGGTTCTTCCACAGTTCGCACCCGGCGCCCTCGTAGTCCACCAACTCGGGCATGTCGCGCAGCTTGGCCAAGAAGGGTGAGCGCAGAGCTTCCAGCAGCGGGACCTCGGTCAGGTCGGCTGCGGTATAGGGGGCGAAAGGACACGGCTCGACTCCCCCCGAGGCGTTTATGTGCACGAAACCCCTGCCCGCCGACAGGCACCCGCCCACCTCGGCCTCATCCCAGGGAACAGCCACGAAGATGGCCTTGTGCCGCCGCCGCAGCGCCTTCACCCGGGTCTGCACCTGGTCACGCTGACTCGCACTCAGCACCCAGTCCTCGGTGCCAGGCTCCACCGGCGTGTAGTCAGCGAACAGAAATAGCCGGCAGCCGGCTTCGTCCAGCCCATCGACGTACTCGTCGGAGAAGATCGTCGAGAAGTTGCGGCTGGTCAGGGTGAGCGAGCATCCGAAGAAGAGTCCACGGCGGCGCAACCGGGTCATGGCCTCGACCACCTGCTCGTGCGTACCCGCGCCCCGCCGCTCGTCGGTCTGCGTCGCCGAGCCCTCCAGACTTATGAGCGGCACGATGTTCTTAAGGCGCGCGATCTCTGCCACCAGGCGATCGTCCAACAGCAGACCGTTGGTGAACACCAAGAACACCAACCGCGGGAAGCGCTCAGCTATGCTCAGAAGCTCGTCGCGCATGAAGGGCTCCCCGCCGGCGACCACAAAGAACGACACCCCCAGGTCGGCCGCCTCGGCCACTATCTCGCCGAGTTTGGCGTCACTGAGTTCGGGCGGCGCGCCGGGCGCGGCCGCGCCTTCCGCACAACCTGCCGCGCTCCCCAAGAACGACTGGGCGTAGCAGCCGGCGCAGCTCAGATTGCACTGGTGGGTGATGCTGAAGATGATTATGGGCGGCACTCGCACCCCACGGGCAGACCACGCTCTGCGCGTCCTAGCTGCCGCCGCCTGCCAGCCTATGGTGCGAACGAACCTCCAGGCCTGACCCGGCCTGGACAGGCTCACCTTCACCCCGGTCCAAAAGAACGCTCCGACAGAGCGGTCGACAGTCTTCACTCGCATCCTTTCGCTCGAACACCCTGACACCAAGCCATGCAGCCCATGATAGCCCGCTCGGGTGCTACCATCTTGAATCATGACCGCTCTCCACCCATCGATCCCCGTAACCGAATACGCCGAGCGACGAGCTAGGGTGCTGGACGCCTTGGGCGGTGCCGCGGCGGTGGTGCTCGCTGGAGACAATGCGGCCTCTGAGGCGCCCTGGGGCCGGCGGCCGGTGGACAGCTTCTTCTGGTACCTCACGGGCATCGACGACGAACCTGGGGCGGCCGTGCTCTTCGACCCTTCTGCCGAAGACCCCGAGGGCCGCATCACCCTGCTTCTCCGCTCCCGCGACCCCGAGACAGAGCGCTGGAACGGAGCGCGCGCCCCGTTAGACTCGGCCTGCCGGGCCAAGACCGGCTTCTCCGCCCTGGGACGCATCGGCCGGCTGCCCGCAAGACTGACCGAGGCCGCCCGACGCACGCGGCGCCTTGCCTGCCTGCACCCGTTCGCCTCCTACGAATGCGACCTCTCCCCCGACCTGGCTCTGTTCAAGAAGGTCTGCGAGCGAGTGCCCACTGCCTCCCTGGAGGATCACACCCAGCTGCTGACCGCTCTGCGCGCCGTCAAATCGGCCTCCGAACTCGCCCTCATCGAGCAGGCGGTCTCTGTGACTGCCGCGGGCTACCAGGCCGCCTTCGACGCCATCCGTCCGGGAGTGCGTGAAGACGCCGTAGCCGACGCGATGACCGCCAAGTTCCGCGCCCTGGGCGGCGGACCCGCCTTCGAGCCCATAGTGGGCTCAGGTGCCAACGGCACCGTGCTTCACTACAGTGCCAACGACCGGCTGATGCAGACAGACGAACTGGTGGTGATCGACTACGCCGCGGGAGTGGGCGGCTACGCCTCCGATGTGACCCGCACCCTACCCGTGGGTGGCAGGTTCACCCCCGAGCAGCGTGAGCTGTACGAGGTCGTGCTGCAGGCCAATCTGGCCGCTACCGCGGCGGCTCGCCCGGGGGCCACCTTCACCGAGGTGCACAACGCCGCCCGTGCGGTCATAGCCAAGGCCGGCTACGAAGACTGCTTCTTGCACAGCGTCGGACATCATCTTGGTGTCGATGTGCATGACCCCGCACCCGACGGCCCCCTCGCCCCTGGCATGGTGCTCACCATCGAGCCGGGCATCTATCTGCCCGAGAGGGGCGTGGGCATACGCATAGAAGACGACATCCTGGTCACCAAGGCGGCCCCCAGGGTACTCACCGAGGCCATCCCCAAGACCGTCGAAGCCGTGGAGCGCGCCCTGGCGGGTGACCGCGCGGCCAAGCCCTAGCTCACGGCACCTCGTCGCCCTCTACATCGATGACCTCGCCCTGCAGCACCGGCGGCTGGGGCGTCTGCGGCGGGTGGGTATTCCCAGCGCGCTGTCTGTGCAGGACTGTGCCCACTATCTTGTAGACGCTGACGCCCAGCACCGCCGCCAACATCAGTCCACCGACCACCAGAGCCGCCGGCAGCCAAAGGGGCGCCGCCACCCACCACCAACTCCAGTCGATACCGCCGGCGAGCTTGAGAACTAGAAAGACGAAGAAGAGCAGCAACGGCAACGACCCGCAACCTCCGGTTGACCTCTTTTGCATGTCCCTCCCCGTCTCCTTGCTCGACTTGACTCCTCACCCGGCGCGTAGCCGGTCTCGACCAGTATAATAGGCACGTACACTCGACGAGCGAAGGAGTCGCAAATGCGCAAGTACTCGCTGACGCTATTGGTGCTACTGCTGGTCTTCGCCCTTGGTCTGGGTGCCGTTGCTTGCGGCTCTGACACCTCGGCCACCAAGGACATGACCCCGCAGGAGATGCTGACAGCCGCGATGGACGCCTCAAAGACGGTCACCTCGCAGTCCGGCACCTATGAGGTCGACATAACCATCGATGCCGACACCGGCCAGATGTCTGCTGACGACCAGGCCATGGCCCAGGCTTTCCTCGGCCAGCCCATTAAGCTCACAGGCACGTTCGCCAGCCAGAACTCGCCCGCGCTGGCCGACCTTACGGTGGCCTTCGGTCTGATGGGCGCCAACATAGGCGCGGGCGTCCGCGTTATCGATGACAAGGGTTGGGTCAACGTCCTCGGCCAGTGGTACGAAGCCCCCGCCGACATGATGGAGCAGGTCGGCGGCACCGAGAATGCCGCCATGGCCGAAACCCTCCAGCAGATCATGGACGAAGCGGACATCGATCCCAACACCTGGTTCAAAGACCTCAAGGCTGTGGGCACCGAGACCCTGCTAGACACCGAGGTCACCCACCTCACCGGTAACGTAGACGTCACCAAGATGGTGGCCGACGTGGTCGCCCTCATGCAGAACCCCAAGTTCGCTGAGTTGCTGGCCGCTGGCAGCGCCACAGCGGGCGCTCAGACCGGCGTCGAGCTACCCACCGCAGCAGACCTGGCTGAGGTGCAGTCCACTCTCGAGCAGATGCTAAAGAGCGCCACCCTTGACCTCTGGATCGCCAACAGCGACTCTTCGCTGCGCAAGACGGCCATGAGCGCCGACATCGCCATCCCGGCGGAGATGGCCACTTCCGGGTCTCGGCGGTGCCCAGGTGGCAGCCATCATCAACCTCGACGCCCCCGGCAAGGCGATCGACGTGAAGGCTCCGGCCGATGCCAAGCCCTTCGAGCGACCTGGAGACCGACATGCAGAGCAACCCGCTCTTCTCGGGCCTGCTGGGTGGCCTGATGGGCGGAGGTGCCGGCGACCTGCTGAGTCAGTAGCCGCATCTAGATAGAACGGCAGGCCGCGCCGCGGCGCCCTCGGGCGCCGCGGCGCGTCTCTTTTTGGCCACCCTGGACCCACCCCGGGCGCAGGCCGGGAACCGCCGCCGGTCTATGCTGTCCAAAGGCGGTCCACACTGGAAGAACGTAGGAGGGGATCATGAGAGGCTACGCTCCGCTCTCGCCGCGTGCTGCTCGCGATGGTGGTGACGCTGCTGACGGCCTCGCTGTCACTCGCGGCGGCTTCCTGTGGCGGGACCACCGATACCACCGGCGACACTGACACCACCCAGGCGAGTGACTTGTCTCGAGCAGGACGACATCACAGATAGCCATGTCCGATCTCTCCCGGCTTGCCGATCCGGCGCCTGATGCCGACGTCCTAGCCGCTATGGAAGGCATGCAGCTCTTCGGCACCGACCTCTACAAGCTTCTCGCCAGCGCTGCCGGCGACGGCAACGTGGTCTTCTCTCCCACGAGCATCGTCGCCGCGCTGGCCATGACCTACGCCGGCGCCGACGGCACCACGGCCCAAGAGATGGCGGACACCCTGCACTTCACGCTCTCCACCGACGCTCTCCACAAGGCCTTCAACACCTTGGACACGCATCCTGGAATCAAGGAGTTGGCAGCAGAAGAACGCTGAGGGCAAGGACGAGGGTGTCCTGGTCAAGACAGCCAACAGCCTGTGGGCGCAGGACGGGCTGACCTTCGAGCAGGCCTTCTTGGACACCCTGGCCGGCAACTACGGCGCCGGGGTGCGTCTGGTGGACTACCAGACGGCCGCCGAGGCCGCCCGCCAGGCCATCAACACGTGGGTGTCCGGAGCAGACCAACGACAAGATCCCCGAACTCATAGCCCAGGGAGTGCTTGACGCCCTCACTCGTCTGGTCCTGGTGAACGCGGTCTATCTGGACGCCACCTGGGCCAACCAGTTCGACCCTCAGGCCACCGCCGATGGCGACTTCACCACCCTGGCCGGGGACACGGTGACCGCCAGCATGATGAGCCAGGCGACCGTGCTGCCCTACGCGGCCGACGACCGATGGCAGGCCGTCGAGCTGCCCTATCTACGCGAAGAGTCTGGCCATGTTGCTGATCGTCCCCGACGCGGGTAGCTTCGCTCAGGTCGAGGGCCAGTTGGGCGCGGGTTTCATCGACGAGCTGGTCGGCCAGTCTGGCCTTCGGACCGCGAAGTGGCCTTGTCTCTGCCCAAGTTCGAGTTCCGCACCCAGACCGGCCTCAACCAGGCCTCTGGCCGCACTGGGCATGCAGGCGGCGTTCGACCCCAGCCTGGCCGACTTCTCCGGCATGACCAAGCAGGAGAGCCTCTTCATCAGCGACGTGATCCACGAGGCCTACATCAGACGTAGACGAAGAGGGCACCGAGGCCGCGGCCGCGACCGCTGTGGTCATGAGACTCACTGCCGCACCGACCGAGCGCGTAGAACTCACCGTCGACCGGCCGTTCATCTTCGCCATCCGCGACCGCGCGACCGGAGCCATCCTGTTCTTGGGCCGAGTCGACCGACCCCAGCAAGTGAGCGGGGCCGCTACTCGCTCTCGAACGCGAAGGTGAACGACAGCCCGAGTTCGTCCCTCATGGCGAGCAGCTCCTTCTTGACGCTCTCGCCCACGGGCACGCCCTTGTCCTTCGCGCTCCTGCCAGGCAAGGTGCTCCTTCTCGCCGCAGGTGTAGATGCGCTCCTGTCCGGGAGCCTTCTTGGAGGCCCGCAGCTCGCGCAGTATGTCGCCCGCCTGCTTCTTGAAGGCCGCCAGATCGGTGAAGCACTCGACGTCGATGGCCATGAAGAAGTGGCCTATGGGGATGGGGATGTCTTTGCCTTCGGCGTCCTTGCCCCCCAACTGCTTGAGGTACGCGCTCTGCGAGAACGCGGTCGAGAGCAGCTCGACCACCGTGGCGAAGCCGTAGCCTTTGTAGCCGCCGGTCTCCTCGCTCGAGCCCTCCGATGGGGGCCAGAGCAGCGGTGCCTTTGACCAGGTCTTTGAGTATCTGCACCGAGTCGGTAGCCGACTCGCCGTCTTGGTTGATGACCAGGCCCTCGGGGCAGGGCTTGCCTTCGCGGGCCCACTGCTCGATCTTGCCGCGTTGTATGACCGAGGTGGCGTAGTCGTTGGTGAAAGCGAAGGGCTCGTCGGTGGGCATAGCGAAGACCAGCGGGTTGGTGCCCAGCATGTTCTCGACACCGAACGTCGGAGCGATGGAGGGCCTGGCGTTGGTGCTGGTGACGCCCACCATGCCCTGCTCGACGGCCATGAGCGGGTAGTAGGCGGCGAAGCCGTAGTGAGTGGAGTTGCGGGCCACCACCATGCCCAGTCCGTGCTCGCGGGCCTTGTCGATGGCCATCTGCATGCAGCGCTTGCCTACGACCATGCCCATGCCGTCATGCCCATCGACGACGGCGGTGGCCTTGCAGTCGCGCACCACCTCGAACTCGGTGAGGGGCTTCTGGATGCCGCCCTTGACTATGCGGTCGTAGTAGATCGGCTTCAGCCGGCCCACACCGTGTGAGTCGATGCCGCGTTTGTCGGCGCTTATGAGTACGTCGGCGCAGATGCGGGCCTCGTCCTCGGGGACGCCCACTCCCTTGAAGACGTCCACCATGAACGCCTCAAGCACCTCGAAAGGAACCCAACTCACGCCTGTCGCTCACCGTTGCCTCCTCACTCGGGTCACCTGCGACCGCGGCTGCGGCCGACCACCCTGACCGACTCGGATACAGTACCAGACCCCGGACGCCGCGGCCGTCGCGCGGCGCGGCCCGCCGGACGCGGCGCGGCCCGCCGGACGCAGCGCGGAAGAAGCAGGATCGACGGCGCGCCGGCTACTCTCCGCCCAGTTCGATCTGCTCCGGCGCAGGGTAGGGGGTCGGAGAACCAGTCGGTCTGGCTGAACTCGTCGGAGGCTATCTCGCCGATGGGCAGCTTGACGTAGACGCCCTCGGCCTCGGCCGCCACGGTGCCGTCCTCCAGAATGATCTCGCCCGTGCCCTCGAATGTGCGAGAGGTCTGGTTGGTTATGCGCGCCACCACCTTGACCTCGCGGTCTAGGGGTACCGGCCGCCGAAGCCTCATGCTGAACTTCACGGTGACGCCCCAGGTGTCGCCATCGTCCAGGTTGATGGCCCGGCCGATGGTCTCGTCCAGCACGGCTCCCACCATGCCGCCGTGCATGCGGCCCGGGGTAGCCCTGGTGCTCGGGTCGCGGCTTGAAGACTCCCACCACCTCGCCGCCCTCGGTCACGAAGAACCGCCCACCCAGACTGAACTGGTTCTCCCGACCGCACACCATGCACATACGGCTGACGTTCTGGGTTGCTTCGACTTTGTGTTTCACTCAAGTCCTCTCGTTCCGCTGGGCGCAGCGAGCCTAGCTCACTCCTTGTCCGCCCACACTCCCACGCCGGCGGCGCGCGCCTTGTCGTGGGCCTGCCACAGCAGGTCTTGCCTGTGCCAGGTTAGGAGGGTAGTTGTGAGCCCAAGCGTACCCTTCGAGCACCAGACGCTCGTTGACAAAGACCCCGCTCGCCCACACGTAGGCAAGTAGCCGCCCGTACTCGTCGCGCTCTTCTACGTCGGTCTGCAGTCGCAGCGGGCCACTCCGCAGCAGCTCGGCGTTGCGCGCTTTCGCCTCAGGACCCAGATACTCACCCCGGGTGTCCTCGTGGGGCAACTCGGGGCAGTCGATGCCGATGTACCGCACCTTCTCCTCAGTGCCGTCGGCCATGCGGACCCAGATGGTGTCGCCATCTACCACCTCCAGCAAGGTGAAGGTCGCACCCGCGCTCGCGGAATCTGCCATCACCGTAGTGGCGTCCGGGCCGGATGCGCCTGGCTCTGCCCCGCTTTGCTCCCGCGACCAAAGCACTGCCAGAACCACCACCGCGGCCAAGATCACGGCCAGCGTGACCAGGTGAACCCAGTATTGGCGCCTGTCCTTTGGCCTGTAGGTCATTCTGCCGGCTAGTTGAGGTCGAAGCCCCCGTCGACCAGGAGCGACTGCCCGGTGACGAAATCGCTGTCGGCTGAGGCCAAGAACAGGGCCGGCCCGGCCAGGTCATCGGCCTCCTCGTTGCGCTCGCTAAGGCACTGTCCCTTGCGGGTGAGCTCTCGCGCAGCCAAGGCCCGCTCGTCGGTCTTCTCGAGGTTCATGGTGGTCAGAGTGAAGCCCGGAACCAGCGTGTTCACCCTTATGCCGTCCGCTCCCAGGGCCCGCGCCAATGAACGCGTCAGACCAATGATGCCGGCCTTGCTGGCTACATACGGCACCATGACCGACAGACCCTTCCACACGGTGCTCGAGCTCACGTTGATCACCTTGCCGTACCCCTGCGGCTTCATGTAGGGGTGCACCGCGCGCACGCAGAACCACATGCCCCGCAGATTGACGTCGACTATGTGGTCCCACTCCTCGGTGCTCCACTGGTCGAACGGCTTGGCGGTCGGGCCCCCGGTCGACGCTTTGAAGGCACCCGCGTTGTTGACCAGGATGTCTATGCGGCCGCCATAGGTCTCGGCCAACTTGGCGGCGGCGGCCTCGCATTGCTGCAGGTCGACTATGTCGCAGGCCAAGGCGATGGCTTCGCCCCCGGCCTTGACTATATCTTCGGCCACCAGCGCGGCCGTCTTGCCGTCGGTGCTGGTCACTCCGACCTTGGCACCCTCGGCCGCGAACCGGAGGGCGATGGACCGCCCTATGCTGTTAGTCCCACCCGCCCCGACTATCAGGGCGACTTTGCCGTCCAGACGCCCGCAACCGACAGCTTTCACTCTGTCACTCCTCTCGCGCGATTCTCGAACATCTCGGCGACACCCTCGAGTTCGCGGGTGACCTCCAGTTGCTGAGGACAGGCCTCCACACATTGCTCGCACTTGCTGCACGCTGAAGCCGGGGCTGTTTGCCCCGCGTGGACCAACATATCGTGCAGCGAGCGCTCCGCGGCCGCATTGCCAAAGAGGGCGGAGTCGTTCATCAGACCGAAAAGCAGAGGGATGTTGATGCCCTGCGGGCAAGGCATGCAGTAGTGACACCCAGTGCAGTCCACCAGCATACGTGCCCTGTAAGCCTGTCGTACCTCACCCACCGTCGTGATCTCGGCCGCAGTGAGCGACGCTGGGTGACCTTCGGAGGCGAGGGCGACGTTCTCGACCACCTGCTCCATGGCTGCCCATGCCGCTTAAGAGCACGCTCACTCGAGGGTCGTCCCAGACGAAGCGGAGCGCCCAGGCAGCCGGAGTCCGCCTGACCGAGGCCGCGTCCCAAAGATCCTGGATAGAGACCGGGGGCTTAGCGGCAAGACGCCCGCCCTTGAGAGGCTCCATCACCACCACAGCCAGCCCCTTTTCATAGGCATGGGCCAGACCGGCGACCCCCGCTTGGTACTCCTGATCCATGTAGTTGTACTGGATCTGGCAGAAGTCCCAGTCGTAAGCGTCCACGATAGGTGCAAAGGCAGCGCCCTCGTCGTGAAAGGAGAAGCCGGCGAAGCGTATCTTGCCCTGCCGTTTGGCCTCGTCCAGGAAATCGAGCGCACCCAGTTCTTTCATGCGCTTGAACTGCCCGGCGTTCAGCGAGTGAAGCAGGTAGCAGTCGATGCAGTCGGTGCGCAGCCGCTGGAGTTGTCCGTCTAGGACCTCGTCCATCTCCTCGCGCGACTTGACCAGCCACGGAGGCAGTTTGGTGGCGATCATCACCTTGTCGCGGTAGCCCCCCTGCAAAGCCTCCCCCACGAAGGGTTCGCTCGCGCCGGGTGTGCCGTCCATGGCAGCGCCGTGGTACGGGTAGGCTGTGTCGACGTAGTTGACGCCTTTGTCGATGGCATAGCGGAGCATCTCCGTGGCCAAGGGCACGTCGATGTTCTCGTGGCGTCCATCAAGTATCGGCAACCGCATGCAGCCGAAGCCGAGTATCGAGACGCGCTCGCCTGTACGTCCGAAGGGGCGATATAGCATGGTCATGATGGTAATAGTAGACCAACTCCACGCCCATCGTCACAAGGGGCATCCATAACAGCCGGCGGCCAGGCATTAGGAACGGCCCGGCTGGGGAACAACGTCAAAAGCGCGATCATAACCAGAACCAGGGGGTTAGCATGAGATTCGTATGTGCGACAACGACTCCGACGGTGCGCCCCAAGCGTTCGTGCCTGCTGCTTCTCTCCGCTGCTCCCCTGCTATTGCTGCCGCTCGTCTTGGCCGCGTGTGGGGGCAGCCTCGAGTACCCCACCGGCAAGGCCGAAGTGGTACTGCGCATCGAGACCGGCGGCGGCTTCGTGCCCGTCAGCTATAACCTCACACAACTGCCCGGTTTGACCGTCTATGGCGACGGTACGGTCATTGTCACCGGCCCCATGATCGAGATCTATCCGCAGCCCGCCATGCCCAACCTTCAGACAGCCACCATCTCGGCCAAAGACATCGACAAGATCCTCGCGGCAGCCAAGGAGGCCGGGCTGTTAAAGAAGGGAGCGGACTATGGTCTGCCCAACATCACCGACGTGGGCACCACCACCATCACCGTGAATGCAGGCGGCCAGACTTACACCTCCGACATCTACGCCCTGGGCTTCGAGCAGATGCCTGAGGGTGGCGCCGTGGACGGGCTCACGGCCGAGCAGATCAAGGCCCGCGCCGCCATATACGAATTCGCCGCCAAGGTGGGCGATCCGGACACCTTCCTGGGCACCACGCTTACCTGGACACCCTACGCCTTCACCTCGCTGGCCGTCTTCAGTCTGCCATTCGACCCCACCACCGAGACCGGCACAGACGAAGTGGTGCCCAACCACCTGGACTGGCCGCTCGGTGACCTGAACACCCTGGGTGAGTCCGTGCTGCCCGAAGGCTACCGCAAGGTCGTGATCTCGGGTGACGACTTGACCAGGCTGCAACCGCTGCTAGGCCAGGCCACCCAGATAACCTTGTGGAAGTCCGGCGACCGCGAGTACTATCTTTACTTCAGACCGTTGCTTCCCGACGAGAACGCTTAGCGTAGAGGTGCGCCCATGCCGTCAGCCGTACTCACCGAAGGGCTGACCAAGAGATACGGCAGCCGCACGGGCATCGATTCCCTGGACCTCGAGGTCCAGGCGGGCGAGGTCTTCGGCTTCATCGGCCCAAACGGCGCGGGCAAGACCACTACCCTCCGGTTGCTACTGGATCTCATCCATCCGACCGGCGGCAGCGCGCAGGTCCTGGGGCTGGACGCTCACCGGGACAGCGTGGCCATCCGCCGGTCGGTGGGCTATCTACCGGGCGATTTTGGCCTGGACGTGCGCATGACGGCGCGCGAGCAACTGGCCTACTTCGGCCGCATCCGCGGGCTCGACGACCTGGGAGAGGCTCCAGTCCTGGCCGATCGCCTGGGTCTGGACTTGGACGTGCCCATGGGGCGTCTGAGCCGCGGCAACCGGCAGAAGATCGGCCTGGTGCAGGCGCTCTTTCACAAGCCCACTCTGCTCATCCTGGATGAGCCGACCACAGGGCTGGACCCCTTGGTGCAGGACACGTTCTTGCAGATGCTCCGCGAGGTCCGCGAACAAGGACGCACTGTCTTTCTCTCGTCTCACATCCTGTCGGAGGTGGAGCGGGTCTGCGACCGCGTGGCCATAGTGCGCGGCGGGAGTCTGGCCGCGCTCGAGACCACGGAGTCGCTACTGGAGAAGCGCCGCAAGCGCGTGACCATGGCTTTCTCGAAGCCGGTTGACGCTTCGGCCTTCGCGAGGCTGCCGGGCGTTACGATGTGGAGACCGATGGGAATGCGGTGCGTTTGCGTCTGCGTGACGGCATAGACGCCGTGGTCAAAGAGGCGGCGCGCCACACCCTGGTGGACATGACCGTGGTGCACCCCTCGCTGGACGAGATCTTCATGGGCTACTACCAGGAGAAGCGAGTCGTGACCGGCCTAAGGGAGGTGTGGGTGCTGGCGTCGCACGACCTGCGCAAGCGCTGGCGGTCGATCATCGTTTGGGGCGTGGCGCTGGGCGCCATGGGCGCGGTCTATGTAGCCCTCTACCCCACCATGAAGCACTTCATGGACGAGCTCGTCAAAGAGGCCCCCGAGTCGCTGCGACGGTGGATGGGCGTCACCGACACCGCCATGTCTGTCGAGCAGTGGGTGGGCATGAAGTTCCTCAACCTGCTGGTGCCGGTGTCGCTGCCGTTCATGGTGATGCTCATAGGCGCACGCACGGTGGCCGGCAGCGAGGAGCGCCGAGCCCTGGACCTGCAACTCAGCAACCCTATCAGGCGCTGGCAGATGATCGCCGCGGCGGTGGTCACCATGGGCATCTCGCTCTTGGGTGTGCTGGCCATCACCTGGCTACTGACCTACGTGACCGCCCCCATCGCGGGAGTCGATCTGCATCCCGGCCTGCTGGCCGCCGCCATGCTGGTGCTTTGGCCGTTCTGCCTGCTCTTCGGCACCTTCTCCCTCGTGCTCTCTGCACTCGTCCGCCGCTCCTTCTTGGCCACTGCCATACCCGCGGTGATCTTGGTGGCCATGTACCTGGTGGAGTCACTGGCCCAGTCGATCAAGTCGATCGAACCCGCCCGCGCGTTCTCGCTCTTCTACCATCTGGGCAACGCCATCGACGGCGACATCCGCTTCCTGGCAGCGGTACTCATGCTTGTGGGGTCCTGTATTCTTGTGGCCGGCGGCATGGCCGCTTTCGCGAAGAGGGACATCTACACCTAGGGTCGCCGCAAGGCGCACCTCGCCAGGAGAGTGAAAATGGCCAAGTCCTGCCCCACCCCCCAACCGTTGCGCATGGTCGTGGGCTCCATCGCCCTTCTGACCGCCATGTTCTTCTCCACCTTCTTGGCGCGCTTCATCTTCCCTCCGCTGCTGCCGGCAATGGCTGAGGACCCGAACCTGGTGATCAACCCCAGTCAGGCCGGTTCGCTCTTCTTGGCCTCCGCCCTCGGAGCCCTGGTGGGGTCATTCTTGGCCGGCATCGTCTCCACCCTCATCAAGCACCGCGGTGCCCTGCTGCTCTCGCTCTTCGGCATCGCCCTCTCGCTGGTGGGTGCCTACTTCGCCACCTCGGTCTGGGGTCTGCGTGCCGTCTTCTTCGCCATCGGCATCCTGGTGGGCCTGCACGTTCCCTCCTCCGTGGCCACCATCACGGCCATGGTGCGCAAGCAAGATTGGGGTAAGGCCCTCTCCATCCAGCAGATGGCCCCCGCCCTCAGCCTGGTGGCGTCGCCGCTCTTGGCGGTGCTGCTGCTCAACTGGTTCTCGTGGAACGACGACCCTGTTGTGGGTGGCCGGCTTCTGCGCTCTGCTGGGCTCTTGGCTCTGGTTCTTTTTGGGCGGCGTAGGCGCGTTCCCCGGTGACCCGCCCAACAAGGCGTTCGTGGGGCCGGTCGTGAAGACGCGCTCGTTCTGGCTCATGATCGCCCTCTTCGCCCTGGGCATGGGCGCGCAGGTAGGCGTCTATACGATGTTGCCCCTGTACCTTACGACGGAGCGCGAGATGACCACCGACGGAGCCAACACCCTGGTGGGGCTGGCCAACATCGCCCCCGTGATCACGGTCTTTCTGGCGGGTTGGCTGACCTCCAAGCTGGGAGAGAAGCGCGTGATGGGCCTGGCGTTACTCCTGACCGGGTTGGTGACCGTGCTGGTGGGAGTGCTGTCCGGCGTGGCGCTCAAGATCAGCGTGGTCTTGATGGCGGGTCTGGCCGTCTGTTTCTTCCCGCCCGCCTTCGCCGCCCTTTCGCGCATAGTCCAGCCTACCTACCGCAGCCTGGCTACCGCCTTCTCCACCCCTGTAGCCTTTCTGGTGGGTGGAGGACTGCTGCCGCAGATACTCGGCTATGTGGGACAGCGCGGCCACTTCAGCCTGGGCATAGTGGTCATCGGAGCACTTATCGCAGTCGGCTCCCTGCTGACCCTCGCCTTGCACCTACTCGACAACCTGGAGGAGGGCTGTTGAACACCTCACCGATACGCCCGGCCGAGGCCAAGGCGGACGTGCTGGCCATGTTCAGCGACCAGGGCCCGGGTCACATCAACTGCGCCCAAGCTGTGCTGCGCTTCGTGCTGTTGATCAAGGGAGAGGACATAGGCCTCACCGCCCTGGCCCGACAGTTCGGTGGCGGAGTCGCCGGCACGGGCGAGACCTGCGGGGCCGTGACCGGAGCCGCCCTTGCCTTAGGTCTGCAGGATCACCTGGATACGGAGTCGGCGGGCCCGGCTACGTCGCGCAGAGCGCTGCAGGATTTCGTACTCTCGTTCGGCGCCGAGTTCGGGGCACTCCGCTGCCGCGACCTCACCGGATTCGACCTCACCACTCCCGGGGGCCACGAGGCCTTCGTCGCAAGTGGCGGCAACGACAAGTGCCGCCAGTACGTGGGCTGGATGTGCGACCAACTGCTGCCTCTGGTCGGCGACAGCGAGCGGCCCTGAGCCCAGGCAGTATCGCCCGGGTTCTGCGCGGTATGCTTAGCCACATGAGAATCGCGCCCATATTCGTCGCATCGAGCCTGATCGTGCTGTGCCTCGCTGCCCCGGGTTGCTCGC
>CAVVEI010000024.1:0-5142 GCA_963747275.1 uncultured Actinomycetes bacterium
GTGACCTGCCTCACGACGACGTCGTCAGACCGGACTTCGAGGCCGTCTTCGGCCATGCCGCGGAGGTGAAGCTCCAGGGCGACTCGCATGTTGTCCTCGGCCTCCTTGGGTGTGGCGCCGGTGGCGATGCATCCGGGCACTTCGGGGGCGTAGGCGGAGTAGTTGCGGCCCGCTCTCTCGATGACTATGGCGACAGTTCTCATGGTCTTCTCACCTTGATGCCGGCTTGTCTTGCCATGTTTCGCAGCCAGAATACCCTAGGATGCCGCGCGTGGAACTTGATCGGTCATTGGTTGCAGTCTGGGTCGTGTCGGGAGCGGTATCCTTTGCACCTGGCCAGGACTGTGACTAGCATCGAACTCGTGTAAGGCCCCGAGAGGCCGAAAGGACACTCCCATGCGAGGTACACGCACTCTTGTCTTCGTGATGATCATGTTGCTGGCCGCCGCGCTTGTCGCGTGCGGCGGGAACGAGTCTGCGCCGGCTACATCTACGACCGCACTTGGGGCGGCAGCAGATCCGGAAGACGTTCTGCGGCAATACACCAGCGACCCGGAAACCGGACTGCCGGGCGTGGTCGTAGGCGTGATCAAGAACGGCGAGGTCATCTACCAGGGGGCCGCGGGGGTGCGCGAACGGGGGAACCCGGCACCTGTGACCGTATCCGACAGCTTTCACATCGGGTCAGACACCAAGGCTATGACGGCCCTTCTTTGCGGCATACTCGTCGACCGCGGACAGCTCTCGTGGTCGACTACGGTGGCCGAGGTGCTGGGGCCTCAGTACCCTATGAGGGATGAGTACCGCGCGGTCACCCTGGAGCAGCTGCTGTCTCATACGGCGGGCCTTCCGGCTGAGCTACCTGCGATGGCCTGGGCCACCTTCTTCCCGTACGACTCGCAGGCGGGGCGCGACCGAGCCAGGCTGGTGCAGGAGACGCTCTCACTCGCCCCCGAATCCGCGGCAGGGTCGGCCTTTCTGTACTCCAATCTGGGCTACGTGGTCGCGGGTCACATGGCTGAGAAGGTGACTGGCAAGACGTGGGAGACGCTCATGCAACAGGAGATCTTTACGCCGCTTGGCATGAGCAGCGCGGGCTTCGGGCCCCCAGCCGCCGGCAAGGGTGACGCGGCCTCCCCGGGTGCGCCTTGGGGGCACTCGCCCGAGCCTGTCGACCCGGCCTCGGATGAGGCCGACAATCCTGCAGCCCTTGGGCCTGCCGGGACGGTGCACGCCAACCTCGCCGACCTCGAGAAGTACGTGCCTGTGTTCTGGTCAGCAGAAGCGGGCGAGACGGGCCGGCCGCTCGTCACACAGTCGGTGGTGGACGAACTCATCCGAGTGCGTCTCTCCGACTACGCTCTGGGCTGGGGGGTCGCCACTAACGGTCAGGGAGGCGTGTGTCTGGTGCATGACGGCTCTAACACGATGTTCTATTGCACCATCATCGTCTTCGTGGGCGAAAAGAACGCTGTCATAGTGATGACCAACCGCGGTGATGGGCAGACCGGCATCAAGGTGGCCGAGTTGGTGACTTACTTCGCGGAGCACTTTCTGAAGTGAGGGGCCGCGGTCGGGTGCGGTACGAGTTCGACAAGGCAAGCCAAGGAGAACACTGATGTCGTCAAGCATGGATGGTCTCTATCGCCTCACCTCGCGCGACGTGGCGCGTGCGGGAGCGGCCATGGCCGACGCCTTCTCGCTGGACCCGCTGTGGCAGAAGATCTTTGAGGGGGAGTCCGACCTGAATCGCAAGTATCGAGCCTGCTTCGAGGTGCCGGTAAGACACAGTCTCAAGTACGGGGAGGTCTATGCGACCTCGGAGGGGCTCGAAGGCATCGCGGCCATCCTGCCGGGACGATTCTCGCGCATGTCCCTGTGGCGCATGTTCCGGGCGGGCGCATTGGGGTCCGCCATGAGGATGGGGGTCAACGCCGGCAGAAGGATGGCCGAGCTGAGGGTGCTCGATTCTGATCGCGCGCGCATCACCGGGGGAAGGCCGTACGTATATCTGCAAATGCTGGGGGTTACGACCGCCCACCAAGGCCAGGGCCTGGGAGGGTCGTTGCTGCGGGCTCTTATCGAGCGATGTGACGGTGAGGGGCTGCCCATCTATCTGGAGACAGAGACCGAAGAGAACGTGCGTCTGTACGAGCACTTCGGGTTCGACCTGATGCAGCGCATCACCCTGGACAAGCTCGCCCTGCCCATGTGGGAGATGCTGAGGCAGCCGGGGAGCACGCAAGACTGAGAGGCACCAAAGCCGATCCACGCGACAAGACTGGTTTTCACGGTTTCCTTAGTGTGGCGGTGACCCTTCTCGCTGGTTAGGGGTGCTTGACGCGCTACGGCTGCTGGGTCTCGCAATCAAAGGACTCGTCGACTGGCTCAAGACGAGACGGAAGGTGACGGTCGCGGTGGCTGAGCGGGCAGCGGAGGCAGAGCGAGAGGCGAAGGGGTGAGTGAATGTGGACTGGATAAGCAGAAGGCGCACCGGTCAGCGGCGCTAGGCAGCCTTCTTCTTGCGCCCCAGCACTACCCCCAGCAGACCCAGCACCAGAAGCAGCACCGCCACCGCTCCGGCTATCACCGGGATGCGGAAGGTGGCCCAGTTCATAAGCAGAGATCTTCTCCTTGGCCGTCTGGGCCATCTCGGCCTGGCTGGCGTCGGTCATGGTGATCTTCTGGCTAAAGGCAGCGTAGGGGTCTCGATAAGAATCGGCCACCTCGTCGACTCTCGCCAGCGCCGCGGCGATCTTCGACCCGACCAGGGGAAGAGTGGTGTAGCCGCCCAACAGGTCGTTGACCGCTTGGGCTACGGAGGTATCTATGTTGATTGAAGTGGTGCGGTCGAAGGTCACCCCGACCGTGGCGCCGGTGACCTGCTCGATGTAGTAGAAGTCGCTGCTCTCTTGGCTGTAGGCGATGGTCAGCGGATGAGCGTCCACGACCTCCTGTATCTGGGCGACGGCTGCTTTGGCGGCTTCAGGGATAGCCCCGCTGGTGGGAACGGACTGGCCGAACGGTAGCGAAACCGAGCTGCTGATGTTGAGGTTCAGTTTCAATGCGGCCTTGACTTGATTGAGCGATACCTGGGTGGGCAGGCCCCGGCCCCGCATCAGCAGAACTTCAGCGGCCTCGGGGTCATAGGGGGCCGAGGGCCTGGAGGCGTCGATCTTGACTACCGTGATGCCCAGCTGGTTCCAGTCGTCTATTTCCTCCACCACTGTTACATCGAAGGCCTTGGCCGGGTCGTCGTAGTAGACAGAGAGTGTCTCACCCACTTTCAGCCCAGGGGGGAACAACGGGCCGTAGACACCGGCTCGGTCCACGTGGTTGTCATCGGCGTAAGCCCAGTTCTCATCGCTGTCCACGCACTTGCGCGACGTGCGACTCAGGGCGTAGTGGGCTATCTGCGGGGTCTGCGGTCTTATCGCCCACAGTGAGCAGCATCTTGTCTTCGAAGAAGCCTGTGCTGGAGGTGAAGAGATCGGGTAGAGCGACGAACGATCGGGTGGCGGTGATGGGATACGTCTTCTCGTTGCCGTCGCCCAGCCTGGCACCGGAGGTCTCGTCCACGTACAGAGTCAGCGTACCTTCGAGCTCCATGGTGCTGTCGATGTCGCTGGGCAGCTTGACCAACTGAGGAGCAATGGCCAGCCACCAGACGAGAGCGAAAGCGCCGACCAGAAGCCCCACGACGAGCTCCGCTATGCCCAGCTTCTTGAGCATCTGAAACCTCCATAACAACCCGGATGGCTGCCGACCGATGGACCGAAAACGTGACAGGCGGGAGCGGCAGTACTGAACCCACCCACCTTGGCATTAGGGGGCAACTGCGCCTGTTTGTCAAGACGAGCGGCGCCCTACACCGTGATGACCACATTCCCCTTCTTGTGCCCGAGGTCGACGTAGCGGTGGGCCTCGACTATCTGCTCCAGCGGGTAGGTCCGGTCGATAGCTGAGCGCAGCTTGCCCGCTTCGATGAGGCCGCGCAGAAAGTCCAGGGCCTCGGCCGTCGCGGGTGGGTGCTCCCCGGTGACTATGGTCTTGTCGGTGGTCAGGGCCGCCCAGCGCATGTGCGGGGTGCGCAGCGGCGTGGTGGCGTCCAGGAAGATGCCGCCCGGCTTGAGGGCCCGCAGGCAGTCGGCGAAGCGGGCCTTGTCCACGGCCACGAAGATGACGTCGTAGACGGGGCCCTGCGCGGCGAAGCTCTCCGTGGCGTAGTCGATGGCGTGGTCGGCGCCCAGGGAGCGCACCAGGTCGAGGTTCGCGCCGCTGCAGACGGCGGTGACCTCGGCGCCGAAGTACTTGGCCAGCTGTACGGCGAAGGTGCCGACGCTGCCCGAGGCTCCGTAGACCAGCACCTTCTGGCCGGGCTGGATGTCGGCCTTCTTGAGAAAGTGCAGCGCCGCGCGGGCGCCCACGGGCACCGCGGCGGCTTCTTCGTAGGTCATGTTGGCGGGCTTGAGGGCGATCACGCCGTTCTCGGGCAGGCACGCGTACTCGGCGTAGCCGCCGGAGCGGAGGAGGGTGGCGGCGAAGATCTGGTCGCCGGGCTTGAAGCGGGTGACGCGCTTGCCCACCTCTTCGATGTCGCCGGAGAGCTCGGCGCCGAGTATCCGCTGGCGGGGCTTGAAGACGCCCAGGGCCAGGCGGGCGGGCAGCCAGTAGGTGCGGGGCACGGTGAAGCTGCGGCAGCGGAAGTCCGGGGCCGACACGGTGCTGGCGCGCACGCGTATGAGCACCTCGTCGTCGCGGGGCACCGGCTTGGGCACCTCGGCCAGGTGCAGCACTTCGGGCGGGCCGTATCGGTCGTAGACGACTGCTTTCATGAGGGCCTCCCGGTGTCGGCGTGGGTGTCGCGCCGCGGCCGCGCGCGTGCTGCCGCGCGTCGCGCGCTTCAGGTCCATTAGAGCACGGGGAAGGTTGCGGCGCGTGGCCAGGGCCGACCGGCACCCCCACTTGACATGTGAGCGCCCGCTCACATATACTCCCGGCCACCATGTGAGCGTGCGCTCACATTCGTGCGAAAGGAGAGTCCGATGGGCGTCATAACAAGGGCTGACGAAGAAGTTCGGGGATCTGGTAGCCGTCGATAGTCTCGATCTGGAGATACCCAAAGGCGGCGTGGTGGGTTTT